>JAQSCO010000066.1 GCA_029945445.1 Lacunisphaera sp. | reverse complement strand
ATAACCAGCTCCCAGACTAACACTCCGGGTGGCTCGAAAACTTGAGGCCGGTCAGCTGACCACACGGACGGCTTGATCCGTCGGCGCCGCCGGACTTTGTCGCCATTCCGCGGTATCGGGGCGGTTGTGCATTGCATGTCAGGGACAATTAGGTTGAATTGTCTGGCGTCTTTTGTATGAAATACTCAGTTCATTCACTCTGCCCCATTCACTCCCATGCCTGAACAACAGATTTTCCGAACGATTCGCGAACAGGTTGTCCATCGCTTGCGCGACGATGTTATCAGCCAGATATTCAAGCCGGGTGAGGACCTCAGGGAATTCGTCTTAGCCAAGCGCTACAACGTCAGTCGTTCGCCCATTCGGGATGCGCTCCTGCAGCTGACCCAAGAAGGCCTGCTCGTGGCGACGCCCAACTGCGGAGTCAAGGTTGGCTACCGTATGGAGCAGGATATTCAGCCGCTGGTCGTGGAGATACGACTCAAGGTGGAGCAGTTTGCCCTCGCTCGCTTCATCGATCGAAAAGATCCCGCTGCGCTTCTTGCGTTGGAGGACAGCTTGAAGAGAAACCGGGAGGCTTGCACCGCCGGATTGTTGCCGGGCATCATCAAGACTGACATGGATTTTCATCGCACTTTTGTCGAAGCGAGCGGAGCGGACAGATTGCTCGGTCTGTGGAAACAGGTGACGTCGGCCATGTTCCTGCATTATGATCGTTTGCACGACTGGACGGAGAACCACCGGGAGCACGTGGCAATCTTCACTGCGATTAAACACGGAAACAAGAAGCGCGCGCGAGCCGCGTTGGTGCGGAACATTCGCTGACCAGTGCATTGCCCGGCCGCGTCGGGGCCAGGCGTAGCCCGCCTTGGCGTCCACTAGATTATCCAAAGTCGCGTTCTCGACTGGACGGCACTGGCATAACGATTTTCCGGGAAAATACCCCGTCGGCTGCTCCGGTGATAGGTCAGGCCACCGAGGCGGACGCCAGCGCCTTTCTCGTGAGGTCGGTATTTTCCCACCGGCGATGACCACGGGCGACCGCAGATATTCTGCGGGATTGGGCCCACCGATCCCGCCCAGCGGTATGATGCGCAGCGGGGTATGCACGCATGGCGCGACCACCGCCTTGATGAAGCTCGGTCCGCCGGCGTTGGCGGCAGGGAAGAATTTTGTAATCGGGCAACTGATCGCGAAAGACTGCTCCATTTCGCCCGGAGTCAGGAGCGCGCCGGCCCTGGCCATTATGCCGGGATTTCCAGTGTGATGCGTCGTAATCATTCCGCCGCATGCGGGGCGCGGATGGTTAGCTTCGAAGACTGGCAGGCATTTCAAGGAGGAGTTCGGTTTCACCGCCGAGGACGAGCGCTTCACTACGCAGGCGGGCAAAGTCTTTGCCATCGTGCTGGTGCTGCCGGCGGAGGGGAAAGTCACCATCAAGTCACTGGTGCTCCGGCGTGGCACGATTGATGCCGTGTACTTGCTCGGCTACTCCGGGCAAGTCGACTGGCAGCACGCGCAATGCGAACTAAAGATCACCGTCCCGAAAGAGTCCGACGGCAAGATCTCGCGGGCCTTCGACCTTGCCGGTGCGGCACTGATTCCGCGGTGAAGATCTCGCGGGCTCCCGCGCCGGATCAACCGCGTCAGGGCTTTTGCAAATCGGTGCGGGTCTCTTTGGTGATGCGCTCTTGCTGGGCGCGTGAGAGGGTCTGGGAAAAGTAGATCTCCGGACGAAGACTGAGATCCGTCTTTTTCATCTCCGGGTCGTTCACGTCCTGGCTGAGATCACAGTCGAAGCGGGTGAGGATGCTATGTTGTGTTGCGCGGCTTTCTCCTGCCGTGGTGAAGTGCGCAATGCCCCAGGTGATGCCGCGTCCGTCCGTGGTGTCGGTGAAGGCGTCAGGCACGTAGGGGCCGGCGGCGATGGGCGGGAAGGTCGTGGTCGACTCGACGTGGAAGTTTATCCCATCGGGCGCATACTGAATGGTATTGTGCTCTAGTCCGTTGTGCTGGGCGATTGCGGCGATGCCCCCTTTGAACGGGAATAGGGTTGTCTCATGACCCGAGTTTATGACCGGGTTCAGAGGGCATTTGGTGAACGGTCCGAGGGGATCGTCGGCGGTCGCGAGACCGGTGGCACGCAGCAGAACCGGCTTTCCGTTCCAATCCGATTTGTAGTAGAGGTAGATCTTTCCCTTATAAACGAGCGGGTAGGGGTCGTGGATGGAGTATTGATCCCATTCGCCCGGCGCCCCGTTCAGGATGACGATTTTGTTAGCTGACGTCCAGGGACCATTGGGCGAGTCGGCATAGGAGACTGCGACTGGGCAGTCGTCGCCGCGGCGGCCGGAAACGTCCGCGAAAGCCTGATAGTAGAGGTAATATTTGCCCTTCCAGATGAGGATATCAGGAGTGCAAGCGGACCGCCAGCCCGGTTGGGGTTTGGGCGGGCGTGGGACGGCCACTCCCTTCTCGGTCCAAGTGAAACCATCGGTGCTGGTAGCATACCATATCTCGCAAAGATCCCAGTCACTGGAAGGGATGGTATCGGTGGCTTTGGCCGCGCCCTGAGCCGAGGTGGTGGTGCGTCGGTGGGTATACCAGACGTAGTATTTGCCGTCGACCTTGATGACCTTTGACGGATCGCGACGTGATATGGTGCCGTCACCATCGTGGTAATCCAAGCCCTTGAGAGGGGTGTAGCGGAAGTTCGAGTAGAGTTCGCTGTCCTCTGGCATCAGCGCCATGTATTGGTCGTAGAGGCGGTTCATCGCCTCGCTCAAAGGGCGATCTGGCTTCTTTGGTGGGATCCTGAAGGGAAAGGGTTCAGCCGCGAGCGGAGCGGTGGCGAGAGCCAGCCCGAGCAACACCAAGCGGCCGCAATGAAGGGAGGCGGTTTTCATGGGATAAGAAAATTGAGTGCAATATGTTAACGGCAATCGGGGTGAGGTGTCCAGCGTCGCAACAGCTATTCGCCGTTCATTTCAGGCGGGAGTCGGCGTAATCGAGAAACACCCGCCAGTCCGGGTCCGTGAGCGCGTGGCTGCCAGTGTGGCAGAAAAAGGCGAGATCGCCGGCGAGACACGGGACATCGACCGGCATCGTATCAACTTCGAGTCCGCGCCGGCCGAGCAGGCGGTAGACCGGGCCCGCTGCCACCTCGGCCAGGAACATTCCCCGCGGGTCGGCGCCCTGATCCTCGGTGCCAGCAGTAATCAGCACCGGGTGCGGCGCATTCAGGCGATGAGCACATTCGCGTCCAGTGGGAGGTCATCCCATCGTCCGGCATAGTGGAAAAATTCCGAGGTGAACCACCAAGGGAAATTGACCGACATGTCGTCCAATTTCTCGCCGTAGTTGCGGCGGGAAAGTGCGGCGCCGAGTTTTCCGGAACAGGCGGAAAATACCAGGGCGAAGCGTGGATCGCGGGCTCCGGCCCACAGGGCGGTCTTGCCCAGGCGGGAGAGACCGACCAGTGCGACCCGCTTCGCATCGACCGCCGGCTCGGTCTCAAGATGATCGATGACGCAGCTCGCCGCCCAAGCCCACGCGGCAACCGTGCCCCACTCGTCAGAGGCGGGAACCGCCTGGCCTGGTGCGAGGGCCGCCCGGCGCACCAGGGCGAGATTGTCGTGGGCGTGATCACCCTCGACATCAGCATAGCTGAACACTGCATAGGCATAACCCCGGGCGATGATCTCCGGTGCAGTGCGCGCTTCACCGGTGACTTTTCGTGAGTCGTCGGGCGGTGATTTGAACAGCATGTGCAGCACGACGGGAACGGGTCTGGGCGCCTTGGCGGGTAGGAACAGCACCAACCGGACCGCAGGAGCGTTCGCGCCATCGCCCATGCGGCCAACCAAGTCTTGTCGGATGGCGGCCCCATCCAGCGCGTCCGGAGTCGTGGAGGTCATCGCGAAATGCAGTTTCAGGGCTGTGACCGGCACCCGACCGTAGATTTCCTTTTCGTAAAGGGCGAGCAGTTCGGGTCGCCGCCGCCGGAGCCAGGTTTCAGCATCGCGAACCGGTTCTTCGCTTTGCAGCCTCAGCGGATCCGGCAGGGTGTAGGAGCCGACCTTGGCCTCATCGTAGTTTCGCTCGGTTTGCACGCGCGGGGGATCAGCGAGTCGTTGGCTCTCGGGTGGTCGCACCACCTGCGGACGCGTCGGCTCCAGCGCCAACGCTCGCGCCGCACCACCGGTGGCAAGAACGAGGAGGAAGATGAGGTGACGAACGTGGGCTTTCTTACTGCAGAGTGGATGGGTGGGGCTCATAAACGGAGGCGCAAAACGACTGCAATTTAGACACGAGGAGCGCGGCCTTGACGATCGAGGGGCGAAGCTCGGCCTATTAGGTGAATATGATCGATTCAGGTGAGCCAACCAGCATTTCGTTGAACCAATTCAATGTGCGTGCCCTTTGTGCCCGGGCGAGGAACGATCGGTTCCCAGTCTAGGCAACCGGTCGCGCTCGACGCGCCAAACTACCGCATTGCCGGACAGGTCGCACAATTCTGTTGAACTGATGCACTTAGTCGGATGTTGCGGTGGAGCGGATATCCTGCGGATTCTTGAATAATGAAACACAATTTTTTGTGTATCGCACTTACTCTTTTTCCGCTTGTCGCTTCCGCGGCCGGGGCAGCCGTCCCCAATATCGTCATCATTTATGGTGACGACATTGGCTACGGAGACTTTGGTTGCTACGGCGGAACCGGAGCGCAGACGCCTAACGTTGACAAACTGGCCACCGAAGGCATCCGCTTCACCTCCGGCTACTGCTCGGCCGCCACTTGCACGCCGTCGCGCTATTCTTTGCTGACCGGCGAGTATGCTTTTCGCAACAAGGAGGCGCACGTGCTGCCGGGCAACGCTCCGCTTATCATCGACCCGCAGCGGCCGACGGTCGCCGCTTTCCTCCGTGCTAACGGCTACACGACCGCCGCCGTCGGCAAATGGCATCTTGGCCTCGGGTCGCCCGAAAAACCGCTCGATTGGAACAGGCCCATCGCGCCCGGCGCTAGCGAGGTGGGCTTTGACTATTCCTTCCTCATGGCGGCGACAGCTGACCGGACCCCCTCCGTTTATGTGGAAAACGGCCGCATCGTCGGTCTCGATCAGCAGGATCCGGTGCAGGTCAGTTACGAGAAACAGATCGGGGCGGATCCGACTGGCATTTCCCATCCCAAACTGCTGCGGGTGCAGGCTGACGAGCAGCATTCCGGCACCATCGTCAACGGGATCAGCCGCATCGGCTGGATGTCCGGCGGACATCAGGCGCGCTTCCGCGACGAGGACATGGCGGATACTTACCTGGCCAAGGCGGTAACCTTCATCCGGCAACCGAAGGACAAGCCCTTTTTCCTATACTACGCGTCCACGGAAATCCACGTGCCCCGCATGGTGCACGAGCGCTTCCAAGGCTCAAGCGCCTTGGGTCCGCGCGGAGATGCACTCGCATCCTTCGACTGGTGCGTGGGCCGGCTGATTGAGACATTGAAGGAAACCGGCCAGTATGAAAACACGCTGATCGTGTTGTCTTCCGACAACGGACCGGTGTTGTTCGACGGCTATTGGGATGGGGCGTTCGAAAAGCACGGGTCGCACAAGGCGGCCGGACCCTTCCGCGGTGGCAAATACAGCCGTTGGGAGGGAGGCACCCGCATGCCACTCATTGTGTCATGGCCCGCAAAGGTGAAGAGCGGAGTTTCGGACGCCCTTGTCAGTCAGGTCGATTTATATGCGTCCTTTGCGGCACTCATCGGGAAACCGGTGCCCGGAAACGCCGCGCCCGACAGCCAGAATGTTCTCACCGCTTTGCTGGGGCAGTCCCAACACGGTCGGGAAGCCCTGCTCGAGGAGGCGCTTGATCAAGTGGCCGTCCGCAAGGGCGACTGGAAGTATTTGCCGCCGGGCCTCGTGACCGAACGTGGCGGCATCAGTGAATGGCGCCGCACTCCTGTCGTGGCGCCCGGCCTGCTCTTCAATCTCGCGGAGGATCCTGGTGAGACCAGCGATCTTGCCGCCGATTATCCGGAAAAGGTCCAGGAGCT
>JAQSCO010000065.1 GCA_029945445.1 Lacunisphaera sp. | reverse complement strand
AGCGTGACCATAGCGGGGATATTCTCCCCGGACACCAGCGGCGCAAGGTCGAGGCTTGCGATAGCTCGACGCATCATGACTTGAGACTTCCGAGACCACGCCGACACCACCCGCCCCGGCAGATCAGGACGCAGCTCAACAAGCGCCATAGGTTCATTTTCGAGCTGAACAAGATACTCACGATCAGCGCGCCGCGTCGAATTTTCGGGGTCTGACGCCCGCGCAGCGGCACGTTCGGCCCGTTCGATATCACGACGCGCAAACCGGACCATGCCCGGCGCAATCTCGACACGAGGCCAGCTTCCCCGAGTCGGGTGACGATGCTCACCAATCTCGACAGTCTCATGTGTGTACCAGACCCGCCGACGACCATCCGCCCGCACACCCTCGTGCTTGACCTCACGAACGCCCCGAGTGTGCCAGCCGGTACCGGAAATCGGGTCGTGAGATTCCGGCCACATCGACGCCGCGACATCGAGCATTTCGGCGCTAGGGAACCGGAAGAACCCGGCCATGAAGTCGGGGACCGGCTCGGACGTGGGGGGAACTATGGCATAACTAACAAGCCCAGCCGCCGCCAAGGCGTCGGCCCTCACAGCGTGCCCTCAGAGGGCAAATAGCAGGCGTAGCAGAGCCATAGACAGCCGACGGCGACCGTGACGGGGCGGACAACAGTCCACGCGCCACACCAGCCGCAAAAAGCATCTGTGTCTGAGTGAGTGCTAGCGTTTCTCATATCAGGGGCGCAATCCTTGATTTTCGGAATGGCCCGCCGAGCAAGGCGGGCCATTCTCCGTTTGGGTCAGGCTAGAGCGAGGTCCGCAAGGAACGCGGGAGCCGCGCCGAGCAGATCGTTTGCGGGGATATGACGGCCCGAATGGTCACGAGCGCACGAGCAGGCCTTCGGTCGAGGTGACGAACCGCCGCAGGTCGTACACCGACCGCCTTCGTCGCCCCCCTGGACTCGCTCAACAGCGTCGAGAGTGTCGTAAGAGTCGAACACCACCGAGCCCGGACCCTTGAACCACTCGACAACACCGGCTGGCATTTTGTCGCGCCGCCCAGACGTCCACTCTTCGAAATCGAGAGTGTCGTAAGTGCGAAACGAGAACAGCCGTTTGGGCGCCCACAGCACCAGCGAATCCTCATCCGCTTGCGCCGTGTGACGCCGATCGGCGTAGAAGCCGCGGCACTCTGTGACTGCCTGAGTGACCTCCCGGACGATCTTGTCAGCGCGCAGCCAGTTGGGAGCAGACCAGCGCAAAATAACGTTGCGTCGGCGGAGCTGCACGAGGATGTTTTGCACCCTCACGTCGAGCTTTGCCGATTCACGCGCCCCGGCGATTCCGACCATTTCATCCATGAGCACGTCGCAGTTTTCGGCCTCTAACAGTTGGTCCCAGTCCACGAAGGGGATATATCCGGGGTGAGGGTCGCCGGTCGTGGGGTCCAGCAGTCGAACGGTCGACAGGACATTGCGGCCGCGCAGCAGCGACGGCAGAGTGTCCTTCACCATTGCTAGGGATTTCCCACCGCCGTTGGGGCCGACGTACGCCATGATCGGGAACGTTCGACGCGCCCGAGTCGCATTAGCCGACTTTGACGCCGACGAGTAGAGAGCCGACTTGAGCCGATATCCGAGGGGGAGCCTTGCGGGCTTTGGTGTGCGGGCCGTATCCCGCGAGCGGGGAGTTTCTGCCAGACGTTCGAGTGCTATCGCTACCCGTCGAGTTTCCTTTGCGGCTTTCACGATGTTCCTTTCCTAGGTGAGTTGAATGGGGGCCGCGACCGCTCGGCGCTGGCGCGCCTTCGCCGGTCGGGGCCGATCATCCAGCACCACCGATGAACGGCAGATACGAGGCAATCGCGCGAACGATCTTGATCGTGAAAGCAATACCCCAGACGACGACGACGACCCCGACGACGACGAAGATGAAGCCCCAGTCGGCCCACACAGACACTCCGCCAAGTTGTGCGAAAAGATCGTTAAGCATGGAGTCGAGCCCGGTCAGAAAGGGCGGGACTTCCACGTCAGGGAACAGGGATGCGAACCAGTCGCCAATCGTGACGCCGATGCCGAGAAGCCATTCAAGAATCATTCCCCGATACCCCCAAACGCGAAGATGCGAGCTACGTGGCGGGTGAGGGCAATGACGCCGTAGACGGCGAAGGAGATATTTCCGAAGATCCGCGACCAGTACGCGAGAGGTTCGAGCATGTCGCCGGGGCAGGCTTCCATGATCTGAAAAGGCGGACCGAGGAACCACACCGAGACGGTGATGCCGTTACAGCCCGAGGGCGGGGGGATGAAGTCCCACGCCGTGACCGTGGCAATCAGGCGGTACGGAAGCGTTGAGCTCCAAGCCTTATCGAGGTCCGACAGTTTCGCCTGGACGACCGACGTACGAGGCACAAACGCCCACTGCAAGGCGCACTGGACCGGCTTAGTAACCCACTCGACAGGGTTGAGGACGGCCCAGCCGGTCGGGAAGCACGCCCGCTGGCCTTCGGGGTCGAGCACCCCATCTCCGAAGGTGGCGGAATCCTTAGGCTGAGTCGTCGTGACCGCTTCACCAGTGGTCGGGTCGCCATATTCCTGCCCAGTCGTCGTGGCGGAAGGCTTGAAGCTCGGCCCGTACAGGGAGCACTCGGAGAGCGCCACAGGGTTATCCCCGTAGCGACATTGATACGTTGCCTCTTTGTCGGGGTCAGCGAACCAGTCCGCACAGGGTACGGGGTCGGAGAAGCACGACAGACCCGCCTTTTGCAGGTCGAGCATGCACGTTCCCTCACCACATTCCGGGTAGGTCGTGCCCCAGTCGCCATATTCCGGGGTCACATTTTCTTCCCGCAACACCAGCTCGTCAGGACCACCGACAAGGGTGATCGTCCAGCCCTGCAGGACGCCGCCAGACGGTAGCTCAGGGCATTGAATTGCGGGGTACTCCGAAGCCGATTCTTTGAAGCTGGCCGAGAAGCCGGCTACGTCCCCAACGGTCGTGTGCAGGGTGCATTTGAGGAAACGGTCAGGGTCAGCCACAGCCGTCCCCACGGTGCCCATTACCGGCGAACCACCCGAGGGGGTAATGCTGTACCCGCTGAGCGCGGCGTTATCGGTATAGCGAACACCCAGCGCCGTGCCCAGTGGGAACGCCGAGCAATGGCCCACGCCTTGACCGCCGTTAAAGGTCTGTCCGTAGAACTTCCACGTAGCAATGGACCCTTGCTCGACTTGAACCCCATCCCGGTAGAACCTCACCGTGGCGTCGCCCTCACCGGCGAAGTCGAAGCATTGCGTGAAGTTAGAGCCCCAGTTCGAGCCCAACCC
Organism: Lacunisphaera sp.; assembly: GCA_029945445.1. Lineage (GTDB taxonomy): Bacteria > Verrucomicrobiota > Verrucomicrobiia > Opitutales > Opitutaceae > Lacunisphaera. Next base: position 3,201 of record JAQSCO010000065.1, on the reverse strand, counting down.
GACGTACTGCATGCACGCCGACCCATCCGGCAAACAAATGCGGGTGGCAACCATGCCCGCGATCGCGTCATTATTGGCCGTTTGAATCGCTTCCTGTGTCATGTCATACGAGGAACAATCCGCGCCGTTCAGCACACCGCCGATTGCCCGAAGCGGTCCGCCTGGAGCATCTTGAACGCAGATGGAATTAGCGTCGAAGCCCAGCGCAGTCGCCACCCCGTTACCCGCCCAGAGTCCGACTTGCAGGCCGACTTGCGCGACGCCGACGCCGTTTGCGAGCTTGATAAGACCGCCGCCCGCGATCGCTGGCACTTTAAAGTTGGCCTTTTGCGCGAGGTAGGCGATCGACTGAGCTTCAGTCAGGGTGCCGCCCGCATTGATGGTCTTGACGTAGTTCCAGAAGCGCGCATCTTTGGCGAACGTGGCCATGAGCACAGCAATATTCGTCGCCCCAGTCGGGCCGTTGATCGCGCCCTTAACGACGCTCGGCAGAATGTTGACCGGGGTCGGGATGCCCGGAGCAACAGGGGGGACAGTGACGGCGCTAGCGCGGTCGGGGGTCGGCACGACGGCGAACATGACAGCCAGCGCGAAAGCCGTGAGGAAAAGCACGAGACGACGCATTTTGAACTCCGTTGCAGCGAAGGGGGGACGAAAAGGGTGAAGCCCCCCTGTCTCTCTTTTGCAGCCGAGAGACAGGGGGGCCGAGGGGGTTACTTTCCGATCAGACGGAGAGCAGCGACGCCCTTACGCAGCCCGAGCGTGACGGCGAAGATGACGGCACCAGCCGCAACACCGCCCGCGAGGTAGGGAAGCGCTCCGGTAGCGGCGTCGGTCAGGATGGACGTGAACTCGACAGCGGTCATGGCTGGCGGTCCTTTCTTTCAGTTATTGCAGGACCCCCCACGCGGATGCGAGGGAGGGGCTTGGGAAGGAAGGGGCTCATGATGCGCGCCCGCCCTTTGAAAATTCGACCAGCACACCGACGCCCAGCCCGCAGGCGAACGCCGTGAGAATGAACGATGCAATCTCGGCGGGGTCCATCATCGAGTGATTTCTACGAACGCCCGCAGGCCGTACAAGATCGCCCACGGCACGAGCACGAGGGCGACTAACGCGGTCATGGTCGCACCAGCTTGATCGCCCAGAGCCCGAGCGCGAAGGCCACCAGCACGAGGGAAACCATGAGCAGAACGAACGCGGCGTGAGCTACGTCCAGCGCCTCTAACGCTTGCTCGGCAGTCACATCGACACCGAGCGCCGCGCAGTCGGGCGGGCAGGTCGACGGTCCCGTACGAACCACGCAAGCATGAGAATGATGCAGACGACCGCCGACGCCATGACGACGACGGGGAGCAGAGTCAGCGAGGCGTTGAAGAACACACCTTGACCCGGAGCCAGACCGAAGCCTGGACCATCCGGCAGTGGAGAAATTGGCACGAGAGACACCCCTAAAGCACGTATAGTCGGGGCCGCTGGCGTTCCGTTTCGCCAGTCGGCTTTGATCGCCGGGGCGGGAAGGTTGCAGCCTTCCCGCCCGAATCAGCAGGGGAAGTTACGCGGCCTTCGGGATGCTCTTGATAATCGCCTGAGTGCGACCGAGGAATTCTTCCTCGACGACACGCACAAAGCGACACGAGGTATTCGCGTTACCGGAGCCCTCACGAGCCCAAGCGCCGTAACGCACCAGCCATGCAACCGACGTACCGGCAGCGGGCCGAGCCAGCTCGGAATCTTCGATAGAGAGCTTGACCTGAGCGAAGCCGTCGCCCGTTGCGATCACGACGCGCAGACCGTCGTAAGCCTTCGTTTCGAAATTGCTAAGACGTTCGATATCGATGATCTGACCTGTGACGACGACAGCCGCCTCTTTGAGCGTAGGCATGCGATTTTCTCATTTCCGTTTGTTTGAGTCCCGTTTGCAGCGGGTTGATTAATGGTCACCCTATGCCATAAATGCGGGCCAAAGACAACCGCATCTACCCCCTCTTAGGGGACTACCCAGCGTCCGCCTCACCACCCATAGCAAGAGTCTTGCGACACGCTCGGAGGCGTCAAGGGCGCTACGCGATCGCACGCGATTGGCCTACGGCCACCCCTGACACCACCGGCTTAGCCGCATGCCTCTGGCTATCGGGTGGGTCGGCTCAGAGGGGCAAAAGTCCACGAAAAACACCCCGAAACACGCTCAGGCAACACTCAGAAATGGGGGGGGTACTGGGTTGCCAGATCGGGGGGTCAGGCCGTTAGAAGCCAACCTCGCGCCATTCAGGGGCATGACAATTTCAGAAAAGTCCACCGACGGACGATCTGACCACACTCGACGCCAGCGATTGCCGCGCCGTGCCGGTAGTACAGATGTTCGAACGGAAGTCGTAGCCGGCGGCACTTTGAAATCGAAACTATCTTCGGTCAGGTTCGAGGCGTACCGACCGAGCAGAGCACCGAACGACGCCCCATCATTGACGGCGACCCACCCCGCCGCAGCGGTCGAACGATTACGACGAGTCACGCGACGAGTGCGCACCGTGCCCGAGACGGAGTGCCCACGGTCCACGGTCCACTGATGCGTCGGCATCGACCGAGCAAGACGCACACGACGCATAACCCGCCAGACCCGGTATTGATGCTCAGGGTTGACCATGACTGTCCGAACCGATTTCTCGAGGCCACGCACACCCCAGAATCTCCCGATCGACTGCCCCGCCCACTCGACAGGGGCACCATTCTGATACGCCTTCGCCTCACTATGGCCGGACTCTTTGAGGAAGTATTCCGCCAGCCGGTTAGGGTCACGAGCACGCAGCGCCGCAACGAAATCCACCCCAGTACCCGCAGCCAACGAACGGCACCACTCCGAGCAAACGCACCCGGAAGCATGTCCCATATTTCGTCCAGGCTGATCTGAGAAAAGAACGCGAGTCCACGCCAACGACAGCCACTCACGAAATTCTTGCATCCGAGCTTGCGGGACCGGCGGAACCATCCACAGGTGATAGTGAGGCGCGCCGCGCCGCTGAAATTCGCGCTTCCAGATACACGACAGCGGTCCCCATTTCTTGATGTACGCCTTAGCAAACCGATCGAACTTACGCGCCATAACCGCCGCAGTCGGAGCAACCGCGAGCCAGTCACCCGGAAGGGTGAGCGTGACCATAGCGGGGATATTCTCCCCGGACACCAGCGGCGCAAGGTCGAGGC
>JAQSCO010000064.1 GCA_029945445.1 Lacunisphaera sp. | reverse complement strand
CATTATGTTGCGAGTGGGTTATCGTGGCGAGATTGCCGGCTTGCAAGCACGAAAAGGGGGCCCATCTGTGAAGATGCTGCCCCCAGCCCTGGGTATGGTGAGTTGTTCAAAGCACCACCAGGGATGCAAGGTTACTCGGGATTCGGGAGGAGATCAAGACCCATAAGGATAGCGAAATTACGGGCGTCGTGACGATTCGAGCGGACTGCCCCAAGCACAGCGCCAACTGCCGGGTCATCGGTAAGGGCAAACCCAGAAGGGGTGCGAAGCTCTCGTCGGAGCCCTGGGAGAAGGAAGACGGAGTCTGGGTTCAGCAGTTGCTGTGCAAGGTGCACGGTAAGTTCAGGGCGCAACCGCACTTCCTGGTTGCGCGCAAGCACTACGTGGCTCCAGTCATCGACGACGTCCTCGAGTCGCGGGTAATCCCCGAGCCGATGGAAGCAGTCTGTTCACGGTGGGCCCTGTATAACGCGGGTACTCCTCGCCGTTGGATCCGAGCCTTCATCGATCGGCTTAAGGAGGTCAGGGCTTCGGCCGGGCGCCGCCTGGGCCGACTGCGGCCTGGCTGGACCCTGCCGGAATCAGCCAGCTGCACTTACTCCGAGACCTGGGAACTCCTGGGTGTACTGAGGGTGGCCTGGCTGGACTACAACGGCACCAAGACCTCGCGCGCTCACCTCGCCCTGCTCTAGCTCCCGAACCTCGACGACCCTCCAACGTTTGGCCCGATTGCCCTCGACACCTGAATTGAGGGCCTGCTTTCCTGCTGCCGCCGAGCTTTCTGCCAAGCCACGGGGTCTGGCTGGCCTCAGACCCGAACGTACAGGTCCCGTTTTTGCGCTCGTGCCTGTGGTTGCGCCCCTCTAGACTGGCTGAAGGAGGTGACAGCTATGAATTACTGGTGGTGCACTGTGGATATGTCCCCCCGGGCGACTCAACTGGTTCTGGGAACGCTCGACCGGCGTTGCCAGCTCCCGCTCTGCGCTGAGGGCACAGGTTGGCGGGGGTGCATGGATCCCGGTCGAGTGATTCGACGCGTCGAGACCTTGGAAGCGCGCTACGGGATCCGAATCGATGCCTTCGTCTTGACGGCCCGGACCCCTCAGGCCTGCGCCGACGCGCTTCGTCGCCGGGGCTACCGAATCGAGACGGTTCTCGACGAGGAACTGGAGGATGTCGTGGAGCTTTGGCGTTCGCTCGGCCTGCAGTGCCGTTGGCGTCGCGGCGAGTGGCTCTGCGGACTGGCCATGAGCCGCCTGGTCGAGAACCCGAACTTCGCCATCTGGACAGGCTGGGACTGGATCTATGCCGGTCTCAGCCGGCACGTGCGCTCGCTGGGGGACCGCCTTCAGCGGGAGGGTCTGGCCAGCCCGTCGGTATCCGGCCAGCTCAGCAGTTGGGCGGACTAGCGGCGATGTTCGTATGTGCTCTGGATACAAGCCCCGACTCTTTGCGCCTGGTCCTGACAGTTCAGGGCGAGGACCGGGTTCCTCGCCTGCTCGAGGGCCGGCGGCTACAATGGCCGGTCTCGAGCTCCAGCCTCCAGGCCACCTTTCAGGAACTGCTCGACATCTATGGCGGCCGGGTCGACCTGGTGGTCTGCAATTCGGCTGACGCCCTCTCCTCGGACCTGCTGGAGACTCTCCAGACCGTAACCGGGCGCGTGGAGTGGGTCGAGCAGGGCCATCTGGACGAGGTGCTCACGGCCTGGAAGGAAACGGTTCCGCCGGCTCGCTGGCTGCGGGGAACCATGATGGCCCTGCTCGCCAGTGTCCCGCCCCCACCACCGGCTGATGGGTGGGCCCTCGAGGTTGAGGACTGTCGGGCCGGCTACCGGTGGCTGCAAGCCTGGTTCAGCGGCCACCTGGAGGAGCTCGAGCAGCGCAGCTTGGTGCGCGAATCGGCAGACGAGAGCTGGCTGCTCGAGGAGTGCCCGTTTTGAGAGAGAGCTGCCGCGACCGTGTGCCTGACTACGCTGGCTCTCTGTGCGAGGGGCCGCTGTGAAGCCAATCTCCACGCCGATCGAGGGGTGGCGGAGGATCGCGCTCGAGTTCCACGCCATCCAATTTGCCTGTAACACCCGCCAACTGCCCGAGAACTTTGGGCCGACTCATCTGGCGAGCCTGCCGTGGGCTTCCCTGACTCCCGCCGCGCAGGGCGTCATCGCGTTCCTGCGCCACATCTGGAACACTGAGAACCGCTTCGACCTGGTGCAGGTCCAGCGCTGGGACAGCAGGCACCGGGAGGCCTTCGCGGCCTGGGTGACGGGCGCCGCGACCGGCGAGCCCTGCCGGTACTTTTGATGGCCAGCAGCTGGCTCACGGAGTTCAGCCAGTGGCTTGAGCTGCGAGGCTACACCCGAAACTCGATCAAGTGCTACCTCAGCCGCTTGAGAAAGCTGGCGGCCTGGCTTGAAGCAGGCGGCTGCGAGCCCCTCCGGCTGGCCGAGCCCGGAGTGGTGGAGCGGTATCTGGAAGACCTGGAGGACTCCCGGCAGGTCCCGTTGGGGGGAGCGTCTCGGCGCCAGATCGGGGATTCCGTTGGGTGCTGGCTTCGCTACGCCCGGGCGACGGGATTACTGGTGCCTGAGCCGCTGATAGACCCGGAGACCCGCCCGTTGAAGACCCGAGCCTGGCTGGAGCCGTTCGCGCAGCATCTGCGCCTCGCGGGTCATCGTCGCAACCACGTCCGCACTCACCTGTACCTTTTGGCCCGGGTGGGTGATTTTCTGAAAGGCCATGGTCTGGAACCGATGGACCTGGCCAAGCCTGCCACCCTGGACCTCTGCCTGCAGACCGGGGAGGTTGCCCACGGGCCTAATGTTCGCAAGCAGCTCCACTCGGCTGTTCAGCACTGGTTGGCTTACGCTCGCAGGATCGGCTTGGTGCCGTCGCTGTCTGTGCCCCAGGCTCCGCCCCTGGTCGAAGACTACCTCCGCTTTGCCCGTGAACACCGGGGCCTGAGCCCGTCGTCGCTGGGCCAGTATCGAACCGTGTTGCTGGGGTTGGCCGAGTTCTTGCCGCGCCATGGCGTGGCCTCGCTCGTCGCCATTCCCTTGGACCTCGTGGAGCAATACCTGACCGAAGCGGGCCGTGGACGGAGCCGGACCTCCCTGGCGAGCTCCGGCGCGGCGGTTCGAGGATTTCTCCGCTGGCTATTCCTGATTGGAGAAGAGCCCGAAGACCGCTCGCGCTGGCTGGAAGGGCCTCAGGTGTATCGGGAGATGCGGCTTCCGCGTCACCTCGACGATCAACAACTTCAGCAGACGCTGGGACTGATCGACCGCGCCACCCGGATCGGGAAACGGGACTGGTTGGTTATGGTGCTCATCAGCGGCTACGGCCTGCGCATTGGCGAGGTGGCTCACCTGCGGCTCGAGGACCTGGATTGGCAGGCGCACCGGTTGCGGGTGCGGCGCAGCAAAACCCAGAGCGAGACCTTCTTTCCCACGACGGACGCGCTGGAGGAAGCCTGGGCCGCCTACCTTGAGGTCCGGCCGGCCACGCTGCACAGGGAGCTCTTCGTAACCTGGCGGGCTCCCATCCGGCCTTACGCTTCTGGCGGGGCCCTGGGGGAGCGCGCCGTGAGCCGCTATCTGCGACAGGTTCCGGGGACTCCCGCCCAGGGCGCCCACGTGCTGCGCCACACCCTGGCGCGGCGGCTCCGGCAGAGCGGTGAGCCTGTGACCGTGATACGCCGGATCTTGGGTCACCAGAGCTCGACCTCGACAGGCCGGTATCTCCGCATTGCCACCGACGAACTGCGAGAGGTCGCGGCTAACTACTCGGATTTGCTGGGATGTTGACCAGCACAGTGGACGACCAGTTCCCGACGCCGGCCTGGATCCAGGAGTATGTCCAGACGGCTCGGGGAGGCGATCATGACTTCAAGCAGTCGGTGGCTCGACATCTGCAGCGGTTTGAGGCCCATGCGTGGGCCCAGCAGGGGCGGACTTTCTTGTACTGCCTGGACCGTACCGACCTGCTCAGGGAGTATGTCCAGCTCCCGGCCTTCGCGCGGATGGCCCCGGCCACCCGGGTGACCGCCGGATTCAGCCTGCGTGGCTTCACGGCCTGGCTCCTGCGGGAGGGCCGCACGGAGCATGACGTCTATCACTACGTCCCGCTGGCTCAAATAGTCCACGGCCAGATTCCCGCAATCTGCCTACGCGTGAACCTACAGGTCGCCATCCTTGAGTTTGAAAGGCAGCTCCGTCAGCGAGGCGAGAGGCGCTGTGCTGCATGGGTCCAGGCCGCCCACCACTTCAACCTCTTTCAGAATCGGCGTCCTAACGCGGAGCCCCGCGAGTGGCTCGAGGAACTGGTCCGGACCACCCCCCGGTTGTTCCGAGCGCGCCAGCTGTGGGTCGGCCTCGAGCAGTTTCTAGAATTCTGGCTCGAGCGGGATGGCCAGGGTCAGGACTGGCTTCAGGACCTGCAGAGCTATCGGAGCCGGACGGCGGTGTTGCGGGCCTTGGTGGGACCGGAGCCGCCTTCGCTGGAGGAATTGCGCAAGCAGTCCGTGCCCTTCCACAGCGGCCTGGCGGATTGGTTGGTGGCTTTTCTGGAGCATCGCACCCAGCGCCGAATGTGGACGGCAGGGCTGTTCTATGAGCTCCGTCGGCTGGACCGGATCGCGTCTCAACATCAGGTCCAGACCCCCGAGCAGCTCACCTGCGCCATGCTGCTGGACTACCTGTCCGAGAATGACCCCGCTCCTGCGACTTGGAACGGCCGTCTGGCCAAGCTCCGCGGTCTCCAGCGCTTCCTCGCCCGCCGAGGTCGCAAGTTGACGTTACCGGGCCGATGGTTGGGGCGCACGCCGCCGGCCTTTCGCCCTCATCTATTCACCCTGGCTGAAATCGGCGACCTGCTGGCCACCCTGCGAAGTCTCGGGGAAGATGACTTTCGAGTTGAGGGCCGGGCCCAAGGGCGGCGGCGGTGCTCGTTTCGATGGTGCGGGATCGAGACCATCGTTTTTCTACTCTACGCCTGTGGCTTACGCTTACGCGAGCCGTTGCGCCTGCGTCTGTGCGACGTGGACCTGAACAACCGCCTGCTCTTTCTGAACGAAACCAAGTTCTACAAGCAGCGCTGGGTCCCATTTGGGCTGCGGGCGGCCGAGCGACTGGCCCACTATCGGGAGCTGCGGAGCCAACACGTGAAGGCCGATGACCCGCAGCAAGCCTTCTTTCTCACCGCCTCGGGGCGGCCTATCAGTGGACAAGCTGTAGAAATAGCTTTCAGGCAGGCTCTGGGGCGGTTGGGGTTGACTTGCCGGGGCACACGCCAGCGCCCGCGTCTTCACGATCTGCGGCACACATTGGCGGTCCACAAGCTCTATCAGTGGTATTCCGAAGGCGCCGACGTACAGAACAAGCTGCCGCTGCTATCCACCTATCTGGGCCACGACCGGTTGCACCACACGGAGGTGTACCTGCACCTCACCGACGATCTGCTTCGGCAGGCCGGCGGAAACTTCCGGGTGGCGTTTGAGCAGGTGGTCGGTCCGACTCTCGATGATGCGTCCTCCTGACACGGACAGGGCTTGGCCCTGGGTGCGCTGGTTTCTCGAGGAATATCTGCCCCGCCACCGCGGCGCCAGCCCTCACACCATCTCCAGCTACCGCACGGCCTTCCGCCAGTTTCTTCGCTTTCTGAACCAGAGCCAGGGCAACCGCCAAGCCAAGTCTCTCCGCCTTCTGGACCTGGAGCCATCCCTGGTCCTCAGGTTTCTTAGTTGGCTTGAAAGCCCCAGCGGAGGAGCTGTGAGCGCGGCCACCCGGAATCTGCGACTGGCGGCGCTACGCAGTTTCTTTCACTTTCTGGAGCTCTACGACCCCTCCGAGAACCAGGCTCGCTGGCAGCGACTGAGGCTCCTTCCTGCCAAGCGTCAGATTCGACCCCAGGTGGACTACTTGGAGCGAGCCGAGATGGAGCAAGTCTTTGCCCAGATTCGGGCGCACACCCCGGAGGGCTTCCGGGACCTGGTGTTGCTCGCCCTACTCTACAACACAGGGGCCCGCGCCGCGGAGGTCGCCGGCGTTCGCTGTACGGATCTGATTCTGGCACCCTCAGCTCAGGTGCGCTTGCTCGGCAAAGGCCGCTCCACTCGCACCTGTCCGCTCTGGCAACTGACCCTGACGCTGCTGCTACGCTACATAAAGGAGTTCCGGCGTGCCCCGAAGTCTCCGGACGAAACTCGCCTGTTCATCAATCAGCGAGGCCAGCCTTTGACCCGCTTCGGTATCGCCCGAGTCGTGGCTAAATACCTGGCCCTCGCCGCCCAGCACCTTCCCAGCCTTCAGAACAAGCGCCTCAGCGTCCACAGCTTCAGGCATTCCACCGCCATCCACCTGATCGAAGGCGGCGCGGAGATTCACGTCGTTCGGACCTGGCTTGGACACCGCTCGGTCCGGAGTACGGACCGGTACTTGGAGATGAACCTGGACGCGAAGCGGGACTTGCTGACCCGCTTCATGCCTCCCACATCGCTGGTGGACGCGGCTGAGGGCCAGTCCACCGGCTCCAGCGATAGCATTTCCAACTGGCTGGACCAGCTCTAAATGAGCTGCGGAGCGGGTTTGCTTAAGATCGGCCGCGGCACCGCAATTATGCTGCGAGTACCGGTCGCGAGAAGGGCAATTACCCGTCACTACTGGATTCCATCGAGATCGAAGCAAATGGCGTCAAATAGGGGTCCCAGGCCACTCGCAACATAAGGG
>JAQSCO010000063.1:62094-74074 GCA_029945445.1 Lacunisphaera sp. | reverse complement strand
AGGGCTCAGCTCCCGCTGAGCCGCGGCCCAGCGGGAGCTGGGCCCTCCAACTGACCGCCGGGGGATGGGCCGGTTTTCCGGCGCACCCTGCCGCCGCCTACTGGATCCGCTTCACCGCCACCGCAAAGTCCGGCTCGACCGCGGGAATCAGCAAGCGGTAACCCAGCCGGGTGCGCCGGATCGTGACCTTGGGATTGGGAATGGACTTCCCGACGTAATAGGTTTCCGGAATCCGCTGCTGCCAGACCTGGCCGTTGTCGAGCCGGAAAATCGTGCCGCCCTGCAATCCGCGGAAAGGTTCGGTCATCTGCGCCGCAACCTCAGGCTCTTCGACTTCAACCGCCGACTTCTTCGCCGGCAGTTGCTCGGCGCCAAAATCCATCACCCGCGCCAGCAGGCCTTTCTTTTCCGCCGGCTTGACGGCCACCACCGGGGCCGGGGCTTCCGGCTTGGCGAGTCCGCGGCGCTGCATGGCTTGCAGGAGCGCGGCCTGCTCCTCCGCACTGAGCTTGGCCAATCCCGCCCGCTGGTATTCCTCCGTGGTCAGGACCGTCCTCAACGTATCCTCCGCCGCGAGGGCCGGGCCGAGGGCCAGGCCGCCGGCCACCAGGGCGAGACGCAGATGATTGCTGAAGTTTGGACGCATGATCAGGCGGACCGGGCGTATTCATGGGCCGGCCGGCGGGGGCTGTCGACGCTAACCTTGCGCCCGCTCACGCCGCCGGCGGCGCGCCGAAGTGCGCCTGGTGCGCCGCGTAGGCCGCCCGGTCCGCCAGCATCGAATCGAGTGTCGCCGCGATCGGCTCGATCCGGGGCACGCCGGAGAACACGGCCTTGTCGCCGATCCCGCTGGTGAGGATGAACGCCGGGCGCTGGTCGATCTGGTGCGCGAAGAATTCCGCCGTGCTCGCTGCGATGCGCGCCGCCACCTCGGGCGATTCGGCCCGCGCGCGCAATTTCGCGCCGTCGAGCTGCGTGGCCTTCACCGCCACCTCGATCGCCGGGCCCATCGAGGCAACCTTGATCCCGTCGCGGTCGGCCGCGTGCGCCAGCGCCAGCCGCAGTTCGTCGCCGGTCACGCCGAAGTCCCGGCCGGCCTCCGCCACGTAGCTCGCGGCCGGGAACAGCCCCGCGCGCCACGGCTCCAGCCAGCCCGAGTTCAGCATGAAGGGGGACTTCATCATGATCCCGCTGCGGCGGTAAAACCAGTCGCATTGCCCGCGCGAGGTCGGGTAGTCCTCCTTGCGCATCAGCGCGATCTTCCAGTCGAACTCGACGCCGCGCGCCGCGTAGCGCGCCTTCAATTCCGCCCAGGTCGGCTCGGCCCAGTAGCACCACGATGAAATGACCTCGAGGTAGTAGGTGACTTTCATGCCGCGAGGATTCCCGCGGCCGCGCGCTCCGTCAACGGCCCAATCCCGGCCCGCCGCTACACCGCCGTCTGCCACCGGGCACTACAGAAATTGTTCAGTGCTCATTTCCCATTCCGGACCCGATGAACCATGAACATTGAGAAATGAACGCTGCACAATCCGCCCCGTCGGCCCCTCACCCGCCGCGGTTCTTCCGCAGCACCTGCCACGCCTTGTCCAGCACGACGCCGGGCCCGAGGTAGTCGTCGCCCTTGAAGCTGTGCGCGAGCACCTTGCCGTTGGCGTCGATCAGCACGAGGCACGGGATGCCGGGACCGGCCAGCTGGGCGAGCTCCGTGATGTCCTCGCGGTCGGCATACTTGAGCGCCGGCCACGGCATGGCCTCCTCGCTCATGTAGCTGGCCATCTCGCCGGCGGAGTTGTCCCAGCTGTAGAGCACGAGCTCGAACTCCGGATACGCCTTCTTCAACTGGCGGTATTGCTCCAGCAGCATCGGGGCGAACTGCCGGCACGGCCCGCACCAGCCGGCGGAGAACATCACGCCGTAATACTTCACGCCGTTGAGCTGGCGCGCATCGTAGGTCTTCAGTCCGCCCTTGTCCCAGCGCACGAGCCGGCCCGCCAGCCGGCGCTGGATGGGCGTGAGCTCGCCCGCCGCCGCGGCCGGCGGGGGGACGGGGACGGACGCGGCCGCCGCCACGGGTGCCGCTGCGGGCTTCTTGGGCTGCGGTTTCTTGGGCTCGGGCTTCGAAGGCGGCGAAGCTGGCGCCGCTTCTTCCGCCGCCGGTTCCGGTTCCTCAATCGTGATGGAGGCCGCCGCCAGCTGCTTCAACAGGTCGGTCTGCTTAACCGGCACCCTGACCGTGGTGCCGCTGAACTTGCCCGTCACGCCGTCGGCCGCGATGGCCGACACCGTGAGCTGCTTGCCGGCCCCGACTAGCATCATGCCGGCGGGCTGGCCATTCTTGATGACCGTGCCCTTGGTCGCGCTGGTGACCGTCACCTGCGCCGGCCAGTGCTCCGGTTGCTGCGCCAGCTCTTCCATGGTCAGGGCCGGCAGCGCCCCGGGCAGCGTCAGGACGGCGGCGAACAATAGGGGAATGAGTTTCATGGTTGGTGGTGGGATCGGCTTCCAGCCGATGGGGCCCGGTGGACACGGCGGCTGGAAGCCGCTGCCACCTGGCTCAGGGTTTGCCGAAAAGTTTCTTGATGCTGTCGGCGGCCTTCTTGGCGGCTTCCTTGGTCTTCTCGATCGCCGAGGCCCCGCCATCCTTGGCCAGCGCGTCCGCGGTGCCGGTGACGATGCTGTTGAGCACGCTTTTCATGAGGACGCCGGCCAGCTCGTCGGCGGTGATGCCGCCCTGCGCCCCGCCCAGGTCGTCGAGGCTGATCGGGGGCAGTGGCACCGGCAGCGCCGCCCCACCCAGGCCCAGCGTGGCCTTGCCGTTGGTCAGGCGGAATTTCTTCACGACAAACTTGATCGGCTGGCCGGACTTCGTCGCGGCGGTCTTTTCCCCGCTGCCGGTGAAGTTCTCGATGTTCTTCAGCAGGTCCTTGATGTTGCTGGAGACAAACCTGGTCTCGTAGAGGAATTCCGGGCCGTCGATGGTGATTTCGTTCACGACCACGTGGTCGCCGAAGATCGAGAACGGCTGCACGTCGACGTGCACCTTGCCGAGCGCGAAGGCGTTGCCCTCGGACCAGCCCTTGGGATTCGCGACCGTCAGGCCGGTCAGTGTGCCGCTGCCGGTCAGCGGCGAGATGCTGGCGCCGGCCAGCTCGACCTTGGTCTGCGTGAGTTTGGGTCCGAAAGAGTTCACGCCGGCCTTCACGACCGACCCGAGGAAGTAGGCGCAGACGAAGTAACCAACCAGCACAAGGATCGCGAGGACGAGGAGGATCTTCTTCATGAGGGATGGGCTTGCCGCAGATTGGCTTGTTCCCTCCGCGGCGCAAGCCTGCGCCCGGCGACCGGACCGGGAAGAAATTTTCCAATTTTCACCGTTCAATGTTCATTTTCCATTTCCGGGCCGATGGACGATGAACAATCGGCGCGGCGCGCCCCACTTGTCACTTGTCACTTGTCACTTGGTTATTGTTACTTGGTCTTACCCACCACGACATGGCCTATAACGAAGCCAGCATCAAGACCCTCAGCTCGCTCGAGCATATCCGCCTCCGCCCCGGCATGTATATCGGGCGCCTCGGCAACGGCACCCACGCCGAGGACGGCATCTACGTCCTCCTCAAGGAGACCATCGATAATTCCATCGACGAGTTCATGATGGGCGGCGGTCGCAAGATCGAGGTCGAGCTCAACGAGGCCACCCGCTCCATCAGCGTCCGCGACTACGGCCGCGGCATCCCGCTCGGCAAGCTCGTCGATTGCGTCTCCATCATCAACACGGGCGCCAAATACGACTCCGAGAACTTCCAAAAGGCCGTCGGCCTGAACGGCGTCGGCCAGAAGGCCGTCAACGCCCTTTCCCTCTCCTACCGCGCCCAGGCCGTCCGCGAGGGCGAGACCAAGGTCGTCGTCTTCGAGCAGGGCAAGCTGAAGTCGCAGTCGAAGGTCACCAAGACCGACGAACGCAACGGCACGCTGGTCGAGTTCACGCCCGACGCGAAGCTCTTCGGCTCCGATTTCAAGTTCCGCACCGAGTTCATCGAGGACATGCTCTGGAACTACGCCTTCCTCAACCGCGGCCTCACCCTCACCCTCAACGGCAAACCCTTCAAGTCCGAGCACGGCCTGAAGGATCTGCTCACGAAGGAAATCAGCGGCGAGCCGCTCTACCCCATCATCCACCTCGAGGGCGACGACATCGAGCTCGCCGTCACCCACGGCAAGCACTACGGCGAGGAATACTGGTCCTTCGTCAACGGCCAGCACACCACCATGGGTGGCACCCACCTCGCCGCCTTCCGCGAGGCCTTCGTCGAGACGCTCCGCAACCATTTCAAGAAGGACTTCGACGCCGCCGACGTCCGCCAGTCGATCGACGCCGCCATCGTCGTCCGCGTGCAGGAACCCGTCTTCGAGTCGCAGACCAAGACCAAGCTCGGCTCCGCCGACGTCGGCCCCAAGGGCCCCACGATCAAGGAATTCGTCGGCAAGTTTGTCCAGCAGGCCCTCGACACGTGGCTCCACAAGAACCGCGAGACCGCCGAGATCATCCGGGCCAAGATCGAGGAGAACGAGCACGAGCGCAAGGAGCTCGCCGGCATCCGCAACATCGCCCGCGAGCGCGCCAAGAAGGCTTCCCTCCACAACAAGAAGCTCCGCGACTGCCGCCTCCATCTCGGCGACCGCCACGAGCGCGCCGAGGAATCCACCCTCTTCATCGTCGAGGGCGACTCCGCCGCCGGCTCCCTCACCGCCACGCGCGACGTCCAGACGCAGGCCGTCTTCGCCCTGAAGGGCAAGCCGCTCAACACCTACGGCCTCACCAAGAAGGTCATCTACGAGAACGAGGAGTTCCACCTCCTCCAGGCCGCGCTCAACATCGAGGACGGCCTCGACGGCCTCCGCTACAACCGCATCGTCATCGCCACCGACGCCGACGTCGACGGCATGCACATCCGCCTGCTGCTGCTCTCGTTCTTCCTGCAGTTCTTCCCCGACGTCATCCGCAACAACCACCTCTTCATCCTGCAGACGCCGCTCTTCCGCGTCCGCAACAAGAAGCTCACGCGCTACTGCTACTCCGAGGCGGAGAAGCAGGCCGCGGTCGTGGAGTGCGGCGCCACGCACGAGATCACGCGCTTCAAGGGCCTCGGCGAGATTTCCGCCGGGGAGTTCAAGGACTTCATCGGCGAGAACATCCGCCTCGACCCGGTGAACCTCCACCACCTCTACAGCTCCGACGAGCTCCTGAGCTTCTTCATGGGCAAGAACACGCCGGAGCGGCAGGACTTCATCATCGATAACCTCCGCGTGGAGAAAGACCTCGTGGAGGCATGAGCCTCCACGGAGCCTTAAGTTTTAAGTCTTAGGTTTTATGTTCCTGAACCTAACACCTAAAACCTAACACGTATCACTTCCCCTTTTCAGAAATGGCTAAACGCAAGAAATCCAAGAACGACCAGGCTGAGCTGCCGCTGGGCGGCGATGAAACGCCGGCCCAGGAGGCACGAGGCACGAAGCCTGAGGCCCGAGGTGAAAGCCCTCAAACCTCAAGCCCCACTCCTTCCGTCCCTTCCTCAAGCCTCACGCCTCAAGCCTCAGGCCTTGCGGAATCCCCTCCCCCCAAGCGCCCGAAGGGCCAGAAGGTCCAGGACGAGCAGGCCCCCCTCGCCGTCGCCTACCGCAACTGGTTCCTCGACTACGCCTCCTACGTCATCCTCGACCGCGCCGTCCCGCACATCGACGACGGCCTGAAGCCCGTCCAGCGCCGCGTCCTCCACACTCTCTGGGACATGGACGACGGCCGCTTCCACAAGGTCGCCAACGTCGTCGGCGCCACGATGAAGCTTCACCCGCACGGCGACGCCTCCATCGGCGCCGCGCTCGTGTCCATCGGCCAACGCGGCTGGCTCATCGAGCCCCAGGGCAACTACGGCAACACCCTCACTGGCGACGATGCCGCCGCCCCCCGTTACATCGAGGCCCGCCTCACCGCCTTTGCCAAGGACGTCCTCTTCAACCCGAAGACCACCACCTGGCAGCTCAGCTACGACGGCCGCAACAAGGAGCCCATCACCCTCCCCGCCAAGTTCCCCGTCGTCCTCCTCGAGGGCGCCGACGGCATCGCGGTCGGCCTCTCGACCAAGATCCTCCCGCACAATTTCAACGACCTCTGCCGCGCGGCCATCAACCACCTCCAGGGAAAAACCTTCCGCATCCTCCCCGACTTCCCGACCGGCGGCACCGCCGACTTCGCGGAATACAACGACGGCGAGCGCGGCGGCAAGGTGAAGGTCCGCGCCAAGATCGAGGAGCGCTCCAAATACCTCCTCGCCGTCACCGAGCTCCCCTACGGCGTCACCACCGAGTCCCTCATCGAGTCCATCCTCGCCGCCAACGCCAAGGGCAAGATCAAGGTCAAGCACGTCGACGACAACACCGCCGACAAGGTCGAGATCCTCATCCACCTCCCGCAGGGCGCCGAGCCCGACAAGGTCATCCAGCAGCTCTACGTCTTCACCAGCTGCCAGGTGCAGCTCAACCCCGCCGCCTGCGTCATCGTCCGCGACCCCAAGACCGGCGACGACAAGCCGCAGTTCCTCGGCGTCCGCGACATCCTCAAGACCAGCGCCGAGGCCACCCGCGAGCTCCTCAAGCGCGAGCTCGAGATCCGGCTCGGCGAACTCGAGCAGCAGTGGCACTGGGATTCCCTTGAGCGCATCTTCATCGAGGAGCGCATTTATCGCCTCATCGAGAAGTCCAAGACCTGGGAAAGCGTGCTCGCCGAGATCCGCGGTGGCCTGAAGCCCTTCCTCAAGCAGCTCCGCCGCGAGGTGACCGACGACGACATCGTCCGCCTCACCGAGATCCGCATCAAGCGCATCTCCGCCTACAACCGCTTCCAGGCCGACGAGGCCATGAAGAAGATCGAGGAAGGCATCAAGGAGACCAAGGCCAACCTCCGAAGGCTCACCGACTATGCCGTCGCCTGGTTCGAGTCGCTCCAGGAGAAATACGGCAAGGGCATCAAGCGCAAGACCAGCTACGACGAGATCGAGCAGATCGACGCCTCGGAGGTTGTCTCTGCCAACCAGCGCCTCTACGTCAACCACGAGGACGGCTTCATCGGCCTCAACTGGCGCCAGCACGAGTTCGTCACCGACTGCACCATCCTCGACAGCGTGCTCTGCCTCATGAAGGACGGCTCGCTCAAGGTCGCGAAGGTCTCCGCGGAAAAGACCTTCATGGGCCTCGGGATCATCCACGTCGCCATCTGGCCCAAGGACGGCGACACCAACTTCTACACGATGATCTACCGCGACGGCCCCGAGGGAAAATGCTTCGCCAAGAAGTTCCAGATCGGCGGCCTCAGCCGCGACAAACTCTACCCCCTCGCCAAGACCGAAGGCTCCACCGTCGTGTGGCTGGACATCCAGGCCAAAGAAAAGGACATGCCGAAGAGCGTGCACATTTCCCTCGACGGCCGGAGTGGCGCCCGGGTGCGTGAATTCGACTTCGACCTGACCCCAGTTCCAGTGAGCACACGCACGTCCAAAGGACTAACAGTCACGAAATGGGCCATCAAGGAAGTCAAAGTGAACGATCTAGCCCTGAAGTAGGGCCGGAAGGTGGAGCGCGCTGACCCCAGCGCGCTTTGGGGTCAGCGCGTTCCAACTGTAGGGTCGCCGCTCGCCGGCGGACCGCGGTAGGGCGGTATCGCCGATCCCGCCTCAGCCGTTCACCAAGCCAGCTCCCGATAGTCCCCCGGTTTCATGGCAATGAGTGCATCCCGGATCTTGCCCGCGTGCGGCTTGATGTCGAGCCAGCGCGTGGTCGGCAATACCGCGATGGCAATGCGCCGCTCCTTGAGATTCTGCTGATAGCGGAGGTCCGGTCGGTGGTGATTAAGACGGTGAGCCCAGCCGCCTCGGCCGCCTTCAATAGTGCTCCATTGTTCAGGTTGCTCCAGCCCTGCCGATAGGCCGTGGTGATCTCCAGCCCGGGCAATTCCTGCGCCAAGGGAACAGGGACGCCTTGATCGAAGAGGATTTTCACGGCGAACCGCCTACTTGGTCGTGGTCAGGCTGGCGGAAGCGTGTTCCAACACGGCGTCCACCTGCGCCCGGGTCACCCCTTCAAACCAGCTCAGAAAGTCATCCACCTTGGCCCCGCCCTCTAGGTTCTCGAACAATGCCCGGACGGGCACCCGGGTGCCCCGGAATACCCAGGCGCCGCTCACCTTGTCGGGCGAACGCTCCACCGCCGGGCAATCCTTCCAGTTGAGCATGCCGCCACCCTAGCCCGGACCGCCCCGCTCGCAAGATTCGATTCCAAGCACCCACCTGTGGGCCGGTGTTACGTGGAGGGCCCGCGTCTCTGCGGGCCGTGCCTTGATGGAGGGCCGGTCTCCCGACCGGCCGCGCGTTGGTCCGCTCCGGATCCCAAACCCCAGAACCAGCCCCCAATCGTGCGCCCGGCGCACGATTGTGACTCATAGTCCGTGGTCTGATAGTCCACATTCGGCTAAGGTCTGCGGGTGCCAGCCACCGAATCCGCCCTCAGAAAATTCGGAGACAATATCCGTGCTAGACGCGAAGCGCAGGACCTCCCTCAAGAACAGCTCGCCGAACGAAAGCCTGACGAGGTGAACTTTTGGCGACCACGCAGCCAGCTTGACTTCAAGGCGCTAAAACCAGGCGACTTATTCCTGTTTAAGCTGCATTCTCCACTCGATTTCATCGTCGGTGGCGGCGTCTTTGTCCGGCACACATTGTTGCCGCTACAACTGGCGTGGCAGTCATTCGGCGTAAAGAATGGTGTCCCTGACTATGAAACCTTTGAGAGGCGCATTCTCGAACATAGATTGCCGACGGAGTTAACGCGGCAACTTGGCTGCACTATCTTGGTAGAACCGTTCTTCTGGCCTCGCGAATCATGGATTCCTGTGCCGACCGATTGGAAGAAGAACATTGTCACTGGCAAAGGCTATCCCGTCAGTTCCCCCGCAGGTGCCGCCTTGTGGGCGGAGGTCCGGGCACGGCTCGCAAATGATCCGCTGTTCGCAGCAGCCATTGCGGACGCACCGGAGCGATATGGAGCGCCTGTTATGATTCGCCCGCACTTAGGGCAAGGGGCGTTTCGAGTAGAGGTAACCGATGCCTATTCTCGTCGCTGTGCGATTACGGGCGAGAAAACACTGCCCGCTCTCGAAGCCGGACACATTCGTCCCTACGCGAAGGCTGGCCCGCATGAGATTAGAAATGGTCTCCTGTTGCGCTCCGACCTGCATAATCTCTTCGACCTTGGCTACATTACCGTGACTCCGGACTACCGCGTTAGGGTGAGCCGCCGCATCCGGGAAGAATTCGAGAATGGCCGCCATTACTATGATTTGGATAAACAACTGCTGGCTGTATTGCCAAAACTAGAAGCGGCAAGACCCGCACCTGAATTCCTAGAGTGGCATCACTCGATCTTCAAAGGCTAGCGGACGGCCGGCTTCAGCAGGAACGCACCCGATGACGTGACTTCAAACGCCACTCGGGAACCGCCCTTGATGCCATACTTCTTCCGCAACGGCGCCGGAATCGTCACCCTCCCCCGCGTCGAAAACTTCACTCGGTAACTCCGTTCGGTTTTCATGGCTCTGAGATACCAGCCACAAGGGCTTTTGAAAGCCAGAATCCAGCTACTAGATGATCGTGTCGCTCTTGCTCAGGTTGTGGGCCGCACAGAGGAGCTGAATATTCTGAGCGTCGGTCGATGAACCGCCGCGCGACCATGGGATGATATGGTCGAAGTGCAGGTTCTCGGTTGAACCACACTGGTTGCACTTGCCGCCGTCCCGTTTCCACACCTCCCGTTTGACTGAGGTCGGAATCATGCGCCCCGGATTCGGCTTAAACGGGACCGGCTGGGTATCGTCTTCCTCACCCTGGACCGCCGTCAGCTTAAACTTAAAAACCTTCCTCTTCTCGGCCTGCTCGGTCCAAGCATCCTCGAGGTGAAAGACGCCATTGTAGGACCAAATACCGTCTTTGATCTTCTCATAGACGCGAACGCGCTCTGGCTGCAGCTTGCCGTATTTGAAGGCTAGTGCCGCTTTCTTGAACTTTCCGTTCTCGGTCGGTCGACCGGTCTTCGTGAACTCAGGCTGATCAACTAGCTCCGGGTATTTACAGTCAGCGGTCTTGTTCTCGTTGTGCCCCTCGTAGATGAGCACCCTACCCTCTTCTTCGATCCGATCGGCGTAGGGCGCGTTCGGCCGCACGGACATGAGAATTACGGAGTGTTTTCCATGGAGCTGGAAATTCATGCCGCGCTGAAGGCTGGTGCCTTCCCGTTGGCACATCTCGTAATACGGGAGGATGTCGTTGGCCCGCGGCATTGTCGCTAGCTCTCGGTTCCGAATAACCATCCCACTGACACACCTAACGCCGCGGCTAGAGCCTTCACTTCAAAGTCCGACACATAGCGGCTGCCTGCCTCAAGCTTCGCGATGCCGGCACGGTCGATGACCACACCCCGACCAGCGAGCTTCCCCGACAGGGCGTCCTGCGACAGCTTTGGCTTATGTGCCAAGCGAGCCTTTCGAACCCGTTTGCCTACTAGATTGTTGTTCTGTTTTGGAACACCCACTCGCCCAGGTTACCAGGTCTCGTCTTGATTAGTGTTCTATTTTGGAACAATATAAAACTATGCGCCAAGCCAAGCAGCCCGTCCGATCTGCTTACGCCATTTTCACTCAAACTATCTGCGAAGGCTTGGTTCCAGCGTGGTATGGCGAAGGCGACTATCCCGTTATCTATACGACCGAACGTGAGGCTCAACTTGAGATCGTCGACGATCTGAGGATCAATCTAGTGCAATTCTTGAAAGGCGAACGAGAATTCGACGACGCGATCACTGTCGATGACTTCATCCTCCCAGTAGACGTCTGGCCGGACGGAAGCATATCGATCGAAGATGGAAGAACTTTCGGGAAACGTAGCTAGCAGGCAACAAGGCACCGAGCTTCAGCCTTCGCACAAGGCTACGGCTGACAGGGCGGTTGATTCAGATTTTCCGGGCGAATGGCATCACGGGCTGGAAGCGCGGATGTTCGCTGCCGCTCACCCCGCGAAGTGGCAAGGGCCAGGTGACAAGTGCCAAGAATTCGACTCCCAAACCCTCAGGTCTCAGGTTTCAAGTTTCAGGTCTCAAAGCCACTCGCTCCACCGGCAGGGTGAAACCTGATTTTGTATTCCCGAAACTGAAAGTGGCCCTCTTCGTGGACGGCTGCTTCTGGCACGGCTGTCCGAAGCACGCGACTTGGCCCGCGACCCGCGCAGCATTCTGGCTGGCCAAGATCACCGGCAACAAGGCGAGTGATCGAAAGGTGAACCGACTTCTGCGAATGGAAGGTTGGGCTGTGATCCGTATATGGGAGCACGAATTGGCCAGGAAGAACGAACCCCGCCTACTGCTCCGACTCAGAAAGGATTTAGCCACATAAAGCCCAGAAGGCACAAAATCAGCCGGCTCCTTTTTGCGCTTCTTGTGCTTTTTGTGGCCAAGCCTTTCGAATCGCGTTTGCCAACCGGAGCCCCTTCCTTTCTGCTCCCCCCTGTCAGCGGGCCGCCATTCCCATGAAGAAGCGCGCCCCCATCGTCCCCGCCGACTCGCTCGAGTCACGTATCCTTACCCTTCGCGGTCAGAAGGTGCTCCTCGATACCGATCTCGCAGAAATCTACGGAGTCGAAACGTCTGCCCTCAATCGAGCGGTTAAAAGAAATTCACATCGGTTCCCTTCCGATTTCATCTTTCAGATTACGCGAGAAGAGTTTGCGAACTTGAGATGCCAATTTGGCATCTCAAGTTCGCGCTATGGCGGACGTCGTTTCCTTCCCTACGTTTTCACCGAGAACGGAGCAGTCATGGCAGCCAACGTCCTCAACAGCGAGCAGGCCGTGCGCATGAGCGTGTTCGTGGTGCGCGCCTT
>JAQSCO010000063.1:50932-61994 GCA_029945445.1 Lacunisphaera sp. | reverse complement strand
CCGCCCGCCCCGCCCGTGCCGGAGAAATCGATGGGCTTTCATACCACGATGCGACGTGCGCCCCGGAATCCTGCTCGCGGAATAAAATCCTGAGTCAGCAGCCCGCAGGAACGAGCCTCTCTCCTCCTTCGCGTCTCTTCGCGCCCTTGTTCCCTCGCCGCCTTATGGGCACCCGCTGCGGTCACCCCTGCGGGGCCAAGCCTGCGGCTTGACCATCTCCGCGCTGCCGCGCTCCGGCGTGGTTAAAAACCATCCGGTTTGCGGGTTACGCCCCATGGCGGCCGGGCGCCTTTGCGCCTACTGTCGGGCTTCGCCATTATTCCACCCGCCCCAACCCCGTCCCTCCCATGAAATCCAGCACCAAGAACGAAGCCGCCGGCACCGCCAAGACCATCACCGGAAAAATCAAAGCCGCCACCGGCAAGGCGATCGGCAATCCCCGCCTGGAATCAGAGGGCAAGGCGGACCAGATCGAGGGCCGCGTGCAGAAGAAGGTCGGCCAGATCCAGAAAGTCCTGAACCAGTAAGTCCGCCCGGCGGGCACCCGCCTGCCTCACTGCTCGCCCGCGGTGGCGGGATCGGAGCCTCGCCCTCGCCGCGCTTCGCGTGGTTAAATCCGTCGACTTATTTTTTGCGCTGCCGGGGGGCTGGTTGCTCCGCCTGTCGGCTTGTCCGGCGACCGGTTTTCTGGCTGAGTCGCGGCACCCCCGCCCCCGCCGCCCATGAGCCACCCCGCTCCGCTGAGCAGTTTCCGCATCCGGCCCCGCTTTGAGCAGGCCGTCGCCGCCCCGCCCGAACCCGTGCATGCCGCACTGGTCCGCGCCCTGGCCACCCATGCCCCGGCGCTCGTCGTGCGCCCCTTCCCGGGCTTCATCGGCATCCATCTCCCCGACGCGGAACGCCGCCGGTGGTCGCCCCGCCTTTTCCTCAGCCTCGACGCCGCGCCCGGCGGCGGCACGCGCATCATGGGCACCTACGGGCCGGAGATCGAGGTCTGGTCGGTCTTCCTCTACGGCTACCTCATCACCGGCCTGCTCGGGACCTTCTCCGGCATCCTCGGCGGCGCGCAGCTGTTCATCGCGGCCGAGCCGTGGGCGTTCTATGTGACGGGCTCGATGGCGATCGCCGCCGGCTTGCTCTACCTGGCCGCCCAGCTCGGCCAGAAACTCGGCGCCTGGCAGACCTTCCAACTCCACCAGGCCTACACCGCCGCCGCCGCCGAATTGCCGGGCCGGTCCTGAGCAACGCAGGCTGCGCGGGTTGGGCCCGGAAGCGCCCAAGCCGTTTGCAGTTTCGGCCTTTCCGTTCCAAGATGCAGCGTGCGGTTCCTCATTCCAGCGCTGCTCCTCGCCTCTTCCCTCATGGCCACCGAACAAGCCTTTCCACCTTCCCCGGTCGGCGCGCCCGAAATCAAGACCCTGCCGGCGGGCGTGCTGCTCAAGGCCGCGGGCTCCGGCAATTATTTCGAGGGCGCCAACGGACTTTTCCGTCCCCTGTTCCGCTATATTTCCTCGCACGACATCGCCATGACCACCCCGGTGGAGGCGCAGATCGACTCGGCAGCCATGTTTTTCTGGGTCGCCGAAAGCCAGCGCGCCAAGGTGGCCGGCAGCCAGGCCGGCGTCGAGGTCCTCCAGTTGCCCGAACGCCTGGTGGCCAGCCTCGGGGCCCGCGGCAGCTACTCGGCCGCGAATTTCGCCGAGACCCGCGACGCGCTCATGGCGTGGCTGGCCCAGCGGACTGACGTGACCCCGGCCGGGCCGGCCTACGCCGTCTATTGGAACGGACCTTTCACGCTGGGCTTCCTGAAGCGCTACGAGGTGCACGTGCCGGTGCGCCGGCTAAACTGAAGCCACGCGGGGCCGCGGCCGGCAGGCCCGGGCAGGCGCGGAAGAATCCCCCGGCATTGCCCCCGGCCACTTGTAACGTATTACGTTACAAGTTCGCCACCGCCCGTTTGAACTTTATAGGGCGACAAACCTCCTCCCGCCCCAAACCGAGAGTCATATGATAAATGACACTTCCCGCCATGCTTCATCCTTCGCCAAGAATACGGACGACGGGACCGCGCTTTGTCGTGGCAAAATCCTCCCCAAAACTCCCCTTGCCTGACCCTCCTTCGCCGCTATGTTCCCGGCATGGGCACCGTTAAGGAAATCGAGCAAGCCATCAGCCGCCTGTCCCTCGAGGATATGCGCCTGGTGCGCGACTGGCTGGAGAACCAGCTCGAGGACCGCTTGGAAATGACGGATGAGTTCAAGGGCCGCATCAACAGTTCCGAACGCGAAAAGGCCGACGGCCAGCGTCCGCGCACTCGTTGATCAGCCCTGCATGAGCCGCGCTCTGCAGGTATATTACTCAGCTTTCGATGAAGTCTTCCTGAGGCTTCGCCATGATATCCGCCGCCGGATGGAGGCCGCCCTCGATGACATGGGTCTGCGCCTCGGCGCCTATCCCCACTACCGCATGACCGGCGGCAACCGCTACCGGCTCCGCGTCGGCGACTACCGGATCATCTACACCTTCGACACCGCCCGGAATGAAATCCACCTCCTCGCCGTCGGTCATCGCCGGGAGATCTATCGGTAAGCGGTCCGTGCCTTCGCTGCTCTGCGTGAGGCTTCTGTCCTCCGTCCCCACCCTTCCCACCAAAACATGACTTCGCTTCTTTGCTGCTTTGTGTTCAACTGATTCACCCTCTCCCATGTCCAAACCCGTCTGCTATTCCACCAAGGCTTACTCCACGCCCAGCGCCTCGTCCAAGCTTGGCGCCACCATGATCGAGCGCCGCCAGCCGACGCCGACCGACGTCCAGATCCAGATCCTCTACTGCGGCGTCTGCCACTCCGACCTGCACTACGCGCGCAACGAATGGCATTTCACGCAGTATCCCGCCGTGCCGGGCCACGAGATCGTCGGCCGCGTCACGGCCACCGGCAGCGGCGTGCAGAAGTTCAAGGTGGGCGACACCGTCGGCGTGGGCTGCCTCGTGGATTCCTGCCGCACCTGCCCGAACTGCCGCTCGGGCCTGGAGCAGTATTGCAACGCCGGCATGGCGGGCGGCACCTACGGCGGCACCGAAAAGCACCTCGGCTCCCCCACCCTCGGCGGCTACTCGCAGAGCATCGTCGTGACGGAGGACTTCGTGCTGCGGATCCCGGCCAACCTCAACCTCGCGGCGGCCGCGCCGCTGCTGTGCGCGGGCATCACCACCTATTCCCCGATGCGGCACTGGAAGGTCGGCCCCGGCCAGAAGGTCGGCATCGTCGGCCTGGGCGGACTCGGCCACATGGCCGTCAAGTTCGCCAAGGCCTTCGGCGCGCACGTGGTGCTCTTCACCACCTCGCCCGGCAAGGTCGCGGACGCCAAGCGCCTCGGCGCGCACGAGGTCGTCGTCTCCACCGACGAGAAGCAGATGGCGGCCCAGACCGGCAGCTTCGACTTCATCCTCGACGCGGTTTCCGCGGCCCACGACCTCAACGCCTACTTCAACCTCCTCAAGCGCGACGGCAACCTCACGCTGGTCGGCGCGCCCGAGAAGCCGCTGCCAGTCGCCGCCTTCCCCCTCATCATGCGCCGACGCTCCTTCTCCGGCTCGCTGATCGGCGGCCTGCCCGAGACGCAGGAGATGCTGGATTTCTGCGGCCAGCACAACATCACGAGCGACATCGAGATGATCCGCATGGACCAGATCAACGACGCCTACGAGCGCATGCTGAAGAGCGACGTGAAATACCGCTTCGTGATCGACATGGCCTCGCTCACCTGAGGCCTGAGGAATTTAAAACTACCCGCGCTTCCGCTTTTCAGGTCTCAGGTCTCGCGGCGCGTCCTCGCGCCTTCGAGCTGCTCGATCAGCGCGTTGTCGAGCTCGCGCAGGCTGTTGAACTGGCGCTTGGCCTGCGTCCACTTCGCGGTGAGCGCATCGAGGGCCGAACTCAGTTCGTTATAATACGCCACGTGCTGCGGATTTTTCAGCGGCCCAAGCTCGCGGGCGTCGGGCCACGTTTTCCTGCTCTGCTTGTAGCCTTCGGGATCGTCGCGATAATCCGCCAGGGCCAGCTCGACCAGCCTCACCGTCTTGCCGCGGGCGAGCCGGTCCCGGCTGATGAGCAAGATGGCCGTGGTGGCGCCCCTCACCCGGTCGTCGTTCCACTTGATCTTTAAGGCCACAGGGGTGGGAAGTTTTAAGGTTTAGGTTTTAAGTGTTAAGCGGCGGACCATCGAAGAGTGGTCTGCGGCCCGCAGCAAGCTCCCAGCCCTTTGCGCTTTTTGAGCTTTTTGTGGCAACTAACGCCGTTGAACTTTGCCCCGGGCCCGTTTTACTCCGGCGCATGTTCCCACGTCTCCTTCGCGCCGTACTGGTGGCCGGCCTGGTGTTCACCCTGGGCGGCACCGCGCAGACCCTGCCGGCCGAGCCGGCCAACCTCTACCCGGTCAAGCAGGCGCTCCGGGCCTACGTCGACTCCGGTAGCTACGCCAAAAGCATCGCGGAGGTCGCGCTGCAGGCCAACAAATACCTCGTCAAGCGCATCGCCAAGGGCGCCAAGCCGGGCAAGAAGCTGGCCATCGTCTTCGACATCGACGAAACGACCCTCTCCAACCTCTCGCACATCCTCGGCCACGACTTCGGTTACATGCCGAAGGACTGGGACACCTGGGTGGTGTCGGGCCGCGCCCCGGCCATCATTCCCGTGCAGATCATCTACGACACGGCCGTGCGCGGAAAGGTCGACGTGTTCTTCATCACCGGCCGCGGGGAGGAGCAGCGCTCCAGCACCGAGCGCAACCTGCGCGATGTCGGCTACGACACCTGGGCCCGGATCTACTTCAAGCCGGCCACCGACAAGGAGCTGACGACCAGAGGCTTCAAGGTCGATACGCGCCGCATGCTCGAGCAGCAGGGCTACGTCATCATCGCCAACGTCGGCGACCAGGACAGCGACCTCCTCGGCGGCTACGCCGAGCGCTGGTTCAAGCTGCCGAATCCGTTCTACATCATGAAGTGATTTGATCGGGCGCCCGCCAATCAACCGATGGTGGGCGGCCGTTTCCACCCCGCCGCCAGTTGCCGATACGGAAATCGGCAACCACCAAAACGGGATCAGCGATCCCGCCTTACTGTTCTCACTTCGCCGGCGCAGCCGCCTTCGTCTCCACCACCGGCGCCGGCTCCCAGAAGTAATGCCCTTTCTGGACGCGGTCGTAGCGGATCCAGGTGGCCGAGCCGATGAGCGCAAGCAACACCGCCAGGAGCAGGAACTGGCGCTTCCGCGCGGCCGCCGCCTTGTCCTCGTAAGGATCGTCGAGCGATAGCTTCGAACCGGCGGGTTTCTTCGCGAGGTCGGTCAGGGCCGAGCCGAAGGGAATGTTGATCTGCACGCGGCCGTTGATGGCCCAGCCGTTGGCGTCGAGGATCGGGCCGAGCGTGCGCTGGCGGAGCTTGAGCCACGCGATGACGACGGCCGGCAGCGAGATCGCCAGCATGAGGGCGACGAGCACCAGCGGCACCTGCCACCAGTGCATTTCCGCCAGCTTCGCGCTCACCGTGGCGAGCGCCCCGCCGATGGCGCCGACGGCGACCCCCAGGGCGGCGACAACGCCGACATCCAGTTTTTTCGGCGGCGGAGCCGGCTGCGCCGCCTGCACCGCGCTCGCGGCGACAGCATTGGCCGCGGCATCGACCGTCTTGTCGGCCACCTTGGCGAGGCGGTCGTTGGCCGCGGTATCGGCCGCCGCGGCACGCTTGGCCACCATTTCGTCGATCAGGCGGACGAACTTCTTGTAAGGCGACCAGAAGGCCTGGCCGAGGCTGATCGGATTGTCCACCAGGCTCGTGACGACGGCGTCCCAATCGCGGCCGTGCCGGTCGTAGAATATGCCGTGCCGGCCGACGAAGAGGTAATCGCTGGCGCCCTGCGTGAAGCAGGCGGCGATCGTCATCGCGGCGCCCCCGGGCCGCGTGCACTGGCAGTAGGCCAGGTAGATCTTGCTCATCGCCGCGAGCGGATGCGGCGCATCGACGCGGACGCACAGCTCGGTGCTGCGGCTGTCGAGGTAGAGCGTGCCGGCCTGGAAGACCGCCCAGCGGTCGCGCGAGTAGAAGTCGGCGAAGTTGACAAAGTTGTGCAGCAACGCGCGCAGGTCGCGGTAGAGGTGCGTGAGCTTGTCGACGTCGGTGATGGCCTTGAACTCCGGCTCGAGCGCCTTGTCCTGCGCGACGAGGGCGGCGAGCGCCTCCCTCCCCCGGCCCGCGAGGATTTCCTTGATGCGGGCGAGACCGAGCTTCTCGACCGCGGTGCCGGCCTTGCCGCCCAGCCACGTCTCGTAGGCGGCGAATTTGGCGTTGAGCGCCGCCCACTCGGCGGACGTGAGCGTGGTCTTCGCCGCACCATAAACGGGTGTGACCGCCGCCTGATGCAAGGTGGCGAGCGCCGCGGCCCAGGCGGGATTGACGCCCTCCAGCAGGGGCAGCGTCCGGCCGGCCTCGATCCGCGCGAGCGGGAAGCCCGCGACTTCCTCGGCGGTGATCTTCAGGTCCTTCGCCGCGATCGCGAGATACTCGCTCTCCTGGCGGTTGAGGGCCGCAATGGCCCGCGCGTCGAAGGCCGCGAGCCGGCCGCGGGCGAAAAAATCCTCCACCTTGGCGCGCACGGTTTTAAGCGAGGCCACCGCGGCATCCGTGGCATCGCCGAGCACCGCGATGTCCTTGGCCGAACTTTGCTCGATCCACGCGGCGTAGGCGGACAGCTCGGCAAAGAACATTTCCACCTTATCCGAGGTTACGCCCACCGAGCCGGTGCGGTCCGTGGCCCCGCCGAGGCAGGCAATGATGTCCTTGATCAAGGCCTGCGCCGCCGGGTCCTCCGTGGCCTCGGGCGGGATGACCCCATCGCCGTTGAGCGGGCTGGCGGAGAAAATCTTCGCGGTGTCGGACGCATCGTCCGCGGAAATGGCGTCGGCGCCCTTCTTGCCCAGATTGGTCAGGATCTGTTTCGCCGACGCGAGGGCGATGCTCCCCTCGGGCGTGCCGGCGTTGATCGCCTGCAACGGCAGGGCTCCGCCACCTTGCAAAAGGTCGCCCGGCTCCTTGAGGCGGGTAGCCGCCCACTTGATCGCGGCGATCAACTCGGGCACGCGGATGCGGCCGTCGCCATCGGTGTCGATCATCGCGAGGGTTTTCTCGTCGAGCTCGAGGCCCCTGACAGGGCAGCTGAGGGCGACCCAGAGCTTCTGGTCGAGTTGGTCGAGGCTCAGGAGATCAGCCCCGGATTCGAGGGAGACCTGGTCAAGTCCACCGGTGCGAAAGAATTTCCAAGTGTGCATAGGCGAAATCCCAGCCTTGTGGTCGCCGGACATTTGGCAAACGCGAAGCGGCCCGGGGCGCGATTTTTCGCCCGCTTGCCGAGGTTTTGCCGTGCGAGAACCTCGGACAAATTCCGGGTGGCCCACCGGCCGCAACGGGGCCGCTCAGGTTTTGACACTCTTCGTTCCCTGCTCCCTGCTACCCCCATGCACCGCGAGATCCACCACTGGCACAGCCCCGCCCTCAACAAGCACATGGAGGTCGCCGTCTACGGCCATTACGGCTTCGCGCTCCTGCTGTTTCCCACCGCGGCGGCCGACTACCTCGAGTATGAACGGTTTCACGTCATTGACTCGATCGCGCCGTTCATCGAGAGCGGCCAGGTGAAGGTCTTCTCGATCAATTCCATCAACAGCGAGAGCTGGCTCAACGACTACATGGACCCGCGGCACAAGGCCATCCGTCACCAGCAGTTCAACACCTACGTGAGCAACGAGGTCGCGCCCTTTATCCACTCCCAGTGCGGCGGCCGCGTGCAGACCATCGTCGCGGGCGCCTCCTTCGGCGCGCTCCACTCCGCCAACACCCTCTTCCGCCGCCCCGACCTCTTCGACGGCTGCATCGCCCTGAGCGGCAGCTACGACCTCAAGGACTACACCAACGGCTACTGGGACGAGGACGTCTACTTCAACTCCCCGCTCGACTACCTGCCCAACCTCACCGACGACGACACCCTCGCGCAGCTGCGCGGCAAGCAGCACATCTATTTCGTCTCCGGCCAGGGCGCCTACGAGAAGCCCTCGTCGTCCGTCGCCATGGGTCGCGTCCTCTCCGCCAAGCACATCCCGCATGCGATCGACCTCTGGGGCCACGACGTGAACCACGACTGGCCCTGGTGGCGCAAGATGCTGCCGCACTATCTCGGGACGAAGTTCTGATTTGCCGGGCGACGGCCCGGACAAACACCGGGCTGGCAGCAGCCAGCAACGGTGTCGCTACCTCAGTCCCCGAACTTGATCCCCTGCGCCAGCGGGAGCGAGTCGGAGTAGTTGATCGTGACGGTCTGCCGGCGCATGTAGGTTTTCCACGCGTCCGAGCCGCTCTCGCGGCCGCCGCCGGTTTCCTTCTCGCCGCCGAACGCGCCGCCGATCTCCGCGCCGCTCGTGCCGATGTTGACGTTGGCGATGCCGCAATCGCTGCCGCGCGCGGTCAGGAATTGTTCCGCCTCGCGCAGGTCCGTCGTGAAGATCGCCGAGCTCAGGCCCTGCGGCACGCCGTTCTGCCGCGCGATGGCCTCGTCGAGCTTCTCGTAGCCCATCACATAGAGGACCGGCGCGAAGGTCTCGTGCTGCACCACCGGCCACTCGTTTTTCGCCTCGGCGATGGCCGGCGTGACGTAGAGCCCGCCGGAAAATTTCCTCCCCGCCAGCACGCCGCCGCCGAACAGGATCTTGCCGCCCTGCTTCTTCACCGCAACCAGCGCACCCTGCATGGCCGTGACCGCCGCCGCGTCGATCAACGGCCCGACCAGCGTGCCCTCCGCGAGCGGATTGCCGATGGGCAGCTGCCGGTAGGCGGCGATGAGCGAGGCGACAAAATCCTTCTTGATGGACTCATGCACGATGATGCGCCGCGTGCTCGTGCAGCGCTGGCCCGCCGTGCCGACCGCGCCGAAGAGGATGCCGCGCTTCGCCATCTTCAGGTCGGCCGAGGGCGTGACAATGATGGCGTTGTTCCCGCCGAGTTCGAGCAGCGACCGGCCGAAGCGCTGGGCCACCACCTCGCCGACGCGCCGGCCCATGCGGGTCGAGCCGGTGGCCGACACCAGCGGGATGCGCCGGTCGTGGCTCATGAGTTCGCCGACCGACGGGCCGTCGCCGATGACGAGCGAGAAGATCGCCGGATCCACACCGTTCGCGCGGCAGACCTTCTCGGCGATGCGGATGCAGGCAATGGCGGTGAGCGGGGTTTTCTCGGAGGGCTTCCAGAGCGTCGCATCGCCGCACACGGCCGCGAGGGCGCTGTTCCAGGACCAGACGGCCACGGGAAAATTGAAGGCGGAGATGATGCCGACGACGCCGAGCGGCTGCCACTGTTCCATCATGCGGTGGCCGGGACGCTCCGACGCGATGGTCAGGCCGTGCAGCTGGCGCGAGAGGCCGGTGGCAAAGTCGCAGATGTCGATCATCTCCTGCACCTCGCCGCCGCCCTCCGGCAGGATTTTGCCCGCCTCGAGTGAGACGAGCTGGCCGAGCTCGGCCTTCAGCTCGCGCAGGGCCGTGCCGAGCTGGCGGACCACCTCGCCGCGCTTGGGCGCCGGCACCTCGCGCCAGGCGAGAAAGGCCCGGTGCGCCGCCGCGACCGCCATCTCATAGTCTTCCGGCGTGGCCTGCCGCACCCGGCCGAGCAGCGAGCCGTCGATCGGCGAGTGCTTCTGCAGCACGGCGCCACTGCCACCCCAGGCCCCGGCGAAGACGCCGTGGTTGGTGGCGACCTGCGAGAGCCCGAGCTTGGGGAAGATCGCCTTGGCGACGGCGGAGACGGAAGTGGATTTAGTGGCCATGTTGATTGGATTGGTGGAGGGCCCGCGTCTCGGCGGGCCGCGGCACGCCGGGCCGCGCACCCTCCCGATTGGTCATTTCCCATACACTCGACCGCCCCATTGTGTACCGAGGAAGCTCTCGAGCGAGACCGATTCCTGCCGCACGAAGCCCGGGCCAAGCTTGCCCTTGGCGAACAGCTCGAGCACGCCCGTGATACCCGCGGCGGTCGTGAGCTGGATGGCGTTGAGCTTCCGGCCGTGGATCGTTTCGCCGTGCATCTTCTTGATGAAGCTGCGCTGCTTCAGCCCCCCACCGGCCTCGTTGCCGACGACGCTGACGTAGAACACCACGACGTCCGACTCGGTGAGCGGCACCTCCTGGTCGAAGATCTGCGTGACGAGCTCCTGGCGCGGCGCGAGGTTGAGGTCCTGCAGGAGGAACTTCATCAGGTCGCGGTGGCCGGGGTAGCGCATCGTCTTGTAGTTCAGGTCGCCGACCTTGCCGGCAAAGGTCTGGCACATGGTCGCGACGCCGCCCGAGGTGTTGAAGGCCTCGTATTCGGTGCCGTCGATCGTGATGCGCTCCACGCCGTCGAGCGGCATGGTCGTGACGAGCTTGCCGCCGTGCAGCGCCTCGCCGACCTGGCAGTATTCGTTGATGAGCCCGGCCGTGCTCCAGCTGAGGTAATACTTCATCTGGTTGCTGGCGTTGAGCGGCAGCGCGCCGACGCGCATCTCGCAGTTGCGCACGAAGCTCAGCGACGACGCGAGCGACCCGCCCACGATGTTGATCGCGCCCGGCGCGAGGCCGCACTGCGGCATGAACGTGGCCTTGGGCGCTTTCTTCGCCAGCTTCTGGACGAACGCCGTCGTGTCCACGTCCTCGGTCAGGTCGAAGTAGCTGACGCCCGCCTTGGCGCACGCGCTGGCAATGGCCTTGTTCAGGAAATACGGCGCGGCGCTCACGATGGCGCCGACGCCCTGGACGAACGCCGCGAGCTGCGCGGCCTGCAGGACGTCCACCTGGACGAACTTGGATTTCTTGAGCCCCGTCAGGTCAATGTTCGCGCGGGCGTCGGCGAGGGCGACGCTTTTGCAGAACTTGCAGGACTCGAGGAGGGTGGCGATGGTGCCGCCGACTTTGCCGGCACCGATGATTCCGATTTTCATGGGGAGTATTGATTGGTGGAGGGCCCGCGTCTCGGCGGGCCGCG
>JAQSCO010000063.1:0-50832 GCA_029945445.1 Lacunisphaera sp. | reverse complement strand
CCGCGTCTCGGCGGGCCGCGGCGCGCCGGGACTCGCGCCCTCCAATGATTGAAATTTACTGGGCGTGCGCAGCTTCCTGCACCTTGCGTGGGTCCGTCAGGGCGATGATCGCGCTGACGGCCTTCTGGTTGAAACCCTTGAAGCCGCCCTTGCGCTCGAGGTTCTCGAGATGGCTGCCGATGGCGCCGTCCTGCACGAAGCCCCCGGCCTGCGCGTTCGTGATCAGGCCCTTCTTCCGCAGCAGCTCGGCGCGCGCGGGGTTGACCGGCCAGCGCTCGCCCTCGGTGAACGCCTGCTTGAGAAACGGGAAATCCGAGAACGGCTTCATCGTCGTGATGCCCTCGGCCGCGAGCTGCTCCTTCAGCAGCGGATGGTTGAACCGCGCCTCGAGGTGATGCATGCCGGCCTGCAGGAAACTGTCGCCGTGCAGGCCGCACCAGAGGCCGACCGTCCGCACGAGCCCGACCTCGGGCAGCCGCTCGGCCGCGTAGTCGCGGTCGACCTCGTCGGGCTGCAGGTCCACGTCGGCGAAAACCACGATGCCGACCGCGGGCGCCTCCATCACCTGCGCACCCCACCCGGCCTCCGCGCCGGCGTAGAAGCGCTCGCGCTTCACCAGCCCGAGGTTTTCCATGAATTTCACAAGGTCCGGAAAATACTGCCGCGAGCAGCGGAAGGTATGATGGTCGTGGTTGGCCCAGCCCAGGCCGAGCAGGTCCTGCCGGCGCTTCTGCACGCGGCCGGCGCGGTTGCGCATCTCCCAGAAATGGCGCTCCTCGGCGAAGAACAGCTCACAGGCTGCGTCTACGCCGACGAGGTCGAGGCACTTTTGCAGCACGTCGAAGGCGTGCTTCGCCCCGTCGTCGTCGCTGGCGAAGTCCCGTTTCCGCGTCCGCCACAGCTCGCGGACCTTCAGCACCGCCTCGGCGAAGCCGCGGCGCGGCGCGCTGACCAGGAAGCCCCGGTAGCCGAGGCGCTCAACGGCCTGGAAGAGCGCGCCGTTTTCCTCGCTGACCGTGATGACGCGGTAGTGCGCGCACGGGGCGCCCACCGGCTCGCCGGCCAGACCGTGCCGCGCCATGAAGTCCGCGAGGTATTCCGGCCGGATCGCGAGCGTGTGCGGCGTGTCCGAAGCGCGCGCCTTCACGCTGACCAGCACGCGCGGCAGCATCGCGTGCGGATGCGCCAGGACGAGGTGGTCGACGGGGGCGTCGCTCGCCTCCGGTGCGAACCCGGCGGCCCGGAACGCCTTCTCGTGGTTCTGCGACACGACCAAATGGTCGGTCCACTCGAAGAACTCCGTGCCGGTCTCGTCATGCATGCGCTGCGCGAGGCGCGCGGCGGCCGGGTTTTTGGCGAGGAAGGCGTTGATGTGGGTCGCCAGCAGGGCCTCGGCCTCATAGGCGAGCGGCCAGTTGAAATTGGCGGGGGCGGTCAGGGCGGTCATGACGTGGGGATGAGGCTTATGACATAAATCCGCGCACCGGTATTGTCCAAGCCTGTTCTGCTGGGCCGAAAGGAGTAGATGAGTATGGCAGGTGGTCGCCGATGTCCCCATCGGCGGCAAGCCGGCGCACCGGCGTCGGGCTGGAAACTGACGCCCGCCCACCGCAGGCTCGCCAAAGCCAAATCCGGCTTCTACAAAAGTTGTTCACCCTCATGCCTGCCGTTGCCAACTCCCCCGACCTGTCGTCCCTGGCCGCCCGGCTGACGGGCGAACTGCACTTCGACCGCACGATGCGCGCGCTCTATGCGACCGACGCCTCTGAATACCAGGAGATGCCCGTCGCCGTCGCGCTGCCGAAAACCGAGGCGGACCTGCGCGAGCTCATCGCCTTCGCCAATCACACCGACCTCGGCCTCATCCCGCGCACCGCGGGCACCTCCCTCGCGGGCCAGGTGGTCGGTTCGGGCATCGTCGTCGATGTCGGCCGCCACCTGCACCGCATCATCTCACTCGACGCGGCCGCGCGCCGCGTGCGCGTGCAACCGGGCGTCGTCCGCAACGAGCTCAACCTTTACCTCCAGCCGCACGGGCTCTTCTTCACGCCGGAAACCTCCACCGCCAACCGCGCGATGATCGGCGGCATGGTCGGCAACAACTCCTGCGGCGCCAACTCCATCGTCCACGGCACCGTCCGCGAACACCTCGTCTCCGTCCGCGGCTTTTTGAGCGACGGCTCCGCGGCGACCTTCGGCCCGTTGACCGCCGCCGAGTTCGCGGCCAAATGCGCCGGCCCCGACACCCTCGAGACCAAAATCTACCGCACCGTCCGCGACCTGCTGGGCGACGCGAGGAACCGCCAGCTCATCCGCGACCACTACCCGAAGCCCACCGTCACGCGCCGCAACACCGGCTACGCGCTCGACCGGCTGATGGAGTGCGACGTCTTCGACCCGGCGTCGGCCAAGCCCTTCAACCTCTGCCAGCTGCTCGCCGGCTCCGAGGGCACGCTCTTCCTCGGCGTCGAGTTCGAGCTGAACATCGAGCCGCTGCCGCCGCCGGGCGCGCTGCTGTGCGCGCATTTCGCGACCATCCAGGACTCGCTGCACGCCACGCTCATCGCGATGCGCCACCGGCCGTTCGGCTGCGAGCTGATCGACCGCCACATCCTCGAGTGCACCAAGGTCAACCTCGAGCAGGCCAAGAACCGCTTCTTCGTCCAGGGTGACCCGGGCGCCGTGCTCGTCATCGAGGTCCGCCACGCCGACCGCGCCGCCATCGAGGCGACCATGAAGACCATGGAGGAGGAAATGCGCGCCGCTGGCCTCGGCTACGCCTTCCCCGTGCTCTGGGGCGACGACGCCAACAAGGTCTGGGACCTCCGCCGCGCCGGCCAAGGCCTCATGATGAACGTCCCCGGCGACGCCAAGCCGCGCGAGGTCGTGGAGGATACAGCCGTCGCCGTCGAGGACCTGCCGGCCTACATCGCCGAGTTCGACCAGTTGATGCGGGGAAAATACGGCATCAGCAGCGTCTACTACGCCCACGCTGGCGCCGGCGAGCTGCACACGCGCCCGCTCTTCGACCTCAAGACCAAGGAGGGCCTGAAGTTCTTCCGCGGCATCGCCACCGACGTCGCCCACCTCGTGAAGAAATACCGGGGCTCCCTCTCGGGCGAGCACGGCGACGGCCGCCTCCGCGGCGAGTTTATCCCCTTCATGGTCGGACCCGAGTGCTACGCGATGATGCGCCGCGTGAAGGAGACCTTCGACCCGCACGGCCGGTTCAACCCGGGCAAGATCATCGACACGCCGCCGATGGACACCTCGCTGCGGCACGGGCCCGACCACCCGGCACCGGAGATCAAGACCGTCTTCAATTTCCGCGCCGCGCAGGGCGTGCTCCGCGCCGCCGAGAAATGCAACGGCGTCGGCGAGTGCCGCAAGTCCCACCTCATGGGCGGCACCATGTGCCCGAGCTACATGGCGACGCGCAACGAGCAGGACACCACCCGCGCCCGCGCCAACATGCTGCGCCAGGTCCTCACCGACTCGCGCGAGGGCATGAACGCCTGGGACAGCGCGCAGGTGAAGGAGGTCATGGACCTCTGCCTCTCGTGCAAGGGCTGCAAGTCCGAGTGCCCGTCCAACGTCGACGTCGCCCGCCTCAAGGCCGAGTGGCAGCAGCACTACTATGATGCGAACGGCATCCCGCTCCGCTCGCGCCTTGTAGCAAACTTCAACACATCGATGAAGTGGGCCTCGAAAGTCCCGCGGCTCTACAACGCCGTTGTAACGTATTATATTACAAGTGGCCTGGTGAAGCGCTTCGCCGGCTTCGCCCAAAAGCGCAGTATGCCCACGCTGCACGCCACAACGCTGGCCGTATGGCACGCGCAACACGCGAATAAGGTTGGAATTGGTGGAGGGCACGCGTCTCTGCGTGCCGCGGCCCGCACGGAGGCGGGCCCTCCAATAAAAGACAATCCCTTCCCCCACGGGAAGGTCTTCCTCTTCTGCGACGAGTTCACGAACTACAACGACACGCCCGTCGGCATCAAGGCCGTGCAGCTCCTCAACCGGCTCGGCTACGAGGTCGTCATTCCGAATCACGTCGAGAGCGGCCGCGCGCACTTCTCGAAGGGCCTCGTGCGCGAGGCGCAGCAATTCGCCATCAAGAACGTCGAGCTGCTGAAGGACGTCGTCACCGCGCAGTCCCCGCTGATCGGCCTCGAGCCGTCGTGCATCCTCGGTTTCCGCGACGAATATCCCGATCTCGTGCCGGATGCGCTGCTCGCCGCCGCCCACGCCCTCGCGAAGAACGCGCTGCTCATCGACGAGTTCATCGCGCGCGAGGCCGCCGCCGGCCGCATCAGCCGCGCGGCCTTCACGTCCCGCCCGCAGGCGATCAAGCTTCACGGCCACTGCCACCAGAAGGCGCTGTCGTCACTCGCGCCGACCGTGCAGATGCTCGAGCTGCCCGCCGGCCACCAGGTGACCGTCATTCCGTCCGGCTGCTGCGGCATGGCGGGTTCGTTCGGTTACGAGGCGGAGCATTTCGATGTCTCGCAGCAGATCGGCGAGCTCGTGCTCTTCCCCGCCGTGCGCAGCGCGCCGGCCGACACGCTCGTCGCGGCGCCCGGCACTAGTTGCCGCCACCAGATCAAGGACGGCACCGGCCGCACGGCACTGCATCCGGTCGAGATCCTGCACGCCGCGCTGCTGTAGGGCGTATTGTCCCGACGGGCCATCCGTTGTTAACGGCTCATCCGGATGATTCGCCCTGTCCTTTATCGTTGGCGGGATCGGCCATCCCGCCCTACATAAGGAGGCATGCCCATCGACTACGCCGCCCGCCGCGCCCGCATCGCCCCGCAACTCGGCCTCACGGACGAGATCCTGCTCGCCGGTGCCGGCCAGCCGATTGCCAAGCCCGAGATCAGCGACGCCCAGCTGCCGTTCATCGCGCACCAGGAGTATTACTACCTGACCGGCCTCGCCGACGCCATGGGCGGCGTCATCGCCTACGACCCGAAGAGCGGCTGGGTTTCATTCGTGCCCGAGGTCACCGAGGCCGAGCGCGTGTGGGAAGGCCGCACGCAGCAGCCCGGCGAACTGCTCGGCAAACTTCCCGGCTGGCTCGCCGCACGCCAGGGCCGCCGCATCGTCCTGCTCGGCGCGCCGGTGGCCGGCGTGGCCGCCGACGAGCCGCGCACCGCCGAGGTGCGCGAGGCCTACAAGCATTCCCGCCGCGTCAAGGAGCCCGCCGAGATTGATTTGATGAACCGCTGTGCCGTCGCGACCACCGCGGGCTACGCGGCCATCCAGCCGCTGCTCCGGCCCGGCGTCAGCGAGCGCCAGCTGCAGATCGAACTCGAGGCCGAGTATTTCCGCCACGGCGCGCAGGTGACCGGTTATGATTCCATCGTGGGCATCGGCGCGCAGAGCGCCGTGCTGCACGGCACGCCCTCGCCCGATCGCGTGGCAAAAGACGGCGACTTTATCCTGATCGATTCCGGCGCGCAGCTGGACCGCTACGTGATCGACGTGACCCGCACCTACGTGGCGGGCCAGCCCACGGCGTTCCAGCGCGACCTCGCGGCCGCGGTGCTCAGCGCCGAGGTCCGCGCCTGCGCGCGCTGCCGGCCCGGGGCGGAGTGGAAAGACGTCCATTTCGGCGCCGCGCTGGACATGGTCGGCGCCCTCGTGACCATGGGCGTGATGAAAGGGAAACCCGAATCGCTCGTCGAGCAGGAGGCGCACACGCTGTTTTTTCCGCACGGCCTCGGCCACATGCTCGGGCTCGGCGTACGCGACGCCAGCGGACTGGAGCCCGGCCGCGCCAAGGACCCGCGCCCGTCCCTGCGCACCCTCCGCATGGACCTCATCCTGCGCCCCGGCTACATCGTCACGGTCGAGCCCGGCCTTTATTTCATCCCCGCGCTGCTCAACGACCCGGCCCGCCGCGCGAAATACCGCGACGCCGTGAACTGGCCGCTGGCGGAAAAATGCCTTGGCCTCGGCGGCGTGCGCTTTGAGGACAACCTGCTGATCACCGAGGGCGCCCCGGTGAACCTGACCGCGGCGATCCCGAAGGGGATTTGAGCCTCCCCCGACCCCACGACTGCTGATTCATTTCCCATGACCCTCACCCGCTTCTCCGTCCCACCACTCCAGACCGTCACCCGCTCGCTCGCCGCTGTCGCGATGGGCCGCGAGGCACCCGACCTCGTCATTACCGGCGGGCGCCTGCTCTCCACCTACACGGAGCGCATCCATCCCGGGCGCGAGGTCTGGATCAAGTCCGGCCGCATCGCCGCCGTGAAACCCGCCGGCACGTTCCAGCGCGCCCAGGGGAAGCGGACCAGGGTTTACGACGCCCGCGGCGGCATCCTGGCCCCCGGCCTGGTCGACCCGCACATCCACATCGAGAGCTCGATGATGACCGCCTGCGCCTACGCCGAGGGCGCGCTGCTCAACGGCACCACGACCATCTTCTGCGACAGCCACGAGATCGGGAACGTGTGCGATGCCGCCGGCATCGAATGGATGCTGCGCGACGCCCGGCAGGCGCCGCTCAACATCTTCCTCACCGTCCCGAGCACCGTGCCGGCCACCTCCCCCTACTTCGAGACCGCCGGCGGCGACCTGACCCCCGCCAAGATCGGCCGGCTCTTCGACAAGTGGCCCGAGGCCGTCGCGCTCGGCGAGAAAATGGACTTCGTCCAGGTCGCGCTGGGCGACAAGCGCAGCCACGCCATCCTGGCCGAGGCCATCCGGCGCGGCCGGCCGGTCTGCGGCCACATCTACGGCCGCGAGTTCGTCGCCGCCGGCGCCGCCAGCGGCATCAACGACACCCACGAATCGATCGACCGCGACATCGCCGACGACTTCCTCGAGAACGGCCTGTGGATTTTCCTCCGCGGCGGGCCGCCGACCACGCCGTGGCACTCGCTGCCGCTGGCGATCAAGACCGTCACCGAACTCGGCGCCAACCCGAAGCGCGTGTGCGTCTGCACCGATGACCGCGACGCCGATGACCTGTTCCTGTTTGGCCTGGACTGGGTCGTGCGCGAGGCCGTGAAGCACGGCATCAGCACCACCGGTGCCTGGAGCATGGGCTCGCTGCACCCGGCGACGCGCTACGCGAAGGACGGCGACATCGGCGGCCTCGCCCCGGCCCGCCGCGCCGATCTCGTGCTGCTCAACGACGACCTTGTCCCGCAAAACACCTGGTATGGCGGCGAACTCGTGGTCGAGGACCGCCAGATCACGCCGGTCCTGGCCAAGGCCTTGTCGAAGCGCTACCGCTACCCGAAGGCCGCCTACCAGACGATCAAGGTCGCGCCGAACCTGACGCTCACCCCCGCCCTCCCGGCCGGTCCCGTCACGGCCAACGTGATCCGCACGGCGCTGCCCGGCATCATTCTCTTCCACGACAAGATCACCCTCGACCCGGCGGCCGGTAGCACGTGGGCCGACCTCTTCGTACAGCACGGCCTGTGCTTCGTCACGGTCGTCGAGCGCCACGGGAAGAACGGCAACGTCGCCCACGGCCTGCTCAAGGACTTCAACCTCCGCGAGGGCGCCGTCGGCAGCTCGGTCGGCCACGATGCGCACAACATCATCCTCGCCGGCACCAACGAGGCCGACCTGCAGCTTGCGCTGAAAACCATCAAGGCCATGCGGGGCGGTGTCTGCGTCATCCGCGGCGGCAAGGTTGTCGCAAAGGTCGCGCTGCCCATCGCCGGCCTGCTCTCGGACAAGCGCGCCACCGCCGTGGCGAAGGAGTCCACCGCCCTCAAGGCCGCGTGGACCGCCGCCGGCTGCACCCTGCCCTACATGGGCTTCAACCTGATCCCGCTGTCCGTCATCCCGGAGGTCCGCATCACCGACCGGGGCCTGGTCACGGTGCCGGGCATGCAGATCCTGCCCTTGTTTGAGCCGCGCTGACGGCGGCGCGTCAGGCCGGGGTTTCCTTGGAGGCGAATAGCCGCGGGAAAAACACCGCGGCGAACAGCCCGACGACCAGCAGGCCCATCACGATGATGAGCACGCCCGCCGCCAGCAGCGGCCAGCCGGCGAAGGCCAGCAGGAATCCGCCGAACATCCGGGTGTCCTCCGCATAACGGTCGCGCAGGTCGCTGCCCTGCTGTTGCACGTAGTCGGCGGCCGCGTCCAGCGCGAGCTGGTAGCTGTCGTAGCACGGCCGCAGTTCCTCGACGTTGAATTTGTTGGCCTCGGTGAGCTGCTTGGCGCGCGCCAGCACGAGGAACTTGTCCACCTTCTGGTCATATTCCTTGGCGATCCGGCCGAGGACCGTGTGGTGCCGGGTTTCCCGGAACAGGTCGGCGCGGGAAATTTCCAAGGCGTGCACGAGGACGGCGTTGCTGGCCTCGTCCATCTGCGGGAGCAGTCCCGCCCAGGCTGTCTCGTTGTCCGGATCGACGGCACGGCGGGCCAGGCGCTGCACGCTGCTGAGTTCCCGGGTGAGGGTGCGCAGGCTGTTGATCGGCGCCACGCTCCGGTCGAACAGCGCGCCGTAGCGCTGGTCCATCGAGCGCAGGAAGAACAGGCTCAGCACGCCGACGAGGAGGTTCGAGGCCAGCAGGGCGAGGATGAGCACAAAGCGGAGACGGCCGAATTGCATGAGGCGTGGAGGGTGGTGGCGCGGGCCCCGGCCCGCAGCCGGGACAGTTAGCGCCTTCCTGGCCGGGGTAAAAGGCTGAAATGCAAGACGCCGGCCAACCGGGCAAGTTTCAGTTCGACAAAACCGGCCGGCCTCCTTCTGTTTCCGGGATGGCCTCGCCTGAGAAAAAGTCCTTTTCCGTCGTCTCCCTCGTCATCGACCTCGTGCTCTCGGCGATCGCGTTCGTCATCTTCTACTGGCTCGTGAACTCCCATGTGCCGTCGAACGACCCGAGGATGGTCATGTTCTTCGGCGCTTCCGCCGCCGGCTGCATGACCGGCGTCTTCTGGCTCGCCCTGCAGATGCTGAAGGTCGTCTTCAAGTTCCAGGTCGACTCACGCAAGTAACCCCGCGCCGCGCGTCCGCGGCCCGTCCCCCGCCCCCCGTGGCCGCCTCCCCCAGCTCCACCCGCAGCGCCCGCGGCTCCGCCCGCGCCCGCCCCTCCGTGGCGGTCGAGGACTACCTCGAGAAGATCGAGCAGCTCATCCAAGCCAAGGGCTATGCCCGCGTCGTTGACATCGCCGCGGGCCTGAAGATCTCGCAGGCCAGCGTCACGGCCATGGTGCAGCGCCTCGATGCCGAGGGTTTCATCAAATACGAAAAATACCGCGGCATGGTGCTGACCAGCAGCGGCCTCGAGGTCGCCCGGCGCATCACCCACCGCCACCAGCTCCTCACCGACTTCCTGCACGTCATCGGCGTCGGCGACGAGCAGGTTGTCTACGACGACGTCGAGGGCATGGAGCACCACATCAGCCCGGAGACCTTCAAGGCCATCGAGGCGCTCACGCGCTACCTGGAGAAGAACCCGGCGCTCGTGACCAGGCTCCGCGCTTCATCCTAACGGCCTACGGCCGCGGCGGGTTTTGTTTTTGCCTCCCGCCGCGGCGCGCGGCAAGTTCCCGGGCAACACCATCTGCCATGAGCTCCAGTTCCCACCCCGTTCCCGCCAAGCTCCAGCCCCTCGTCAACTATCTCAACGGCCTGACGCAGCGCGCCACCATCGACCGGCTGCAGGAACTGCTGGCCGCCTCGCACGCCACCATCGACGACGTGAAGGAGTTCGTCCGCTTCGAGCCCACCACCTACCAGCGCAATCTCGTCGCGCTCGGCCCGTGGTATGAGATCCTCGTCATCTGCTGGCGCAGCGGCCAGCGCAGCCCCATCCACAACCACGCCCAGTCCACCTGCGGCCTGAAGGTGCTCCAGGGTGTCTGCACCGAGACCTATTTCGCGCACTCGCCCTGCGGCCAGGTCGTCGCCCTCTCCAGCCACGAATGCGAGGCCGGCCACATCTGCGCCTCGGAGGACGAGGACACGCACCAGGTGTCGAACCTGCAGTCGCCGGGCCACGATCTCGTGACGATCCACATCTACTCGCCGCCGCTGCGCGCGATGAAGAAGTTCTCGATCACCGGCGGCGAATCCGATTGGCGTCCGCCCGTCTTCGAGTTCGCCCACGGCGAAGGCATCTGAGTTTCCCCCTTCGGATCGAAGCTGGCCTCTCTCCCATTCCGCCGCTGCCGCGCCGGCCACGGGCCGGGGCGCCGGCCTCGCCTCATGTTCCCGCCCGGAGCGACCACCCCAATCTCGGCAGACCTGCCCAACCCTAAGTATACTATTAGTTGACATCGCCTTAGAGACTTTGCTGTCAACTAATAGTATACTTAGGGTTGCGGCCTGGATCCGGACAAGACCCGCATTATTCTGCCGGCTGACGAAGCTCAGAGCGAGTTGTCGAACTTCAGCGGGTCGTCCTTCGCCTTCTTCGCCGGCTTGCCGAAATTGTAGATCAGGCCGGCGT
This sequence comes from Lacunisphaera sp., assembly GCA_029945445.1. Classification (GTDB taxonomy): domain Bacteria; phylum Verrucomicrobiota; class Verrucomicrobiia; order Opitutales; family Opitutaceae; genus Lacunisphaera. Next base: position 40,396 of record JAQSCO010000063.1, on the reverse strand, counting down.
AGACGATGCGCGCGCTGCGGCGGCGCGTGGTCTCCTCGTGCAGCAGCGGCGTGTCGAGCCCGTTGGTTTCCTTGAGCGAATTGAAAAGGTCGGAAACGGTCAGGACCAGCGCGGCCTTCTTCGCCCAGAAATCGCGGCGCACGCCGAGGTTGGCGACGAACGTCGGGCGCCGCTCGCCCTGCGGGGTCAGCCGCGCGGAGGAGTAGTTGGTGTTGAACTGCACCTGCGTGTTGCGCGGCAGGTGCAGCGTGACGCCGAGCTTGGCCAGCCACGAGACGTCGGATTTGCTCGAGCTGAAACCGAGGTTCGCGGCATCGATCGTGTTGAAGAAGGTGTTCGAGCTGAAGTTGAGCGACACGTGCGAGCCGAGGTCGGTGTTCGCCGTCAGCTCCAGGCCGGCGGCGTTGCTCGTCGCAAGGTTCGTGTGCGTGGTGAGCAGCACGCCGCCGCCGAGGTCGGTCGTGAAATTCGTGAAGCCGTGGTAGGTCCGCCGGTCGTAGAAGGTCGACGTGAAGGTCGTGTCGCCATGCTGGTAGCTGTAGCCCGCCTCGACCGAATGAATGTCCTCGGGCAGCAGCCGCGGGTTGCCGGCGCGGAGGTTGAACGGGTCGGCGTATTCGGCGAACGGATTGAGGTCGTCGATCTCGGGCCGGCGCACGCGATGGCTGTAGTTGACCTGGAACTCGTGGCGGTCGGTCAGCTTGTAGGCGAGATGGAACGTGGGATAGACGCGCGAATAGTCGTTGGTGATGGTCGCGCCGGTATTGACGAGGTGGGACTTCCCGTAGGTCAGCTCGGCGAACCCGACCGGCTTGTTCGAGTCGGAATAGACCACGGAGCCCGAGTCGGTGCCCCCGGGGGCGGCCCGGGCGGTCGCGGACAAGGCCAGGACCGTCAGGCCCAGTCGGAGCAGGCGGAAATGAAAGTCATATGGAATTGAAGCAAGACGCCCATAATAGCGGAACGTTCCTACCGGGAATGCTGCTGCTGGATTACAAGGCGGTAACAATTACCGGCCCGCCCCCTTACACCTCGATCACCTCGTCCTTGCGGCGGCGCTTGAGCTGCGAGGCGACGAGGATGGCGATTTCGTAAAGCACGATGAGCGGGATCGCGAACAGCGACTGGTTGATCGGGTCGGGCGTGGGCGTGATGACCGCGGCGATGATGAAGATGACCACGATGGCGTGCCGGCGGTATTTGCGCAGCGTGGCCACCTCGATGAAGCCCATGTAGACCGCGAGCACGATCAGCAGCGGGAACTCGAACGCCGCGCCCATGCCGAGCACGAGCCAGATCAGCAGGCTGTAGTATCGGTCCGCCGTCCACATCACCGTGTAGTGCATCAGCTGGTTCAGTTCGAACGCCACCCGGATGGTGCTCGGGGTGAGCAGGAAATACCCGAACGATGCGCCGCCCAGGAAAAGCACGAACGCCGCCGCGCAGGTCGGCAGCAGCACCTTCAGCTCCCGCTTGGTCAGCGCCGGGGCGATGAACTGCCCGACGAAGAAGAGGAAGAACGGCAGCGACATCACGAGCCCGCCGATGAGGCAGATGTCGATGATCACGCTGAACACGCCCATCGGGCTGTTCGTCACCAGGTCGGTGTTCATCTTCGGGTAGTCGGCGTGCACCCGGTCCAGCGGCCAGTTCAGGATCCGGCCGAAATCGTCGACCCAATAGGCGATGAGCGTCACGAAGAGGCCGAACACCACGGCGCACTTGATCAGGGTCCAGCGCAGTTCCTCAAGGTGCTCGAAGAACCCCATGGGCTTGCGCGGCGGCGGGGTCGCGGCCTCACCCGGGCCGCCCTCGGCGTGTTGGTCCACTGGTGGTGTTTCGCTCAAGCCTTGAACTCGAAACAACTTTCCCCCGTCCCGGCAATCCCCGTATTTCTCTCGCCCGCCGGACCTTGAAAGGGCCTGTCCGTGCCGCCTGGCCGGCCCCCGGGCGGCCGGGGAAAAATTAGGACACCCTTCCCCGCCTCCGCCGTTGACACCCCCGCGCCAAACCTGTGCGCTCAGGCCTTCTTTCGTTCATCTTACTCCCATCACTATGGCCAAGAAATCGACTGCCAAAAAATCTGCGGGCAAGAAGCCCGCTGCACAAAAACGCGCCGCCAAGGCCGCCAAATACGTTTATTCGTGGGGCGCCGGCAAGGCTGACGGCAACGGCTCCATGAAGCCGCTCCTGGGCGGCAAGGGCGCCAATCTCCAGGAGATGACCCGCATCGGTCTCCCCGTGCCCCCGGGCTTCACCATCACCACCGAGGTCTGCACTTATTTCTACGACCACAAGAAGACCTACCCGAAGGAACTCCAGGGCCAGATGGAAGCCGGCGTCGCCAACATGGAGCGCATCATGGGCACGAAGTTCGGTGCCACCGGCAGCATGCCGCTGCTCGTCGCCGTCCGCTCCGGCGCCCGCGACTCCATGCCGGGCATGATGGACACCATCCTCAACCTCGGCCTCAACGACTCGACCGTCACCGCCCTCGAGGCCGCCACCGGCAACCCGCGCTTCGCCTGGGACTGCTACCGCCGCTTCATCCAGATGTATGGCGACGTCGTGCTCGGCGTGCAAAAGAAGGAAGGCGAGGACCACGAGCCGTTCGAGACCGCCATCCACAACTTCAAGCACGAGAAATATCACAAGGACATCGTCGACTCCGAGCTGACCGCCGCCGACCAGCAGGAACTCGTCCGACGCTTCAAGGCCCTCGTGCTCGAGCGCACCGGCCATGTGTTCCCCCACGACCCGTGGGAGCAGCTCCGCGGCGCCGCCGGCGCCGTCTTCGGCAGCTGGATGAACGACCGCGCCAAGGTCTACCGCGCCAAATACAACATCCCCTCCGAGTGGGGCACTGCCGTCAACGTCCAGGCCATGGTCTTCGGCAACACCGGCGATAAGTCCGGCTCCGGCGTCGCCTTCACCCGCAACCCGGCCAACGGCGTCAACGAATTCTACGGCGAGTTCCTCATCAACGCCCAGGGTGAGGATGTCGTCGCCGGCGTCCGCACCCCCGAGCCCGTCCTCGAGCTCAAGAAGCAGATGCCGAAGTCCTACGCTGAGCTGCTCAAGGTCCGCGCGACGCTCGAGAAGCACTTCAAGGACGTCCAGGACATCGAGTTCACGATCCAGGAAGGCAAGCTGTTCATGCTCCAGACGCGCAACGGCAAGCGCACCGCCGCCGCCGCGCTCAAATTCTCCATGGACATGGTGAAGGAGAAACTCATCGACTGGCAGACCGCCGTCCTCCGCAACCCGGCCGATCAGCTCGAGCAGATCCTGGCGCCGATCTTCGACCTCGCCGAGGTCAAGAAGGCCCGCGCCATCGCCACCGGCCTCCCCGCCGGCCCCGGCGCCGCCACCGGCAAGATCTACTTTAACGCCGATCGCGCCGTGGTCGCCGCCGACCGCGGCGAGAAGGTCCTGCTCGTCCGCGTCGAGACCTCCCCCGAGGATCTCCGCGGCATGATCGCGGCCGAGGGCATCCTCACCGCCCGGGGGGGCGTTTCCTCGCACGCCGCGCTCGTCGCCCGCCAGATGGGCAAGGTCTGCGTCTGCGGCGCCGCCGGCGTCCACGTCAACTACGACAAGAAATGCGTGACGATCGACGGCACCACCTTCGGCGAAGGGGACTTCCTCTCGATCGACGGCACGTCCGGCATCGTCTACGCCGGCCAGATCAAGACCGCCCCGTCCGAGATCATCGCCGGCCTCGTCGATGGCGACAAGGTCGCAATGGCCACGGAGAAGTTCAAGAGCTTCACCCAGCTCATGAAGTGGTGCGCCGCCGCGACCAAGCTCTCGGTCCGCACCAACGCCGACACGCCCGACCAGACGCGCATCGCCGTCGCGTTCGGCGCGGTCGGCATCGGCCTCACCCGCACGGAGCACATGTTCTTCGAGGGCGACCGCATCGACGTCATGCGCGAGATGATCCTCGCCGACACACTCGCCGCCCGCGAGGCCGCCCTCGCGAAGCTCCTTCCCTACCAGCGGGGCGACTTCTACGGGATCTTCAAGGAGCTGAAGGGCCTGCCGGCCACCATCCGCTTCCTCGACCCGCCGCTGCATGAATTCCTCCCGAACTCGAAGGAGTCGCAGGCCGATCTCGCGAAGAAGCTCGGCATCGACGTTGCGAAGATCGAGAAGCGCGTCCATGAGCTCCACGAGTTCAACCCGATGCTCGGTTTCCGCGGCTGCCGCCTCGGCATCAAGTATCCGGAGATCACCGCCATGCAGGCCCGCGCCGTCCTCGAGGCCGCGGCCGACGCGACGAAGGCGGGCTTCAAGGCCCACCCCGAGATCATGATCCCGCTGGTCGGCTTCAAGAAGGAGCTCGATCTGCAGACGGCCCTCGTCCACGAGGTCGCCGCCAAGGTCCAGGCCGAGAAGAAGGTGAAAATCAAGTATTCGGTCGGCACCATGATCGAGATCCCGCGCGGCGCGCTCACCGCCGACGAGGTCGCGAAGACGGCCGAGTTCTTCAGCTTCGGCACGAACGACCTCACGCAGACCTGCCTCGGCATGTCGCGCGACGACTCCGGCTCCTTCCTCGGCGCCTACCAGGAGTCCGAGATCTTCAAGAAGAACCCCTTCGCCTCGATCGACCAGACCGGCGTCGGCCAGCTCATGGAAATCGCGATCAAGAAGGGCCGCGCGACCCGCCCCGACATCAAGCTCGGCATCTGCGGCGAGCACGGCGGCGACCCGGACTCGGTGAAGTTCTGCCACAAGCTCGGCCTCACCTACGTCAGCTGCAGCCCGTATCGCGTCCCCGTGGCGCGCCTCGCGGCCGCCCAGGCGGCGATCGCCGACGGCAAGAAGTAAGCCTCTTCCGATTCATTCCCGAAGCCCCGGTCCGCAAGGTCCGGGGCTTTTTATTCACTTTGGGTCTAATACCCCGGAGCTTGCTCCGGGGCTTTTAAATGGAGGGCCCGAGTCTCTGCGGGCCGATTCTGTGAAGGGTCGCCTCCCGGCCGACCGCGGCGCGCAGAGACGCGCGCCCTCCAGCTGCCTGTGCGAACAAGCCTACCGCGCCGCCTTCACCAGCCGGTGCTGGCCGGCGTAGGTCCCGTCATCCACGGTGATGACCAGCACTTCGCCCTCGTAGGCGAAATTCATGACGAGCGGAACCGGCGATCCCTCGGTATCCGCCTTCTCCATCGTAAGCACGCCATGGCCGCCGAGGGTCGAGGCGACGTAATTGCCAGCCTTCAACAGCGAAGGACTGTCACTCCCCTTTACCCATCGCTGGTTGATGCTGACCCCGCCCGTCTTGTTGGGCTTGATGAACAGGCTGACCTGCACCGCGGCTTGCGGCTCCGTGTTCCAGCCACCCAGGAGGTATTCCCACGGGGAAATTTGCTTGGCCGGATGCGCGGGCGTGGGAGCCGTCCGCGGCACGGGCGGCATCTTCACGGTGGAACCCGGCGCCGGACCCGGCCGGGCGGCGGCCGGCGGCGTGCCCTTCACCAGTTGATAGGTTCCGGGATGCACCGCGCCCTCAATGGTCAGGGTGAGTCGCCCCGACTCCACCTGATAGGTGATCGAGCGGGGCACGTCCGGCAATTTGTCGAGGTTCTGATCCGCCGTCATCGTGCCGTGATTGCCCTCGGTCGTCACGAGGTAGCGGACCTTGAACTCCGGGGTCGCCGGATCGGGCCCGGCCCAGCGCTGCGTCACGATGGTCCACTTGCCCAGCTGGCCGATGGAAAACACGGCCGGGGCGGTCTGCTCCGGCGCCGGCACCCAATAGCCCGCGAGGCGGTCGTCCGCCAATGCGCGCACGGGCAGGAAGCCGCCGGCCAGCCATGCCAGCGCGAGGATGCCGCAAAGGCGCAGCGACTTCATTGGAACAGGCACCAGCAACACCTAACCTGCCCCTCCCCCGCATAAAGTCTTTTCTCAAGCTGCGCCCGGCGCTGGGCGCGACCACGGGTGCCATTGCCTGCGATCTCTGGCACGCATCCTGCCCTTAACCGATTAATATTTGCGCCCGCCTGATATTTCCCTTCCTTCCGCGTTCCGCAATACCACCACCTCCCATGAAACTCCGCTCCCTCCTCACCGCCCTCATCCTGGGTTTTGCCTTTCTCTCCCGCGCCCCGGCGCAGGACGCCACGCCGCCCGCGGCCGAGGCGCCCAACCCGGCCGCGACCGAACTCAAGGCCCTGATCGACCAGATCGGGCTGAAGATCCACGAGGGTCACCGCAGCGCCGAGGCGCTCGCGCCCGAGCTGGCCCAATTCGACGCCCTCCTCGTGAAATACCCGGAGAAGAACGAGACCACGGCCGAGATCGCGATCATGAAGGCCATGCTTTATCTGCAGGTGCTCGGCGACGAGGCCAAGGCCCGCAGTGTCCTGCTCAACCTGAAGAAGAATTTTGCCGGCACCGAGCCCGCGAAGGCCGTGGACTCCATCCTCGCCAAGCTGGACCAGGCCGCCGCCACGGCGAAGGCCAAGGCCGCCCTCATCGGCCAGACCGCCCCCGAGCTGCACTTCAAGTGGTCCTCGCAGGCCGGCCTCAAGACCCTCGCCGATCTCCGCGGCAAGGTCGTCGTTCTCGACTTCTGGGCCACGTGGTGCGGCCCGTGCATCGCCTCCTTTCCCAAGGTCCGCGAGGAGGTCGCGCATTTCGCGGGCGCGCCCGTCACCTTCGTCGGCGTCACCAGTCTGCAGGGTTTCGTGGCCAACCTCGGCGCCGCGCGCATCGACACCAAGGGCGACCCCGCCAAGGAAATCGCCCTCATGCCTGATTTCATGAAGGCCAAGGAAATGACCTGGCCTGTCGCCATCAGCGACGAGGAAGTCTTCAATCCCGCCTACGGCATCGAGGGCATTCCCTTCATCGCCATCATTGCGCCCGATGGCACCGTCCGCCATGCCGGCCTGAACCCGCACGATCCGGACGCCGACATCACCGGCAAGGTCGAGGCCATCCTCAAGGAATTCAAGCTGCCCGCGCCGAAGGCCTGAGCCGTAGGCCAGCAAGCTTGCTGGATTGAACTGTAGGAGGGGCTTTACGCCCCGATTTTATCCAGCCCATTGGAGGGCCCGCGTCCCTGCGGGCCGGAGCGTTGTGCGCAGCCACCAGCGGCCTACTCCCCAAGCGATTTTTTCAGCCGCGCGATTTCCTCGCGCAGGCCTTTCACCTCGGCCTCCAGCACCGTCAGCCGGCGCTCGACCTCCGGCGGCAGCGTCACGCTGACGGCCACGGGTTCCTCGCCTGTGGCGGAGCCACTGGACGACTCGCGCCGACTCGTCTCGCCGAAGCCTGGCGAAGGCGGAAGCTCGGAGAGCGAAGGCGGACCCGTCAGCAACTGCACCCAGCGCGCCTCCTTCTGGCCCGGCTGGCGCGGCAGCTTGCGCACGATCGCGCCGGATGTCCGCCCAGCCAGTTCCGCCAAAATCATTTCCAACTCCGTCGCCGCGGGCATCGGCTGCAGCCGCTCAGCATTCCCCCGCAGGCCGGCGGTCGTCTGCGGCCCGCGCAGCAGCAGTTCGCCCAGCAGGGCGCGCGCGACGGGCTCCATCGGGTGGACAGCCTCAATCTTCTGCTTGTATTTGGGCACCCGGGCGTCGGCTCCGGCAAAGACCGCGGCCATCCGTTGCTGGCGCAATTCATCGAGCGCCGCCTCCACCTCGCGGCCCGTCACCTCCATCACCGGCTCGCGGTTGCTCTTCTGGTTGCAGGCGTTGACCAGCGCATTGAGCGTCAGCGGGTAGATGTCGGGCGTGGCGAATTCCTTCTCGATGAGGCAACCGAGCACCCGCGCGGCCAGCAACGAGAGCGGCGCGGCGGGCGGGGTCGCAGTCGGGATGACAGGGTCCATGCCCTCAGGAAATCCTCCAGTCCGCGCCGGTGCAAGGATTGAGCCGGAGCCTTACTTCGCCCCGTCGATGATCTTCACCATCGCGGCCTCGACCTCGTCGGCGATGACCGCCAGCGCGGGCTGCTTCGACAGCATCTCGAGCATCGCCTTCGGCCGGATCATGCCGATCCAGGTCTTGCCCTGGCTCTCGTAGACGGAGATGCGGCAGGGCAGCGCGACGTTCATCGTGAAGTCCAGCCGCAGCACCTGGTCGGCCTGCGCCGGGTTGCACACCTCGAGCACGTAGCACTCGCTCGTCTGGGGGAAACCCTTGCCGGTGAGCGTTTCCTTGAGGTTGTAGACATGGAGGGTGCCGAAGCCGTGCTGCTTCGCCACGGTTTGGACATCAGCGACGGCCTGCGCCGCGGGTTTGGTGGTGATCACATCATAGCGCATAATTCGGGAGGAATTCCAGCGACCCTATCCCGCCCCCGCTCCGCGACAAGCGGGGAATCCGCGCGGGCGTTGCTCGCCCGCTGGGCCGACTCGCGCAATTGCGCCCCGATGCGCAGCACCACCGAGCAGACGTTGGCGCGCACCAGCCGGTCATCCGGCGGGACGGTGCAGCCCCGCCGCTCCCCTTCGAGCCAGGTCTCGTCGCGGACGATCTGCCGGATCACCGGCAGCTGATGGAAGACTATGGGGTCGAAGGCCGTCATGGGATCGATGCAACCGCATCCTTGAACCCACCACTATAGCCCCTTCCCTGAAATCCGCACTGGGGTGAATAACTGCCGCGCAGGTTCTGGCTCCTGGCCTCAGACTTCTGTCCTCTGCCGGCTCGTGTCACATATTTTCGCCGCCGTTGGTCTGAAACCCGCTTCCGCATTGCCCCGCCCAAGCTTCGCCGTCTTAACTTCCAAGCGCTTCCGCGCATCCATGTCCTCCGCCGCCGCCCAGACCCTGTCCCCTGTCCCCGATCCCGCCGACCCGCGGCTGCTGGCCTACCTCAACCTCAAGCTCCATGAGATCGGCCAGCCGGGCGTGACGCTCCCGGGCGACGACCGTCTCACCGCGGGTTTCGTCGACCACTTCCTCACCCTTAGTCGCGAGAAGGACCGCGCGCGCACCCGTCACCTTTGCCCGGTCGACCAGCGCATCCAGAATTACATCTACGACATCCTGGACGGCGCCGACAACGCCCCGCGCCTGCCGCCCATCACGCTCGTCCTCGACCGCCCCGGCCTCGCCCGCGCGCTCTCGCTCCCGCCGGGCCGCGACGAACATCGCAGCAGCATCCTCACCTCGCAGCGCGTCCGCCAGGGCGTGCTGCACAACCCGCGCAGCGACCGCCGCACGACGTCGGGCATCTTCCACGTCACCGAGGGCGGCCTGCCCATTCCCGACGACAAGAAGGCCGTGCCCGCCGCCGTCTTCGGCCGCCTGCTCGCGCACGCGCTGAACCCGCCGGCCGAATACCTCCGCCTCCCCTTCACTTCCGCCGCGCCCGCCGCGGCCGAGACCTTCGTCTCGCTCCACCTGCGCCCGGTCGTCGTGCCCGCCGTGCCGGGCTTCACGCCGCAACGCTCGATGGAGACACGCTTCTTCGCCCCCGGCAGCCTCGTGGCCAACCTCGACTTCGTCGAAAGCATCTTCGGCAACGCCGGCGATCCCAACCTGCCCGACCACGACGCCGCCCTCGATCCCGCGGGCTGGTCCGGCCACACCGGCTGCATCATCCTCGCGCCACACCTCAACGGCGTCACCAAGCGCGACCTCGGCCTCCCCGCCCACACCGATGCCACCCCCCGCCAGCAGCGCGACGGCATGTGCTGGAAATCCGCCGACGAGCCCTACAACGACGGTGCGCCCTTCAAGCTCACTGCCCGCAGCGCCGCGGGCGTCGTCCTCACGCTCATCTCCGACAATTATTTCGGCTACTGCAAGAAGGAGGTGAAGACCCAGATCAGCTTCGCCGCCAACCTGCTCGGCCGCGCCGAGGAGGAGCACGCGGGTGGCGCGATTGTCTTCCCGAGCTACGACCTCGGCGAGGACTTCCAGCTCAACAGCAACCTGCCCGACGTGGACCACACCTTCGCGGAGGCGCTCCGGCTGCTCGCCGGCCACGCGGAGCTGCAGCCGGGCGGCTGGGCGCGCGACCGGCTTTTCCCGAACGTCAGCTACGTGCCGGCCGACGCGCGCTTTGACCTCCGCACGCAGCGCATCGCCTGGACCGGGCCCGGTGGCGCGGCGCAAACGCTCAAGCTGCTGCCCGGTTTCACCTACGTGCTCCCCTCCGGCTACAAGGTCGAGATGGTCAAGCCCGAGGACAGCCGCCGCTGGCGCCTGCGCGGCACGCAGGCCGAGGGCCTGCTCTGTCACAAGCCCTGCACCGTCTCGGGCGGCGGCAAGTCCGAGATTTCCAAGCCGATCTCCGACGCGATGTTCACCGGCCCGGTGTTCGTCAACGACCTCGCGCGCGACCTCGACGCCGTCGAGGCCATCCTGAAACGCGACTACACCAAACGCTTCCACTCGCCCAGGGGCCAGGCCGTCCGCGCCCGCCCCATCCTCAGCCCCCAGCGTTCGCTCGGCTCGGTCGTCAAGCTCCTCAGTCGCAGTCCCGACTACACCGAGGAATACAACGCCTGGCTCGAGGCCATTCCGCGTTCCATCCGCGACCTCGTGCTGCTGCTCAAGCGCCTCTACAAGCCCTCGTGGGGCGACCACTGGCGCCAGCGCTTCAGCGTCGACGCGATTAACGCCAGCCCGGGCCACGAGCTGAAATACAATTCCGAGCGGCTCCTCACGCACTACCTCCGCGTCGGCTACACCCGCGAGGGCGGCTGGCGCACCTTCACGCTGCGCTCGGATTTCGCGCCGGCGGAAAAAATCCAGGTCGAGGACGACATCACCGCCTCGACCGTCGCGCCGCGCAGTGCGGTGCCCGGCCTGCCGGCCTGGGTCATCGAGCCCTCGCTCAAGTTCGTCCACAACTGCGAGCTCCGGCTCTTCCAGCGGCCGGACGACGCCATCGTGCGCGGCTACGACAAGCGCACGGAGCGCGATTTCAGCGGCACCGGCGGGTTCTTCTCCAACTATGAGGCGCTGACGCAGGACAACGTCCGCGCCCTCACCGAGGACGCGCTGCGCTTCGAGGAATACACCGAGCCGATGCGCGCGTGCTTCCACGCCTTCCTCGCCGCCGGCCAGCCGGACTTCATGGTCGCGCCGTCGCACCCGCGCATCGTGGACGGCAAGCCCTCGAAGAACCCGCGCTATCTTCAGAACCGGCCCGATCTCGAGGATCCTCGCTCCGCCTACCTCGCGCGCACCGGCGCGCGGCTCTACCGCCGCCTCGCCGCCGACGCCGCCGCGCCCTTCCCCGTCGGCTCCGTGCTCATGGGCCGCCGGCTCAACCCGCCCGAGGCGGGCATCCGACCGCTCTGCGTGTTCGGCCCGATCCATTACCAGGAAGTGCCCGAAGCGTTCATGGATTTGATTGCGAGCCTCACCGGCAAGTCGCCCTCGACCACCGGCGCCGGCTCGGAAGGTGCGCTGACCAAAGGTCCGTTCAACGCCCTGCCGCCGATTTACGACCTCAACGCCGCGCTCACCTCCTACATCCTCACCGGCCTGCCCATCTTCTCCACCGCCGCCGGCTGGGTCGGCCCGCACCACCGCGTCGACCACGACATCAGCCTGCTCGTCCCCGAGATCTGGTGCCGCATGACGCCGCCCGAGCGCGAGCCGGCGGCCCTCATCGCCGGCGGCCACCTCGAGCGCTGCGCGGACTTCGCGCACCAGGGCCGGACCGTCCTCGCCAGCCGGCTCGGCTGGCGCGTGACCGCGCGCTTCGTGCAGACCTACTGCGGCCGCGTGCTCGGCAACCCGAGCGCGGTCTTCGACGCCGAGTTCCTCCAGCCCGAGCGGCAGGACCCCGAGGTCTTCGCCGACGGCGTGGATAACATCGTCGGCGCGATGCGCGCCGCCGCCGGCCATTATTTTGCCGACGGCTCGATCGAGCAGGCCTGTCCGCCGCTGCGCGCGCTGCTGCACATCATGCGCGACGGGGCGTGGGAAGGCCGCGGCCCCGCCGACCCGGCGTTCCGCGCGCTGTTCACGCGCGAGTCCCTGCGCATCAGCGACTGGTATCGCGCCCGGCTCGAGGCCCAGCGCGCGATCGACGCCCACCTGCTCGCCCGCCAGGCCGCCTATCTCGAGAATTTCCTCGCCCGGCCCAACTACGCCGACGTTGCCGCGCGGCTCGACATCAAGGCCCGGCTGGCCGGCGTGCGCGCCGCGGCCCGGGCGACGAAGGAGCCGGAGTATCTCGCCCAGCTCACCGGCACCCTCGGCGCCGAGCCCGCCATCGCCGCGAGTCTCGGCAAGGATTAGGCTGCGCCGGCAGTTGCTTGCGCGAGCGGACTGTCTGGTGTTCGCTGTGCTCATGCCCCGCGTGTTCACTGCCCTCCTCGCCGCCGCGCTGCTGTTCGCCGCCGGCTGCACCAGCCAACCGATCATCCCCGCCGCGCCGCCGGCTTCCACCGCCCTCGCCCCGGCGGCGAATCCGCTGGCCGGCAAGCGTGTCCTGGTCCTCGGCGACAGCATCACGCAGGACGGCCGCTACGTCACCTTCCTCGAGTATTACCTGCAGCGCCTCGCGCCCGGCGCGAAGTGCGACCTCATCAGCATCGGGCTCTCGAGCGAGACGGTGTCGGGCTTGACAGAGCCGGGCGCAACTTATCCCCGCCCGTGCGCGTTGGAACGGCTCGATCGCGCGCTGAAGGCCGCGAAACCGCAGCTCGTCCTCGCCTGCTATGGGATGAACGACGGCATCTACGCGCCTTCGTCGCCCGAGCGGCTCGCGGCGTTCAACGACGGCGTGCGGCAGCTCATCGCGACCGTCCGCGCCACCGGCGCCGAGCTCATCCTGATCACCCCGCCCGTGTTTGACCCGGTGCCGCTCGCCGGCAAGACGGTGCCGGCCACGGCGGCCAGGTTCGGCTACGGCTCCGCCTTCTACGAAGGCTACGACGGCGTGCTCGCGGAATTCGCCGCGGCGGAGATGTCCCGGCACGGTCTTGCCGGTGTGACCGTCATCGACCTGCACACGCCGATGGCCGCCGCCCTCGCCGCCCGCCGGGCGACCAAACCGACGTTCACCTTCGCCAAGGACGGCGTGCATCCCGGCGACGCCGGCCACCTGCTGATGGCCCGCATCATCGGCGCCGCGCTCGGCCTGCCCCTGCCCGCGACGGAACCTGATTCCGAACTGGCGCGGATCAACGCCGACCCGATCTTCGATTTGGTGAGCACGCGCCGCCGCCTGCGCTCCGAAGCGTGGCTGCCGTTTGTCGGCTACACCCGCGACATGAGCTTCAAGTCCGCCGCCGTCGACGCCAGCGAGCGGGCCGCCAAGCTGTTGCAGGGCCAGATCGACGCGCGCCTCGCCGAAGCGAAACGCTGAGCCGCGCTCCTCACTTCCCCGGCGACAGATGCCGGTCCGCGAACGCGAGGAGGGTTTTCCAGTCGAGCGGGCTGATGACGTGCAGGCCGTTATGGTCGAGGTCGGCCTGACAGCCCCATCGGAACATCACGCTGATGGATGTGAGCATCATAGCTGAGAAGGACTTCGACGTGAAGGACGTCGAGAACCCCGGCTTCGACAACGACACGCGCGACATCCGGCCCGGCGTCGGTCCGGCCAAACGGCCCGGCGAGCACGGCGCCGGTCAGCCGTTCCGCACGGCCTCCAGCTCTTCCCAACGCGCAAAGGCCGTGGCGTGTTCGCGCTCCACGGTCTCAAGCCGCGCCTTCACCTCGGTGAACTTCGCCGCCTGCTTCTTGTAGAAAGAGGGATCGGCCAGCTGCGCGGTGAGCAACGCCTGCTCCTTCTCGAGGGCCTCGATCTTCGCCGGCAGCGTCTCGAGTTCCTTCTGTTCCTTGCCGGAAAGTTTCTTGGCCGGCTTGCCCGCCGACTTGGGGGCCGGGATCGATTTGACGGCCACGGGTTGCACCGCGCGCGCCGCCATCTTCCTCTTTTCGGCCTGCCAGTCGGTGTAGCCGCCGACGTAGTCGCCGAGCCGGCCGTCGCCCTCGAACACCAGCGTGCTCGTGACGACCTCGTCGAGGAATTCACGGTCGTGGCTCACGAGCAGCAGCGTGCCCTGGAACTCCACCAGCAGGTCCTCCAGCAGGTCGAGCGTCTCGGCGTCGAGGTCGTTGGTCGGCTCGTCGAGCACGAGCACGTTGGCCGGCTGCGTGAACAGTCGTGCGAGCAGCAGGCGGTTGCGCTCGCCGCCCGAGAGCACGCGAGCCGGCGTGCGGGCGCGCGCGGGCTCGAAGAGGAAATCCTGCAGGTAGCTGATGACGTTCCGCGTGTGGCCCTCGATGGTCACGGTCGGGTTGCCGTTGGCAATGTTGTCGGCGACGGTCTTGTTGTCGTCGATCTGCGCGCGGAGTTGGTCGAAGTAGACGACCTCCATGTTCGTGCCGTGCTTGAGCACGCCGGATGTCGGCTGCAGCTGACCGAGCAAAAGCTTGATGAGGGTCGTCTTGCCCGCGCCGTTCGGGCCGAGGATGCCGATCTTCTCACCGCGCTGGATGACGGTGGAGAAATCGCGGATGACCACCTTGCCGTCCGGCCACGCGTAGTTGACGTGCTCAGCCTCGATGACCTTCACACCCGTGCGCTCGGCCTCGGTGACCTTGATGGTGGCGGTGCCGACGCGCTCGCGGCGGGCGCGGGCCTCGGCGCGCATGGCATGGAGCGCGTGGATGCGCGCGGTGGCGCGGGAGCGCTGGGCCTTCACGCCGCGGCGGATCCACTCCTCCTCCTGCGCCAGCTTTTTGTCGAAGAGCGCGCGCTGCCGCTCCTCGGCCTCGAGGACCTCCTGCTTGCGCACGAGGTAGGTGTCATAGTCGCACGCCCACCCAGCCAGCCGGCCGCGGTCGAGCTCCACGATGCGCGTGGCGATCTTGCGCAGGAAGGCGCGGTCGTGCGTGACGAAGAACAGCGTCGGTTTCTTCTCCAGCAAAAATTCCTCCAGCCACAGGATCGACTCGAGGTCGAGGTGGTTGGTCGGCTCGTCGAGCAGCAGCAGGTCGGGCTGGGCGGCGAGGGCGCGGGCCAGCAGCGCGCGGCGCTTGAGGCCGCCGGAGAGCTCGGCGAATTCCTTGAGCGGCGGCAGGCCGATGGCGGCGATCAGGTCCTCGACGCGGACGTCGCGCTCCCACTCCTCCTCGTGGTGGTCGTGGTTGGGGCGCAGGCCGGAGGCGACGATGTCGTGCACGCTGCCGCGCAGGTCGGTCGGCACCTCCTGCGTCAGCCGCATGTAGACCGAACCCGGCGGCCGGAAAACATCACCCGTGTCCGGCTGCATCTCGCCCGCGATGACCTTCATCAGGGTGGACTTGCCCGCGCCGTTGCGCCCAAGGAGGCAGACGCGCTCGCCCGTTTCGATCTGGAAGTTGATTTTTTCCAGGATCGCCGGGCCTCCGAAGTGGAGGTTGACGTCGAGCAGGTTGAGCAAAGAGGCCATGCGAATTGGCGAACGTAGGCTCCCGCTCCGCCGGTGCAACCCAAAGCGCGGAGGATTTTTTGCCCACGAAAGACACGAAATAACACCAAAATTTCGTGTCTTTTCGTGTGTTTCCTGGGCCATTCCCGCTCGGATTGCATGGATTGACTTCGCCGCCCGGCTCCCCGCACTCTCCGCCCGTGCCCGACACCACCCAGACCCCCTTGCTGCAAACCCTCCGCTGGATGGCGGCGCATGCCCGCTTTCCGGCCCAGCGCCTGCCCGACAAGGCCGAACTGCTCGTGCTGATCGCCACCGCGGCGGCGGCCGAGGAGGCCGAGGCCACCGGCCCCGTGAATGCCGGCGCCGT
Source organism: Lacunisphaera sp. (assembly GCA_029945445.1). Lineage (GTDB taxonomy): Bacteria > Verrucomicrobiota > Verrucomicrobiia > Opitutales > Opitutaceae > Lacunisphaera. Next base: position 24,681 of record JAQSCO010000063.1, on the reverse strand, counting down.
GCCCCGCAATAAGATCTTCGCCGCCCAGATGCGCAATTACACGGCCCAGCGGCGCCGCGCCCACATCAACTGCGACAACAGCGCGAAGACCTGAGCGGATTCACCGGCGCGTTGCAGAAACGTCCAAACCGATTAATCTCCGGCCCATGCCTGAGAAAAATCCGTCCATCGCCGCCGGTGTCCGCATCGGCCACGTCCACCTGAAGGTCGCCGACCTGCCGCGCGCGCTCGACTTCTATGTCGGCGTGCTGGGCTTCGAGGTCACCCAGCGCTACGGCCCGCAGGCGGCGTTCATTTCGGCCGGCGGCTACCACCACCACATCGGCCTGAACACCTGGGAAAGCCTCGGCGGTTCGCCGCCGCCCTCCGGCAGCACGGGGCTCTTTCACACCGCCATCCTTTACCCAACCCGTGCCGCCCTGGCCGACGCGCTGCGCCGGCTCGTGAAGGCGAAGATCCCGCTCGACGGCGCATCGGACCACGGCGTGAGCGAGGCGCTCTACCTGCGGGATCCCGACCAGAACGGCGTCGAACTTTACTGGGACCGGCCCGAGGCCCAGTGGCCGCGCGACGCCCAGGGCGGCCTCGCCATGATGACGGCCCGGCTGGACCTGCAGTCGCTGCTGGCGGAAAAGTAACTGCAGAGCGGGATCAGCGATCCCGCCCTACAATCGGACTGGCCAAGATCTGGAGTCTCCGGCTCACTGCCGGCCATGTCGCGCGTGCTCACCTTGCTCACGAACGCCTTTCCCGTGTGGGTGCTGGCCGGCGGCATCATCGCGCTGTTCCAGCCGGCTTGGTTCACCTGGTTTTCCGGACCGTGGATCGTGTGGGGCCTCGCCGTGATCATGCTCGGCATGGGCCTGACGCTGACCTTCGATGATTTCCGCGCCGTGACCCGGATGCCCAAGGCGGTGGCGCTGGGATTCCTGGCGCAGTTCACCATCATGCCTTTTCTCGGCTGGTCACTCGGCCGGTTGTTCGGCCTCGAGACACCCTTCGCCGTCGGCCTGATCCTCGTTGCCTGCTGCCCGGGCGGCACCGCGTCGAACGTCGTCACCTACCTCGCCGGAGCCAACGTCTGCCTCTCGGTGGTAATGACCATGTGCTCCACCTTCGCCGCGGTGTTCATGACGCCCTTGCTGACTTCCTGGCTGGCGGGCACGCTGGTGAAAGTCGACGCGCTGGGTCTTTTCTGGAGCACCTGCCAGGTCGTGGTGCTGCCGGTGGTGGCCGGCCTCTGGGTGAACCGGCTTGCCCCGCGCGTCGTGCAGCGGGTGCAACTCGGACTGCCGCTGGTGTCGGTCATCGTCATTGCCCTCATCTGCGCCAGTATCATCGGCGCCAGCGCAACCGCCGTGCAGTCCGCGGCCGGGCGGTTGCTCGGCGCGGTGTTCTGCCTGCACGCCGGCGGCTTCGGCCTCGGCTATCTCGCGGCGCGGCTAACCGGCTGGGAACAGGTCGTGGCCCGCACCGTCTCGATCGAGGTGGGCATGCAGAACTCCGGCCTCGGCGTCGTGCTGGCCCGCCGGCATTTCGCCGACCCGCTCACGGCCGTGCCGTGCGCGATCTCGAGCGTGTTCCACTCGGTGATCGGCAGTGTGCTCGCCGGCTGGTGGCGCTGGCGCGACCGGCGCCGCGGCTGAACCGTGCTCAGTTCAAGCCCAGCGCCAGATATTCGGCGGCGGGCTCCGCCATGTGCAGCTCGCCGCCGCTGAAACGGCGGAGCAACCCGCGGGCCGCCGTCAGCCACCGGTCGTGGCGAAGGGTGAAGGCCTCCTCCGTCTGCTCCGGTGACGCGATCACGATGAAACTCACCAGCGTGCGCCGGGGCGAGAGCGCCACCACGCGGATCGGCACCGGGGTCAGCCGCTCGGGCGACGGGCCGGTGCGCAGGTCGATCACGCCCGTGCCGGCGCTCGTCTCCATGTCCACCACCTGCTCGCCCTCCGCGGTCAGCGCCCACCAGCGGCCGCGCTCGAGCGCGAGGCGCTCGCACCACGCGCCGGCCCACTGCGGCAGGTTCTCGATGTCGGCCAGGAAATTGAAAACGGTGTCACGCGGCGCGGACACGGTGAGGGCGATGGTGCGGATGTTCATGGGTAACGGCGGGGAGGGTTGAAACGGGCGGGCGGCGCCCGCGCTCCGGTTATAGCACCCTCCCCTGACAACCCTATGTCAGGAGGGTTAAGTTGCGGTTAATCCGTGTGCAGCTGAGCGATCTTCGCCGCCTCGGCCCGCACCAGCGCCCGCAGCTTGGCCGGCGCGAGCGCCTCCGCCTGGTCGCCGAACGACAGGAGCCAGCGCGCCATCCACTCGAGCGACCACGCATACAGCGCGAACTCCGCGCCGCCGTCGCGCACCTTCTCCTCGATGAGCGTGGCGAAGCTCTCGCGCCGCGCGCGCTCCTGCGCCTTGCGGTGGAACCACACCCGCACCGGCAGCGTCTGCTCGCGCGCGCCGGACTCCTCCATGTGTTTCTTGAACGAGAACCCCTCGCGCAGCTCGAACACCACCGGCGTGACCTCGAGCCGCCGGATGCGGTCGATGCGGAAATGCCGGTAGTCCAGCCGCAGCCGGCACCATGCCACCAGATACCACGCGCCGCCATAGAACACCACGCCGAGCGGCTCGACGTCCCGCGTGGTTTCCTCGGCGCGCTCGCGGCCCTGGTAGGCCAGGCGCAGCACGCGCCGCAGCACCACGCCCTGCTGCACCGGCAGCAGCCAGCGCTGGGCCACGGCCTCGGGCGCGGAGCCGCGCGAGGCCTGGCCGTAGATCACCGTGCGCGACACGAGCCGCTCGACGTGGTCCTGCCGGTCGCGCGGCAGCACGGCGCGGAGTTTGTCGAGCGCGGTGGCCATCGGCGCCTGCAGCGAGGCGTCGGTGAACTGCTTCACGAGCTCCCCGCCGACGAACAGCGACGTGGCCTCGTCGGCCGTGAACATCACCGGCGGCAGCTGGTAGCCCTTGAGCAGGCAGTAACCCACACCCGCCTCGCCGACGATCGGCACGCCCGCCTCGCCGAGCGCGGCGATGTCGCGGTAGACCGTGCGCTCCGTGATGCTGAAATGCTCCGCCAGCTCGCTGGCGCGCACGACGCGCCGCCCCTGCAGGTGCAGCACCATCGCGACAAGCCGGTCGGTCCGATTCATGCCTGCAGCACAAGGCAGGCGCCCGCGCGCCGCGAGATTTTCTTGCGGAAAGCCGGCAACATCCCCCCCGCGGGGCCTGTCTGCAGACGATGAAGCCGTCCCCGCGTCTCCAACGCGCCCGCCAGCGCGTGAACACCCTGGCCAAGGCCCTGCGCGCCATCCCGCGCGGCCGGTATGTCGGTATCCTCGCCGCCCTGCTGGGGCTCGTGATGCTGCGCTCGGGCATCGGGGCGCACAAGCCGTTCGACTGGTTAATGGAGAACGCCTTGGTTTTCCTGCTCTTCACGCCCCTGGTTCTCACTTACCAGCGCATGCCGCTGTCCCGGGTGAGCTACACCCTGATCTTCGTGTTCACCTGCCTGCACGAGGTCGGCGCCCACTGGACCTACGCCCAGGTCCCCTACGACGCGTGGTGGCAGGCGCACTTCGGCGTGACGCTGAACTCGCTCCTCGGCTTCGAGCGCAACAATTTCGACCGCCTCGTGCATTTTTGTTACGGGCTGCTGCTCGCCTACCCGATCCGGGAGATTTTCCTGCGCATCGCCAATGTCCGCGGTTTCTGGGGTTACTTCCTCCCGCTCGATTTCACCATGAGCACCTCGATGATCTACGAGCTTATCGAATGGGGCACGGCGCAGGTGGTCGGCAGCAACGAGGGCAATGATTTCCTCGGCTCGCAGGGCGACATCTGGGACTCGCAGAAGGACATGGCCTCGGCCTCGCTCGGCGCGCTCCTCGCCATGACGGTCATCGCGCTCATCACCTGGCGCTACAAGCGGGACTTCGCGCGGGAATTCGGCGAGAGCCTCCGGCTCAAGAGCACGGTCCCGCTCGGCGAGGACGAGGTCGCCCGGATCCAGATGGATGCGAACGAGGAGGGCTGAGGGCCACAGGTGAAGCGTGCCTCCCGACGCGCCTGAACGCGTCCGGAGGCCGCGGGCCACCCCGGGCTTTTGATTGCGCCGCACACCGGCCGGGGTAGGCTGGCCGGCCCTTGCCCAACCCGGTGAACTCTCCCCTGCCAACCCACCCCGCTTCTTCCGCCGCCCGCGGTGAACCGGTCTTCCATGTGCGCGGCCTGACCAAGTTCTACGGCGAGGGCACGACGCAGGTCCGCGCCCTGGCCGGCGTCGATCTCGACCTTTTTGCGGGCGAGCTGGTCGTGCTGCTCGGGCCCTCGGGCTCCGGCAAGACCACCCTGCTCAACCAGCTCGGCGGCCTCGACCTCCCGACGTCCGGCACGCTCCGCTATCGTGACACCGACCTCACCCACGCGACGGAGGCGGAGCTCACGCTTTACCGGCGCGAGTCGGTCGGCTTCGTCTTCCAGTTCTACAACCTCATCCCGAGCCTGACCGCGCGGGAGAATGTCGGCCTCATCACGGAGATCGCGACCAACCCCATGCCGGCCGAGGAGGCGCTCGGGATGGTCGGACTCTCGCCCCGGCTGGATCATTTTCCCGCGCAGCTCTCCGGCGGCGAGCAGCAACGCGTCGCCATCGCGCGCGCCATCGCCAAGCGCCCCGCGGTGCTCCTGTGCGACGAACCCACCGGCGCGCTCGACGTGCACACCGGCATCGTCGTGCTCGAGGCCCTCGAGCGCGCCAACCGCGAGCTCGGCACGCTCACCGTTATCATCACCCACAACGCCGTCATGGCCGAGATGGCCGACCGCGTCATTCGCTTCTCCGACGGTCGCGTGCAGTCGGAGCAGCACAACGCCACGCGCGCCGCCCCGGCGTCGCTGCGCTGGTAAACCATGCTCCCGCACCTCGACCGCAAGCTCCTCCGCGACCTGAAGCGCCTCAAGGGCCAGGCCGCCGCGGTCTCGCTCGTCATGGCCTGCGGCCTCGCCATGCTCATCATGGCGCGCAGCCTCATCCATTCGCTCGAATCGACGCGCGCCGAGTATTACCAGACCAACCACTTCGCCGAGGTCTTCGTGCCGCTCAAGCGCGCGCCCAACCACCTCGCCGAGCAGGTCCGCGCCCTCCCGGGCGTGGCGACCGTGCAGACCGACCTTTCCGTGCCGGTGACGCTCGACCTGCCCGGCCTCACCGAGCCCGCGAGCGGCGCCGTGCGCTCGCTGCCGGACTTCGGCGAGCCCGAGCTCAACCGCCTTTTCCTGCGCCGCGGCCGCTGGCTCAGCCCGGGCGCGCGCGGCGAGATTCTCGTCGGCGAGGCCTTCGCCGAGGCGAACGCCCTCAACCCTGGTGACACCCTGACGATGCTGCTCAACGGCCGGCGCCAGGTGTTCCGCGTCGCGGGCATCGTGCTCTCGCCGGAATACATCTTCGAGTCGCGCCCGGGCGCGGCGCTGCCGGACGCCCGCACCTACGGCATCTTCTGGATGCCCTACAAGGAGGTCGCGACCGCGTGGGATCTTTACGGCGCCTTCAACCGGCTCTCGCTCACCCTCGCGCCCGGCGCCAACGAGCGGCCCGTGATCGTCGCGCTCGACCAGCTGCTGCGGCCCTACGGTGGCCTCGGCGCTTACGGCCGCAAGGACCACCCGTCGCACATCCGCGTCACCGACGAGATCCGCGTGCTCACCATCCTGTCGATCGGCTTCCCCATCGTGTTCCTGAGCGTAGCCGCGTTCATGACCAACGCCGTGCTCACGCGCCTGCTCGCGCTGCAGCGCGAGCAGATCGCCATCCTCAAGGCCTTCGGCTTCACCAACCGCGCGATCGTCGTGCATTACCTCAAGTTCGCCTTCGTCATGGTCGTGGCGGGACTCACGCTCGGGCTGCTCGGCGGCGTCGCGCTGGGCCACCAGCTGGTCGTCATGTATCGGCTCTTCTACCGCTTTCCCGACCTGCATTTCCGGCTCGACGGCGGCGCCGTCGGGATCGCGCTCGGTGTCGCGCTCGGCGCCGTGACGCTCGGCGTGCTCGACGCCGTGCGGCGCGCCGCCCGCCTCCCGCCCGCCGAGGCCATGCGGCCCGAGCCGCCGGCGAACTTCCGGCCGGCCTTCATCGAGCGCATCGGCATCGCGAAACTGCTGTCGCATTCCTTCCGCATCGCCGTGCGCAACCTCGAGCGCCGGCCCGCGCAGGCGGCGTTCACCGTCGCGGGCCTCGCCCTCGCCACCGCGCTGCTGATCCTGCCCAACAGTTTCAAGGCCGGCATCCACGAGGTGCTCGATTTCCAGTGGGACGTCGTCCAGCGGCAGGACCTCAACCTCGGCCTCGTCGAGCCGTCGGCGGCGCGGCTCGCGCACGAGCTCGCGCAACTGCCCGGCGTCACCAGCCTTGAGCCGACGCGCAACGCCGCCGTCCGCATCCATTTTCAGGGCCGCAGCCGCCAGATCGGCCTGCGCAGCCTGCTCATTGGCGGACAACACAGCCGCGCGGTCGACCACGCCGGCCGGGAAATCACCCCGCCCACCGACGGCATCATCGTCTCCGCCAAGCTCGCCGCCGTCCTTGGCGCGAAGATCGGCGACACGCTCCTGCTCGAGGCGCTCGAGGGCCGCCGGCCCGTCGCGGAGGTGAAGCTCCGGGCGCTCGCCGAGGATTTCACCGGCATCGCCGCCTACATGGAGCTGCACGCCATCAGCCGCTTCCTCGGCGAGGGCGACGTCATCACCGGTGCGAGCATCGGCCTCGACATGTCGCGCCGCGCCGCGTTTCTCGCCGCCCTGCGGGATATCCCGCGCGTGAGCACCGTCGCCATCAAGGAGACGATGCGGCAGAGCTTCCGCGAGACCACCGCGAAGAGCATGGGGCTCATCCAGAGCATCTACCTGACATTTGCCGTCATCGTCGCCTTCGGCGTCATCTACAACAACGCCCGCATCTCGCTCGCCGAGCGGGCGCGCGAGCTGGCCACGCTGCGCGTCGTCGGCATGACGCAGCGCGAGGTCGGCGCCGTGCTGGTGATCGAGCTCGTTGTCCTCGCGCTCCTCGCCGTGCCGCTCGGGCTGCTGCTCGGCACCGGGCTGACGACCGTGATCATCGGCTCCATCAACACCGAGACCATCCGCCTGCCGCTCGTGTTCACGACCTACACCTATACGTTCGCCGTCGTGGTGGTCCTCGTCGCCTCGACGCTCTCCGCGCTCGTCGTCCTCCGCAAACTCAACCAGCTTGACCTCATCGCCGCGCTGAAGGCCCCGGAGTGAAAACACCCGGATTTGAACCACTAATTGACACTAATGAACACTAATTCCCTGAACCCCGGAATTATCCGCGGATTGCACGGATGAACACGGATAGAAAATCAACTTCTGCAATTATCCGCGTTTATCTGCGAAATCAGCGGAAAATGATTGTTCTGCATTAGTGTCCATTTGTGTTCATTAGTGGTTAACTTCCTATTCCCATGACCTCTGCTCCTCCCAAACGCCCCTGGCTGCCCTACGCCGGCCTCGCCGTGCTGCTCGTCCTGCTCGGGCTCGGCCTGCGCCCGCGGCCCGCGCCCGTGGAGACCGCGCGCGCCAGCTTCGGCCCGCTCCGCGCGACCGTCAGCGAGGAGGGCAAGACGCGCATCAAGCAGCGCTACGTCGTCTCCTCGCCCGTCACCGGCCAGCTGCGCCGCGTGCCGTTCAAGCCCGGCGCGGCGATCAATGCCGGCGACGTCGTGGCCGTCATCGAGCCGATGGCCGCCTCGCCGCTCGACCCGCGCAGCCGTGCGCTCGCCGAGGCCCGCCGCGATTCCGCCGTCGCCGCGCTGGAAAAAACCCGCGCGAGCTACGCGCTGGCCGCGAGCGAACTGAAACGCGTCGAGAAAATGTTCAACGATCGGACCGTCTCGCCGCAGGACTTCGAAAGTGCGCAAATGCGCGAGACCGCCGCCGCCCGCGAGGTGATTGCCGCCGAGGGCGCGCTGCGCTCCGCCGTGGCCGAGCTCGCGGTCGCGGGCACCGACGCCGCTCCAGCCCTGGTCGAGGTGCGTGCGCCGGTCGCCGGCCGCGTGCTGCATGTTTTCCAGGAAAGCGAACGCCCCGTCACCGCCGGCACGCCGCTGCTCGACGCCGGCGATCCCACCGACCTTGAGGTCGTCATTGAGCTGCTCTCCCGCGACGGCGCGGCGCTCACCGCCGGCACACGGGTGGAATTGGAGCAATGGGGCGGCCCGAAGCCGCTGGAGGCCCGCGTGCGGCTGGTCGAGCCCGCGGCCTTCACCAAGATTTCCGCCCTCGGCGTCGAGGAGCAGCGCGTGAACGTCGTGGCCGACATCACGACGCCGCTGGCCGAGCGCGCGGCGCTGGGCGACAACTTCCGCGTTGAGGCGCGCGTCATCGTCTGGGAAAGCGACAAGGTCCTGAAGGTGCCGGTGTCGTCGCTGTTCCGCCGCGGCGCCGAGTGGTCGGCCTACGTCGTCCGCAACGGCCGCGCCGCGCTCGTGCCCGTGCAAGCCGGCCGCTCCAGCGGCACCGAGACGCAGCTGACCGCCGGCCTGAATGAGGGCGATGAAGTCATCCTCTACCCCGGCGACCGCGTCCAAGACGGCGACCGCGTGCAGCCGGTGAAACTCTAAGTCAGGGCAGGTCGGATCATAGCGCCACACCGCGGCACCAGACCAGCCTGCCGCTCCGGGTTTGCCAATCGCCGAGCCCGCCGCGTAGTTTCGCGGCATGACTCGCGTTACCTCCCCTCTTCGCGGTGCCGCCGTTGCGGTGCTGCTCGCGACGGCTTCGTTCGCCCTGGCCGCCGACCTCAATCCCATGCAGGAGCGCGCCGATCGCTTCCTCGCCCTGACCAACTCGGCCTACAAGTCCCTCATCACGATCGAGGGCAATGCCCAGTGGGATGCGCTCACCGACGTCTCGCCCGTGCACGACGCCGCGTCCGAGGTGGGCAGCAAGGCCCGCGCCGCGTTCACCGGCGATCCCGTCCTCATCAACGAGGCCAAGACGCTGCTGCTGCACCGCAAGGAATTGAACGAGCTCACCGTCCGCGAGCTGGAGCAGCTCCTGCTCAACGCCGCCGAGGGCCCGATGACCAACCCGAGGCTCGTCAGCGACCGCATCGTCGCCGAGGTCGCGCAGGCGTCCACGTTGAACGGCTTCGAGTTCAAGCTGAAGGGAAAGCCGATCACGGTGAACGAAATCGACAACCTCCTCCAGTCGAGCACCGACCTCGCCGAGCGGCAGGCCGTGTGGGAGGCGTCGAAGGAATCGGGGAAAGCACTCAAGGCCGGCCTCATCAAGCTCCGCGACCTGCGCAACGGTGTGGCGCAGGAGCTCGATTACCCGGACTACTTCGCCCTGCAGGTCGCCGGCTACGGCATGACGACGGCCGAGATGGTGAAGCTCAACGACGACTTCATGCGCGAGCTGCGCCCGCTCTACCTGCAGCTCCACACCTGGGTGAAATACAAGCTCGCCGAGAAATACCACCAGCCCGTGCCGAAGCGCATCCCCGCCCACTGGCTCGACAACCGCTGGTCGCAGGCCTGGCCCGGCCTCGCCGAGGGCGCGGACCTGACGCCGTTCTTCAAGGACCGCTCGCCCGACTGGATCGCGCACAGCGCGGAGAAATTCTACATGGGCCTCGGCTTTCCAAAACTGCCCGTGTCGTTCTGGAAAAAGTCCGACCTGTTCCCGGTGGAGGCCGGCAGCGCGCGCAAGAAAAACACGCACGCCTCCGCGTGGCACGTCGACCTCGACAGCGACCTGCGCTCGCTGCAGAGCATCGAGAGCAACCCGGAGTGGTTCAAGACCGCGCACCACGAGTTCGGCCACATCTATTATTTCATCGGCTACACCAAGCCCGAGGTGCCCGCGCTGCTGCGCACGGGCGCAAACCCGGCCTTCCACGAGGGTTTCGGCGAGCTGACCTCGCTGGCCGCCGGCATGGCCCCCTACCTGAAGTCGCTCGGCATCCTGCCCGCCGACTTCAAGGTCGACGAGACCGCCTTCCTGCTCAGCGACTCGATGGGGCCCGGCGTGCCGTTCATCTTCTGGTCGTCCGGCGTGATGACGCACTGGGAGGCCGACGTCTACGCGAAGCACCTGCCCGCCGGCCAGTGGAACGCCCGCTGGTGGCAATACGTGCGCGATTTCCAGGGGGTCGAGCCGCCGGCCGAGCGCGGCGAGGAATGGTGCGACGCCGCGACGAAGACACACATCAACGATACGCCGTGCTATTATTACAGCTACGCCATCGCGCAGGTCTTCAAATACCAGCTCAACGACCACATCGCCAAAAAAATCCTCCACCAGCCGCCGCAGGCCTGCAATTACGCCGGCAGCAAGGAAGTCGGTGACTTCCTCCGCTCGATCATGGAGAAGGGCAAGACGCAGGACTGGCGCAAGGTGCTCAAGGACGCCACCGGCGAGGAGCTCTCGACGCGCGCGATGGTCGAGTATTACAAGCCGCTCCTGAAATGGCTCGAGGCACAGAACAAGGGCCGGCCCATCGGTTGGGAATGAGGAATTTTGGAGGGCCCGTCTCCCGACGGGCCGGGGTCAACCGGGAGGTCGACCCTCCACAAGTTTCCCCATTAGCCCCGTAAATCCTACCCCGGCACGCGCCGGGGTTTTTCTTATACCACGATAGACGCTGCCCGCTCGGAGAATGACAAGATATGCGCCCTTTCCGCCAAGCGCAGCCTTTACGAATCAGGCTACGTGGGACATAGTAAGAGCATGGTTAGCCCCAATACCCCCGGGTCCATGAGCGCTTCCGCGTCTTCATCGGCCAACACTCCCTCCATCCCCGACGTCGTCATCCGCCTTGCGGGCAATTCGCAGGACGGCATCCAGGCGATCGGCGGTTTCCTCGCCCGTCTCGCCGGGCGCTCCGACCAGGAGGTCATGACCTACATGACCATCCCGTCCACCATCTCCGGTGGTCCTTCCATCTTTCAGGTCCGCATGGGCTCCGGCGAGATCCTCTCGGCCGGCGACCGGGCCGACGTGCTCGTGGCCTTCTACCAGCACAGCTATGAAAACCACCGCGCCTCGCTCCGGCCGGGCGGCGTGCTGCTCTACGACAGCGACCACGTCACGCCCAATCCCGACGACAAGGAAATCACCGCCGTCGGCATCCCGATGACCAGCGCCACCGTCGAGGCCGTCGGCGGTTCCTCGAAGGAGAAGGGCAAGAACATCTACGTGCTCGGCCTGCTCACCCGCATGTTCGACCTCGACGTGCCGAAGCTCACGCAGCTCATCAAGGAGCGCTTCGGCGGCAAGAGCGAGGACATCATCCGCAACGCCCTCCTCGCTTTCGACGCCGGCTACGCCTATCCCGCCGAACAGCTGCGCTACCGGCTGGAAAAGTCCACCGTGGCCCCCGGCGGCCGCCCGCAGGTCACCACCGACGGCAACACCGCGCTCGCCTACGGCCTGATCGCCGCCGGCGTGCGCCATGGCGCCGCCTATCCGATCACCCCGTGGTCCTCCATCATGGAGACGCTCCGCACCGAGCTGCCGAAATACGGCGGCCTCTTCGTGCAATGCGAGGATGAGATTGCCGCCATTTCCACCGCCCTCGGATTTTCCTACGGCGGCAACCTCGCGATCACCGGTTCCTCCGGCCCCGGCCTCTCCCTCAAAATGGAAGCCCTTGGCTGGGCTACCATGGCCGAGATGCCCCTGATCGTGATCAACGTCCAGCGCGGCGGCCCGTCCACCGGCATGCCGACCAACATCGAGCAGAGCGACCTCATGCAGGCCATCTACGGCAGCCATGGCGACGCGCCCCGCGTCGTGCTCGCCCCCAAGAACGTCGAGGACTGCTTCTATCTCGCCATGGAGGCCGCCCGCATCGCCCGTGAATACAGCACGCCGGTCATCATCCTCTCCGACCAGGCCATCGCCACCCGCATCGAGGCCTTTGACGAACCCGACCTGCCGAAACTGATGGTGAACCTGAAGCCCGACACCCGGCCCCGCGATGCCGACTACAAGTCCTATCCGCTCGACCGCATCACGCATCACGCCCCGCCGGGCTCGCTGATGGCCTCGGGCAAATACCCGACCGTCACCGGTCTCGAGCACGACGAGCTCGGCCACCCCTCGGCCAGCCCCGCCATGCACATGAAGATGATGGCGAAACGCCGCGAGAAGATCCAGGCCCTCGCCGCCATCCTGCCCGCCCCGGAACTCGCCGGCGACCAGTCCGGGGAAGTGCTCCTCATCGGCTGGGGCTGCACCTACGGGCCCCTCCGCGAGGCCATGGGCCGCCTTCGCGCCGCCGGGGCCAAGGTCGGCCACCTGCAGATGCGCCATTTGAACCCGTTCTCCCCGGGCCTCGCGCAGACCTTCAACCGCTACAAGCACATCCTGGTGGTCGAGATCAACGATCAGGGCCTCTACGGCTATGGGCAGCTCGCCACCCTGCTGCGCGCGACCTTCTGCAACCCCGCCATCGAGAGCATCACCAAGACCGACGGCCTCACCTACAAGGTCAGCGAGATCGTCGAGCACGTGGCCAAGAAGATCGGCCTCGCCGACACCAGCATCGGCATGCGCAAGCAGAGCGTCCTCGCGATGCCCGTCCGCAACTGACCCCACGCCACCCACCCACTCCTCATCCTCATGTCCTCATCCACCGTTTCCCCCGCGCCCAGCCTGCCCCCCGAAGCCTCGGCGAAGGCTGGCGCCCCCCTGACCAAGAAGGCCCTGACTTCCGACCATCCGACGTGGTGCCCCGGCTGCGGCGACTTCGCCGTGCTGGCGTCCTTCTACAAGGTCCTGGAAAAGCTCCAATACAAGCAGGAGAACATCGTCTGTTTCGGCGGCATCGGCTGCTCCTCCCGCCTGCCCTACTTCGTCAACACCTACGGCGGCCACTACATCCACGGCCGCGTGCTGCCCTTCACGGTCGGCATCACCCTCGGCCGCGACGACCTGCACGTCTTCGCCTTCGGCGGTGACGGCGACGGCTTCTCCATCGGCGGCAACCACCTCGTCCACACCGCGCGCAAGAACCCGCGCATGACCTATGTCATCATGGACAACTCGGTCTACGGCCTGACGAAGAAGCAGACCTCGCCCACCTCGCCGCTGGGCTTCAAGTCCAAGACCGACCCCTGGGGTGCGCTCGACCAGCCCATCAATCCCATGCGCACGCTCATCAACAGCGGCGCCACCTTCGTCGCCCGCTCCCACGCCACGCAGGTCAACCACATGGTGGAGATGATGCACAAAGCCGCCCTCCATGACGGCTTCTCCGTCGTCGAGATCCTTTCCGAGTGCGTCGAGTTCAACGACGGTGCCTTCGACTCCTCCATTCCGCGCAAGGGCGGCACCTGGTCGACCATTGAGCTGAAGAAGAACGACGGTTCGCCCGAGGACGCCGCCCGCCACGATCCCACCGACGAACTCGCCGCCTTCAAGCTGGCGCTCGAGCCCTGGCCCGGGAAGTTCGGCCTCTTCTACGAGAACAAGACCCGGCCGACCAAGAACGCCGTGGAGCAGAAGCTCATCGCCAACACCCGCGAGAAGACCAAGAACGCCAGCGACCTCGAGCTGCTCTCGAAGACCTTCGCCCGGATGCGCTGAGTGGAGGGCCGCCTCCCTGCGGGCCGTTGCAGAGTCCCGGCGAAAGCCGGGGCTTTTTTATTGGCCTAGCCCGCCAGCGCGGTCTTAGCTCAACCCGCATGTCGAAGGTCTATTTCTATTACTCGGCGATGAACGCCGGCAAATCGACGGTCCTCCTCCAGTCGAGCTACAACTACCACGAGCGCGGCATGCGCACGCTGCTCTTCATTCCCTCGATCGACACGCGCGCCGGCGTCGGCCGCATCAAGTCGCGCCTCGGCCTCGACGCCGAGGCCATGTCACTGCCGCCGGAGGAAAACCTCTTCGAGCACGTGAAGTCCGCCCACGCCGCCCAGCCGGTCGCCTGCGTGCTGGTGGACGAGGCGCAGTTCCTCACGCGTCCGCAGGTCGAGCAATTGACGGACATCGCCGACCAGCTGCGCATTCCCTGCCTGTGCTACGGCCTGCGGACCGATTTTCAGGCCCAGCTTTTTCCCGGCAGCGCCGCGCTGCTCGCGCTGGCCGACAACCTGATCGAGCTGAAGACCATCTGCCACTGCGGCCGCAAGGCCACGATGAACCTCCGCGTCGGGCCCGACGGCCGCGGCGTGAAGGAGGGCGCGCAGGTCGAGATCGGCGGCAACGACCGCTACGTCGCCATGTGCCGCCGCCACTTCAAGGAAGCACTGGCGTAGGAGCAATTTCTTGTAGGGGCGCCGCTAGCCGGCGCCCGTTCATGTTCCATGCGCAAGCCGGGCGTCGGCGAGCGACGCCCCTACACCTAGCACGCCAAGGAACGGCGGATAGTTGGCAAGGAATGCGCAAATTCCGGGCTTCGCTTCCCGGGCCGCGGCTGCGATATTGTGCACTTGTCATCCACGCCATGAACACGCTCCAACCCAACTGGGCTTCCCGCGCCGTCTCCCCGGCCGACGCCGTCGCCGGCATCCGGAACGGCGCCAACATCTTCATCCACGGGGCCGCCGCCACCCCCACGGCACTCGTCGAGGCCCTGGCCGCCCGCCGCGACCTCGAGAACATCCGGATCTACCACCTGCACACGGCCGGGCCCGCGCCGTTCGCCGCCCCCGGGCGTGAAGGCGAATTCCGCTCCGTCTCCCTCTTCACCGGTCCGCCGCTCCGGAGCGCGGTCGCCGAGGGCCGCGCGGACTTCGTGCCGATCTTCCTGTCGGACATTCCCGCGCTCTTCCTCTCCGGCCAGGTGAAGCTCGACGCGGCCTTCCTCAGCCTTTCGCTGCCCGACGCCCACGGCAACTGCTCGCTCGGCACCTCCTGCGACGGGGCCAAGGCCGCCGCCGAGACCGCGCAACTCCTCCTGGTCGAGTTCAATGCCCGCATGCCCCGCACCCACGGCAACAACCTCGTGCCCTTCAGCCGGGTGGACGCCTTCACCCTCACCGACCGGCCGCTGCATGAGCACGCCGTCGATGCCAGTGGCGAGGTCGAAAGCTGCATCGGCGGGATCATCGCCGGGCTGGTCGAGGACGGTTCCACCCTGCAGATGGGCATCGGGGCCATCCCCGACGCCGCGCTCTCGCGCATGATGCACAAGCACGACCTCGGCATCCACACCGAGATGTTCTCCGACCGCGTCGTGGACCTCGTCGCCGCGGGCGCCATCACCAACCGGTTCAAGCGGGTCGGCATCGGCCGCATCGTCACCAGCTTCATCAACGGCACCCAGCGGCTCTATGATTTCGTCAACGACAACCCGCTCGTCCACTTCTATCCCTGCGACTTCACCAACGACACCGCCGTCATCCGCAAGAACCCCAAGGTCGTCGCCATCAACTCGGCCATCCAGATCGACCTGACCGGCCAGGTCTGCGCCGACTCGATCGGCCACCGCATCTTCTCCGGCATCGGCGGGCAGATGGACTTCATCCGCGGCGCCGCGCTCTCGCCCGGCGGCAAGCCCATCATCGCCCTGCCCTCGCGCGCCATGGGCGGCAAGGTCTCCCGCATCGTGTCCCAGCTTTCCCCCGGCGCGGGTGTGGTCACCACCCGCGGTCATGTGCACTGGGTCGTCACCGAATACGGCGCGGTCAACCTGCACGGCCGGACCCTGCGCGAGCGCGGCGAGGCCCTGATCAGCATCGCTCATCCGGATTTTCGGGCCGGTCTGCGGAGCGAACTTGCCAATCTCCGCCATTATACGATGAGTTGAGGGACAACCCCTCATGCTCTTGCCGCTCGCCTCGCTGCTCATCTTCGTCGGCACTTATACGCCCAAGGACGGCGCCAGCCGCGGCATCTACGCCGTGCGCCTTGATCCCGCCACCGGCGCGCTGAGCGCGCCCGAGGTCGCGGCCGAGACGCCCAACCCGACCTTCCTCGCGCTCCACCCGAACGGCCGCGTGCTCTACGCGCTCGGTGAAGGCCTGGCGCCCGACGGCAAGGTTACCGGTGGCGTGGCGGCTTTCGACTATGCCGCCGCGTCCGGCAAGCTCTCGCCGTTGAACTCCCGCGGCACGGGTGGTGGCGGCACCAGCCACCTCGCCGCCGATGCGACTGGCCGCATGCTCGTCACCGTCAGCTATGGCGCGGGTTATGTCGCATCGTTTCCCCTCGCCACGGATGGCCGCATCGGGGAGCGAACCTCGTTCATCCCGCACCAAGGTCCGCCCGGGCCCAATCCTTTGCGGCAGAAGGAACCGCATCCGCATTCCGCCACGCTCTCGCCGGATAACCGCTTTGTCTTTGTTGCCGACCTCGGGCTCGACCGCGTCTTCTGCTACAAGCTTGACCACGCCGCCGGCACGCTGGCGCCGAACGACCCGGCGTTCATCACCGTCTCGCCCGGCAGCGGGCCACGCCACACGAAGTTTTCCCGCGACGGCCGCTTTTTCTACATCCTCGGCGAGATTGACGGCTCGGTGACGGTCTGCCGCTACGACGCCGCGCGCGGCGCCGGCACACCGGTCCAGCATCTCTCGACGCTGCCGGCCGGCTTCAAGGTCACGGATCCCGACCGGGCCGCCGAGATCCGCGTCCACCCCAACGGCAAATTCGTCTATGCCTCCAACCGCGGCCACGACAGCCTCGCCGTCTTCGCGGTGCAGGCCGACGGCACGCTCGCCCTCATCGAGTTCACGCCCTGCGGCGGCAAGCACCCGCGCAACTTCAACCTTTCGCCCGACGGCGCCTGGCTCGTCTGCGCCAACATGGACAGCGACAACCTCGTCTCCTTCCGGGTCGACGCCGCCACCGGCAAGCTGACGCCGACCGGCCACACCGCCACCGTGCCCAAGCCCGTGTGTGTGCTGTTCCCGAACTGAGCCTATCCGCATAAAAACCGCCTTCCTCATCGTCGGCGTTCTGCTCGGCCTGCTGGTTCTCGCCGGCCTCGTCCTTTATTTCCTTGGCCGCTCCCTGCCCGAGCGCCACACGGCGCGCGTCTCCGTCGTGCTGCCGGGCGCACGCGCCAAGGTCTGGGCCATCATTACCGACTACCAGAACATGGCCGCGTGGTGGCCGGCCGTTAAGGGCGTCCGACTGGAAACCCGCGCCAACGGCGAGGTCTGGACTTGGAACAAGGACTCGCACGACCGGGAGATCGCCTACCGGACCAAGGAAGAGCAGGCGCCCGCCAAGCTCGTCCGCGAGATCGTGGCGGACGACCTGCCCTTCGGCGGCACGTGGACCTTCGAGCTCACTGAGGACGGCGGCCAGACCCGCCTGACGCTCACCGAGGACGGCTTCATCAAGCCGCCGCTCTTCCGTGCCATCATGCAGTATTTCATCGGGTCGGACAAAACGATGAAGGACTTCGCGGCGAACCTCGCGCAGCGCGTCGCGGCGAAGTAAGGCCGTCGCACCTCTGGGGCCGCCCAAGCCCAGCGCTAGTTGTAAACCAATAGTATACTAATGTTCCCGGAGCTTTAGTATACTATTAGTTGACATTAGACGGAGGGGAACGTCTGGGACCGGGGACACTTCAGGCGTCGCTGCCCATGCCTCGCGGAGTGAGGGCACCCCTCCCACATGGGCAAAACTCAGAACACCGTCTCGCCGTCGGGGCTTGGCCGCGGCGGGCGCAGCGTCAGCGCCACGTAGTAGGCCCCGACCGACAGCAGCGCGCACACGATCAAAAACCAGTCGCCATGCTGCGTGTAGTAGCTCAGCCGGCCCTGCCAGCGCAGGTCGCGCGTGACCGTCACGGTCTGCGCGCCGCGGAAATAGACGCTGTCGTTGTCATTGGTGAGCGTCGCCCGGATGCTGCCGAATTCGTCGATCCAGCCGCTCCAGCCGCCGTTGCCGGCACGGATGACCGGCCGGCGGTTCTCGACCGCGCGCAGCACCGAGTGGGCCGCGTGCTGGTAGGCCGCGCCGCCCTCGCCGAACCAGGCGTTGTTCGTCAGCACGGCGAGCACCTCGGCGCCGGCCTGCACGTTCTCGCGCGCCAAGCCCGGGAAAATGTCCTCGTAGCAAATGAGCACGCCGACTGGCACGGTGCGGGAGCCGGCGGGCACCATGAGCGGGGCCGCGCCCGTCCCGCGCTGGAAATCACCGCCGATGGGCACGACCTTCTCCAACCAGCCGAGCACGGGCCGCAGCGGGATGTATTCGCCGAAGGGCACGAGCTTGCGCTTGGCGTAGCCGGGCGACTGCAGGCCTTTGGCCGGGGCGACGACAAACGCGCCGTTATACCAAAGCTCGGCCGGGCCACCCGCCCCCTCGGTGTAGACGCTGCCGAGCAGCAGCGGTTTGCCCGCGCGCTTGGCGACGGACTCGAGCCACGGCTGCACATTCGGGTCGCGGTAGAGCGCCCACGGCGTCACGGCCTCGGGCCAGAGAATGAAGTCGGGCGCGCCGCGGTCCTTGGCGGCAAAGGTCAGCTGCTCGAGGATGCGCAGCACGTCCTTCGCCTTGGCGGCGTCCCACTTCTCGTCCTGCGGGATGTAGGGCTGCACGAGGGCGACGCGCGCGACCTTGGTGCGCTCGGCGTTCACGATCTCGCCGAGGAACGGGAACGACGAAAACATGAGCAGCAGCAGCGCCACCATGAACTCGGGGCTGCGCTTGCGCAGGCCGGTCGCACCCTCAAAGAAGATCCGGTGCGCGTAGGCCGCGGTGCCCAGGTTGAAAAAGATCAGCACGAATGACACCGCCCATGCGCCGGCCACCGACGCGCTTTGCAGGATGAGCGGACGCTGCCACTGACTTGCCGCGAGCGGCAGCCACGGGAAGCCGCCGAAAAGGACGCTACGCAGCCACTCGAGCATCACCCACAGCGCGGCGAGGCCGAGCAGGACGAGGATGCGCACCATCGCCTGGTGCCCGGCCAGCCGGGGGATCGTCCACCAAACCGCGAGATACCAGGACCCCACGAGCAGGCCGATGAACGGCCCGAGCAGGAACAGGCCGGCCCAGCTCACGTTGTGCAGCCAGCCGAACAGGAGCGTCCACGCGAGCACCTGCGCCCCAAGGACGGCCCCGGCGAAGAGGCGGAACGGCGGCCGGCGATAGGCCCACAACAGCACCGGCACTGCCAGCGCGTAAGCGGCGTCGCCGGTGTTGACCGGCGGGAACGCGACATAGGTCAGCAGCGCCGACAGGCCGAAGATGGCCAGCGCCCACGCCAGCTGCGGATAACGCTGCCAGATGGTCGGCAGCTTGTCGGCATAGGGATCGAACGATGGGGAGGCGTCGGCCATGTTCAGAGCCCGGACAGGAGCGCCGGCAGTTCGGCGAGGCGCTCGATGCAGCGGAAACGCGGCGTGTCCTGCGGCACGGGCTCGGCGTGCTCGTGCTGCCACAGGATGTGGTAAGGAATGTGGACGCCGGCGCCGCCGAGGGCGAGCACGGGGAGAATGTCGGATTTGAGCGAGTTGCCGACCATGACAAATTCCGCCAGCGCGACGCCGTGGCGGCGCAGCACCCGCTCGTAGGCGGCGCCGTCCTTCTCGCTTAAAATCTCGACGGCGGAGAAATGCGCGGCGAGGCCCGACGCGGCGATCTTGCTCTCCTGATGGTGCAGGTCGCCCTTGGTGATGAGCAGCAGCCGGTAATCGCGCGCAAGGGCCGGCACGACCGCGGCCACGTCCGGCAGCAGTTCGACCGGGTGCGCCAGCATCTCCTGCCCCAGCGCAATGATCTCGCGGATTTCCCGGGCACTGATCTCGCCCTTGGTCAACTCGATGGCGGTCTCGACCGTGCTGAGCATGAACCCCTTCACGCCGTAGCCGTAGCGCTTGAAGTTGCGCATCTCGGTCGCGAAGAGCGCCACGTCGACCTCGGCCGCCGGGTGGTATTTGGCCAGCAGGCGGCGGTAGCGCTCCTGCGCCCGCTCAAAGATGTTCTCGTTGTGCCAGAGCGTGTCGTCGGCATCGAAACCGATGATCCGGATCATGGCGGGAGGGGCGGCGCTCAGGACGCCCCGTGGCAGTTCTTGTATTTCTTGCCGGAGCCGCAGGGGCACGGGTCGTTGCGGCCGACCTTCGGCGTCTCGCGGCGGATGGTGACCGACGGGAGCTTGATCTCCTCGGCCGGGGCCGCGGCGGGCGAGTCCGCGGGGGCGGCGGCCTGCGTGGCGGCGGCGAGCGCGGTGGGCGCGGCGGCCGGGCCCTGCAGGCGGGCGGAACGGGAGAGGATGGCGAAAAGATTCTCGAAGGCGTCGCGATTCGTCGCCGAGCGGAAGAGGCTCGTGCAGATCTGCAGGCGGACGTTGTTCATCAGCTCCTCGAAGAAGCGGTAGGCCTCGCCCTTGTATTCGGAGAGCGGGTCCTTCTGGCCGTAGCTGCGCAGGCCGATGGAGCGGCGGAGCTCCTCCATCTCGGTGAGGTGCTCCTGCCAGTGGTGGTCGATGGCGTTGATGACGATGTAGCGTTCGAGGCCGCCGAGCGCGGCCTGGTCCTCGACAGACTCCTTCAGCGCGTAGGCTTTCTTGATGCGCTCGACCAGCTCCTTGAGCACGGCGTCCAGATCGCCGCGCGCGGGGACTTCCTCGACCTTGACGCTGACCGGGAAGTGCGAGTTGAGCCAGCCGACCAGGCTCTCGATACTGGCGGCGGAAACCTCGGACTTGTCACCGAAGCCGGCGGTCTCGAGGCGGGCGGCGATCTCCTCCTCGATCATCTCGAAGATGATGTCCTTCGGGCGCTCGCTGTGCAGGGCGCCGTTGCGGATGCCGTAGATGACCTCGCGCTGCTTGTTGAGCACGTCGTCATATTGCAGGAGGCGCTTGCGGATGGAGAAGTTCTGCTGCTCGACCTTTTTCTGGGCCGACTCGATGGAACGGTTGAGCCACGGATGCTCGAGCTCCTCGCCCTCCTGCATCGCGCCCTCCATGATCTTCGAGGCAAGGTTGCCCTGCAGGAAGAGGCGCATGAGGTCGTCCTCGAGCGAGAGAAAGAATTTGGTCGCGCCCGGGTCGCCCTGGCGGGAGCAGCGGCCGCGCAGCTGGCGGTCGATGCGGCGGGACTCGTGGCGCTCGGTGCCGACGACCAGCAGGCCGCCGAGCTCACGGACGCCCTCGCCCAATTTGATGTCGGTGCCGCGGCCGGCCATGTTGGTGGCGATCGTGACGGAGCCGCGCTGGCCGGCGCGGGTGACGATCTCGGCCTCCTGCTGGTGGAACTTGGCGTTGAGGACCGTGTGAATGACACCGGCACGCTTGAGCATGCGGCTGAGCACCTCGGACTGCTCGACGGTGACGGTGCCGACCAGCACGGGCTGGCCGCGGCCCTGGGCCTCCTGGATCTGCTTTACCACCGCGCCGTATTTGTCGCGGCGGGTCTTGAAGATGGAGTCGTTCTTGTCGAGGCGGATGCAGGGCTGGTTCGTCGGGATCTGCGTGACGGAGAGCCGGTAGATCTCGTGGAACTCGGTCGCCTCGGTCTCGGCGGTGCCGGTCATACCCGCGAGCTTCTCATACATGCGGAAGTAATTCTGGATCGTGACCGTGGCGTAGGTGCGCGTCTCGCGCTCGATGGTGACGCCTTCCTTGGCCTCGACCGCCTGGTGCAGGCCGTCGGACCAACGGCGGCCGGACATGATGCGGCCGGTGTTCTCGTCGACGATGACGACCTTGCCTTCCTGCACGACGTATTCGACGTCGCGCTCGTAGAGAGCGTAGGCGCGGAGCAACTGCGATAGCGCGTGGATATCCTCGGACACGACCTCGTAGCGCTGCTGGGACTCGCGCTTGGCGGCCTCCTTCTGCTCGGGCGACAGGGCGCCGTCCTTCTCGATGTCGATGAAGCGCGATGCGAGGTCGGGCAGCACGAAGGCGTCGGGATCGTCGGGACGAAGATGCTTGCGGCCGGGCTCGGTCAGGTCGGCCTGGTGGTTCTTCTCGTCAATGACGAAGAACAGCTCCTCCTTGTATTTGTAGAGCTCGTCCTTGTTGAAGTCGGAGTGCATCTCGACATCGGTCTTGTCGAGCAGCTTGCGCCACTCGGGCGTCTCCTGCAGGCGGAGGAGCAGCTTGTTCTTGGGCATGCCCAGCTTGACCTGGAGCATCTTCATCGCGGCGGCGCGCTTGTCGTCGGCCGTGGCGTCCTTTTTCTCGAGGATGTCCGTGGCCTCCTTCACGAGCTTGTTGATCAGGCGCATCTGCGCGCTGACGAGTTGCTCGACGCCGGGCTTGAGGCGCATGAACGGCTGCTCGCGTTCGATCGGGGCGGGGCCGGAGATGATCAGCGGCGTGCGCGCCTCGTCGACGAGGATGGAGTCGATTTCGTCGACGATGCAGTAGAAGTGGTCGCGCTGGACCTGGTCCTCCTTGCGCGTGGCCATGCCGTTGTCGCGGAGGTAGTCGAAGCCGAACTCGGAGGCGGTGCCGTAGGTGATGTCGCGGCCATACATCTCGCGCCGGAGCTCGGAGTGCATCGACTGCTGGATGCAGCCGACGCTGATGCCGAGGAAGCCGTAGAGGTGCCCCATCCACTCGGAGTCGCGACGGGCGAGGTAGTCGTTGACGGTGACGAGCTGGGCATTGCGGCCGGTGAGGGCGTTGAGGTAGAGCGGCAGCGTGGCGACGAGGGTCTTGCCCTCGCCGGTCGCCATCTCGGCGATGCGGCCCTCGTGCAGCGTGATGCCGCCGATGAGCTGCACGTCGAAATGCACCATGTCCCAGGTCAGCTCGTGGTCGCAGACGATGACCTTGCGGCCGACCATGCGGCGGGCGGCGTTTTTGACGGCGGCAAAGGCCTCGGGGAGGATTGCGTCCAGCTTTTCGCCCTGCTTGATGCGGCCGCGGAACTCGTCGGTCTTGGCGCGGAGCTGCTCGTCAGTGAGCGCCTGGTATTGCGCCTCGAACTCGTTGATGCGGACGACGACGGGGCGGGTTTTCTCGACGTATTTGCGGTGGTGCCGGCCGGCGAATTTCTTGAAGAGGGAAGCGAGCATTGAAGGGGGCGAATGAAAACTACGCACGGGGGCTTGGCAAATGGCAAAATATGACCCGGTTCACCCCCGCAAACCGCTGGCCGGCAAGGGGCGCGCCAAGAAAATTCCAAGGTTTGCACGGGGCCTGCTATCTGTAACGTCTTCCCACCGCATGGCCACCAAACGCCCCACCCCTGCCACGGCCAGCGCGCCCGCCCGCCCCGACCAGTTCAACGCCTATGACCG
This sequence comes from Lacunisphaera sp., assembly GCA_029945445.1. Classification (GTDB taxonomy): domain Bacteria; phylum Verrucomicrobiota; class Verrucomicrobiia; order Opitutales; family Opitutaceae; genus Lacunisphaera. The sequence goes on along the minus strand of JAQSCO010000063.1, from coordinate 1,491 downwards.
GGGGGCGTTCTTCGACGAAATGATGGCGCCCGACGGCACCGTCCGGCCGCACTACCGGCATTTTCTGAAACATTTCGGCGCCGTGAGCACCGAAGACTTCGAGGCCAAGCGCCGCGCGGTCGACCTGGCGTTCCTGCGGCAGGGCGTGACCTTCAACGTCTACGGCGACTCGCAGGGCGCGGAGCGCATCTTCCCGTTCGACCTCGTGCCCCGCATCATCCCGGCGCACGAGTGGGAGAAGCTCGAGGCGGGGCTCGTGCAGCGCATCACGGCGCTGAACCTCTTCCTCCACGACATCTACCACGAGCAAAACATCATCAAGGACGGCACCATCCCCGCCCATTACGTGATGTCGGCGAAACATTTCCGGCGCGAGTTCGTGAACTGCAATGTGCCGAAGGACATCTACATTCACATCTGCGGCACCGACATCATCCGCGACGACCAGGGCAACTACCTCGTGCTCGAGGACAACGCCCGCTGCCCCTCCGGCGTCAGCTACGTCCTGGAAAACCGCCGCGCGCTGAAGCGCACTTTTCCCGAGATCTTCGAGGCGGGCGGCGTGCGGCCGGTGGAGAATTATTCCACCGAGCTGCTCAAGATGCTGAATTACATCGCGCCCAATGGCGTGGCCGAGCCGACCGTCGTGCTGCTCACGCCGGGCGCCTACAACTCCGCCTACTTCGAGCACACCTATCTCGCGCGCCAGATGGGCATCGAGATCGTCGAGGGCCGCGACCTGCTCGTGCGCGACCAGCATGTGTTCATGCGCACGACCAAGGGCCTGCAGCCGGTCCACGTCATCTACCGGCGCATCGATGACGACTTCATCGATCCGACGGTCTTCCGCAAGGACTCCGCACTCGGCGTGCCGGGCCTCGTCAACGCCTACCGCGCCGGCAACGTCTCGCTCGCCAACTCCATCGGCACCGGCGTGGCGGACGACAAGGTCATGTATTATTTCGTCCCGCGCATCATCAAATACTACCTCGACCAGGAGCCGCTGCTGCCGAACGTCGAGACCTACCTCGCGAGCGAGGACAAGGACCGCCAATACATGGTGGAGAACCTCGACAAGCTCGTGGTCAAGGCCGCCAACGAGGCCGGCGGCTACGGCATGCTGATGGGCCCGCACGCGACGCAGGCCGAGCGCGACGAGTTCCGCACGCGCATCCTGGCCGACCCGCGCAATTACATCGGCCAGCCGATGATCTCGCTCTCGCGCCACCCGACGCACTGCGAGGGCGAGGGTTTTGCCGGCCGGCACATCGACCTGCGGCCGTTCATCCTCTACGGCGAGAAGACCGTCGTCATCCCCGGCGGCCTCACCCGCGTCGCGCTCCGCAAGGGCTCGCTCGTCGTCAACTCCTCGCAGGGCGGCGGCAGCAAGGAGACCTGGGTCCTCTACGGCAACCAATGAGCGCGCTCCAATGAACCGCTGCGATCACAACTCAGACCGTAGGGGCGCAGTCTTGCTGCGCCCTGCCCGGG
>JAQSCO010000062.1 GCA_029945445.1 Lacunisphaera sp. | reverse complement strand
GCGACGAGCGCGTTGCTGCTCAGGGCGTTGAGCTTCGCCATCAGGTTCCAGCCATCCGACCAGATCGCGAAAAGCATCGCACCCTTGAGCAGGAATTTTTCCGTGTGGGGCGAGCGGCTCAGGCGGTAAAGCAGCCGCTCGATGCCGTAGCGCACGAGCACGAGGTCGAAGGGCTCCTTGCGGTGTTCGCTCAATGTGAGCAGCCGTTGCCGGACGGAGGCTGGCAGATTCCGTTTCGGTTCGGATGTCATGATGTCAGACTTTCAAAATAGGGGCGCATCACCTTGGCCACGCGGTCAACCCGCGCAAAGTGCTCAAGGTCTTTCATTGTGGCGCGGCGTGCTCGCCAGGTCTCGCGCAGGGCTTCGAGCGCCACATCGAGGCCGATCTTGTGACGGAATTTGAAGCAGTCCGCTACGGTCTTGGCGGGACTGTAAACGCGGAGGGTGACACCCTCGACAGTGTGGGTTTCGACTCCCTCGTGCAGCGCCGGGCCGGAGAGACGGACGATCCGCAGGCCAACCTTGTCCGCACGTGGGCTCCATGTCTTGTGGCCGAGGGCCAGCCAGACCTCATGCGGGTTCTGCGTCGTCAGCCGGTGAAAGTTGAGGGCGGAGAGCAGGCAGATGATGCCATTGGGAATCTGTTTGCCGACCTCGGCCAGCGTGTGGTTTTCGGTGATGTCCGCACCGGGCGGCCGATAAAGCCCACGACCCGCGCGTTCGAGCAGGCCGGCTTGCACCGCTTGCCGCAGGTGGACACGGTTGAACCCTTGCGCGGTCAGATCGCGTGAGCGCAGGAGGGTGGTGCCGCTAAAGGCGTCCCGGAGACGTTTTTGCGTGGTGGCGGTCATAACAGAACCTCGGCATTTATTCACATTATCCTAGGTTTTGTAAATACGATTCGCCCTTGGCTTGAATCTTGGCGTCATAACTCGTTTACGAGTGATCGTTTCTAAGGCGAGGCCCAGAACCCGCTCCGTGCCCCCAGAATTGCTTTGAAGGGGCGCTTTTGGCGAGGGAGGCCGGGCTTGGAAGGTGTCGCCGGAGCTTCGCGCATCGCTCCCTACGATGCTTTGCCACGGCGCGCGCGGCCCAGAACGCCGCCAGCGCCTATCTGGGGTCGAGTCCGGCCCCAGCCCCCCGACTTCATCGCGGAGCGGCGGCGCGAACACGCGGGCGGCCTGCGCGTTCATCGCGTCGGATGCCGTGGCGCTTGCAGAACCGGCGGAAGTCGAGGGAGCTGATTTGCAGTCCGAGTTGGTCGAGGTGCGCGCGCAGTTCGCGCGTCCGGTAGGCTTCGCTCGGGTGCCGCATTATGTAAACCAAGGCGTGCAGCTTCCACCAATCGGCATAGCCGAACGCTGTGCGCAGCTTGCCTTGCTCCAGGTTGTCCAACAGGGCGACAGCGCGACCGAGTTCCGTGAATAACCGGGTATCACCGGAACGGATCGCGGCATCCAGCAAGTCCGCGCTGGCGCGAAGCAGTTTCGGGGACGCTTTGGCCGACTCGCCGGCTTTGCGCCAGTCACGAACCAGCAGGAAAACGTCCAGCCGAAGAGTGCGCGCCTCATAGCGTCGCACCAGCGATTCCATCTCATCCCAAGACAGCCCGCCAAAGGGGCGAGTCGCTTGCGCGGGCAATTGCCCCTTCAACTGCCGCTTTTCTTCGAGCCAGCCGTCGAGTTCGCCGGCCAGTTCGGCGAAGCCGTTGGACATCGCTTCGCCGTTGAGGTCGCCCCGTTCCACGAGGGCGAGGAAGTTTGCGCGGACTTTGGCGTCCCGCGCGAAATCCTCCACCAGCCACTCCCGCAGGTCGGGGAAGCGGCGGCAGATGTCCGCCAAAAGCCGCAGGAATGCGCGGCTCCGGCTTTCCGGGTCGCGGGCGGGCGGCGTTACAACGGCGACCTTCATGGGATATGAGAACCCGTTGGCGCACTAAAGTTCGCCCCTATCCGCAGGCCGGGAGCAGATTCAAACCACGGGCGGAGCTTCTCATAGAGCGCCCGCAGGTCGCGGCGGTAGGCTTCACCCTGTTCCTCGCCGGTCTGGCCGGCCCGGCGCTTGAGCGCACGGACGAGCCGGTTGGCGTGGACTAGATGGGCCGGCAGCTTGTGCGACAGGGCACGTTTGGACGGCGTTTTCGGCTCCGTCGCGATGCCAAGCCGGGCATACGCTTGGCGCAGGCTCATGCCCTGCAAAAACGCGATGTCCGCGATGCACTCGCCGAGCCTCATGTAACGCTGTGCCGTCCGCGCTGTGCCGCGAAAGTTCGTTTCGAGCCACAGGAGCCACGCCCCATGCCCCATGCAGTGATGCACGCGCTTCTTTTCCGCGAGCAGGAGCTGGCCCGCCTGCCATGCGGCGACGAGCGCGCCGTGCAACGCTTGGCGCGAGGCGGAAGCGCCCCGTCTGGCCTCATCATAGAGGCGGTTGATTTCCACTGCGGCTGTGGTGGCGGGTGATGGGTTCATGGCGCAAACCCCGTGGTTTCGCGGAAGCTGTCCGCGAGTTGATGCACCGCCTGCTTCGACCGGCCCCCGGTGTGGCCGATTTCTTCGAGCGAGGCATCGCCGATCAAATCGGGCCGGATGCAGTAGAGCGCCACGGTTGCACGCACGCCGCGCTCTTCGAGCGACGCGCCTTCCGCCATCCAGATCAGGAGCCGGCAGATCGCTTCCAAAGCGAGGAAGCGAGCTTCCTGCCTGGCATCGACTGGGTCCGCAAAGAACGAATCATTTTTGTTTTTCATAGGTGGGATTTGGTTACGTGCCCACTCTACGCCCCCGAGAAGATTCATAATAGATACTGCGTGCCTGAACCGCGCTGATCCTATTTCGCACTGGATCAATCCATCTCCGACAGCGCACGTGTCGGTTATTCCAGAAACGAAAACGCCGCGCCGGAATGAACCGGCGCGGCGTTGGTTTTGGGCGGGGCGGTGACTCATCCACGCGCCGGCACTTTGAGCCGGGTGCGGATGTGCGTCGCGACCTCCGCCGCGTCGTAATAGATGAAGTGACCGACGCGGTGATGCGGGATGCGCCGCAGCTTGGTCCAGTTGCGGAGTGTCGCGACGGAGGGTTCTTTGTCCTTCGGGAAAATCCCGCTGCTGCGCAGGCCGATGATGTCCGTGAACTGATTCTCTAAGACGGGAGCGAGTTGTGTTTCCATACCTCTGCCCGCCGGTCAAGGCCGGCAGGCAGGGCACGGTTGCCGGTCACGCTGCCACAGGCAGGGACGGCGTGGCTGGCGTTGGCCCGGCGGCGGTGTCTGCCGCAGCGGGGGCGCTGGCGTGTGTTGGCAGAATCCCAAAGAACAACTCCGCTTCCTCGGTCGTCTTCAAATCGAGGTAATGCTTGCGGATGATGCTTTCGGAATTGCCCGCTTGCAGCGACGCCTCGCCGATGGAGCGGAATTTCGCGACGAACATCGAAATGAACGTGTGCCGCATGACGTCATGCGAGAGCGGGAATTTTTTCGCAACCTTCTCCCGGATGTGTTGGAGGTTGGCCGGGATGATGGGGAATTTCTTGAGCGGGTAGGCTTGCAGCCATGCCGCGAGGTTCGGCTGGATTGCGACGTTGCGCGGCTCGCGCACCTTCGAGACTTCGCCATCAATGCGGATGAGGTTCGCTTCGAGTTTGAAGTGCGCCGGCTGGAGCCGGAGGATTTCCCCGGTGCGGAGGCAAGGCCGGATGCCGGCGAACATGCAGAGCGCGAAGAACGGCACGGCGGTCGGATAGTGCTCTTCGACGAAGGCCATGAGCCCCGTTACCTGCAACGCGGAGAACGTCACGGCGCAGCCACGACGGCGACGGATGCGGCGGGGCGGAATTTTCGAGAGCGGATTGTCGGCGATCCAATCCCGTTGCAGCGCGAACCGGAGGAAGGACGAGACCACGCCCCGGCGATTGTTGAACGTCTTGTGCGCCGCCCGGCGGGCCTCGAAATAACCGAGGAGCCTTGTCCCGGTCAGGTCAGCCACGGTCGCGGCCGGGAAGTGCGTTTGCAGGCGCTTTAGGTCGCGTTTAACGCGCGTCAGATACGGCTCCGATAGCAAGTCCTGCTCGCGCTCGTGATCCTTGATGGCGAGGAATTCAACGACGGCTTCCGTCAGGAGCTTTTGCGTCAGGGGTTCGCGGTAGTTCGCCAAGGCAAACTCGACGTAGAACGACAACGAATGCGGCCGGCCATCCAGCCGCCGAAAGACCGACTCGGCTTCGTGGAGCTGATCCTCGACCAGCCGGGTGATGGCGGTGCGGATGCCGGTCTCGCCTTGGAGGCGCTGGACTTCCAGCACCTGCCGTTCGGCTTCGGCCTCGGGGCGGGTGGCGATATTTTTACGGATGCGCTTACCGTCTAACCAGCCGGAAACGCGGAAAACGATCTCCCCGGAGGGATTCGTGAATTGGGAGATGACGAACGGAGTGTCTTGATTCATGACCAATTTGCCACGTCAACTGGCAAATCGGTCGTTGGGCTTCTCTCCTCAGAGGAGAAAAATGGCGGAGAGGACGTGATTTTAACAAGAACGGAAGTGGCGCTAATAACTGCGACTGGCACCGGCGTTACTCACGGTAAGAGTGCCCCAGGATCGATCCCGTAGGTATTTGCGACCTTGCGGATTTGAGCTGCGGTCAATTGCCGTTCTCCCCGCAAAAGCCGATAAGCCAGCGATACATCGATCCCGAGCAGTTTAGCGAGGTCGGCGCTGCCTTCGTTGCGTTCCGCCAGCACGAGACGCAGCAACTCTGAACCGGTGGCACGGCTAAGCGGAAACTGCGCGTGCTCCCATTTTTCATAGAGGTCACTCAGGAGATCAAGGTAGTCGGCTTGCTCGGCGTTCAGGGTGTGTCCGGCAAGGAGGTCGATCATCTCCGCGGCGTTGTCGGCATCAACCTGATCACGGACGGGACGAAGCAGGTGCAGCCCCATCAGCCCGGCATAGGTCTTGGGAATTTTCGCGTAAGGCGTTGTGGTGTGGGTGGCGGTTTTCATAGGCGGTTCTTCCAGGCGTTGCGGCTGTATTCAGCGTGGGTTAGAAAGTTGAGGACAAAGACTTTTTGCCTGTCGTAGTGGATGGCGGTGATCAGACGGAAATTGTTGCCGCACACATTGAAGATGGTGACGGTTTTTCCGCTCTTCACCTTTGCCTGATCGGCGTGAGGAAACATGCGGCGGGTTTCGACGAGATTCCGCCACGAGCCGGAGAACACCATACGAGCCCAATCGTCCAATGGTCGGCTGGCCTTGGGAAACCGGACTGCGTAGTGGCGCAGGGTGCTTCGCTTAATCAATCTCACGACGAGGACAATATGTCCACTCTATGGCATGCTTGTCAAATACCGGAATTCTCGTTTTCAATTTTACCGGCCGGGTTCGCGCTACCAAATCACCTGCCACAGTCCCCATAAGGTCAAGTGCCACGGGAAGCGTTCGTTGTGAAAATGGCGGAGCGCTTGGTTTTTTAACACGAAACCAAGCTACGCGACTATTTTTGTAATCGGCCCGTATCGGACGAAAAGCGCGACGCTCATACCACGAAACTGATATCAGTCACGGGTTCAAAATACTCGAATTTGGGGCTTCTGCAGGATTGCTGCCTGATGTGACCGGCGCACAGCGTGGAAGCACATAGCTTGGACAGTCGCATCCCTACTTCAGTTCTCTCGGGTGCATCGCCGATGAAAGAGGCGGCGGGCACTCCTGGGTTGACCAAGGACAAGTGGCACGAGGCGGGCAAGTCACTGGGGTGTTCAGTTTGATGTAGGTGAGCTTTGCTCCGATTGAGGAGCGTTCGTAGCCGAGAAGCTGCCCAGTGACGATTTTCAATTCTTGGCACGCTGGTATTCACCGTGTTTTGGTTGGCTTGTGGGGTTCACCTCAACGACCAAGCATAAGCCTCCGATCATTGATCTGCCCGATCTGCTAGCTCATCTTGAAGCAATTTGGATTCCTTAAGCAGTTTGTGGCTAACTCTGCCTGACCAAGTAGCAAACCGTTTCCCGATAGCTTCATCAATGTGAAATGAAAATTCTATACTCGATGGATCCACCTCCGATGGAACGTCAGCCCAAATCGTAATCATACCGAACTCTCGTGGCTTTAATTCCACTAGTAATAAGGACGCGGCTGACGGCACAATGGAGATCGATCTTGATAACGGGTTACCGCCCGCTTTCTTTATTAAGCAACTGTAGTCTATCGTAAACTGTTTCTCTCCAGTTTCTGCACTGCGATAGCTGGTCCCTCCTCGAGTCGAGATCGTCGTTGGGACTTTGAGTGTGCTGCTGCTTTGGTTGTAGAGATACACGTTAATCGTAATACGATACTCTTTTACTGTATAGTTAGGATATTGAGGCCCTGCATTTGGGTCACGAACGATATCTGCTTCTCGGAATATCGGAAAAATAGCCAGTTGGCCAGTTGGCTCGGTAGACGATTTGAGGTCGGTTGCTGCAACACGTGCGAAGAGTGTTGTTAGCGCTATAAAAAAAACTAGGCGTGTTTTATACATGATAGTTTTAGGGTTCGAGGTTCCGGTCTCGAGGAAATACAGGCTCACGCGGGCTCTGGGGAGATGGCGGAGGAGGAGCAACACTCGGGGGGGCACCGGGAGTTGAAGTTCCGGTATCAGGAGGAGCCGTTGGCGGTGCTGCAGACTCATAGCCATTCCCATAGAAATACCTGATGGTTCCGTCGCTGTTCACTCGTATCCATCTAAATCCATTCGGCTGAATAGTTGAATTATACTCTCCGCCTCCCGACAAGAAGGCGACATCGTTATTGGCGACAATAATGTTGATGTTATATTTCGAAGCTAAAGATGTGAACATTTCAATCGCACCGTCGTGACCTCCGACATTACAGCCCATCAACAACAGTAATCTAGCGCCATCCGGGTCTAGCGCAGCAGACACCGTCTGATAGAAGCTGTCGTTGAGCTGCTCTTTTAGAATATTCGCCCCATCGAAATACCCGTGATCAATCACCACAACCCCTCCAAGCCCCGAGTTAAGCCCCAGCTTCTCGGTCGCATCAGCCAACGATGTTGGGTTTATAGAGTCCCCTCTTCGGAATAGTGTCGATTTGGCTATTGTATTTGCAGTCGCCGTAAAGCTTCTCCCATCAGTCACGATGCTGCCAACTGGCGACTGCGGATCTGAACCATTGTAAATGGTAGCGATACTACTCCCTTCAGCGAAACCAAGGTTTTTCATAAGGACCGTAATATTCGCCGTGGTTTTAGTCGGGTCGACAGGCTTAGGGACTGGCGTTAACGGCACGGGTATCTTATTCATA
>JAQSCO010000061.1 GCA_029945445.1 Lacunisphaera sp. | reverse complement strand
TCATCGCGCTCGCGGTGCGCGCCGTGGGGGGCGGCGCGGTGTGGTGGCTGCGGCATCCTGCCGCAGAGTCCGAAAGTAAACTGCGGCAGGATCCCGCAGCCACTCGAACTGACGCCGCTCCCGACTGGCCGCACAATCCCGAGCTGAAGCGCGCCATCGCGCTGATCGACAGCCTTGAAGCCACCCTGGAAGACTTCCGGCTGGCGGACGAGATCTCTGCGCGCGCGTTCGAGAAGGCGCCGTCCGATCCGGAGACGGTGACCGTGCGCGCGCGCGTCAACAGCGCGTTTGTGATGCGGAGTTTTGATTTCAGCGCCGAGCGCACGGCGCAGGCCAAGCGCTTCGGCGAACGGGCGGTGCAGTTGTCGCCCGACGACCCACAGGCGCTCTACGCCCTGTCGATCTTTCTGTTCGACCGGGCCGGTGACCTGCCCCGGGCCGAGACACTGGCGCGGCGCGCCTGCGAGCTGGAGCCCGGCGAGCCGCGGTTCGGGCGGCAGTTGCTGCGGACCGTACTCCTCCAGCGCAAGGATGAGGGACTGGCGATGGGGGAGGATCTCATCCGGCGCTTCCCCAGTGATGCGCTCAGCCACTATGAGCTTTCGATCGCCTACCGCGACCGCCGCATTTGGGACAAATTCGAGCGCGAGCTCGACGCGACCCTCGCGCTGGCGCCGCTGGCGAACGCGATCAACTGGAAGGCGCGCGCCGCCCACATGCGCGGCGACCTGGCGGGGACGCGCCTGTGGCTCGACCGCGTGCCGGCGCGGGCGCGCACCGAGGAGCGCACGGTCATCACCAGCATGGTCTACGCCGCACTCAGCCGGGACTACGAATTCGGCCTGAAATCACTGCAAGGTTTCGCCGAGCCGTGGTTCTACGATGCCAACAACTACAGTGGTCCGGCCGCCCTGCCGCGGGCGATCCTGCTCGCGCAGGAAGGCAAGGCCGGGCTGGCCCGCGCCCAATACGAGGTGGCCCTGGCCGCGGTGGCCCGCCGCAAGGCGGAAAATCCGTCGGACCAGACCTATCGCCGCGCGGAGGTCTGGATCATGCTCGGGCTCGGCCGGCAGGACGAGGCGCGGGCTCTTTTCCGCACCGCGCTGGAAAACTACACCCGGCCTTACCAGATTTCCCCGCTGTCGGGCTGGGTTTTTGACATCATCCCCATGGGCCTGCTGGTGGGGGAGCGGGCCACCGCGGTCCAGCTCATCCGGGAGTCGGCGACGTCGGCCGAGGGCCGCCAGACGATCCGCCTGCGGCTGCAGGCGGATGCGCGCATGGCGACGTTCCGCGACGACCCGGAGATCACCGCGTTGCTGGCCGAACCGGCCGCGGCCGTGGCGCTGAGCGAAGCCGCCCAGCTCTCGGCGAAGGCGCTGGCGCTGATCGTGAAGGTCGGCTTCACGCGCGACGACCTCGCGCCCGCCGAGGATCTCACGCGCCGCGCCACGGAGAAGGAACCGGATAACGCCGCCGTGTGGGGCACGCGCGCGGGCGTGCAGTCCGCGTGGCTTTTCCGCGGGTGGGACAACAGTGAAAAACGCCGGCAGGACACGCAGTCCTTCGCCAATCACGCGCTGGCGCTCGACCCGAACGAACCGGAGGCCTTGCTGGCGCTCGGGCATGTGCTGCGCGTCCAGGGAGCCTTTGATCAGGCCGCGGCCCTTCTGCGCCGGGCGAGCGCGGCGCATCCCGATCACGTCCGGCTGGCGCGGGCGCTGGGCTACACGCTGACCCAAGGTAACCGGGATAGCGAAGGCCGGGTGGTGTTGCAGGATATCCTGCAGCGCGCGCCGCGTGATCCGCTCCTGCACTATGAACTGGCGCTGGCGTATAGCAGCTATGGCCGCGGCGGGGTCGACCCCCGGAACCTGGCGGCCGCGCTTGAGCAGCTGGATGCGGCCATCGCGCTCCAGCCGTTTTCCTCGGCGTTGATCCTCAAGGCGGCGCTCCTCGGCGGCTGGCGGGGTGACTTGGCGGCGATGCGGGCGACGCTCGACCAGCAGGACCAATTGCCCCTCGCGGAGCGCTCCGAGGATCGCTCGATCTGTGTCGGGATGTGGGCGGCCCTGCTGGAGCACCGGGCCGACCGGGTCGAGGCGGCTTCCAACCTGACGGCGCGAAGTTACTTCGACGATCTGGTCATGCCCTTTCGCCCCAAGGGTTGGTCGTTGGCGCTCGCCCACCAACTCGCGGGCAAAGACGCGGTCGCCCGCAGCGATTGGGCGGCGTCGGAAACCGTGCTGCGGCAGCGCCTGAAGGACGAACCGGGTAATGTGCAATACCAGGCCGAGCTGGCAATCACGCTCGCCTGGCTCGGGCAGCGCGACGAGGCCACCCGGCTGATCGGCCTCGTGGAACCGATGTGGCGGGAAGCCCTCACGTTCCGCAGCCAGAAAACGCTGGCGCTCTTCTACGCGGCGATGGGTGATGCGAAAAAAGCGGTGCCCTACCTGGCGACCGAGATCGACCAGTCCGTGTTCACCTCCCGCAAGGTCATCCCGCTCGACCCGTGGTGGGACAAGATCCGCGGCCAGCCGGAATTCGTCGCCATTCTCAAGGAACCGGGTGGGAAGAGATGAGCGACGCACCCAAAGCTGTTTTTCTGAGCTACGCCTCGCAGGATGCCGAGGCGGCGAAGAAGATTTGCGACGCCCTGCGCGCCGCGGGCGTCGAGGTGTGGTTCGACCAGAGCGAGCTGCGCGGCGGTGACGCGTGGGACGCCCTGATCCGGAAGCGCATCAAGGAATGTTCGCTATTCGTGCCGGTCATCTCGGCCAACACGCAAGCGCGGGCCGAGGGCTATTTCCGCCTCGAGTGGAAGCTCGCCGTCGATCGCTCGCACCTGATGGCCGATGACGCGGCGTTTCTTTTTCCCATTGTGATCGGCGATGTCACCGACGCCACGGCCCGTGTGCCCGACAAGTTCAAGGAAGTCCAGTGGACGCGCCTCCGCCTCGACGAAACACCGGCCGAACTGGCGGCGCGCGTGGCGAAACTGCTGAGCGGTTCTGCGCTGGAGGCGGGACGCCCTCGTCCCGCAGAAAAGGGTTCCGACTTCGCCAAGGCCTCGACGGACAAGGAGGGCACCCCGTCCCCAAAGAATTCCACCCCATCCTGGCTGCGTTATGCGTGGGCCGGGGTGGGCCTCGTGTTTGCGCTGGTCTACGCGCTGCGGCCGTTGTGGCAGCCGGCACGGATCAGGGAAACCGCCCCGGCCCTCCCTCCTCACGCCTCCGGCCTCAATCCTGCGGCTGTGCCGCAATCCGAGGCCCGGAAGCTCGCCGAAAAGGCCCGCGCGCTCTTCGACAAGATCGATTCCAACGCCGACGATTTCGCCGTTGCCGAGAGCCTGCTCAAGCGGGCGCTGGAACTCGACGCGACCGACGGTGAAATCTGGGCCTATTCCGCCCGGCTCAACGCCGCCTACCTCACGCGCAGCTTCGAGCGCGGCACGGGCCGCGCCGAGGCCGCGCGCAACCATGCCGAGCGCGCCGTGAAACTCGCGCCCGAGTCCGCCGAGGCGTGGCACGCGCTGGGCCGCGCCATCTGGCGGAGCGACCCGCCGCGCGCCGAGGAAGCGCTCCGCCACGCGCTCCAACTCGCGCCGGACGACGGCCACATCCTCATCAGCCTCGGCTCGATTTACCGCAACCAGGGTCGCGACGAGGACGCGCTCGCCTTCTACGTGCGCGCCGCCGCGCAGCCCGCGGTGAGGCCGCTCGCGCTCTACGACCAGTTCCTGATCCACCTCTATCTGCGCCGGTTCGCCGAGGCGGACCGCTGCGGGCGCGAGGCGGCCGCTGCTCTCCCCACGACCAACAGCATCACCGGCCTCGCGATGCTCGAAATCGTCTGGCACGGGCGCCTCGACGCCGCGCAGCGCACGCTCGACGCCGCGCCCGCCGCCCTGCGTTCGGAACCGCGCATGGTCTTTGCCGCCGCCCTGGCCGCCCTGATGGCGAAGCAGACCGACGAAGCGCTTCGCGCGCTCGACCGCCTGCCCGGCGACTTCATCAACGATGCCTGGTATTCCGGCCCCAAGGCGCTGCTCGTCGGGCTCGCGCATGCGCAAGCCGGCCGCCCGGAAGCCGCGCGCATCGCCTGGGAGGCCGGCCTCGCCGTCGTGCACCGCCGCCTGCAGGACACCCCGAACGACTCCGAACTCCATCTCCGCCTGGGCGAACTCCTCGCGTGGACCGGCCAGGCCGAGCCCGCGTTGCGCGAGGCCCGCGTGTTCGAGGAGCTCGCGCGCAACCGCACCGACTGGACCTTTTCCTCCGCGCGCATCTATGCCGCGCTCGGCCGCGCCGACGCCGCCTTGCCGATCCTGGAGAAATTCCTCACCGCCACCGCCACGGGGCGCTGGCCGCTGACGCCGGCGCTGCTGCGCCTCGATCCGATCTGGGACAAGCTCCGCGACGATGTTCGCTTCCAGAAGCTGATCATCGATCACACTCCGCCGCGCGACTGGCCGAAGGACCCGGAGCTCAAGCGCGTGACCGCCTTGCTCGACCGGACCGACAACATCCCCGAGGATTTCCGCCTGGCCGAGCAGCTCGCGCAGCAGGCGCTGGACAAGGCCCCGACCGATCCCGAGACCGTGACAGTGATGGCCCGCGTGCACAGCATGTGGCTGCTGCGCGGTTGGGACCGCAGCACCGCGCGCTACCAGAAGGCGAAGAGCACCGCCGAGCGCGCCCTCCAGCTTGCCCCCGACGAGCCGGAGGCCCACGCCGCGCTCGCGATGCACCTCTACACGCGCGGCAGCGAGCTCCCGCGCGCGCTCGAGCTCGCGCAGCGGGCCGTGGACCTCGCGCCGCAGGAACCGCGGTTCCACCGCCTGCGCGACAACTGCCTTTTCACCCAGGGCTTCAACGCGGCGGACCGGTTCAGCGACTACAGCGTCGAGCGCTCGAACCCGGCCTTGGAAAAAGCCCTCGAGTCGTCCCGCCGCACCGTGGAACTGTTCCCGCAGGATGCGCTGGTGCGCTACGAACTCACCCGCCACTACCGCGACCTCGGGCGCTGGGCGGAATTCGAGCGGCTGACCGACGAGACGCTCGCGCTGGCCCCGGTGGCCAATGCCATCGTCTGGGAGGCGCGCGCGCAGTTCGGGCTGCACGGTGATCTCACCGGCATGAAGGCCACGCTGGATCAGGTGCCGGCGCGCGTGCGCGGGATCGAACGTACCGTCTTCGGTTATTTTCTCTATGCGGCCTACACGGGAAACACCCGCGTGGGGCTGGACGCCCTGGACGGCATGACCGAATCATGGATGATCGACTTCGACTATCGCGGCCCGAAGGCGCTGCCGGTCGCCGCGTTGCTCGAGCTGGCCGGCAAGAAGGAGCTGGCCCGCATTCAATACGAGGCGGCGGCCGCGGAACTGCAACGTGCCCGCGGAGCCAACCCGGATGACACCCAGAATTACCTCGTCGAGGCCTGGATCCAGCACGGGCTGGGGAAGGGTGACGCGGCTCGCGCCGCCCTGCGCACTTTCAACGAGTCCATCGCCCGGCCCTTCACGACCAGCCCGATGGGCACCTGGTGGTTCCAACCCATCCCGGCGAACCTCGTGATGGGGGAGCGGGCCACGGCCCTGGCCCTCATCCGCGAGGCGACGGCCAGCTATGCGGAAGGCCGGGCCACGATCCGCCAGCGTCTCGCCGCCGACCCGCGCATGGCGCCCTTCCGCGACGACCCGGAGATCAAGGCCCTGCTGGCCGAGCCGGAGGCGAAGAAATGAGCGAGCCCACCAAAGCCGTCTTCCTGAGCTACGCCTCGCAAGACGCCGAGGCGGCGAAGCGCATCTGCGACGCGCTTCCGCCTTTGCCAAGGCTACGGCGGACAAGGCGCGCTCTGTCTCAACTATGAGCGGCGAACACAAAGCAGTCTTCTTGAGTTATGCTTCGCAGGATGCCGTAGCAGCCAAACGGATATGTGATGCGTTGAGACAGGCCGGCGTCGAGGTGTGGTTCGACCAGAGCGAGCTGCGCGGGGGCGACGCGTGGGACCAGAACATCCGCCGCCAGATCAAGGAGTGCGCGCTGTTCGTTCCGATCATCTCGCAGCACACCCAGGAGCGCTTGGAGGGATATTTCCGGCTGGAGTGGCGGCTGGCGGACCAGCGCACGCACCTGATGGCGAAGGGCAAGGCGTTCCTCCTGCCCATTGTGGTGGACGCCACCTCCGATGCTAACGCGCATGTGCCCGATTCCTTCACCGAGGTGCAATGGACCCGCCTGCCCGGCGGCGAAACCCCGGCGGCCTTGGCCGGGCGCGTGAAGAAATTGTTGGGTGGTTCAGAAATGGAGGCGGGATGCCCTCGTCCCCCAGTCCGCGGCGAGGGCACCGCGGCCCCAGCGGAGTTCAAGACCTCCCGTGCCTGGCTCATTCCGGCCGTCCTCGCCTTCGTCGTCATCGCGACGCTCGCGCTCTGGCAGCCGTGGCGCCCGCGCGCTCCGTCTGCGCCCGCAGTGCCGCTGGTCGCGCTCTCGCCCGGAGCCACCGAACTGGCCCGCGTGCGGGCGCAGCTCACCCCGGATCGCTGGCAGCGGGAGGATTTCGCCGCCATGGTGCCCACGCTGGACCGTTTGCTTGAGGCCAATCCCGAACTGGCAGACGCCTGGGCCATGCGGAGCATCATCAACAGCCTGCAGGTGCTCCGTAACTACGACTCCAGCACGAAGCCGCTGGAAGTAGGGAAGGCGGCCGCCGACCGCGCCGCTCGCCTGGCTCCGGGATCGCCGCTCGCGGATATTGCGACCGGGATGCACCTCGTGGCGATGACCAGTCGCGGCGGCGATGCCCGCGCGTGCCGGCCGTATCTTGATCGCGGGGTGGCCGCCTTGCCGCCGGATGCGCTGACTCGTTATGCGCAGCTGGCCTCCTACTGGTTCGCCTACGATTTCGACCAGGTCCAAATTCTCGGGGAAGCGTGGCGGGCGGCGGAACCGCAAGCGAGTTTTCCCTCGTGGATCTTCGCGCAGTTGAATGTGGTGCGGCGCCGGCCGGCCGAGGCGGACAAATGGGCGGAGATTGCGACGGCCGATCCGAACATCACCGGGGTGCGGGCGTACTTCACCGCGTTTGAGAGCAGGTATTACCTGTGCGCCGACCTGCGCGGGGCGTGGGCGGTGCTGCAGAAAGTGCCCGCGGCGGGGCGCTCGGTCCACCGGGTCGTGCACGGGCGGTGGTTGGTGGCGATGGCCGACCACCGGTGGGACGAGGCCCTGCAAGAACTGGCCCAGGTGCCGGAAACGTTCCTCTTTGACCGTTCCTACCACGGCCCGAAGGCGTTGTTGGCGGGGCTGGCGCACCTGCGGGCGGGGCGGCCGGACGCGGCCACGGCGCAATTCCGCGAGGCGGAGCGCCTGCTGCGAGAACATCTGGCCGCCGATTCCGACAACGAGGAATTGCACGTGGTGCTCGCGGTTGCGCTGGCTTGTGCCGGCCGCGGGACCGAAGCCCGGAACGAACTGGCCTTGGTCGAGCCGTTGGTGAAGGGTCGCCAGCCGAGCATTTATCGCGGGTCGATGGTCATCACCATTGCGCAGGCCTACGCCGTGCTCGGCGATTACCGCCAGCTCGCGCCGTGGCTGCGGAAACTGTTCGCCGAGCCGTCGCAGTTCCCGTTCACGCCGGCATCCCTCCGGCTTGATCCGCGTTTTTCGGCCGCGGTCGAGGCGCCGGAAATCCAAGCCCTGTTGCAGGAGTTCGCCGCGCTTGACCAGCCGGCGGCATTGAAAACAGAGGGCAGCGGTCAGAAAACAGAGGTCAGTGCACTGATCGATCAGAAGTCGGTGGCGGTGCTCGCGTTCGCGAACCTCTCCGACGACAAGGCCAACGAGTATTTCTCCGACGGCATCAGCGAGGAGCTGCTCAACGTGCTCGCGAAGATTCCCGACCTGAAAGTCTCCGCCCGTACCTCAGCGTTTCACTTCAAGGGCACGAGCACGGCGATTCCGGAAATCGCGCGGCAGCTCGGTGTCGCCTACGTGATCGAGGGCAGCGTCCGCAAGCAGGGCACGAAGGTCCGGATCACGGCGCAGCTGATCAAGGCCGCGGACGGTTTCCATATGTGGTCCGACACCTTCACGCGCGAACTCAAAGACATCTTTGCCGTGCAGGACGAGATCGCCGGGCTGATTGCGCAGCAATTGCAGATCAAGCTCGGTGCGACCAAGATCGCTCGCGCGGTTGATCCCGAGGCCCACCGACTCATGCTGGAAGGGCGTCATTTTCTGGCTCCGCGGACGTCGGCTGGGTTTGATCAGGCGGAGCGGGCGTTCAGCCAGGCGTTGAAGATCGATCCCCAATTTGCCCAGGCCCAAGCCGGACTGGCCACCACCACGGCGCTGCGGGGGCGGTATCGCCTTCTGGATGGGGTCGGTCGCGTGGAGGAGTTCGATCAGCTGGCGTTGACCCAGAGCCGGCTGGCCTTGCAGCTGGACTCCACCCTGGCCGAGCCGCATGCGACGATGGGATTTATTTACACGGACAACCACCAATTGGGGGATGCCGAACAGGAATTCCAATTGGCCATTGCCGCCAACCCCAACTACGCGACCGCCTACCATTGGCATTCCCACGTCCTGGCCAGCCAGGGCCGGCTGGATCTCGCGCTCCAGGAAATCGGACGGGCGGAGGCGCTCGATCCCGTCTCGTTCATCATTCTGTTTATTCACGGGTATTATTATCATGACGCCCGGCGATATGACGAAGCCTTGGCGGTGCTTGATCGCGCGGCGACCCTGCGCCAAGAGTCGTTCCTGCCGCTGGAGGCCGAGCGGGCGCGGGTGTTATTGGAGCTGGGTCGCAAGGACGAAGCCTTGGCGGCCGCCCGGAAGGTGTTGCATGATCCCCGGCTCCTCGTGTCCGGTTGGTATGCGGCGGGCGAGGCGCTGTATGTCCTGCACCGGGGCGGGGCGGCTGAAGAGGCCGTCGGCCTGGCCGGGTCGCTCATCCCGGCAATGCCGGCGGGCAGCTATCAACGCGGCTATGCTCTCTGTGCGGTGGGAAAATTCGCCGAGGGCCTGGCGCAGCTGGAACACATGCCGGACATTGTCCAAAGCCGGCTCTACTGGCATCCGATGCTGGACTCGGTCCGCGACACGCCGGCGTTTCAGCAGCTGATGGTGAAATTCAATTGCGTGGCGGAATACCAAGTCGCGCGTGCAACTCTGGCGCGCATGCTCAAGGAGCAGGAGGCGAAGAAATGAGCGACACCACCAAAGCCGTTTTTCTTTCCTACGCCTCCCAAGATGCCGAGGCGGCGAAGCGTATTGCCGATTCACTGCGTTCGTCCGGCGTCGAGGTGTGGTTCGACGCCGACGGCGGGCTCGAGCACGGCGACGAGTGGGACGCCAAGATCCGCAAGCAGGTGAAAGAGTGCGTGCTTTTCATCGCCGTCATCTCGGCCCACACGCAGGCGCGCGAGGAAGGCTACTTCCGCATCGAGTGGGATCTCGCGGCCGAGCGCGCGCGCGGCATCGCCTCGGGTGTGGCGTTCATTTTGCCGGTCGTCATCGACGACACGCGCGAGTCCGACGCGCTCGTGCCGGATCGTTTCCGCTCCGTGCAATGGACGAAGCTCCCCGGCGGCGCCGTGCCGCCCGAGGTGCTCGCGCGTTTCCTGAAACTTTGGTCGCACCGCACGGGGCTCCTGAGAAACCAGGCTTCTGCGAGCGAGGCCCCGGCCGCCGCTGCACCGATCGCGTCCGCCCCCGGAAAAAAATCTTCGTTCCCGCTCTGGCCGGTCGCAGTCACGGCACTCGTGGTGTTCGGCGGCGGCGTGTGGTGGCTCACGCGAAAAACCGCGCCGCCTTCCGCCCCGGCCGCCGTAGCTCCGGTCCCGCCTGCTCCCGCCACCCCGGCGGCTCCACTCTCCGAGGCCCGCAAGCTCGCGCTGCGGGCTCAGGCGCTGATCGAGACGCTCGAGAGCACCCGCGAGGATTACCAACTAGCGGAGGAATTGGTCGCGCAAGCCAAGGCCAAGGACACCACCGATGCCGAGGTTTGCGCGATCGAGGCGCACATTCACGAGAGCTATATCCAGCGCGGCTGGGACACGTCCGATACCCGGCGGGAAAGCGCCCGCACGGCCGTGCAGCGCGCCATCCGCCTCGATCCCGCCTCGTTCGAGGCGCGTTTCGCCCAGGCCCGGCTGCTCGGCCTGACCGGGCGCGAGGGCGAGGAACGCGAGCGCCAGTTGCGCGAGCTGCGCCGCGAACGCCCTGCGGATCAGCGCATCCTGCGCGCCCTCGCCACAGTGATCGACCGGCTGGGCCGGATTGATGAATCGGCGGCCATCGCCAAGGAATCTGCCGCCCTGCCCGGCGGCGATCCGCTCGCGCTCTACAGCCTGAGCCAAGGCTACTGGTTCGCGGGTCGCGCCCACGACGCGGAGGTCACGATCGAGGCCGCCATCGCGCAAAAACCCTTCACCGGCGCGCTGCTGATGAACGTCTGGTATAAAACCACGCTGCGTGGCGATATCGCGCAGGCCCGCCGGCTCATCGAGCGGGTCGACCCGGCGCAAATGCAGGAGGACCGTGCGGCGTTTTTTGCGTTTTATACGGAGCTGCTCGGCCACGACCCGGACAAGGCGATCGCGTGGCTGAAAGCCGTGCCGCGCGACTGGCTGAACGACAGCTGGTATCGCGGGCCGAAAAGCCAGCTGATGGGTGACGCGCACGCCCTCGCCGGCCGGCCCGACGCGGCGCGCCTCGAGTGGCAGTCCGCCCTGAAGCTCACCGAGCAGCGTCTCGTGGATCGCCCCAAGGATCCTCCGCTCCTGCGGGCCCGGGTGCAACTGCTCGCGAAACTCGGCCAGCCGGAGGAGGCCGCCCGGCAACTCGCCGTGCTGCTCCAAATCGTAGGCGTCGATGCCGAGCGGGCGACCATCGTCAACCCGCCCATCACAGATTGCTTCATCGCGCTGGGCCGCAAGGCCGGGGCGCTGCGCCAGATGGCCAGCTTCGTGAAGAACGATCCCAATTGGGCGGTGTCCTATGCGTCGGCCACGCTGCTGCTCGACCCCATTTACGATCCGTTGCGCAGTGAACCGGAATTCGCCGCAATCATCGCCGACGTCGAGGCCCGCGAGCGCTCAATCGCCCGGCCGGTTGGCGCCGCTCCGCCGGCCGATCCCGCTGCGCTCGCGCCCGCGAAGGTTGACGACAAGTCCGTCGCCGTGCTGGCGTTCGCGAATCTCTCCGACGACAAGGACAACGAGTATTTCTCCGACGGTATCAGCGAGGAGCTGCTCAACGTCCTCGCGAAAATCCCCGACTTGAAAGTTACGGCGCGCACGTCGGCGTTTCACTTCAAGGGCAAGGACACGCCGATTCCCGAAATCGCGAAACAGCTCGGCGTCGCCTACGTCGTCGAGGGCAGCGTGCGCAAGCAGGGCACCAAGGTCCGCATCACTGCGCAGCTCATCAAGGCCGCGGACGGATTCCATGTGTGGAGCGATACCTTCACGCGCGAGCTCAAGGACATCTTCGCCGTGCAGGACGAGATCGCGGGACTGATCGCGAAGAACCTCGAGCTCAAGATGGGCATGACCAAAAGCCCGGTGGGTGAAATTAATCCCGAGGCCTATCAGGAATATTTGGTGGGCCGGGCGGCCGTTGCCAAGGCCGACATGGTGGAATTGCGCTCGGCCGTGAGCCATTTCGAACGGGCGGTGGCAGTGGAGCCGAAATTCACGGCCGCCTGGGTGCAGCTGGCCAGCGCGCACACGCAGCTCGGCCGGTGGGGCGGTGCGCCCACGCTGCAGTCGTGGCAGGCGGCCCGGGTCGCGATTGACCGGGCGCGGGCCCTGGAGCCGGATTCGCCGGATGTGCTGCTGGCGCTGGGCTGGATCCTGCGCACGGCCGACTGGAATTGGCGAGGAGCGGAGCAGGCGTTTCGTCGCGCCTTGGAGCTTCGGCCCAATCACCCTGACACTGTTTCTGGCACGGCGGTGCTGCTCTTCAACGTGGGCAAGAAGGAAGAGGCCTTCCGGTTGGGCCGGCAAGCGGTGCAGCTCGACCCGCTCAACGCTGCCACCCAGATCGACCTGAGCCTCATGTTTTATACGAACGAAAATTATACCGAGTCGGAACAGCTGGTGCGGCGGGCGCTGCAACTGGCGCCCGGCGGGACGGGCTACCACAGCATTTTGGCCTGGAGCCTCGTCGCGCAGCGGCGCTATACCGAGGCGGAGACCGAGGCGGCCCTAGAAACGGACGAGCTCAGTCAAGCCACGGCGTTGGGCATACTCGCCATCGACCGGGGGCAAGGTGCCGCCGCCCGCGCGCAGCGGGCCCGATTTGAGGAGTTGGCCCGGACCAACGGGGACAGCGCCGATTTGCAGCTAGGCATCGCAATGATCAGTGCCAGCCTCGGGGAGAAGGACCGCGCCTTCGCCGCGTTGGAAAAAGCCCGAGCCTCGCGCGATCCCAGCATGTCGTGGCTGAAAAACGAATGGCGGTTGCGCCCGCTCTATTCCGATCCGCGTTGGAACTTGATCCTGCACCAAGTCGGCCTGGCCGACGACCAGCTGAAATGACCCTACTTCGCCCAGAAGACGGGGCTACGAAGGGCCCAGGCGGCGCGCCTGATTCGCTGGATGCAATGGTGGCTGCGCCGCGGCATCACCGGGTGCTGCTGGAGAACGAACACGTGCGCGTGCTCGATACGCGGATCGCTCCGGGCGACACGGTGCCGTTGCACACGCACTGCTGGCCGGCGGTCCATCAGGTCATGAATTGGAGTGATTTTGTCCGGCGTGACGAGCACGGGGCGGTGCAGGTCGATACGCGTGGCAAACCGGCCGTCGCCGTCGGCACCGCGCTCTGGTCCGGGCCGCTCGGGCCGCATACG
Source organism: Lacunisphaera sp. (assembly GCA_029945445.1). Classification (GTDB taxonomy): domain Bacteria; phylum Verrucomicrobiota; class Verrucomicrobiia; order Opitutales; family Opitutaceae; genus Lacunisphaera. Next base: position 72,895 of record JAQSCO010000061.1, on the reverse strand, counting down.
CTGGAGAACGTCGGCCCGGCCGGGCTGCACGTGGTGAGCGTGGAATTGAAGGGGTAGGAACCGTTGCCCTCAACGGTCCTTCCCAAGGGCGCTTGATCAGCCTTCGCCAAGGCTTCGGCACGACAAAGAGCAAGCGCCCCTACCGCCCAGCGCGTCCGGATAATTTGTAACGTATTAATTGACGAATTTCCGGGGGGTGGAGCGCGGCCGCTGGACGCGCTTTCTGATGGGAGACAAAGCCAACCCAACCCGTCCAGCTTGTCCGCCGTAGCCTTGGCGAAGGAGGAAGGCCGGGTTCCACCTACAGCTCCGCGGCGATTTCGGCGACCTGACGTTCGGAGGTGATGCCGCTCTCGGGCGGGAAGTGCTTCAGGCCGTCGGCGCGCAGGGCCGGGGCGTGGTCGCGGACGTATTCATCGAAGGCCTTGCGCGAAGGGAAGACGTATTGCGTCTCAACCACGGCGGGCGCAGTGTCGCTTGCGCGGTCGGGCAAGACGATGCGCACACCGGTGGCGCCCCCCTTCATGACCTCGAGGATGTGGTTGGGCGACAGCCAGGCGAGAAAGCGCCCGCGGACTTGAATAGACGGACAGGTCGTCCGCACGGTGTAGAGGATAGTTGGCATATATGTCTTAGCCGGCCTTCGCCAAGGCTACGGCCCGGCTCGTCCAGTCCCGCGTTGCGGGCCAGGCGAGGAAGCGACCGCGGACCTGGAGGGAGGGGCAGGTGGTGCGGACCGTGTAGAGGATGGCAGGCATGGGGCGGAAGTAGAGGGTTGAGAGCTGAGAGTTGAGAGAGTGAAGCCAGGTTTAGACAAAAGAAAAACGCCCGCCGGATGGCGGGCGTGGGTGGGCGCCGATTTCCGCATCGGCGCTGGCGTCGGTATGGATCAGCCTTCGCTTGGCCTACGGCTGGCAGGAACCGACGCCCACCTTACTTTGGCACGGCGCCCGGCACCGTGCCGGCCTTGATGAGATACATCGCGTCCGGATTCAGGTGCTTCTTGATCGCACCGTTGACCTGCTCGAGCGTGAGTGAGCGGATGACGTCGGGATACTGGTCGAGCCAGGTGACGTCCTTGCCGCGCTGCACGGCGGTGAGCAGGTTGCCGGCCAGGCCGTTGGTGGTGGCGAGGCTGACCTTGAAGGAGCCGACGAGGTTGTCCTTGCGGCGGTTGAGTTCGTCGGCGGTCACGCCGTCGTTATACCACATGGTCAGCTGGCGCTTGGTGGAGGCGATGCCCTTGTCGAGCAGCGCGGGCGCGAAGGTGGCGGTGATGGACCAGTCGCCGTCGGTGTAGGCATCGCGGTTGAGCGCCGAGCCGATGCCGTAGGTGAGGCCCTCCTTGTCGCGGACGTTGCCCATGAGGCGGCCGGTGAAGCCGCTGCCGAGGATGGCGGTGGCGGCGCGCAGCGCGAAGTAGTCGGGGTCGCCGTAGTGCAGGCCGGTGGCCTGGCCGTAGGTGATGCTCACGCTGGTCTTGTCCGCCATGAACACGGTCTGTTCCTTGGCGGCGTCGGTGGGCGCGGTCTTCGGCACGGTGGTGGGCGGGGTGCCGCCGGTCCAGCCGGCGAAGTTCTTGCCGAGTTCGGCCTGCAGCGCGGGGATGTTGATGTCGCCGGCGGCGATGATGGTGAAGTAGGCCGGGCCATAATGCTTGGCGTGGAAGGCCTTCACCTGGTCGAGCGTCGCGGCCGTGATGGCGGCGATCTTGTCGTCGGGGCTCACGCGGTGGTTGGGATGGCCGACCGCATAGACGGCGCGGGTGAACTCGTCGGTGGCGCGGAAGTCGGTGTTCTCCTGCACGCGCTTGAGTCCGCCGATGGCCTGCTTCTTGAGCCGGTCGAATTCCTCCGGGGTGAAGGCGGGCGAACGCAGCTGCTCGGCGAGGAGCGCGACGACCAGCGGCACGTCCTTGGCGAGGCAGTGGGCGCTGAACTCCACGGTGTGGTCGCCGGCGTTGAAGTTGATGTCGGCGCCGACGGCTTCGAGCAGCGAGGTGATCTCGGCCTTGGTGTGCTTGGTGGTGCCGCGGTCGAGCATGTCGCCCACGAGGCTGGCAATGACGGGATTGTCGGCGGGATCCTTGACGTCGCCGGCGGGCAGCGAGCCGCGGAGGTAGACGACGTCCTTCACGCCGGTGTGGTAGGCGATGACGTCGATGCCGGCGATCTTGGTGCGGACGACGCCCGGCGCGATCTGCGCGGAGGCGGCGGAAACGATGACCCCGAGGGAGGAGAAAAGATAAAGCAGGCGTTTCATGGCAGGGAGGGGTTGGAGGGTTATTTCGCGGCGGGTTGCGCCGGGGCGGGCTTGGCGGGCGCGGGCCGGGCGGCGCCGGGCGCGAGCGGGACGAACCAGCCGGTGGTGCTCTGGTCGGTGTTGAAGTATTTGTTCGCCATGCTCTGCACGGAGGCGGTGGTGACCTGCTTGAACTTGTCGCCGAGCAGCACGAAGTTCTGCCAGTCGCCCGTGGCGATGTGCTCGTTGAGCTGACCGGCGATGGCAAAGGAGCCGTCGCGCTGGAAAGCCATGTCGGCAATTTGCTTGGCGACGGCGGCGTCGACCTCCGCCTGGGTCACGCCCTCCTTCTTCAGCTTCTCGACCTCCTCGACCAGGATTTTTTCCACCTGCTCGTGCGTGGCGCCGGGGGCCATGGAGGCGAAGGTGATGCTCATGGAGGGGTCGCGAAAATAGCCATGGTAGGCGCTGACGTTGGTCGCGAGGCCCTTGTCGACGAGCGCCCGGTAGAGGCGGCTGTTTTTGCCGTCGGTCAGGATGTCGGAGAGGATCTGGGTGGACGCCCAGTCGGCGTGGAGGCCGGCGGGGCTCTTGTAGCCGACGGCGACGACCCCGAGCTGGCCGGCGCGCTTGACGGTGACGCGGCGGGGGCCGGTCTGTTCCGGCTCCTCGGTATACATCTCGGGGATGGGGTGCGGGGCCTTCGGGAAGACGCCGTAGAACTTCCGGATCAGGCCGAGGGCCTCCTCGGACTTGAAGTCGCCGATCAGGGTGACGGTGGCGTTGTCGGGCCAGTAGAACGTGTCGTAGAACGCCCGGAGCTTCTCGATGGAAACCTTCTCGATGTCGCTGCGGTGACCGATGGTGGAGTGGTGGTAGGGGTGGGCGGTGAAGGCGGCCTGGTAGATTTCCTTGATGAGGGCCTGGAAGGGCGAGTTCTCGCCGCGCTCGAATTCATTGCGCACGACGGTCATCTCGGGCTTGCGGTCGTTGTCGTCGAGCTTGAGGTTGCGCATGCGGTCGGCCTCCATCTCGACGACCATGGCGAGGTGCTCGCTGCCGAGGGTCTCGTAGTAGTTGGTGCGGTCGAGGTAGGTGGTGGCGTTGTATTGGGCGCCGGTGCGCTCGAGGAGCTGGTCGACGTTGTTGCCCTTGGTGCGGTCGCGGTTGACGGTGCCCTTGAACATCAGGTGCTCGAGCAGGTGGGTGGAGCCGGTCGAGCCGGTGACCTCGTTGCGCGAGCCGACGCGGTAGGTGACCATGAAGGTCAGCACCGGGACGGAATGGTCGGGGAGGAGGAGAACCTGGAGGCCGTTCGAATCAAGGCGGTATTCATCGATGCCGCCGAGGGATTTGACGTAGGAAAAGCCCTCGACCGACGCCGGCGCTGCAAACAGGGCCGAGGTCGAAACGAGGAGCGCGACGATCGCGAGGAGACGTTTCATCATAAGCATGGGGGGGGGGAGCCGCGAAGCTAGCAGACCGCGCCGCTTCTGCCAATAGGACAAAGGGAGGATTCGGCGAAACGGATGCGAACAGCGCGTTTTGTCGGGTTGGCGCAAGGCGACGGCGTTCCGGCGCACCGGTCAGCCGGTTCGCACGTCGGGCTCGACGCATACAGTCCGGGACCTAAGCTGCGCCGATGCAAATATTCATCCAAGGCTGGCTGGGGTTCGCGGTTTTTTTGTGGTCATGCTGGCCATGCTCGAATTGGGGCGCTGGATCGGAAAAAAGAGGGTGCGGACCGACCCGAAATGGGACAACCGCGGGGTCAACACGCTCGAAAACACCCTGCTGGCCTTGCTGGGGCTGCTGCTGGCCTTCACCTTTTCCGGCGCCTGGTCGCGCTTTGATGCGCGGCGTGAATTGATCCTGAAGGAGGCCAATGCGATCGGCACCGCCTGGCTGCGGCTTGACCTGCTGCCCGGACCGGTGCGCGAGCGGATGCACGAATCATTCCGTCGGTATGCGGATCTGCGGATCGAGGCAACCAAGCATAGCGAACCCAGACCCAGCGAAGAGATGGTTGCGGTTCAGCAGGCCATTTGGGGCGAAGCGGTGGTGGCCGCCCAGGCTGCCGGCGATGGCCGCGTGGCGCAAACCCTGCTCCCGGCGCTGAACGAAATGTTCGATATCGCCACCGCGCGCTACCAGGCCGTGCTGACGCATCCGCCAGCGGTGGTTTACCTGATGCTGCTGGCCAACACACTGCTGGCTTCCCTGCTGGCGGGATACGGCATGTCCGGCGGCGAGCACCGGAACTGGCTGCATATTTTCTGCTTCGTGGGCTTCCTGCTATTGGCGATCTACGTCACCATCGACCTCGAGTATCCCCGCCAGGGTTTCGTCCGCATCGGCAACTACGATCAGCTGTTGTTCGACCTGCGGACGGGGATGAAGTGAGGTTCGGATTTCAACCGCCGGTCACGGCGAGGATCTTCTCACGGAGGTGGGTGCAGCGGGTCTTCGACTCCGCGTTCCGCACGGCCATGCCGTAGGTGGCGGGCTTGCCACCACCAGTCCCGCCTTGCCCCACGTCCCGTTCAAGCCAAGCTGCGGCCTCAGTCATGAGCGAAACGCGGCAAGCGGTCTTTCTGAGCTACGCTTCCCAGGATGCGGATGCGGCCCAGCGCATGTGTGCAGCGTTGGCCCGGGCGGGGGTTGAGGTGTGGTTTGACCAGAGCAAACTGCGCGGCGGCGACGCCTGGGACGCGAAGATCAGGAAACAGATCAGGGAGTGCGCGTTGTTCATGCCGGTCATCTCGGACAGCACGCAGGCGAGGGCGGAGGGATACTTCCGCTTGGAATGGAAACTCGCAGTGGATCGCTCGCATCTGGTGGCCGATGACACGGCGTTTCTTTTCCCTGTCGTCCTTGATGACGTGCCCGACGCCACGGCCCGCGTGCCGGACAAGTTCCGTGAGGTGCAATGGACGCGACTACGGCCGGACGACGCGCTGGACGAGTTTGCCGCCAACGTGGCGAAGCTGTTGGGCAAGGAGCCGGAAGCAACAAACGGTAAGGCAGAAAAAGCAGAGTTGTCGGCACCAGCCCTCGCAAAGTCGGCGCAACATCGCGGCAAACCCGCGTGGACGGGCTGGCTGCTAGCGGCCGGCCTCGTCTTCCTCGGTGGGGCGGCCTGGTGGGCCGTGACGCCGCGGGTTCCCCCCGCCCCGACCCCGGCGGTCTCGACGGACAAATCCATCGCGGTGCTCCCGTTCACCAACATGAGCGACGACAAGGACAACGCCTACTTTGCCGATGGCGTGCACGAAGACATCCTGACCAATCTGGCGCACATCGCCGAACTGAAGGTCATTTCCCGCACTTCGGTCATGCAATATCGCGACTCGAAGAAACCGCTTGGTCAGATTGCCGCGGAGCTGCACGCGGCCTACGTGCTCGAGGGCAGTGTGCGCCGCGTCGGCAATGTGGTGCGCGTCACGGGTCAGCTGATCCGGGCCGGCACGGATGAACATGTTTGGGCGCAGGCCTACGACCGCGAGCTGAAGGACATTTTCGCCATCCAGGCGGCGCTGGCCCTCGAGATCGCCGGGGCCCTGCAAGCCGCCATCAGTCCCACGCAGAAAAACCTCCTCACCCGGGTGCCGACCAAGGTGCCCGCCGCATACGACCTGCTGCTGCGGGCCCGCGGCATCCTGAACGGCTACTTGAACTGGGACCCCGATTCTACGGAAAAAATGCGACGAGTGGAGTCGCTGTTGCGCTCCGCCGTGGAGCTGGATCCGGACTTTGCCGTCGCCTGGAGCTATCTGGCTGACGTGCATGCCCAGATCTATATTTTTGGCGTAGACCAGACCGCTGAACGGCTGGCCTTGGCGCGCGCGGCCCTGGACAAGGCCGTGCATTTGGCCCCGGATGATCCCGATGTCATCCGCAACAGCGGTGCCTTCTACTACCACGCCCTGCGGGACTACGGCCAGGCGGAGGGGCACTATCGCCGGTTGCTCGCCCTGCAGCCCAACGACAGCGGGGTCTATACACTGCTGGGGTTGCTCCTGCGCCGCCAGGGCAAGTGGAAAGAGGCCTTGGGTGAATTTCGCCGCGGCTATGAACTCGACCCCGGAAACCTACAACGTCAGGTCACCCTGCTCACGACGCTGTTTTTTGGGGCGCGCCGATATGCTGAGGCCGAGGTGCTGGCCACTTCGCTGGCTGGCAAGGAAAATGATCCGCTGGGCGAATTCACCTTGGATCGGCTGGAAATTCCCATCCGTGCCCGCGGCTCCACCAAGGAACTGCGCGATCACCTGGCGGCCATCCCCGCCGGGCTGAAAAACCAGCCGGCTTATGTTTTTGCCCAGCGTAATTTTGCGCTCAATTGCGGCGACTGGGAAGAAACGGTCCGGCTCAGCAAAGTGCCCCCGACGGCTGGCTCTGATTATGTGGAAACAGCCACCTGCCTGATGGCACTCGGGCGGCGGGAGGAGGCACAGCAAATCCTGGCCGGTCATCCCGAAGAACTGCGGGGAAAACTGCAGTTGCAGCCCGGCAACATAACTCTGCTCGAGGATCTGGCCAGAGTGGAGGCCTTGCTCGGACATGCGTCCGAAGCCCGCGCGGTCCTGCAACAGGCATTCACTTCGCTTCCCCCGACGGGGGATGCCGTGACCGAGGCGGATTTGCGCCTCCTTCACGCCGTGGTGCTGTGTTGGACAGGGGACAAGGAAGGGGCGTTGCGGGAACTCGCGTGGAGCCTGCAGCATCCTCTGGGCGCAAATGTGCATGTCGCGGGCAAGGTTTCCTGGTTTGCCCCGCTGCACGGTGACCCGCGCTTCGAGGCGCTGTTGAACGACCCGAAGAACAACGCGCCGCTGTTCTAGGCGGGAACGACGAGGATCTTTTCGCGGAGGTGCGTGCAGCGGGTCTTCGACTCCGCGTTGCGCACGGCCATGCCGTAGGCCGCCGGTTCGCCGACGATGAAGACCTTCTTCCGGCCGCGGGTGATCGCCGTGTAGATCAGGTTGCGCTGGAGCATCACGAAGTGCGCCTTGAGGAGCGGGATGATCACGATCGGATATTCGCTGCCCTGCGACTTGTGGATACTGATGCAGTAGGCGAGGGCGGTGTCGCCGAATTCGCCGCGCTCGAAGGTGTGCTTCTCGCCGTCGAAGTCGGCGACCAGCGTGCCCTTCGCCAAGTCGACGCTGAGCACGGTGCCGATGTCGCCGTTGAAGAGGTTCTTGTCGTAGTTGTTCCGGAGCTGGATGAGCTTGTCGCCCGGGCGGTATTCGCCGCTGATCGCCTTGAGGCCCGGACGGTGGGGGTTGAGCGCGGCCTGCAGCGCGGCATTGAGGTTGGCGACGCCGGCTATGCCCTTGTGCATCGGCGCGAGCACCTGCACGTCGGTGACGGGGTTGAACCACTTGAAATGCGCGGGGATGAACTTGGTGCAAAGCTCGGTGATCTTCGCGAGGCAGTCCTCCGCGCCGGCCGCGGCGATGAAGTTGAGGTCACTCCACGCCTGGGCCTTCGCGACCTCACTCACGACGGGCGGCGGGGAGTTGACGCCCTCGTTGATGGCGTGGGCGGTGGTGACAATGAGGCTCTCCTTCTGCTGGCGGTAGACGAAGGACAGGCGCGTGACGGGGACGCGCTCCGTCGCAATCAGATCCTTCAGCACATTGCCGGCGCCGACGCTCGGCAGCTGGTCGATGTCGCCGACGAGCAGCAGGTGCGAACGCGCCGGCACGGCCTGCAGCAGCGCGGCGGCGAGGCGGGCGTCGAGCATGGAGGACTCGTCGACGATGAGGAAGTCGGTCGCGAGCGGCTTGGACTCGTTGTGCGCGAAGCCCCCGCGCACGACGTCGTAGGCGAGCAGCCGGTGGATGGTGGACGCGAAGCCGCCGGTCGTCTCGGCCAGGCGCTGCGCGGCGCGGCCGGTGGGTGCGGCGAGCGTGACACGCGCCTTCTTGGCCTTCAGGATCTCGACGAGCGCGCGGAGGATGGTGGTGTTGTGCGTCACCACATAGTCATCGGTGATGTAGAGGCCCGACGCCGAATCGACGGAGATGCAGACGCATTCCTGGGGGATGAGCGCCTCGACCGAAGTGATTCGGGCGCGATGTTCGAAGCGCTTGCGCGGATGCAGGCGAATGGTGCGACGTCTTTTACGTTGGAGGAAAAAGAGGCTCGCGGGTTCGGGGTGCTGGACAAATACGGTGTAAGCATCCCGTCCGGCCTTTTTTACGCCGCGATAAGTGTAGGTGGTTTTCTTCGCCGCCCCCAACGTGGCGAGGGAGCCAAGTGACCACGCGAGCCTCTGGAAATCTTTCGCGAGCCGGAAGGAACAGGAGGTGAATGAGACATTGCCCAGTTTGTCTACGGTGCCGTCGGTATCGAGCAGGCCGCGGAGCAATTCCATGCGCTGGGCGGAGGAAGCCTTGAAGTATAGATCGGGAATGAACTTGGCCTCGGAGTTGACCGCCAATCCAAGCTTTTTGATGGAGTCGCGCAAGGGATTGGGCCGGCCGCTGCCACCCGCGATGAGCCGGAAGGTGATGGTGTCGGTTCCGTGCAGAGTAACCGGCTTTAGTCGGACACCCAGTGGTGCGACCAAGGAGGCTACGCGTTCACGCAGCTCCAGATCAGTGGTGGTCAACAGCACGGCTTCCCCGAGGTTGCCGTCGCCGATCAACGCGCCGAGCACGTAGGGATCGCAGGGTAAGGTGATATCCGGCAGGTTGGTGCAAGGGGTGAGCAGGGGCACACCCATGCGTTCGCTCTCGGACCGGTGTTCGGCCAGCCGACGTTGCACATAGCTGAGGGGCACGACCCGCCAGCCGCGCGACCTGATCTTTTTTCGTTTCGTCGGGCTCCAAACCGATGTGCGCGTCCAGACTTTCCATAAATGCTCGCCGCAGCATTCGCAGGATCTTCCGTCGCTGAAATGGACGCGGAAGACCGGCTTGAGGCCTTGGGGATATATGCCTTGCACAGGCGCGATGGTGCCTTCGGGTGTGATGATCTTATCGCCGGGTCGGAGTTGGCCGATGGCACGAAAGCCGTCTGGAGTCAGCACCAAGGCATGCAGCGGCTGGGCTTTTCCCGTGCCCGGGCCGCCGGTGAGGATGCTGATCTTGTGGGCGAGGGCGTGCGACAGCGCGGACTTCTGCAACGGGTGGAACTCAAAGCCCGCCTTGGCCTGCGCCCAGGCGATGGCGGCGTCGACCTTGATGGCCGGCAGGCCCGACGGCACGGCGTCGAGACGCTGCACGACGTCGGCGATTTTTTTCTCAGCGCGATCATTGTGCGGCAGCTGGATAAAGGCGTGCGGACTGCGGGAAGGTGGAGCGCGGCCTCCGGACGCGCTTTCAGGATTCGCGCCCGCCACAAACCCGTCCGGCCTGTCGTCTGTAGCCTTGGCGAAGGATGAAGGCCGGGTTCCACCGGCATGCTGCACCACACTCTTTTCCTTCAGCAGCGCGTCGATGCGGGCCTCAACGAGTTCGGCCGAGGTTTCGAGCAGGTTGGCCGTAAAGGACACCAGTTCGCCGCGCGGGTAGGCGGTGTGGCCGTCCTCTTCCAGGATCTGCAGGGCGTAGATGAGGCCGGCGTCGAGGCGGGGTGCGGCGTCGTTGGCGAAACCGAGGTTGATGGCGATGCGGTCCGCGGTCTTGAAGCCGATGCCCTCGATCTCGCGGGCGATCTGGTAGGGCTCGTTGCGCACGATCTGCTGCGCCGCGGGGCCGAATTTTTTCACGATGCGGACACATTGCGAGGTCGTGACGCCGTAGGTCTGGAGAAAGATGTGCACCTCACGCAGGGTTTTTTGATCCTCCCACGCGGACTTGATCGACGTGGCACGCACCTTGCCGATGCCGGGCACCTTGCGCAGCTTGCCGGATTCCTCGCTGAGGATGCGGAAGGTGTCCGTGCCGAACGCGTCCACGATCTTGTTGGCGTAGACCTTGCCGATGCCCGGCACGAGGCCGCTGCCGAGGTATTTGCGGATGCCGTAGACGGAGGAGGGGAGCTCGGACTTGTAGGCGGCGATCTTGAATTGCGCCCCGTGCTGCGCGTGCTTCGTCCATTCGCCGGTGAGCTGGAGCGTCTCGCCGCACTGCACGCCCGGCAGCGCGCCGACGACGGTAACGGCCTCGGTGCCCTTGTCGGGTTTCAGCTCCGCGATGGTGTAGTGGTTCTCCTCGTTGAAGAAGATGATGCGCTCGAGGACGCCGGTGAGGGAAAGGGGAGCGGGATTCGCCACGGGAGCCGAATTTGCACACGGGGCGGGGTGACGCAACCACAGCCGCATTCGACTTCGCGGCGAAAACGGCTATCCGGGGGTGCATGCGCTTTTTCGAGGACCTGAAAACAGGCGACAAATTCAACACCGCCGAGCATGAGGTGACGGCGGAGGAAATCATGGCCTTTGGGCGGCAGTTTGACCCGCAGCCCTTCCACACCGATCCGGCGGCCGCGCGGGCCACGCTCTTCGGCCAGCTCGTGGCGAGCGGCTGGCACACCGCGGCGGTGAGCATGCGCCTGATGGTGCAGGGGGAAATGAACCTGGACGGCGGCGTGATCGGCCAGGGCGTCGACGAGCTGCGCTGGCCCCGGCCGGTCCTGCCGGGAGACCGGTTGCGCGTAGTCATGGAGGTGGCCGGCCTCAAGCCGGCGCCGACCCGCCCCGACCGCGGCCTGATCAGGTTGCGCTGCCGGACATTCAACCAGCACGGCAAGACCGTCCAGGACATGACGGCCAGCCTGCTGATCGCGCGCCGGCCGGCCTGACATTGTGGCGTTGTCACCGGGGGGCGGGGCTGGCTCACTCGGGCCATGAGATTACTCGCGGACGGACTGGTCGGGCTGGTGGCTTTGTTGCACGTCTACTTCCTCGTGCTCGAGATGTTCCTCTGGACGAAACCCTACGGCCGGCGCGTCTTTGCGCTCACCCCGGAGAAAGCCGAGCTGACCAAGTCACTCGCGATGAACCAGGGACTCTACAACGGCTTTCTCGCCGCCGGGCTGGGGTGGGGGCTGCTGGCGGGGGCGGACGGGCACACCATCAAGGTCTTCTTCCTCTCCTGCGTGATCATCGCGGGCATTTTCGGCGCGGCGACCGCCAGCCGGAAGATCCTCTGGGTGCAGGCCGTGCCCGGCGCGATCGCGCTGGCGCTGGTGTGCGCCACCAGCGGCGGCCAATAGGACCATGACCAACTCGCGCTGGGAGATTTTCCTCGATGGCCTGGTGAAGCGGGCGCTGTTCTGGTCGCCGCTGCGGGCCTACCTGCTCTACAAATACCGCTACGCCTTCACGCCGGCGCAGCTGGCGCGGCTCACGGCGCTGGCGACCGAGGCCGCCGCGGCGCCGGGGGATTTCTGCGAGATCGGCTGCTACCGCGGCTACACCACGGTGTGGCTCAACCGCCACCTCGACGCCATCGCACCGGCCAAGCGCTACTGGGCGATCGACACCTTCGGGGGCTTCGTCGCGGCGGATGTAGCCCATGAGCAGGCGGCCCGCGGCAAGGATTCCGCCGCGGACCGGCGCGCGCTGGACAAGTTCACCATCAACTCCCCGCGCTGGTTCGACCGCACGATGGCGCTCAACGGCATCACGCGCGTCACCGCGCACGCCGCCGCCGTGCAGGACTTCGCCTTTCCGGCGGAGGCGCGTTTTTGCTACGTGCTGCTCGACGTCGACCTCTACCAGCCGACCAAGGCCGCGCTGGAAAAACTCTGGCCGCTGCTCAGTCGCGGCGGCGTCATCGTGGTGGACGACTGCCACGCCGGTCATGTCTACGACGGCGCGCGGCAGGCGCTGGAGGAATTCTGCGCGGCGCGCGGGCTGCGCTTCGACGTGGTCGAGCTGAAGCTCGGCGTGCTGCGCCAGCCGGCGTGAATCAGCCCGCCAGCCGGCGCTGGATCGCCGGCAGGTCGGGGAAAATCTCCGTCGCGCCGGCGGCCCGGAGTTCAGCCGCCGTGTGCGTGCCGGTGGTGACGCCGTAGAACGCGAGGCCGGCGTTGCGCGCGGCCTCGAAGTCGTAGGGTGAGTCGCCGACCATCAGCGTCGTGGCGGCGTCCGCGCCGAGCGCGGCCAGCACATGGCGGGCGAACGGCGGGTCGGGCTTGAGCCACGGCGTGTCGGTTGCGCCGAAGTTGGCGTCGAGCAGGCCCGCGAGGCCGAGGTGCGCGCAGGCGAGGCGCGAGGACGGGCCGTGCTTGTTGGTGAAGACGCCGGTGCGCACGCCGCTCTGCTTGAGGAAGGCGAGGAGCTCCTTCGCACCCGGCAGGAGTTCCACGTCGTCGAGCATCGTGGCATCCCAATACGGCCGGTAGAGGGCGAGCGCGGCGGGCTTGAGCTCCGGGCCGACAAGCCGCTCGACCGCCACCTCGACGCCGGCGCCCACCGCAGCGCGCACCTGGGCCATGGTCGGTTCCGCCAGGCCGAGCTGCCGCATCGTATAGGAGTGGCAGCGGTGAATGGCGGCAAAGTGGTCGAGCAGGGTGCCGTCGAGGTCAAAGAGGACGGTGCGATAGTGCATGCAGGGAACATTTCTCGCGGATGGGCTACCTATTGGCACGGCTAAAATCAGTCTGGCGCCGCCGGGCTCACCCCGCACACTTTCAACCGTCCATGACGTCCGCCGCTTCCCAACCAGCCGCCCGTGCCGTGACCTCGCTGGAGGGCGATACCCTGGTGGTGCGGGTGGGAGGAGACTGGCAGATGACGGCGGGCTGGCCGGCTTGGGGCAACCTGATGGTGGGGCCGCGGCCGGCCCGGGTCCGGCTGCAGGCCGACGATCTCGGCGCGTGGGACAGCTCGCTGGCCATCTTTATCCGCGCGGCGCGCGCGTGGTGCGAGGAGCACGACATCGCCTTGGAGTTGGCGGGCCTGCCGCCGGGCGCGGACCGGCTGGCGCAACTGCTGGCGAAAAAACCGGTGAACCCGCCGGCCCGCCCGCATGGCCTGCCGGACCTGTTCGCCTTCGTCGGCAAGGCGACTTTCGCCATCTGGACCGAGCTCAAGGATATTGCGTGGCTGGTGGGCGAATGCGCGTTCAGCGCGCTGCGGTTCATCCGCGGCCGGGCCCAGTTCCGCTTCAGCGACTGCCTGGTCGAGATGCAGGAATGCGGCGCCATGGTGCTGCCGATTGTCGGGCTGATCAGTTTCCTCGTCGGTATCATCATGGCCTACCAGGGCGCCGTGCAGCTGCGGCAGTTCGGCGCCGACGTTTATGTGGCCGACCTCGTCGGCCTGTCGGTCGTGCGCGAGATGGGGCCGATGATGGCGGCCATCGTGCTGGCCGGCCGCACCGGCGCCGCATTCGCGGCCACGCTGGCCACGATGAAGGCCAACGAGGAGATCGACGCGCTTGAGACCCTCGGGGTGTCCCCGATCGATTTCCTGGTGATGCCGCGCCTGACGGCCCTGTGTGTGATGATGCCGCTGCTGGCGGTCTACTCGAACTTCCTCGGCATCTTCGGCGGCATGGTCATCTCCTGGTCAATCCTGGACATCCCGACCAGCCTCTATTGGGCCGAGACCAAATCGATCATCGACCTATCCGACCTGAGCACCGGCCTGATCAAGGCGGCAACGTTCGGCCTCATCATCGGCCTGTCCGGGTGCCTGCGCGGGCTGAGGTCCGACCGCAGTGCCGCGGGTGTCGGTCAGGCGGCGACCTCCGCGGTGGTCACCGGCATCCTGCTCATCATCGTGACCGACGCGCTCTATGCGGTGATCTTCAACGCCCTTGGCTGGTAACGCCCCGATGAACGCCCCCGTCCCACCCGCCGCCGTCCTGCCCGCCATCGCGATCGAGGGCCTCGAATGCCGCTACGGCGACCGTGTGGTGCTGCAGAACGTGTCGTTCGACGTGAAGCGCGGGGAGATTTTCTTCATCATCGGCGGCAACGGCTGCGGCAAGAGCACGCTGCTGCGCCACCTGATCGGCCTGCGGCAGCCGACCCGCGGGACGGTGCGGTATTCCGGGCGGGACTTCACGCACGCCGAGGCCGGCGGGCGCCAGGCGCTGCTGCGCACCTTCGGTGTGCTCTACCAGGGCGGCGCGTTGTGGAGCTCGATGACCCTGCACGAGAACGTCGCCCTGCCGCTCCAGCTTTACACCGAGCTGACCGCCAGGGAGCGCGCGGAGGTGGTGGCCCTGAAGCTGGCCCAGGTCGGCCTCGCGGGCTACGGCGAATACTTCCCGGGCGAACTCAGCGGCGGCATGCAGCGGCGCGCCGGCCTGGCCCGGGCGCTGGCGCTCGATCCGGCCATCGTGTTCTTCGACGAGCCGTCGGCCGGCCTCGATCCCATCACCTCGCTCAAGCTGGACGAACTGGTGGTGCAGATCCACGAGACGCTCGGCACGACCATCGTCATTGTATCGCACGAGCTGGCCAGCATCTTCGGCATCGCCCACCGGGTGGTGATGCTCGACCGCGACGCGCGCGGGGTCATCGCGGAGGGCGACCCGCGGGTGCTGCGCGATTCCAGCGACAATCCGCGGGTGCGGGAGTTTTTGAATAGACGCAGCAACGCGGATCCCGCAGAAGGTGTCCAGTAAAGCGTGAAAACCAAAATCAGTCCCTCGGCGGTCGGCATGTTCGTGATGGGCGCGCTGGTGCTCGGGATCGTGTCGTATCTGTCGTTCGGCGGCACGAACGTCTTTTCCAAGCCGTCGCGCTTTCTCATGTATTTCGACGAGTCGGTGAGCGGCCTGGATCCCGGCGCCGCGGTCAAGCTCACCGGCGTGCGCATCGGCCGCGTGGCCGCCATCAATGTCCGCTACGATGCCGTGACCAAGAAGGCGCTGGTGCAGACCATCTGCGAGATCGACCGCAACATCGTCACCGACAACACGGGCGCGCCGATCGACATGACGAACGCCGGTGAATTCCAAAAACTCATCGACCGCGGGCTGCGGGCGCGCCTCAACCTCACCGGCATCACCGGCCTGCTGTTCGTCGAGCTGGACTTTGAGGATCCGCGCAAATACCCCGCGGACCCGCGCTTCATGGCCGAGCAATACCCGGCCGTGCCCACCATCCCGTCACCCATTTCCGAGGTGCAGCAGAGCATCGTCGAGATCGTGGCCAACCTCAAGAAGGTGGATTTCAACGGGCTCTCCCAGCAGCTGAAGGCCCTGCTCACGACCACCAACCAGAAGATGAGCGATCTCGACGTGAACGCGCTCGGCACCAAGGTCGGCGCGGCCGCCGACGCCGTGACCGCGTTCGTCAACTCCCCCGAGGCCCGGCAGACCTTCCTCAACCTCAACTCCGCCCTCACCGACCTGCGCGTCGTGCTGGCGCGGATCGACGGCAACGTCGGGCCGCTCAGCGACGAAATGAAGAAGACCCTCGCCGACGCCCAGGGCGCGCTGAAATCGCTCGAGGCCACCGCGGCCACGACGCAGCGGTTTGTCGCCGCGCAGGGCAACCTCGGGGATGAGGCCACGGCGTCGCTGCGCCAGCTGGCCGACGCGGCCGCCGCGTTCGAGCGGCTATCCGACGCGCTCTCGCGCAACCCCAGCTCCCTCATCGTCGGCAAGAAGAAACCCGAGTCCGCCAAGCCATGAAAACTTTTCCCCGACGGTCTGCGCTCTGTCTGCTGTCCGCTGTTCTCGGTCTTCTGGCTTCTTGCAACCTCCCGCAGCCGCAGGCGGACATCGTGCGGAATTTCACGCTCAGCCAGCCGGCGGCCGTCGCGCCGGTGGCGGGGGCGACCCAGGTGCGGCCGGTGCTGGTTGCCGGGCACCTGCACGGCCGGTCGATGGCGGTGCGCGTGGCCGAGCACGAGGTGGTTTACTTGGAGGACGTGCGCTGGGCCGAGCCGCTCGATGAGGCGGTCACCCAGTTGCTCCGCGGCCGGCTGGGTGCGGTCGGTGGCGGCGCGATGGTCACCGTCACGGTCACGCGCGCCGAACTTGTCCGCTCGGAAGGCAACAGTGTCCAGCTCGCGGCGTCCTACGCCATCACGCGGGCCGGCGGCGACCCCGCGGCAGTGGAGCGCGGCGCCTTCACGGCGGCCCCGCGGTCGTGGGATGGCAAGGATTACAGCGGCGTGGTCGCCCTGCTGCACGACGCGGTCGCCGAGCTCGGTGACGCGATCGCCGCGGCCGTGGCGAAGAAATAAACTTTCGCGGTCCCGCTTCGCATGGCTTCCGTCGAATCCAAGCTGCGCGACCTCCTCGAGCTGGCGCAGACCGTCCTCGACGACCTGCCGATCGGCCTGCTGGTCGTCTCGGCCCATGGCACGCCGCTGTGGTTCAACCGCGAGGCGGAGATCGTCTGCGCGGTCTGGAACCGCAGCCCGTTGCGGCGCGACGCGCTCCCGCTCAAGCGCGCGGACTTCGCCGTGCCCCCGGTGCTGTGGCGCGAATGCCAGGCGCTGCTGGAGGCGGACGGCCCGCAGGGCGGGTCCGCCGAGCCGCGGATCTTCAGCGAGACCGAGCGCGGTCTCCATGCGGTCATCCGGCTGCAGAAGCGGCCGGGCCGGACCGGGCCGCCGGCGTGCTTTCTGCAGCTCGACTACCGCCGGCCCCGCGGCGACCGGGACCGCCCGCTGACCCCGGGGGCCTTGAGCCTCATGTCGCGCCTGACCTTCCGGGAGCGCGAGGTGGCGCTGCGCATCCGCGACGGGCTGACGACCGAGGAAATCTCCCGGGAACTGCGCCGCAGCCGGCTTACGATCAAGACGCAGCTCGCGGGCATCTTCCGCAAGCTCGGTGTCGCCAACCGCTCGCGGGTGACGGCGATGCTGAACCGGTGACCGGCGCCCGCCGTCGCCGGCCCTCTTCCCGGCCGGGTAACCCCACGAGCCCTAGTATACTATTAGTTGACATTCGCCACAGGCGGGCGGCGGCGGGCTTTGTCAACTAATAGTATACTAGGGCTCGGGGGGCCGGCGTGAGGCCGGCGGCGCGGCCGCCCGGGATCACTTCAGCGCGGCGGCGATGCGGGCGAGGGCGAGGGTGACGTTCTCGCGGGAGTTGAAGGCGCTGATGCGCACGTGGCCCTCGCCGCACTTGCCGAAGCCGGCGCCGGGCGTCGTCACGACCTGCGCCTGGTTCAGCAGCAGGTCGAAGAACTCCCACGAGTCGCGACCGGTGTTGACCCAGAGGTAGGGCGCGTTGTCGCCGCCGATGCAGGTCAGGCCGAGCTTGGTGACGGCCTCGCGGATGAGCTTGGCGTTGCCCAGGTAGAAATCAGTGAGGCCGCGCGTCTGCGCCTGGCCCGCGGGCGTGTAGATCGCGGCGGCGGCCTTCTGCACGGGGTAGGAGACGCCGTTGAACTTCGTCGTGTGCCGGCGGTTCCAGAGCGCGTGCACGGCGTGCTCGGCGCCGGAAGCGTCGCGGGCCTTGAGGTTCTTCGGGACGACGGTGTAGGCGCAGCGCAGGCCGGTGAAGCCGGCAAGCTTCGAGTAGCTGCGGAACTCGATCGCGACGTCGCGCGCGCCCTCGATCTCGTAGATGGAGCGCGGAATGCCGGGCGTGCGCACGTAAGACTCGTAGGCGGCGTCGTAGAGGATGATGGCGTTGTTTTTCCTCGCGTAGGCGACCCAGGCCGCGAGCTGCGCCCTGGTGGCGACGGCGCCGGTCGGATTGTTCGGGAAGCAGAGGTAGATCAGGTCGGCGGGCGTGGCGGGCGGCGCCGGCACGTAGCCGTTGGCGGCGGTCGAGTCGAGGTAGGTGATGCCCGTGTAGCGGCCGTCGGCGTTGGCGCCGGTGCGGCCGGCCATGACGTTCGTGTCGACGTAGACCGGATAAACCGGGTCGGGGATCGCGAGGCGCGTGTCGGCGGCGAAGATTTCCTGGATGTTGGCGACGTCGCACTTCGAGCCGTCGCTGATGAACACCTCGTCGGGCTCGACGTGCGCGCCGAGCGCCTTGAAGTCATGCTGGGCAATCGCCTCGCGCAGGAAGGCGTAACCCTGCTCGGGGCCGTAGCCCTTGAATGTGGCGCGGTGCGCCATCTCCTCGGTGGCGGCGTGCAGCGCCGCGATGCAGACCGGCGGGAGCGGCTCGGTGACGTCGCCGATGCCGAGGCGGATGACGGGCTTGTCCGGATTCGCGGCGACGTAGGCGTTCACGCGCTTGGCAATATCGGCAAAAAGGTAGGAGGCCTTGAGCTTGGTGAAGTGTTCGTTGATGCGGATCATGGTGCGGCGTGGGACGAAGGGGGCTTGATAAAGCTAACGGCTTCTGGATAGTTCAAGCCCGATTAGGGCCATGCAAAAACACGACAAAATCAGCGCCATGCAGGAGGCGGCCCGGGCGCTCCGGCAGGCCGGCCGGCCGATCGCCTTCGTGCCGACCATGGGGGCGCTGCACGCCGGCCATGCCAGCCTCATCCGGCTCGCACGGGAAAAGGCGGATGCGGTGGTCGTGTCGGCCTTCGTGAACCCGCTGCAGTTCGGCCCCAGCGAGGATCTGGCCAGATATCCCCGCTCACCGTCGTCCGACGCGCTGCTGTGCGAGAAGGAAAATGCGGAAGTATTGTTCACGCCGACGGTCGAGGAGATGTTTCCCAAGGGATTTTCGACCCATTTGCTGGAAGAGGCGGTCAGCAAGCCGCTGTGCGGCGTGGTGCGGCCGGTGCTGTTCCGCGGCGTGCTCACCTGCTGGCTCAAGCTGTTTAACATCGTGCGGCCCGACGTGGTCGTGATGGGCGAGAAGGACGCCCAGCAGGTGGCGGTGCTGCGCAAGGCCGCGGCCGACCTCTTGCTGCCCATCGAGATCGTGACCGGTCCGGTCGTCCGCGACGCCGACGGCCTCGCGATCAGCGCCCGCAACAGCTACCTGACGCCCTCGCAGCGCGAGGAGGCGCTGGCGGTGTTCGTGGCCCTGCGCAAGGCGAAGGAAATGGTGGATTCCGGCGTAAAAAGCGCCGACCGCCTGGTGGCCGAGGTCACGCACATGATCGCCGCGAAGCGCCGCCTGCGGGTCATCTATATTTCGGTCGTGGACCGCAACACCATGGAGCAATTGCGCGAGATTTCCCCCGGCCAGTGCCTGCTCGCGATCTCCTACTGGGTCGACGAGGTCCGGCTGACGGACAACATGACTTTGTGAGCTGCGTAAGTGGGTGTGAATAACTTGTCAGTCCGCGCGGGATTTCACTCTGGGTTTTGTGCCAACGCGAATTTGTGAACAGCCCGTGGAAAAACACCGAATCCGCCCGAGCCGGGCCGGGCATGCGCTGACTCCCCGGGGCGAGAGAGGTTGTCCATGCAGGCTGCCGTGGGTGGACATTCCGTAAAGCCCTGCCTCGAAGCGAATAGAGAACACGCTTCCGCGGCGCGTCCCGGATTTCGCGCCGGGATTGAATTAGCTTCGGCGAAATTATTCCCTCGGCTGACCCGGGCCAGCGAGGCCGGCAGGGCAGACGCCGGCGGGGGCGGGGCAGGTTACGGACTGGTTAAGTGCCGCTGTGAAGAAGAACGCACAGAATCTCTGGGGCGCGGGCGACTGCAGGGTTGTATTTTACGCCCATCTTTGTGACGACTGGGGTGTTGTGAGCGCCTCGATTCCCGACCAACCCCGCATCGCCATCATCGGTTCCGGCGCCCTCGGCTGTTACTACGGCGCCCGCCTCGCCAAGGCCGGCAACGACGTGCATTTCCTGGTGCGCAGCGGGCGCGCCGCCATTATGGCCCGGGGTATCCGCGTCAAGGCCCCGCCGGAGCGCATCCACCTCAAGAAAGTCCAGACCCACGCCACGGCCGAGGACATCGGCCCGTGCGACCTGGTCATCGTCAGCGTGAAGGCCACCGCCAATGCCTCCCTCGCGAAGCTCCTGCCGCCGCTGATGGGCCCGAACACCCTTGTGCTCACGCTGCAGAACGGCCTCGGCGTTGAGGAACCTGTGGCAGAGGTCGTCGGCGGCGACCGCGTGTTGGGCGCCATCTGCTTTGTCGGCGTCATCCGCACCGCGCCGGGCGTGGTCGAGTGCTCGTTCCCCGGCTTGGTGATGCTCGGCGAGTTCGGCCGGCCGGCGCAGGCGCGCACGCGCGAGGTCGCCAAGTTGTTCGAGTCCGCCGGCGTCAAATGCGAGGCGCAGGACAATCTCGAGGAACTGCGCTGGAAAAAACTCGTGTGGAACGTGCCCTTCAACGGCCTCGCCATCGCGGCGGGCGGGATCACGACGGATGTCATCATGGCCGACGAGGGCCTGCGCACGCTCGCGCGCCGCCTGATGGAGGAGATCCTCGAGGCGGCCGCGAAATTCGGGCATGCCATTCCGCGCTCCTTCATGGACCTGCAGTTCGACCGCACGGCCAAGCTCGGCGAATACGAGCCGTCCAGCCTGGTGGATTATCGCGCGGGCCGCGCCATCGAGATCGAGGAAATCTGGGGCGAGCCGGTGCGCCGCGCCAAGTCCGTCGGCGTGCCCGTGCCGCGGCTCGAGATGCTCTACTGGCTGATCAAGCGCCTGCTCGCGGCCCGGAAGACGAAGAAGAAGTGATCCCGCTGTAGGTGGAGCGCGTTGACCTCAACGCGCTGAAGGATGATCGCCGGCAATAAGCGCGTTGAGGTCAACGCGCTCCACCCATGAGGGCATGAACCATTGCCATCCGAGGCTTGATGCCCGGCGGGTCCGCTCGCAGTGTCGCGCATGCAAAAAGACCAAGGCATGCGTGAGCTCACGGTCCGGGGTGTCATTCTCGGCGGCGTCATCACGCTGCTGTTCACCGCCGCCAATGTTTACCTGGGGCTGAAGGTCGGCCTGACCTTTGCCACCTCGATCCCGGCGGCCGTCATCTCGATGGCGCTGCTGCGCCTGCTCGGGAATTCCAACATTCTCGAAAACAACATCGTCCAGACGATCGCCTCCGCCGCGGGCACGCTGTCCGCGATCATCTTCGTGCTCCCCGGCCTCATCATGGTCGGCTGGTGGCAGGGTTTCCCCTACTGGACCACCGTGGCCGTCTGCGCGATCGGTGGCACCTTGGGCGTGATGTTCTCCGTGCCGCTGCGCCGCGCGCTGGTGACGGGTTCCGACCTGCCTTACCCCGAGGGCGTCGCCGCCGCCGAGGTGCTGAAGGTCGGTTTCGGCTCGGCGGAGGGCAAGGAGGAGAACGCCAAGGGCCTGCGCATGATCATCGTGGGTTCGGTGATCTCGGCGGGTTATGCGCTGCTCGGTGCGATGCGCCTCGTGGCGGGCGAGGTGGCCGTCGCGTTCCGGGTCGGCGCGGGAGCCTCGGCGGCCTCGACCAGTCTTTCGATGGCGCTCATCGGCGTCGGCCATCTCGTCGGCCTGTCGGTCGGCGTGGCCATGCTGGTCGGCATGCTCATTTCCTGGGGCGGGCTCGTGCCGCTGCTCACCGCCATGCACGGCGTGGGGGACAACGTGGCCGGCATCGTCAACACCACCTTCCGCAGCGAGGTGCGCTTCATCGGCGCGGGCGTGATCGGCGTCGCGGCGCTCTGGAGCCTGATCCGCATCCTCGGCCCGATCGCCCGGGGCATCCGCGCCGCGATGGCGGCCTCCAAGGCGCGCTCGGCGGGGACCGAGCTCGCGCTGACCGAGCGCGACCTGCCCATCGGCATCGTCGGCGGCACCATCCTCGCGTTGCTGGCGCCCATCGCGGGTCTGCTGTGGTATTTCAGTTCCGGCACCGCCATCGCCGCCGGCATCTGGCCCGTCATCCTCGGCACGCTGGTCTATGTCGTCGTCATCGGCGCGATCATCGCGTCGGTCTGCGGCTACATGGCCGGCCTGATCGGCGCCTCGAACAGCCCGGTCTCGGGCGTGGGCATCCTCGCCGTGATCGGCGCCTCGGTGCTGCTCGTGATGATCTACGGACACGGCGGCGACCCGGCGCAGACCAAGGCCCTTGTGGCCTACGCCCTCTTCACCACCGGCATCGTGTTTTCCATCGCGACGATCGCGAACGACAACCTCCAGGACCTGAAGACCGGGCAGCTGGTCGGGGCGACCCCATGGCGGCAGCAGCTCGCGCTGGTTTACGGTGTCATCTTCGGCTCGCTCGTGATCCCGCCGGTGCTCGACCTGCTCAACAAGGCCTTTGGTTTCGCTGGCACGCCCGGGGCGGGGGAGCATGCCCTCGCCGCGCCGCAGGCCGCGCTCATTTCCGCGCTGGCCAAGGGCGTGCTCGGCGGCGACATCAGTTGGAACCTGATCGGCTACGGGGCGCTGCTCGGCGTCGGCACGATCATCCTCGACGAGGTGCTGCGCAAGACCGGCAAGATGCGGCTGCCGCCCCTGTGTGTCGGCATGGGCATCTACCTGCCGATGGCGCTGACGCTGCTGATTCCCGTCGGCGCCGTGATCAGCCATTACTACGACAAGTGGGCGGATCGCCAGACGAGCCCGGATTTCGCCAAGCGCATGGGCGTGCTGGCGGCCACCGGGCTCATCGTGGGCGAGAGTCTCTTCGGTGTGGCCTTTGCCGGCGTGGTCGCCGCGGCCGGCACCGACTCGCCGCTGGCGGTCGTCGGGAACAGCTTCGAAAAACCCGGCATCGTGCTCGGGCTGTTGTTGTTCGTCGGCGCCATCTTCGGACTCTACCGCGCGGCGCGCCGGACCGTCTGAGCCCATCGCTTGGATTCCTCTGACTCGCGGCGCGGGAGAAACTGCTGAAGCCAGCGGTAAAACCCCAGGCCATTTGGCCTGATAGGAACCATTGATTTGGCATCGCAATCGGCCTGCGAGAGGCTATTTCCATCCAGCATATGAAAATGATGCGCGTCTTGATGGTCCTGTTTCTCGGGATGCTGGTGCAATCATCCTTGTTCGCCCAGATCGTGAACTTTCTCATCGTTGAAAAAGTTCACGACTACACCCAGACGGACAACTCAACCACCGTGGATGCGACAAATCCGTGGCGCTTTGAGGCGCATGTTGAGGGCAGCACCTTGTCCGGGATTCCCGCGCCCACGATTACAATTCCGTCGGGCTCAGGCGCGACGACGATGATATATAATGCCGTCGGAGACAAATGGACCATCAATACCCCCTATGCTACTCAGGGCGCCTTGGATGCGGCATACGGCAACGGCACGACCTACAGCATCACGGCGCGTGGCGAGACGATCTCCCCGATATCGTTGACCGGTGACTCCTATCCGCTCGCGCCGCTCGCCACGAACCTGAGCGGCGGCACCATTGTTGGGGGGATTCTCGCATGGAATGTAGCGCAAGCCTTGACGATTACCATCACCGGCACGGCTGATCACATGGGCATCGATGTTAATGGAATGAGTTATAATAACGGCATTGAGGCTTTTAGCGTGGGAACATTAACTTTCGTCGTTCCCGCTGCGTCCATGGTGGCTGGTAACAATTACACGGTGGAGCTAAATTTCGACAATTTTGGCGGTGGAACTCTGGGCACGGTCGGAACCGGGCTACTCACGGGTGCGCAATACGCCGGTATCTACAACTCGAGCACCCAGTTCACCATCCAAGCCATCCCCGAGCCCTCGACCTACGCGGCGATCCTTGGCGCGGTGGCTTTGGGCGGAGTGATGATCCGTCGGCGGCATCTGCTGCGCGCGAGCTGAGAGAAGAACACAACGGGTTTTCATCCGGGCCGGGCTTGATCGCCCGGCCTTTGTTTTGTCCGGTTGATGGAAATTGCCGGAGCCGGGAGCAAAGACTTAGGGCGCCTGCGTCATCCTCCGGCGGCTGGATTAGGGAGCATACTAGTCGTCCGGGGTGGAGAAAAGCCCGTCGCCAAGGGTCTGCGTTTGGCTATTTCTGGCGGGCGTATGAAACCCATGCGCTCGTTCCTTGTCCTGTTCGTTTCGCTGGCGTTCGCCGCCGGCTTGTCCGCCCAGACCATCACCGGTTATGGCGTAGTCAAAAACCACTACGTCACTCAAACCTCGTCCAGCGCCCCAGTTGACGATGTCTTTAGTCCCTACGGTGTGAGTGCCTATGTTTCCGGCTCCAGCCTTGCGGGCACCTACAGTTTCACTTCGCCGGGTGGCTCGGCCACAAGTCCGCAGGTTATTAGCACCACTGGCAGCGGTGGTAATTTCCAGAGTGCCACATCCTACTTGACCACCACGGCGCTCAACCTGGGGTACAACGATGGCGTTTATTCCATGGCTATGCCCAACATCAACGGGGCCCCCCAGACTGCTAATCTACCGAGCTTCTCAGGGGACCTCTATCCGACCACCCCCATGATCACCTCCGGGACATGGTCAGGAGGCATGCTGCTGGTCGACCCGACGCTAAATTATACGCTGAACTTTGCAGCCTTCGTCAGTCCGACCATTAACGACAGCATTGGTTTGGGCATTCAGGGCATAGGAAGTTTTTTCCCGAGCACAGCGGCGACCAGTTTTGTGATCAGCGCCGGAACCCTGACCGCCGGGGTAACCTATGATGTTTCGCTGCGCTTCAACCACAACTTCATCGACTATGGCGTCGCTATCGCCCTTGCGAACGGCAACTCAGGCTATACGACCGAGAATTATTTCCAAATCCAGGCCATCCCCGAGCCCTCGACCTACGCGGCGATCCTTGGCGTGGCGGCGCTGGGCGGCGTGATGATCCGCCGGCGTCTGACACTGCGCGCAAGCTGAGCGAAGAACACAACTGGTTTTCAGGAAGGCCGGGCTTGATCGCCCGGCCTTCGTTTTTATCAACGGTGAAGATTTGGGAAATCCACAGCTGACTGCTGAGCTGCGCATAATTTGTTCCGGAGTGGCTGCGCATGGATTTCCGATGCCGCGCGCACTCGTGGTGGTGCCGGGTCGTTTTCTCCTCGGAGCGACGCAGATCGGCCGGCCCGCTTGGGCGAAGTAGCTGGTTTACTAGAAAAACTTCCGGCGGCTAGTCGGTCGCAAAAGACCAGCGGATTGCTTGCCTGCGTTATATGAAAACAACGCGTGCGCGAATTGTTCTCGTAGCCGTTTCGGCGGTTATCTCGACCATGGCTCAGGCCCAGTCCATTCAATTCATCGTGGTGGATCGCCAGGTGAACTATGTTCAGTCCACCGCCGGAACGGCCTCATTGGCGGGAGCCAACCCATATGAGTTTGTCATCGACCTGAACGGAACAAGTCTGGGCTCACTCACCTTCACCTTCAAGAAGCCCGGCGATGCCATCACGAATTACACAAGCTTTGAGCGAGATCCGGGTAAGGAATGGCAGGCCCCAGGGCCGCAGGGCGCCTACCAGTTTGCGAACATGGCCTCGCTCCAGAGCGCGTTTCCCGATGGCGCTTACACGATCCAGACCAACCTGGGCACTACCTCCTTGCTGAGCATTCCGAATCTGATTGGCGGCACCAACGATGGCTTTGCCAACATGCCGTTCCTGACCGGCACGCAAAATGGCAATCCCGTCAGCTGGTCGCTGGGCAAGATGCTCGTGGATCCCACCCAAGAGCTGACGCTTACCAGCACGACGTTCACGACAAACTACGTGACTGCGACGGGCCGGATCGGGCTTTGGCTGGACTACGGCGTATCCGGCCAGCAGGTGACCAACGAGACCGTCCCCAATAATTTCATTTTCAATGCCGCCACGGTGCAAATGCAGATTGCCGCGAATACACTGACGCCCGGCATCTACGGCGGCGGGCTGGAATTCAACAACGTCACCTCAGGCGGTCTGGTCAATCTGAACGCCAATATCCCGGGGGCAAACGGCGTTGGCGTTTACACGGCCTACACGTCATTTCAGATCCAGGCCATTCCCGAGCCTTCGACTTATGCGGCGATCCTCGGCGTGGTGGCGCTGGGCGGTGTGATGATCCGCCGGCGGCGGATCGCGACCGTCAAATAACTCACAAGGCGCATTCTGGTTTTCAGAAAGGCCGGGCTTGAGCGCCCGGCCTTTTGCTTGCTGGAGCGACTTGACCTCAAGGCGCTTCTTCACGCGGGCGGGGTTCCTCCGTCGCCAAGCCTATGGAGGACAGGCGCCCGCGCTCCGGGGGAAACGCGCTGGGGTCAGCGCGTTCCACACCCCGTTGCGCCCTGCTGGGCGCCCGGGGTCTGTCCTGCGGCCTTCGCCGCGGCAGATTACTCCTCGCCGTCGTGGTAGGGCGTTTCCTTGAGCCGGAAGAATTTCCCGTGCGGGCGCATGCCCCATTTGTCGGAGTCGGGATAATGGAAAATGTCCACCGGCGGGTTGTCGGCGATGATGTAGAAGACGAGGTCCTTCTTCCCCGTGTTAATGAGTTGGTGCGCCTCGAGCGGCGGATGCATGAAGGCGTCGCCGGCCTTCACCTTGTGCCGCGTTTTGCCACAGCGGGCCGTGCCCGTGCCGCTGACGATGACGTAGAGCTCCCATTGCGTCGTGTGCAAATGAAACGGGCACGCGGCCTTGCCAGACGGGACCTTCACCAGCTCGAGGTTGAATGGATGACCTTTCTTCGGCCAGCCGCGCCGGACATCGCCGAGCTTTTGCGAGATGTCCTTGCCGTATTGCTCGTATTTCCCCTTGGGGGATTTCCAGTGGTCCCACTTCAGCTTGGTGATGCTCGTCTTCTTCATGAGAAACTACGGATTTAAGGCAGTGAACCGCTAATAAACGCTAATCTTCGCTAATGGGAAAATAGGGATCAGCTATTAGCGTCAATTAGCGCGGATTAGCGGTTAAGAAACCGGTTCGTTGATCACCGGATTGGTCAGCGTCCCGATTTTCTCGATCTCGATGCTCACGGTGTCGCCGGCCTTGAGCCAGACGGGCGGCTGGCGCGCGAAGCCGACGCCGTGCGGCGTGCCCGTGAGGATGACCGTGCCGGGCAGCAGCGTCTTGCTGGCGCTGAGGAACTCGATGAGCGTCGGCACGTCGAAAATCATGTCGTTGGTATTCCAATCCTGCATGACCTCGCCGTTGAGAATGGTTTTGATCGTCAGGGCGTTCGGATTGGGAATCTCGTCCCGCGTCACCAGCACCGGGCCGAGCGGGCAGAAGGTGTCGAAGCTCTTGCCCTGGCACCACTGGCCGCCGCCGCCCTCGCGCTGCCAGTCGCGGGCGGAGACGTCGTTGGCGCAGGTGTAGCCGAGGACGTAGTTGAGGGCGTCGGCCTTGGTGGCGTTCTTGCACGTCCGGCCGATGACAACCGCGAGTTCGCACTCGTAGTCGACCTTGGTGCTCGGGAGCTTCACGGGAATCTCGATCGGGTCGCCGGGGTGTTGGACACTCGCGGTGTTCTTGATGAAGAGAACGGGGTGGGGCGGCGGCGGGTTGTTGCTCTCGGCGGCGTGCTTCCGGTAATTGAGGCCGATGCAAAGCAGGTTGGCCGGCTGCAACGGTGCGAGGAGCTTGCCGGGCTTGACCGCCTGGTCGGTCACGCGGAAGTCGCCGAAGATGTCACCGGAAACGGCGCGCGCGGAGCCGTCGGGTTGCAGCGCGGCGTAGGCCGGGCCAGCGGGAGAAAGATGACGGATGAGTTTCACGCCGGGAGAGAATAGTCGTGGACGGCGCAAGGCAACGCGGCAGTTGGGCGGCGTTGACTCCGGGGCCGCAGCGGGGAGAATGGCGCAGTATCGCATGAAGCTGCGCCTGCCACTCAACCGCTGCATCGGCACCGGGCTCACCTCGCTGGCCGCCGGCCTGACCCGCGAGGCGGCCGAGGCACTGGCCGGCATGGCGGATGATCCCGTCGAGGCGGTGCACCGGGCGCGCGTGGCCTTGAAGCGGGCGCGCTCCGCCCTCCGCCTGCTGGAGAAGGCCGGGGCGGCCTGGGCGATCATGCCGCGCTACCGGCTGACGGAACTGGGGGGCAGGATGTCCGCGGCGCGCGAGGCGGCCGTGGCCGCCGCGTTGGCCGGCAAATTGACCCGGCGCCTGACCGGCCGGCAACGGGAGGTGGCGCGGCTGCTGGCCGCGCGAGCCGGCCGGTTTGTGCCGCCGGATGGGGAGCAGATCCGTCAGGCGTTGCTCGAAGAGTCGGCCGCGCTGGGCAGCGCCCCGATGCCGGCGGTCTCGCCCGCCCACCTGCGGCAGCTGCTCCGGCGGAGCCTGGATCGGGCCGACCGCCGGCACCAGGCGGCCATGAGGCACCCGGCACTGGAATCTTTGCACGAATGGCGGAAGGCGGTGATCATCCTGCGTGACCACACGGCGTTCGCCGCCTCGCGCTGGCCGCTGGGCGCGGGCGCGGCTTATCCCGTGCTGGTGCGGCTGGCCCGGCAATTGGGCGGGAATGGCGACCTGGCGCTGCTCGGGCGCCGGCTGCCGCAGCTGCGGGTGCCGCGGGCGCTCGCCGTCGCCCGGCGGCGGCTGGTTGCGCGATTGGAGGAGCAACGCCGGATGGCCGCGCTAAGCGCCTTGATCCGCTGGCTGAAGCTGGAAGGGCGGCTGACGCGGCTGCTGGCGGAACCCAAAGTGTGAACGGACTTGAACGCAAAGGGAGTGGCCAAACCGGCGCTTGCGGGGACGGGGCTTGGGGGTAGACCGCCGCCGCGGTGTGCGGCGCGGTACCTGGTGTAGGGGCGTCGCTTGTCGGCGCCCGGGCGTGGACGAGCCACGCCCCTACAGGGGACGAGGGAAGGCGGGATCGGCGATCCCGCCCTGCAAATCGCGGCGTAAAGCCGCTCCTACAGCTCGGCCACTTTCACTCTCACTTTGTCCCTGCGTCCGCATACGCTTCCATCCCGAGGCACGAGCACACGAGGTTGCGGTCGCCGTAGACGTTGTCGACGCGGCCGGTGGCGGGCCAGAACTTCGCGGCGCGCGTCCATTTGTCGGGGAACGCCGCGGTCTCGCGCGAGTAGGGGTGCGGCCAATCGGTGGCGCAGACCGCCGCCGCGGTGTGCGGCGCGTGCTTGAGCGGGTTGTTGGCCTTGTCGCTCTCGCCGCTGGCGACGGCCGCCATCTCGCCGTGGATGGCGATGAGCGCGTCGCAGAAGCGGTCGAGCTCGGTCTTCGTCTCGCTCTCGGTCGGCTCGATCATGAGCGTGCCGGGGACGGGGAACGACATGGTCGGCGCGTGGTAGCCGTAATCCATCAGGCGCTTCGCGACGTCCTCGACCTCGAGGCCGTGCTTCTTCCACGGGCGGAATTCCAGGATGCATTCGTGCGCGACGAGCCCGCCGGCGCCCTGGTAGAGGACGGGAAAATGGTTCGCGAGACGCTTGGCGATGTAATTGGCGTTGAGGATGGCGAACTGCGTCGCGCGCGTGAGGCCGTCGGGGCCCATCATGCGGATATACATCCAGGTGATGACGAGGATGGAGGCGGAACCAAATGGCGCTGCTGAAACAGCGCCATTGTGCTGAGAGTTGAGAGTTGAAAGCTGAGAGCCAAACACATGGCTCGGCAGGAACGGCACGAGCTGCTTCGCGACGCCGATCGGGCCCATGCCGGGGCCGCCGCCGCCGTGCGGGATGCAGAAGGTCTTGTGGAGGTTGAGGTGGCAGACGTCGGCGCCGATGAAACCGGGCGAGGTCAGGCCGACCTGCGCGTTCATGTTGGCGCCGTCCATGTAGACCTGGCCGCCGTGCGCGTGGATGACCTTGCAGATGTCGCGGATCGCGGTCTCGAACACGCCGTGCGTGGACGGGTAGGTGACCATGAGCGCGGCGAGATTGGCGGCGTGCTCGGTGGCCTTGGCCCTGAGGTCGGCGATGTCGATGTTGCCGCTGGCGTCGCAGGCGACGGCCACGACCTTGAAGCCGCACATCGCGGCGCTGGCGGGATTCGTGCCGTGGGCGCTGGTCGGGATGAGGCAAATGTGGCGGTGGCCCTCGTGGCGCGACTCGTGGTAGGCGCGGATGACGAGCAGGCCGGCGTATTCGCCCTGCGAGCCCGCGTTCGGCTGGAGCGACACGGCGGCGAAGCCGGTGATCTCCGCGAGCCACTTCTCCAGCTGCGCGAACAACTTCGCATAGCCTTTGGTCTGGTCGGCAGGGGCGAACGGGTGCAGCCGGCCGAACTCCGGCCAGGTGACCGGGAACATCTCGCTCGTGGCGTTGAGCTTCATCGTGCACGAGCCGAGCGAGATCATCGAGTGGACCAGCGAAAGGTCCTTCGTCTCGAGCCGCTTGATGTAGCGGAGCATCTCGTGCTCGGTGTGGTATTTGTTGAAGACCGAGGCGGTGAGAAAGCTCGAGCTGCGCGCGAAAGGCGCGGAAAAATCCTCGTAGCCACGAGCGTGAGCGAGTGGGTCTGACAAAGCATCCACTCGCTCACGCTCGTGGCTACTGAAGACGGTAAGCAGCGCCTGCACTTCCTCCGCGGTCGTCGTCTCGTCGAGGGAGAGGCCGACCGTCGAGGCGTCGACGGGGCGGAGGTTGATCTTCGCGGCGAGCGCGGCGGCGTGGACTTTGGCGGCGTCGATGCCCGTGACGGTCAGCGTGTCGAACACGGGCTCGGCGTTCACCTTCGCGCCAGTCGCCTTCAGGCCGTCGGCCAGCAACTGGGTGAGCAGACGGGTGCGCTGCGCGATCCGCTTCAGGCCCTCGGGCCCGTGGTAGACGGCATACATCGAGGCCATGACGGCGAGCAGCACCTGGGCGGTGCAGATGTTGGACGTGGCCTTGTCGCGGCGGATGTGCTGCTCGCGCGTGCCGAGGGCGAGGCGCATGGCGGGGTTGCCGTGCACGTCCTTCGAGACGCCGACGAGGCGGCCGGGCATCTGGCGCTTGAACTCGTCCTTGGTGGCGAGGAAGCCCGCGTGCGGTCCGCCGAAGCCCATCGGCACGCCGAAGCGCTGCGCGGAGCCGACGGCGACGTCGGCGCCGAACTCGCCCGGCGCGCGGAGGAGCGTGAGCGCGAGCAGGTCGGTCGCGACGACGCAGAGCGCGCCGGCGGCGTGGGCCTTCTCGAAGAAGGCGGCGAAATCCTGGATGCTGCCGGTGGTGTCGGGATATTGCACGAGCACGCCGAATACTTTTCCCGCGAAGTCATACGCGCGGTGGTCGCCGACCACGATGGAGACGTTGAGCGGCTTGGCGCGGGTCTTGACGATGTCGATGGTCTGCGGGTGGCACTTGGCCGAGACGAAGAACACGGACGCGTCGTGGCTGTCGCCGAGCTTCACGCGGTGGCACATCATCATGGCCTCGGCGGCGGCGGTGCCCTCGTCGAGCATCGAGGCGTTGGCGATCGGCAGGCCGGTCAGGTCGGTGACGACGGTCTGGAAATTCAGGAGCGCCTCAAGCCGGCCCTGGGAGATCTCGGCCTGGTAAGGCGTGTAGGCGGTATACCAAGCCGGGTTCTCGAGGATGTTGCGCTGGATGACGCCCGGGGTGGCGGTGTCGTAGTAGCCCAGGCCGATGAAGCTGCGGAAGACCTTGTTCTTCGACGCGATGGCGCGGAGCTCGGCGAGCGCGGTGGTCTCGCTGGCGGCGGCGGGCAGGCGCAGCGGGCGCTTCAGGCGGATCTTCGGCGGCACGGCCGCGGCGGTGAGGGCATCGAGCGAATCAAAGCCGGTCGCCTGCAGCATCGCGGTGACCTCGGCGGCGGGCGAGCCGGTGTGGCGGCGTTCAAAAGTGTCGAGCGGGGCGAGCAGTTCGCGGGGGGAAGCCATGCCGCGGACGGTAGGCGAGGGCGGAGGTGGCGCAACTGAGATTTGGCCCGGGGCGGGAGTTACGACCGCCAGATTATCGCCCTGCGCCGAAAACTTATGGGGGCCGGGTCCACCGCATGGTGATAGGTAATACACCGGGGCGATTGGGGCCAGTTAGTGATTGTATCCACTTTGCGTCCGTATGACATGAGGCCTTCAACAGCACTGAAAATGGGCCAGTCAATTGCGTTCGTCCCCGATCGTTACGGTATTGTCACCCCGGCGAGTTGCACACGATTGGTCTGGCCCTTCACCTTCAGGGCAGAGCTACGCAACCCATGAGCATTTCCAACGGGCCAGCATCCGGGACCACCCGGTGAAGCGCCGCCGCTATTCGTCAGTTTGAATCCGGCGCTGCGCAGACGACGAGTCTGTCCGCACCTCCGGGTGCCAGCGCCGGCCGTCAGGGCCTCAGTTCCTTTTATCATCCCCATGTCACCTCAGCACACCACTGTCACCCGCTGGTTCACCACCGCGGTCCTGTTCGTCACGCTGGTCGCCAGCGGCTTCGCCATCATCGGCGCGCCCTACCAGATGCAACTGGGCAATCCGAGCGGCGCCACCTCGGATACCAACAATCACGGCCACTACCTGATCCAGCGGGACCAGTATGCCGTGGATTACAACGACACCACGCACGAGCCCAACTGGGTGAGCTGGGATCTCACCGTCGCGGACTCCGGCAGCGCGGGGCGGTCAGCGGTTTTTTTCCAGGACACCACGCTGCCGGCTGGTTTCTACCAGGTGCTGACGACCGACTACAGCGGTTCCGGCTACGATCGCGGCCACATGTGCCCGTCCGCCGACCGCACGGCGACCCGGGCGGACAACGACGTCACCTTCTTCATGTCGAACATGGTCCCGCAGACTCCCGACAACAACCAGGGCGTCTGGGCCAGTTTCGAGACCTACAGCCGGACCCTGGCCGCCGCGGGCAATGAGCTGCTGATCACCAGCGGCACCAGCGGTTTCGCGGGTTCGACCATCGCCAGCGGCGTGGCCATCCCGGGCTACACGTGGAAGATTGTCGTGGTGGTGCCCGTCGGGACCGGCACCGCCGTCGACCGCATCATCGCCGCCGGCGCCTCGGCGATCCGGGTCATCGCCATCAAGATTCCCAACATTGCCGGCGTCCGCAGCACGCCGTGGGAGACCTTCGTCACCTCCGCGGCCCAGATCCAGTCTGACACCGGCTACACCTTCTTCACGGCGCTACCCGCCCCGATCGCCGCGGCCTTTCGCACGGTGATCGACGGCCAGTCGTCGGTCGGCACGCCGGCCATCGTCGTGCAGCCGGTCCCGCAGTCGGTGCCGGTCGGCGGCACCGCCACCTTCACCGTCACTGCGACCGGCAATGCCCCGCTCGCCTACCAGTGGTTCCATGACGATGTCGAGATTCCCGGGGCGACCTCGGACATCCTGCCCCTGAACAGCGTGCAGGCGGCCGATGTCGGCAGCTTTTACGTCGTCGTGACCAATGACGTCGGCTCGACCACCAGTGCCGCCGCCACCCTGACCGTCACCGGCCTGCCGCCGACCATCACGACCCAGCCCGTCTCGCGCACGGTGTCCGCCGGCACGAATGTCGCGTTCACCGTCACGGCGGGCGGCTCGGCCCCGTTTGTCTACCAATGGCGCAAGGGTGGGGCGAACTTGGGCGACGCCGGCAATGTTTCCGGCTCGGCCACGCCGACCCTCACGCTGAGCAACGTCCAGAGCGGCGACATCGCCAGCTACGATGTCACCATCACCAACAATGTCAGTTCGATCGTGAGCAATCTGGCGGCGCTGTCCGTCACGCCGGCCGCCCCGACGATCACCTCGCAGCCGGCCAACCGCTCGCTCGCGCCCGGCAGCACGGCGACCTTCTCCGTGGTGGCCGTCGGCTCGAGCCCGCTCGCCTACCAGTGGCGCAAGGGCGGCACGCCGGTCAGCGGCAACGCCTCGGCCGCCACCGCGACGCTCAGCCTGACGGGCATCACGCTCGGCGACGCCGGCAACTACGATGTCGTCGTCAGCAACGGCGTGGGCTCGCCCGCCACCTCCGCGCCCGCCTCGCTCTCGATCAGCAGCGCGAGCGCGACGCAGATCTTCTACACGGGCGGCACCTATGTGCAGGACTTCGACACGCTGCCGAACTTTACCTCGCCAACGTTCTCTTTCGCCGGGTTCGGTCCGTTTTTTGCGGCTAATCCTGTGGCCAGCGCAGGTCTAAACGCCACCAACATGGGCGGCTGGAGCTTTGCCAGGATCGGGGGCACCGGCGCAAATGCCACTTTCGTGGTTGGCACCGGGAGTGGCCCCACCGGTGCGGCCTACTCCTTCGGGGCGACGAGCGCGACCGAGCGGGCCTTTGGCGCGCTGCTGAGCGGGACCGTCGCTTCCACTTGGGGGGCAACCTTTGTTAATAACACCGGCCAGGTGATCTCGCAGTTCACGCTCAACTACACCGGTGAACAATGGCGTTACGGCGCCGGCACGGTGGGCGGCACGGACAGGATTTCCGCCGAATACCTGATTGGTGGCAGCGATATTCTGACGGGCACCTTCACTCCGGTTTCCGCTCTCAATTTCACCTCGCCGGTGAACAGTGCCACGGCGGTCGGCACCGCGGCGGCAGTGAATGGCAATCTCGCAGCCAATCGCGGCGTTCGCACCGCGACTGTGACCGGCATTACCTGGGCGCCCGGGCAGTCGCTCGTCGTCCGCTGGCGCGACAACGACGTTCCCGGGTCGGATGATGGCCTGGCGATCGACGATTTTTCATTGTCCACCTCGATCACCGGCCCGACCGGCCCGTCGGTGGTCTCCTCCAGCCCAGTGAACGGTGCGACCAATGCCGCCCTCAACACCGCGCCCTCCGTCACTTTCGATCAGGCGGTCAGCGCCGCCGGCAGCGCGTTCACGATCAACAGCGCCATCCGCGGCGCGGTCCCGGCGTCCTTGAGTGCGAGCGCCGACGGAAAGACCTACACGCTCACGCCGCCGGCGAATTTCGATTTCAGTGACTCCATTTCCGTCAAGGTGTTCGCAGCCGGCGTGACCAGCGTGTCGACCGGGCTCCATCCGACGGCCGATTTCAGCTTCTCGTTTGGAACTGCGGCGCCGGTTGCGCCGAGCATCACCACGCAGCCCACCTCGCAAACGGTCTCCGCGGGCGGCAGCGCCAGCTTCACCGTCGGGGCGAGCGGCACGGCGCCGTTCACCTATCAGTGGCGCAAGGGCGGCCTCGCCGTCGTGGGCAACCCGACCGCCTCGTCCGCGACGCTCGTCCTCAGCAACGTTCAGGCCGCAGATGCCGCGAGCTATGATGTCGTCGTGAGCAACGGCGTCGGTTCGCCCGTCACTTCGGCTCCCGCCACCCTCACGGTCACGCCGACGGCGCCGCAGATCGTCACGCAGCCGGCCGGCCAGACTGTGGCAGCCGGTGCCACCGTGACGCTCAGCGTCGCGGCGACCGGCAGCACGCCTCTGGCCTATCAGTGGCGCAAGGGTGGCGCCGCGCTGGCAAACGGCGGCGTGGTTTCCGGCGCGACCACCGCCACGCTGACGCTCTCGGGCGTGACGGTGCTTAACTCCGGGTCCTATGATGTCGTCGTGAGCAACGGCGTCGGCACGCCGGCCACCTCGACCGCTGTCTCGGTGCTCGTGATCGCGCCGCCCTCGGTGCTCAACTACTCCGGCGGCACCTATACACAGAACTTCGACACGTTGCCCTCAACGGGCACGTTCAGCTTCACCGGCATCGGGCCCTTCTCGCTCGATGCCAACCCGGGGGTGAACGCGGCCGGCCTGGCCGGCTGGAGTTTTGTTAAGTTTGCGCCGACGACGGGCAACGCCCTCTTCAAGCCCGACTCCGGCGGTAGCAACTCCGGCGGTATCAATTCCTACGGCATCACGGGCACGAATCCAGGCACCGATCGCGCGCTCGGCTCGGTCGGCAGCGGCACCACGGCCTCCCGCGTCGGCGTGACACTGGTCAACACCACCGGCCAGACGATCACCTACGTCACGGTGAGCTACACCGGCGAGCAGTGGCGGCACGGCAGCACCGCTACGCCGAACAAATTTGCCTTTGCCTACGCCGCCGGCGCGGTCGATATCAACACGGGCACTTTCGCCAACTTCACCGCGCTCGACTTCACGGCGCCCAACACCAGTGCGGCGAACCTGAACTCGCCGCTCGACGGCAACGCGGCGGCGAACCGAGTGCCCAACATCACCGCGACCATCACCGGCTTGACCTGGGCGCCGGGCCAGACGCTCGTCCTGCGCTGGACCGACGTCGATGACACCGGCTCGGACGATGGCATCGCGATCGACGACTTCTCCTTCACGAGCGCGCCGCCCGTCCCGGTGATCACCACGCAGCCGCTCGACCAGAGCGTGCCGTCGTTCAGCGCGGTGAGCTTCACGGTCGCGGCGGCGAGCACGACCCCGCAGACCTACCAGTGGCAGAAGGACGGTTTTGCGATCCTGGGCAACCCATCCGCCACGACCGCGACGCTCCTGCTCGCGAGTGCCACCGCGGCTGATGCCGGCGCCTACGACTGCATCGTCACCAACTCGTTTGGTCCGACGACCAGCACGGCCGCGACGCTGGCCACCACGAAGGTCGCCACCCTCATGGCGCTCGACAGCCTCTTGGCCACCTACGACGGCACCCCGAAATCGGCGACGGCCCTCACCACGCCGGCCGGCCTCAGCGTCGCCTTCACGTATGACGGCAGCCCGGTCGCGCCGACCAACGCCGGCGGCTATGTCGTGGTCGCGACCATCGAGGATCCCGACTACTTCGGCACGGCCGTCGGCACGCTGAACATCGCCAAGGCGCTCGCGGACGTGACGCTCGGGGACCTCAACCAGACTTACAATGGTGGGGCCAGGTTTGCGTCAGCCGGCACGAATCCCGGCGGACTGAGTGTAGTCCTCAGCTATGACGGCGGTCTGGCCGCACCGGTCAATACCGGCAGCTATGCCGTGGACGCCGTCGTCAACGACGTGAACTACACCGGCGCGGCCAGCGGCACGCTGACCATCGCGAAGGCGCTGGCGAGCGTGACGCTCGGCGACCTGAACCAGACTTACGACGGTGCACCGAAATCCGTGAGCGCGGTCACCAACCCCGCCGGCCTCGCGGTGGACTTCACCTATGACGGCAGCGCTACCGCCCCGACCGACGCCAGCAGTTATGCCGTGGTCGGCACGATCAACAACGCGAACTACATGGGCACGGCGAGCGGCACGCTGACCATCGCCAAGGCGGTCGCGCCCGTGACGCTGACGAACTTGGCGCAAATCTACGACGGTGCGGCCAAACCTGCGTCAGCCACCACCAGCCCCGCGGGCCTCGCCGTGGACTTCACCTACGATGGTAATGTCGCCGCGCCGGCCAGCGCCGGCAGCTATCATGTGGTCGGCGCCATCAATGAGGCGAACTACACCGGCACGGCGAGCGGCACCCTGGTCATCGCGAAGGCGACGGCCAGCGTGACGCTCAGCGGGCTCAATCAAACCTACGACGGCGCGCCGAAGCCGGTTGGTGCCAACACCAGCCCCATGGGTCTCACGGTGGACTTCACCTATAATGGCAGCGCCACCGCGCCGACGAACGCGGACAGCTATGCCGTGGTCGGCACCGTCAACAATGCGAACTACGCTGGCACGGCCAGCGGCACGCTGGTCATCGCCAAGGCGGTCGCGCCCGTGACGCTCGGTGGCTTGAACCAGATCTACGATGGCGCGGCCAAACCGGTGTCGGCCGTGACCACCCCCGCCGGTCTCACGGTGGACTTCACCTACAATGGCAGCGCCACCGCGCCGACGAACGCGGACAGCTATGCCGTGGTCGGCACCGTCAACAACGCGAACTACGCCGGCACGGCCAGCGGCACGCTGGTCATCGCCAAGGCGGTCGCGACCGTGACGCTGGCGAATCTGGCGCAGGTCTACGACGGCGCGGCGAAACCGATCGCGGTCACCACCGCCCCCGTCGGCTTGAACGTGGTCACGACCTACAATGGCACCCCGCCCGCGCCCTCGGCGGTCGGCAGTTACACGGTGGTCTCCACCGTTCAGGAGGCGAATTACGTCGGTACGGCCAGTGGCACGCTCGTGATCACCCAGGCCAGCGCCACCGTGACGCTCTCCGGTCTGGTGCAGGCCTACGACGGCACGCCGAAGCCGGTGTCCGTCGTCACCAGCCCCGCGAACCTCGCGGTGACTATCACCTACAACGGTAGCGCCACCGTGCCGACCTATCCGGGCTCGTATGCCGTGGTCGCGACCATCAATGAGACCAGTTACCAAGGCACGGCGAGCGGGACGCTCGTGATCACCACCACGGCGATCGTGCGCCACGCGCCGACCTTGGACGGCGGCATCGACGGTTCGCTGCAGGTCATGTTGCCGGAGAACACCACGCTCAACGGCGCGGCCCTGCTGGGTGGCGACCTGCTCGTGCCGGGCACCCCGACCGTGCAGCTCAACGGGCATCCGGTCTACGCGGGCACAGTCGACGCCAGCGGCAGCAGTTCGCCGTCCAACTACCAGGTCACCCTCAACGGCAATGCGGCGCTCCGCCACGTGGTCCGGCGGGTGAACGCCATCGCCCTGCCGGTGGTGGCGCCGCCGCCGGCTCCGGCGGGCACGCGTGACGTCACGTTGAACAACAACACCCAGAGCCCGGGCAACTTTGCCACGCTCCGCAACCTGACGCTCAACAGCAACGTCGGCCCGGTGGTCGTTCCCGCGGGTACCTACGGCACCTTCACCGTCAACGGCCACAGCGGCCTGGTCCTCGGTGTGGCCGGCGCGACGCAGCCGGCGGTTTACAACCTCCAGGGGCTGACCCTCAACAGCAACAGCGAGGTCCGGATTGTCGGCCCGGTCATCATCAACCTGCCCGGCGGCGTTACGCTGGGCGGCTCGATCGGCGAAGCGGATCACCCCGAGTGGCTCGTGCTGAATATCGCCACCGGCGGCCTGACGCTGAACGGGAATGTCACCTGTAACGGCTACGTGGCGGCCCCGGCCGGCACGGTGGCCATCAACGGCAATAGCACCCTGAACGGCGGCGTGATCAGCGACCGCCTCACGATCGGCGGCAACGGCCTGCTGAAGGTCGAGGATCCCGAGTAAGCCCGCCGCGGGTTGCCCCGCCTGAGACTTGATCCGGGCCGTTGCTAACGCGATGGTCCGGATTTTTTGTGGGTTGATTCCGGGTCGCGGGGCTTGTTGGCTGGGATTGCAGCGGGCCGCCTGACATGAAGTCATCGACCCGCTTCCTTGTTTTGTGTGCGGCCGGCCTGGCCGGCGCGATTACCTTGGTGGCGTGGTATCGGGGCACGCCCGAGGAGCCACCGATCCCGCCGAAATCAACCGCGGTCGGGCCCGCGGCCCATGGCCGGCCCACGGCGCCGGATCCTGAAGCGGGAATCCGGGCGACCATCAACTCACTCCGGCGGTTGCCACCGGCGGAATACACCCGGGGCCTGTTGCGCACGCTCGATGCCCTCGGTCGGTCGGATCCGGACCGCGCCCTGACGCTGGCGCGTGAATTCGTCTTCACGCGCGAACAGCGGGCGATCTACAATTCCCTGTTCGCCCAGCTGGCCGCGACGGATCCCGTGGCTGCCGTATCCCGGCTCGCGCTGGTGCCGGCGGGCGAAAGCCGCGAGCGGGCCCTGCGCGCCCTCGCGGATGGCTGGGCCGCGCGCGATTTGCCGGCCGCGCTGGCCTGGGCGCAGCAGCTCGCGGCGGCGGACCGGCCACCTGTCATGGAAGCGGTGTTGATGACGATGGCCGTGGACGATCCGGCGCGCGCGATGGCCATCGCCCGGCAGACGCTGGCCGGCGCCGCACTCGACCGCACGCTGACGGCGGCCTTGCAGTCCCTGACCCGCGCAAATCCCGCCGAGGCAGCCGCAATCGTGAGCACGTTGCCTGCTGGCGAAGTGCAAACACGCGCGGCCCTCGACGTCGCCCGCGAACTGGCGGCGCAGGATCCCACCACGGCTCTCGCCTGGGCCGGAACTTTGCCGGCCGGAAACGTCCGGGACCTGGCACTTAGCAACATTCTGGAAATCTGGGCGGCGAGCCATCCGCAGGACGCGGCCAACTACGCCGCTTCGCTGCCGGCGGGATCGCTCCAGGACGCCGCCGCCGTGCGCGTGGCGGGCCAGTGGGCGGCCGTCGATCCCGCGCGGGCCATCGCGTGGGCGCAGACGCTGGCCGGCGAGGCGGCCCGCAACGTTGCGCTCGCCCACATTGCCTCCACCTGGGCGCAGCGCGACCCCGCGGCCGCGACGCACTGGGCCGCGGCGACCCCGGTGTTGCCGGCCGAGGCGTTCACCGGGGCCTTGTCCTACTGGATGCAGCAGGATGCGGGGGCGGTGAAGACTTTCGTCCACGCGCTCGCTGGCGAAAGCCAGGTCCGCGCCGCGACATTCATCGCCCCGACGCTGGCGCAGGCGGACCCACCGGCGGCCATCGCGTGGACGCAGACGCTGTCCGATCCGGCCGCACGCGATTCGGCGCTGGCCGCCGCCTATGCCCGCTGGCGGGTCAACGCCCCCGGCGCGGCCCACGCCTGGCTGGCAACGGCCAATCTGCCGGCGGCGATCAAGGCCCGGCTGCTGACCGGACCTTGAGGCGCGGCGGGCGCGACGAGATCAGGTTCTTGCCGGACGGGTCATTAAACGCGGCTGAAAGAAACGAAAGCGCAGCTGCTGACCATCCCGCGCGGCAGTCCCTCCTTGCTGGGAAAAAGCGGCGTGGTATCTTCCGGCTATGAACACGTGCAGGCGGCGTTCCCCTGTTTTGACCAGCTTATGGCTGCTGGCGGCTCTCGTTGCCCCGCTGCCAGCCCAGACCAGGCTCTATGCGCTCCATGGCGGGGACAACAAATACCACGCCGTGCACAAGGTCATCCGGAGCGAGCCTTACTTTCTGCAGGAGGGGAAATTAGTGGAAGCCACGGGCAAGAGCCTCGCCCTGAAACCCACCCCGGAATACCTGCCGCTCCTCATCACGGTGCGGGATTTGGACACCAAGACCGAATTCGTCCATCTGAGCGACGTGGGCACCAACATCAACAATCAGTTCGATTTCAGCGCCAAGTTCGAGTCCTCCTATCCGCTCGAGGATGTGTTTCTGGTGCTTGAGCTGGAATTCTCGGACAGCACCACGGCGGTATTCGTCTACGAGATCGGCCGGTTGAAGCCGCAGGTGCCCCAGCCGTTCTCCGTCTTTGTGCCGATGGGAAGATTCATGGGCGCGGGCCAGATGAAGCTTCACCTGTTTGTTGGCGGGGATGAGG
Organism: Lacunisphaera sp.; assembly: GCA_029945445.1. Lineage (GTDB taxonomy): Bacteria > Verrucomicrobiota > Verrucomicrobiia > Opitutales > Opitutaceae > Lacunisphaera. Next base: position 31,858 of record JAQSCO010000061.1, on the reverse strand, counting down.
TGTTCACTTCCTGGCAGCCCGCGGCCTATCGCGAGGGAGTACTCGACCAGATGATCGCGAAGCGCGTGGCCGCCCTGCAGGATTCCGGCCCGAAGCCGTTTTACGTCATCACCCCGAAATATCCCGAGGCCTTGCGCCAGGCCGGCCAGCGGGCCTCGGCCGTGGTGACGATGCGCATCACGCCGCAAGGCACGGTCGAGGATCTCCGGATCGACAGCGCGTCCGATTCCGCCTTTGGCGAAGGGGTGCTGGCCGCCGTGCGCCAATGGCGATTCGTGCCCCAGGTGAAAGCGGGGCGGGCGGTCGAGACCCGCCGCGTCAGCCTGCCTTTTGAATACGATCCGGCGGAGGCGGCGGCGAACGATAAAGGCTGAACCTGTGGCTGTTGACCGGGCTTTCCTCACCAAGTCGGTCCGCGCCGCCTACATTGACCGGCGGCTGGAGGCGCTCTACCCGGAGACGCCCATTCCCCTCGATCACCGCGATGCTTACACGCTGCTGGTGGCCGTGCTGCTCTCGGCCCAGTGCACCGACAAGCGCGTGAACCTCGTCACCCCGCACCTCTGGGCCCTCGCCGACAATCCGACCGACATGGCCCGCGCGCCGGTGGCGGAGATCCAGGCGATCATCCGGCCGTGCGGGCTGTCGCCGCAGAAAGCCAAGGCGATCAGCGGGCTCTCGCGGCTCGTCATCGAAAATCACGGTGGCGCCGTGCCGCGCACCTTCGCCGAACTGGAGGCATTGCCCGGAGTGGGGCACAAGACCGCGTCGGTGGTCATGAGCCAGGCGTTCGGCGTGCCGGCGTTTCCCGTGGACACGCACATCCACCGGCTGGCCCGGCGCTGGAAGCTGAGCAGCGGGCGCAACGTCGAGCAGACCGAGCGCGACCTGAAGAAGCTTTTCCCGGAGGCACATTGGAACCAGCTGCACCTGCGGATCATTTTCTACGGTCGTGAGCACTGCACGGCGCGCGGGTGCGACGGCACGGGGTGCGAAATCTGCCGGACGCTGTTTCCGGAACGCAAGCCGGAGTCCCGCGCCGGCCGGTAAAGCCGGGGGCAAGCCCTGCGCAGCTTGAGCCAAAGACTGCGCAGCGGCCGGACCGGCCGGGGTGTATTTTGCGGGCGTGAAAATCAACCTCCATCCCTTGGCCGGGCTGTCCCGGCTGGAGCGTTGGCTGCTTGGCACGGTCTGGCTGGTGATCGCGCTCAAGTGCCTCGCCGTGAACTGGGCCATTCCGCACTACAACGTGCCGATCGCGCCCTGGGTGGTCATCGGGCCGACGCTGTTCTTCGCGGCGGTCGTCACGGTGATCTGGGTCACGCATCGCGAGTAGCCCGCAGCCGGGCGGCGCGATCCGAACCACCGGCCTCGCGGCCGGTGGCGCCGGTGGCGTGGCTGAAAACCGCGTTTTCAGTCGAACAGGGGCCTTTCTGCTGGGAAATAAAACAAGGTTGATTTGGCCGGAGGGGCCGTTAACCGTCTGCCCCCTGTTTGGGACGCTTAGCTCAGTTGGTTAGAGCACCTGCTTCACACGCAGGGGGTCACTGGTTCGAGTCCAGTAGCGTCCACCATGTTGTCCTAAAGCATGTTATGTGCTATTTCGGGTAAACTCTCAACAGTAACTCTCAACAAGATTAGGGAAGTGCTGCTTACTTCTAGCACGTTCACTGAGGTATTTTCGTGAGATTTCGTGCCTGATTGGATCCTCTCGGAAGGCCGGTAAATCTGCCAACCTCAAGGCCAACGCTACCTTGGCTTTGTGGGGGTTCGCCGGCGTCAGGACACGAGTCCACACCTAGGCCACACGGAGGGCCTGCCGCTTGCGGGCCATTTCCCAGAGAAGAGAGACGGCATCGACCTGATCGTCATGCAGACCATTTGGAAACTGCTCGACCTCCTGCGTGAAGTCCTGATTCCACGCCCCCCTCACCATGTGAAACTTGCCTGCGTCCAACAGCGCCAGCCACGGGTTGGCTCGCGTCACCTTATCCTTCGCCGGTTTATAGCCACGAACCATCACGCGGCCGTTCAACGCCGCTTTCAGCTCGATCTCCGCAATTTCAAATGCCGCCGCCGTTTCGATCCCGATCGTCCCGCCAACGCTCTCGGCCAGTGCCAACCCGATGATTTGCTTCTTCTGGTCGCCCCATTGTCGCTTACCCCGCGACATGCTCAGTAAATACATGTCGCCAGTCTTACGGTCGATCCCGCCGTAGGCTCCGCACGAGTAGTCGGACATAGCCTTGGTAGTAAGCGCGAGATCCCATGCCCGGAATAGAATCAGGTCTGCTGGGACTTCACTTCGCTCGGTCAGCTTGATCTTCCTGACGTCGGCCAGATTGCCTCCGGGAGGCGCCGGCCGCTGCTGATACTGGGCGGCGAACTCATTTGGGCCAATCTGTAGGCGGATCGCTTCCAAGGCCGCCACCGGCCAGCGCTCAGGCCATAGCGCTTCTCCTAGCCGGAGGGCCGAAGCACCTCCGCAATGGTCACGCAATGCGAGTTGAGATACTTGAGATAACCCGGCGCCGCACCGGGCTTCGCCGGTGAACCGGGCGACTCCGCCAATTCACCCATACCGGTCTGGTGCGGGTGCAAGCCGGTTAGCAGCGCTGCACGGGTGGGTGAACAGCGCGCCGAATTGTAGAATTGAGTGAACCGCAAGCCATGCGCGGCCAGCGCATCAAGATTGGGCGTCGGAATCTCGGAGCCGTAGCAACCGATGTCTGAGAACCCCATGTCATCGGCGAGTATGATGACGATGTTGGGTCGCGCCGCCGAGGCTTCCACCGCCCAGGCCCCGGGCAGCAAAATCGCTGTAAACAGTGCGATGAAGACCGGGCGGATCATTGGCGGGTCGAAAATTCCCACACCGTCCGGGTGTGATAGGTTTCCCCCGGCTGGAGTAGCACCGAGGGAAACGAAGGATGATTGACGGAGTCGGGAAAATGCTGGGTCTCCAAGCAAAAGGCATAGTGCTGATGGTAGGGTTTACCTTCCTTCCCAGGGGATCCGGCCAGAAAGTTTCCGGTATAGAATTGAACCGCGGGCTGGTCCGAGGAGACCTTTAGCACTCTTCCGCTGTTCGGCTCATAAACTGTGGCCACCGGCCGTATCACGCCGGCCGGGCTGGCGCGGAGAACCATGTTGATATCGAAACCAAGCGGGCTTCCGGTCAAAGAATCGGGCTTGATTTGCTCCATGCGGGTTTTCAGCAGAGCGGGTTTGGAAAAATCCAGCAGGGTGCCGGCCACGGGCTCGATCACACCAGTTGGAATGAGACCGGCGTCTACTGGGGTGAACCGGTCGGCGTCGATTTGTATCACGTGTCCGGAAATGTCGCCACTGCCCGCGCCGGCGAGGTTGAAGTAGGAATGATTGGTCAGATTGACCAAGGTGGCCTTGTCCGTTACGGCCTCGTAGGTCAGCTCCAGCGTATCGTCATCGGTCAGCGTATACGTGGCCTTCACCGTCAGGTTGCCGGGATATCCTGACTCCCCGTCGGGACTCAGCCGGCTGAAAGTCACGCTCGGACCGCGGTCAGTCATGCTGGAGGCAGCCTGCCAAACCAGCCGATCGAAGCCGAGTGTCCCACCGTGCAGGTGGTTTGCCCCGTTGTTGGCCTCCAGAACATATTTCTGGCCATTGAGCGTAAACCGTCCCTGCGCGATGCGATTGCCAAAACGCCCAATCGTGGCTCCGAAGTGCGACGTGCCCTTCAGGTAACCCTCCAGATCGTCATAACCCAACACGATGTCGGCGAGATGCCCCTGACGGTCGGGCACCCTGAGCTCCGTGAGAATTGCCCCATAGGTCATCACCTTTGCGGTGATCCCATGACGATTTTTCAAGGTGTATAGCTCGATAGTTTGTCCGTCGGGAGTTTTGCCGAAATTGGTTCTCATAAAGTCATAGTCGGGGGATGCTGCCAGTCGGACAAGGCCGGCCGAAAGTGCCACGATCAGGACCGCAGACAGCTTTGTTTTATTTTGGGTCTTCATTTTTTTGGTGAGTAAATTTGCGGAAGCCATTGGTCGGGATGGCAACAATTCACTTTCCGGCGGCCAGGACTTTCACGGTCGTGCTACTGAAGGCCCGCTCGGTGTTGTCAGCCGCCACCATTTCAAACACATAGTCGCCCGGGACGGTGAGTCCGGATACTTCGGTCTCGTGATAGCCGCGGCGGGCAAATACCGGATGACTCCCAACGGGACTGCTCCTCACGTTCCACCAACAACCAAGATTGTCACCATCACCATCGGTCGTCGTGGCAACCAGCAACGTCTTGCCGGAAGACGCCTCGACCTTCGCCGGAGTCGCGGTCATAGCCGTGATTTCAGGCGAATGGTTCGCCGGGTGCACCGTGACAGTAAGTTCTTCGGCCGTGACCTGGTGACCATCATCCGCTTCGACCCGGAACCGGTAGTCTCCGGCAACCTTCATGTCGGCCACGTCGCAACGCCGGGGCCCCGGCTCCTTCACGACCGCGTCGGCGCCTGCCGGCTGACTGACGATCGAACAGCGTATCTTGATCGGCTCGTTTTCAGGATCATAAGCCGAGTAGGCAAGCGTTGTCCGGGTGATTCCCGGCACCTGGAGATAGATGGATTTTCTGGTGGCCATCTCGAAGAACACCGGAGGAAGGTTGCCCGCCACAACCCGCGCCGGCACGAGGTCCTGTGTGACCGTGGACTTGCCGTCGGTTATCGTCACACTGAAGGCGTATTCACCGACGACATCCAGGCCAGTGACGGCAGTCGTGGGCGAATCCGGCTGCGCAATCCGAACGGACGCACCGGCGGGCTGCTGTTTCACTGTCCAATGATACTTGATCTGCTCGCCCTCCGGATCTGCCGCCACTGCGCGCAAAGTTGTGCTGCTTACCGGCTGGTGCAACAAGCTGGGGCTCGCGCCCCAGTCGGTTGCATGTGGGGCTTGGTTCTCCCCATGGGTGGGATAAACCGTGGCGACCTGGCCTGGAGCCAGCGACAGATCGAGCCGCCCGGAAGCATCAACGGTATGTATGCCCAGTTCCGCAGTGCCGCGATTGATGCCGTAGGCGCCCGCCGGCAAGATGGCACCATCCAAAAGGTGGGGACGGCCTCGCTACCAGCTGTGCAATTCCGTGCGACCAAGGACGGTCAACCAATCGTGGTGGTATGCAATATTGTTACGGGTGATGTGACGCTGTCAGCAGTGCCTGACAGCCCGGTATCGGGGTTTCTTAAGAAAATGCACATGAACTACAAAAGTGGACCGAATGCGCCTTGGTATCTGAGCGCTTGGCACCTCATGGCCATTTCGGTCGCCAGCGCGCTTTGCTTCTGGGTCGTTACAGGATTTGCGATGTGGTATCAAATGAAGAGCTTGCGCTGGTCGGGAATTGTTGTCCTCGCCCTGACCATGGTCCTCCTGGTTGCCGTGCTGCGGGAACACTGGCAGCAATACTCCCCCTGAGGCCGTGAGCGACGGGTGCCAAATAGGGTTCCTCGCAGGTGATATTCGAACTCGTTTAAGCCCGTGATGATTTAGTGGAATATCAACAGAAAATTGGCCTGGGCCGCCAGCAACACACTATTTCACGCACATAGCCTGCATGATCAAATTAGTTGCGTCTCAAAGCGTCAGCAGGCGACCGGAAAGAACAAGCAAGCGACAGGCTCGAGATGTTCGTTGTGGCTCAAGACAAGATAATTAGTCGGTCCTGAAAATGCCCGGTTACGTGACGAGTGTAATTTGCGTAGGCGAAGGGGAGGCGAGGGAAAGCGGATGGCGTCGTCGTCGTAAACAGCGCCCAACGAAGCCTTGGACCTTCTGGAAGTTCATGGCGGCCGGGAGAACACCGGACGGCGCAAGGTCCCGGCGTGAGGTCGTCCGCCGGCTCAAGTTGCGTGAGGGCGGATCGTGGGTGCGGCTTGTGGCTGGGTGCGATTGATTCATGGTCATCCAGAAGATGTGCCAACTGAGGATGCAGCAGGCCAACCGCGAGGTAAGCTGGAGGGTGCATTTCGCCACAATCCCGACATCGAGCGGTTTGATGCACTGGTGGGCTTTCCCGTTGGATCGGCGCATGAGATTTGGATCGTCAATCAGAGACTAAGGTAACAATTTCGCCGGCCGAAACTCTCAGCCCCTGAGCGGTCCATGCATACCCTTAGCATCTTTTTTGGATTCGCAGTTGCGCTGCCAATCGCCGTGGTCAGAGCCGATGTCCCTCGGACACCAGATCTGCTCACCCAAATCGGTGAAGTCCGCTCTCTATCTTTGAATGAGGCAGCCAAGGCTCGGCCGGTGCATGTGATCGGTGTAGTCACATGGCGGGGCCTCGGCGGGCAAATTATCGTGCAGGACGACACTGGCGGATGCTGGATCTACGTGGACGAGGCCCGTCTCCGCAAATTTTCGGTCCTGGATGATCGCACTCTTAACTCAATCCAGGTGGGCCACGTGCTGGAGATAGAAGGCAATAGCGACCCTGGCAGTTACGCCCCTGGTATTATGCCAAGAACACTTCGAATCATCGGCCAAAGGGCACTGCCGCCGGCGCACCCGATGAATCCGGCACGATTCTTCAGCGGCGCCGAGGCTAACATGCGGGTCGCGGTGCGGGGGGTGGTGCAAGGGTTCCAACCGGCTGATACGGGCTGGCTGCTGGAGCTAAACGCGAATCCAGGTCATTTCACCGCTGAGGTGACTAAAAGTGCGCTTCCGGATCCGGCCGCACTCGTCGATGCCGAGGTAAGCGTGACTGGCGTGGCGGTCACCCGCGTCAACACACGGGGAGAAATAACGATGCCGCGCGTCTACAGTAGCCAAGCCGACGAGCTGGTGGTCGAAGCGCCGGCGACCGCACCCTTTGCGGCGCCGCTGGTGCCGCTCGACCGGCTCCTGCCCTTTCACCCGGAATCGAGAGGGCCGCATCGGCTGCGCGTGATCGGCACGGTGACCTATGCCCTGCCGGGAAAATTCCTTTACCTGCAAGAAGGCACCAGTACGGTGCGCGTGGAAGCGCACTTCGCGGAAAGATTTCAGGCTGGTGACCGGGTTGAAGCGGCGGGCTTTGTCGATATGGCGCGCTACGTGGGAACTCTCGTCGAAGCGCAGGTGCGCAAAGTTGGAACGGCCAAAGTGCCTGCCGCAGTAGCGGTCAACCCCGAGGAAATCATCGCCTTGAATCAAACCGCCATGATTGCTGGCAAGCTGGCGCAACCCCACGATTTCGACGGCCACCTCGTGCACTTTCACGCCGAACTGCTCGCTGTGCAATCCGCGCCTGACGCCAAGCAACCTTGGCGCAGACTCACCCTGCGAAGGGGCGAGATGGTCCTGGGCGCCATCCTGCACGAAGGAGCCACCGAAGTCTTGGACGCACTGCGACCGGGTAGCGAGCTGGAGGTGACAGGTATCGTGCAGCTCGAATACACCCCCTTGGCGGCGCCCCGATTGTCGCTGATGCCGACCGGACTCGACATCGTGTTGCGTGATGCCGCGGATGTGCGCGTGGTGCATGCACCCCCGTGGTGGACGGCGGGGCGGCTCCTTGGCATGATGGCGGTCGTGGGAGTCGCACTTGGTGCCGCGGTGGTTTGGGCTTGGCAACTCCGGCGTCAGGTGCGGCGCAAAACCCAGGAACTCGCTATCGAGATGCGCGCCCGTCGGGATGCGGCGGTCGAATTCCAGGCCACGCTGCGGGAGCGCAACCGGCTCGCGGCCAACCTGCATGACACCCTGCTGCAAACCCTCAGCGGGATCGGGTTTCAAATCGGCGCTTCGGAGGCTGAGGCTCTGTTGCCAGGGCGTGACGGCAAGCCACTGACGCACCTGGCGGTGACCCGGCGAATCCTTGACCACGCAGTGAAGGAATTGCGCAGTTCGGTCTGGGCGCTGCGCAGTCTACCGCTGCAAGGCGGCGGCCTGCCCGACGCGTTGCGTTCCATGGTGGAGCGAGCGGGGGCGGGCCATCCGGTGCAGATCGAACTGCACGCGGCCGGGGAACTATTGCAGGTGTCCGACTTTGTCGCCGGCAATCTCGTGCTTGCCGCCCAAGAAGCGCTGCACAACGCCATCAAGCACGCCTCGCCCAAACAGATCTTCATCGAGATCGGACCGGCGGGAAAACCCCACTGGATCAGGCTGGTGGTCCGCGACGACGGAGCGGGATTCATTCTCGCGCAGGCCGCAGGCGTGCCCCAGGGCCACTTCGGCCTCGTGGGCATGCGAGAGCGGATCGAGCGCCTGGATGGCACCGTGCACATCGAGAGCGCGCCGGGCAAAGGCACGACGGTTCAATTGGAAGTGCCCTTGCGGGCCTACGACGAGACGGTCGCTTGACCCTTGCACAAGTATCCGATCGGGCACTTGTTGCCAGCCGCCGATTGCGCCATGCTGAATCGGTAGTATTCACCCCATGAGTCTCCCACCCAAGCCTGCGCCCATTCGTCTGATCTTGGTGGACGATCACGTGGTGCTCCGCGCCGGCCTCGCGAACGTCTTGAGTTTTGAGCCAGGAATGCAAGTCGTCGCAGAAGGTGGCGATGGGGCCGCCGCCATCGAATTGTGGCGCAAGCATCAGCCGGATCTAATGCTGCTTGATCTCTGTATGCCCGGATTTGACGGGATCGAGACTTTGCTGCGTTTGTGCCGGGAGTTCCCGTTGGCGCGGGTGCTGATATTAACTTCCTCGGAAGCCCCCGAAGAAGTGCGCCATGCCATTGCCGCTGGAGCCTGCGGCTACGTCACCAAAAACGTCCACCCCGCGGAGCTCATGGCGGCGATTCGAAAGATTCACGCCGGGGGCCAGGTGATTGGACAGACCGTTGCCGAGCAAATGGCGGTCGAACAGGAGGGCGGGGCCATCTCTCGGCGTGAATTGGAGACCCTGAGCCTGATCCGGCAGGGTTTTACCAACGGAGAAATCGGCCGGCTAATGGGAATTTCCGAGAACACCGCCAAGGCCCACGTCCGGTCCCTGCTGCTAAAGCTGCAGGCGGCGGATCGCGCCGAGGCCGTGGCGCGGGGCTTCGAGCGCGGGTTGCTCAAGGCTTGAAGGTAAGCGCCGGCCCACGGCCTCCTACCCGATCGGGTAATAGCATCGACCAGGAATTGATGCATAATGGGCCCGTTATCCAACCCCAGTAAGTTAGCCCGTTCCCTAACCCCATGAAACCTACCCCGATCACATCGCGGCCGACCCATCGCCCGTTCGGCTTGCTCATCCTGGCGGCCTCGCTGGCCTGCAGCGCCAGCACCGCCTCCGCCCAGGTTCCGCCCGCTCAACCCGGAGCCGAGGACACCCTGGTTCTGACGCCCTTTACGGTGTCGGCGGCACAAGATAAAGGTTACCGCGCCTCGAACTCCGTTTCCGGCTCGCGGATCAACACGCCAATCAAGGACCTTCCGTTCGCCCTGCAGGCGTTCACGGAGGAATTCATCTCCGATATTAATCCGCACGAGTTGTTTGATGTCGTGCGGTATTCGCCAGGCGTCACGACCCGCAACGGCGACTTCGCCGCTGGTAACGCCGGCAATTTTGCGATTCGCGGTTTTGCGACGGGCAGCAATCCACTGCGCAACGGTTTTGCCGGTCCTCCGATCATCGATTCCGTAAATGTCGCCCGCGTCGAGGTGGTCAAGGGACCGGCCTCGTTTCTCTATGGCCAGTTGGCTCCTGGCGGCTTGGTGAATATCATCACTAAGCGGCCCCAATCGTATCGGCAAACCACTTTGCGTCAGGAAATCGGCACGGACGACTATCTGCGCACCCAGCTCGATACGACGGGGCCGATTGCCGACACCAAAGTCTTCTACCGCATGGCCGGCTCCTGGCAGAATGATTTCCAGTATTACAAGCCCTATGAGGCCAAACAATGGGATTTGGCCCCGTCGGCGCTTTGGCAGGTAACCCCCAACGCCAATATCTCGGTCGATTTCGAGCACTTCGCGAAGAAGGAAAACCCGCCCCTGATGATGATCCCGAACATCGCCTTCCCGACGCCGGTGGGTTACCCCTATGCCCAATACTTGGGGCCGGCCTACCCGGTGCCGCAGAATTTCAATACCTCGGATAACGCTGATTTCCGCAACAGCCTGTTCGACAATCTGGTCGTCAATGCCGAAGCGAAGATCGGCGAACATTGGAACGCGCGGGCGGCCTATGCGTATCTTTTCCGCAAAATTGATTTCTACACACACGGTAATTTCAGCTTGGGTAATACGGCCACTACCAACTCCGGCGACATCCCGGCCACCGCCACGCTGCCCATTATCTTGCAGAAAAATGCCATGGGCCGGCGGCCGCGTGAACTGCAGGAAGACGGCTTTACCCACACTTATGAAGCAGAAGCCACCGGTCTTTATCAGTTCGGCGGTGTCTCCGCCCGGTTTCTTTTCGGCTACCAGAAGGATAAAATCAGGAGCAACAGCGCTACTTGGCAGTCCCCCACGAGCGTCTGGCCGCGTCCCTGGGACCTGAGTAATCCCGCGACTTGGGACCGCAATGCGCCGCTCCTCACCAAAGGCAGCGCAGACCTTCCCCTGACGGCCAGCAGCCAGGCCGACATCGACACCACGGCCTACTGGGGCGGCGTGACGCTGGGCTTTCTGGGTGACCGCCTCACGGTTCTCGCCGGCTCCCGCCACACGGAGACGGAAAACAATTCGTTCAATAAAATCACCGGCGCCAGGAATCCTATATTCAACCGCGCGAAAAGCACCCCGCAGGTGGGTGTGCTCTACAAGGTGACCGACGAGATTTCCGCCTTTGTTTCGGCGAGTGAATCCTTCGTGCCCAATAACTCACTGTTACGCATTCTGGGCGTTCCCACCACGCCGGCCGAACCGACGGTGGGCAAGGGCTGGGATGCCGGGTTCAAGGCGGCCCTCAAGAGCGGAAAGCTGTCTGGCACCATCTCCTACTACGATGTGCGCAACACCAACATCATTCAAAATGTCGTCGGATTTGCGGCCAACGGCAATACCGTCTTCACGGACTTCCAGAGTGGCGAGCAGGAAAGCAAGGGCGTTGAACTCGATGCCGTTTTCGCGCCGATCGACTCATGGCAAATCTACGCGTCCTACAGCCATCAAAACCCCGTCTACACCAAAAATCCGGCGTTCCCCATCCTTGAAGGCAAGCCCCTCGAGGGCACCACCAAGAACCTGGCCAATATGTGGACCAAATACCGGTTCCTCGAAGGCGGGCTAAAGGGTGGCTTTATCGGCGGCGGCTTTACCTGGCAGTCCAAGCAACAGGTCCGCTTGGAAAACCCGGATCTGTTCTATCCCTCATACGCCCTCTTCGATGTCCTGGCCGGCTATGAGTTCAAGTGGCACAATCATCCGGTAACGATCGATCTCGCCGGGAAAAATCTGGCCAACAAGAACTACCTCCCGTCCAACAATTCGCGCGGCCAGCCCCGCCGGTTTATCCTGTCCTTCTCGACCAAACTATAGAGACAGACTCGAACGGTCCCGTGGCAACAAGGAGCTAGTTTCTTGCCACGGGATTTTTTATCGAGCGTGCCCACCCGCGCGCACCAAGGGCCACGATCCGTCCATGAAATACCTGCTGCTCACGACCGCTTTCGCCTTCACCTCGCTCGCCACAGGCAGGGCTGAGACGCCGCTCATGCATGCCTCGGCGCGCGGAGTTCTTTCGCTGAACGGGCGCTGGCAGGTGATCGTCGATCCCTATGACAACGGATACGTTAACTACCGGCTGGAGCGGTTCGATGCCGCCGACAAGTCTGCCGCCGGCGGCAAGGGCGGCTACTTTCTTGATCATAAACCGGCGGACCCCAGCGAGCTGGTGGAATATGACTTTGATCGCAGCCCCTCGCTCAATGTGCCGGGCGACTGGAATTCCCAGAGTGAAAGGCTGTATTACTACGAAGGCACCCTCTGGTATCGGCGGCAATTTGACTTTGCGCCCCGTTCGGCGGACGCGCGGCAGTTCCTCCACTTCGGGGGAGCGAACTATGAGGCTGATGTCTATCTCAATGGCACCAAGCTCGGCCGGCACGTCGGTGGATTCACACCGTTTCAGTTTGAGGTTACGGGGAAATTGCGCGCGGCGGGCAATTCCCTGGTGGTGCGCGTCAACAACCAGCGTCATCCGGAAGGGGTGCCGGGCGTCAACACCGACTGGTGGAATTATGGCGGGCTCACGCGCGACGTAACGCTGCTGGAGACGCCGGCGACTTATGTCCGGGACTATGCGCTGCAGCTCCAGCCGGGACCGGAGCACCATGTGCGCGGCTCTGTTCAACTCGCGGGGCCGGCCAAGGCGCAAGCGGTCAGAATAGAGCTGCCCGGTCTGAATATCGTGGTCGCCGCCGTCGCCGATGCCTCGGGCCTGGCGACATTTGAATTTTCCCTCCCCGGGGCCGAGCTCTGGGCACCGGAGCATCCCCGGTTGTATGAGCTTGTGCTCACCGCGGGGGCCGACCGTCTCAGCGAGATGGTCGGCTTCCGCACTATCGAGACGCGGGGCTCTGAGATCCTGCTCAACGGCCGGCCGCTGTTTTTGCGCGGAATCAGCCTGCACGAGGAGAACCCGCTGCGCGGTGGTCGGGCCACAACCGCAGCCGAAGCCCGGCTGCTTTTGGGCTGGGCGCGCGATTTGGGCTGCAACTACGTCCGGCTCGCCCATTACCCGCACAATGAATACATGGCCCGCGTCGCCGACGAAATGGGCATCTTGCTTTGGGTTGAGGTGCCGGTCTACTGGACCATTCAATGGGACAACCCGGCGACATATGCCAATGCCGAGAACCAGTTAACCGAACTCATCACCCGTGATCGCAACCGGGCCAGCATCATCATATGGTCCATGGCCAACGAGACCCCGATCTTGCCGGCCCGCACGGCGTTTTTGAAAAAACTCGCCGCACACACCCGCGAGCTTGACCCGACGCGCCTGATCTCCGCGGCAATGGAGGTGCACGCCGACCCCATGGACCCGAACACCAAGATCGTGGAGGATCCACTCGCCGAGGTCACCGATGTTGTCAGTTTCAACCAATATATCGGCTGGTATGTGGGCGTGCCAGACGACTGCACGAAAATCCACTGGGTCGTGCCCTACAACAAACCCGTCATCATCAGCGAATTTGGCGCCGACGCCCTCCAAGGATTTCACGCCAGCCGGCTCACCCGTTTCAGTGAGGAATTTCAGGCCGATCTCTACCGGCAGACGCTGCCGATGCTCGAAAAGATCCCCCAGCTCCGCGGCATGTCGCCCTGGATCCTGTGTGATTTCCGCTCTCCCCGTCGGGCCCTGCCCAACATCCAGGACGGCTGGAACCGCAAGGGCCTGATCGGCGAAAACGGCACGCGCAAACAAGCCTTCTTTGTGCTGCAGGAATTCTACGCCCGTAAGGCGGCGGAAGCGGACGCACGTTGACCGCTGGCAGTTTAGGGGGGCAAGCGAACCGCCGGCTGTGGCAGCTTACGATGGGCATGGTCCTAGTGATCTTCTGATCACGGCGGAGGAGCGTTTGCGCTGAGCGGCGGAGCGCCGCGAGGCGGCGGTCATGATGTAGTGCAGACCCCGGGCTTCCAGTTCGGCGATCACCCCTCGGGTGCAGAAGTCGCTGTCGGCGCGCACCAGAGCCACCCGCACGGCCGTGGGCAAGCGGGCGAGCGTGTCGCCCACCTTCGATCTCGTTCCTTCCCTCGCATCATAGGCAGCCACGACTCTCTCCCTAAGATCCACCGACAAGCTTTTTTCTCAGTAAGCGTCCGACGGGCGACCACCTAGGCGGCGGAGGCGGGATCGGATAATCTCCCTGGATGGGAGCAATCTTGGCAGAATTAATCGACACCGGGGAAAAACGCGACGAGCGAGGGCGGCGGATCGTCACCACGAAACAGCGGGAGCTGTTGCTCGCGGCCTACGCGCAGAGCGGGCTACCTCCGCGATGTGCTCACGCGTTTGCCGACGATGACCAACCAGGACGACCTCCGGCCGCTGCTGCCGTCGCAGTGGCGGCGCCCAGCCTAGACTGGATCGCGGCTTTACCCAAAACGGCACCATCGCGGTCCTCATTGGGGCCAACTTTGGTCACCTCATTGGTCACCATCAAGGTCCCAGACCTAGGTCGCCCGCCGGACGCTTACTTTTCTCAATTCTCAATCTTGCCACAAACCCGCCACAATGGCTGTAGTTTTATTTGAAACGCTCTAACGGAGCACAACCTAGGGCCGGACAGTCTCTCCGCGCGGCACCAAGGGCAGTCGCAAGATTGCCAGCGAACTCGGCGGCATCGTGACCGTCGTCTTCTTTCCCTGCACGGGAATCGTGGACTCAACCTGTTTCAGACAGCCCCCGTTCGCGGTAATCTCTTGAGGCGGCACGCTCCGAAGTTCGAGCAGCGTGCCTTCCGTGCCGATCGATTGATAGGCCGCAAGATCGATTTCCACCGGGGTGGTAATCGAACAGCAGTTCGGGAAACCCTTTCCGGTCGCGTTGGAATCGCCAGCCGTGGCCGGGTGCATCCGCCAGCTCCCGGATCCGGGCGGAGGCCGCTTGCAGCGCGGGAAGGATTTCCCGCTCGGCGAATTCGGAGCAGGCTTGGCCGAGTCGGCCCCATTGCTTGTCCAACTGGCTGGGCGAGAGGTCGCGCGCGAGGATTTCAGCGAAGCCGAGTTTCGTCGGGTCGAGCGAAACATCGATGTCTTCGGAGAAGCGCTCGATGATGCCGTGGACCTTCGAGAGGGACGTGCCGCCCTTGAACACCAGATGGTCGGACACTCCGGGAATGCGGAAGAGCTGGTCCAGGGTCCAGCAGACCCAGTAGTCCTTTTCGACGATGCGAACGTTGCGCCACTTGAGCTGGACGGTGGCTTCGCGGAAGAGCGCGTCGCGCTCGGCTTGCGGGGCTTGGGCGATGCGGTCCATGGCCTAACCGGCGATTTCGCGGAGCTTGGGTTGGAGCCAGAGCGGAGCCTTGGTGAGATCACGCATCAATTCTGCCTTGGCGGCGGCGGGCAGGCTCGATTTCAGGTGGCGGATCGTCTCGGGGGTAATGCCGTTGGGTCCCATCCAACGCAGCCCCTGCAGGAGACGAGGGCTGTGCCGGCCGCGGCCGAGAAAACGCGGCACGGTGTGGCGCAGTTCGATCTTCCAACCGCCGACGTCAATCGTGCGGGATGGTCCGTCGGTGCGGAGCACGATGCGCGCGGGCACCTGGGTGGAGAGACCGAGCTGATTGGCCGCGGTGGCCCCGGAGGCTTCCACGGTCCAGCCGTTCTTGCGCGCGATGGCGGCGGCCACCTTTTCGGGGGCGGCAGCCACATCCCGCTTGAGCAGCCGACTGTGGGTCGGGAAATAATAGATGCCGGCTTTCAAGCGTTGCACCCGGCCTTGACGCGCGAGACGCGAGAGGGCTTGGTCCACCGCAGCCCGGCTTCCAAGTGCGCTGAAGTCCGCCGTGATGAACACGCTACCACGGCCACTGCCTTGGATTCGCTTAAGTATCTTATGGGAGATTGGATGGGATGTTTTCACGCCTAACTTAATGTCAGAAATATGATATGTTTCTTCTGACGGTCAATAATGAATATCGAGGCGGAAAGCGCTCAAGGTGGGTCGGGTTAAGGCCTGCCCTTTGCCGTGGGTGGCTCAGTATTTCCAGTGGGATTGAGTAGTTTGGGCTATGATCGGCTTGCGGCAGGGTATGACTGGGTGCAAGAGCCGGCGGAAATGCTGTGATTGGTGGGTGCGGTATTTGCGGGCGGGAATCTTTTTGCCGCAGCCTGGTTTCGATGGTGCGCCCCTGCGGCGCCGGCAAGGACACTACGCCTGCGGCGTTCCTCCTTGCCTGCGTCTCCGGGGCGGCGATGCCGCGAGCGGGGCTGGCGGAGCCTTGTGGGATTGCCTTGCGCGATTTTTGCAGCGCCTTCCATCACCGGCCCACATTCGATTGCCGTTTGCCCGGAGGCCCCAACTGCGGATTCAGACAGAATGTTTTGCCAATTCGGCCAACCGATGCCCGTAACGCTTGGCCAGGCGGGCGACAATCGCGGCGTTCTCCTCCTGATAGCGGGCATACTGAATCCGGACAACGACTTCGCCATGCTGGTGCTTTAACTCGCCGCGGTTTAGTTCCTCGTGGATCAGCCGCCCAAGTTCCGCCATCCGTAGCACGTCCTTGTCTTTGCACAGAACCTTGCGGAAATTATCGCGCTGGAAGCCGCCGTAGGGACGGACGGCATCCGGGAGAAACAAGATCCGTTTGATGGCCGGGTCCTTGGGCGTGATATCGATCTCATCGCCGGAAGGGGAAAGCCAGACGCAATGATACTCGCCTTCAATGATGACATCCGGCCATTCCCAGATGGCCCAACCAGTGGACATCTGGCCGCCGCTTTCCTGCACCTGACGGGCCACGGTTGTGAAACAGCTACGGACCTCGGCATCGGGTCGCGACCGCACCGGAACAAAACGCGGGGTCGGATCCCGCACGATACTCCGGCAGAACGAAACCACGTAGGGTTTGATCAGCTTTGGTGGATACATCGTAGGCTGAACGAGGACGCGGGCTTCCACGGAAGCAAGATTGCAGTGCATGGTAGGAGCGTTGTCATGGGAGGTGATGAAGAAGGCCGCAGCTTGCGCACAACGCCGTTCGCAGGGCCATTCTAGCGGACAAATAGCGGACAAATATCGACCCTTTCCGATCCATTCCAAACTGTGCCTAACAAAACGTATTATCTTGGCAAAAAGATAAGGCCCGCTCTGCAAATGACTGCTAGAGCGGGCCTTATTAGTGCTTAACTGTGCCTTAAATTGGGTGCAGGGGTTGGATTTGAACCAACGACCTTCAGGTTATGAGCCTGACGAGCTACCAGGCTGCTCCACCCTGCATCAAGGGGAGGGCATAAGTGCTGCCGCTGGCTGCTTCTGTCAACGGGTTTTTCTCCGCCTGCGGTTCCTCCCCCTTATGGCCTCCTTAATACCTATTTGCATGGGTGGCCGTCCGGCGTCCACCATTGGGCGTTCCCGTGAAGACCAAGCCATCCATCCAGCGCCTCAAGTTCGAGGGTCTCGACGCCATCGAACTGCGCACGCCGTCCCTGCGTATTGTCGCCCTCATCGCCAAGGGCCCGCGGCTGGCGTTCTGGGGCCGGCCGGGTGGCAAGAACCTGCTGCTGTGGAAGCCGGGTAAATATTTTCGCGGCGACTGGGAACTGATGGGCGGCCACCGTCTCTGGGCCGCGCGGCCGGGCGCGGACGAGGCCGAGGAGACTTACGCCACGGACAACCAGCCGTGCACGGTGAAGGTCACGGCCAGCGGCTTCACGGTGACCGGGGCGCTGGATCCCGCGCAGAAGACCCGGCGCGGCTTCACCGTGACCGCCGTGGCCAACGACCGGGTCACGCTCGACCACTTCATCCGCAATGAAAGCGACATGCTCTGGAGCGGCGGGCTCTGGGCGCTGACCTGCACGGCGCCATCCGCCCGGGCCACCTACACTTTGCCGCTGGGCGACGGCTCGTCGTGGGACTACGCGACCATCGTTGCATTCCGCACTTGGGGTGGCGGCCATGGCGGCGTGGGTTTCGAGGACCCGCAGTTCAAGTGCACGGACGACGCGCTCGTGTTGAAACCTTCAGGCCGCGAAAACAAGCGCATGATCAAGGCCGACGCCGGTATCCTCGCCATGCACGACCCGGCGCAGAAACTTTTATTCGCGATCCACACGGCCTATGTGCCCGAGGGTAACTACCCGCTCGGCACGAACCTCGCGCTCTACGTCGGCCCGAAGAACTTCATGGTCGAGATGGAGACGATGGGGCCGGCCGCCACGCTTAAGCCCGGCCAGGCGCTCAAGCACCGCGAGACGTGGGTGCTCGCCGACGCCAAGACAGCGCCGGGGGCGAAATCTCTGCTCAAGTTGTTTGCCTAGGCGGCGGCCACTCCCGCCGGGCACCACTCCGGTAGGTTTCGCGTGAGCAACCGCCTAGGTCAAAAGTAACCTAATAGGTTACTTTGACGGCTAGGGCATTCCTGTTTCGATGGGAAATTCGACGGACTGGTGCCCGAGCGCGCCAGCTGGGCGGCCGCAACTCCGGCCAGGCACGCAGCGGTCTAGGCCGCCGCCACGCCGGCCATCAGGCGCATCAGCGTCGCCTCGCTGAAGTCGGCGCGGGCGACTTCGCCGGCGAGGCCGCCGTTGCGCATCACGAGAATCCGGCGGCAGAGACCGATGAGCTCGGGCAATTCCGACGAAACGACGAGCAGGGCCTTGCCCTCGCAGGCAAGCTCGTCAAGCAGCTGGTAAATCTCGGCCTTGGCGCCGACGTCGACGCCGCGCGTCGGCTCGTCGATCAGCAGCACGTCGCAGGAGCGGGCGAGCCACTTGGCGAGGGCGATCTTCTGCTGGTTGCCGCCGCTCAAGCCGGCGGTGATGGTCTCGAGTGACGGCGTCTTCACGCGCAGGCGCTGGGTGTAGCGCTGGGCGAGGGTGCGTTCCTCGGCGCGGCGCACCCAGCCGGCGGTCGTGAGAGCGGGCAGCGCGGCGAGGCAGGTGTTCTCGCGGCAATTCAGGCCGAGCACGAGGCCCTGGCGTTTGCGGTCCTCGGGCACGAGGCCGACGCCCGCGGCGAGCGCGGCGTCGCGCGAGCCGAGCGGCAGGGAAACATTCTTGACCGTGACGCGGCCGGTGGCGGCGGGATCGAGGCCGAAGAGCGCCTCGACGACCTCGCTGCGGCCGGCGCCGACGATGCCGGCGACGCCGACGATCTCGCCAGCCCGCACGGACAGGTCGATGCCGGAGAATTTTCGCGGCGAGCAAAGTCCTTCAACCCGCAGGAGCTCGGCACCGAGCGGGCGGGCCAGGTGGTTGGGCGTGGCGATGAGCAGCTCGCGGCCGATCATCTGGGTGACGACGCGGTGCGGGGTGGTGTCGGTGACGCGCTCGGTGGCGACGTGTTTGCCGTCGCGTAGCACCGTGATGTTGTCACACAGCGCGAAGAGTTCCTCGAGGCGGTGCGAGACGTAGATGAGCGTGATGCCGCGGCCCTTGAGTTCGCGGACAAGGCGGAAAAGCTCGGCGGTCTCGGCGGCGGAGAGCGAGCTGGAAGGCTCGTCCATCACGATGACCTTGGCGCCGGTGCCGACGGCGGCGGCGATCTGCACGAGCTGCTCGCGGCCGGTGGAGAGGGTGCCGATGAGGACATCGGGGTCGAGGTCGGCGCCGATGGTGGCGAGCATGGCGCGGGCGCGCTGACGGAGTTCGCCGCGATCCACGAAGCCGAAGTGCCGCGGCAGGTCGCCGAGGCACAGGTTCTCGGCGACGGACATGTTCGGGCAGAACGCGAGTTCCTGGTGCACCATCGCGATGCCGAGCTCGCGCGCGGCGAGCGGGGAGTCGGGCGCGACGACCTTGCCGTCGAGGCGGATTTCGCCGCCGTCAGCGGTCTGCACACCGGCGAGGATCTTGCCGAGCGTGCTCTTGCCGGCGCCATTCTCGCCGATCAGGGCGTGGCACGTGCCGCGTTCCACGGTGAAGCCGACCCCGTCGAGCGCGAGCACGCCGGGGAAGCGCTTCGTGATGCCGTGGAACTCGAGGAAGGACATGGGATGATCAGCCGCGAAAGAACGCAGAGCGCACAAAGATTCAGGTGATTTGGGCTGTTTTTGGACTTAAGGCGTATTTCTTGATTTCAAACTTATAGGAGCCGAAGTTGATGAGGAGGCCGTGTTCAATTCGGGTGGATTTCAGATAGCCCAGCAGTTGAGCCACATGTTCGTCTGCTATGGTTTTGGCCGCTTTGATTTCCACGATGAGACGATCATCGATCAACAAGTCTGCAAGATAATCCCCCAGAGGCGTTCCATCCTTGTCCAATACTTGGATGGGATGTTGTTGGATGACTTTCAGGCCGAGTTGGTGGAGTCGATGGGTAAGGGCATTTTCGTAGATCTTTTCGAGATGCCCGTGCCCATGGTAAACGTGGATATCGTAGGCCGTTTCGCGAATCAGGTCACAAAGCTCGTTGATTGTTTTCATCCCCAGTCTTTGTGATCTTTGCGTTCCTTCGCGGCTACATCAGGCGGTTCACTTCGGCAGCCACTTGTCCCAGTTCTTGCCGAAGGCGTCGACGTTCTCCTTGGTGACGGGGATCAGGGCGCTGATTTCCTTCACGTGGGGGGGATTCTTGTGGTCGACGATCTTGGCGATGAGGAGCTCCACCGTGCGGTGGCCCCACTCGTAGCACTGCTGGGCGAGGAGCACCGGCACGTGACCGCTGCGGATGTAGGCGAGCTGGGCGGGGAGGGCGTCGACCGCGACGCACTGCACGGTGCCGGGCGCCCACTTGAGGGCGTTCTCGGTGAAGAGTGGCCAGCCGCCGATCATGGCCCAGCCGGTGATGTCCGGGTTGGCCTGCATGACCTGCTCGACCTTGGCGGCAGCGTCCTGCGGGGTCTCCTTATGATAATAGGTGTCGCGGATCGTGATGCCGGGATACTTGGCGGCTTCCTTCTTCGCGCCGGCCACGCGCTTCTGGAGGTTCGGGGCGTTCGGGTTGCCGGCGAGAATGGCGACGACGCCCTTGCCCTTCATGACCTTGGCGAGCTCGGCCATCGTCTGCTCGCCGCACTGCCCGTCGTCGACTCCGTAGGTGACGAAGCGCTTTGAGGCGGGGGCGTCGGAGTCGAAGGTCGCGACCGGCACGCCGCTGTCGACGGCATGGTTGATGGCGTCGGTGAGCTTGTTGGCGTCGGAGCAGCTGACGGAGAGGCCCTCGGCGCCGGCGAGCACGAGCTGCTCGATGGCCTCGGCCTGCTTCTGGGCGTCCTCCTCGTTGGGGGTGCGCCAGTCGATCTTGATGTTCAGGCCCAGCTTGGCGCTGAGCTCCTTGGCGGCGTCCTGGGCGCCGACGCGGGCGGCCTGGAAGACGGGGTTGCCCTGGGACTTGGCGACCACGCCGATGATGATGGTGCGGGGAGCCGCGGAGGCCATGGTGGCGCAGGCGGCGAGGAGGAGCAGGATTTTTTTCATGAGGTTAAAGGGTTGGGGATCCGCCTACGCCAAGGCTACGGCGCGACGAGAACGGCTTACTTGGAAGCCTGGGTCAGCCGGCGCTTGGCCAGCCACGTGTTGAAGTTGTCGAGCACGACCGCGGCGATGACGACGGTGCCGATGATGATCTGGGAATAATTCTGGTCGATGCCGAGGATGACGATGCCGCTCGAGATCATCTGGATGATGAGCGCGCCGAGCACAACGCCGAGCGCCGAGCCGCGTCCGCCGCTGAGGCTGGCGCCGCCGACGACGGCGGCGGCGATGACGTTCAGCTCATAACCCTGGCCGTCGCCCGAGGTGGCGGCGCCATAGTAGCCGAGCGAAAGCAGCGCGGCGATGCCGGCGGCGAGGGCGGACAGCACATAGATGCCGAGTTTCACGCGCTCGACGCGGATGCCGCTGAAGCGCGCGGCCAGCTCGTTGCCGCCGATGGCGTAGACCCGGCGGCCGGCGGCGAGCCGGGAGAGGAAGATCCATCCGGCGAAGGTCACGAGCACCATGGCCAGGAGGGGCACGAAACTCAGGCCGTCGCCGGTCTCCATGCGGACAAAATCGCGCAGGCCGGCCGGGAAGCCGCCGACCGACTGGCCCTTGGTGATGACGAACGCGATGCCACGCAGGATCGCCATGCCGCCCAGCGTGATGATGAACGGATGCACGCGCAGGGCGACGATCAGCCCGCCGGTGAAGAGCCCGCACAGCAGCGAGGTGCCGAGGCAGGTGGCGATGCCGAGCAGCACGCCGAGTTGGGGCGAGCCGGCGCCGGCGCCCTCGGGGCCGTAGTGGCGCAGCACGATGGCGCCGAGCACGGAGGCGAGCGCGTAGATCGAGCCGACGGAGAGATCGATGCCGCCCGCGATGATCACGACCGCCATGCCCACGGCCATGATGGCGGTGAAGCTGGTGTCCTTGGCGAGCTGGGCGAGATTCTGGGCGTTGAAGAACTTGTTCTTCACGACAAAGGCCGGCACGCGGTCGCCGTCGGCATTGACGGTGAAGACCCGCTGCCGGCCACCATCGGCCGTGCGCTCGAAGTCGGGCATGCGCACCGAGCCGCTGAAGATCGTCAACAGCACGCCCAGCGCGAGAATGACGAGCAGCAGGCCGCTTTCCTGGAAGCGCAGAATTGACCGGAGGGGCGACGACATTGGGGGGACTGGCTAAAGCGCGGGTAGGGTTCTAATTGGTCTGCCCGCGGCGCCCACGTCAACCCTTCACCGGGAGGCGCGTTCCCCTTTCGAGGGGGCGGCCGCGGAAAACCGTGTCATCAACGGCCCGGCTGCCCGTAGTAGGCGCCGGGGCCATGCTTGCGCTTGAAATGCTTGGCGAGCAGCTCGGGTTCGATCGGCGCGAGGGCGGGGTCGAGCGCGAGCGACATCGCCGCCAGGTGCGCGCAGCACTCGGCAGCGACGGCGACCTCGACGGCCTTCGCGACCGTCGGGCCCCACGTGAAGGGCGCATGGCGGTTGACCAGCACGCCGGGGCAGTCGAGCGGGTCAAGGTTCTTGAATCGCTCGACAATGACGTTGCCGGTCTCCCATTCGTAGGCGCCGCCAGAGATTTCCTTCGCGGACAGTTTCCGCGTGACCGGGATGTCACCGAGGAAATAATCCGCGTGCGTCGTGCCGAAGATCGGCACCGCGCGCCCGGCCTGGGCGAAGGCCGTGGCGTGCGACGAGTGCGTGTGCACGATGCCGCCGATGGGCTTGAAGGCGAGGTAGAGCCGGCGGTGCGTCGGCGTGTCGGAGGACGGGTTGAGTTTCCCCTCGACCTTCTTGCCGTCGAGGTCGACCAGCATCATGTCGGCCGCCTTGAGCACGGCGTAGTCCACGCCGCTGGGCTTGATGGCGAAGATGCCCTTGGCGCGGTCGAGGGCGCTGGCGTTGCCGAAGGTCAGGTTGATCAGGCCGTGCTTCGGGAGGAGGAGGTTGGCCTCGAAGGCCTCGCGTTTGAGTTCGGTGAGCACGGGGCGAACTTGTCAGACGCGCAGGCCCTGGGCGAGGGCGTAGTAGAGGTCGTTCTGCCGGAGTTCGCTTTTGAATTCGCGGAGCTTCGTGCCGCCGTCGATCACGGCCAGCTCGATGCCGGCGATCTCGGCGAAATCTTCGAGGTGCTCCGTCGTGACGCTGTAGCTGTAACCCGTGTGGTGCGCGCCGCCGGCGTAGATCCACGCGGCGCAGGCGGTCTTGAAATCGGGCGAGCATTCCCACACGGCGCGCGCGACGGGAAGCTTGGGCAGCTTCGGCGGCTTGACGGCGGTGACCTCGTTGACGATGAGCCGGAAACGGCTGCCCATGTCGACGAGCGAGGCATTGAGCGCGGGGCCGGCAGGGGCATCGAACACGAGGCGCACGGGATCCTCGCGGCCGCCGATGCCGAGCGGGTGGATCTCGAGCGTCGGCTTGGTGCCGGCGATCGTCGGGCAGATCTCGAGCATGTGCGAGCCGAGGACCTGGGGGCCCTGGGGCGAGAGATGGTAGGTGTAGTCCTCCATGAACGACGTGCCGCCGGGCAGGCCGTGGCCGATGACCTTCATGGCGCGGAGCAGCGCGGCGGTCTTCCAGTCGCCCTCGGCGCCGAAACCGTAGCCCTCGGCCATGAGCCGCTGCACGGCGAGGCCCGGCAGCTGGCGCAGGCCATGCAGGTCCTCGAACGTCGTGGTGAAGCCCTTGAAGTCGCCGGCCTCCAAAAACGCGCGCAGGCCGAGCTCGAGGCGCGCGCCGTAGCGGAGCGAGTCGTGGCGGGCGCCGCCTTTCCGGAGTGCCTTGGCGACGGTGTAAGTGTCCTCGTATTCGGCGCAGAGCCGGTCGATGTGCTTGTCGTGGATGCCGATGTCGGAAATCTTCGCGACGAGGTCGCCGAGGCCGTAGCCGTTGGTCGCGAAGCCGAAGCGGATCTCCGCGGCGACCTTGTCGCCCTCGGTGACGGCGACCTGCCGCATGTTGTCGCCGAAGCGCGCGAACTTTGCGCCCTGCCAGTCGTGCCACGCACGGGCGACGCGCACCCAGGCGCCGAGGCGCTGCTGGACCTCGTCGTCGCTCCAGTGACCGACGACGACCTTGCGGCCGAGGCGGAGGCGCGAGTGGAGGAACCCCGCCTCGCGGTCGCCGTGCGCGGCCTGGTTGAGGTTCATGAAGTCCATGTCGATCGTCGCCCACGGCAGGTCGCGGTTGAACTGCGTGTGCAGGTGGCAGAAGGGCTTCTGCAGCGACGTGAGGCCGCGGATCCACATCTTCGACGGCGAGAACGTGTGCATCCAGAGCACGAGACCGGCGCACGACGGGTCGGCGTTGGCGGCGAGGCAGAGCGACGTGATCTCGTCGGGGGTCGTGAGCAGCGCCTTGAAGACGACCTTGAGCGGGACGTGTTTCGACGCGGCGAGCGCGCCGGCGACCTCCTTGGCATTGGCGGCGACCTGCTTGAGCGGGCCCGGGCCGTAGAGGTGCTGCGAGCCGCAGACGAACCAGATTGCCGGGGAGGCGAGGAGTTTCATGGTGGGTGGTTAATTTTTCAGGGCGAGCAGGTCCTTCATCACACGGGAGAGATCGGCGGACTTATTGAGGCCGCCGAAGGAATCGTGGACCTGACGGTAGAGGGCGTAGAGCTGGTTATAGGTTTTCTGCGCGGCGGGCTTCGGCTGGTAGGCGATCTTCTTCAGCGAGGTCATCTTCTTCTGCGCCGTCGGGAAATCCGGGTGCGCGCCGGCGAGCACGGCGGCCGACACGGCGGCGCCGAGCGCGCAGGCCTGGCTGGAGCCGGAGACGAGCATCGTGCAACCGGTGACGTCGGCGTAGATCTGCATGAGCAGCGGATTTTTCTCGGCGATGCCGCCGGCGCAGACGACGCGGTCGAGGGGCACGCCGTATTCCCGGAGGCGCTCGATGATGGCGCGGGCGCCGAAGGCCGTGGCCTCGATGAGCGCGCGGTAGATCTCGGCCTGGGTCGTGTGCAGCGTGCAGCCGAGGATGAGGCCGGTGAGCAACGGGTCGACAAGGATGGTGCGGTTGCCGTTCTGCCAGTCGAGGGCCAGCAGGCCGGCCTGACCGGGCCTTTGCTTCGCGACCTCTTTCGTGAGGCGCGGGTGGCGCGCGGCGTCGCCTTCGCACACGGTCTCGATCCACCATTTGAAAATGTCGCCGACAGCGGACTGGCCGGCCTCGATGCCGTAGAAGCCGGGCAGGATCGCGCCGGGGACGATGCCGCAGATGCCGGGAATGTCGGGCACGGTCTTGCTGGCGGACACCACGCCGCAATCGCAGGTGGAGGTGCCGATGACCTTGACGAGCGTGCCCTCGGCGACGCCGCAGCCGATGGCACCGTAGTGGACGTCGAATTCGCCGATGGCGATCGGGAGGCCGGCGGGCAGGCCGAGTTTCGCGGCCCATGCGGCGCTGAGCCGGCCGGCGGATTCGTTCGCGTCGTGGGCCTGCGTGTAGAGGCGGTCGCGCAAATCGGCGAGCGCCGGATCGAGGAGCGCGAGAAATTCCTTGTCCGGCAAACCGCCCCAGTCGTCGGAGTAGAGCGCCTTGTGGCCGGCGGCGCAGATGCCGCGCTTCACCCGGCGCGGGTCGGTGACGCCGGCGAGGACGGACGGCAACCAGTCGCACAGCTCCACCCACGAGTAGGCGGCCGCGAAGACCTTGGGCGCCACGGTGTGGCAGTGCCAGAGCTTGGACCAGAACCATTCGGAGGAGTAGGCGTTGCCGCATTTCGCGATGAACTGCGGGCGGTGTTGCGCGGCGAGCGCCGTGATCTGCGCGGCCTCGCGCCAGCCGGTGTGGTCCTTCCAGAGCCAGCACTGCGCGTGGAGGTTCTTTCTCCACTTCGGGTTCAGCGCGAGCGGGACGTTATGCGCGTCGACGGGGATCGGGCTCGAGCCGGTGGTGTCGACGCCGAGGCCGATGACCTTCGTCGCGTCGAAGCCGCGGGTCTTCTTCGCCTGGGCCAGCGCGCCGCGCACGGATTTCTCGAGGCCGAAAAGATAATCGCCCGGGTGCTGCCGGGCGAGGTGATGGTCGCGCGGGTCGAGCAGGATGC
Source organism: Lacunisphaera sp. (assembly GCA_029945445.1). Classification (GTDB taxonomy): domain Bacteria; phylum Verrucomicrobiota; class Verrucomicrobiia; order Opitutales; family Opitutaceae; genus Lacunisphaera. The sequence goes on along the minus strand of JAQSCO010000061.1, from coordinate 5,785 downwards.
CCTGCGTGCCGGAGGGGTAGTTGACGACGGCCGTGCCGAGTTCGGCCCCGTCGGCGCAGCGGACCACAAGCGCCCTCACCGAGTTCGTGCCGTAATCGATGCCGAGGGTATACATTGGGGTGGGGAAGTAAAACCCTGGCGCCGCGCTGGGGAAACAGTCCAGTTACCTTACAGTCACATTATAGACTGGCGAACCTGAAAAACAAAAAGGCGGGACCGTTGGTCCCGCCCGGGTCAACTGCGCGGCGCTCGCCGCTCACAGGTCCGGCCGCTTGAATTCCTTGTGCCCTTCCTTCTGCGCCGCGCCCATCTTCTGGATGAGCGCCTGCGCGGCGGCGTTGTCGCCGGCCTGGAAGGCCTTCTCCAGTTCCCCGACCAGCGAGACGAACTCCTTCATGTCCTTCTGGTAGTCCGCGACGAAATCTGCGCGGCCGGCGGCGGGCACGTCCTCGGCGCGAGCGGGTTTGAGCGTGAGCGCCTTCTCGGCGCAGGCCTTCATGGTGGCAACCAGCGCGAGGGAGGCGGCGTTGTTCGTGGCATCGCCCGCCTGCTTCTTGAGTTTGCGCCACGCACCGTTCATTTTCTCCATCGTGTTGCCCAGCTCGGTCTCCTCGGCCTTCTTCTTGTGTTCCGGCTCCGCCGCCCGCCCGACAGGCGCGGCCGGGAGACAAAGGGACAAGGCGAGGGCGGCGAAGAGGAGGGGGCTTTTCATGGTGGAATGAATGGAACCTAGGGGATTCGGCCTTGGGTTGACCAGTGCGGAGTGCTAAACCGGATTGGGGATTCGTGCTTATCTTGTTGCAACGCCATTTTTTGCACAGAAAACCGGCAGGACATGGCCGGTGGTATTCCGTCGGCCGGCGCCTCCGGCCGAAAAATACTCTGAATCGGTCTTGCCAAGGGCGGTGCCGGTCTGTCTTTTCGGCCTTTCCCGTTCCTTCAACCCATAACCGTTAACTGCAGTTACGATCGCAAGGCGGCCCAGTTGGCCGACCTGTGTCTCGTTACGACATAGATCATATGAACATCACTCCGAAAGACCTCCTCGATGCCGGCGTCCACCTGGGTCACCAGACCAAGCGGTGGAATCCGCGCTCCAAGCCCTACGTTTTCGACCACCGCCAGGGCATCACCATCATCGACCTCGAGAAGACGCATGCCGCGCTGGAAAAGGCGTGCGCGTTCATCGAACAGCTCGTCGCCCACGGCGATGACGTCCTGCTCGTCGGCACCAAGCGCCAGGCGCAGGAACTGATCAAGGAGGCCGCCGCCACGACCGGCATGCCCTACGTGACCAACCGCTGGATGGGTGGCACGCTCACCAATTTCGAGACCATCAAGAAGTCCCTCGCCAAGTTCAAAAAGTTCCAGGCGATGGACGCCAGCGGCGAGCTCGGCAAGTTCTCCTCCAAGGAGGAGTCCGCCATCCGCCGCGAGATGGCCCGCATGACCCGCAACTTTGACGGCATCGCCAACCTCACCGGCCTGCCCGGCGCGATGTTCGTGATCGACACCAGCTACGAGGAGATCGCGGTGGCCGAGGCCAAGCGCGTCGGCATGCCCTCGATCGGCCTCGTCGACACCAACTCCGACCCGACCCAGCTCACACACCCGATCCCGGGCAACGACGATGCGACGAAGTCCGTCCGCATCATCGTCGAGACCATCGTCGAGGCGATCACGCAGGGCCTGGCCCACCGCGAGACCCGCCGCAACGCCACCGCCGAGGCCAAGGCCGCCGCGTCCGGCGTCAACGCCGCCGGCGACGTCGACCTCGATAAGGTCGTGATCCCCGCCAACCTGAAGGGCCTCGTCGAGGAAGAGAAGGTCGTCGTCAAGAAGCGCACCGCCCGCACCGGCGCCAAGAAGTCGGCCGTCACGACGGACGAAGTCTAATCACCAAAGCCCACCTCCTATGTCCGTTGTCACAGCCAGCATGGTCGCGGAACTCCGCGAAAAAACCGGCGCCGGGATGCTTGAATGCAAGAAGGCCCTCGATGAAGCCCAGGGCAACCTGGAGCAGGCGCAGACCATCCTGCGCAAGAAGCTCGGCGGCAAGATTGACAAGCTCTCCGGCCGTTCCACCAAGGAAGGCCTGGTCGAGTCCTACATCCACGTCGGCGGCAAGGTCGGCGTGCTCCTCGAGGTCAACTGCGAGACGGACTTCGTCGCCAAGACGGACGACTTCAAGACGTTCTGCCGCGACGTCTGCCTGCAGATCGCCGCCGCCAACCCCGTCTACGTCCGCCGCGAGGAAGTGCCCGAGGCCGAACTGGCCAAGGAGCGCGACATCGCCATGGCGCAGCTCGCGGGCAAGCCGCCGGCGGCCGTGCAGAAGATCGTCGAGGGCAAGCTCGACAAGTATTACTCGCAGGTCTGCCTCCTCGACCAGCCCTTCGTCAAGAACCCGGACAAGACGATCAAGGACATCCTCAACGAGAACATCGCGAAGCTCGGCGAGAACATGCAGATCCGCCGCTTCGTCCGCTACCAGCTGGGCGCCTGAGGGCCGGCCGGTTTGGCATTCGAGAGCGCTCCCGCGTGGGGGCGCTTTTTTACTTTGGGTGGAGGGCTCGCGTCCCTGCGAGCCACGGCCCGCAGAGACGCGGGCCCTCCAGATTATCCGTGTGCATCTGCGCAATCCGTGGCTAGCCTGTTCCTGATGGAAGTCACCCCAGGCCAGATCATCACCCGCGGGCTCACGAACCGCTGCCCCAATTGTGGCGGCCGCACGCTGTTCAAGGCCGGCAAGTTCTTTGAGCTGAACGAGGCCTGCCCGGCCTGCGGCCTGAAGTATGAGAAGGACGAGGGGTTCTACCTCGGCGCCATGTCGCTGAATTACGGGCTCACCCTCGTCGGTGCGCTCACGCCTGTGGCGTTGCTCTGGTATTACGGCGCGCTCGGCGGCCGGACCGCGGTCGGGCTGGCGCTGGCGTTCTCCGTGCTCATCCCGGTGGCGCTCTACCGCTCGTCGCGCAGCTGGCAGCTGATGCTGTATTATTCCTTCTTCCCCCAGCACCTGCCGAAAAACCGCCGCGCACTGGACGGCATCGAGGACGAGAACGTCTGAAGCCGGCGGTCAGGCGGCCGGCTTGCCCTGGTCGTGGTGCTTGCTCGCATCCCGCACGGCTTTCAGCAAATCCGGGATGGAAATGGGCTTGAGCAGGTAGCGATAAGGCTCGGCCTCGCTCAAGCCCGCCATCAGCTTCGGGTCTAGGTAACTGGTCAGGAGCAGCCGGATGGTCTCCGGATGCTGCTTGCGGACCCGCGCCAGGAAATTGAGTCCGTTGCCGCCGGGCATGTTATGGTCGCTGACGACGACCTTGTATTTCCGGGCATTCATCAGGGCCTCGGCATCCTTCACCGAACTGGCGGTGTCACTCGTGAAATCGGGCGAGAGCGCCTCGGAGAAAATTGCCAGCAGGTTCTTGTCATCATCCACAAGGAGAACGGTGGCCGGGGTGTCGGGTGGATTCATCGGTGGTTGGCGTGGACAGGAGAGGGCATAGGACACGCCCCCGGCCGCTGCAACGCTAACTATGGATCGTGCGGATTTCCGAAGCTCATCAAATCCGGACTGCCGGCCTGACTCAGGCCTTCACTGTCCGACGCCGATGATAGAAGACTCCGAGCAGGGAGACGAAACCGAGGATAGCTGCGTAGGTGGAGGGTTCGGGGATGGCGGTGACGGTCAGCGTCATGGTGGCAACCGTGTCCCCTCCTCCTTGCGGCGTGTTAACGTAATACCCGACGTAGTCGAAGGACGCCACGGCGGGCGCGGAGAAACTTGTCAGCGTCACCAGCATCCCGCCGGCCGAATAGGAAAGCGAACCCGAGCCGAAGATGTTTACTCCCGATTCTCCCTAGGTTGTCGTTGCACCCGAAACGACCGAGAAACTGCTGCTGGCAAACGGCACGAAAGCGCTGATGCGGTTGTTCGTCAGATCCCCGTCGAAGTAAAGGTTGATGCCGACGCCGAAGGTGCTCGACGTTTCCCCGGCCAATTGAATCACGAAGGTGCCGGGAGCCAGACTGAGGTTGGGATTTAGCGAGGCATTTGTATCGCCGCTGGTGTTGAAAATCGCCCCACTCAAACCAGTCAGATAGACGTTCGCGATACCACTGCCGTCTCCGTTGCCCATCGTGTCCCAATAACCGGCATCGGGCGCACCCGAGGAATCTCCCAACCACATGGTGACTCCGGAAAGCGTGACCTGCGAACTTGCCGGGGTCGTCAAAGCTGCAAACCCAACGAGCATTAATGCCAGCAAGCGTTTCATTCCGGCCGCAAGGTCTCAATGGACGCGGTTGGAGTCAAGGCATCTGGCCTGCCCCGATTGTAAGTCGGCTGGCTCAAAATTGGCCTGTGGCGTTCAAATTCGACGGGGACAATATTCGGTTTGGTCAGTGATCGCTCTCTTCATCAAGCTCATCGGTTTGGCATATTTCCAAATGGGCTCGTCAAAACGACAGCGAATTTAATGACACCACCCATCACGTCGAACTGCGTAAATCGAACCCACGGAGAACTCTCGACGCTTCAGCTTAAGTCTTTGGTCTCCCAGTAACTTTCTGCTTCCGTTTTCAATGCCGCGACTTACTTTGCCGCATCTTAGGCAAGATGATAATTCATTTTCCTATCAGTAATCGGCCCTAGATTCCAGACCACATGCCCTTCAAACAACGCTTAGCAGTCATCGCATTCATCGCATTGCCGCTGCTCGCTCGGGCGCAGGTGGTCTTCACTTTCAATGGCACCATGAACACGACGGCGGTGGGATACACGGCCGGGCAGGCCGTGACGTTTGGTGTCACGCTCAATTCCGCGCCGATGACCACCGGGTTCTTAGTGACCGGAACCAATCCGGGCTACATTTGGAGGGGTGACGTTCCTTCAGATCCGATCCTGTTTACCAACGTGACAGGCACGGGACTCGGCGGCACCTGGCTGACCCCGACTGACGGATCGCAGTATAGCGAAATCCAAGCCTTCAATAACAGCCTTTCTATTTATGCCTCATTTGACGGCGTTGGCAGCATCTACACTGGCCTGACCGGGCCGAACGGCGGGGTGGTCAAGCAGTTGAACCTAGGCTTCAACCTCGTCATGGGCACTTTGACCGCGCCGAGTGGTTCGCTGCCGGATGCTAACACATATTTCGCGGGCCTCCTCGGCACCTATACCGCGGGCAGCCAGATCACCAGCGGGGTTTTCAGCCTTACTACTCGCATCTCGAATGTTGACACGACGTTATACATGACGGTTCAGAGCCTGACGATCTCCTCCGCGATTCCCGAACCCTCCACCTACGCCATCCTCTTTGGCTTGGGCGCTCTCGGTCTGGTCGGCTTCCGTCGGTATCGTCGGTCTGTTTGATTGGAACCGGGGTTGGATGAAAGTCGGCCGCATCTTCTGAGCAGGACGATTCCATGGTCGGTGGTCTTTCCCTCCATCGACCAAATCTGTTTGGCATATTTCCAAATGGGCTCGCCAAAACCGGAGCTAGTTTGGTGACACCAAATGTTGCTTCGAAGTGCATAAACCGAAGCCACGCAGAACTCTCTACGCTCCGGCTCAAGTCTTTGGTCGTCCGGTAACTTTCGGCTTCCGTTTTCAACGGCGCGGCCTACGTTCCCGCTCCTTGCTCACGGAGAGGTGGCAGAGTGGTCGATCGCGCCTGACTCGAAATCAGGTGGGCCGCAAGGTCCCGGGGGTTCGAATCCCTCCCTCTCCGCCAGCTTCGCTCGCCGCGGCAGCGGCACGAAGACTGTCGCGGCGAAGCCC
>JAQSCO010000060.1 GCA_029945445.1 Lacunisphaera sp. | reverse complement strand
AGACGAAGCAGGAACGAGAAAAGCTGACGGCCGAGCGGCTCGCCGCCGCGCGCGGCGGCCTCGTCGTCCGCACGAATCCCGCCGGGGCCGAGGTCCGCGTGGGCGCGCTCGCGTTGGACAAATCCCCGCTGACCTTGAAGGACCAGAAGCTCGGCAAGTATCCGGTGCGGGTGCGGCTCGAGGGTTATGAGGAGTGGACGGGCGAGGTCGAGGTGAAGGAGAACGACTTTGCCGATCTCGATGTGACGCTCGTGCGCAGCATGGGCACATTGGTCATCACGAGTTCGCCGGCGGGTGCCGCGATCCTGCAGGACGGCAAGGAAATCGGCCGCACGCCCTACAACAACCGCACGCAGCTGGGCAGCTACCGGTTCACGCTCCAGCAAAAGGGATACAAGTCAGTCGAGGTCTCGGGCGAGGTGGCGCGCAACACCGAACTGCGGCTGACCGCTGAACTGGAAAAATTCCGCGGCCCCGAGACTGGCCAGGCTTGGACGATCCCCGACCTTTCTCTCGTCATGCAGCCCATCGCGCCGGGAACGTTCCAGATGGGCAGCGCGAATGGCGACGCTAATGAAAAGCCGGTGACGCAGGTCCCTCTCACGAAAGCCTACTGGCTGGGCAAGACAGAGGTGACGCAGGCACAGTGGGCAGCCTTGATGGGCAGTAATCCCTCTGAGTTCAAAGGAGACGACCGGCCGGTGGAGCAGGTGTCTTGGGACGAGGCGATGGAGTATTGCCGGAAGCTGTCGGCGCGGGAGCGGGCAGCCGGGAGGCTGCCCGAGGGGTATGGCTACACTTTGCCGACGGAGGCGCAGTGGGAATACGCGTGCCGCTCCGGCACGACGGGCGATTACGCCGGCAATCTCGATGCCATGGGTTGGTATGAGAGCAACAGCGGCAAGACCACGCACGCGGTCGGACAGAAACAGGCCAACGCGTGGGGCTTGGCCGACATGCATGGCAACGTCTGGGAATGGTGCGCCGACTGGTATCGAGATCACCTGGCCGGCGGCAGCGTGCCCGACCCCACTGGTGCGGCTTCGGGCGCCTTCCGCGTCTTCCGCGGCGGCAGTTGGGGCGACTCCGCCAACGACTGCCGCTCCGCTGGCCGCGGCGGGGATGAGCCGGGCCTCCGCTTCACCTTCCTCGGCTTCCGCCTCGCCCTCAGTTCAGTTCCGTGAGCTGACCAACGCCCGGGCGGGCCAAGCACGAGCGGAGGCTGAAATTCAGGTTTCCACTTTCAGCCGGAAGGTGCGGCTGCCGAGGGCGACGTGTTGGCCGGTGGCGAGCGGGACGATCTCGCCGGGGTGCAATGAATGGCTGTCCACGCGCACGACGCCGTTCTCGGCCAGGTTCTCCAGCCAGAAGCAGCCGCGGTAGTGGTGGAAGCGGCCTTGGATCTCGGCGAGCTCCGTCCACTCGAGCACGATCGGGTTCGACCGGCTCGTGCCGAAGGCGGCGTCGGTGAAAATCCAGGCGGTGTTGAGCGGCTGCGGCTCCGTCGCGAGCACCTCGCAGCGGGCGGCGCCGCGCAGGCGGGGCGCCTGGTGGGCCGGCCCGTTCCAGTTGCGCGCATTGGTGATCGGGGGCTCGCCGGGGCGGCTGGAGTCAAAGCGGGCAATCTCCACCTCCACCGCGCCGCCGAGGACGAGCCGGCCGCGGCGCTCCAGCACCGTGCCGCTCTGGTCGAGCATCTGGCCGTCGAGCACCGTGCCGTTGGCGCTGGCGTTGTCGCGGATGAGCAGGCCCTCGGGCCGGGTCTCGGCCACCGTATGGATCTTGCCCACGCGCATCGAGCGCTCGTCGTTCGCCGGATTGCGCGGGAGCAGCCAGGCGACGAAGTCGGCCTCCGCGCGGGCGCGCCCAAGGCGGAGCTGCGGCCGCGCCACGAGGCGGAAGGGGACGGGCAGGGCGGAACCGTCGGCCGGCTCGAACGTGCAGATCGTGCCGGGCTGCACGGTGCCGAGCAACGCGGGCGGAATGCGCAGGGCCTCGCCGATCTGCCGCTTGTGCAGGTCAAAGGCCTTCCGGCTGACCTCATAGTCGAGCTCGAGCGGCACGGCGTGAAATTTTTCGGGCAGTTCCAGCTCGAGGAGGTCGTTGAGGGTCTTGATGCCGCCGAGGAGATTGGAGATGCTGACGTCGCCGTAGTCGGCGCCGAGGCCCTGGTTGGCGCCCGTGCCGGCGTTGCCCTGGATGTCACCGATGCTGATCTGGATGTTGCCGGACTCCGGGGCCTGCAGCACGCGCATGGCGCGCTGGCCGCGGTAGGCGAAGCGCTGCCCGCCGCTTTCCCAGGTGGCGGCCACCTGCAGGACGAAATTTCCGGCGCGGGCCGGCTCGACCTCGATGATCTTGGCGGGCGGCTGGCCCGGCACGAGCCGCCGCCAGGTGGCGGTCGCCGGGTCGCTGAAACCGCGGGACTCGAGGCTGATCTCCAGGTGCTCCAGCGATTGCGGCTCGGTGTTGCCCACGCGCAATTCCATGGTGGTGGCGTGGCCGGCCACGAGCATGCGGGAGAAATTCACCGCCACCTCGATGGGGCAGAGCTCCGGTCCGAACGGGGCGCGGGTGCGGCGCGGGGCGAAGGGCGACGCGGACTTTTCCTTGGGCAGCGGGGCGGTCGAGACCGGGGCGGACGAGAGCGAGGCGGCCACCGGCGGAGCGGAGACGGGGCTGGCCGAAGAGACGGACGGCGCCGGCGCGGAAGAGGACGGCGCGGCGACGGAGGAAACGGACGCGGTGGCCGGAAGCGGCGCGGGGGTGGAAATGGACTGGGGCCCGCCGGCAGAAGAAGGATTGGACAGCGCGGTGGCGACGGAGGTTTCCTCGCTGGCGGGCAGCGCGCCACCGCACGTAGGGCAGAAACGGCTGCGCGGGGAAACGGCGCTTTGGCAGGTAGGGCAGGCCCGGGGCATGAGTTTGATTCGGCAGGTTGCATACCAGATGCGGCGTCTTTTTCCAGAAGCATATGCATTCTATGATAAATTCGGCTGGCGGTTGGCACGGGGTTTGCCGATACATTTGCACAATGACTATACCCCGCTTCTCCCTTCAGTCAGGTTTCGTCACGTTTTTGGCCGGGCTGCTCGCCGTCACCGCCAACCTCGCGGTCGCCCAGATGGCGTCCGCCGACCAGCAGGTCCGGGTGCAGATCACCGAGCTGGGCTGCATGCGCACGCTGCTCTTCATTGATGCCAACATGAGCGACCTGGAAAACCGGCTCGCCCAGCAGTTCACCGATGTGGACTACCGGGTCTTCCCGAGCGCCGTCATGACCGGCAGCCGCACCACGTCGGACGAGATGCGCGCGGCCGGCGAGAAGGCGAATGCCGACCTGGTGGTGTTCGCCACGGTCACGGATCGCCAGAAAGCCTCGAAAGGGGACTTCGTGATTTATGAAGGCACCGCCACGGTCCAGATCTACAGCCGGGTTTCCGGCGAACTGCTCGTCACCAAGGAAGTCATCACCGATGGCAAGCGCACGACCGACGTGGTGAACGCGAAGCGCACCGCCCGCGCCAACGCCGTCATCGAGGCGGCGCACCAGGCCATCGAGGGCAGCCTCGCCAAGGCCCACAAGGTGCTCGTGCACGAGGCGGTCGTCGTGAATGTCTTCAGCGACGGCGGCCTGCTCGCGATCATGGAATACATCGGCAAGATGGAGGGCGTCTACCACGTCCGCCGTCTGTCCTTTGACCGCAAGACCAACGAGGCGCTCCTCGAGATCATCGGCTCGCCGCGCTCCGAGACCTACTGGCGCGCCTATCTGGAGAAGATGCCGAAGACCAAGGTCAACGTGCAGGTGACGCCCAACGGCGCGCTGCACAACAAATACCCCGCCTGGTTCCAGCCGCCCTCCCAATAACCACTCCGAGCCTTTCACCCCACCATGAAAATTTTCCGCCTCCTCCTCATTTCGCTCGCCGGCGCCGGCGTGCTCGCCGCCCAGACCGCCACCCCGGCCAGCGCCACCGCCCCGGCGGTGGTCGTGCCCTCGGTCGACGCGTCGCCGGCCTTCAAGCCCATCGATTGGAAGGCCGACCCGACGATGACCGAATACGCCCGGCAGGCCGGCTCCCGGGCGATCGCCGAGTGGGTGGGGGATTTCGTCACCAAGACTTTCCCCTCGAAACGCTACGCGGTCTTCCCGCTGGGCGCCGACCTCGACGACCACTACTTCACCACCCAGGTGAAGACGGAGTTCGCCAATCGCGCGCTGGGCACCGAATACAGCCTCTACACCCGCGAGGATCCCGAGTGGGACAAGATCGTCGAGAACGAGATCAAGCTGGGCGACCAGGTCGGCGACACCATGCAGAAGGGCACCATCCAGGAATGGGGCCGCCAGAACGGCGTGCAGGGCGGGATCCGCGGCCGCATCACCGGCGTCTATGTCGGCGCCGCGCCCAGCAAGAATGCGGTCCGCATGGCGGATGACGCCAAGATGCTCCAAGTCCGCATTTCGCTGCAGGCCTACGAAATTGAAACCGGCCGCCTGCTCTGGGGCGCCGAAAAAGTCGCCGCCGTCATGCTGCCGGACGACAGCCTCGTGGTGCCCGGCACCAAGCGGCAGTGGATCCTTTACGGCGTGGCGGGCTTCGCCGGGCTCGTCGTTCTCCTGCTGATCTTCCGCGCCCTCGGGGCGGCCAACCGTCCCCGGTAAGCCGGCCCGCCGTCTGCTGTCATGGACGACCTTGACCTCGGCGCGACGATCAAGGGCTTCTCGCCCGGGCAGAAAGTCTTTGGCCGCTACACGCTCGGGAAAATCCTCGGCCGCGGCGGGCTGGGCGTGGTGTGGCTGGTGCGGGACGAGGAACTCGCCCGCGACACCGCGCTGAAGTTCCTGCCGGAACTCGTCACACTCGACCGCGCCTCGGTCATCGACCTCAAGAATGAGGTGCGCCGCGTGACCGAGCTGGCCCATCCCCACATCGTCAAGGTGCATGACCTGGTGACGGATGGCCGCGCTGCCGCCGTGTCCATGGAATTTGTCGACGGCGCCTCGCTGGCGAAACTGCGCGCAGGCGAGCCGGGCGAGGTTTTCCCGGTGGAGAAATTGCTGCCGTGGCTGCGCCAGCTCTGCGCGGCGCTCGACTACGCGCATGACGACGCCCGGGTCGTGCACCGCGACCTGAAGCCGGCGAACGTGATGGTCGATACGCGCGGGCGGGTGAAGCTGCTGGATTTCGGCATCGCCGCGTCGATCACCGAGAGCGTGAGCCGCGTCTCGCGCCTCGATGTTGCCGGGCCGCCGTCCTACATGTCGCCGCAGCAACTGATGGGGGAGGACCCGGCCCCGTCCGACGACATCTACTCCCTCGGCGCGTCGCTGCACGAATTGCTGGCGGGCCGGCCGCCGTTCAACGCCGGCAACATTGTCGCGCAGGTGCAGAACCAGGCGGCTCCTTCGCTCAATGCCTGCCGCAAGGCGGCTGGATTGGAGCCGCTGCCGGAAATCTGGGACCAGATTGTCGCGTCCTGTCTGGCCAAGGAGCCGAAGGACCGCCCGGCCAAGGCGGGCGATATCATCACGCAATTGGAAACCGGCCGGGCGGTGGCGAAAACTTCCGCGCCGCCGGCCCTCGCGCCGCGCCCGGTCGAACCGGCGCCCGCGCCCGTGGTCGCGGCTGCGCCGAGCGCGCCGGCGATCCCGGCCACGCCGTGGTGGCAGGTGCCGGCCTACCGCTGGACGGCCGTCGGCTCCGCGTTCGTGGTCGCGGCACTGGTCTACTGGCTGGGGGATTTCGGCGGCCGCATGAAAGCGAGCGAAGCCCACACGCAGGGCCTGGCCGCGAAGGCGGCCGGCAACTGGGCGGCAGCCTTGCCGGCGTTGCAGTCCGCCACGCAGGGGCGGAAAAGTGATTTCACCTACCAGCGCGATTTCAACGAGGCGCAGGAGGAATGGTTCCGCGGGCTCACGCAGGAGCAGGCCAGCCTGGCCCCCGCCGCGGCCTACCGCGCGCTGCAGGCCGGACCCGCCGAGCTGGCCCGCTTGCTGGAAGGCGCCGTGGCCGCGAACTACCAGCATTATGCCGACGGCGTGCGGGAAAAATTGCGCGCGCAACTGGGCGAGCAGCTGGCCGCGGCGACGGCGCAGGCGGCGGCGGCGAAATTCACCGAGGCGTATGCGACGCTCGACGGCCTCCAGGAATTCAGCGCGCTGCTGCCGGAACTGGCCGGCGCGCGCCGCGAGGTGCAGCAGGCCGAGGTGCGCGCGGAACTGCAGGCCGGCGTGCAGGCCGCCGGGAGCGGCGATTTCAAGGCGGCCTTCGCGCGCCTCGACGCGACGGCGAAACGCGGGTTGCTCGAGCCGGAGGTGGCCCAGGCCCGCGAGCAGGTGAAACAGGCCGCGCGGCTGCAGACCATCAACCGGCTGGCGGCGGCGGTGCTCGCCGGCGACCGGGCCGGCACCCAGGCGGCCCTCGACGATCTCGGCGGATTCACCGGCCAGAAATTCACCGTGACGGCGGAGCAACTGGCGGGCCAGAAAAACCTGGCCGGTTTTCTCGGCGCCTTGGAGGAACTGCAGATCCGGCCCGCCGCGGGCAGCCCGCGCACCAGCCGGATGGACCTCGTGCTCGTGGAGAGTCTCCGCGCGCGCTTCGACCAGCCCGCCGAGGTGGCGCGCTTCCTCGCCCAGGGCTACGCGGAATGGGCCGCGGAACAGCTGGCCGCGAACAAGCCCGGGTTCGCCCTCTATCTCGCGGCGCGCGCCCGCCGGGACAATGCCGCGCTGGACGCCGCGCTCGAGACGCAGGCGCGCGCGCAGCTCGCCACGGATTTCGGTTTTGCCTTTGTGCTGAAGCCCACCGTGGCCACCGGGGACAATGCCGGGGGCGTGCGTGATGCCGCGCGGCAGCAGCTGGCCGCCCTGCTGACCCGCCGCGTGGGGAGCTGGGCCGCGGTCAGGGAAGAGGCGGCCGGAAAACCGGATGGCACCTTCGAGCTGGGCACCAACCTGCGCGGCATCGAGTCGAGCGACGCCCGCCGCGAGGCCACCAAGGCAGTCCGCTACCAGAGCGGTTGGTCGGAAGAAGCCAATCCCCAGCACGCGTCCCTGACCTCGCAGGTCGAGAATGCCGAGGAGCGTTACGAGAAGATGGCCGAGTCGAACCGGTCCACACAGGCCCAGGCCCAATCCCTCGCGCGCAGCGGCGGCTTGAGCGGCCTGGCCGCCGCGCTCACCGGGGTGGCGTCGGGCGTCAGCCAGTATGAGGTGAACAAGGCCCGCAACCAGCTGGAGCAGTTGCGCGAGCAGCTGGCCAACACCCGCGAGACCGTGCGCCGGCCGGTCTATGCCAACGAGAACTACCAGGAAATCACGCACAACGTGAGTTACTCCGCCGCCCTTGCCCTGAATATCGAGCAAGCCGGCCGGTCGCTCGCCCCGGCGTTGAACTGGAGCTCCGTCTACCCGCATCAGACCGTCGAGGTGGTGGGCAATGCCGCGCGCGGAGTGCCCGTCGCGGCCGCGCAGTATCCCGCGGCCAGCCAGGTTTCCGCGTGGCTCGCCCAGGACTTGGGCCAGCGGATCGCGGCGGACCCGGGCCAGCTGCTGGCGCCGCTCCTGCCGGCCACCTTTGGGGTGCTCGAGAAGCGGCTGACGGCGAAGGCGGTGCCCGCGGCGGACGCCGCGGACCGGCGCTGGGGCCTGGCGCAATTGTGGCTCGCCGCCGGGATCGCGCCGGGCAATCTGCCGGAATTGGAAACCCGCGTGCGCTCAACCCTCGGTTTGCCCGCCCGGCCCTGAGGCCCGCGTCCCATTCCATGGAAGAACTAGATCAAGGCTCCACCATCCGGGGCATGAGCGCCGGCCAGAAGGTCGTGAACCGCTATGTGCTGCTGAAGATGCTGGGTCGCGGCGGCATGGGCGTCGTGTGGCTCGCCAAGGATGAGGAGCTCGGCCGCGAGACGGCCCTGAAGTTCCTGCCGGAAATGCTCACGCTCGACCGGGCGGCCATCTCGGACCTCAAGCGCGAGGTGCGGCGGGCGATCGACCTGGCGCACCCGAACATCGTGAAGATCCATGATTTCATCGCCGACAGCCGGACCTCGGCCATCTCGATGGAATATGTGTCGGGTGACACGCTTTCCTCGCGGCGCGTGGACCAGCCGGGGCAGGTCTTCACCCCCGCGGCGATCAGCACCTGGGTGGTGCAGCTCTGCTCGGCGCTGGACTATGCGCACCAGGATGCGGAGGTGGTGCACCGCGACCTGAAGCCGAGCAACCTGATGATCGACGCGAAGGGCAAGCTGAAGGTCCTCGACTTCGGCATCGCCGCCTCGATCTCCGACAGCGTCTCGCGCGTGTCGAACAAGGCCAGCAGTTCGGGCACGCCGATCTACATGTCGCCACAGCAGATGATGGGCGAGGAGCCGGCGGTGACGGACGACGTCTACGCCCTCGGCGCGACGCTCTTCGAGCTGCTGGCCGGCAAGCCGCCGTTCCATGCGGGCAACATCCTCGTGCAGGTGCAGAACAAGGTGGCGCCGTTGCTCAACGACCGCCGCCGCGCCGCCGGCCTCGAGCCGGTGCCCGCGGAGTGGGAGGCGACCATCGCGGCCTGCCTGGCCAAGGATCCCGCGTCGCGCCCGCAGAGCGCCGGCGAGGTGGCCGAGCGGCTCGGCCTGCTGGCCGCCGGCAGCGCGCCGCGGCTGGCGCCACGGCTGGCGACCCCCGCGCCGCCCCCGATGGTTCCGTTGCCGCCTGCGGTGCCGCTGCCGGTGGCCGCTCCGGCCCGGCCGCCCCAGGCGACTAACGCGCAGCTTTCGAAGCGCGCACTCAAGCTCACCGTGGTGCTGGCCGCGATCGTGGATGTGCTGGTCCTCGTCATCGCAACCAATTCCGGCTCGAATAATTTGGGGGAGATTTTCCTCTTGATCACGATCGCCGATTTTACGGTGGGCTTGCTGACCTGGTTTGGCCTCTGGGTGCTGATGGTGATCTGGCGCGCGGTGTTCGGCATCAAGGCGCCGCCGGTGGTGCCGCCGAAGCCGCCGGGACTGCCCTGGGTGCGCGCCGCGGTGACAGGGTCGTTCATGCCCTGCGTGGCGTTGAATGCCTGGCCATTCTATCATAGTTTCAGCCTCGACTCGGATACGGTACGAATGGGCGAGTTGCTGGCCGGGGCGGCGCTGGCGTGGCCGGTCTACGCGGTGCTGTTCGCCCTGCTCCAGCTCTTCCTGCTGGTCCGCAAGGCGCGCGGCTTCCGGGACTACGTGCTCTATTTTGCCGCGACCGGCGCCGTGCTCAGCGCGTGCGCCTACGCGGCCGGGATCATGCTGCCGGGGAGCATGGAACTGGGCGGAGGCGATTTGCTGGCCGCCGGCCTGGCCGCAGCGGTCGTCTGGGGGCTGGGCGGGGCGGTCGCCCACCATCAGCTGTTCAAGGAGCGCCCGGCCTTCGGGCGCAATGGCGGCCTGGTCGCGGCCGCGGTCGCCGTGGCCGTGCTCGCCGCCGGCTATTACCTGTTTGTTTCGCTGCCCAATGACGTGCAGCTCGTGGAATACCGGCTGGGGCAGGAGCAGAAGCGCATCGCCGCCGAACAAAAACAGAAGGAGGACGTGCGGATCGCCCAGGAGCTGGCTGAGAAGAAGGCCAAGGACGAGAAGGAACACGCGGCGCGCCTGAAGCAGGCCGAGACGACAGCCGGGGCGGCCTACCGCATGGTTTTCGATCGCGAGCCCACCCCTGCACACCAGGCGGAGCTCGCGCAGCTGATGCTGGCCAATCCCACTTGGGACGGCGCCCAGCTGCGGTCGCTGATGCGCGCGAGCGACGAGGGCAGACAGGGCGGGCGGCTGCTCGTCCCGCAGGAATTCAGTTCGATCCAGGCGGCGCTGAACGAGGCCGTGCCGGGCAATGTCGTTCAGGTCGCGGCGGGGTCTTACCAGGAGGGTTTCGTGATGCGGGCCGGGATCAAGCTGCTGGGCGAGGGCCGTGATGTCGTGACCGTGGAGCACGACGCATCCAGCACGGTAGTCTATGCCGACACCCCCGGCGTCACCATCTCCGGCTTCACTTTCCGCCATACGAGCACCACGGAGGGCGACCGGCGCTTCAGCGCGGTCAGCATCCGCGCGAAGGACGTGATTTTTGAAAACAATGCCGTGGTGAGTGCCGACGGCCATGGCATTGATCTGAACAAGGCGGAAAACTGCGTGGTCCGCGAAAACATCATCAGTGGCGCGCGCTGGAACGGTCTCACGGTCTATGAGGGCTCCAGCGGGGAAATCTCGGGCAACGAAATCTCCCGCAACACCGGCACCGGCCTCTACCTGGTGAAGGAGGTCGTCCGGCTGGCCGTCACCAACAACACTCTGCGCGACAATGGCAATACCGGCATTTCCGTCATCGGCGGAGACGGCGTCAGCCTGATCAACAACCGCCTTTCCGGCAACAGCGCGACGGCTAACAATTACGGCGGCATCTGGCTGAGCTGGGGCCATCCGATCCTGCGCGGCAATGTCTCCGCGGGCAACCGCGGCACCGGCATTTGGTGGAACGCGAAAGATGTCTCTCCCCGGATCGAGGCGGGCAACATGAGCGACGGCAAGCTGCTGCCCGTGACCAACTGAGCCGCTGCCGCGCGGCGCACGGCATTGACTCCCTGTCTCGGCCGACGCAGCTTCCCCGCATGAAACTCAAGTGGTTTCTGTCCGTGGTGTTCCTGCTGCTCGCCGCCGCGTCGGGTTACATGGCTTGGCTGACGGCCCGGGCGGAGGAGGAGGGTGGCCAATGGCTCTTCGTGGTCTTCGCCGGGTTTTTCCTCCTGCTGGCCTCGCTGCCGTTCTGGCCGAAGGTCCCGCCCAAGGCGCCGCCGCCACCCAAGTTCACCGGCTTCGGGCCGCACTGGATGCTGATGCTGGGGGCGCTGGTCCTGGCCGCTGTCATCATTCTCGCGATCATCTCCGCCCTGCGCAGCTGGCTGGGCTGACTGGCACGGGATTTGCCCTTGAGAAGGCGCCGGGCCGCGGTTTAGATGCGGCCCGCCACCTTACCTCATGGACGACCTCGACCTAGGCGCGACGATCAAGGGTTTCTCCCCGGGCCAGAAGGTCTTCGGCCGTTACCTGTTGAAAAAAGTCCTCGGCCGCGGCGGCATGGGCGTGGTGTGGCTCGCCCACGACGAGAAGCTCGACGAGGAACTCGCGCTGAAATTCCTGCCCGAGATCGTGAAGCTCGACGCCACGGCGCTCGACGACCTGAAGCGCGAGACCAAGCGCGCGCGCAAGCTCACCCATCCGGGCATCGTCCGCATCCACGATTTCCTCGAGGACCACCTGATGGCCGCGATCGCGATGGAGGCGGTGGACGGCGTGACGCTGGCGCAGCTGCGCGTGGACCGGCCGGAGCGTTGTTTCGAGGCGGCGGATGTGACCGACTGGCTGGCGCAGCTGTGCACGGCGCTCGACTATGCGCACAACCAGGCGCGGGTCGTGCACCACGACCTGAAGCCGGCCAACATCATGCTCGATGGGCACGGCCGCGTGAAGATCACGGATTTCGGCATCGCCCGGAGCATCAGCGACAGCATCTCCCGCGTTTCGGCCAAGGGCGGCGGCAGCTCGGGCACGCCGGCCTACATGAGCCCGCAGCAGATGCTGGGTGAAAAACCGGCGGTGACGGACGACATCTACGCCCTCGGGGCGACCTTCTACGAATTGCTGACGGGCCGGCCGCCGTTCCACACCGGCAACCTGGTCGTGCAGGTGCAGACGGTCACGCCCCCGAGCCTGGCGAGCCGCCGCCGCGACCTGGAGGTGACCGGCGCACCGATCCCCGAGGCGTGGGAGCAGTTGCTCGCCGCCTGTCTGGCGAAGAATCCCGCGCAGCGGCCGCAAAGCACCCGCGAGGTGGCCCAGCGGATCGGCGGAGCGAGCGTCGCGCCGTCGGTGGAAAAGGACCTGCCGGTGGCGAAGGCGAGCGGCGAGGTGCGCGTGGTCGAGCTGCCGGGCGGCCTGCGGCTCGAGCTGGCGGCCATTCCGGCCGGCGAATTCCTGATGGGCAGCCCCGACGACGAGCCCGGGCGCTATACGGATGAGAGCCCGCGCACCCGCGTGGCGTTCAGCCGCGATTTCTGGCTGGGACGCAAACTCGTGACGCATGCCCAGTGGCGCGCGGTCATGGGCACGTCGCTCGCCGACCAGGCCCGGCTCGGGATCGAGGATGACACGGAATACGAAATGGACGGCAAGATGCAGACCCTGCGCTCCGCCTGGGGCGTCGAGCGCGGCTCCGATCCCGCGGTCATGGTCGGTCCGGCCGGCGATGACGCGCCGATGTATTACGTCTGCTGGGCGGAAGCGCGGGAATTCTGTCGCAGGCTGACGGAGCAGGAAAGGGCCGCCGGCCGGCTGCCCGAAGGCTTCGAGTTCAACCTGCCCACCGAGGCCCAGTGGGAATACGGCTGCCGGGCCGGCACGCGCGGCGCCACCTACGCCGGGCCAATGGAGATTCGCGGCGAGCACAACGCCCCCGTGCTGGACGCCATCGCGTGGTATGGCGGGAACAGCAGCGTGCGTTTCGCCGGCAAGGGCTGGGACACGGCGGCGTGGAAGGAAAAGCAGTATCCGGGCGGCCAGGCCGGCCAGCGCAATGTGGGGCTCAAGGGCGCCAACCCGTGGGGCCTGCACGACATGCTCGGCAATCTCTGGGAGTGGTGCCTCGATCTCTACGCGAAATATCCCGGCGGCGCGGTGACCGACCCGATCGGCGGCACCATGGGCAGCACCCGCGTCGTGCGCGGCGGCGGCTGGAACTGCAAGGCCCGCGATTGCCGCACTGCCGGCCGCAACCAGAACGCGCCCGGGGCCCGGCGCAACGCCTTTGGCTTTCGCGTCGGCCTGACCCCCATCGTCAACGTGCCGGCGGGCGATGCCGCGGCCGCGGCGCAGGTGGCCGGGGACGAAACTTCCTATCCGGCCGCGCCGACGCCGGACGCACCTTGGCGCGCCGCGCTGCCGTCCGGCGCGGGGCTGCCGCTGGTGTGGCTCAAGCCCGGGGAGTTCACGATGGGCAGCCCCGAGGGCGAGCCGGGCGGCTATGACGAGGAGGGCCCGCGCACGCCGGTGACAATCACGCGCGGTTTTTGGCTGGGCCGCACGCCGGTGACTTACGGCCAGTGGCGCGCCGTCATGAAGACCTCGCTCCGCGACCTGGTCCGGCGCGCTCTGCAGGATGACCGGCTTTACCGGCTGGGCGGCAAGGACCAGACTTTGCGCGACTACTGGGGCTCCACCAAGGATGCGGATCCCGGCAGCCGGCTGGGCGGCGAGGAGGATTTCCTGCCGGTGCATTTCGTCACGTGGGAGGACGGGATCCGCTTTGCCAAGAAACTCACCGCCCTGGAAAAAGCGGCCGGCCGCCTGCCCGCGGGTTATGAGTATGCGCTGCCCACCGAGGCGCAGTGGGAATACGCCTGCCGGGCGGGCACGGACCAGGCCACCTATGGCGGGCCGATGGAAATCCACGGCGAGCACAACGCCCCGGTGCTCGATGCGATCGCGTGGTATGGCGGGAACAGCAGCGTGGGTTACAACGGCCGCGGGTGGAACACCACGGACTGGGCCGACAAGCAGTATCCGGGCGGGAATGCCGGCCCGCGCGCCGTGGGGACGCGCCAGCCAAACGCGTGGGGCCTGCACGACATGCTCGGCAACGTCTGGGAATGGTGCTTCGACTGCTACGGAAAATATGCCGGCACGCCGGTGGCCGACCCGGCGGGCCCGGGTACCGGCACGTCAAGGATCAGCCGCGGCGGTGCCTGGAACGGCAAAGCGCGGGACTGCCGCGCGGCCTGCCGCAACTGGAGCAATCTCACCGTGCCCGCCAGCCACACGGGCTTTCGCGTCGCCTTGGCCCCGGCCCTCGGCACCCCGCCGGTGCCGGCCGATGTTCCCGCCGCCGCTCCGGCGAGCAGTGCAACGGCGGCGCCGCTGGCCGCCGGTTCCGGCCAGCCGAGCGGCAAGGAGCGGTTCATCCTGCTGGCTTTCATCGGCGCGCTGTTGCTGGGCGCCGCCGTGATCATGTGGTCGAACGGCAAGGACGGGCACCGGAGCGAGGAACTCGAGCGCATGCGCGCGGACGACAACATTGTGCTGGCCCAGCCCGACACGATCACGGCGGGGCAGCTCAGCGACATTGCCGGACGGCTCGAGCGTTACCGGGAACTCGGGGCCGAGGAGAGCGAGATCCAGCAACTGCGGGAGCGCCTGGCCCGGCTGACCGAGGCGGTCCAGCAGCGGACGCCGCCCGCGGCACCCTTTGAAAAATCGCCCGACGCCGCGGCGGAGGAGTTTCGCCCGACCATCACCACGGTGTTGGCGCCGGGCAGCATCGCGCAAAGCCCGCGCAACATCACGTCCGACGGCGAACATCTCTTTGCGAGCGCGTCGATGAAGGATGGCACCCAGGCGATTGTGCGCATCGCCAGCGCGGGCGGGGAGCCGACCCGGTTATATCCGGCCTACAATCCCAACGCGGTCGCCGTGCTCGGGGACCACATCTATTGGATTGATCCGAATTCCGGCCCCGTGAGCGACACGCAAATCTGGAAGGCGCCCAAGGACGGTAGCGGCAAGCCTGAGGCCATCTACACCGGCTCAAAGTCCGGCCAGCCCATTGTCGATGGCAGCGGCCTGACCGCCGAGGGGGAATTTCTCTACGCGGTCGACGAGGTCGGCGGCGGACTCACCCGGCTCGCCCCGGATGGCACGGGCCTGACGTCCGTGGTGGCCGCGCGCTACGAGGGCGGCTTTGCCACCGAGCATCTAAATCTGGCCGAGAGCGACGGTTCGGGCGGGGTCCTGATCCTCGACACCGGCAAGGCCGGCGTGATCGCGCCGGCCTTGCTGCATCACACGGCCGAGGGTCTGGAAACCCGCTACAGCGGGGCGCCGCTGGTCGCGCCCAGCGCCGTGGCGACCGACGGTGAGCTGGTGTTCATCGCCGATCCCGGGGCCGGCAACAAAATCTGGTATGGCCCGATCGACGGCGGGCAATTGACGGCCCTGCCGGTCCCCGAGGGAACCTTCGGCCGCATCGGCGGCCTGGTCTTCTACGAAAATTCACTCTTCGCGACCGACCAATCCACCGGCGCCATCCTCCGGCTCGATCGGCTCCCGACCGTGAACCGGATCCTGTTTGGGGCGTTTGCCGAGGAAACCGGCATGACCTTCTCGGAAACCGCGCTGGGCTACCACATGCTGGCAGAGGGGACGGGCGGGGCGCCCGAGGACGGTGACATTGTGCATTACCGCTACGCGGTCAGCGACCGGGCGGGCAAGCAGTTGACCGAGTCCAGCCGCGGCACCGAGCGATTGGATCCGGCCTTGAAGGGCGGTCTCGAGGAAGGGCTCAAGCTCCTGCAACCCGGCGGTCGTATCCGCCTGCTCATCCCGCCCCATCTCGGCAGCGCGCAGTTTCTGCCGGCGGGGAGCAACGCGGAGGCGGGCGCGGTGGTCGACGTCACACTCGAATCCGTCGAGCGCCCCGGCAAATGATCGGTCGTTCGTGATTTTCCTTCAACTCAACTCCAACCCATGAGCACAGACACCACCACCTGGCGCGAAAAGATCGGCATGGGCCTGATCGTCGTCTCCGGCATCATCCTCGCGGAAAGCTACTGGCAGTATCGCGGCGTATCGGAATTCCTCCGTGCCATCCCGCTGCTGGCCATTTGCTTCATCTCCGCCGCCGGGGGCGGACTGGGTGGCTGGCTTGTGGGCAAGACGCCGCCGCTGCGCCTGCAGGCCATGGTTGCGGCCGCGCTGCTGAACTTCGGCGGCATGTTCTCCTTCCAGCACATGTTTGAAACCTCGAGCCGGCTCGGGTCGGCCGAGCGCCTCCTCGGCTTCGGGCTCGGCGCCCTGCCGGGCATCATCCTCGGCGGCGTGTTCATTTACCGCCACGAAAAGCGCCTGAAGGCCCAACGCTGAACCACCCCCATGGACGACCTCGACCTCGGCGCGACGATTCGCGGCTTTGCTGCGGGCCAGAAGATTTTCGGCCGCTACACGCTGCAGGCCATGCTCGGCCGCGGCGGCATGGGCGTGGTCTGGCGCGCGCGCGACGAGTCGCTCGAGCAGGACGTCGCCCTTAAAATGCTGCCCGAGATCGTGGCCAACGACCCCGCGGCCATCCGCGACCTCAAGCGCGAGACGCGGCGCTGCCAGGCGCTCGCCCATCCGCACATCCTCAAGGTGCACGATTTCGTCGAGGGCGGCGGGCTCTACGGCATCAGCATGGAACTGGTCGAGGGCGGCACGCTGGCCGCGCGCCGGCTGGCGCAGCCGACCGAGACGTTCACCCCCGCGCAGCTCCTGCCGTGGGTCGGCCAGCTGTGCGACGCGCTCCAGTATGCGCACCAGAAGGCGCAGGTCGTCCACCGCGACCTGAAGCCCGCCAACCTCATGCTCGCGAAGAACGGTGACCTGAAGGTCGCCGACTTCGGCATCTCCGCCAGCGTGAGCGACAGCGTCTCGCGGGTGAGTGTGGCGGCGGGCAGTTCGGGCACGCCCGTCTTCATGAGCCCGCAGCAGATGATGGGCGAGAAGCCCGCCATCACCGACGACATCTACGCGTTCGGCGCGACCCTCTACGAGTTGCTCACCGGCAAGCCGCCGTTTCATTCGGGCAACGTGATGATGCAGGTGCAGAACAAAGTGCCGCCCTCCGTTGCCGCACGCCGCGCGGAACTCGGCCACGACGACGCGGAGCTGCGGTCGCCGTTCATCAATGAGGCCTGGGAGGAAACCATCGCGGCCTGCCTCGCGAAGGATCCCGCGGCCCGACCGCAGTCTGCTCGCGAAATCCTGGAACGGTTGAACGCGTCCTCCAAACCTGCCGGGCCTCGTTCTGTGCCGGTGGCGGCTGCGTCGGCCACCGCGCCGCATGCGGGCGGCCAGAAGTCCCGCGGACCGTTGCTGGCCGGCCTGGTGGCGGCGGTTCTGCTGCTTGGCGCCGCCGGTTACTATTTTGGCGTCGTGGTTCCCGAGCAGGCCCGGCAAGAGCAGGCCAAGCGGGAGCTCGCGGCGCAGCAGCTGCAGGCCCAGCGCAATCTGGAGGCGAAGCAGCGCGCCGAGGAACTGCGTCTCGCCAACGCGCGCGGCGGCCTGGTCATCCGCACGACGCCGGCAAATACGGAGGTGCAGATCGGGGGTTTTGCTTTGGAGCACGGTCCGGCGGCGACTTTGAAGGAGGTCCGGCTGGGCAAGTATCCCGTGGTGGCGCGGGCGCCGGACCACGAGGACTGGAAAGGCGAGGTAGTCGTGGAGGAGAACAAATTCGCCAACCTCGACATCAGCCTCGTGCGCAGCACCGGCAGCGTGGAGCTCGCGAGTGAGCCGGCTGGCGTGGCGTTCGTGTTGCAGGCGGCGGGTGCGGAAGGCGCCCGGCGCGAGGGTGTGACGCCCGCGCGCCTCGATGGCCTGCCGACCGGCAGCTACACGGTGGATTTTAAAAAGAAGGGACTGCGCGGACAGACCGCCACCGGCACGGTGGCGCGCGGGCAGGCTTTGAAACTGAGCGCGACGTTGCCGACCGCGAAACTAGATGATGCCGGTTATGTGATCCAGCAGGTCCTGGAAAATATCGAGAAAGTCAGTGATCCCGTAGTCCGGACCACACTGCTGCATTCGCTTTGCTCCGCCGTGGAGCGTGAGCGCAGCTCGGGCAAGGATGAACTTCTCAGGTTGCATGAACTCAGGTTCCAGGCTGCGCGGAAGATCGCGGACCCTTTCGACCGAGCCAACTGGCTGCGTAATGGCGTGAGCTATATCACCGCGCTCGACTCCAATCTGACTCGACGGAGCCTGACCGAGGCTTTCGACGCCATGAAACTTATTGCGGATCCCGAGCGGCGCCTGTCCATGGCCCGCTATGTGGTGATGGAGGCCTGGTCTGAACCTGAGTTGGGTCTCAAGTATCTGGAGGAATACAGCCGGATGGCTCGGGATGATCGGCATAACTACGAGGTTTCCAATCTGCCCGAACTCTATGCGCGCTACGGTCTGGCGTCCGATGGACGGGCGCTGCCCAGTCAGTCCAGTGCTGCGCCTGACGCGAAATCAGCCGAGGAACCCTTTGCCCGAGGCTGGGCCTGGCGACAGGGGCGCACGGCCATGGATCTGGTGAGAAAGGGCGACCGGGTGGGGGCCCGGGCCATCATGGAGAAATTGCCAGCCGAAATCCATTATTCTCCCTGTATTGATCTGATCTATGGCTTTAGTCGCCTTGGGGAGTTTGATTTGGCCCAATTGGCCGCAAATCACGGGACTGAGAATTATCGCAAGAAGGATACGTTGGACTGGTTGGCTTCGGCCGCCAGGCTTTACGACCGCCCGGACCTGGCGGCTGAATATATCCGCCGGCTTGAGGATAAATCGGCTCGCGAGATCAACTGGCGAAACCTCGCCCTTTACTATGCCGACCACGGCTTGCGGCGCGAGGCACGCTCGGCCGCGATCAATATCGAAGGGGTGGGATCCGGATCCACATCCTTCTTTGCTGGCATGTGGAGCCTGATCGGGGAAAAGGAAAAGGCCCGCCAAGCCGCGGCCCTCAACCCGGCGTTTCGCGGCGACGCGCCGACCAAGGGCAGCCCATCTGACGCGACGGATTTCGTCCTGCTTGGTGACATGATCGGATTGGAAAGGCAGGAAACCTTTTTTGCGGCCGATACGGTGAGCAATCGCGGCGCGTTCTATTTTGCCTGCTCTTCCGGTTATGCCTACTTGAATCGTCGCCAAGAGGCCTTGGACATGTGCGGCAAAATTCCGGCGGGAGATAACCGTATTTATGCCTACGAGGGAGTGGGCGCTAAAATCGCGGCGACCTCCGGGTTGGACGACTTCGCCGGCTGGGTCGAAAGCCTGCCGGTCGGTGAGATCCGGGCCGGGTTGCTGGTGGGCTGGCTCGGTGAAATGGGACATAAACACTTACTTGCGCAGCTCGGCCTGCCTGTGCGGCAGAACTGATTCAACCCGCCCTCCCATGGACAACCTCGACCTCGGCGCGACGATCCGCGGCTTCACCGCCGGGCAGAGGATTTTCGGGCGTTACACGCTGAAGAAAATCCTCGGCCGCGGCGGCATGGGGGTCGTCTGGCTGGCGCGGGACGAGTCGCTGGAGCGCGATCTCGCCATCAAGATGCTGCCGGAACTCGTCGCGACCGACCCCGCGGCCGTGCGCGACCTGAAGCGGGAGACCAGCCGTTGCCAGCAGCTCAGCCATCCGCACATCCTGCGCATCTATGATTTCAGCGAGGGCGCCGGCCTGTGCGGCATCACGATGGAGCTCGTCGACGGCGGCACCCTCACGGCCCTGCGGCTCGACCAGCCCGGCGAAATTTTCACGGTGGAGCAACTGCGGCCTTGGGTGCAGCAGCTCTGCGAGGCCCTCGAGTATGCGCATGCCCGGGCGAAAGTCGTGCATCGCGATCTGAAGCCCGCCAACCTCATGGTCACCGCCGGGGGCGAACTCAAGGTGGCCGACTTCGGCATCGCCCGCAGTGTGTCTGATTCGGTGAGCCGCGTTTCCAACCAGGCGGGCACGAGCGGCACCCCGGTCTACATGAGCCCGCAGCAGATGATGGGCGATCCGGCGTCGGTGACCGATGACGTCTACGCCTTGGGCGCGACCCTTTATGAACTGCTGACGGGCCGGCCGCCGTTCTACACCGGCAACGTCGTGACGCAGGTGCAGAACAAGGTGCCGCCAAGCATGACGGAGCGCCGCAAGGAATTGCAGGTGACCGGCGAGGCCTTGCCGCCCGAGTGGGAGCGGACCATTGCCGCGTGCCTCGCCAAGGAGGCGGGTGATCGGCCGCGGAGCGTCGCGGAGGTCGCCCATCTGCTCGGGCTGGCCGACGCGCCGCCCGCCCCGCGGGTGAAGCCGCCGCGGGCCGACTTGGACGCGGGGCACACCCTGCGTGGCCTGCCGTCGGCGTCGGCCCAGAATGCCCCGACGGTGCGCAAGTCCCGCACGGGGCTTTATGCCGGATTGATCGCGAGCGTCCTGCTGCTGGCGGGTGTCGGTTATTATTTCGGCATCCAGGTGCCGGCGCAGAAGCGGCGCGCGGACGAGCAGGCGCAGTTGCAGGCGGAACAGGCGCGGCAGGCGCAGGAACGCGAACGGCAGCGACAGGCGGAGGCGGAGGCCGCGGCCAAGGCCGCCACGGAAGCCAAGGCGAAGGCGGAGCGCGAGCAGGACGACTACACGGCCATCATGGCGCAGATCGCCGCGGTGCACGACGACGCCCCGCGCGCCGAGTTGGAGGCGATGGAACGGGTGGTGCAGGAATACCTCCAGAAAGCGCCGGACCGTTTCAAGGCCGGGGCCCAGCAGGCACTCGCTCGCCGTCGCGACGCGTGGGTGGCTTACGAGGCCGCGCACCGGGCAGGTTCGCTCGCCATCGAGACCGAGCCGGCCGGCGCCACGGTCACGCTTTATCCGCGCAATGAGCGCAAGACCAGCCCCGCGGTGTTCAAGGACATCAAGCCCGGCGAAATCAGTTTCCGCGTGGAGCAGGAGGGCTACGAGGCGCAGGACTTCACCTACGTGATCAAGCCGGGCACCGAGCATCGGGCCGAACGCGTGCGGCTCCTGTCCACCACGGGCAGCGTGGCCGTCACCAGCCAGCCGACCGGCGCGAAGGTCGCGCTGGATGGCAACAGCCGGCACTTCGAGGGTGTCACGCCCTTCAAGCAGTCCTCGATTCCACCGGGCGAATACCGAGTCACCTATCAGCGCGCGGACTGGCGGCCGGTCGTGAAGGCCGTGACCGTAAGGCGCAGCGAGGAGGCAGCCCTCACCGCGGACCTGCGGGGCGTCGGCCTGACAATCAGATCCACTCCGACGGGTGCGCAAGTGACCTTGAACGGCAAGGCGGCGGGCCAGACGCCGCTGAGTCTCACCGACCAGGCGCCGGGGGAATACCGGGTCACGGTCACCCACGAAGGCTACGATGCGACGGAGCGGACCGTGGCCGCCGAGAGCAACACGACAGTTGAGGTGCCCCTGGCCAAGAGTGTCGCCCAGGTCGGGACATTAGTGCTTTACCGTGAGTCGCATTTTACGGGCGGAGGTTCGAGCCCGGATATCAAGATCGACGGGCAGCTCGTTGGGGAATTGGGCAATGGCACTTGGTTCGCGATCGAGTTGCCGATCGGGGAACACGAAATAGGGCTGAAGAGCTGGGGCATCTCCGAAGTAGGCAGCCAGGTCCAAGTGCAGACGGGGAAGACAGCCTATATTGCGGTTGCCCCTATGACCTCAGGGTTCTCGGGCACTTGGGGCATGCGGCCCACATCCGAAGGGACGGCCAAGAGCATTATTTCGAAATTGAGGCCGGCCAAACACTTCACTGCGGCGGAGGCGGCACGGCAGCAGCCGGAAGAGAAACCTCGGGCCGTGTTTAGCAGGTAGGCGCGCCGCCGGTCCTTTCGGCGTGCCATGGCCCGGGTTTTGCCTCTTCATTCGCGCACCCACAACACGATGAGTGAACTCGACCTCGGCGCGACGATCCGCGGCTTTGCGGCCGGTCAGAAAATTTTTGGCCGCTACACGCTGAAGAAGATCCTCGGCCGCGGCGGCATGGGGGTGGTCTGGCTGGCGCGGGACGAATCTTTGGAACGCGATATCGCGATCAAGCTGCTGCCGGAACTCGTCGCGACCGACCCCGCGGCCGTCCGCGACCTGAAACGCGAGACCAGCCGCTGCCAGCAGCTCAGCCATGCGCACATCCTGCGCATCTATGATTTCGCCGAGGGCGCCGGCCTGTGTGGCATCACGATGGAACTCGTCGAGGGCGGCACGCTCACGGCCCTGCGACTCGATCAGCCCGGCGAGGTTTTCACGGTGGCGCACTTGCGGCCGTGGGTGAAGCAGCTTTGCGAGGCCCTCGATTATGCGCATGCCCGGGCGAAAGTCGTGCATCGCGATCTGAAGCCCGCCAACCTCATGGTCACCGCCGGGGGCGAACTCAAGGTGGCCGACTTCGGCATCGCCCGCAGTGTGTCTGATTCGGTGAGCCGCGTTTCCAACCAGGCGGGCACGAGCGGCACCCCGGTCTACATGAGCCCGCAGCAGATGATGGGCGATCCGGCGTCGGTGACCGATGACGTCTACGCCTTGGGCGCGACCCTTTATGAACTGCTGACGGGCCGGCCGCCGTTCCACACCGGCAATGTCCTGATGCAGGTGCAGAACAAGGTGCCGCCGAGCATGACGGAGCGCCGCAAGGAATTGGGGGTCGCGGGCGAGGAGATTCCGCAGGAGTGGGAGCGGGTCGTCGCCGCCTGTCTGGCCAAGGACGCCAAGGACCGGCCGCCGAGTGTCGCGGAGGTGGCGCACCGGTTGGGGCTGGCGGATGCTCCGCCCGCGCCGCCGCTGAAACCGCCGCGGACGAACCTCGATGAGGCGAGCACGGTGCGCGATGTGCGCGCGGCGGTGGCGTCCGCGCCGCCGGTCCGCCCATCCCGCCAGGGCCTTTATGCCGGTCTGGCCGCCGCGGCGCTGATCCTCGCTTCCGCCGGTTATTATTTCGGCATCATGGTGCCGGCGCAAAAGCGCAGCGCGGAAGAAGCGGGGCGCTTGCAAGTGGAGCAGACGCAACAGCGACGGGCGGAGGCCGCGGCCAAGGCCGACACGGAAGCCAAGGCGAAGGCGGACCGCGAGCAGGAGGAATACGCGGCCATCGCGGCGCAGATCGCCGCGGTGCACGACGATGCCCCACGCGCCGAGTTGGAGGCGATGGAACGGGTGGTGCAGGAGTATCTCGCGAAATCTCCGGACCGTTTCAAGGCCGGGACCCAGCAGGCGCTGGCTCGCCGTCGCGACGCGTGGGCGGCCAATGAGGCGGCGCACCGGCCGGGCTCGCTCGCCATCGAGACCGAGCCGGCGGGAGCAACGGTCATTCTTTATCCACGCAATGAGCGCAAGACCAGCCCCGCACTGTTCAAGGACATCAAGCCCGGAGAAGTGAGCTTCCGGGTGGAGCAGGAGGGCTACGAGGCGCAGGACATCACCTACGCGATCAAGCCGGGCAGCGACGCGAAGGCCGGCCTGGTGAAGCTGATCTCGCTCACCGGCACGGCGGTGATCACCAGCGCCCCGGCCGGAGCCAAGGTATCGATCGACGGCAACAGCCGGCACTTCGAGGGCGTCACGCCCTTCAAGCAGGCGCAGATTCCGCCGGGCGAATACCGTGTGACCTTTCAGCGCGCGGACTGGCGCCCGGTCGTGAAACCCCTGACGGTGAAGCGCAATGAAGATGCGCCGCTGGCCGCGGACCTGCATGGCGTCGGTCTGACGATCAACTCCACTCCGACCGGTGCACAGGTGACGCTGAATGGTAAGGCGGCAGGGCTGACTCCCTTGAACTTGACCGATCAGGCGCCGGGGCAATACCGGGCGACTGTTTCCCATGATGGCTACGATGCCGAGGAGAGGACCTTGATGGCCGAGAGCGACACGAAGGTTGATGTGCCTCTGAACAAGACGATACCCCAGGTCGGGACCTTGGTGGTATTTCGTGAGTCGAAATTCATGGGTAGTGCTTTAAAGCCGGATCTAAAAATCAATGGTCAGCCCGTTGGTGTGTTAGGCAGCGGTTCCTATTGGTCCGCGGAGCTGCCGGTCGGGGGATATGATATATCCGTCAGACCTGGCTGGCAGGCTGATGTGGTGATGAAAGTGCAACTGCCGGCAGGGCAGACAACCTATGTCATGGTGGAGACAGTTGTCGGGAATTTTGCTTTGCATCTGACACCGGAGAGCGTCGCCCGTAAAATAATCGCATCTTTGCAGCCAATAAGACCCGCTGCCGCCAGCCAACAATCCGGGGAGACGAAACCATCCAAACCACGATTTTAGGCCCAGTTTCTCGACTATCGACGTGCTCTGGCCCGGGGTTTGCCCATTCTGCGCTCACCCATGGATGATCTCGATCTCGGCGCCACGATCAAGGGCTTCACGGCCGGGCAGAAGGTCTTTGGTCGCTATACGCTGAAAAAAATCCTCGGCCGCGGCGGCATGGGCGTGGTGTGGCTCGCGCACGACGAGGAACTGGAGCGCGCCACGGCGCTCAAGTTTCTGCCCGAGGTCGTGGCCGCCGACCGCGCCGCCATTGCGGACATGAAGCGCGAGGTGCGGCGCGCCATTGACCTGGCGCATCCGCATATCGTGAAGATCCACGATTTCGTGACTGACGGCCGCACCGCCGCCGTCTCCATGGAGCACATCGCCGGCGAGACCTTGTCCTCGCGGCGGCTCGACGAGCCGGGCCAGATCTTCTCCGTGGAAAAGCTCGGTCCTTGGGTCGCGCAGCTCTGCGCGGCGCTGGATTACGCGCACCACGACGCGCAGATCGTGCACCGCGACCTCAAGCCGACGAACCTGATGCTCGATGCCCGCGGCCGGCTGAAGGTTTTGGATTTCGGCATCGCGGCCTCGATCTCGGACAGCGTCTCGCGGGTCTCGAACAAGGGGAGTTCCTCCGGCACGCCGGTCTACATGTCGCCGCAGCAGATGATGGGGGAGGATCCCAAGGTGACCGACGACATTTATTCAGTGGGCGCCCTGCTCTTCGAACTGCTCGCGGGCAAGCCGCCGTTCCATGCCGGCAACATCCTGCTGCAGGTGCAGAACAAGGTCGCGCCGCTGCTCAACGAGCGGCGGCGCCTCGCCGGGCTCGCGCCGGTTCCGGTGGCTTGGGAGGAGACCATCGCCGCCTGCCTCGCGAAGGACCCGGCCGCGCGTCCGCAAAGTGCCGGCGAAGTCGCCGCGCGGCTGGCCGGCCAGTTGCCGGCACCGATCACGCCGCCCGCCGCGCCAGTGATGCCGGCACCCGAACCGACTCCGGTTCCCCTGGCCCCTGCACCGGCCGTGCAGACTCCCGAGGCGAAGGGTAAGCGCCACCTGCTGTTCGCGGCGGCCGGGGTGGTGGGGCTCCTCGTGCTGGGCCTCGTGGTCCTCAACCGCAATCGGGAACCCGCCGCGTCGTCCCGTCCCGCGCCCTCGGTTGACACCGCCGCGCCCGTCGTTGCACCGGCGGCCGCCGAGCCGCCGGCACCGGGCAAACCGTGGACGATTCCCGGTCTGGACCTGAGACTGATACCGCTGGCGGCGGGGACCTTTTCGCTGGGCGCGGCCACGGGCGGCGAGCATGAGGAGCGGCCCGTGACCGAGGTCACACTGACTAAGCCATTCTGGCTTGGCCGGACCGAGGTCACGCAAAGGCAGTGGCGGGAAATCATGCTCAAGGATCCGGCAGAGCTGAAGGTCAAGGGCGACGACCTGCCGGTGACAGATATTTGGGGCCTGGCCATGATTGATTTCTGCAAAAAACTGACGGAGCGCGAGCGGGCCGCCGGCCGGCTGCCGGCGGGCTATGTCTATTCCCTGCCGACTGAGGCCCAGTGGGAATACGCCGCACGGGCCGGGTCGACGGCCGACACGGTGACGGACATGGATGCCGTGGCCTGGCATGCCGGCAACAGCGGCAAGGTGATTCATCCGGTCGGGCAAAAACGCGCCAACGCCTGGGGCCTGCAGGACATGATTGGCAACGCCGCGGAATTGTGCCTCGACAACTACACCCATTATCCCGGCGGCAAGGCGTCCGACTGGACTGGCTACGTCAACGACAGCTCGGCCGTGCTGCGCGGCGGATATTTGAACGAGTTGAAGCAAAACCGCGTGACCACGCGCTACCCCTTTACGGTGGTGCAACCGACCTTCCACGTGTCGTTCCGGCTCGCGCTCGTGCCGGATGATGCCGTCACCGCCAAACTGCGAAATCACGCGGTGCTCCGCCAACCCAAGGTTGGCGAGCCTTGGACCGTCGGCTGGATCAGTAGCATCGTGCTGCTGCCGATCGCGCCGGGCACGTTCACGATGGGCAGCATGGACCAGCGCTTCTTCGGCTGGGACGGACGGGACAGTTCCGGCTACCCGTCCATGCGCCCGTTGACGGAGGTGACCATCAGCCAGCCGTTCTGGCTGGGGCAGACGGAGATCACGCAGACGCAATGGCATGAGATCATGGGCACCACGCCGGCGGAGCAGCGGGAAAAGCACAAGGTCATCGCCGACGCCAACGAGGACATGGGCTCGGGCACCGGCTACGACGATCCGATGTATTTCGTGGATTGGGAGGAAGCCATGGAGTTCTGCCGCCGGTTGACGAAGACCCACCGCGAGAATAACTGGCTGCCCGCCGGCTATGAATACACGCTGCCGACCGAGGCACAGTGGGAATACGCGGCCCGCGCCGGCTCGACTGCGGACACGCCGCCCGACTTGGGGGCGGTTGCTTGGTATGGGGCGAATGATGGCGGCGCCGTTCACCCGGTTGCGCAGAAGCAGGCGAACGCCTGGGGCCTGCACGACATGCTCGGCAACGTCAGTGAACTGTGCCGGGACTGGGAAGGCGACTATGCCGGAGGAAAGGTGAGCGATCCGACCGGGCCCGCCACCGGGCTGACCCACATTGAGCGGGGCGGCGGGTGGGGCGGGCACGAGACGTATTACTTTTATCCGTTCCGCCAATCGGACGGCGGCGGCATGGTGAGCAGCGGGGTCGGCTTCCGGCTCGCGCTGGCCCCGGTGCGCTGAGGGTCTTGGGCACCCACCGACTTTCGGCGTGCCATGGCATGGGTTTTGCCTCTTCATCCGCACCCATGGACGACCTCGACTTAGGCGCGACGATCAAGGGGTTCTCGGCCGGCCAAAGGATTTTCAACCGGTATGAGCTGAAAAAGATCCTCGGCCGCGGCGGCATGGGCGTCGTCTGGCTGGCGCGCGACGGCGAGCTCGAGCGCGATGTTGCGCTGAAGTTCCTGCCGGAGGTCGTAGCGCTCGATCCCGAGGCCGTGCGCGACATGAAGCGCGAGACCCGCCGCAGCCTCGAGCTGACGCACCCGAACATCATCCGCATCCACGATTTTGTGCAGGACGGCCGCACCGCCGCCATCTCGATGGAATACGTCTCCGGTTCCACCTTCACGGCGCGCAAGCTCGACCAGCCCGGCGGGTGCTTTACCGCGGCGGAGCTGGGGACCTGGGCGAAGCAGCTCTGTGAGGCGCTCGACTACGCCCACACCAAGGCGGAGATCGTGCACCGCGATCTCAAGCCGGCCAATCTCATGATCGACGCCCGCGGCGACCTGAAGGTGGCCGACTTCGGTATCTCCGCCAGCGTGAGCGACAGCGTCTCGCGCGTCTCCAAGCAGGCCGGCAGCAGCGGCACGCCGCTCTACATGAGCCCGCAGCAGATGATGGGCGAGGACCCGGCGGTGGCGGACGACATTTACTCCGTCGGGGCGACACTCTACGAATTGCTGACCGGTAAGCCGCCGTTCCACTCGGGCAACATCATGGCGCAGGTGCAGACCAAGGTGCCGATGCCCGTGAACGAGCGCCGCCGGGTGAATGGCATGGCCGCCGGGCCGGTGCCCGCCGCGTGGGAGGAAACTGTCGCGGCCTGTCTGGCGAAGGAGGCCGCGGACCGCCCGCTGAGCGTGGCGGAGGTCGCGGAGAGACTGGGATTGGTTGGCGCCACGAAGGACACGAAAAAAGCAGGGGCCGGTGCCGCCAACGGCCCGAAGGTGGAGCGCGCTGACCCCAGCGCGCTTGCCCAAGCGCAACCCAACGCACTGGGGTCAGCGCGTTCCACATCCAGGAAACCGCTCTACGCCGCCCTCGCTGCCGCGGTGGTGGTTCTCGCCGGCGCGGGCTACTATTTCGGTTCCTACGTGCCGGAGCAGAAGCGCCTCGCCGAGATCAAGCGGCTGCAGGAGGCCGGGCAGGCCGTCGAGGCGGCCAAGTTGCGCAACGCCCAGGAAAAGGCCGATGTGGCGGCGAAGGAAAAAGCCGACACCGACCAGCAGGCCTTTGCGGTCATGGCGGCGAAGATCGACGCCGTGCTCGACGGTGCGCCGGCGACGCAGCAGGCCGCGACCGACCAGGCGGTGAAGACCTACCTCGCCACGGCCCCGGCCCGCTACAAGTCTGAAGCCGAGGCCCGCTGGGCCAAGCGCAGCGCGGGGTGGGAGACCAACCGGCTGAGCCTCGCCCGCGGCGGCCTCCGCGTGCGCACCGTGCCCGAGGGCGCGGAAGTGCAGATCGGCAGCCTCGCCCTCGAGAAAAGCCCCGTCACCGTCCGCGATGTCCGCCTCGGCAAATACCCGGTGCTCGTTCGCGCCGACGGCTACGAGGAGGCGCGCAGCGAACTCGAGGTGAAGGAAAACGAATTTGCCGACCCGGAGCCGATCCGGCTGGTGCGCAGCACGGGCGGACTCCAGCTGGCGGGCGATCCGGCCGGCGCGGGGTTTTCGCTGCGGCAGCGTGGCGGCGAGGGCTTTGGCAAGACGGGCACTTTGCCGGCAACGCTCGAAGGCCTGCCGACCGGCACCTATACGGTCACGGCGCGGTTCCCCGGCTTGGCGGATGTGACCCGCGAGGTCGCCGTGGCGCGGCGCGCAGTCGCGTCGCTCGACGTGCGGTTCGACTACGGGACGCTCAAGGTGTCTTCGGAGCCGGCCGGGGCGGAGGTGCGGGCGGGCGAGAAGCTTCTCGGCGTAACGCCGTTGACGCTCACACCGTTTGCCGCGGGCAGCGTGGACCTGACCGTCCGCGCCAAAGGCCACGCGCGCCAAAAGATGACGGACACCGTGACGACCGGGCAGACGCTCGCGTTGTCAGCGACGCTTAAGAAGGGTGGATTTGACGATCCCTGGGAACTGGCGGAGAGCGTGCTGGAGGAAATGGCCAGAAATCCCGATGCAGATCCGGAACTGCGGGCCGGCAGCCTGGGCGGCATCGTGTCGACGCTCCTGCAACTCGGGGGCGTGCCCAATGAACGCCTGAAACCGATCCTGGCCCGGCAATTCGAGGCGATCTGCGCGATTCCCGAACCGGGCAAGCAACTGTCGACCCTCGCGATGGCCATGGACTATGTGCCCCAGGTCGACGAGGAACTCGCCCGGCGCTGGACGGAGCAGGCCGTGGCCCAGGTGTCGCGCATCACCACCAAGGACGACCGGACGGTCGCGATAACCTGGATGGAACGATTCTGGATGTTCCCGACGATCGCCGACCAGGCCGCGACGACGATGGAGTCGTGGTTCGCGGGCAACGACGACGACTGGGTCTGGCTGGCCAGTGTGGCCAAGCTGCACCAGCGCTTCGGCAACGCCGAGCGGGCGCGGACCACCGCCGCGCGGGCCAACGGGCCCTACCGCAAGGACAGCATCGACGGTTACCTGCGCACGGCCTCCGACCAGCGGCGGCTCGAGCCGATCCAGCGGAACCTGCTGAAGGGGGATGTAGCGGCGGCCCGCAAGCAAGCGGCGGCGTTGGTGGCACCGCTCGACTACGGCACCACCGTGGACCTGGCGGGCAGGTTCATCAAGGCCGGCGACGTCGACACGGCCCGCCAGCTGGCCCGGGTGCTGGAGAGCCAGTTCACCCCGCATTTTCCCGGATTGCTGGTCACCTACGCGCTGATGCATCACAACTCCGGCTTCGCCGAAAGCGTGGCGGCGGCGCAGGCCGATGCCGGCGACTCAGCCGCGCGCAGCGATGCCTACCGGTCCCTGGCGGAATATTACCTGCGTCTCGGGCGCAAGGACCAGGCGCGGGCGGCGGCGGCGCAGATCCGGAGCTTCGGCAACGAGCAATGGGGCTTCGGCAAGCAGATGGCGGTGCCGGTGCTGGTGGCAGTGGGCGACCTCGCCCGGGCCCGGCAAATCGCGCAGTCGGTCGCCAATCCGTTCGAGAAGGAGAAGGTGCACCTCTGGAGCTACCACGCCCTGATGTTCTACAGCATCGGCGACCTGAACTCCTACAACCGGGCGCTGCAGTTAAACACCGGGGCTGGCCGCGAGCAGGCCAGCGACATGTTCGTCGGTTTCCAGCTTATCCCGCTGCTTTGCAGCCTGGGCCGGCTGGAGGAGGCGGAAAAATTGCTGCCCCAGATCAAGGCCAGCATCTGGCGCAACGCCGCGGCCGGGAGCATCATGATGACCCGGCTGCGGGCGACGGCGGAGGATGATTACGACGCGCTGGTGGACGCCGCGGCGCCGGGTGAGGCGCGGACGATGGCACTGAACATCATCCTGTATCTCAAGCTCGAGAAGAAGCAGCTGGCATCGGCGGGTAGGTAACACGGGGCGGCGTTCGCCCGCGTTTTCACGTTCCCGACTTTCGGCGTGCCATGGCGCGGGTTTTGCCTCTTCATCCGCGCACCCCACCATGGACGACCTCGATCTCGGCGCGACACTCAAGGGCTTCACATCGGGGCAGAAGGTCTTTGGTCGCTATACGCTGAAAAAGATCCTCGGCCGCGGCGGCATGGGGGTGGTGTGGCTCGCGAGCGACGACGAACTGGGCCGCGAGACGGCGCTGAAGTTTTTGCCCGAGGTCGTGGCGGCGGACCGCGCGAGCATCGACGACATGAAGCGCGAGGTGCGGCGCGCCATCGGGCTGGCGCATCCCCACATCGTGAAGATCCACGACTTCGTCACCGACGGCCGCACCGCCGCCGTCTCGATGGAGTATGTGGCCGGCAGCACGCTCTCCTCCCTGCGCGTCGATGAACCGTCGCGCATCCTGCCGCTCGCGAAACTCACGCCGTGGGTCCGGCAACTTTGCCAGGCCCTCGAATACGCGCATGCGGATGCCGAGGTCGTGCACCGCGACCTCAAGCCAGCCAACCTGATGGTCGATGGCCGCGGGAAACTTAAGATCCTGGATTTCGGCATCGCGGCCTCCATCTCCGACAGCGTCTCGCGGGTGAGCGCGCAGGTCGGCAGCTCGGGCACTCCGGTCTACATGTCGCCCCAGCAGATGATGGGGGAGAAGCCCGCCGTGACCGACGACCTCTACGCGCTCGGCGCCACGATCTACGAATTGCTGACGGCCAAGCCGCCGTTCCATTCGGGCAACGTGATGATGCAGGTACAGAACAAGGTGCCGCCGCCGATGACGGAGCGGCGGAAGGAACTGGGCGTCGAGGGCGAGCCGATTCCGGCGGAGTGGGAGGCGGCGGTCGCCGCCTGCCTCGCCAAGGAGCCGAAGGACCGTCCGGCCGATGCCATGGATCTCTGGCGGAGATTAAGCGAACCCACGTCGGTTGCTTCGCCTGTGCCGGCACTCGTCGCGGGTGCGGCAGATGTCTCGGTTCCTGTCGTGACGCCGGTCGGGGTTACGCCGCTGATATCCAGCCTGCGGCGCAAGGTAAAGACGCTGGGTGGCTCCGCGCTGCTCCTTGCGCTCGGGGGCTGCGGTCTGATGCTTTGCTGGCGCTGGGCGAGCAATTGGAATGGTGAGGCTTGGGAGGGGATGTGGCGGTGGGTGGAATATTCCATGCTCGTGGCCTGGACAACGGGGTCGATCGCCCTGGTCCGGCGCGCCTTGCCGCGGGAAATTGCTCTGGGGTCCTGGCTGGGGCTCGGGGTGATGCTGGTCACGTTGAATATCGGTTTCAGTGAATTGGGGAACGCGGCCCTCAATGGTTCCAATGTCGATCAGCCTGCCTTTGTTAATCATCTCGGCCCCCCGGTCATGGGAATGTTGCTGGCGCTGGGCGGGATGACCTGCTTCGTCGGGGCGCGGCCACGGTCGGTGGCCGGAGTCGCGGTCGAACTGCTGCTGGGGCTTGGTCTCGGGGTGGTGGCGGCCATGGCCACGAAGCTTCCGGTTTTGCCATCGTTCATCCATCATTCGGTCGTGCTGAACTCCTGGCCGCCATGGGTGGTCATGGGCTCGCTCACTTGGCTGTATCTCGTGCGGCTGGTGCTCGGTCTCCGCGGATTCCCGGCCGCGGGCGCGCCGCCGCGCTGGCGGCTGATCGCGGGCGTCGTTGTCTTAATCGTGATCACCATTGTGGTCGTCGCCAAACTGCCCGCCTGGCAGAACTGGTGAGTCCCTCCCGCCGGCCGGCGGGCCGACTTTCGGCGTGCTATGGCCGGGGGTTTGGTCTTAATGACGCCCAACCCCGCGCTCATGAGTGACCTGGATTTCGGTGCGACCATCAAGGGCCTCTCCTCCGGCCAGAAGGTCTTCGCGCGCTACACGCTGAAGAAAATCCTCGGGCGCGGCGGCATGGGCGTCGTGTGGCTCGCGCGGGATGACAAGCTGGACCGGGATGTGGCCCTGAAGTTCCTGCCGGAGGTGGTGATGTCCGACCGCTCGGCGATGGAGGAATTGAAGCACGAGACCCGGCGGGCGCTCGAGCTCACCCATTCCAATATCGTGCGCATCTACGATTTCGTCGAGGATGCCGCCGCCGCGGCGATCTCGATGGAGTTTGTGTCCGGTGACACCCTGGCCAATTCCCGGATGGACCAGCCCGGCCGGATTTTCGAGGCGGCCAGCCTCCGGCGTGTGACCCGGCAGCTGTGCGACGCGCTGGCCTACGCACACGGCAAGGCCCGCATCGTCCACCGCGATCTCAAGCCGGCCAATCTCCTCCTCGACGCGCACGGCGACCTGAAGATCGCGGACTTCGGCATCGCGCGCAGCATCTCGGACAGTGTCTCGCGCATCTCCGCGCAAGCCGGCTCGTCGGGCACGCCGGTCTACATGAGCCCGCAGCAGATGATGGGCGAGAAACCCGCCGTCACCGACGACATCTACGCCTTGGGCGCGACCCTCTACGAGCTGCTCACGGGCAAGCCGCCCTTCTATACGGGCAACGTGCTGCTGCAGGTGCAGAACAAGGTGCCGCCGGCGATCACCGACCGGCGCCACGAGTTGGAACTTTCCGGGGCGACGATCCCGGCCGAATGGGAGGACACGATCGCGGCCTGCCTGGCGAAGGACGCCGCCCAGCGTCCCGCCAGCGCCCACGCGGTGGCGCAGCGCCTCGGGCTGGTGAGTTCCGGACCGACGAGCGCGCCCTTCGAGGTCCAGCCGGAGCCGGCCAAGCCCAAGCCGGTGGCGGTGAAAGCGGTCGCACCGCCCGCCCGCCGGACCTGGCTTTATGCGGTGGGGGCCGCCGCGGTGCTGGCGGGGGCCGGCTTCGGGTATTATTTCATGGTCATGGTGCCGCAGCAGCGCGCGGAGGCCGAGCAGGCTGCCCGCCGCCAGGCGGATGAGCAGGCCAAGGCCCAGACCGCCCGCGCCACCGAGGAACTGCGCAGCCGGATCCAGGCGAATGCGGTCCCGGTCGCCGAGTTGGAAGCGATCGCGCGCGAGTCGTCGCCCCGCAGCCAGCTGGCGCGCGACCGGCTGCAGGAAACGCAACGGCAGCGCGAGTCGGCCGAGCAGCAATCCTACCAGCTGATCGCCGTCGCGATCGAGCGGCTGGCGGACAACGCCCCGCGCGCCAGTTACGACGAACTCGACTCGCAGGTGCGCGCGTATCTGGCTGCGGCGCCCGCGCGGCTCAAGGCCGACGCGGAAAAATCCTGGGAGCGCCGCCGCACCGCGTGGCAGGCCTACGAGGCGGCCAACCGCCCCGGCACGCTGCTGGTCGAGACGGAGCCCGCCGGCGCGACGGTGATCCTTTACCCGCGCAATGAGCGCCGGACCAGCCCCGCGGTCTTCCGGGACCTCAAGCCCGGCGAGGTCAGCTTCCGCGTGGAAAAAGAGGGCTACGAGTCGCAGGACACGCCCTTCGCCATCAAGCCCGGCCAGGAAAACAAACCCGAGACCGTGCGCCTGGCGCCGCTCTTCGGGAGCGTGGCCGTCACCAGCGACCCTTCCGGTCTCCGCGTGGTCGTGGAGGGCAGCGGCCGGCGTCACGAGGGCATCACGCCCTTCACCCAGTCGTCGCTGCCGGCGGGCGCCTACCGGGTCACCTTCCAGCGCGAAGCCTGGCAGCCGCAGGAGAAACAGCTGGTGGTTGAGCGCGGCAAGGACGCGCAGGTTTTCGCCGAGCTGCGCGGCGTGAATCTGGAGATCCGTTCCGAGCCGGCCGGTGCGATGCTGACGGTGGACGGCCGTCCGGCGGGCGTGACCCCGCTGCGACTCGCCGCCCTGGAGCCGCGGACCTATCAGCTGGCGGCCAGCCTGGAGGGGTATGACGGAGCCACCTTGAATTACTCGGCCAAAAAGGACGAAACGGTTTCACTCACCCTGCGGGAGCCGCCGCTTCGTCGGGCCCTGCGGCTGGTCGTCGGCCACACCTACCGTTACGACAACGGTTGGGGCTACGCCGAGCTTGCCTTTGACCTCACCGGGCGCATCACCGGCACCCACAAGATTCCGCTGGCCCCGGTGGCGACCGACGGTGGGCAGGTGAATTCCTATAACGAGGCCACGCGGACGCTATCGACCACTCTTGGCCAGACCACGTCCGCGTTTCCGTTCTACACCGGCACCGTCTCGATGACCATCGTCGATGAGGACAGTGTGCGCGTGGTATGGGTCTACAGTGGCAAGACCCTGGATTACCTCTACCGGCGGACTGACGCGGCGGGAACAACTCCGCCGGTCACTGCGAAGGGATTGCTTGGCAAGCCCAGGATGAAGTAGCCGCCCGGCCTTGTCCGGCGGGTCCCAAGATGGCTTGGCCGCCGACTTTCGGCGTGCCATGGCATGGGGAATGCCTTTACTCGGTGCAACCCACCTCTGCATGAGTGACCTCGATTTTGGCGCCACCGTGCGCGGCTTCACTCCCGGGCAAAAGTTATTTGGGCGCTACACGCTGAAGAAGATTCTCGGCCGCGGCGGCATGGGCGTCGTCTGGCTGGCGGAGGACGGCAAGCTCGACACGCCGGTGGCGCTCAAGTTCCTGCCCGAGGTCGTGGTGCTCGACCCGAAGGCGATGGACGAGCTCAAGCGCGAGGCGAAACGCAACCTTCAGATCACGCACGCGCACATCGTCCGCATCTATGATTTTGTCGACGATCCCGGCAGCGCGGCCATCGCCATGGAATTCGTCGACGGCCACACGCTCTCCAAGCTCGGGGTGGAGCGGCCGGACGGCGTGTTCACGCCGGAGGAATTGAAGCCGTGGCTCGCGCAATTGTGCGATGCGCTCGCCTACGCGCACGAAAAGGCGAAGATCGTCCACCGCGACCTCAAGCCCGCCAACCTCATGGTCGGGCGGGACGGCGACCTCAAGGTCACGGACTTTGGCATCGCGCGCAGCATCGCCGACAGCGTGTCGCGGGTCTCGGCGAACGCCGGCACCTCCGGCTCACCGCCGTATATGAGCCCGCAACAGCTCAACGGCCTCGCGCCGAAGGTGACGGACGACATCTACGCCGTCGGCGCCACGCTCTACGAGTTGCTGACCGGCAAGCCGCCGTTCCACTCGGGCGGCATGGCGGCGATCATCCATCAAATCCAGCACGTGGTGCCGCCATCCGTGACCGAGCGCCGCCAGGAATTAGGTAACGGCGGTGCGTCCATTCCTGCCGCGTGGGAGTCGACCATCGCCGCGTGCTTGGCCAAGGAACCGCAGGACCGTCCGCAGTCGATGCGCGAGTTCGCCGCGCGGCTGGACGGCGCTCCCGCGCTGAAGGTGGCGCGCGCAGAACCTGCCCGGAGGTCAGGTTCCACCAAAAATCTACTCTATGCCGGTATTGCGTCCGCGGTCCTGCTGCTGGCAGGTGCCGGCTACTATTTTGGGGTTCAGGTGCCGGCACAAAGACGCCAGATGGAAGAACAGGTCCGGCTCGCCGCGGAACAGGAGAGCAAGGCGCAGCAACTGGCACGGGAGCGGACGGAGAAGGAGGCCGCCGCCGAGGCTAAGGCCCGGACGGAACGCGAGCAGGTGGAATTTACCGGCATTCTGGCGCAAATCGCCGCGGTGCATGACGACGCTCCGCGCACCGAGTTCGAGGCCATGGAGAGGGTCGTGCAGACCTATCTCG
Source organism: Lacunisphaera sp. (assembly GCA_029945445.1). GTDB lineage: Bacteria > Verrucomicrobiota > Verrucomicrobiia > Opitutales > Opitutaceae > Lacunisphaera. The sequence goes on along the minus strand of JAQSCO010000060.1, from coordinate 522,525 downwards.
GCACGGCGCCGGACCGACTTACGGCCGGAATGGAGCAGGCGCTGGGCAAGCGCCGCACCGCCTGGCTGGCCTTTGAGGCGGCGCACCGGCCGGGCTCGCTCGCCATTGAGACCGAGCCGGCGGGCGCGGCGGTCACGCTTTATCCAGGCAATGAGCGCAAGACCAGCCCGGCGGTGTTCAAGGAGATCAAGCCCGGTGAGGTCAGTTTCCGCGTGGAGAAGGAGGGTTACGAATCACAGGATTTCCCGTATGTCATCAAACCGGGGACCGAGCACCGGGCTGAGCGTGTGCGGTTGCTGGCCACCACGGGCAGCGTAGTCGTCACTAGCCTGCCGGCCGGGGCGAAAGTATCACTCGATGGCAACAGCCGACACTTCGAGGGCGTCACGCCCTTCAAGCAGGCGCAGATTCCGCCGGGCGAATACCGTGTGACCTTTCAGCGCGCGGACTGGCGCCCGGTCGTGAAACCCCTGACGGTGAAGCGCAATGAAGATGCGCCGCTGGCCGCGGACCTGCATGGCGTCGGTCTGACGATCAACTCCACTCCGACCGGCGCACAGGTAGCCTTGAACGGCAAGCCCGCGGGGCTGACGCCGCTGAGTCTGACCGATCAGGTGCCCGGCGAGTATCGCGTCACCTTTACCCGCGAAGGCTACGACGCGGCGGAGCGTAATGTGACGGCCGAGAACAACATGAAAGTCGATGTGCTCTTGACCAAGAGTGTCCTGCGGGTTGGAACGCTCGTGGTCTATCGGCCGTGGCGTTTAGCTATGAGTTCAGACGGAGGGGGTTTCGAAATGCTGATCAACGGCCAAGTGACTGGTCTCCTCCCTAACGGTTTCTATTGGAGAGTCGCGCTGCCGGTTGGAGTCTATGACTTAGGGGTGGGGGATAAGAAACTGAATGTGTCATTTGCAATGGGCCAGACGGTCTATGTGTTTTTGGACATCGGATTTGATTACCACTTACGGATTGTGGACGAAGCTACGGCCCAAAACGCACTATCGCGGTTGAAACTGGCAGACAGGCTTCCGACCAGCCTGCAACCCTAAGCGGCCGTGTCCGGCTCTTTCGGCGTGCCATGGCACGGGTTTTGCCTCTTGATCTGCGCACCCACCCACTCATGGACGACCTCGATCTCGGCGCGACCATCAAAGGCTTCTCGCCCGGCCAGAAAATTTTCAATCGCTACACGCTGAAGAAAATTCTCGGCCGCGGCGGCATGGGGGTGGTGTGGCTCGCGCGCGACGACGAGTTGGAGCGCGACATTGCCATGAAATTCCTGCCCGAGGTCGTGGCCCTCGATCCCGAGGCCGTGCGCGACATGAAGCGCGAGACGCGCCGCAGTCTCGACCTGACGCATTCGAACATCATCCGGATCCACGACTTTATTCAGGATGCCCGCACGGTCGCCATCTCCATGGAGTATATCGCCGGGTCCACGCTGACGGCGCACAAGCTCGAGCAGCCTCGCGGTTGTTTCGATGTGGCGGAGTTGGGCGTGTGGACGAAGCAACTTTGCGAGGCGCTCGATTACGCGCACGGCAAGGCGCAGATCGTTCACCGCGACCTCAAGCCGGCCAACCTCATGATCGACGCCCGCGGCGACCTGAAGGTGGCCGACTTCGGCATTGCCGCCAGCGTGAGCGACAGCGTCTCCCGCGTCTCGAAACAGGCGGGCAGCAGCGGCACGCCGCTCTACATGAGCCCGCAGCAGATGATGGGCGAGGACCCGGCGGTGACGGACGACATCTATTCCCTCGGCGCGGTGCTCTACGAATTATTGACCGGCAAGCCGCCGTTCCACACGGGCAACATTCTGGCTCAGGTGCAGACCAAGGTGCCGGTGTCGGTGAACGAGCGGAGGCTGGCGAACGAGATTGCCGGCGAGCCGGTGCCGGCCGCCTGGGAGGCCACGATCGCCGCCTGCCTCGCAAAGGAGACCAAGGACCGCCCGCAAACCGCCGGCGAGGTGGCGGAGCGGCTGGGATTAACCACGAAGGACACGAAGAGCACGAAGGCTGATCCAGGTAGGGCGAATCGCCCCGCTGAGCCGCTGGCCAAATCTAAAACCGAAAATCCAAAATCCAAAACCCCGCTCTACGCCGCCCTCGCCGCCGGCGTCATCGCGCTCGCCGCCCTCGGCTACTACTTTGGTTCCTACGCTCCCGAGCAAGCGCGCAAAGCCGAGGTCGCCCGGTTGGAGCTGCAGCAGAAGGCCGCCGCAGACACGGCGGAGAAACAGCGCTTGGAAATCGAGGCGGCCAAGTTGCGCACGGTCCAGGAGCAGGCCGCCGTCGAGGCCAAGGCGAAGCAGGAGCGGGAGCGGCAGGCCGCCGAGCATCTCGCCGCCGCCCGGGGCGGCCTCGTCATTCGCACGAATCCCGCCGGCGCCGAGGTCCGCGTGGGTGCGCTCGCGTTGGACAAATCCCCGCTGACCTTGAAGGACCAGAAGCTCGGCAAGTATCCGGTGCGCGTCCGGCTCGACGGCTACGAAGAGTGGACGGGTGAGGTGGAGGTGAGGGAGAACGACTTTGCCGACCTCGACGTGACGCTCGTGCGCAGCATGGGGACCTTGGTCATCACGAGCACGCCGGCCGGCGCGGCGATCCTGCAGGACGGCAAGGAAATCGGCCGCACGCCTTTCACCGGTCGCACCCAGTTGGGCAGCTACCGGCTTACGCTCCAGCAAAAGGGCTACAAATCAGCCGAGGTTTCGGGTGTGGTGGCGCGCAACACCGAGCTGCGGCTGTCGGCCGAGCTGGAGAAACAGACTTTCCCCCAACCCGGCCAGCCGTGGGAAAACACCCTCGGCCAGAAGTTCGTGCCGGTGCCGGGGACGGGTGTGCTCTTCTGCATCTGGGAGGCGCGCGTGCAGGATTTTGAGGTCTTTGTGAAGGAAACCGGCCATGACGCCACGCAGGGCATGTATTCCCTGCGGCGCGGCAATTGGGCCCAGCAAGGTGACAGTTGGAAGAGTCCAGGTTTTTCCCAAGGACCGACGCATCCGGTGGTGGGAATGAACGAAGCCGACGCCAAAGCGTTTTGCGCGTGGCTGACCCAGAAGGAAAGGCGCGAGGGCCGGCTGGCGGCCGATCAGGAATACCGCCTGCCGACCGACGCCGAGTGGGACGCCGCCGTGGGCCCGGATGAGTTTCCGTGGGGCAGGGACTGGCCGCCGCCGCGGGGAGCAGGCAACTATGCGGGCAGCGAGGCTCGGGATGCCGATTGGAATTCGGGTTGGGCCACGATTGACGGGTATAATGACGGATTTGCCCGCACCGCGCCGGTCGGCAGCTTCACGGCCAACCGTTACGGCATTTACGACCTCGGGGGCAATGTCTGGGAGCGTGTAGGCGACCGTTCATCCGGCCTGCGGGGGGCTTCGTTCATCTACATCGTGCGTGTCAACCTCGCTTCCTCCTACCGTGGCACCCGCGACTTCCGCAGCAACTACGTCGGTTTTCGCGTGGTGTGCGCCGTCGGGTCGGCGCGCTGAAGGTGGCACGACTTACGCTTTACCCTTTTGTTCTTTTTCCTTTTCCCTTTCGGGGCGCGCGGCAGCGCGCCAATTAAAAATTTGCTGCGTCCGGGATGCGTGACCACGTCTCCCCCGGCCAGCGAAGCAGGATGGGCGGCCGATCCGGCCTGCGGGGGGCTTCGTTCAACAACAACGAGCGTGACAACCTCGCTTCCTCCAACCGTAACACCAACGACAACCGCAACAACAACATCGGTTTTCGCGTGGTGTGCGCCGTCGGGTCGGCGCGCAAGGTGCCTGAAGCCGCACCGAAGAACTGGCGTGATGCCGGGCGGGCGCCCGCCTGTCCGGCCGGAGCCAAGAGGCCACCTAACCGTCCGCCCTGCGCCCCGGTGACGGGGAAAATACGCGGCGCCCGCCGGGGCCGGTAATGCCGGGGCCACGGCACGAAAGTCCCGGCGGGCATTTTTTCCCATGAACACCCCTCCTCCACCTCTCTGCACCGTGCTTGAAGAAATCGCCGGCTGGACACTCGACCGCACGGCCGCCATCCCGAAGAGCCAGCGGTTCACCTTCGGCCAGCGGCTCGACGGCGCGGCGCTCGACGCCCTGCTGCTCGCCGTGCGCGCCCGCTATGCCTCGGCCGAAAAAAAGCGGGCGCCGCTGGAGACGCTTAACCTGAAGCTGGAGGAGATGCGCACACTGTGGCGGCTGGTGCATGCCCGCTCGTGGATCAGCCGCCAGCAACTTTTCCATGCCTGCGCCCGGCTCGACGAGGCCGGCCGCATGACCGGCGGCTGGTTGAAACAGTCAGCCGGGGCGCGATGAATCCCCGCCAACGGCGCAAGGTCTGCACCCTGGAAGCCATCGCGGACCCGGAAAATCTCTGGCGGGCCGCCGTCAAGGCCCGCCGACGGAAGAGCCGGCGGCCAGACGTCGAGGCCTTCGAACTGCGCCGTGAGAGTGAGCTGGTGCAACTGCGCGAGGAACTGCTCGCCGGCGAGTGGCGGCCGGGACCGTATCATTTTTTTGAGATCCACGAACCCAAGCGACGGATGATCGCCGCCGCGCCCTACCGCGACCGCGTGGTGCATCATGCGCTGTGCAACGTGCTCCAGCCGGTGCTGGAACGGCGGTTCCTCGCCCGCAGCTACTCCTGCCAAGCCGGCAAAGGCACGACGGCGGCACGGGAGTGCTGCCGCCGGTTGACTAACCGGCACCGCTTCGTGCTCAAGTGCGACGTGCGGAAGTTTTTCCCCACCATCGACCATGAGATCCTGCGCCGGAAACTGGCGGCCGAAGTGGCCTGTCCGGGCGCGCGGGAATTGATCGGGCGGATCCTCGACAGCTTTCGGACTGCGGATGATGCCGCGACTCTTCCGCGCGGTCTGCCCATCGGCAATCTGACGAGCCAGCTGTGGGGCAACTTCCTGCTGGATGACCTTGACCACCGGATCGCGGAAGCGGAGGGTCACGGCGCTTATCTGCGCTATACGGACGACATGCTGCTTTTCGGGGATGACAAGGCGCGGTTGTGGGCCTTGCACGGAAAGGTGCGGGCGGAGATGGACAAACTGCGCATGCAACTGGCCGAGCCGAAAAGCCGGCTGCTGGCGACGCGGGAGGGCGTGCCGTTCTGCGGGTTTCGGTTTCTGCCCGGGCTGCGGCCGCGAGTGCTCGGCGCGACCAAGCGGCGGTTCGAACGCCGGTGGCGGCGATTGGCGCGGAGCGGGGTGCCGCAGGATTGGGTGGCCGCCTGGCGGGCCTGGCACTCGTTTGCGCGCGAGGGCAACACTCGTGGGCTGGCGCGCGGCCATGCGGCGCGGGGGCGCCTCGCCGCCCCGCTTGACGCCGCGCGGTCGGCCGCTAAGTTCCCGGCATGAGATATGGCGTCACGCTGGTGGAATCCGACGAGGGCTGGGCCGTGTGGTGCGACAGCCTGCCGGGCTGCTGCTCCCAGGGCGCCACCCGGGAGGAAGCCCTCGCCAACATTCGCGACGCCATCGCCGAGTATCAGGAGGCCAAATCCGCCGTGAGCGAGGCCGAGGCCGGCGTGCGTTCCGTGCAGCATGAAACGGTGACGGTTTGAGCTATGCCTAAGCTGCCCGGCATCGGCCAGAAGGATGCGGTGCGGGTGTTGGAGAAGCGCGGCTTTCGGATCCTGCGCCAAGGCAAACACATCACCCTCTCAAACGGGGCGGTGCTGGTGCAGGTGCCCCGGCACACCGTCATCAACGCCTACACCATGGGCTACATCGCGAAGGTGGCCGGCCTGACGCCGGAACAATTCCGAGCGTTGTTGTGATTCCGCCTCGGTCGCGCCGGGGCCCTTCGCTGCTCGCCCGGCGAACCTCAGCGACTCAATTTAGAGCGGTTTAAAAAATGTCGTGGCCGAATCGGGCGCGGGCGAGCCACGCCCCTACATGCCCCATCGTAGGGGCGCGCCTTGTGCGCGCCCGGTTTTTGGGGGCAATCAAACGGCGACAATTCAATTTAAACCGCTCTAAGGTGCGCTTGCAAAATCGCTTTTTGGTGGGCCAGCGAGCTTGCTCGCGCTCCAACCGCGCCCGCCAGCGGGCAGCCTACCTGGGCTTGCTTGTGCGAAAGACTATTTTGCAAACATTCCGTAGTGTCCTGTCAGGTAAGCTCGCCGCTGAAAATTCGCCCAATTCACACGTTAACTGATGTAGGAGCCTGCTTGCAGGCGATTAGGAGCAGCCATCGCCTGCAAGCAGGCTCCTACAATATGAACGAACTTACCTGACAGGACTCTAGTTCAGCGCGCGCTTCACGGCGGCGGCGGTAAGGATCGATCCGTCGGCGTCCATCGCGAGGCGCTGGATCACGTTTCTTAGCTCGCGGACGTTGCCGGGCCAGGCGTGCTTTTGCAGGGCGGTCAGCGCGGCGGATTCGAACTCGGGCGGGGTGAGGCCGTTCTCTGCGCAGAAGGTTTTTAGGAAATGCCCTGCCAAGCTCGGGATGTCGGCGGCGTGCTCGCGCAGCGGCGGCACGGGGGCACTGGCGACTTCCAGCCGGTAGAGCAGGTCCTCGCGGAAGCTGCCGGCCTTCACCTCGGCGCGCAGGTCGCGGTTCGTGGCGGCGAGGATGCGCACGTCGACCTTGCTGGCGCGCTCGCTGCCGAGCTTCTCCACCTCGCCGCTCTCGAGGACGCGCAGGAGCTTCGACTGCACGGGGAGGGGCAACTCGCCGATCTCGTCGAGAAAAATCGTGCCACCGTGCGCGAGCTGAAACTTGCCCTGCCGGTCACTGCGGGCGTCGGTGAACGCGCCCTTCGCGTGGCCGAAGAGTTCGCTCTCCATCAGCGCGGCGGGGATGGCGGCGCAGTTGACCTTGATGAACGGTGCCTTCGTGCGCGGGCTGTGGTCGTGCAGGTATTGGGCGACGACCTCCTTGCCGCTACCGGTCTCGCCGGTGATGAGCACGGTAGCCTTGGTCGCGGCAATGCGGTCGAGCCGGATGCGCAGTGCTTGCATCACGGTGCTGTCGCCCATGAGGCCGGGCAAATCCGATGCGGTTGCTTTCGCCGGCGTGGCGGACTTGGCCGGCGCGGTCCCGGCGTCGCGCCCGCGCGGCCAGAGCCGGGCGGCGGCGTTAAGGAGCGTGCGGTCGCCGGCGGAAAATTCCTGCCAGTCGGCCGGACGCAGCAGCACGACGACCGGCACGGCGTCGCCGGGCGGGCCGCCCGCGGGGCGGAGCGGCGCGACGAGGAAGTGCCAGTCGCCGAGCTTTTGCTGGAAGCGGGCGAGATCGGCCGGCGTGTAGGCGGCGGACTCGGGGAGCTGCTGGAATTTCTCGAGCAGGTAGGGCGCGAATTTCGGCGTGGTGCGGACCTTCTCCTCGGCGGCGGTGAAGGCCAGCTTGCAATCGGCGGTGTAGTATTGGGCGAGCTTGGAGCGGAGGGCGTCGAGCAGGAGTTCGAGCAGTTGCTGCTCCGCGTCGCCGGTGCGGTCGGTCGCGCGGAAGCACAGGTGGTAGAGCGCGGCGAGATGGCGGTCCTGCTGCTGGTCGGGGAGGGCGGCGCGGTGGTGCCGGGTTTCCGCGACGGCAGCCGGGTCGCCCGGCTTGGGCGGCAGGGGCGGGGCGGAGGCCCGGACAAAGCCCGCGGCGAACTCGAGCTGGACCTGGCCGATGAGCAGCCTGTCGCCGGGCGAGAGCACGGCCTCGCGGCGGGGGACGCCGTTCACCTGCACGCCGTTGCGGCTCTTGTTGTCGCGCAGCGTCACGCGGTCGGGGCTCACCTCGATCTCGGCATGGCGGCGCGAGACGGAGGCGTCGTTGAGGACGACGATGTTTTCCGGCGCCCGGCCGATGGTCGTCACGCCCCCGGCGAGCGCGAAAGTGGCGCGGGGCTGGCCGGGCGCGATCAGGACGAGGGTGGGATTGTTGACGGCACGGAGCATGCGCGGCGAGTGGCGGCATGAAAGAGGAGCGGTGCCGGGGACGGAAGAGTTTTCGGCGAAAATAACGCGCGCGGAGGCTATTTCGGGGTTGCTGAAGGCCGTGCCGAATAGTGAATTAGCGGAGTGGACATCCCCCGGCCCCAGCCGCGTTGCGGCAGAATATCCGCGAGTTTGGCACGGGCTTTGCCATAACCGGAGCCACTGTCCGCCACCCGCTGCCCCTCGTGATTTCCCTTTCCATGAAAAAGCACCCTGCCTCCCTCATCTGTTCCATTGTCGCGGCCTTGTTGCTGGCCGCCTGTGACTCCGACCAAGGCCCGTCACCCGCGATCAACCAGCCGGCGACCGCCATGGGCGACCGGAAGCATGAACTCGCGCCGGCGCCCGAGTCCAAATCCTACGCGGGCAAGAAGGATGTCTTCCAAGGCGCCGAATACGACCCGGGTGCCGCCGGAGCGCTCCCCGCCGGAGCCCGGCAGGTCCAAATGCGCCTCGGCCAGGTGCTCGAGGTCTATCGCGGGAACTTCGCCCCGGGCGAGGGTAAGCGTGAGCTTTCGTTCTACCTGCCCATGGAGGCGCGCGGCGTCGTGCAACTGGTCGTGGAGAAGAACGGGTTTGCCCGCACGTATTTCCTGAAGGCCGTCGGCATCGGCGACACCGTCGGCGGGGTGGTGGAGCACCGCTGGCTGGATAGTGATGGCTACAACCCCAAGGACACCGCTTCCGAGGCGCGCATCCAGGCCGCCGTCAAGGCCTCGCCCTACCTGATTTCCGTCACCAACTGAGGATCCTGCCATGAAACACACCGCGCCCCGCTTCCTTGCCCTCATCGCCGCCACGGCCCTCGTCGCGCTCACCGGCTGCACCACCGTGGATGAAGGCCCGGTGGTCCCGACGGACCCGAACGCCAAGCCCATCATCCAGGGCACGGAGCCCGCGCCCGCGCCGATTCCGCAGAAGAACGTGCCGGAGGGCGAGTCCAGCCTCAGCCACAAGAATCCTGACCAACGCATCGACCAGCCGAAGGGCTAACCGGAGACAATCACCATGGGCTTCTACAACCAACGCTGCCCGAACTGCAGCAAGGCCGTCTCGAAGGACGCCGAATACTGCAACGCCTGCGGCTGCCCCACGGCCAATTCCTGGAGCAGCTGCCACAAGTGCGGCTCCGCGGTCGGCGCCGAATCCAAGTTCTGCTGGAAGTGCGGCACCGAGCAGGATCCAAGCAAGAAGAAGCAATTCTACGGCGACCGCTGGCACCGCTCGGCCGACGAGTTCGCCGTGCGCGTCGAGGTCAAGACCCCCGCCGCCACGCTCCACCGCGGCCTGCAGGTCGACGAGGGCACCGTCGGCCTCGTCTTCCAGAACGGCAAGTTCAACGGCCTGCTCGAGCCCGGCTACCACACCTTCGACAACTTCGTGTCGCGCCTGCTCGGCTTCGACAAGGGCAAGGAGGCGCACGCCATCCTGATCGACACCCGCGCCGCCGAGGTGGACTTCATGCTCGAGGACATCCGCCTCAAGAACCAGGTGGCGGTCGACGCCCGGCTGCGGCTCCTGTTCCAGGTGCGCGACCCCAAGCTTTTCGCCGAGCGCATGCTCGCCGGCGCGAGTGATTTCCGCACCAGCGACCTGACCACGCGGTTCCAGGGCGACGTCCGCACGGCCATGCAGGCCGCGGCGCAGGAGCATTCGCTCGACGCCGTCCTCTCGGCGGCCAGCGCGCGCGAACTGATCGAGAGCGACCTGACCAGCCGCCTGCAGGCCGCGCTCGCGCCCTTCGGCCTCGCGCTGGAAGGCGTGCGGCTCGCGGAATTCGGCGGCCCCGCCGTCGACGACCTGCGCAAGAAATTCGGCGACATCGACCGGCTCACCCGCGAACTCGAGGCCAACCGCCGGCTGCAGGACGCCGTGCGCGAGGGCAAGATCGACGCCTACCGGGACGAGCAGCAGCTCAAGGACAGCCTCGACCGCATTACGCACGAGATGGGGCTCAACGTCGTCGCGCGCGAGGAGGACCACAAGCAGTTCGCCCAAGCCCTGCAGCAGAAGACGACGCTCGAGGGCCTGCGGCTCGACTACGAGTCCCGGCGCGCGGAGATCGTCAACCGGCTCGACGAGCAGAAGCTCCGCCACCAGTCGGAGATCGCCGACGCCATGAACAGCATCGAGCTGCGCCGGGCGGAGTTCGCCGAGGACATGCGGCAGCAGCACGAGCGCTTTCGCGCCGCGCAGGGCCAGCAGGTTGAGCAGTCCAAGACCGACCTCGAGATTGCCCGGCAGGGGATCGAGGCCCTCAAGCTCGTCAAGCAGGCCAAGCTCGAAGGCCGCAAGCAGGAGGACGCCCAGGACCTTCACCTCGAGGCCGAGCGGCTGAAGCTCCGCGGCAACGCCTCCCTGCAGGCCCTCCTCGCCACCTTGGGCGGCGAGCAGGCCGACCGCGTGCTGAAGCTGGCCGAGCTCGAGATGCGCAAGGGACTTTCCGTCGAGCAGGCGATGGCCATGGTCGCCGAGAAATCCCCGGAGATCGCCCCCGCGATCGCGGAGGCGATGCGGGCCAAATACACCAAGGGCCAGCCCGACGGCACCGCCTCCAAGGAATAGCCGTCCGCCCCCGGCCCTTCGGACATGGACGACCTCGATCTAGGTTCCACCGTCAAAGGTTTTGCCGCCGGGCAGAAGGTTTTCGGCCGCTATACGCTGAAGAAAATCCTCGGCCGGGGCGGCATGGGCGTCGTGTGGCTGGCCCGCGACGAGAAGCTCGAGCGCGAGATCGCGCTCAAGTTCCTGCCCGAGGTCGTGGCCCTCGATGCCCGCGCCGTGCTGGACCTGAAGCGGGAAACCCGCCGGGCGCTCGAGCTGACGCATCCGCACATCGTCCGCATCCACGATTTCATCGACGACAACCAGACGGCGGCCATCGCCATGGAATACGTCGCGGGGGACTCGCTGGCGAAGCTCGTCCTCGAGCAGCCCGACCACGTGTTTGCGCCCGGCCGCCTGCAGGAGTGGGTGCGGCAGCTTTGCTCGGCCCTCGATTATGCGCACCACAAGGCGCAGATCGTCCACCGCGACCTCAAGCCCGCCAACCTCATGGTGGACGCCCGCGGCGACCTGAAGATCGCCGACTTTGGCATCGCCGCCAGCGTGAGCGACTCCGTGTCGCGCGTCAGCGTCCAGGCCGGCAGCAGCGGCACGCCCGTCTACATGTCACCGCAGCAGATGATGGGCGACAAGCCCGCCGTGACCGACGACATCTATTCGGTCGGGGCGACGCTCTACGACCTGCTGAGCGGCAAGCCGCCATTTTTCTCGGGCAACATCCTCGCGCAGGTGCAGGGCAAGGAGGCCCCGCGGTTGAACGCACGCCGCGCGGAATTCGGGATCAGCGGCGAACCCGTGCCGGCGGAATGGGAACAGACCATTGCGGACTGCCTGGCGAAGGAGGCGAAGGACCGCCCGCAGTCCGCCCGCGAAGTTGTGCACCGGCTTGGCTCTGGTTCGGGCCCGAGCACCGCCCCCTTTGCCAGCAAAAGTTCCGGCTCAAACCCCGCGACGGCGGCGCGAACGATTGCCCCGGTCGCGGCGCCGGTCAAATCGCGGACGGCGCTCTATCTGGGGCTGGCCACGGCCATCGCCGGCCTCGCGGCGGCCGGCTGGTATTTCGGTTCCTATGCGCCCGAGCAAAAGCGCCTCACGGAGGTCGCCCGGCTGGAACTGCAGCAAAAGATATCCGCCGACGCGGCGGAGAAGCAGCGCTTGGAGGTTGAGGCCACGAAGCTCCGCACGACCCAGGAGCAAGTTGCCGCGGAGTCAAAGGTCCGGGCCGAGCAGGCACGCGTGGCCGCCGAGCGCCTGCTGGCCGCCCGCGGCGGCATTATTGTTCGCGCGGAGCCGGCCGACGCGGAAGTCACGGTGGGGGCCCTGGAACATGGCTCCGCGCCCCTGACATTGAAGGAGGTGCGGCTCGGAAAATATCCCGTAAAGGCCCGGCTGCCGGGCTATGACGATTGGAGTGGCGAGGTCGAGGTGAAGGAAAACGAATTTGCCGAGGTCTATGCGCACCTCGTGCGCTCCACCGGAAAGTTGCAGATCGCCACCGGTGCCGCCGGGGTAAACGTGGACATCACGCCCGAAGACAAGGACGGCGCCGCCCAGCGGATCCGGCCGCCGCAGACCCTGACGCTGCCGACCGGCAGGTATGCATTGGTTTTCAAACGCGCTGGTTGGAGCGATCGGACCCGGAAGATTTCCGTGGCGCGCGGCGGCGCGGAGACGGTCGAGGAAAGCTATGCGGACGCCAACCGTCCGGCGAACTGGCTCTTCCATGCGTCGACGTCGGAGCTGACCGCCGCGGCGGAGACGGGCTGGCTGGAGGCGCAGATCCGGACGGGTGACCACCACCTCTTTGGGCTGAGTGGGAAGGTGAATTATCCCGAGGCCTTGAAATGGTATCAGCGCGCCGCCGCCGCCGGTTCCGCCTCGGCGCCCGGCCGGTTGGCTTTGCTGGCGGCGAAATCCGGCATTGGCGTCAAGGCGTCCGGGGATCCGGTACGCTGGCTGATGGAAGGAGTGCGGGCCGGTGATCCGGTGGCGGTGCTGGACTGGCACCAAAGGCTGAGCTTGGGGTGGGCGGGCGAGCCGATCCCCGAACCGAAGGTGGAAGCCGCGGTGCGGGCGATGACCCAGGCGGCGGAGCAGGGGGATGGCGTGGCAATGCAGGTTCTCGCGGTGCATTATTTCGGCGGACGGACCGGTTTGAATCCGGCCGAGGGGCTGAAGTGGATTCGCGCCGCGGTCGAGGCCGGCAACAAGTCCGCGCTGAGAACCCTGGCCTATGCCTACAGCGAAGGGCGCGGCGTGCCCAAGGACGAGGCCGCGGCAGTCGGTTGGTTGCAGAAAGGAACCGAGGCCGGTGATGCCGGGGCGATGCGGTCGCTGGGGCAGGCCTACGCCAACGGCAAAGGCGTGCCCAAGGACGAGGCCGCGGCGCTGAAATGGGAGCACGAGGCGGCCGACCTGGGCAACAGTTACGCCCTCGTTTCGCTCGGCTTTTTCTACGCCAACGGCCTTGGCGTGACGAAGGATGATGCTGCGGCGATAGCCTGGTGGCGGAAAGCGGCGGACATGGGCAACCCTGACGCCATCTACAATCTCGGGTGGGCCTATCGGAACGGTCGTGGCGTGACGTCGGATGATGCCGCGGCGCTGGAGTGGTATCGCCGGGCGGCAGACATGGGCAACCCGTCAGCCCAGGTCAGCATTGGCAACGCCTACTCCAGCGGCAAGGGGGTGGCGCAGAATGACACCGAGGCGTTGCTCTGGTGGCGAAAGGCGGCCGCGGCGGATTTTCCCCTGGCCATCCACAACCTCGGCTGGGCCTATGCCTACGGCCGCGGAGTAACGAAGGATGACGCGGAGGCGGTGAATTTCTGGAAACGCTCGGCCAAACTCGGCAACGCCGACTCGCAGAAGGAACTCACGACCCGGGGCCTGACCTGGGAGAAGTGAGCACTCCCGCCGACCGCATGTTCCCAACCTCACGCCCTGAACCCCATTCCTGAACATGGAAGACCTCGACCTCGGTTCCACGATCCGCGGCTTTGTGCCCGGCCAGAAAGTCTTCGGGCGCTATAAGCTCGGCAAGATCCTTGGCCGGGGCGGCATGGGCGTCGTGTGGCGCGTCCGCGACGAGGAGATGGAGCGCGACATCGCCATCAAGATGCTGCCCGAAATGGTGGCCAATGATCCCTCCGCCATCCGGGACTTGAAGCGGGAGACGGCACGCAGCCAGCAGCTCGGCCACCCGAACATTCTCCGCATCTACGATTTTGTCGCCGGCGGCGGGCTGGGCGGCATCAGCATGGAGCTGATTGACGGGGCCACGCTGGCCTCCCTCCGCCACGAGCAGCCGGGCGAGGTTTTTTCCGTCGAGAAACTGACGCCCCTGGTCCGCCAGCTCTGTGCGGCGCTCACCTATGCCCATGACGATGCCCGGGTGGTGCACCGCGACCTGAAGCCCGCGAACCTCATGGTCGACAGTTCCGGCCGGCTGAAGGTGATGGATTTCGGCATCGCCGCCTCGCTGTCCGAGTCGGTGTCCCGGGTGTCGAACCGCGCCGCGACGTCCGGTTCTCCCGTTTACATGAGCCCGCAGCAGTGGCGCGGCGTGGATCCCACGGCCAGTGACGATCTCTACGCGGTGGGCGCCACGCTCTATGAGTTGCTCGCGGGCCAGCCGCCGTTCAAGTCGCCGCAGCCCGCGGCCCTGATGCACCAGGTGTTGAACGAGCCGCCGCTGCCGCTCAACGAGCGCCGGGCCAAGGCCGGCCTGCCGCCGGTGCCGGCGGTGTGGGAAAAAACCGTCATGGCGCTGCTGGCCAAGGAGCCGCAGGACCGGCCGCAGAGCGCGGCCGAGGTCGCGGAGCGGCTGGGACTGGCCAGTGCCGGCCCCAGCACCCAGCGCCCAAGTCCGGCCGGGGTGGAGCGGCTTGACCCCAAGACGATTTCCGCGGCGCAAGCCAACGCGCTGGGGTCAGCGCGCTCCACCTCTAAAACCCCGCTCTATGCCGCCATGGCCGCCGGCGTCCTGTTGCTTGCCGGGCTCGGCTGGTATTTCGGCTCGTATGCGCCGGAGCAGGAGCGTCTCGCGTTGGAGCAGGCCCGGCAGAAGGAGGCGACCCGCCTGGCGGAGGAGCGGCGGATCGCGGATGAGCAAAGCAAGGCGGTGGAAGCGGCCAAGCTGGCCGAGCAAAAGCGATTGACGGAGAGTCAAGCGCGACGCGAACGAGAGAATAAGGCGAAGCAGGATCCAGAAGACCGGGTGGCGGCCCAGCAGAAGGAGTCCGAGGCCACGGTTGAAAATACGGCCGGTAGGCAGTCGGAACAGTTGTTGCCCCGAGTCTACTCCGTGGGCGACTTGGACCAGAAGTTTTCCGTCCTGCAACGAGTCGAACCCTTGTATCCCGCGGCCATGCAGCGGGCGGATATCGAGGGTCAGGTGCTGTTGGATTTCACAATCAATGCCAATGGAGAGTTGGAGAATGTGCAGACACGGAGTTCAACCAACGACGCGTTCGACCAGGCCGCAAGGACGGCATTGCAGAAATGGAAATTCAGGCCCGGAATCAAGAATGGTGCCGCAGTGGGCGTTCGCACCATGCAAACTTTCACTTTTAAGCTGAACTGACGCAATGGACGATCTTGATCTAGGCTCCACGCTCAAGGGCTTCTCCGCCGGGCAGAAGGTTTTCAGCCGCTACACGCTGAAGAAAATCCTCGGCCGCGGCGGCATGGGGGTCGTCTGGCTGGCCCACGATGAGGAGCTGGAGCGCGAGGTCGCGATGAAGTTCCTGCCCGAGGTCGTGGCGATGGACAAGCAGTCCGTCCTCGAGCTGAAGCGCGAGACGCGCCGCAGCCTCGAGCTGACGCACCCCCACATCGTGCGCATCTACGATTTCGTGCAGGACGGCCGGGCGGCGGCCATCTCGATGGAATACGTGGCCGGCGACACCCTCGCGGCCCTCAAGACCGACCAGCCCGACCAGCACTACAATCCGGAGCAGATCGCCAAGTGGGTGGGGCAGCTGTGCGAGGCGCTCGACTACGCGCACAGCCAGGCGCAGGTCGTCCACCGCGACCTCAAGCCCGCCAACCTCATGATCGATGCCCGCGGCAACCTGAAGATCGCCGACTTCGGCATCGCGGCCAGTGTGAGCGACTCCGTCTCGCGCGTCAGCGCGAAAGCCGGCAGCAGCGGCACGCCTGTCTACATGTCGCCGCAGCAGATGATGGGCGAAAGGCCGGCGGTGACCGACGACATCTACGCGCTCGGCGCCACGCTTTATGACCTGCTGACGAGCAAGCCCCCATTCCATTCCGGCAACATTCTCGCGCAGGTGCAGGCCAAGACGCCGCCGCCCATGAGGGAGCGGCGGCGCGAGTTGAATCCGGAGGAGGTTGAAACCGCCGCCACTTCCGTCCCGGCCGAGTGGGAGCAGACGGTCGCCGCCTGCCTGGCCAAGAACGCCGGGGACCGCCCCACGCGGGCCCGCGACGTCGCCCGGGCGCTCGGCTTGAGCGGCGCGGAGACCAACACCCCGTTCTCCGTTTCGCCGGCGGCTCCGAAGCCCAAGCCGAAGTCCGCCGCGCCGGTGACGCCCGCGGCCAGGAAATCCAAGGGGATGGTTTATGCGATCATCGCTTGTGCCGTGCTGCTGCTCGCGGGCCTCGGCTATTACTTCGGCCTTTACGCGCCGGAGCAGCAGCGCCTCGCGAATGAGCAGTCGGCCCGGTTGGCGACCGTGCGGCAGCGCGCCGCAGACCTGAAGGCGGAGCAGGAGCGCACCGCGGAGGCCGCCCGCAAGACGGAGGCGGAGCGGCAGGCGGAGCTCGCCCGGCTGGCGGGCCTGCGCGTGTCCATGTCACTGCGGACCAATCCGGCGGGCGCGGAAATCCTCCTGGATGGCCTGACGCGGGGTCTGTCACCGGTGGCCGGCCTGCCGCTGCCGCTCGGCGAGCACAAGCTGGTGGCCCGGCTGGCGGGTTATGACGACCTCGAGCAAATCATCGTGGTCACGGAAAAAGGCCAGACCGAATGGACCCTGCCGCTGGTGCGCTCAACCGGGACGCTGAAGATCGCGACCACCCCGGCGGAGGCGGCCTACGAGATTTTTTCGCTCAACGATCTCGGTGAAAAGAGCGCCCAGCCGGTGCGCAGGGGCGGGCTCCCCGGAGACGATCTGCTGCTGCCCACCGGGCGCTACGAAGTGCAGGTGAGGTCGGCCCGGTCCGGGGCCGGCCGGGCAGTGATCGAGAAAATCACAATCCGGCGCGGCGCGGCGGTTGCCCTCGACGCCGATGTGCGCGGCGGGCAATTCACGGTCCATTCCACCCCGGCCGGGGCCACGGTCTTTCGGGGCGTGGTGCCCATTGGCCAGACGCCGTTCACGCTGGGTGATCTGGGCTTCGACCAACCCATCGACCTGGTGGTGAGGCTGGCCGGCTACCGCCCCGAAAAGCGCACCCTCACCATCCCGGACGCCGATCATCCGCAAACCTGGGAGGCCGTGCTGCGGCCGGATCTTCCGCTGAAGCCGGATTTCACGAAGGGTCCGGCCCGCCTGCGCGTCACGAAGCAAGCCAACTATCAGGCCAGGGGCGAGACCCGCACGGGGGGCACGACGACGACGGCAAACCCCACGTCCTACGAGTATGGAGCGGTGACCATCTACGAGATGTCGGCTCCGGGTCATGACGGCCAATGGAACAGAGCATTGAGCCACATTGAACAGCAGACCGGGAGCATCCCGGAGCCCTATCAGCTCAAACCGGAGACCAGCGTCAGCTTTCAACGCGGGAACAACGACGAATGGTCGGGACAATTTGTGGATGGTGGCTACGTGAAGCCCGCTCAACCCCCACTGGTGCTCACCCCCAGCTATGCCGCGATGTGGCTGAGCGCGGATGTCTGGCCACGAGGGGAGGCGGATGCCGGGGCAACCTGGGATGTGCCGCTCCGCGCGGTCCCGGCATTGCTGCCCGGCTTGCGGTTTCAAAATCCGCAGGGCTCCATCCGGGGTCGCGTGGTCAGCTTCGATCACGATGCCGCGTTGCCGTGGGCGGACTTGGAATACAGTTTCGATCTTGCAGGGGACATCGCACTGGCGAACCGGAATATTCCCGCTGACACCACCATGACCAGTTCGGGCTCCGTTCGCGGCACACTGCGCCTGCGCGTCGAGGTCGCCGGCGGCTATGTGAGCCATGCGGCGGTGAATTGGAGCGGACGCAGCCTGGTCCGCTCGACTTCGCTCACGAGCACTGACGCGAGCACTGACGCGAGGGCGAAAAAGAGAACTGTGGTCGCATATGGTTTAAGCGCTGGTTTACTCGCGGTGAAGCCCGTCGCGCCCGTGGCGACCAATTCGGAGACAACCGCGACGTTTGAGTCGACCATCGAAATTTCCGCCGTGCCCTATGACAATCCGGTGCCAGCCAGCCAGGACGCGTCGTCCCGCCCGCCAGCATTGGGGGGCATGCTGTCAAACTTGGCGGACCAATCGCAGGAGCTTCGCGCGGAAGTTTCCCGGGCCCGAGCAGGAAAAATTACCGTCCACGTGACGGGCGAAGTGGCGCAGCCGGGGGATCTCACCGTCGCTCAGGGCACGCTGGTGGGGGAAGCCATCAAGCAGGCCGGCGGGCTGACAAGAATTGCCGACAAGCGGAAAGTGAAACTGACCCGCCTTGGCCTGTCCGGCGATAAGGTGGATCGGCTCATCAATCTGGAGACCAGGGAAGGCGCGAGCACCGTGCTGTTGGAGGGCGATGTGCTCGTTATTCCGGAACGGCTCATCTGAACCGCCCCGACCATGGATTTTGCCGGAAAACTCTCCCTCGACTGGGCTGCGCTTTCCGATCTCGGGCAGCGGCGGAAGAACAACGAGGACTCGTGGGGCGCCTTGCGTCCGGGCGCCAAGCCGGAGCCGCTGGCCGCCGCGCCGGTGGCGCTGGACGGGACGGGTGCGCTGTTGATCATGAGCGACGGCATGGGCGGCGCCCTTGGCGGCGAGATCGCCAGCAGTTTTTGCGTCGAGCACCTGACCGCCGAGCTCAGCGCGCGGCGGGACGAGCCCGATGCCGCCAAGGCGATGCACGAGGCCTTCGTCGCCACGCACGAGGCGCTGGTGCGGCGCGCCGACAGCAACGAGGAATGGCACGGCATGGGGGCCACCCTGTCCGTCCTCTGGCTGCGTCCCGGGGGCCGGGCCGTGCTCGGGCACATCGGCGACAGCCGCATTTACCGCAGCCGGGCCGGCACGCTGGAGCAATTGAGCGAGGATCACAGCCTCGGGGCCAGCATGTTGCGCCGGGGCGAAATCACCGCCGTGGCGGCCACCCGGATGAAATTCCGTTCGCTGCTCGAGCAGGCGATGGGTGCCGACGGCACCCCGATCGACCCGCAGGTGCTGGTGATGGACTGGGTCGCGGGCGATGCCTTTGCCCTGTGCAGCGACGGGCTCTACGGTCCGTTGGGCGACGGACTCCAGCCGCGGCTGCTCGCGGAATTGCGCGGCGCGTTGCCGGACGCGGCGGCGAACCTCGTGGCGGCGGCCAACGCCGCCGGCGGTCCGGACAACATCACCGTGGTGCTGGCACGCTTGCTGCCGGTATAGGGCCATGATGGAAGAAGGCACACCCCCGGCAGAACCAAGCCCGCCCGACTGGCTGCAGTTCCTGGCCGGCCAGACCGGAAAGGGCATGCCGGAAATCGACCTGCACCGCCTGGCGGAGGGCGACGTGCTGATGGTCCAGACGATCAATTCGCGCTACGCATTCCTCTGGCACGCGGATGGCACCGCCGAACTCGCCAGCAATCGCGGGAAGAAGCGCCCCAGCGGCCGCGTGCGCGTGAACGGCTGCACCTTCGGCAAGTCGAGCAGCATCAAGCCCGGCGTGCTGTTCTGCGGCGGGAACCTCGAATACGTCTCGCAGGACGGCATCATGATCCACCGCACCACCACCATTCGGTCGATGGAGTTGCTCCGTCGCACCGCGGTTTCGGCCCAGTAGGGCCTTGCGGGGGAGGGGCCCCCGGCTCCCTTTGGCGTAATCGCCGCCCCGGCGTGGCCGGATTCCGGCGGCCTACTGGGAAGACCCCATATCGGGAGCTGCCCGCCCGCGTTATTCTGCCTGCGATGAAGCACCATGCCCTGCAGCCCGAAGCAGCCGGCCAGAGCCCCCAGACCGTTGGGCGGATGCTCAATCTGCTGCTGGCGGACGAGTTCATCATCTACGTCGCCACGCGCGAGTGCCACTGGAACTTCACCGGCATGGAATTCGACAGCCCGCCCGAGCTGTTTGAGGAGCAATACCGGCAGTTGGAGGAATGGACCGAATTGCTGGCTGAGCGGGCCCGCCAGATGAATACCTGGGCCGAGGGCGGCTGGTCCGAGTTGATCAAGACCGCCCGCCTGTCGCCCAGGTCAGGCACCAATCTGTCGGCCGGCGAAATGATCGACGGCGTGATTGAACTGCATGAAGCCATGCTCGGGCAGCTGCGCCGGGATGCCGGCACATGCCTGCAGGTCTGGCGCGATACCGGCACCGCGGATTTCCTCACCGTTCTGCTGCTCAAGCATGGGAAAGCCGCCCGGCAGCTGCGCGTCGTGCGGGAAAATCTCCAGGGAGTGGCCGCGCGGTGATCGTCCTGCTGATGCTGTTGCTGGGCCTGACCGCGTTGCGCCGAACCCGGTGCCGGCAGGCCGGCGTGGCGCTGGCCGGCTCCCTGCCGCATGCGGCGACAGGGGTGATGGGCCGCGGCCTTCCGGATCTGCCCGAGCCCGACTGGACGCAGTTCTAGGATTTCCCCGGCGTGGTTTTTAGTTTCCCGGACCGGTTAAAGCGGCTTCACTGTCCGCATGCCGTCTGCTCCCCTCAGACTCACCACCTTGCTTTTCACCCCCGGCTCGCGCCTGGACCGCCTGCCCAAGGCCGTGGCCAGCGGCGCGGACGGCGTCATCGTGGATTTGGAGGATGCCATCGGGCTGGCGGACAAGGACCGCGTGCGGACCGAGGTCGTCGCGTATTTCAAGGAGCACGGGCGCGTGGCCGCTGACCGGCCGTTCACGAGCGCGATCCGGATCAACCATCTGCGCAGTCCGCACGGCCTCGCGGATCTCGACGCCCTCAACGCCGCGGGCTGCCGGCCCGATGCGGTCATGCTTGCGAAGGTCGAGTCGGCCGCCGAGGTGCAACTGGCCGCGCGCAAGCTGCCGGAGAGCGTCCGCCTCCTCTGCCTGATCGAGACCGTGCAGGGCGTCCGCCGCTGCGCGTCGATCGCCGAGGCCTCGCCGCGGGTGGCGGCGCTGGCGTTTGGCGGGCTGGACCTTTCCGCAGAGACCGGCGGCGAGCCGACCTGGGACGCGCTGCTCTGGCCGCGCACCGCCATGGTGCACGCCTGCGCGGCCGTCGGCCTCCTGGCGCTCGACCAGCCTTACATCGATTTCGCCAACGCCGCCGGGCTGGAGCAGGAGTGCGTGCAGACGCGTCCGCTGGGCTTCGCGGGCAAGCTCGCGATTCATCCGGCCCAGGTCGACATCATCCGGCGCAGCTACGCGCCGACCGCCGGGCAGGTCGCCCGCGCGCGGAAAATCGTCGCCGCCTACGACGCCGCCCAGGGCAACGTGGTCAATGTCGACGGCCAGATGATCGACGTGCCCATCTACCGCTCCGCGCAGCGTGTGCTGCGGCGGGCGGACCAGTGACCATGCCTGAATTCACCGCCTATGTGCCGGTCGGGGAAAAGCGCTACCGCGAGCGCTTCGGGCTGGATTTCGAGCAGTTCGCCACCGGCCAGAAGTTCCAGCACCGGCCGGGGTTGACGCTCTCGCAGCAGGACAGCCGCGACGAGTGCCTCGACACGCTGAACCAGCAGATGCTGCATTTCGACGGGCAGTTCGCCGCGCACACGGAGTGGAAGAAGTGCCTGATGGATTCCACGCTCACGACCAAGGTCGTCAGCGGCATGACGTGGAAAACCTTCGCCAAGCGCACCCGGCTGCTCGGCTTCGACGAGATCACGCTGACCAAGCCCGTGTTCGGCGGCGATACGATCTACGCCGAGTCGGAGATTCTCGAGAAAGCCGACTGGCCCGAGGATGGGAAGCTGGGCCGGCTGAAAGTCGGCACACAGGGGGTGAACCAGCGCGGCGAGGTCGTGGCCAGGCTCGTGCACGACATGCTCGTCGCCCGGGCCGGGCACGATTTATTCCAGCGGGCCAATTACTGAACCATGAACCGGCACGCGTCCCATGTGGAAATTTCCCCCGGCGTCTTCCGGGAACGGATGGGCCTGTTCTTCGAGGACATCGCGGTGGGCGAGACCTACGAGCACCGGCCGGGCAAGACTTTCCTCGCCGCGGAAAGCACCGCGCACGCGTTGCGGGCACTCGACCAGACGCCGGAATTTTCCGACGAATATTTTCACGGGCAGGCCGTCGGCGGCCCGCTGACCATCAATCCGCTGCACGTCCTCGCCGTGCTGACCGGCATGATGACCAAGACGTTTTCCAAGATCGTCGCCAACCTCGCGTGGAAGAACGTGAAGTTCCTCGAGCCGGTCCGCGCGGGCGACACCGTCTATGCGGAGTCCACCGTGCTGGAGAAGCGCGAGTCCAAATCGCGGCCGGGGCAGGGCATCATTCTCGTGCGGACGACGGCTCGCACGCCTGACGGCCGGATCGTGTGCACCTTCGAGCGCAGCATCTTGATCTACGGCCGCGGCCAGGGACCTTACGAGGCGGCGGGGTATTGAAGGAGGACCCAGCGCAAGCTGGGCCCGCCCAAAGGCTAGGCGATTTTCTGGCCGCCGCAGATGACGGTGTCCACGGGGTTGCCGCCCAGTTCGTAGGCGAGGGTGCGTTCGTCCTTGTGGTGCAGGAGGATCAGGTCGGCGCGCTGGCCGGGCGCGATCGTGCCGCGGTCAGTCAGTCCGAGCACGGCGGCCCCGTTGACGGTGGCGGCCGTGATGGCCTCGGCGGGCGTCAGGCCGCAGAAGCGCACGGCCGTGGCAATGGCCAGCGGCATGGAGTGGGTGGGCGACGTCCCGGGGTTGCAATTGGTGGCGAGCGCCAGCGCGCCGCCTTCCTGGATGAAGAGGCGCGAGCGGGTGAAGCGCTGGTCGGTGTGCAGGCCGGTGCAGGGCAGGATGACGCCGCAGGTCGGCGACTGCGCGAGCAGGATCAGGTCCTTCTTCGTCGACGCCTCGAGGTGGTCGACGCTGCGGGCATGCAGCCGCACGGCCTCCGGAACCATGCCGAGCGAGTTGAACTGGTCGGCGTGCACGCGGATGGGGTGGTGCTTGCGCGCCTTCTCGAACAGCCGCACGCAGGCCTCGACCGACCACGCGCCTTCCTCGCAGTAGGCGTCGACGGCGATGTCCGGGAATTCCTTGGCTACCTCGGGCAGCATGTCCTTCACGACCATGCGGACGTATTCCTCCAGTTCGCCCTCGAAAGCGTGCCCGATCAGGGCGGTGGCGGCCACGGTGCCGGGCCACTCGGCGGCGGCGCGGCGGATGGCGCGCAGCATCTTCATCTCATTCTCCGTATTCAGGCCGTAGCCGCTCTTCACCTCCACGGTGGTCGTGCCTTCGCGCAGCATGACGCCCAGGCGGTCGCGCAGGCTCGCGGCCAGCTGCTTCTGGGTCGCCTCGCGCACGGCCTTGACGGTGGCGTGGATGCCGCCGCCCTTTTTCAGGATTTCCAAGTAGGGCACGCCGCGCAGCTTCATCTCCCATTCGTCGAGCCGGTCGCCGGCCCAGCAGGCATGGGTGTGGCAGTCGACAAAGCCCGGCATTAGCACGCGGCCCTGGGCGTCGATGATCTCCGCGTCGGCCGGCGCCTCCACCTTGTCGCCGGCGGCCACGATCTTGCCGTCGGCGACGAGCACGGCGCCGCTGGGAATGATGCCGAGGTCGCCGAGTTCCTTGCCGCGGCGCGGGCGGGCGCCTTGGGCGAGGGTGAGGATGCGGGCGTTGCGGATAAGAAGGGACATTTTGGGAATCTGGAGGGCTCAGCTCCTGCTGAGCCGCGGCCCAGCGGGAGCTGGGCCCTCCACAGGCAGGAGCATTAATTCATGTTCGCGAGGCGAAGCCGCTCAGGAAAGAGAGAAACAGGTGGCAGGCAACCCTGGCCGTGCGGCCGTCCGGATCCTGCGCCGGATTCAATTCCATCAGGTCGAAGCAGCGCACGCGCGGGTCGGCGCCGCAGGCGCGCACCCAGGCCTCGGCTTCGCGGACCGACCAGCCGGCGGGGTTCAGGGCGCTGACGCCGGGCGCATGCGCGGCGTCGAGCACGTCGAGATCGAAGCTGGCGAACAGGTTCTTCGCCTTGGGCAGCGCGACCTTCGCGTTTTCGGGCTGCGTCCGGCCACCGTGGTCACGGAACCACGCGAGATGCGCCTGGGAATTAACCAGCGGCCGGAAGCCGTGCAGGTGCAGCGCGCTGACGCCGCAGTCCTCGACCAGCCGGCGAAACGCCATGCCCGAGCCCGCGGTCTCGCGGACGTCGAGGTGGGCGTCGAAATAGACGCCGGCGAGCCTGGGATATTTCGCGGCGACGGCCCGGACGAAGGGAAAGGTCAGGTCATGCCCGCCGCCGATGGCGATGGGGAAGAGACCGAGCTCCAGCAGCGCCGCGGTCGCCTCGGTGACGCGCTCGTGGGTCTTTTCGAGGGAGCCGGTGGGCATGAGGTCGCCGGCATCGAACACGCGGGGCAAGGTGCCCGCCGCGGAATCCGCCGCGCCGTAGCGCGCGAGTGCGCCGCGGAAGGCTTTCGGGCCGCCGGCGGCACCGGTCCGGCCGTGGTTCATGCGCACGCCCGTGTCGTCGGGCAGGCCGAGCAGTGCGACGATGCAGCCGTCGGGTGAATCGGTGCGGATGGTCGACGCGAAACGCCCGGTGACGGCGTCGCCGGGCCACGGTGGGGCGGAAGTGTTGGGGGTGATCTGGCTCATTTCCACGTGCGCATTGGCACCGGCACATTCAGCCGGTCGGCGCAGTCCTGCGCAAGTTCGTAGCCGGCGTCGGCGTGGCGAAAGACGCCCATCATCGGGTCGTTCGTCAGCACGCGCTCCAGCCGGCGCGCCGCCTCGGGCGTGCCGTCGGCGACGATCACCTGGCCCGCGTGCTGGCTGTAGCCGATGCCCACGCCGCCGCCGTGGTGGAAGCTGACCCACGAGGCGCCGCTGGCGATGTTGACCATGGCGTTGAGGATGGCCCAGTCGCTGATCGCGTCGGAGCCGTCCTTCATCGCCTCGGTCTCGCGGTTCGGGCTGGCGACGGAGCCGCAGTCTAGGTGGTCGCGGCCGATGACGATCGGCGCCTGCACGCGGCCGTCGGCCACCATCTGGTTGAAGAGCAACCCGGCCTGGTGGCGCTCGCCGAGGCCGAGCCAGCAGATGCGGGCGGGCAAACCCTGGAACGCCACGCGCTCGCCGGCCATCTTCAGCCAGCGGTGCAAGCCGGCGTCGTGCGGGAAGAGCTCCATCAGTGCGCGGTCAGTGGCGAAGATGTCCGCCGGGTCGCCCGACAGCGCCACCCAGCGGAACGGCCCGCGGCCGAGGCAGAATTGCGGGCGGATGTAGGCCGGCACGAAGCCGGGAAAATCGAACGCGCGCTTCACGCCCTGGTTCAGCGCGTGCTGCCGGAGATTGTTGCCGTAATCGAAGGTCTGCGTGCCGCGCTTCTGCAGCGCGAGCATGGCTTTCACGTGCCGGGCCATCGAGGCGAGCGACAGCCTCTGGTATTTTTTTGGATCCTTCTTCCGCAGCGCCGCGGCGGCCTTGAGGTCGTAGCCGACCGGCACGTAGCCGACCAGCGGGTCGTGCGCGCTGGTCTGGTCGGTGAGCGAGTCGACCTGGATCTTGCGGGCGAGCAACCGCTCCAGCAGGTCGATGGCGTTCGCCACGACACCGACGCTGAGGGCCTTGCGGTGCTCGGTGTAGAGAATGGCGCGGTCGATGGCCGCGTCGAGGGACGGCGCAATCTCATCGAGGTAGCGGTCATGGACGCGCTTTTGCAGGCGGGACTTGTCGACATCCGCAATGAGGCAGGTGCCGCCGGCCATGGTGATGGCGAGGGGCTGGGCGCCGCCCATGCCGCCGCAACCGGCGGTGACACACAGGCGCCCGGCGAGCGTGCCGCCGAAATGCTGCCGGCCCGCCTCGGCGAAGGTCTCGTAGGTGCCCTGCAGGATGCCTTGGGTGCCGATGTAGATCCACGAGCCCGCAGTCATCTGGCCGAACATGATCAGCCCGCGCTTCTCGAAGTCGTCGAAGATTTCCTGCGTCGCCCACTTGGGCACGAGGTTGCTGTTCGCCAGCAGCACGCGCGGGGCGTCGGCGTGCGTGCGGACGATGCCGACCGGCTTGCCGGACTGGACGAGCAGGGTCTCATCGGGCGCGAGCTTCTGCAGCGAGGCGATGATGGCGTGGAATGCGGGCCAGTTGCGCGCCGCCTTGCCGCGGCCGCCATAGACGACGAGATCGGCCGGACGCTCGGCGACCGCGGGGTCGAGGTTGTTCATCAGCATGCGCATCGCGGCCTCGGCGGCCCACGTGCGGCACGTGCGCTGCTTGCCCCGCGGGGCGCGGACCACGGGGATTTTCGATTTCGGATTCTTGATTTTCGATTGAGGCATCGAGAGGGATTTTGGAGGGCTCAGCTCCGGCTGAGCCGCGGCCCAGCGGGAGCCGGGCCCTCCAGGATCAGAGCAATCGCCCCGCGGCCTTCTCCGTGGCCGCGGCAATCTGCTCACTGCGGACGAGCGCGAGCGCGGTCTGGACGTCGTGGTGGAAAAGCCGGTCAGCCTGGGCGAACGGGATGTAGCGGCGCACCTCGGTGAAGGCGGCCTCGACGCCGCGGCCGGACCGGAGCGGACGGAGGAACTCGAGCCCCTGGGCCGAGCACATGAACTCGATGGCGAGGACGGTCTCGGTGTTCTTGACGACCTCGAGGAGCTTGGTCGCGCTGATGGAGCCCATGGAAACATGGTCCTCCTGGCCGAGCGAGGAGGGGATGGAGTCGACGGAGGCGGGGTGGGCGAAGATCTTGTTCTCGGAGACGAGCGCGGCGGCGGTGTATTGCGGGATCATGAAGCCGGAGTTGAGGCCGGTGTCCTTCATGAGCAGGCGCGGCACCTTGAGGTCGCCGATGGTGTCGCCGTGCAGCAGCATGTAGATGCGCCGCTCCGCGATGGAGGCGATCTCGGCGGTGGCGATGGCGAGGTAGTCGAGGACAAACGCCAGCGGCTCGCCGTGGAAGTTGCCGCCGCTGAGGACGTCGCCGTTCTCGAAGACGAGCGGGTTGTCCGTGGCGGAGTTGATCTCGGTCTCGACCACCTCGCGGGCGTGGGTGATGGCGAGCCGCACGGCGCCATGCACCTGCGGGACGCAGCGCAGCGAGTAAGGGTCCTGCACCTTGGCGCAATGAGCGTGCGACGGCAGGATTTTCGAGCCGCGGAGCAACTGGCGGAGATTTTTCGCAACGTCCTGCTGGCCCGGATGCGGGCGGGCGGCGTGGATGCGGGCGTCGTAGGGCGCGGCGCTGCCGCGGGCGGCCTCGAGGGTCATGGCGGCGGCGATGTCGGCGGTCTTGGCGACGTTCTGGATGCGCAGGAGGCAGTGCACGGCGTAGGCCGCCATGAACTGTGTGCCGTTGATGAGACCGAGGCCTTCCTTCGACTGCAGCCGCAGCGGCTGGAGGCCGAGCTTCTGCAGCACGACGCGGGTGGTGAGCCGCCGGCCCTGGTAGTCCATCTCGCCGAGCCCGAGCAACGGGAGCACCATGTGCGCGAGCGGGGCGAGGTCGCCCGAGGCGCCGAGCGAACCCTTGGTATAGACGATCGGCAGGGCGTCCTCGTTGTAGAAGCGGATCAGGTAATCAACGACGCGCGGCGTCACGCCCGACAGGCCGACGGCGAGGCCGTTGACCTTGAGCAGCAGCATGAGGCGCACGATCTCGGCCGGCACCTCGTCGCCGACGCCCACGGCGTGGCTGAGGATCAGGTTCTCCTGGAGTTGCTCGATGTCGGCGGCCGGCACGCGCTGGTGGGCGAGGATGCCGAAGCCGGTATTGATGCCATAGTGCGGGGCCGGGTCGTGGCGCAGGCGGTCGACGATCCGGCGCGAGGCGCGGATGCGCGCGCGCGCGGCGGGCGTGAGGGTCAGGCGCTGGTCGCCGGCGAGGGCGGTGCGCAGGCGCGCCAAGGTCAGCTTGCGGCCAGAAAGGGGCAGGGTTCCGGACATGGGATGATGCTGGAAGCAAAGCAGGCGCCCGCGAATTGAAAACTGAATTCAGGCTGATTAATGCTTCCGGACTAGAGAGCACCGTTGCGGGCTTCCTGTTGCGGCCGGCTGGGCGCCCGGGATCAGTCGCGCGAACTGCGTCGCGGCTGAGCGGCCAGCCCGGTGTTTATCCGGGCCAGTCGCCCGACAAATAAAAAAGCCCGCCGGATGCGGCGGGCTGGAGGGGGAGTCGGCGGCGGGTCAGATGGCCTTCGGGAGCTCGACGCCCTCGAATTCGACGGCGTGCGGGTGGTTGCGCTTGTCCTTGTGCAGGCCGTGGCGCTTGCGCAGGCCCTGGTCGAGCTTGTCCACGAGCAGGTCGATGGCCTTGTAGCACTCGTCCGACTCGACGGTGGCGTTGATGTCGGGCCCGTGGATGACGACGTGGCCTTTCACGATGAACTTATGCTCGTGGTCGTGTTTGCGATCGCATTCCAGCTCAACCTTGATCCGCACGATGTGACCTTCGTGGCGAAACAGTCGCTGCATCTTCTCGCGGACGTGGCCTTTCAGGGCCTCGGTCAGTTCGAGGTGGATGCCGGACACGATCACATCATTGGGCTGGCTATGGTTGTTCATGTTTTTCCTTAGGGTTAACGACACAAAAGGCCGCGGGGATTAATTCTGCCGGCGGATTTTCCATTGCTGCGGCCGTCCGGGGGGACCGACCTGCACGCACTGATGAAAACCGCTTCATTCGACTAAGTCCATTGGTACGCGGGACGGCGGGGTTTGCAAATCTTCTCGGCTTGCAGGACAGAAAAAATTATTGAACGCCCCTGCATGCTTGATGCCGCTGACGCCCTGCCGCCCGCCCTGCCACCCCTCGTGGACGCCGCGGAGCTGCCCGGCTGGGTCCTCTTGGACGACGAGCGGCTGCTGGTTATTAACAAACCCGGGTGGCTGGTGGTGCACCCCTCGAAGAACGGCCCGTGGTCGAGCCTGGCCGGGGCGGTCCGGGCGGGCCTGGGCGTGGAGACGATCCGCTTTGTTTACCGGCTCGACCGCGAGACTTCCGGGGTGATCGTGCTGGCCAAGACCGAGGCTGTGAGCGGACGGTTGGGGAAAGCCGTCCTGCAGCGGAAGATCGGCAAGGCCTACGTGACCATCCTCGAGGGCGAGCTCACCGGGCCGGTCACGGTCGACCAGCCGCTGGGGCCGGATCCGATGGCCAATGTTTCGGTCAAGTCGCGGGTCGTGCCCGCCGGCACGGAAGGGGCGCAGGAGGCGGTGACGAAATTTCATCCGCTGGCGGCGCGCGGCGGTTTTACGCTCGCCGGCGTGGAACTGCTTACAGGTCGCAAGCACCAGATCAGGGCCCACGCCGAATGGCTGCAGCACCGGGTCGTGGGGGACAAACTCTACGGGCCTGATCCGGGGCTGTATCTGGAGTTCGCCACCAAGGGCTGGACGGAACGCCATTCCGCGCGCCTGCCACTGACGCGCCAGGCGCTGCACTGCGCGGCCATCGACCTGCGGCCGACCGGGCTCGACTACCTGTTGCGCGCACCCTGGCCGGCGGACCTGGCGAGGTTCGTGGAGCGGCGCATGCAGCTGCCGCCGACGGAGGCGCAGGCGCTGATCGATGCGTTTGTCGCGGAGAAACTGCCGGCGCCAAAAGAACAGGCTTCCCCCACATGAGCCGGATTCCATAGTAGCAGCCTTTCATCATGTCCCAAGTCCGCGTCCGCTTCGCCCCCAGCCCCACCGGCTTCTTCCACATCGGCAGCGCCCGCACCGCGCTGTTCAACTGGCTCTACGCCCGGCACACCGGCGGCACGTTCATCCTGCGGATCGAGGACACCGACCAGGCGCGCAACAGCGAGGCGTTCCTGAAGCTTATCTACGACAGCCTGACCTGGCTGGGCCTCGACTGGGACGAGGGCCCGGATCCGACCGGCGTGGGCGAGCGCGGCACGTTCGGCCCCTATCGCCAGAGCCAGCGCGGCGCGATCTACCAGCAATACAAGCAGAAGCTCCTCGAGGCCGGCCGCGCCTACGAGAAGGACGGCGCCATCTGGTTCAAGCTGC
Organism: Lacunisphaera sp.; assembly: GCA_029945445.1. GTDB lineage: Bacteria > Verrucomicrobiota > Verrucomicrobiia > Opitutales > Opitutaceae > Lacunisphaera. The sequence goes on along the minus strand of JAQSCO010000060.1, from coordinate 492,746 downwards.
TCGGTGAGCGCTACAAGATTTTCGACGACCATCGCAAGAAGGAGGTCGAGAAAGTGCAGTCCGGCCCCGTGCTCATCGACGACAAGATCCGCGGGAAGGTGGAGCGGCAGGAGGACGAGGACTTCGTGATCTTCCGCTCGGACGGCAACCCCGTGTTTCATTTCGTGAACGTCGTCGACGACATCACGATGCAGGTCTCGCACATCATCCGCGGCGAGGACCACCTGTCCAACACCAGCAAGCATGTGCGGCTCTACGAGGGCTTCGGCGTGACGCCGCCGGTGTTCGCCCACATTCCCCTCATCCTGAAATCGCCCGAGATGGGGCAGGGCAAGATGAGCAAGCGCGACAAGGGTGCGCTCATCGAGGAATACCAGCAGCGCCATTTCCTGCCCGAGGCACTCGTGAACTACCTGGCGCTGCTCGGTTGGAATCCCGGCGACAATCGCGAGAAAATGCCCAGCGCCGACATCGTGAAGCTCTTCGACCTGCCGGGCGTCAACCAGAGCAACGCCAAGTTCGACGGGAGGAAACTCGCGAACATGAACATGACCTACCTGCTGGAGCAACCGGCCGAGCGGTTCATTTCACTCGCGAAGGCATACTTTGCGAAACAGCCGGCCGGCGCCGCCGCGATGACGAATGACGCGTATTTTCGCGCGGTCATGCTGATGGCCCAGCCCAAGATCAAATCGGTCGACGAGCTTGGCGCCTACACCGGGTATTTCTTCACGGACGATTTTCCCATCGACGCCAAGGTGAAGGAGAAGGTCATGGCGAAGGGAGAGGCGAAAGCCCGGCTGGCCGAGCTCATTGCCGCGCTGCCGGCCATGGATTTCTCGAGCGATGCCGCCATCGAGGCCGGGATCAAAACCCTCGCCGAGAGCCAGGCCCTCGGTTTCGGCGACTATCAGGCGGTGGCCCGTCTCGCCGTCTCCGGCACCAACGCCGGCCCGAATATCACGGGCATGTTCCGGGTGCTGGGGCAGGAGCGGGTGAAGGCACGGCTGGAGCGTTTTCTTGCTTCCGTCGCGTAACCGGCGCGGCCACGCTACGTCTCACACCCATCATGAAGAAGCTCCTATCCCTCTCGTTCGTGCTCCTCAGCTTGGCCACGGCCACGGCTTTCGCCGCACCCGTCACGGCGCCTGATGCCGCTGCTTCCGCCCCGACCCAGATTACGTCCGCCAAGGGCAAGCACCAGAAGCAGGCCAAGAAGGCCCACAAGAAGCACAAGAAGAAAGCCGCCAAGTAACCGGCTCGTGTTTTCCTCGCTCCAGCCCGCGCCAACCGCGCGGGTTTTTTATTTGGCGCCACCGGGCCTGAGCGGCCTCAGGCGGTCCGCAGATAAGCGGACAAATCGATCGCCTGGTGCTTCAGGATGGACTCCAGCAGCTGCCGGCTGGGCAGGATGGTGAGGGAACTGCCCAAATGCGCGAGCAGCGCCGACTGCGGGTCCATCATCTCGACAAAGATCCGGGCGGTGGGGTTCAGCTTCTGGATGCGCGCGACGATGTGCAGCGTCTTGAGGTCGGGATCCTGGTAGCGGGCGTTGGCGAAGACAAAGATGAAGTCGGCCGCCCCGATGTTGGCCTGCTGCAGGGCCGCCGGGCTCAGCGGGACGCCGCGCACGAAGTGATGTTGGGGGTAGGGTTGGATCTTGACGAGGTCGGTGAGGATCACGACCTCCCGGCTGCTGAGGTCGGGATAGCGGGCCAGGCCTTGGATCAGTTCGTCGGCAAAGGCGGTGTATTCGCAGATGACCACATGGCCGCGCGCCTTCACGACGGCGGTGCCCAGGCGTTTCTGATTGGTCATGCCATGGAGCGAGTCCGCGGTGATGGTGATGAAGTTCGTGTAGAAATAGACGCCGATGAGGATGGCAATGACCCCGGCGAACCGGCCCGGGGTGGTGACGGGGGAAATGTCGCCGTAGCCCACGGTCGTGGAACTGACGAACCACCACCACAGGGTGTCGCCAACCGTCCGGATATGCGGATTTACGCCGTGCTCGTAGGCCCAGAACACCGAGCACGTGCCCACCAGGCTTACCAGGAGGAGGACGAGGAGGAAGCGGACGCGGTTCAGCATGGGAGGGGGGCGGCGGCTCAGGCCTTCGCCCAGGTGTCCTTGAGGGAGATGGCGCGGTTGAAGACCGGCTTCGCCGCCGTCGCGTCCTTGGCGTCGAGCGTGAAGTAGCCGAGGCGCTCGAACTGGTAGCGTTCGCCGACTTTGGCCGCGGCGAGCCCGGGCTCGAGCTTGGCCGTGACAACCTCGAGGGACTTCGGGTTCACGACCTTCATGAAGTCCTCCGCGTTGCCGGGCTCGGGCACGGTGAAGAGGCGGTCGTAGAGCCGCACCTCGGCGTCGACGCACTTCGTCGCGCTGACCCAATGGATCGTGCCCTTGACCTTGCGGTCGACGTTGGGCTGGCCGGCGCGCGTCGTGAGGTCGGCGGTGCAGCGGATCTCCGTGATCGCGCCGCGGGCGTCCTTCACGAGTTCGTCGCACTTGATGAGGCAGGCGTATTTGAGCCGCACCTCGCCGCCCGGCTTCAAGCGGAAAAACTTCGGCGGCGGCACCTCGGCGAAATCGTCGGCCTCGATGAACACCTCGCGGGTGAGGGCGACCGGGCGTGTCGTGGGATTCTCGTCCTGCGGGTTGTTGGTCGCCGCGCATTCGAAAACCTCGCCGGCGGCAAGGTTGGTCAGCACCAGCTTCACGGGCCGGAGGACCGCGAGCCGGCGCCCGGAGGACTGGTTGAGTTCCTCGCGGACGGCATGCTCGAAGACGGCGATGTCAGTCACGCTGTTGAAGGTCGTAACGCCGACGCTGGTGACGAACTTCCGCAGCGCGCTGGCGGGAATGCCGCGGCGGCGCAGGCCGGAGAGGGTGGGCAGTCGCGGGTCATCCCAGCCGGCGACGACCTTCTCCTGCACGAGCCGGAGGATGTTCCGCTTGCTCAGGAGCGTGTAGGTGGGGACCAGCTTGGCGAACTCGTATTGGTGCGGCAGCGGGCGCGGCAGGCCGAGGTTTTCGAGAATCCAGTCGTAGAGCGGGCGGTGGTCGACGAACTCGAGCGTGCAGATGCTGTGGGTGATGCCCTCGAGGTAGTCGCTGAGGCAGTGCGCGTAGTCGTAGAGCGGGTAGATGCACCATTTGTCGCCGGTGTGGTGGTGGGCGGTGTGGCGGATGCGGTAGAGCAGGGGGTCGCGCAGCCACATGTTGGGCGAGGCCATGTCGATCTTGCTGCGGAGCGAGCGGGCGCCGTCGGGGAATTCGCCGGCCTTCATGCGCGTGAAGAGGTCGAGGTTCTCGGCGACAGTGCGGTCGCGCCACGGGCTGGGCCGACCCGGCCGGTCGGGGGCGCCGCGGTATTTGTCGGTGTCCTCGGGGCTCAAGTCGCAGACGTAGGCCTTGCCGCGCTTGATGAGCTCGACGGCGTAGACGCAGAGCTGGTCGAAGTAGCTGGAGGCGGAGAAGGGCTCCGCTTCAATTTTTGATTTTTGATTCTCGATTTTCGATTGGTCAACCGGCGGCAGGTAGTAGTCCTGCTTCCCATCGACAACCTGAAGTGCAGGAGTGGTTCCTTTCGCTTTGAATCCGAGGCAGTGGTCGGCCCAGCCGGCGATGAGCCACTGCACGTCGGCGGTGATGGAATCGACATACTCGATCTCCTCCTTGGCCGGGTTGGTGTCGTCAAAGCGGAGATTGCACTGGCCGTGGTTTTCGCGGGCGATGCCGAAGTTCAGGCAGATGGACTTGGCGTGGCCGATGTGCAGGTAGCCGTTGGGCTCGGGCGGGAAGCGCGTGACGATCCTGGCGTAGCGTTTCGCGGCGACATCGGCCGCGACAATATCGCGGATGAAGTCACTGGGCGCGGGCGCGGGCGCGGTGTGGTCGGCGGACATTCCCGCCAAAGAAGGGGAATCGGCCCGGGTAAGGCAAGACGCAGTTACTTGGCCGGGGTGGCCGGTGGGCATTCAGCGTCCGTCATGGTCCCGGGATCACCGGCCATGAGATACCACTTGGCGCCGATCTTGATGGCGGAGTTATGAAGGCGGCAGACGAGCGCACCCTTGCTGGTGATCGGGTGGAACACGTATCGGTCATCCCATGGCATCATGCATTTCGGGGAGAAATTCAGCTCGCAACATAGCCGCTCGATCCGGCCTGCGTCAGAGGTGGCCTTGGTGCAGCGGCGCGCGCTCGGATTTTCCTCCAACTGGATCTTCGCTCCCACCATGAAGATCCTCAGTGCCATCCCCTGAAGCGCCCGGCCGCAGGCGCGGCACCTCCGACCGTCGACTAGCTTGACGAAGCAGTTGGAACAGTAGACAGCCGGGCAATTTCCCAGGCTGCAGTGGAGAAAGTCCGCGCTCTTCTTCAGATAGTCTTCCGAAAGCACGTATTCACCCGTGTATGCTCCGTGGGGAAACGACCACAGGCCGCCGGCCACCTTGCCGCAGACCGAGCATTGGGCGCGGTTCGGCGATGCCACCACGGATTTCAAGCCGGCGTCCGCCGCTTTCCAGCGCCGGGTGAAGTTGTCCAAGGTCAAGCCGTCCATCGTCGCCGGGGCCAGCACGCGATACGATTTCTCGTAGTCGGGGAAATACGACAGCAGGTTCGACAGATATTCAGCCAGGCAGCCCTCGGGCGTCAGCTGATTCGGCGGAAGCAAATGAGTCAAAAACTGGCCGAAGAAAAATATCGGACTGAGGGCCATGACCACCAATCCGCCCAGCCGGAAGATAATGGTCCCCGGAAAGGAGAAGATGCTGCCGGCAATCAATAGCAACGCGCCGAAGGCCAATATCCCGAGGCTGTAGCCGGCCTGCTTGCCGATGTATTTATTCCGCCCGCTCGTCAGCTCGGCGCGGGCTTTTTCGGAGAGGACAAAATCTTCCGGCGTCTTCAGCGCCTCGGCCAAATCTGCGGGTGTGATGGACGGCGTGAAGACCTTGGTCATGATTTGAGGATTGGCCGTATCGGGCGCAGCGGCAGACGGGATTCGATGCGGATTCTCCAGTGAGGGCGGCATTGGCGTTTTTGGCTCGAGCATAGATGGTGAATTTCTCCGAAGCGATGGCGTCCGGCCCCTGGTGGTTCAGGCCTCACTGGGCGGCAATTTGGGCGGGAGGAACTGGGCCGTGCAGACGGGCTGGCAGAGCCACCACAGACTGCCCGAGGAGAAAACCAGCAGGACGACCTCGAAGACGGCTTCAGCCGGGCCCAGCCGTGATAGGAAAACCACCAAGTGGACAAGCGACATCGTCGCCAGGATACCGGATACCCACAGCAGGAGACGGCGGGCCCAGGCCCGCAACCGGATCAATCCAGCGCCGCCCGCGAGATAGCAGAGGCCAAACGCTCCGCCGTAGAGGAATGGATCCAGGAATCCCCAGGAATTCACCTTTTCGCGCAATGTGACACTGACAAAGTGGATGCGCGCCGGAATGTATTTGAGAAAGCCCAGTGGTCCCCACCAGCCGTAATCCAGATGGGATTTATACATGAGCACCGTGCCTACCGCGACGCAGAAGGTCGCCAGCATCCAAAGCGACGCACTCGGCCGGCGCAGGGAAGGAAGTCGCAGAATCAGAAATACGACGAGGACGATTTCGACGAGGATAAGGATTCTGAGAAAGAGCACGGACATGTGCTTGTTCCTTGGTCAGTGTTTGGTATCAATATTCCCAGGGGATTCTGGGGGACATTTACAACATCGCTGCAATCGGCCCATGTCGTTGCCTACTTGACGGGCTCTTTCACCTCTTTTGCCGGTTCGGCTGAAATGAATTGGATCCTGAGCACGTTTTTCAGATTGGGGGCATATTTAGCCCAGGTCACGTAAAGCAGCGGCCGGTCGGGGGTGTCATTGTAGGCGCCATCGCCCATCACCTTGACGCCGTCGCCGGGGAGATTGAGGACGCGGAACAAATCCTGCATGCGCTGGAAATGCTCCATGCCCCAGCAGGCCACGGACTCCCGCTTCAGTCCATCCAGGGAACGGAGAGGCTTGTCGAGCGGAGTGAAAAACCAGATTTGTGGATCCCAACTTTTCAGCAATTCGATGAACGCAGGACTGGCGGGTATCTGGGTGACTTTGGGTTCTTCTGCCCGGGCAATCGTGGCAGCCAGTATGAGCAGGCCGCCGAGCAAGGCGTGGAGAAGTTTTTTTAACGACTGGTTATTCATCGATTGATGCTCCTTGGGGTGGTTATGAATGACGGACCTTAGTTCTCGAAAACGACGCGGTTCATGTCGAAGTGCTGCATGTGCCACTGCATGGCGGTGCGGAATTCGGGTTGGGGTAGGTAGGAGGTCGTGGCCGTCACGTCAGCGGCCAGCTGCGCGAGCTGCTGACGGGTTTTGGGTCCGAAGCGAATCTGCCGGTTCAATGCGACGCTGTTGCCGCTGACGAAGACCACGTAGCAAAACGGGGTCAGGGCGAGCTGGCGGGCGAGATAATAGCCTTCCATCGGCGAGAACAGCGCGGGTTGGCTGATCGCCAAGAACGCCTCCATCGTGCTCGGTTCGCCGACCGGCTCGATGATCTTGACATAATAGGCGACGAGCGGCCCCGCTGGTGTGCGGGAGAGCACCCAGGAGAGCTTGATTTCCGATTTGGGATCAATCGGCGGTCCCTGCACCTCCGTGACGATGGCGATGATTTTGCTCAGGCCGCTGCGCACGAGCTGCACGCGGTGCCCGGTCCGCAGGTAGGCCTGCATCACCGGATGCAGCCGGGTCTGGCGTTCATCCCACCGCGGAAACCGCAGGGCGTTGCTCCAGGTGTCCCAGTGGTCCTTCCACGCCCGGGCTTCGAAATGATCCGGCCGGTGCTGCAGCAGGAGGTCGAGGGTTTCCTCGGCCGACTTGAACTGGGCGGAGGCGTGCTGCACGCAGGCTTTGGCCACCAGCAGATCCGGGTCGAGCGGGCACAAGCCGAGCCCGGCATCCAATTCCGCGAGGGCCTTTGCCACCTCGTCGAGCCCGGCGGAAATGTGCGTGACGGTTTTTTCGCCGGCGACCTCGACCTGGACCCACTGGTCGACCAATGCGGCGGCGGCATCGAGATGCTTTTGCGCGGGATGAAGCGCCGCGTCCGGCGATTTCGGGGCGAAGAGAGATTTCAGAAAGTTCATGATTTCCTCCTAGCGGCTCCAGATGTGCTTGCAGCCCGGGCACTGGACGGGATTCGGCCCGTAGCGGTCGATGACGGCTTGTGTGGCCATGGTGATCCGCGGCGGGGTGAAGCCGTGACCACAGGCCGGGCAGCTGATGGCGCCGGCGGGCACGGTGCTGACAGTCGGCTTGGCCTCGGGAACAGGCGATGGGCGGGAGGCAGGCTCGACCGGGGCGGTTTTGCCGAGTTTGAGGCCGCCGATGAGCATCACGAGACCGAGCGGCAGGCCCAATATGCCGCCGACGATCCAGCAGATTTTTGCGGACTTGGCGTTGTTCTGGCCCAGGTAGTAAGCACCGATGCCGAACAATGCCGCGCAGATGAGGGCGGAAATGCCGACCGGCGTGTGCAACGGTCCACTGCCGCCGAGCTGCGAGAATCCGATGATGACATAGAGCGCGGAGAAGACCCACCCGGTGATGATCCAAGCTTTCGGTTTGTTTTCAGTATTCATGATGTGAAGGAAGAAAGAACCGGAGAATTGCCTCAAGGGCCGCGGCGCATCGCCTGCAGGTTGCCGCGGGCGCGCTCGTTGCCGGGGTTGGTCTGAACCGCCTTCTCGACCCACTGGACGCCCTCGCGCAGATTGCCCGAGCGGGCCAGTGCCACGCCGCAGCTCATCTGGGCGAGGTCGTTGAACGGATTGATTTCGGCGGCCTGGCCATAGAGCCGGGCCGCGCCGGCGAAGGCGGTCGGCCCGCCGGAGCGGGCGACCTCGTCGGCTTTCATGACGAGACGCACCGATTCCTTGAGCCGCTGAATATCCGCCACGCTGACCTTGCGAAGGATGGCCATACCCGCCGCGTCCTGCGGGTTGTCGGAGATCACCGCCAAGGGCGCGGCGCCGGGAGTCTTTTCATTGATGACGGCCTGATAGTCGACCTGGGGCAGGTTGTTGACGGCGAGTTTCTCTTCGAGCGAGAGCGAGGACAGAAAATCCGTCGCGGATGCGGCCGCGGTCGGTGGGTCGAGCGGGGGCGGTTCGGCGAAGTTCAACCCGGCCGGCCTGACGGCTGCGCCCGCGGCAGCCGCGTCGATGAGGGCGTTGACACCATCGCAAATCTTCCACGCGATGATGACAAGAAGGACGAAAGCAACGACGGATGCGGCGACACCGAGAAAAGGAATCCACGAGGCGCTGACCAGGATTAAGTAAGTCAGGAACAGTCCGGCGGGCAGTTTGCGCACACTCAGGGCGTGGCGGTCGACGTAGGCGTTGAAATCGTTGGCGAAGCCGTAAATTGCAACGAACATCCAATAGAGGTTGAAGAAGGGCACCAGGAGCAGGCCGACCGCCTTGCCCGGCGTGGTGCGGGCGTGGCCATCCTGGATAGCCTGCCAAGCCTGGTAGAACAGCCGGAGCACCACGACCGTGAGGTAGATGATGACCAGCAGCAACGGCCCCAAGCTCTCCTCCATCTCGCGCTGCGCCGCCAGCGGGCCGAATTTCTGACCTTTCTCGGCGATCTGGCCCACCGCACCCATGACGGCCAGACCTCCGAGGATCAGTGAAATCAGGTAGAATTTTTTCGAGAGTTTTTTCATTGTGGGGGGTGGGGGAAAAATGGAGTGGGGGACGATCACTGCCGGGCAGGCTCACTGCTTCGGCGGCGCGGAGGACTTCACGCCGAATGAGGCGGCGATCTGCTCGTTGGTCTGGTGAAGATCCACGAGGCCAAGATCACGCAAGCTCTCGTCCTTCCGGAACTGATAGGCGTGACCGGCCTGTCCGGACACGTCGCGCAACTGCTGGTCACTGCGCAGCACAAAGACATTCCCGGCCTTCCAGTAGTTGGGCTCGAGCTGCATACTGCCGTTCAGGCGGAATTCCAGCGGGCCGACACAACTGACCCTGACCTGATCTCCGCCCGCACTCTCGAAAAACAACACCGTGTGGGTCTTGGTCCGGGTGGTCCAGAAGACGACCAGTCCCAGACAAAGGCCCACGGCCGCCAGTCCCAGCCAGACAAATTTATTGGTCAGCGGGTTCCGGCCGGGGGACCGGGCGGACGGGTCGGTCGGCGGAAGAATCTGCCCGCAACGGGGGCAGGCGACTGGTCCGCCGAAGCTACTGAAACTGGCGCGGCAGTGCGGGCAGGTTATTGAGCGGAAAATCTGCATGTCGTATCCAGAGAGCCCAAGCCCCCAGCACTCGTGCCGCGACAGGTTAGCAGAAATCCAATTGGACGGCTCCGCGTATCTTGCGAAATCACCCGTGCACAAAACGCGGGGACTGTCAGGGGAGTTCGGGGCAGGGGGCACTGCCATCAGTAACCTTCAACCTTCCAGTGTATGTCCGCGATCTCCACGCCGCTTCTGAACTGAACGTTGACCAAATACCAGGCATGTTGATCCCATTCAAACCGGGCTTTCCCGCCACCCTGCGTGCCAATTAATTGGTCACTCTGTTTGGTGCTGACCATTAATAGACCGTATCCGCGTTGTTCAAAGAAGAACGTCATTTCCTTGGGATTCGGAGGTTCTGCCGGATTGACTGGCTCTGTCGGTGGCGGGAGGGAGAGAACTTCGAGAGTGGCATTCAGCACCAGTGGTTCTTGGCCAAGTGCCTTGAAAAATGGCGCACTCTGGGCCGTCAGCCAGCCATTCAGCGTGTGCTCAACGGCCTCCTTCTGGAGGGTTGGCGGCTGCCGGGCGCAAGCGAAAGCAACCGCAAGGATTGCGAGACATGCCAGGGGAAGCCGACGACGGGACCAGAATGATGAGCTGGCTTTCGCCCGGCTTGGACTGAAGTGGCCAAGCGCCATGCTATTTCTTGAGCACAGCCATGACTCTTTCGTTGGCGACGCCCAGCCCGATATCGCCGTAATAGTGCAAAGCCAGCATCACTGTCGGGCCGCCCTTCACCTTCACAACCTCAACTTTCACGCTATCGGCATTTCCGTATTTCTCTTCGAGCTTGGCCATCTCCGGACACGGTGCGGGCACGGCCAATCCCTCCCCGGCTGCAGCGGCTCTAACTTGCCTGGCAAAGTCCGCCGAGAAAATATCCGGATCACCAAGGATGCGTTCGCCGACCGACACGGTTGCAGCCTTCGGATCAGACTGGGGAGAGGAGTTCTGGGTTGCGACTGGAGGGGGCACCCACGTCAGCGACTGCACATTGCTTTCCACCGCGGAGGGGTCGTCGCCTTCCGGTTCGCACACCAGGCGGACCGTCAGCCCCTTCAAGTCTTCGCTCAGCAGATTGCGGCCTTGGTGCTCAAAAGACGGAGATTTGAATATATAATGCCGGCCCGGATGTTCCTTCAATTCGAACATGATGCCCGCAAACCTGGCGGGCGTCGTGGCGCCGGTGCCGATCGCATTGCTCAGAATGGCATTGGTGTTGCTTATCGTGCCGGTGATCGGCGCCGGAGGCACTGAAGACTTGGCATTCGGTTTTGTTTCCACCGCAGAGACGACTGGCAATATACACATCAACCCAGTGAGAATACACAGGGCGTTGAATTTACTGGAGGTAGATATTTCTTTCATGGTTTGGATTCAGGGCGGTGCATTTATACGGCCGGATGAACCGGCGCCCCCGGAAAAATCCGGAGCAAAACGTGGTTTCAGGAAATTCAGTGAGGGAAATGTCTAAGCCGGCTTGGCTCCGCCGGTCGGGGGTGGAACTCGCGGTGGGTTACTGGACGATCCGGCCTGGGCCAGGCGCGCGGACCGTTGGCGGTCGATCACGAGCAGGCTGCCCAGTGTCAGGAGAGATCCTGAAACACCAATCGTCACTGCCAGTGGCGTGCTCTTCGCCCGGATCTCGGCGATCTCATTCCTAATCCGCGCCAGGGATTTCTCTCGGTTTGCGTTCCTGAGCTTGAGCTCATGAGCCAGACTGGAACTGATTTCGTTCGCATAAGCCACCTTGGCCAAATCGTCCTCGGCCTCCTTGGCCAGACGACCAGCCTCGGTGCGCTGGCTTCGGGTGCGGGACGATGTTATCGAAACTCCGGCGACGAGGCAGAGGACTAAGCCGGAGCCAATCGCCAGGGCGATTTGTTTAAAGAACTTGGGCATAGGAACCGGGGGTTAGCTGTTCAGTTAACCGGACTGTTCAACCCGGCAAGGCGGCGGGCAGAGCAAGTGCACAGTGAATCCAGGTAAAAATCTGATAATACCTGAAATGACCGTTCAGGGCTCCGCGTATCTTGCGAAATCGAGCGGAAGCGTGAAAAGTGTGCTGACTGGTGGAATCGCACGCCGTCAGCGAGCTTCAAGGAGTGTCCGACACCCGCGGATAATGGGACAAATCCGGGTTGCAACACAGTGTGTTACAAGCAAGGGTGCGGTTATGCCCGCCTCGACGACCACCAGCATCCGCCTGCCGAAGGAATTGAAGCGGGAGCTTGAGCGGAAGGCGCGCAGCACCAAGCGCGGCAAGAACTGGGTCATCCGGGAGGCGCTGGAGCAGTATCTCCTGGGCAGCTCGCACGACACCCTGCGGGAGGAGGCGAGAAAGCAGTCGCTTCTGGCGAGCAAGAACCAGTCCAAGGATGATGCGGTCTGGCTGGAACAGGCTCGTGAGATTGAAGGCTGGCGCGCATGAATCTCCACCGTGGTGACGTGGTCACGTGCGCCTTCGCCGGTGAATTCGGCAAGCCGCGTCCGGCCATCGTGCTGCAGTCCGATTTGTTCAATGCGACCCACGCGAGCGTGACCTTGTGTCCGGTTACGAGTCATCTGCTGGATGCACCTTTGTTTCGAGTGCCGCTTGCCATCGGGCAGGTCACTGGTCTGAAGGTGGAATCGCACGCGATGCTGGACAAACTGGCCACCGTCCGCCTGGTGCGCGTGAAGTCGGTCATTGGTCGCCTCGAGAGCGAGGATTTGGAACGGGTGGAGACCGCCGTGATGCGCTGGCTGGGGCTGCGAGCGTGAGCCGCTGGAATCGCCGGTAAACAGGCTCCTGCAAAATGGGAAGTCAGCGCCGGAAGGGGGCGGTGGTCTTCTTCCGGGCGGAGGGGGTGTCGCCGTCCGCGCTCATTTCCTTGAGCAGGCTCGTCAGGTAGGGGATGAGCTGCTTCTTGCGCGACACGACTCCCGGCAGATCGAAGATTTCGTCCTGCTGGACGTGGGCGTAGGAGATGCGGCGGATGAACTCCGGGTCGCCTTGCACCAGCATGAGCGAATTCTGGGTGTTGATGTCGGTGACCAGCAGGCAGGCGAAAGCGAGGCGCTCGTCCGCGCGCAGGTCGGCGAGCGCCTTCGTCATTTCCCTGGCACGCTGCCAGAAGTTGTCGAAGCCGAGTTCCTCGACCTGGGAGACGGCGAAGCGCACGTCGTCCTCCTCGTAAACCTTGAAATCCGAGCGGACGACCTTGTCGGGCGGGCTGGCCAGAATGACGGAGCCGGAACTGAAGATGAGGTCGCCGAGCGCCCGGCGCTTGATCTTGGAATGCGTCTCGAGCCACGCGAGCACCTCGCCGTCCTTGGGCGTGGAGGTGGGACTTTGCAGGAGGAGCGTGTCGGAAATGAGGCCGGACATCATGAGGCCGGCGAGGCTGGGGGACGGTTCCAGCCCATGGCGGCGGAACAGGTCGGCCACGATGGTGCAGGTGGAGCCGACGGGCTCGTTGATGAAGAGAATGGGCTGGGGCGTCACCATCGGTGCGAGGCGGTGGTGGTCGATGATTTCGGTGACGGTGACCTCGTCGGCGCCCGGCACAGCCTGGGTGAGTTCATTGTGGTCGACGAGCACGAGGCGGGTCGGCACAGGCTTGAGCAGGTCGGTCTTGGTCAGGATGCCGAGCAGCGTGCCGTCCTCGCTGGTGACCATCATGGCGTGCGGGGCGGCCTGGGCGAATTTCCGGCGGATGTCGACGATGCGGACGTCCGGGTTGAGCCCGACGAACTTGCGGTCGACCAGCTGCTCGATGGTGGAGGCGGTGCGGACGAACCACGCGGTGGTGGCCGTGTCGTGCGCGCTGACCAGGATGCTGACCCCGCGGGCCTGCGCGAGGGCGACGATCGCGGGGTCGACCGGCAGGTTGCCGCTGATGATGAGCGCGCGGATGCCGAGCTCGATGGCGCGCTGCTGGACGTCGCGCCGGTCGCCGAGGATAATGACGGACCTAGCGGCCGGGATGTTTTCCTTCTCGGAAATTTTCCAAAACGTGCCGATGTCCATGGCGCCGATGCGGACGAACAGTTCCTCGAGGCGGTCGCCGTCGGCGAGGTGCAGGACGGAGGCCTTGAGCGACTGGGCGATGCGGGCGAGGCTGGTGCGCACGGAGCGCATGGCGCGCGGCTCGTCGAGCCGCGGGATGAAGAAGTGGCCGAGTTGCGCGAGCGTGATGGTCCCGGTGGCGCGGTTCTCGGCGGAGACGACGGGCAGGACGTTGAGTTGGTGCTGGTCGATCAGGCGCAGGGTCTCGGCGCAGGTGGCGCCGACGGTGACGACATACGGGCTGACCGTCATCAGGTCATGCACGCGCGGCGACACGTCGCTGAGGTAGAGCGGCAGCGGCGTGTGGAAGCGCTCGAGGATCGCGTCGATGCGGGCGTTGGAATTGCCGCAGCGGGCCGCGACATAGCCTGTCTCGCCGCGGGCTTCCTTGAAGGCGGCATAGGTGATGGCCGAGCAGATGGAGTCGGCGTCGGGATTCTTGTGGCCGATGACGTAGGTGGGAGGAGCGGAGGCCATGATGGAAACGGCGGAGCATAGGTGGCCCCCCGCGCCAAGGTGAAGACATAAAAACTCCCGAATCAAAGGTCCGATCGGTCGGGCGGGACGCATAGGGCCTCGCGGAGCTACCCCAGCTATGGCGCCTGCTGGGCCGGCGTGCCGGCGAGGGTGCCCAGGCCGGCGGGCGGCGCGGCGTAGACCTTGGGATTGAGCGAGGGGTTGGCGTTGTAGGGCAGCGTCTGGAGGAGGGAGACGCCTTTTTTCCCGTTGTTGAGCGTGAGTTGCGTGGCGGCCTCGTTGACGTTGGGGTAGAACTGGACATTGCCCCCGAGGAAGGCGATGTGGCCGCCGACGTCCTTGTAGGTGCCGTTGTCCGCGCTCCATGTGCCGGTGGCGAGCAGGCCGCGGGTGAAGGCGACGGGCGTGCCCGGCGGGTCGCTCATACGCAGGCCGCCGACGAACTCGAAGCTGAGGCTGCGGTTGTTCACGAAGGTCGGGTCGAGCACGCTGCGGTTGGTCGGGGTGACGATGGCCACCGGGTAGGTGCCGTTGAACGATGGGTCGTTCTTCGCGAAGTAGAAGGTCGGGTCCGTGAGGATGCCGCGCTGGGCGAGGATGCCGGCCCACAGGAAGGGGCCCGAGCCGCCGGTGACGGACGGCGGGCTCTGCGCAAGGATGGCGGCGGGGTCGGGGAGGCGGTCGTTGTTGTCCGCGGCGTAGATGGTGGCGGCCTTGACGATCTCGCGGAGGTTGTTGGCGTCGACCGTCCGCTGGGCGGTCTCGCGGACCTTGCCGACGGTGGGGAAAATCAGCGCGGCCAGGATGCCGATGATCGCGATGACAGTGAGCAGCTCGATGAGCGTGAAGCCGGCGGGGCCGGTGGGAGGGCGCATTTTCATAGCGTGAAAAACTGCGGCCCGCTGGCCGGAACAGTTCGCCGCCGGAACGGCAAATACAAGCGCATTCTCCATTCCCAGACTGGACAACGGCGGGGGCTTTGCTGGAATGCGGGCATCATGGTCGTTTATCTTGACGGTAAATATGTGGATTCCTCCGAAGCGAAGGTCTCGGTCTTCGATCACGGTCTGCTTTACGGCGACGGCATCTTCGAGGGCATCCGCATTTACGGCGGCAATGTCTTCCGGCTCGACGACCACCTCGAGCGCCTCGAGATGTCCGCCAAGGCCATCATGCTGACCATGCCGCTCGACCGCGCCGCGATGGCGGCGGCCGTGTGCGAGACCTGCCGGCGGAACAAGCTCGCCGACGGTTACATCCGCCTCGTCATCACCCGCGGCACCGGCGACCTCGGCCTCGCGCCGTGGCTGTGCGAGAAGCCCACGACCTTCATCATAGCCAGCAAGATCTCCCTCTACCCGCAGGAGCACTACGATAACGGCCTGAGCATCGTCACGGTGGCGACCCGCCGCATCGCGCCCGACGCGCTGCCGCCGACCGTCAAGTCGCTGAATTACCTCAACAACATCCTCGCCAAGATCGAGGCCCGGCAGGCCGGCGCGCTCGAGGCCATCATGCTCAACCAGCAGGGCTACGTCGCCGAGTGCACGGCCGACAACATCTTCGTGGTGTTCAAGGGCGAGATCATCACGCCCGCCGCCTCCGCCGGCGCACTCAAGGGCATCACCCGCGCGACCATCTTCGACATCGCCAGGGAACTCGGCATCCCGATGCGCGAGGCCGACCTGACCCGCTACGACGTGTGGTGCGCCGACGAGTGCTTCCTGTCCGGCACCGGCGCGGAGGTCATCCCGGTGGTCAAGCTCGACGCCCGTGTCATCGGCACCGGCAAGCCCGGCCCGATCACCGGCCGCGTGCTGACGGCCTTCCGCCAGCGCGTGCTGACCGAAGGCACGCGGATCTGAGTTGAGTAGGGCCAGTCTCTGACTGGCCCGGGTCGCGAGTGATGTTCCTGGGCCGGTCGGAGACCGACCCTACTTCTCCGCCTCCGCGCTTGCGTCACAGGCGGGAACTTGGCATATTGCTTGCAGGGAAGAGGGGCCTTCTCCCGGTCGCGATTTGCGTTTCCGGTGCGGGGCGCTATCCTCCCCTTTAACAAAAGACATGGCCAACTCCCTCAAGTGCGACCTCTGCTCGAAGCCCGCGACCGTCCACCTCACCCAGATCGTTAATAACAAGATTCATAAGGTCGATCTGTGCGAGGCCTGTGCGCAGGCCAAGGGCGTGACAGACCCCAGCGGGTTCTCGCTGGCCGACCTGCTGCTGAAGGCCTCCCTCAATCCCGAGCCCACCGGCGACGCCAAGTGCGAGTCGTGCGGGTTCACCCAGCAGGACTTCAAGAAGTCCGGCCGCTTCGGCTGCCCGTCGTGCTACCAGCATTTCGGCGCCATCCTCGAGCCCATGCTCGATACCATGCACAAGGGCATCGCGCATTCGGGCAAGGTGCCGCAGCGCGCCCTCGCGCGCCGCTCGCTCTACGAGAAGCTCACGCAGCTCGAGACCGACCTCGACCAGGCCATCAAGGCCGAGCGCTACGAGGACGCCGCCCGCTATCGTGATGAAATCCACCAGGTCAGGCAGGCCACGACCGGCCGCCGCGAGGAATCCTAACTTGAAGATCAACGAACTGATCGACTCCCACTCGGAGCTGACGGACACCGCCACCAGCAAGAGCGCGGTCGTGCTCATGACGCGCATCCGCCTCGCGCGGAATCTCGCCTCGCAGCCGTTCCCCGGCTGGGCGAAGGAAGCGCAGAAAAAGGCAATCCGCGACCAGCTCATGCAGGCCGTCGCCGCGCTGCCGCAGATGAAGCGCGGCCTCGCGCTGCCGGTCGAGACCCTCGACGACCTCCAGAAGCAGATCCTCGTCGAGCGCCACCTCATCAGCCGCGAGCTCTGCCATTCCAAGTCCGGCTCGGGCGTCGTCATCAGCAAGGACCAGTCCTGCGTCGTGATGGTCAACGAGGAGGACCACCTCCGCATCCAGGTTTTGCGCGCCGGCTTCCAGTTCAAGAAGGTCTGGGCGACAATCAACGCGCTCGACACCGACCTCGAGGAACACGTCGACTACGCGTTTTCGCCGAAGCTCGGCTATCTTTCCGCCTGCCCGACGAACCTCGGCACCGGCATCCGCGCCTCGGCGATGATGCACATGCCCGCGCTCGTCATCTCCGGGCAGATGGAAAAGGTCGTGCGCGCCGTCAACCAGCTCGGCATGGCCGTGCGCGGCCTGTTCGGCGAGGGCTCGGACGCCAGCGGCAGCATCTTCCAGATTTCCAACCAGACCACGCTCGGCGAAAGCGAGGAGAGCATCATCAAACACCTCCACGGCGTGCTCACCACGATCGTCGAGCAGGAGCTCAACGCCCGGGAAAAACTCCTCGAGGCCGACCCGAGCAAGCTGCACGACAAGATCGGCCGCGCCTACGGCATCCTCCAGAACGGCCACCTGCTGAACTCCGGCGAGGCCATGAACCTGCTCTCGCTCATCCGGCTCGGCATCGACCTCGGGGTCTTTGGCGACGCCCAGCGCGCGGTCGTCGACCGGCTCTTCATCGAGTGCCAGCCCGCGCACGTCCAGCACGCCGCCAAGGGCGCCTTCGAGCCCGGCCAGCGCGACATCCTCCGGGCCGAGCGCCTGCGCTCTGAATTTGCCAAAGTGCCGCCGCCTGACTTCAGTCCCGCCACCAAATAGCCGGTTTACCAAGCCACCACCTCATGGAACCAATGAACAACTTCACGCCGCGGGCCCAGCAGGTGCTCGCTTTGGCCCGTAAGGAAGCTGACCGCTTCCACCACAACTACGTCGGCACCGAGCACCTCCTGCTCGGCCTGATCAAGCTGGGGCAGGGCGTGGCCGTGAGCGTCCTCCAGAAGATGGGCCTCGACCTCGAGACCGTCCGCGGCGAGGTCGAGAAGCAGGTGGGCATCGGCCAGGAGACCAAGACTCCCGTCGGCAGCATCCCCTACACGCCCCGCGTCAAGAAGGTCCTCGCGCTCGCCGGCAAGGAGGCGAAGGCCCTCAACCATTCCTACGTCGGCACCGAGCACATCCTGCTCGGCCTGCTCCGCGAGGGCGAGGGCGTCGCCGCCCGCGTGCTCAAGACGCTCGAGATCGACATCGAGCGCACCCGCAACGAAATTCTCCGCGAACTCGACCCGCAGTTCTCCGCCGGCCAGGGTGATTCCCCGTCGGCCAGCGCCAGCGGTGGCGCGTCCGGCGGCGGCGAGGAAGTCGCCCCGCGCAGCGCCGGCGAGGGCGACAAGAAAGAGGTCAAGACCCCCGCGCTGAAGGCGTTCGGCCGCGACCTCACCGAGCTGGCCCGCAAGGGCGAGATGGACCCCGTCGTGGGCCGCCAGAAGGAAATCAGCCGCGTCATCCAGATCCTTTGCCGCCGCACCAAGAACAACCCGGTGCTCGTCGGCGAGGCCGGCGTGGGCAAGACCGCCATCGTCGAGGGCCTCGCGCAGGAGATCGCCAAGGGCAACGTGCCCGAGATCCTCGCCGAGAAGAAAGTCATCACCCTCGACCTCGCGCTCATGGTCGCCGGCACGAAATACCGCGGCCAGTTCGAGGAACGCATCAAGGCGGTCATGGACGAGATCAAGCGCTCCAAGAACGTCATCATCTTCATCGACGAGCTCCACACCATCGTCGGCGCCGGCGCCGCCGAGGGCGCGATGGACGCCTCCAACATCTTCAAGCCCGCCCTCAGCCGCGGCGAGCTGCAGTGCATCGGCGCGACCACGCTCAACGAATACCGCAAATACATCGAGAAGGACAGCGCGCTCGACCGCCGCTTCCAGTCCGTGAAGGTCGAGGCCCCGTCCGTCGACGACACGATCCTCATCCTCAAGGGCATCCGGGGCAAATACGAGGAGCACCACAAGGCCACCTTCACCGACAAGGCGCTCGAGACTGCCGCCAAGCTCTCCGACCGCTACATCACCGGCCGCTTCCTGCCCGACAAGGCCATCGACGTGATGGACGAGGCGGGCTCGCGCGCCCGCATCAGCAAGCTCAACCGCCCGCCCGACATCGAGGCGCTCGGCAAGGAAATCGAAACCGTCTGCGCCCAGAAGGAGCAGGCCATCGCCGCCCAGCACTTCGAGGAGGCCGCCAAATACCGCGACCAGGAAAAGCAGCTCCGGATCAAGCAGGAGCAGCAGATCGAGCTCTGGAAGAAGACCCGCGACGAGCACCGGATCGTCGTCGACGAGGAGCAGATGACCCACGTCGTCGCCGAGTGGACCGGCATCCCGCTCGCCCGCCTGGAGAAGAAGGAAAACGAGCGGCTGCTCGCGCTCGAGAGCGAGCTGCAGAAGGCCATCGTCGGCCAGAACCCGGCCACCATCGCCATCGCCCGCGCCCTCCGCCGCTCGCGCGCCGACCTCAAGGATCCGCGCCGCCCGATCGGCTCGTTCATGTTCATGGGCCCGACCGGCGTCGGCAAGACCGAGCTCGCCAAGCAGCTCGCCGCGCAGATCTTCGGCTCGCAGGACGCGATCATCCAGATCGACATGTCCGAATACATGGAGAAGTTCGCGATGTCGCGGCTCATCGGCTCGCCCCCGGGCTACGTCGGCTACGAGGAGGGCGGCCAGCTCACCGAGGCCGTCCGCCGCCGCCCGTATTCCGTCATCCTCTTCGACGAGATCGAGAAGGCCCACCCCGACGTCGTGCAGCTCATGCTGCAGATCCTCGAGGACGGCCGCCTGACCGACTCGCTCGGCCGCACCGTGGATTTCCGCAACACCATCATCCTGATGACGACCAACGTCGGCGCCCAGCTCATCCAGCGGCAGACGACGATGGGCTTCGCCGCCGCCGGCGCGTCCGACTTCCATGACCTCGACAAGCTGAAGGAGAAGGTGCTCGAGGAGGCCAAGCGCGTCTTCAAGCCCGAATTCCTCAACCGCATCAACGACCTCGTGGTCTTCAAGCCGCTCAACAAGGAGGATCTGCTCAAGATCGTCGAGATCGAGGCGAGCAAGGTCATCAAGCGGCTCGCCGCGCGCAACATCCAGCTCGAGTTTTCGCCCGAGTCGAAGACCCTGCTCATCGAGAAGGGCTACGACGAGAAATACGGCGCGCGCCCACTGCGCCGCGCCGTCGAGCACTACCTCGAGGACCCGCTCGCCGAAGCGCTGCTCCGCGGCGAGGTGAAGGAGAACGAGCCCATCCTCGTCATCCGCAACGGCGACAAGCTCGAGTTCAAGAGCAAGTCCCCCGCCGCCGAAAGCGGCGTGTCGCCGTAAGTCGGCCGATTCATTTCACGCCGCCGGCGCCTTGCGTGCCGGCGGTGTTTTGCTTTGCTGGCCGCGTGATCAAGCGTCTCCTGTTGCTGGCCCTGCTGCTGCCATTGGCGCGGGCGCAGGATGCGACCGGTATCCCGGCGGCGGAATGGAAGCAGGCGCCCACGCCGGCGCGCATCGCCGACCTCGTCGACCGCGCCGGACAACTGGGGTGGGCGGGGGCCGGGCCCCTGCTGCGGGAGGCGGCGATGCAGGCCTACGAGGGCAACGCCGACTCGGCGCCGGCCTGGTATTATCTCTACCGCTGGGCCGACCTGCTCGGGACGCCCTCCAACCGCGCGATCCAGCAATGGATCAAGGCCGTCGAGGCCGCCAAGGTCGCGCATCCCAACATGCCGGCACACTACGCGAGCCGGTCCGGCGCGCTTGCCGCCGCGCTGTCGCCCGAGCTGCAGCGGGCGTTGCTCGGGAACCCGGCGTTCTCCGGGGAATTCTTCGCGCTGCTGGCCCCGGTGGACAACCCCGCGCAGGTGCTGGCCATCCTCCAGCAGATTTACGCCGCAGAGCCGGCGCTGTTCGCCGATTACCCGAGCCTGGCGCTGGCCGTCGCTGTCGTCTACGACGTGCCGCCGCCGCCCCTCTGGCCGCACGGGCAGGTCGGTGCGCGGCTCCTGCCGCGCCGGCTGCCGCCGCCGGTGGAGGCGTTTGCCTACTGGGCGAAGCTCGACCGCGCCAACTTCACGATGCAACGGCTGCGCCGGCTGCCGGCGAGCGAGCTGAAGTTCCTCGTGGACGCCGTCGTGCCGTTCAGCGAGCTCGACTGGGCGCGCAAGAACGTGGGGCCGGGCCTCGCCGATTTCGCGCAGGCCTACGACCTCGTCAAATACCGCAAGGACCGCGTCGCCCTCAACCAGTTCAACTGGCCGGGCGCCGACTACCGGCTCGACACCATCCTCGCGCAGGGCGGCATCTGCGTGGACCAGGCGTATTTCGCCAGCACGGTCGGCAAGGCGAAGGGCATCCCGACGATCATGTTCAGCGGCGCGGGGCTCGACGGCCGCCACGCGTGGTTCGGCTACCTCGCCGCGGGCGAACGCTGGCACCTCGACTGCGGACGCTATGCCGACCAGCGCTACGTCGTGGGCGTCGCCTATGATCCGCAGACTTGGGCGAACATCAACGACCACGAGCTGCTCTTCATCACCGAGCGTTTTCGGCTCCTCCCGACCTACCGGCTCTCGGTCATGCACACCAATTTTGCGGCGGAATACCTGCGGGACCAGGCGCCCAACCAGGCGCTGAAGGCGGCGCGCGAGGCGGTCAACCGCGAGCGCCGCAACCTCGACGCCTGGCAGATGCTGGTCAAGGCCCAGCAGGCCGCCGCCCCCGAGGACCTGCGGGGACGGGAGGCCGTGCTCCGCGACGCCGCGCGGGCGTTCCAGAAATACCCCGACCTGGAAAACTACTTCACCCGCCTGCGGGTCGAGGTGCTGCGCCAGCGCGGCGAGACCAGCCTCGCGAACTTCGAGGCGCAGCGGCTGACGCAAAAATACCAGGCCGACCGGGTGGATTTGAGCCTGCAGACGGCGACCGACGCGCTGGAGCGCAGCATGCGGCAGGACGACCTCGCCACGCAGGTCCGCACCTACAACAAGATCCTCGACACCTCCGGCCGGGGAGCGGCGATAGATTTTTATGACAAAGTGGTCGCACCCTTTGCGCAGCACCTGGCCGAGGCGGGGCAGGTTCCCGCCGCCCTGCAGGCCCTCGACCGGGCGCGCAAGACGCTCCGGGTTGAGCCCGGCAAACAGCTGGAACTGGAGATGAACGGCCTTGTGGCCCGGCTGAAAGCGGGGAAAAAGTGAACAAAATGAGGCTGGCAATGAACCTTTTCCGGCTTGTCCGCGTCTAAGCACCGACTTCACTCATACTCTCTCATGCTTGATATCTTCAAAGGGGCCGGCGTCCTCATCTATCCTCTCGCCCTCTGCTCGGTCATCGCGGTCTACATCCTGTGCGAGCGGCTCTATGCCCTCCGCAACGACGCGGTCCTCCCCAACGACCTCGTCGACGCCATTGTCGAGGGGAAACCCGCCCAGCCGGGCCGGCATTCGGTGCTGGCGCGCGTCGTGGAGTTTGCCGAGCGGCACCGGGACGACCCGGAGGCGGTCAAGGCCTTCGCCCGGCTCGAGATCAACCGCATGGAGCGGGGCATTCCCTACCTGGACGTCATCTACGCCGCCGCGCCGCTGATCGGCCTCACCGGCACGGTGACCGGCCTGCTGCAGGTGTTCTCCCAGATTTCACCCGAGACCGGCCTGCCGGACCCGGTCGCCTTCACCAAGGGCGTGGCCCTGGCCCTCTCCGCCACCGTCATCGGCCTGTCGATCGCGATCCCGTCGCTGGTCGGCGCGGGTTTCCTCCAGCGCAAGGTCGAGAACTACGCGGTGAAGATCGACCTGCTGCTCGAGCGCATCCTCGCCCGCCACGCCAAGTCATGAGCGGACTTTACGTCAAGAAGCGCAAGCGGCCCGAGATGAACCTCGTGCCGCTGATTGACGTGCTCGTGATGCTGATTTTCTTCGCCTTCGTGACCATGCAGTTTCGCACCATCGCGACCATGAACCTGACGCTGCCCAAGGTGGAGACGGCGGGCAAAAGCGAACTCAAGGAGTCGCTGACCATCAGCCTCTCGAAGGAGGGCACGGTGGACGTCAACGGCCGGCCCGCCACGATGGAGACGCTGCAGGAAGTCGTGCGGCAGATCGGCACGGTCAGCAAGGACATCACGGTGGTCATCCGTTCCGACGAAAACACGCCGCTGCGGTTTGTCACGCAGGCGATGGACACCTGCCGCAAGCAGGGCTTGAACAAGATCCGGCTGCAGTCGCGCTGACGCGCGACAGCAGCGAGTAGTGAGTAGCGGGTAGCGAGCATAGCGATTCCGCACGGTTTTCTACTCGCTACCCACTACCCGCTACTCACTACTTTCCGCCCATGACCATCCTCATCACCGGCGTCACGAAGGGCCTCGGTCGCGCGCTCGCCGAGTGGTATATCGCCAACGGCCACACCGTCATCGGTTGCGGCCGCAGCGCGGAGGTGCTCAACATGCGCTTCGCGTTTCCCGCGCCCCATGACTTCACCGCGCTCGACGTGATGGAGGAGAACAAGGTCGCGCTCTGGTCGGAGCATGTGCTCGCCCGGCACGGGGCGCCCGACCTGCTCATCAACAACGCGGCCCTCATGAACACCCCGGCGCCGCTGTGGAAAATTTCCGCAAGGGAATTCAACCAGCTGATCGACGTGAACATCAAGGGCGTCGCCAACGTCATCCGGCATTTCGTGCCCGCGATGGTGGCGCGCGGCAGCGGGGTCATCGTGAACCTCAGCTCCGGCTGGGGCCGCAGCACTTCGGCGGAGTTCGCCCCCTATTGCGCCAGCAAGTTTGCCATCGAAGGCCTGACGAAGGCGCTCGCGCAGGAACTCCCCGTCGGCATGGCCGCTGTGCCGCTCAATCCCGGCGGCATCAACACCGACATGCTGCGGCAGGCGTGGGGTGACGGGGCGGCGAGCTATCCCAAGGCGGAGACGTGGGCCAAGGAGGCCGCGCCGTTCATTCTTTCCCTTGGTGCCGGGGACAACGGCCGGTCGGCCAGCGTGCCGGCGTTCGCGGGCTGAGGCGGGCTATTCCCGCTGCTGCGAATCGATGACCAACGTCACCGGGCCGTCGTTGACGAGGGCGACTTCCATCATGGCGCCGAACTCGCCGGTGGCGACGGGCCGGCCGAGCGCGGTGGAGAGCTGCCCGATGAACTGACGGTAGAGCGGTTGCGCGTGCGCGGGACGGGCGGCCCGGTGGAAGGAAGGCCGGGCGCCTTTCTGCGTGCTGGCGTGCAGGGTGAACTGACTCACCACCAAGGCGAGAGCCCTGAGGCCGGGGGCTTGAGGGGCCGAGCCCGGCGCGTCTCTTGCGCCAGCCAGGTCGAGCAATGAAAGATTCATGTGACCCTCGGCATCGGCAAAGATGCGGAGCCTGGCGATTTTCTGGGCGAGCCACTCGCCGTCGGCCGCGGTGTCGGCCTCCTCGATGCCGACAAACACGAGCAGGCCGCGATCAATCTGGCCGGTGACCCGGCCGGCGATGGTGACGCTGGCCGCGGAGACGCGCTGGATGACGACGCGCATGGCGCGCGACTCAGAATTCCTGGTGCGGCTCGACCTCGGCCTCGTAGTTCACGCCGGTGAGGCCGAAGCCGAAGAGCTTCAGGAACTCCGTGCGATAACCCTCGATGTCGGTGAGCGCCGCGAGGTTCTCGGTTGTGACCTGGGGCCAGATGGCCGAAACCGGTTGCTGGATTTCCGGGCGCATCTCCCAGTCGTCGACGCGGACGCGGCCCTCGCCGTCGAATTTGATCGTGCTGCCGTTGTAGAGTTGGGTGGCGAACAGGCGCTGCATCTGCTCGATACAGCCCTCGTGCGTGCCGGCGGCCTTCATGACCTTGTAGAGGATGGAAATGTAGAGCGGCACGACCGGGATGGCCGAGCTGGCCTGCGTGACGAGCGCCTTGTTGACCGAGATGAACGCGCGACCGTTGCCGTGGGCCTTCAGCTTGGCGTCGATCGCATGGGCGGCGCGCTCGAGGTCGACCTTGGCGCGGCCGATGGTGCCGTCCTTGTAGATGGGCCAGGTGTGGATGGGCCCGATGTAGGAATAGGCGACGGAGGTGGCGCCGGGCGCGAGCAGCTTGGCCTCGGCGAGGGCGTCCATCCACATCTCCCAGTCCTCGCCGCCCATGACGGCGACGGTGTCGGCGGCCTCGGCCTCGGTGGCGGGTTCGATGGTGATGTCGCTGACGATGCCCTTGTCGGTGTCGACGGTCTTGTTGGTGTAGGGCGCGCCGAGGGGCTTGAGGCAGGACTTGTGCACGACACCGGTCACGGGGTGCGTGCGGCGGGGCGAGGCCAGGGAATAGACGACGAGGTCGATGGGCCCCATTTCCTGGGCGATGGTCGCGATGGCCTGCGCCTTGATTTCCTTGGAGAAGGCGTCGCCGTTGATGTTGCCGGCGTAGAGTCCGGCGGCCCGCGCGGCGCGGGTGAAGGCGATGGAATTATACCAGCCCGGCGTGGCGGGGCGGCCCTCCTCGGAGGGGCGCTCGAAGAAGATCCCGAGCGTGGCGGCGCCGGAGCCGAACGCGGCGGTGATGCGCGAGGCGAGGCCGTAGCCCGTGGAGGCGCCGATGACCAGGACCTTCTTCGGGCCCTGTTTGATCGGGCCCTTGGCCTTCACCTGGTCAATCTGCTCCTGGATATGAGCGGCGCAACCCGTGGGGTGGGCGGTCACGCAGACGAAGCCGCGGACCTTCGGTTTGATTATCATGCGACGGCCAGTTTTTCCGGCCACGCGCCATAGACAAGAGTCAAGTTACGACCCGAAAATTTTGCTCGCCACGCGGCGAATCACTTCCCGAGCAGGACAATCGGACCCTCGGCCTTCGGCACGCCGCCCCGCTTCTCGAGGCTGATGGCGAAGGCCGCGGCCTGCTTCACGGGCTGGTCCGGCTTGAAGCCGAGTGTGACCCTGCCGTCGGCGCCGGCGTGGAAGACGCCGCCGTTGACCGGATCCTTGTAGGCCGGATCAACGATCCAGATCTGGTAATCCTGCGTGTCGGCGAGGGCGGGCAGCTTCTCCATGGTGAGCAGGCCGGTCTGTTGCTCCGGATTCCACACGGCGATGACCTGCGCCTCTCTGGTGTTGCCGGCGAGCGAGGCGAGGGCGGTGACCTTGAGGCGCGTGAGGTCGTCGGCGCGACGCAGCTGGCGGCCCAGGTCGGTGATCATTTGCTCGGCCAGCAGCGAACGCTCGGCGAGCTGGTTCTGCGTCATCTTGTAGGCGACCTCGGCAAGCTGGCGCTCGTTGCGGAGCGTGAGGTTATCGTTGCGCAGCGCCATATTCTGGTTGGCAAACCACGTGGCGGCCACGGCCAGCGCGGCGGCGACGGCCCACGGCGCGAACTTGTGCAACGGGAAGGCGACGACGTTGTCGCCGGCGGGTGCCGCGACGGCGTCGAGGATGCGGTCCTTCAGGCCGGCGGGCGGCTCGACCGGCGGCGCGGCCAGCGCGAGGGAGGCGGCGGCGCCGGCGAGACTGTCGCAAAGGGTGCGCAGCTCGGGGTTGCCGGCCAGCTCGACGACAAACGCAGCGCCTTCCGCGCCTTCGAGGAGGCCGAAGGCGTGGAGCGAAGCGAGTTCTTCCTGTCGGTCGGTGATCATAGACGCGAGGGAAGGGTTTCGCGCAGCTTGAGCAGGCCGCGGCGGATGCGGGCCTTGATCGTGCCGAGCGGTTCGTTGAGTTTGGCCGCGATCTCCTGCTGGGTGAGGCCGCTGAAGAAGGCGAGTTCGATGGCCTTCTGCTGGTCGGGGGCGAGACCGGTGAGCGCAGCCCGGACGGCGCCGGCCTTCTCGCGCAGCCACAGCGAAGCCGCGGAGTCGGTGTCACCGGCGGGCGCGGCCGGCTGGAGCTCGGCGGCGGCGCCGGCGAGGAGCTCGGTGCGGCGCTTGCGCATGCGAACGCGGTCGATCGCGCGATTGCGGGTCAGCGTCGCGGCCCAGCTGAAGACGGAGCCGCGGCTGGTGTCGTAGGCCGTGGCCTTTTGCCAGAGCTGCAGGAACACGTCCTGGACGATGTCCTGCGCCTCGGCGGCGTCGTTGGTGACCCGGAAGGCGAGCGAGTAGAGCGGCCGGCCGAGCGAGTCGTAGAGGCGGGCGAGGGCGGATTTGTCGCCGCGGGCCATCGCGGCCAGCAGGGCGGCCTGCTCGCGGGCCTGGGCGCCGTCGTCGGCAGCGACTGGAGCGGCTGGCGTCATACGGTAACGCGCCGGCGCCGCCCGTCGCGGTAGCGCGACGTGGAGCAAGGAAAGCGGGCGGGCTGTGGCCAGGAGCATTTCATGAGATACGCGCGGGTGGGCGGGAAAGATGCCTACGTTTTTGATTCGGCGGGGCTTGGCAACTGCAATGCGCGGCTCACAGCAGCAACCGGCCGATGAGGCCCAGCACGAGGAGGGCGGCGAGCACGCCGAGGATAAGCTTTTCCGCTTTGGTGGTGGCGAGGGGCATGTCAGAGGCCGATGCGGGCGAGGTTGGCAAAAATCTCCTGGACGAGCGGCTCCGCGGCGAGGTCGTGCCAGGGCTTGTTGCTGGAGACCCGCACGAAGAACTGGTCGCCCTGCCGGCGGAAACCGTATTGGAGGGCGAGCTTGAAGAGCGCCGGCACGGAATAGGGATCCTGGTAGTTGATCACGCGCCGGTCGTAAACGTGCCAGAACCAGACGTGCTGCGGGTAACCTTCCGGGTTCTTGAACAACCGGTGCTCGGCGGGAAAAATGGTGATGCCCGGCAACTGGGGCACCTCCTGCTCGTCGAGCACCGGCTTGGCGATCCAGCCGGCGCCGGGCCAGCACGCGTCGGGCGTGTGCGAGGCGACCCGGCTGACCGAGGCCTGGCCGGCGGCCCAATACGCGATGTAAACGGTGAGCTGCGTCAGCTGGCCGTCGCCGGTGGTGCGGAGGTAAGTTCGCTCGAGGAGGTGGGAAGTCTGGAGGATATCAGCGAACTGATAGAGATCGTTCGGCGTCCGCACCGCCCAGCCGTCCGCTTGGGCTGGCAGCATGGCGGCGAGCAGCGGGGGCGGCTGGCCGGCACTCGCGGCCGGGCGGGAGTGCACAAAGAAAAATCCGGCGAGCACCATCATCGCCACGAGACTGGTCCAGAAAACGCCCAGCGGCCAGCGCTCCGGCGGGGCGGCCGGTGGCGCCGGGACGGCGGACGCGGGTCCGGCCCTGGACTCGAGCAGCACGGCGAGCCCGGCGAGCGCCAGGGCCGTCACGCCGAGGATGGCGAAGCCCGTGGCGTCGTGCCAGAAGCCGGCGATCTCCTGCCCGGCATTGGCGAGGAGGGTGAGGGTGAGCGAGCGGACGAAGTTCATGCCCAGCGCCAGCAGGGGCGCGGCGACGATCAGGACAAGGCGGCCCAGCGGGCGGCGCACCTGCCAGGCGGCGAAGAAAAACCCGGCATACACGCACGAGAGCAGGCTGCGGATGCCGCTGCATGCCTCCTCGACGCCGACCGAGGTCGTGGCGAGCTCGATGATGTTGCCATGCTGGCGGGCCGGCACCCCCAGCACGTGCAGCATCTGCAGCACGTTGCCGGTCACGAAGCCCTGCAGGGCGAAGGTAAGCCGCGCGTAGGTGCCGTTGGGCACCGGCGTGATGAGCAGCCACAGGAAAATGGCGGTGAGGCTGATCCAGTTGAACGGCACCAGCCGCACGCGCTCATCGGCCAGGATCAGCAGGCCACCGAAGAGGAAACAGCAGAGCGAGCCGGCGAGCACCAGGCAAACGAGGGCATGGTTCCAGGCCAGGGAAGCCGCAAAGATGCCGGCCAGGCCGAAGAGCAGGGCGCCCGCGCCGCAGGCGAAGACGATGCCCAGCTCAGGCAGGTAGCGGCCGGCCGGCAACCAGCGCGGCGTGCCCGAACGGCGGCTTTCCCAGAGAAGCAGCAGGAAGATCACCGGGGCGAAAAAACCGTGCGAGAGATCCGGGTTGGACCGCCACTCGGGCCAGAGCAGGGCGGCGAAGGCCGCGACGAGCGCCAGCAGCATCGCGCCGAGGGCGAGGTAGCGGCCGGCCGGTCGGCCGGGAGCGGAGGCGGGGGCGGGGTTCATTGGGGTGCGGTGGCGGGCGACCGCTCCAAGATGGCGTAGATCACCTCGGTGGGAAGCGGCACCAATGGCAGGATGCGGGACAGGCGCGCGTCAGGCCTGCCGCTTTTCAGGAGCTCGCCGAGCCCGTTCAGGGCGCGGGCGTCGGCGGCGGTGAATTTCGTGATGCGCTCGCGGATGAGGCCGGCCCGGGCGGGGTCGCCCGCGAGGGCCGCGGCGAGGTAGGTGGCGTGGTAGAGGGCCACGGTGTCGGCGGAGATGGCCGGGCCCTCCCGCAGGAATTTGTCGAGGTAGCCCGCGAGCGGCGTGGGCGCGGGCGCCGTGATCAGGGCGGCGCAAAACTTCGCGGCGAGGCGCGGGGTCATCGGATACTGGAGCAGGTTGTCGTATTCGGCGGCCGCCAGTCCGGTCCGGTTCTCGGTGCGGAAGACCCGCAGCCGCAGGAACGCCGCCTCGTCGGCCGGGAGCAGGTTGCCGTAGGCGTTGAGCAGGGTGTCGGCCTGGTCGGCGCGCCCGTGGAGCAGCAGGCGATCAACCTGGAAAAGGGGCAGGTAAGGCGAGGGCGGGGTATGGTGGACACGGGTCAGGCCGGGCAACGCACCATCGAGCCGGTTCTCCAGCAGGGCTTGCTCAAGGTTGATGATCTCGGTGCACCACTCCGGCAGATGGGGGTTTTGCTGCAGGACGAGGCGGAGGGACTCGCTGCCATGCGAATGGCGCGCGGCAAAGAGCAGGGCGTTCAACCACGCCCCGCGCTGCTCGGGATCCTCGCTGAGCATGGCGGCAGCCAGGGGGAAGATCAGCGGGTAATTGCCCCGGGCGAGCAGCAGGCGGAACCAGAGCTGGGCCGTCTGGACGCGCTGCTCGGGCACATCCCGCATGAGACGCTCGTAGATGTGGTCGGCGACATGGGGCCGGGCCGCCACCAGGCTCAGGCCCGCCAGCGCCAGCCCGGCGCTGTAGTTGCGCGGGTTCAACTGGCAGACCATCTCCAGCGAGAGAATGGCCTCCTGGTAGTTGCCCTGCTGCAGCGCCGTCTGCGCGCGCGCGGCGTAAAGCTTTTCCTGGGCGCCGCGCAGCTCCTTCCACTTCGGCGGCCAGGCCACCGTCAGATAAGTCAGGTCGTATTTGGCCGCCCGCAGGACGGTGTAGGCCACCCCGGTGCCCGCCAGGTAAAGGCCCAGCAGGGCGCCGGCGGCGCAGAGGACGGCGCGGCCCCAGAAGGGGCGCACGCGCTCGGCCTCGACGGAGCAGCGCAGGCCCTCGGGGGTTTCCTTGAGCAGCGGGCAGACCCGCCGGAAACGCTCCGGCCGGTTCCACTGGATGACCGCGTCACAGCGCGATTCGCCGGCCAGTCCGGAGTCGCTGGCGTTCTGGCAGGGGCAGTCGTCCCGGTGCGCGCCGTGCAGGCGGAACCAGCCCTTGCGGGTGTTCCAATAGAACAGCGCCCACCAAAAACGGAAAAAATCTCCAATCCAACCGATCACGGTGCCTGCAAGCTAGGAGGGGCCGGCCGCGCCGCAACGCACAATTATGCGGTTCGGCGGCGCTCTCCCCGGTGGCCACCGCACGCAACCACGCAGGTTTTGACTGCGGCGACTAGCTGTGCACCTTTCCCACCCATTACTTCCATGAAATCCCTCATTAAAATCATCCTGACGGGCGTCGTCCTTGGCGGGGCCCTGAGCATCGGACGCGCCGCCACCGCCGAGGTCGGCCAGGCCGCGCCCGATTTCACGCTGACCGACATCAACGGCACCAAGCACTCCCTGTCTGAATTCAAGGGCAGGACCGTCGTGCTCGAATGGGTCAACCCCGAGTGCCCGTTTGTCATGAAACACTACGACAAGAGCGGCAACATACCGAAGCTGCAGAAGGCCGCCACCGCCGATGGAGTCGTGTGGCTCGCCATCAACTCGGCCGCCGCCGGCAAGGAAGGCGACTACGCCCCGGCGCAGGTGAAGGACTGGCAGAAGCGCATGAGCTCCGCCGCCACCGCTTACTTCCGCGATCAGGACGGCAGGGTCGGCCAGCTCTACGACGCGCGCACGACGCCGCACCTGTATGTCATCGATGGCGGCGGCACACTCGTCTACGCCGGCGGCATCGACAGCATCCGGTCGAGCAAAGTGGACGACATTGCGAAGGCGACAAACTATGTCGCCGCGGCGCTCGCGGACTTGAAAGCCGGCCGGCCGATCCAGACCAAGAGCTCCCCGCCTTACGGCTGCTCGGTCAAATACTGATCCGCCTTCGCCAAGACTGCGGCGCGATAAGGCGCGCACTTGCCAAACCGGAGCCGCTGGGCTCCGGTTTTTTATATCTTCGTGGTGAAGAGCTCGGCGTGCAGCACGCCCTCGGCGACGCGGGTGGTCGGGCCGGTCATCCGGATGGCGAAGTCGGGCGCGATCTCGATGCCGATCCTCCCGCCGGGCATGTGCACGGTGAGCTTTGCGTCGACCAGGCCGAGCTTGTGGGCGACGGCGGCCGCGGCGCTCGAGCTGCTGCCGGACGCCAGCGTGTAGCCGGCGCCGCGTTCCCAAATCTCGATCTGAATGTTCTGCCGGTCGAGGACCTTGAGGAACTGGACATTGATGCGGTTGGGGAAATTCCGGTGCATCTCGATGTCCGGGCCGTAGGTCGTCGCGAGCGCCGCGGAGATCTCCGGCAGGACCATCACGCAATGCGGGTTGCCGATGCCGGCGGCGCAGAAGGTGAACTCGCGGTCCTTGATCTGGAATTTCTCGTTGAGCACCTCGCGCACGGGGCCGGCGACGGGGATCTGGTCGCTCTGGAAAGTGACACGGCCCATGTCGACGGTGATGCGCTGGCCGCCGTCCATGACGCGGGACTCGACGACGCCGCCGGGGACCTCGATGGTGAACGCCGCGTCGCCGGCGAGCTTCTGGTCGAAGAGATAACGCGAGAAGATGCGCAGGCCGTTGCCGGACTTCTCGGCCTCGGAACCGTCGGGGTTGAAGATGCGCAGGCCGAACTTCGCCTTGGCCGAGGGCAGCGGGCCCCAGAGGATGCCGTCGGAGCCGGCGCCGAAGTTGCGGTGGCAGATGGCGCGGATCTGGGGGGAGGTGGGCGCGGCCCAGCCGGGGTAATCGGCCGGGTTCAGCACGAGGTAGTCGTTGCCCAGGGCGTGGTATTTGTGGAAACGCATGGAACTCAGACTGCGGCCGGGACTTTTTCCGCGTAACCCAGGAGTTTGCGCTCCTTGATGAAGTCCGCGACCTTGGTCGGCACCATTTTTTCCCAGCTCGGGTCGCCGGACTTGATGCGCTGCAGCACATCGCGGGAGAAGATATCCAGGTAGGCGGGGTTGCTCCCGACGATGCAATCCAGGTTGTGGTTTTCCAACAGGTGGGCGTAGAGGTTGCGCAGCCGGTCGGAGACCTGGAGGTTGCGGGCGGTGATCATGACACCCGCGGAAAAGGCGTGGCCGCTGCCGCCGCTGGCCAGCGCGCCGGCGGGTTGGCCATGGGCCTGGTAGCGATCGTAGGCGTCCTGCCGCATCGGGTAAACGTAGAGTTTCACCGCGTGGCGGAACATGCGGCCCATGGACTCCAGGATGCCGCCCTCGAGGTCCTCGTAGTATTTCTCGTTGAAGATCTCGAGGAGGTTGTTGATCCCCATGGCGACGCCGATCATCTCCTTCGTGTAGCGGCGGAAGTAGGAGACGAGCCGGTAAAATTCCGAGTAGTTCGAGATGAGCGTGGTGAAACCGATATGGCCCAGCATGTCCACGCGGGCGAGGAAGTCCTTGGCGTCGAGGTCGCCCTCGGACAGCAGGTTGTTCATGGTGATCTCCATGAGGACGAGCATCTCCTTCCCCTTGACCATGGGCTCCTGCATGAACTGGGCGGTGGCGCAGGTGAGCATGTCGACATTGACATGGGTCACGGGCCGGAAACTGCCGCGTTCGACGAGCACGGCCTTGTGGTGCAGCACCTCGGACGGCTGGAGCACCTCGCCGGTGGGGGAGAACATGACGGCGTTGGTCAGGCCGTGCTGGACCAGGCGCAGCGAGAGCAGGCGGTTGTCGATGTTCGCGAAGGCCGGGCCGCTCACGCGCAGCATGTCGATCTCGACGCGGTCGGTCCCGATGTTGTCGACCAGCGAGGGCACCAGCTCCTGCGGATTGGCGGCGTAGTTGAAGGCGCCGTAGATGAGGTTGACGCCGACGATGCCCAGTGCCTGCTGCTGGAGGATGTTTTCCCGGTCCCACAGGCGCACGTGGATGATGATCTCGCTGGGCTCGGCGAGCGGCTCGTGCTGGAAACGGACGCCCAGCCAGCCATGGCCGTCATTGGTGCCCTTGAAACTCTTGGCCGCGACGGTATCGGCGAACACGAAAAACCGGGTGCGATCGCCGCGCTTTTCCGACAGGCGTTCCTTCAGCAGCCGGTATTCGTGGTTGAGCATCGTGAGCAGCCGCTCGTGCGAGACATAGCGCGGGGCCTTGCCGTAGATGGCGTCGCTGAATGTCATGTCGTAGGCCGACATGGTCTTGGCGATCGCGCCGGAGGCGCCGCCGACCATGAAAAAGATCCGGGAGACTTCCTGGCCCGCGCCGATTTCGGCGATGGTGCCATAGCGGGTGCCCTCCAGATTGATGGTCAGCGCCTTGCGGTTGGTCGTGAGCAGCTCTTTTTTCTCACTCATGGGTTGAACCACAATGTATCGGCCTTTGCTGGCAAATGAAAAGGACTAGATGGTAAAATCGACGTGCCGGACTTGCCATAAGACCGGCCGCTGCCGTTTGACCCGCGAAATGGCCGTTTGTCCAAGTTACGGCCCAGCAATCGCTTTTCGCTGGCTGTGGCGGACGGGCTGCCTAGGTTCGCGGGATGAAGAATTTCTTCACTTCTTTCTTTGCCACCCTTACGGCGCTCATTGTTTTCGTTCTCGGCGGCATGGTGGTGTGCTTCCTGTTTCTCGCGGCGCTCGCCGCGATGGGCGGCCAGAAGCAAGTCATCGGGGTGCCCGCCGGCTCCTATTTGGTCGTGAACCTTTCGACCAACATTCAGGACAGTCCGTCCCAAGTCGACGGCTTGGAGGAGTTCGCCGAGATTTTCGGCGGCAACCGCGGACGCATGCTCCAACTGCGCGAGGTCACCCGGTCGCTGGAGGCGGCGGCCAAGGACAGCGACATCAAGGGCATCTACCTGACGGGTTCGGTCCAGGCCTCGGGCTACGGTTCGGGCTACGCCGCGCTCAAGGAGGTGCGCGAGGCGCTGGAGGCGTTCAAGGCTTCCGGCAAGCCGATCAAGGCCTACCTCAGCTACGCCAGCACGCGCGACTTCTACCTCGCCTCGGTCGCGGATGAGATCGTCCTCGATCCCTACGGCGCGGTCGTCATGCCCGGCCTGGCTTCGCAGCCGATGTTCTACGCCGGCGCGTTCGAGAAATTTGGCATCGGCGTGCAGGTCACCCGCGTCGGCAAATACAAGAGCGCCGTCGAGCCCTACACCCGCAAGGACATGAGCCCGGAGAACCGGGCCCAGATCCAGAAGCTGCTGGACGACGTCTGGGGCTCGCTCACCACGACCATTGAGGCCGCCCGCAAGCTGCCGGCCGGTGCGCTGCAAAAGGCCGTGGACGAGAAGGGCCTCATCCGCGCCGAGGACGCCAAGAAACTCAAATTGGTGGATCGGATCGGCTACGTCGACGAGGTCCTCGCCGAGCTGAAGGTCGCGACCGGCCGCGCCAAGAACAGCACCCAGCCCTTCAAGCAGATCGCGCTCAAGGACTACGCCCGGCATGTCTCGACCGACGGCCTCGCCGCCAAGCGGCAGGACGAGGGCCGCATCGAGCTCAGCTCGGGTGGACGGGTCAAGATTGCCATCGTCTATGCCGAGGGCGAGATCGTCGACGGCTCGGGCAACGACGACGGCTACATCTATGGCGAGAAATTTTCCCGCATGCTCCGCCAGGTCCGGCTCGACGACAGCGTCAAGGCCGTCGTGCTCCGGGTGAACAGCCCCGGCGGCAGCGTCTCCGCCTCCGAGGAGATCCTCCGCGAAATCTATCTCATCCACCAGACCAAGCCCGTGATCGTCTCGATGGGCACCGTGGCCGCGTCGGGCGGCTACTGGATCTCGACCGCGAGCGACCGGATCTTCGCCGAGCCGACCACCATCACCGGCTCCATCGGCGTCTTCGGCATGTTCGTGAACATCCAGGGCCTCGCCAATGACAAGCTCGGCCTGACCTTCGACACGGTCAAGACGGCGAAATTCGCCGACGCGGCCACCATTGTCCGCCCGAAGACCGACGACGAACTCGCCATGTTCCAGCAAACGGTCGACTGGGTCTACGACCAGTTCATCACCAAGGTCACCGCCGCCCGCAAGCTCGACCGCAAGGTCGTCGAGGAAAACGCCCAGGGCCGCGTCTGGTCCGGCAGCGAGGCCGTGAAGCTGCATCTCGTCGATGAACTCGGCGGGCTGGCCGATGCGGTCAAGTTCGCCGCGACGAAGGCGGGGTTTGACGGAAACTTCCGCGTGACCGAATATCCGAAGAAGCGGCAGTTTGCCGAGGCCTTCCGGGACGCGATGGAGGGCCGCCACCGCGAGCTGACCCTCAGCGGTCCGGTGGGGACCTTCGTCAAGCAGGCGGCCGCGGAGCTACAGTCGCTCGGCCGGTTCAACGACCCGCGGGGCCTCTACGCCCGCCTCCCGTTCGAGCTGTCGCTGGCCCGCTAGCCGTCCCATGGCCCAGGAACACACACTGACCCGCGACTGCCCCGCGACCGTCATCCCCGCGGGTGACAAGGTCACGCTCAAGGCCGGCACGAGCGTGTTCATCACGCAGACGCTCGGCGGCAATGTCACCGTGCGCACGGACGCCGGACTTTTCCAGATCGCGGTGGGCAACACTGGTGCCATCGGTGGGTACACGGCGGCCGCGGCCAGCCCTTCGACCGGCTCAGGGCAAACGGCCTTCTCGGAAGAAGCCGTCTGGGCCGCGCTCAAGACCTGCTTTGATCCGGAGATCCCCGTCAACATCGTCGACCTCGGCCTCGTCTACGACCTGGCGTTTGAGAAAAACCCGGCGGGCAAAAATGTCGTCGACGTGAAGATGACGCTGACGGCACCCGGCTGCGGCATGGGCCCGGTCATCGCCGAGGATGCGCGCCAGAAGATCGCCGCGCTGCCGGACGTTGAATCTGCGAAGGTGCACATCGTGTGGGACCCGCAATGGACGCCCCAGATGATCTCCGAGACCGGGCGCAAGGTGTTGGGGTTGGAGTAGGTCCGCTCCGGGACCGGGCCGACTTACGCCGTCACCGTGTCGAGCGAGCAGCTCTCTACGGGCGTCTCGCAATTGGGGCGGGCGATGATGCCGGGGTAGGGCTCGGTGGCGAAAAGCTTCGTGGGCTCGACGAGCAGGTGTTTGTCGCACACGGCGAAGAGCTCGGTCTCGGTCAGCGCGCGGCGCATGTCGTGCAGGAATGCGCCGTCGGCGTCGACGCTCTGGCCGACGAAGTTCAGGTATTTCTTCATCTTCGCGACGTGCGCACTTTCCGGCACGCCCGGGCCCTGCGTCTCGCGGTAGAGGCGGGCGACGTATTCACGGACGTCGGCGAGGGTGACGGGCGTGACAGTCTGGCCGGCAAGTTTCTCGCGAGTCTGCCGGAAAATCCACGGGTTGCGGATGGCGTGGCGGCCGATCATCACGCCGGCGGCACCGGACTCGGCGAGCACGGCCACGGCCTTCTCGGCCGACGTGACGTTGCCGTTCGCCAGCACCGGGCAACGAACGATGCGGGCGGCCGTGCCGATGAAGTCGTAATGCACTTCGCTGCGGTAGCCTTCCTTCACCGTGCGGCCGTGGACGCTGAGCAGGTCGACGCCGTGCTTGTTCACGAGGCCAAGGATGCGCTCGAAATTCTCCGTCGAGTCGAAGCCGATGCGCATCTTCACGGTGAAGAGCCCCGGCACGGCGGCGCGCAGCGCGCCGAGCAGTTCGTCGACCTTGGCGGGGTCGCGCAGGAGGCCGCCGCCGACGTTCTTCTTGTAGATCTTCGGCGCCGGGCAGCCCATGTTCAGGTCAATGCCGGCGATGGGATATTTCAGGAGATCCTTCACGGTGCGCACCATGTCCGGTAGGGCTTCGCCGATAAGCTGGGCGAAGACCGGCCGGCCGGTCTGGTTCTCGACGATGGAGCGGAGAATGTGCTTCTCCGGCCGCGACTGGCTGTGCACGCGGAAGAACTCGGTGAAGAAATAATCCGGTGCGCCGTAGTGCGCGATGACGCGCATGAAGGGCAGGTCGGTGACATCCTGCATCGGGGCCAAGGCGGTCAGCGGCTGGCCGGAAACGTGGCCGGCGGGAAGGCGCGAGGCGGGAGGCGGGAGGGGTGAGGACAAGGCAGGAAGGGGCGAGGCGCGAGCAAGCTCGCCAGCCCACAAGGATTACTGGTCTTCCTCGTCCTTGGGCTCTTCTTTCTGCTGCTTGAGCACGCGCTCGAGGATCTCGGTCATGTCCTCGACGAGATCGAAAACCTTCTGGGCGACGAGAATCGGCCGCTTCTGCTGCAGCGCGAGGACGATGGAGTCGCTCGGGCGGGCATCGAGCTCGAGGAACTTCCGGCCGAGTTCGTTCTGCATGTGCAGGATGATGCGCGCAAAATAGGTGCCATCGTTGACGTCGTTGATGATGACGCGCTCGAGCGAGATCTCGAGGCCCATCAGCAGGTGACCGATGAGGTCGTGCGTGAGCGGCCGCTCCTTTTTCACGCCATTGATCGTCATCGAAATGGCACTGCCCACGCTGGGGTCCACGTAAATGACGAAGACCTTCTCCTCGTTGCCGAGGAACACGGCGCAGCCGTTGGCCGTGGGCATCAGACCTTTGACGGAGACTTCGACGAGATCGGCGGGCATGGAGGGAAAGGTGGGCGGACGGAAGAAAAGTGCAAGTTTGCGGGCGGTCTGCCGCGGGGTGAGGGCACCCCGCCGTCAAAGCCTCAGAAGCCGTGGAGGGTGATGCCCCAGTCCTTGGCCTGCTGGATGACCGCGGGTTTTTCCAGGACGATGACCTTGCCCGCCTCGAGCGCGGCGGCGCCGAGGCCGGCGGTGTGCATGGTCTCGAGCGTGCGCAGGCCGAAGACGGGCACGTCGAAGCGGAAGTCCTGCTGGGCCTTCACGGTCTTCACGAAGAGGGTCTCGTCCGTCTTGAAGTGGCCGGCGCGGCGGAGCATGTCGTCGGTGCCCTCGAAGGCCTCGACGGCGAGCACGGTGCCCTTGCGCACGACGCAGCCCTGGCCGATGTCGAGCCGGGCGATCTCGCGGGCGATGTGGATGCCGTGGTCGAGGTATTCCCGGTCGATGCCGAGCTTCTGGCCGGTCATCGGGCCGGGCGTGGCGAGTTGGTCGTCGATGAAGGCCCGGGCATCGAGCAGGGTGACGCCGATCTTCTCGATCTCGGCGGCGATGGCGCCGAAGATGGTCTCGGCATTGCGGCGCTTGAGGGAAAAGAGGAGCGAGGCGGCCTTAAGGTCGGGCGTGAGGCCGTGGAAGAGGCGCTTGGGTTTCACCTGGCCGGCCATCAGGGCGTAGCCAGCACCGAAGTCCTTGAGGGCGGTCAGCATCTTGCCGACTTGGCCGACGTTGAGCGTGATGCGCTCGGCGTCAGGA
The DNA here is from genome assembly GCA_029945445.1 of Lacunisphaera sp. Classification (GTDB taxonomy): domain Bacteria; phylum Verrucomicrobiota; class Verrucomicrobiia; order Opitutales; family Opitutaceae; genus Lacunisphaera. The sequence goes on along the minus strand of JAQSCO010000060.1, from coordinate 454,311 downwards.
AAACTGGCCACGAGTTCGGCGCTGGTCTCGTCGTCCATGGCGATGAGCCGCAGCGGCACGCCGGCGCGACGGATGGCGGCGGCGGTCAGGCTGGGATAGGCCCCGCGGCCCGCGATCAGGACGATCGGGCGCTTGGCGTCAAAATTTCCGGGGAGGAAGGTGGAGGGCATATAGGCGACCACCGGACTACGGACTACGGACTACGGGACGACAATACCGGACTGCGTCTGCTGGCCGCCGCTCCAAGGGGACAGCGGTCCGTCGTCCGGTGCCCCGCGGTCCCATTCTCACGACTGCGAGCCGTAGTATTTCTTGTAGCTGCGATAGTAGCGGTAATTGCTGTAATACTCGATGCGCCGCGCGGAGAGGCCGTTGAGCACGATGCCGAGCAGCTCGTTTTTGCTCTCCTTGAGCTGGCGGATGTAGAGCCGGATGTGTTTGCGGAAGGCGCGATTGAAGCGGCAGACGTAGATGACCTCGTCGGTGTTCTCGGCGATGAGCAGCGAGTCGGTGACGGCGCCCATCGGCGGGGAATCGACGACGACGAGGTCGAAGTGCTGCTTCATGGCCTGAAGGAACTGGCCGAAGATGGGCTTCTCGAGCAGTTCGGTCGGGCTCTTGGAGCGGCCGCCGGAGCGGAGCAGGTAGAGGTTCTCGTCGACCTTGACGAGGCCGAGGGACGCGTCGGTGAACGGGTCCGCGGGGATGACGGCGCCGCCCTCGAACCAGGCGATGAGGCCGACCTCGTTGGTCAGCTTGAAGTGGCGGTGCAACATCGGGCGGCGCATGTCGCAGTCGATGAGGAGCACGCGCTTGCCGTGGCGGGCGAAGGAGGCCGCGAGGTTGCAGCTGATCATCGTCTTGCCCTCGCCCGGGATGGTGCTGGTGACGAGGATGGACTTCGGGAAGTCGAGCTTCGACTGGATCTTGACCGCGCTGTAGACGCTGAGGAAGGCCTCGGAACCGGGGGAGGTCTTGTTGCTGTTGACGAGGGAGTGCTTCTCGGTGTCGGGCACGTCATTGAGCTCGGGGATGATGCCGAGCAGATGGGCGCCGATGAAGCCCTCGACGTCCCAGGCGCTTTTCACGCGGTCGTCGATGAAGCTGAGGCCGACGGCGACGCCGGCGAAGACGAGCAGGCCGAAGGCGAGACTGGTCTTGACGATATTGCGGATGTTGGGCGTGTAGGGCGCGCCGGAGGGCAGGGCGCGGTCGAGGGGCTTGACGGGGATGTTCTCGAGGTTCTTGGAGGTGGTGGCCTGGTTGAGGCGGTCAAGGATCGAGATGTAGTTGCTCTTCGCGACCTGGGCCTGGTTCTCGAGGCTCTTGAACTCGACGGAGAGCTCGCCAAGGCGGAGCTGGTCCTTCTCGGCCTCGTTGTATTCGCGCTGGTAGCTGGCCTCGGTCTCCTGGAGCTTGACGTATTGCGTGCGCAGGTCGGCGATGGATTGCGCGATGTTGTGGGTGATCTGCGCGCTGACGACGTCGATGGAGTTGGCGAGGTCGATCATCTTCGGGTGCCGCTCGAGGTAGCGCTCGCTGAGGAGGGACTGCTGCTTGTTCAGCTCGGCGAGCTGGGTCTTGAGCACGGCGATGTTGCCGTAGGCGGAGATGTAGCCGATCTCGAGGAGGCTGCCGCCGGACTTCTGCATCCGCTCGATCTGGCCGAGCAGGGTCTCGATATCGAGGCGGCCGAGGCGGGCGCCGGTGAGGGAGGTGTTGATGGTCTTGAGCCGGTCGCCGATGATGTTGTAGCTGTTGTCGAGCGACACGAGGTTGTGCTTGCGGCGGTATTCCTGGAGGCGGCTCTCGGCGGCCTCGGATTCCTTGCGGAGTTCCTCGCCGCGGGTGCGGAGGTAGTCGACGGCGACCTCGTTCTTGCCGCCGGAATACTCGATGAGGTAGCGCATGAACTGCTCGACGTAGCGGTTGGCGATGAGCGCGGCGCCCTCGGGGTCGCGGTTGGTGACGGTGATGCTGATGAGGAAGCTGTTGCGGATGGACGCGATGGCGGCGCTGCCGATCAGACCGGAGACGGACGGGGGATTGACGCCCGGGGCGAGGTCCTTGAGGTAGGGGCGCTGGAGGATTTTCACCTCGTCGGGGGTCAGGGACTGGGCGATCATCGTCCGCAGGCGGCCGCTGTTGAGGATCTGGAGGTAGGTATTGAGGTCGATGTCGGAGCGGACGGAGGTGTCCACGACCTGCTCGTTGAGCACGACGCGCTCGGCGCGCTCGAACTGCATGGTGGCCATGCTGGAATACATCGGGATTTCCTGCGCCTGGTAATAGCCCCAGGAAAGGGCGACGAGCAGGGCCACGGGCAAGGCGATCCAGAGGCGCTCCCGGAGAATGACATAGTAGTCACGGAGCGAGCGACGCTCGATGACCTGATTGTCATTGCCGTGCAGCGAGGGCCCGGAGGGCCTCGCGGGCGCGGTGGTGGGGAGGACGTCGGGAGCGGACATTGGTTGAAATCAGATCAGGCGTTCTGGCACGTAGACATTGTCGCCGGCTTGGAGCAGAAAATCCTCCGACTTGTTGTCCTTTTTGCCCTTAATGATGCTATCGACATCAATAGTGAAGACTTTCCTCGTCCCATCGGGCAGGGTGCGCGTGACGGAAACCGCCGAGCCCTTGCCGATGTCGGTGATGCCGCCGGCCTTGGTGACCAGCTCGACGACGGTGTAGGTGGACTCGGGCGGCAGGCTGTAACGGCCGGAGTTGCGGATCTGTCCCGAGATGGAGACCTCCCGCTGGGCATACTCCTCGACGTTGATCGTGACCTGGGGATTCCGGAGGAAGCGGCCCTCTTTGTAGGCGTTCTCGATGGCCGCCTGGGCCTCGACGATGGTCATGCCCCCGATGGTGACCTCGCCGAGCAGCGGCAGGTTGATGCGACCGCGGGCGTCGATGCGGGTCAGGGTGACGAGGTCTTCCTCCTGATAGACGGCGATGCGCAGGCGATCGGCGAGGGCAAGGGTGTGCACGTAGTTTTTCTTCTCGTTCTTGATCGCGGTGCTCTCGGCGTGCACGGCCGGCAGACCGCAGGCCAGCAGGGAAACGAGGAGGGCGAGGGCGAGACGGGCAGTTTTCATGGCAGGGCGGAGTCAGTAGCGGCTGGCAACATCCAGGGAGAAGCCCTGGCGCTCAAAGTTCGAGAAGCTCAGGGAGGACCAGTTGCGGAACCAAGTATAACTGGCGCCGACATTGAGGTGCTCGTTGAACCGGTAGTGGGCGCCGACATCCCAGCTGAAGAAGGTGTCCGTGCGCGGTGTCTGGTTGCGGCCGAGGAAATCATTGCGGCCCCAGGCCACGCCGGTGTCCAGCCCCAGCTTGCGGCTGTAAGTGTAGTTCGCGCGCAGGGCGAGGCTGGTCGAGTCGACCGAGGCGCCGGTGGCGATGGTGTTGAAGTCGCGGCTGACCTGGCCGGACAGGGCCAGCTTGCGGGTCATGGGCCAGTTGAGGGCCGCGAGGGCATTGAAATGGGTGAAGTTCTCCGCGGCGGCGCCGGCCACCGCGCGGATTTGGTAGCCGAGGCGCACACTGCCGTTGAGCTTGGCGAGTAGGCCGCCCGTGGCGCCGACATTGAACCAATGGTCGGTCGTGTCGTTGCCAAACGAGGTCCGGGAGACGCGGATGCGGTAGCCGCCGATCAGATCCAGCTTGGAGGTGTAGACGTAGAACAGGTCGATGCCCTCGGAGTAATCGGTCAGGTTCGCGAGGGCCGCGTTGTCCGTGTAACGACGCTGCAAGTAGGAGGTGTTGGAGGTCAGATAGAACTTGTCGTTGATCGGATACTTGAGGTTGAGGCCGAGCGGGAAATTCCAGGAGCTTGTGCGCACGTTGACCGAGCTGTCCGAGCGGCTCTCGCGGAAGGCATTGATCGTAAAGGCGCCGGTGGTGCGGCCGGTGGTCTTGTTGAACTCGATGTAGAAACTCGGGTTGAGGGAGTTCTCGGACGTGTAACTGCCGAAGCGCTGGTAATCGACCTTGAAGGTGGAGTCGACGGAGATGATCCCGGCGTGGCGCTTAAGTTCAACCCCGGCCTGGGCGCTCATGCTGGAGTCGCCGCGGCCGGTTGACTCGGAAAAAATATTCGAGCTGTAGGCGAAAGTGACGCTGCCGAACACGAAGACCTGGTTGCGGGCGCCGTCAATGTTCAGGAGGGCGCGCGCGGGCGTTTGGGCCAGACCAAGGGTGATGATGGCGAGAAGGCAGGTGCGGATGTGGCGGCGGTGAATCACAGCGGTCGGTCAGGCATTCGGTCTCACTTGCCGGGCAGCCGGTCGGCGCTGATGACGACGTTGGTTGGCAGAGTCGCGGGGACGGTCGGCTTGGCCACGATCTCCTGGGTGGGTTCCGGATCGGTGGTCGTTCCTCCCTCCGTGGGGGTGGTGGTGCCGGAGTCCGTCGTGGTGCCCGTGCTGGTGGGAACGGCGGCCGCGACTTCAGGCGGAGGTGCATCCAAGCCCTGGTTCGCCTTCTGCTCGATCACCTCGAACGTGACGGTCTTCTTGGCGTTGCAGGCGCTGGCCACGCGCTCATCCACGACCTTGCGCGCTTCCGGAGGAATCTGGGTGATGGTGATGCTGGGAGGCTGGCCAACCGGACCGGGGCGGATGACGGCCCGCTCACCGGAGCGGAGGATTTGGCCGCCGATGTCCTTGCCGCCGCCGCGCACGGTGATGTCGCCCTCAAGTAGATCGATGGTCGTCGCATTGACGTCGGTCGCAATGGAGACCTTGCCTCCGCGGATGTTGACCGAGCCTTGCGGCGTGGCGTAGCTCATGGTGCTGCCGGAAACGAGTTGGCTGGTGCACACACCGACGGCACCGCGGGCGACGAACACGTCGCTCTGCGAAACGGAAGGCTCCACCGGAGCATCGGCGCGGCCATTGCGTTCGGGCTTGAAGGGTTCCTGCACAAAGCGATCGATCTCCACGCGGGTGTTCTGGTCGATGAACATCCCGGTGCCGTTCGAATAGACGATGGCGTTGCTCGAATCCGGCCCGGTCTGGATGACGGTCCCCGGGGCATCGAACGCCGTAGCCTGCCGTGACGTATAGACCTTATCGTTGGTCGTGATCTGGCTTTCGCCCTTTGCTTCGGCGACGTAAAGCTTGCTGGTCGGTCCTTTCTTTTTGCCGAGCTGCCGCTGCGCTTGCAGGCTCGGCGCCAGCACCACCAACGCGGCTGCACATACGATGAGCAAGCGGGAGGAGATTGTTTTCATGGCGATTGGTATGTGAGTATCAGAGATGGGCGGTGATGTGAATTACGCTGTTATTACCTATATAAAGATAGGTAATAGCCCCTATATCAAGTAGAAATCTCGGATTTGTTAATCTTTAATACAGCTTATACCAATAGGTTAACAATTCGCCCCTTGATGTAGATAGTCCGCTTGACCGGTTTCCCTATGACATGGGGCAGCACCTTAGGTTGCGCCAGGGCAAGGGCAACGAGTTCGGCCTCGCCGATGCCGGCGTCCACGCTGACTTCGCCGCGGTGCTTTCCGTTCACCTGGATGACAATGGTGATGGTGCTGGCGACCAGCTTTTCGGCGGCAAATACCGGCCATCCGGCGGCCATGACCGAGCCGGTTTCGCCCAGCCGGGCCCAGAGTTCCTCGGCCACATGCGGCGCGAAGGGCGCGAGCAGGCGCAGCACGTCGAGCATGGCGGCGCGCGGCACGGCCGGCTCCTTCTGCACGGCGTTCATCAGGATCATCATTTGCGAGATGGCGGTGTTGAAGCGCAGGCCCTCGATGTCGTCGCCGACCTTCTTGATCGTCTCGTGCAGGAGTTTTTCCGTTTCGGGCGTGAGAGTCCCGCTGGCGGCGATACGCGGGTTGACCGCGCCTTCCTCCGTGAGGCACTCGCGCCAGATTTTCTTAAGGAAGCGGTGCACGCCCTCGATACCCTTGGTGTTCCAGGGCTTCATCGCCTCGAGCGGTCCGAGGAACATCAGGTAGAGGCGCAGTGAGTCGGTGCCATAGGCGCGGATGATGTCGTCGGGATTCACGACGTTGCCGCGGCTCTTCGACATCTTCACGCCGTCCTCGCCAAGGATGATGCCTTGGTGGAAGAGTTTCTTGAACGGCTCGGCCTGCGGCACGATGCCGAGATCGAACAGCACCTTGTGCCAGAAGCGCGCGTAGAGCAGGTGCAGCACCGCGTGTTCGGCGCCGCCGACATAGAGATCAGGCACGCCCCAATACTTCAGGGCTTCCGGGCTGGCGATGGCGCTGGCATTCTGCGGATCGAGGTAACGCAGGTAATACCAGCAGGAGCCGGCCCATTGCGGCATGGTGTTGGTCTCGCGGCGGGCGCGGACCCAGGCGTCACCGGCGGGCTGCGGCTGGGTGGCGGGCAGGGAAGCTCCGGTCGAGATATTGAACCAGATCTCGAGCCACGCGGTCTCGTTGGCGAGCGCGCTTTCGCCGGTGCCGCTGGGCAGATAAGACTGCACGTCCGGCAGCACGAGGGGCAGCGCCGCGTCAGGTAAGGGGAGCGCGTAATGAGTGACGCCCTTTTCGGCGAAAGTAACCGGCTGCTTCGGCAGGTCCGGGCGCAGCGCGGTGGCGCGCTGGTAGTCGGCCTCGTTCACCCACACGATCGGGAACGGCTCGCCCCAGTAGCGCTGGCGCGAGAACAGCCAGTCGCGGAGCTTGTAGTTGACGGTGCCCTTGCCGATGCCGCGGGCGGCCAGGGCGGCGGTGATTTTCTTTTTCGCCTCGGGCCAGCTCAGGCCGTCGTAGCCGGGCGAGTTGACGACGGTGCCGTCACCGACGTAGGGCAGGGCCTCGGATTTGTCCGCGGCCTCGATGACGCGAATGATGGGCAGCTGGTAGCGGACGGCGAATTCGTGGTCGCGCTCGTCGTGCGCCGGCACGGCCATGATCGCCCCGGTGCCGTAGCCCATGAGCACATACTCGGCGATCCAGACGGGCACGCGCTCGTGGTTGACGGGATTGATGGCGTAGCTGCCCGAGAAAACGCCGCTCTTGTCCTTGGCGAGGTCGGTGCGGTCGAGGTCACTCTTGCCGGCGGCCTGCTTGCGGTAGGCTTCCACCGCGTCGCGCTGCGCCGGCGTGGTGAGTCCGGCCACGAGCGGATGCTCGGGCGCCACGACCATGTAGGTGCAGCCGAAGAGGGTGTCGGGGCGGGTCGTGAAAATCTTCAGGTCGCGGAGTGCGGCGTTCTCCAGCGCGAAGTGCACCTCGGCGCCCTCGCTGCGGCCGATCCAGGCCTCCTGCATGCGCTTGGTCGAGTCCGGCCAGTCGACGTCCTTGAGGCCGTCAATCAACTGCTCGGCGTAGGCGGTGATGCGCAGCACCCACTGGCGGAGGTTGCGGCGCTCAACCGGGAACCCGCCGACCTCGGACTTGCCGTCGACGATCTCCTCGTTGGCCAGGACAGTGCGGAGTTCCGGACACCACCAGACCGGGCGCTCGTCCACGTAGGCCAGGCCTTTCTTGAAAAGCTGGAGGAAAATCCACTGCGTCCACCGGAAATACTTCGGGTCGGTCGTGTCGACCTCGCGGTCCCAGTCGTAGGAAAACCCCAGCGCCTTGATCTGCCGGCGGAAGTTGACGATGTTGTTCTGCGTGTTGGCGGCCGGGTGCGTGCCGGTCTTCACCGCGTGCTGCTCGGCGGGCAGGCCGAAGGCGTCCCAGCCGATCGGGTGCAGCACGTTGAAGCCGCGGGCGCGCTTGTAGCGGGCGAGGATGTCGGTGGCGGTATAGCCCTCGGGGTGGCCGATGTGCAGCCCGGACCCGGACGGGTAGGGGAACATGTCCAAGACGTAATATTTCGGCTTGGCCGAGCCATTCTCCGCCTTGAAGGCCTTGGTTTTCTCCCAGAAAGATTGCCAATGCGGCTCGATTTGGAGAAAGTCGTAGTCTTTGCAGTTGGTAGCCATCGATTGTTAAAACCCGCCACATTGAGACATTCCCCCTCACCGTCAATCATCCGCCGTCTGGGCCTCGCCGCTCTCGGCTTGGTGCTGCTCGCCCAGGCCGCCGGCGCGGGCCTGAGCCGCGGCTTCAACCGGGTGCTCGAGGCGGTCGTCCGCATCGACGTGCGCGAGATCGAATTCGCCGACGGCGCCAAGCGCTTCAGCGGCGGCATCGGCTCGGGCGTGATCATTTCCGAGGACGGCCTGATCCTGACCAACGCGCATGTCGTGAGCCCGCAGGCCGTCGAGGTCTCCGTGACCCTCGCCAACCTGGAGCGGGTCGGCGCCGTGCTCGTCGGCTGGGATCACTGGACCGACCTCGCGCTGCTGCGGCTCGACACCGTGGCGCTCAAGGCGCGCGGGCTCACCTTCGCCGCGGCCAGCTTTGGCGACTCGGCCGAGCTCTACGCCGGCCAGACCGTCTATGCCGTCGGCACGCCGCACGGTCTCACGCGCACCGTGACGCGCGGCATCATTTCGAACAACGACCGCTACTTTGAGGACAGCGGCGGCGTGAACGGCTACGAGACCGGCGCGTTCAACACCTGGCTCCAGACCGACGCGGCCATCAACCCCGGCAACAGCGGCGGCCCGCTCGTGACCGAGGACGGCAAGGTCATCGGCATCAACTCGCGCGCCTACATCGGCGCGGAGAACCTCGGCTTCGCCATCCCGGCCAACGTCGCGCGCAGGGTCGCGGCCGCGCTCGTGAAGGATGGCGCGATCACGCGCAGCTACATCGGCCTCGTGCCGGGCGTGCTGCAGGACCTCGAGCGCTTCTACGCCCTGGCGAGCAACACCGGCATGCTCATCAACCGCGTCGACCCCGGTTCGCCCGCGGCCAAGGCCGGCCTCCGCGCCGGCGACGTGCTGCTCACGCTCGACGGTCGCAAGGTGGACGGGCGCTTCCCCGAGCAACTGCCGCCCATCCAGCAGGCCATCGCCAGCCTGCCGGTCGGCGCCAAGGCGGCCCTTGAGGTGAAGCGCGGCGCGCAGACGGTCGCGTTCACGGTGCAGACCGAGAAGCTCGAGAGCCGGGTGGGCGAGGAATGGGCGTTCGAGAAATGGGGCCTGAGCGTCCGCAAGGTTACCCGCGCCTTCGCCCGGGAGAACCAGTTGCTCGACGCTTCCGGGGTCATCGTGCTCGGCGCCCAGCCGGGCTACCCGGCCGCCGAGTCCGGACTCGCGCGCGGCGACATCATCACCAAGGTCGGCAGCGAGCCGATCACGGAACTCGCCAAGCTAAAAAATGTCTATGAAGCCTACGAGGCCAAGCCCGAGCCGCAGTTGGTCGAGGCCCAGCGCAACCGCCGCATTTCCCTCTACGTGATCAAGCCATGAGAATTTTCCGCCGTCCCTTCCTTTGCGCTTTCTTGCTGGCCGTGGCCGCCGCCGCGGCCCCGCTGCCGGAACTTTTCAATGACCGGCTCAAGTCCGTCGTGGCGGTGGAGTTTTTCGTCCAGGCGGAGATCGAGCGTCAGCCCGTGACCGTGATGGGCACGGTGGTGGACACCCAGGGCACGATCATCCTGCCGTCGGCCGCCATCCTGCCGGGGATCCCGCCGGCGCAGCTCAAGGACTTCAAGGTCTACCGCCCGGGCAGCACCGAGTCCTTCAACGCCGCATACCTCGGCCAGGACCCTTTCACCGGCTGGCATTTCCTGCGCGTGGAGGAGAGGCTCCGGTCCAGTCTCGTTCCGATCACGCAATATCCGGCCATCACCGGCGACCCCGCGCTCAGCGACGAGCTGTGGGGCATTGGCCTGCGCAACCGCGACGAGGATTTCACGCCGTATTTCCTCAGCTCGCGCGTCGCCACCGTCATGAAGCTGCCGCAGAAGACCGCCATCCTCGGCGCTGAGGTCGCGAGCCCCGGCCTGCCGGTCTTCAATGCCGCCGGCCAGTTCGCGGGCCTGGCTCAGACCTCATTCGGACAAAACTTCCTCATTTTCTCGCGCAACCAGCACGGCAACCCGATCCTGCTGATCAACGTCGAGGAGAGCAGCGTCGTGCTGCTGGCCGACGAGGTGCTGCCGAACCTCGGCCGCGTGCCGCAGTCCGTGACCGGCCGGCCCATCGCGTGGTTCGGTGCCTACGGGCTGCAGCCGATGGACCCCGAGGTGGCGAAATTGCTCAAGCTGGAGAACCAGTCCGGCGTCGTGCTCAGCGACATCATGGACGGCAGCCCCGCCGCCCAGGCCGGCCTCCGGGAGCGCGACATTGTGTTCGCGGTCGACGGCCAGCCGTTGCCACGCCTCAAGCCCGACCGTGTCGTCGTGGGTTATTTCGGCCAGCAAATCCTGAAGCACCGGCCGGGCGACACACTCGCGCTCGCCATCCTGCGCGGCACCGAGCGGCAGGAGATCAAGGTGAAGCTCGGCGACGAACCCAAGCTCGCGCGCGAGGCCGACCGGCACTACCTCGAGCGGCTCGGCTTCACCGTGCGCGAGTTTCTCTATGGCGACGGCATCATGCACCGGGCGATGACGACCGAGCAAAAGGGTGTCATGGTCCAGTTCGTGAAGCCGGGCAGCGCCGTCGCCACCGCCGGTCTCCGGCCCGATGACTGGGTGAAGGACATCGACGGCGAGGAAATCAAAACCTATGCGCAGGCCCTGGCCAAGCTGTCCGCCATCGAGGCCGACGTGAAACGGCCGGAGATGGTCCTGCTCGTCAGCCGCGGCGGCGAGACGGCCGTGCTGCGCATCAAGCTCATCTGACCATGTTCACCGGCATCATCGAGGAAACCGGCCGCGTGGCCTCCTTCCAGCCGGCGGCCGACGCCTGGCAGCTCCAACTCGCGGCCAAAGTGGTGACGGGTGACGTTGCGCTCGGTGACAGCATCGCGGTCAACGGCTGCTGCCTGACCGTCACAAAGTTCGCCGCCGGCCACCTCTGGTTCGATGTGCTGGAGGAAACGCGGCGGCTGACCAGTTTCGCGCAGCTCGCCCCCGGCTCGGCCGTGAACCTCGAGCGCAGCCTGCGCGCGGACAGCCGCCTCGGCGGGCATTTTGTCAGCGGCCACATCGACGCACCGGGCCGCATCGAGGTGTTCGAGCCGCGCGGCAAGGACCACTATATGCGCGTGCAGGTGCCCGCCGGGCAGGGACGTTACCTCGTCTACAAGGGCAGCGTCGCCATCGACGGCATCTCGCTCACGGTGGCTGAGGCGGCGGGCGACTCCTTTGTCGTGTGGCTGATTCCGCACACACTGGCCGTGACCAATCTCGGCGAGAAAAAAGTCAACGACACCGTCAACTTGGAATTCGACCTGCTGGCCAAGTATATTGAGAAGCTCGCCGCCCGCTGACCCTACCGTGCCCACCCGCGACCAATTGCTCGCCCTGAACGATGAACTCCGCCGCCTGAAGGCCGGCGGGCAGCGCGCCGTCGCGGTGACGGAAGAGAGCCTGGCCCAGTTGCGCGAGTCCGTGGCGGCGAGCGGGAGCGAAGCGGTTGCGTCCGCCGCACCTGCGCCCGTGGCCGTCCCGATCATGACCTTTTCAACGGAGTCCCGAAACGAGCCTGCACCCAGAGTTCCCGCGCCCAGTGCGCCCTCGCTGCCCGCGCCCCCGCCCATCAACTTGCCCGAGGGCGACAAACCGGCCCGCTGGAATCACCTCCGCGAACTCGTCCTGCACGACAGCGTCTGCCGCGCGCGCGTGTTCGCCGGCAAGCAGGTGGTCTTCGGCGTGGGCAACCTCGACGCCGCGGTGATGTTCGTGGGCGAGGCGCCGGGCGGCGACGAGGAGGACCAGGGCGAGCCCTTCGTCGGGCGCGCCGGCCAGCTGCTCAACCGCATGATCAAGGCCATGGGCCTCGAGCGCAGCCAGGTCTACATCGGTAATATCTTAAACTGGCGGCCTGAGATGGGCACCCGCAATGCCGACGGCTCGCAAACGGGCAACCGCCCGCCGACGGCGGCCGAGATGAGTTACTGCCTGCCGTTCATCCGCGCACAGATCGCCATCATCCAGCCGAAGGTGCTGGTGGCGCTCGGCAAGACCGCGGTCGACGGCCTGCTCGGCGCCGACCGCTTCAAGACCATGGGCGCCGCGCGCGGGACCTGGCACAGCTACGCCGACAAGCCTCTGCGCGCGAGCTACCACCCTTCCTACCTGCTGCGCCAGGAGGGTCTCACCTCGGCCTCGGCGAAGAAGATCAAGCGCGACGCGTGGGAGGACCTGCTGGCGGTGATGGAGCGGGCGGAGCTGCCGGTCACCGAGAAGCAGCGCAATTATTTCCGCTGAGCATGAAGCCCCGCCGGTTCATTTTCTGCGCGCTGCTTGTCGCGCTGGGCGCGGCCCCTGGCCGGGCGGCGGACCTGTTTGACTTCGAGGTGCTGCAGTTCCGCGCGAAGGCGCTCGCGGCCCGGCCCTACGCGCCGGCGAAGTCGCAGGTGCCCGACTGGCTGCGCAAGCTTTCCTACGACGAGTATCGCGACATCCGCTTCGTGCCGCAGCTTTCCTGGTGGCGCGCGGAGGAACTGCCGTTCCAGCTCCAGTTCTTCCACCCCGGCGGCAGCTTCAGCCAGCCGGTGCAGCTCTCCGCGGTGGTGAACAAGGTCGCGCAGTCCATCGAGTTCACGCCGCGGTTCTACGACTACGGCAAGGTCAAGCGCGGCTGGCGTGTGCCGTCCGACCTGGGGTTCGCCGGCTTCAAGGTCCTGCATGAACTCAACCAGCCGGGCAAGTGGGACGAGGTCGTGGCGTTCCTTGGCGCCAGCTATTTCCGGGCGCTCGGCAAGGACCAGCGCTACGGCCTCTCGGCGCGCGGGCTGGCGGTCAACACCATCGAGGCCGGCGGCGAGGAGTTTCCGGTGTTTGAGGAATTCTGGATCGAGCGCCCGCTGATCGGCGGCCGCAGCCTGACGATCTACGCGCTGCTCAACAGTCCCACCGTGACCGGTGCCTACCGCTTCGTGGTCATGCCGGGCGAGGAGACCGTCATCCGCGTGAAGGTCGCGGTGTATTGCCGGAAAAATCCCAAGCAGCTTGGATTCGCGCCGTTGACCAGCATGTTTGCCCACGGCGAGAACACCGGCTGGTCGCAGACGGATTTCCGTCCCGAGGTGCATGATTCCGACGGCCTGCTCATGGAGACCGGCGCGGGCGAGTGGGTCTGGCGCCCGCTGCTCAATCCAAAGGCCGTGCGGGCGGCGACCTTCACGGACAAATCGCCCCGCGGCTTCGGGCTGGTCCAGCGCGACCGGCAGTTCGCGCATTACGACGACCTCGAGGCCTACTATCACCAGCGGCCCAGTGCCTGGGTCGAGCCGGTCGGCGACTGGGGGAGTGGCGCCGTGCGCCTGCTGGAGATACCGACTGGTGATGAGTTCAGCGACAACATCGTGGCCTTCTGGTCACCGGCGACGCTGCCGCCCGCCGGCGAGCCGATTGAGTTCGAATACAACCTGCACTGGTTCGGCGAACAGGCAGTGCGGCCGCCGGCGGGTTCGGCGGTTTCCACGCGGCTCGCGGCGGTGCCCGGCCGGCCGGAGCTGCGCCGCTTCGTCCTGGAATTCGCCAGCCCCTACCTGAACGGCCAGCCGCCCGACCCCGAGATCGAGGCGCGGGTGACCGTGGGCGCCGGCGCCAAGCAGGTGGGCGAGGCCGTGGTGCTGAAAAACCAGTTTACCGGCGCGTGGCGCATCGCCTTTGAAGTCCAGCCCGATCCCGCGGGCGCGCCCGTGGAACTCCGTTGCTTTCTCCGCAAAGGTCAGCATGTGCTGACCGAGACATGGAGCTATCTCTGGAATCCCTGAACTCGTTCCGCCCGACCACGGGCACGCTGGACCAGTGGAACGACGCTTACGTGCGGGTCGAGGACTACCTGCGCGCGCACCGGGTCCACAACCGGCTGCACCAGAGCCGGCTGATCGAACGCATCCTCAGCGAGGCGGCGCGGCGCCACGCGGAGGCCCCGGCGCTCGATCCCTCGACCCTGGCGATCGAGGAGACTGACCGGCTGATGGACGAGTGGTTCGGCGAACTGCTCGGGGAGAAGGGCCTGCCGCACGACCGTCTCGCCACCGAGGGCCGCGTGGCCATGCTGCTGTCCGAGGGCATGCAGCGCTGGCCGTATGCGTTCCTCGACGAGCGGAAGATTCCCGCCGAATTTACCGCGGCCATGCGGCAGAGTTCCATCAAGGCCGGCCCCGATCTCGCCGTGTCGAGCATGGTCCCGCGCGAGATCGACCTCGGCACCATCACCGAGGCGGCGGGCTACACGCTCGAGCGCATCGAGAAGCTGCCCGTACTCCGCGTCCTGCTGCTGTGGGCGATCTTCGCCGGGCTTCTCACCGCGGTGTTCTTCGCCACCCGCTGACCATGCCGGCGAGCTTTACCGTCGAGCAGGTCGACCGGCACCGCGTGGCCCGGCGGCGCATCACCTTTTTCACGCTCGTCTTCCTGTTCACGAGCCTGGCGACCTGGTTCATGGCCGACCTGCTTTGGCGCGACGGCATGACGGCCGTCGAGTGGGTGGTGCTCGGGCTTTTCGTCATCCTCTTCGCCCACATCGCCGTGGGCTTCAGCACCGCGCTGCTCGGGCTCTACGTGCTCAACCGCAACGGCGATCCGTATCGCATCACGCGTTCCATCGCGGGCCAGAAGCTGGCGGACCTGCCGCTGGCCTCCACCGCCATCGTGATGCCCGTGTTCAACGAGGACCCGAGCCGGGTCTTCGAGGGCCTGCGCGTCATCTACCGTTCGCTCGAGGCCACCGGCCGGCTGGAGAATTTCGACTTTTTTATCCTCAGCGACTCGAACACCGCCACCAACTGGATCCAGGAGGAGGTCGCGTGGGTCGAGCTCTGCAAGCAGCTCAACGGCTTCGGGCGCATCTTTTACCGGAAGCGCCGCCACTCGATCAACAAGAAGAGCGGCAACGTCGCGGACTTCCTGCGCCGCTGGGGCCGGAAATACCGCTACCTGGCCGTGCTCGATGCCGACAGCATCATGACCGGCGAGTCGCTGCTCAAGCTGGTCGCGATGATGGAGCGCAACCCGAAGGTCGGCATCCTGCAGACCGCGCCGCGGGTGGTGAACGGCGTCACGCTTTACGCGCGCCTGCAGCAGTTCTCCAACCGGCTCTACAGTCCGCTCTTCCTCGCCGGCCTGAACTACTGGCACCAGGGCGAGAGCAATTTCTGGGGGCACAACGCCGTCATCCGCGTCGCGCCGTTCATGGCGCACGCGGCGCTGCCCGAGTTGCCCGGCCGCGAGC
This sequence comes from Lacunisphaera sp., assembly GCA_029945445.1. Lineage (GTDB taxonomy): Bacteria > Verrucomicrobiota > Verrucomicrobiia > Opitutales > Opitutaceae > Lacunisphaera. Next base: position 439,122 of record JAQSCO010000060.1, on the reverse strand, counting down.
CGTTCGGCGGGCGTATCCTCAGCCACGATTTCGTCGAGGCCGCGCTGATGCGCCGCGCGGGCTGGGGCGTGTGGCTGGCCTATGATCTCGACGGCAGCTACGAGGAGGGCCCGCCGACGCTGATCGACAGCGCCAAGCGCGACCGGCGCTGGTGCCAGGGCAACATGCAGCACAGCTGGCTGCTGTTTGCCCGCGGATTCCATCCGGTCAACCGCGTGCACCTGCTGATGGGCATCATGGGGTATGTCGCCTCGCCGCTGTGGCTGCTCTTCCTGCTGATCAGCAGCATTCACACTTTCCGCGACGTGCTGGCCGGCAATTTCGTGCAATACCACGCCGAGGTCTATACCGCGCTCTTCGGCTATGTCGTGGAGGTGCCGGAGGCGTTTGCGCTGTTCCTGTTCACGCTGCTGCTGCTCTTCCTGCCGAAGGTGATCAGCGTGCTGATCGAGCTGAAGAACAACCGCGCCGCCGGCTACGGCGGTCCGGTGCGCCTCGTCGTGAGCGCACTGCTGGAGGTGGTGACTTCCACACTGCTCGCGCCGATCAACATGATGTTCAACGCGAAGTTCGTGCTCTACATCCTGCTCGGCCAGGGCGTGGGGTGGGTGACGCAGAAGCGCGAGGCCAGCGAGGACACCGACTGGCGCGAGGCCATCATCACGCACGCGGGGCAGATGGCCATCGGCGTGGTGTGGGGCGTGTCGGCGTTCATCCTCGTGCCGTCGTTCTTCTGGTGGCTGAGCCCGGTGCTGGCGGGGCTCGTGTTCTCCGCGCCGCTCTCGATTTTCCTTGGCAAGGCTGGCTTCGGCCGACGCGCCCGCGAGCTGGGCCTGTTCCTGACGCCGGACGAGACCCAGCCGCCGCCGGAGCTGCCGCGGCTTGCACGGAACCTTGAGGAATGCTACCGGCACATGCAGCCGATCCCGGAGCTGCGCGCGGACTACGGCCTGTTGCAGGCGGTGCTCGATCCCTACGTGAACGCGGTGCATGTCTCGCTGCTGCGCCAGCGCCAGGGCAGCCACGCGGCGCGGACCTACTTCATGAACCTGCGGAAAAAACTGCTCGCCGAGGGGCCGCCCAAGCTCACGCATCGCGAGAAGATGGCGCTGCTGCTCGACGCCGAGTCGATGATCTGGTTGCACGAACAGCTGTGGAAGCAGCCGGCCGGCCAGCTGGCGGAATGGTGGCGGCTGGCGATGCGCCAATACAACGTGCTGACCGCGACGCCGGTGACCGCGCTCTATCGCTGAGCAGGGTCGCCGCCGCTGGCCATCTCGGCGACCGGGTCGGGCTGGAGACCGACGCCCCCCGCTACTGAATGCTGGCGTAGGCGCTGACGATGACGTCGTGCCCGGTTTTCTCCCGGCCCGTAACGCGGATGGCGGCGCTCGCGGACCGGGCGGTGCTGCGGGGCTGCAGGTGGAGCCGGTAGCGCTTGCCCGGCTCGATCGTCTCCAGCCGTGTGATGAACGCCTCGTTCGTGGCCTGGGCGGCCGTGAAATTGATTTCCAGGCCGGCGGCCGGAGTGAACTCGACGACTTTCTCATCCGCGGCTTCATTGAGCTTCCAGCTGACACTGCGGGGCGAGACCGTGGCGATCTCCGGCGCCTCGATGCGCAGCAGCAGGCGCACCGGCGCGGGCGATTCATCGGTCACGACGGTAATGAGGCGCTCGTAGAGCCCGGCGCGGTCGCCGATGGTGAAGCGCGCCCTGATCGTGCCGACGGCGCCGGGCAGGTAGGTTTTCCCGTCCGCGCTGGCGTCGAGGCAGTCGCAGTTGGTCTGCAGGTCGAGCAGCGTGACGGGCCGCGGGCTATTGTTTTTAAAATTGAAGACCACGTCCTGGGTTTTCTGGAAGGGAACCGTGGTGACGGTCAGGACCTCGGTCTTCCAATCCAGGGCGCGGGCGGGCAGCGCCAGGATCAGGAGCAGCGCAGGCGGGAGGAGGCGGCGGAAGGTCATGGCGGAGTTTGACCGGGCCGGGCGGATTAGGTGCCCGCCGCCAGCTGGTCCAGCGCCGCGTTGACCCGGGCATACTCGGTCTTGAAAGCGGGCAGGGCGCTGGTGGCGGCGGCGAAGTTTCCCGACTTGCCATGCGCCTCAATCTCCTGGGCGAGCTTGGCGAGGGCCGTCGCGCCGAAATTGCCGGAGCTGCCCTTGATGGTGTGGGCGGCGCGGATGAGCAGGGGCCCGTCGCCCTTGGCCAGCGCGCTTTCCACTTCCACGAGGCGCCGGGGCGTGTCCTCCAGATAAATCGCGATCAGTTCCCGCAGAAATTCGGGCTCGCCGGGGCTGAGCGCCCGCAGGGTTTCAATCGCCGAAGGGTCGAGGGCTGGATTTTGTGGCATCGAGCGGAAGTGATTCGGGTTGGGCCCTAACTACATCAACCGAATGATCATAGGATGAGCTTTTTTTAGCAAGAGCGGCCATGGAATTCCCCGGTGCCATCCGCTTCATATCATAAAATACAGATACGTTGATAATCTACTTGCCGAATTCGCGGCCGGGCTCTTTGTTGGCGGCTTATGGCAAACTCATTCGTCTTTTCCTCCGAGTCGGTTGGGGAGGGTCACCCCGACAAGGTGGCCGACCTCATCTCCGACAGCGTCCTTGACGCCTGCCTGGCCCAGGACCGCACCAGCCGCGTGGCGTGCGAGACCATGGTCAAATCCAACATGGTCATCCTGGCCGGCGAAATCACCACGAAGGCCAAGCTCAACTACGAGGCCATCGTGCGTGCCGCCATCCGCGAGATCGGCTACACGAACAAGGACGACGTCTTCCACGCCGACACCGTTTTCATCAACAACTACCTGACCGCCCAGTCGCCCGACATTGCGCAGGGCGTCGACGCCAAGAAGGCCAAGGGCAAGAAGACCGCCGAGCAGGGCGCGGGCGACCAGGGTCTGATGTTCGGCTACGCCTGCACCGAGACGCCCGAGCTCATGCCGACGCCGGTGATGTTCGCGCACCGCCTGGGCCGGAAACTCACCCAGCTGCGCAAGAGCGGCAAGGTGGCTTGGCTGCGCCCCGACGCGAAGTCGCAAGTCTCCGTGCGCTACGAGAACGACCGGCCCGTCTCGGTGGAAAACATCGTCATCTCCACGCAGCACACCGCCGATGTCTCGCACGCCCAGATCGAGAGCTACCTGATCGAAAATGTGATTCGCAAGGTCATCCCGGCGCGCATGCTGACCAACAAGACCCAGTTCCTCATCAACCCGACCGGCCGCTTTGTCATCGGCGGGCCGCAGGGCGATTCCGGTCTCACCGGCCGCAAGATCATCGTCGATACCTACGGCGGCTGGGGCCGCCACGGCGGCGGCGCCTTCTCCGGCAAGGATCCGTCCAAGGTCGACCGCTCGGCCGCCTACATGTGCCGCTGGGTCGCGAAGAACATCGTCGCCGCCGGCCTCGCCGACCTGGCCGAGCTGCAGGTCGCCTACGCCATCGGCCACCCCGAGCCGGTCAGCGTTTACGTTGACACGATGGGCACGGGCAAGGTTGCCGACGAGAAGATTGCCCGCGCCGTCACCAAGGTCTTCGGCTTCAAGCCGGCCGACATCACCCGCCAGCTCAACCTGCTGCGTCCGATTTACCGCTCAACCACCAACTACGGCCATTTCGGCAAGGCCGGCCTGCCGTGGGAACTGACCAACAAGGTCGCCGCCCTCCGCGCCGCCGTCAAATAACCGCCCACCTCCAACTCATCACTATCATGGCTACCACCACCACCACCACTACCACCGACTTCAAGGTCAAGGACCTCACCCTGGCCGATTGGGGCCGCAAGGAAATCTCCATCGCCGAGCATGAAATGCCCGGCCTCATGTCCGTCCGCCGGAAGTTCGGCCCCGGCAAGCCCCTGCAGGGCGTCCGCGTCACCGGCTCACTGCACATGACGATCCAGACCGCCGTCCTCATCGAGACGCTCAAGGAGCTCGGCGCCGACGTGCGCTGGTGTTCGTGCAACATCTTCTCGACGCAGGACCACGCCGCCGCGGCCATCGCCAAGGCGGGCGTGCCCGTCTTCGCCTGGAAGGGCGAGACGCTGGAGGAATACTGGGACCTGACCCTGCAGGCCATCGCCTTCCCGGGCGGCAAGGGCCCGCAGCTCGTCGTCGATGACGGCGGCGACGTCACGCTGCTCATCCACAAGGGCTGCGAACTCGAGGAGGGCAGCGACTGGGTCAACACCCCGTCCACCTCCCACGAGGAGCAGGTCATCAAGAACGTGCTCAAGCGCGTCCACAAGGAGGACCCGCTCCGCTGGACGACCATCGCCAAGGAATGGAAGGGCGTCTCCGAGGAGACGACCACCGGCGTGCACCGCCTCTACCAGATGCTGGAGAAGGGCAAGCTCCGCGTCCCGGCCATCAACGTCAACGACTCGGTCACGAAGTCGAAATTCGACAATCTCTACGGCTGCCGCGAGTCGCTCGCCGACGGCCTCAAGCGCGCCACCGACGTCATGATCGCCGGCAAGGTCGCCTGCGTCTGCGGCTACGGCGACGTCGGCAAGGGCTCGGCCTTTTCGTTGAAAGGCTTCGGCGCCCGCGTCGTCGTCACCGAGATCGACCCCATCAACGCCCTGCAGGCCGCGATGGAAGGCTTCGAGGTCAACACGATCGAGTCCACGCTCGGCACGGCCGACATCTACGTCACCACGACCGGCAACAAGGACATCATCACCCTGGAGCACATGCGCCAGATGAAGGACCAGGCGATCGTCTGCAACATCGGCCATTTCGACAACGAGATCCAGGTCGACAAGCTCAACACCTCCGACGCCAAGCGCACCAACATCAAGCCGCAATACGACCTGTATACTTTCCCGAAGGGTAACAGCATCTACATGCTCGCCGAGGGCCGCCTCGTGAACCTCGGTTGTGCCACCGGCCACCCGTCGTTTGTCATGTCGAACAGCTTCACCAACCAGACGCTGGCCGCGCTCGATCTCTGGAAGAACAAGGACGCCTACAAGGTCGGCGTCTACCGTCTGCCGAAGCACCTCGACGAGGAGGTCGCCCGCCTGCACCTCGAGAAGATCGGCGCCAAGCTGACCACGCTCACCAAGGAGCAGGCCGAATACCTCGGTGTTTCGATCGGCGGGCCCTACAAGCCCGAGCATTACCGCTACTGAACCGATTCAAACGCCGCGCCGCAAGACGCGGCGTTTTCTATGAGGGCCCGCGTCCCTGCGGGCCGAATCAACGCGATCAACGCGCGCGCAGGGACGTGCGCCCTCCACCTCTTCCCCATGGCCACACTCATCCCCAAACCCACCGTCATCGCGTCCGCCGGCAACAGGCCGAAGCTCATCGAGGAATTCTTCGGCCGCGTGAACAGCGGCACGACCGCCACCAGCATCGCCCGCATGCGCAGCCCCGGCGGCTGGGTCGAGCCGGGGCAGACGCCCGAGTTTGACGAATACACTGTCGTCCTGCGCGGCGAACTGCAGGTGAAGACCAGGGCCGCCACGCTCACCGTAAGGGCTGGCCAGGGTGTCCACACGCCGAAGGGCGAGTGGGTGCAATACAGCACACCGCACACCGACGGCGCCGAATACATCGCGGTGTGCCTGCCGGCGTTCACGCCGGACACGGTTCACCGCGACGCCTAGGCCGAGACGAGGTCGTAGTTGTCGCCGCGTTTGACGACGCGGAGTTTTGCCCCGAAGAGCTTGGACAGGGTGGGGGAGGTGAGCAGCTGCGCCTTCGGGCCGTCGGCGACGATCCGGCCATTGCGAAACAGGATGACCCGTTCGATCTCAGGGATGACATCGGCGATGTGATGCGTCACGAGAATCAGGCTCTTGCCCGAGCGGACGAGCTTGCGGAGCAGTTGCCGGAATTCCCGCACGGCGCCGGGATCGAGGCTGTTGGTCGGCTCGTCGAGGATGAGGGCCTCAGGCTGGTGCACCAAGGCGCGGCCGATCATGGCGCGGCGCTGTTCGCCAGAGGACATTTCGGACACGGCGCGATCTGAAAGACGACTGATCTCAAGGAACCGCAGGATTTCCCGCGCGTGGCGTTCCTGTGCCGGCTTCACGCGGTGATGCGGCCAGAGGCCCAAGCTGTTGAAGTAACCGGAGAGGACCAATTCGCGCGTGGTCACGCGGCGCAGGGTGATCTCGTTCGAGAGGTTCTGCAGCTGATCGAGGGCGACTATGCCGAAATGCCCGCGCAGGTCGCTCACGTCCCAATCATCGCGGCCTAGGATCTGAAAGCGGAAGCCGCGGCCGCCGGCGAGCGGGTAGATTTCCCTTGCGATGGCCTTAATGAGCGTCGACTTGCCGGAACCGTTGGGCCCGAGCAGGGCGATGTGCTCGCCGCGGCGCACCTGCAGGTTGAAACCCCGGAGCACGCGCTTGTCGCCGCGGGTGACGGTGAGATTCCGGAAATCGATCAGCAGGGGTGCGGAGGCTGGCACGCTCCCGAGGCACTCACGGGCGGCGGGGCGGGGCAAGTGCGATTTCGCCACCGGCGCCGTTTTGCCTCAGTGGGCGGTGACGACCTGATTGGGGAGGTTCGTATAAAAGTCCCGCGCCTTGCCCAGCAACTGCGCGTCGGTGAGATGGTGTTCGTCGATGACCTGCGTGCCGACGACGCGCCGGGCCAGCTCCGCATGATGAACATGCAGCCAGGCCACCAGTTGATCCATTTCACTGGCGTTGCCGGTGCCGCTGCCAAAAATCAGGATCGGGCCGGCCGGCTGCAGCGCCACGGCGATGGGGGCGAAGAAACCGTTGGCGCCGGGCTTTTCCTTCCCCTTGGAGAAATTCTTCGAGCTGTGCGACTGCCCGATCTGGCCGTCGGGGTGGCGCGCGAGGATATGCTTCGGCGCGGTGCCATGAGCCACCGAGTGGAAAAGGCGGGCTTCGTGATGATTGATCACCACGAGCCAGCGGGTGTCCGGCATGTTCGGGGTCGAGGCGGGCGGGGCGGTTGGTTCGGCCGGGAGTTGGTTATTCATGGATTTTACGGGAAAGAAAAAATGTCAGGGTGGGCCGGCGGGATTTTTTACGGCGGTAGCGACCGGGGTTGCGGCACTGCTTGCCCGGGACTGCCGGGTCCAATAGGTGATCGCGAGCATGCCCATGCTCAAAAATAGCAGGACGCCCATGACCATCCCGACGTTTACTTTGGTCGTCCACCGGCGGGGAACGATGAGCGGGTTGCGGCTGTTTTGATCGAAGCCCATGGATGCGGGAATAGAAGGACCCGGCTCAGCGCGCCCCGGCCCCCGCCTGCGCGACGTCGTTCCGCAGGGTTTCGGTAATGTCCTTGCGGGACAGGTTCACGAACACAGAGGAGTTGTCGTTTCCGATGCGCGTGATATTTTTAGTCAGCAGCTGGATGGTCTTGCCGGCATACCAGTGGCCGGTTTGCACGGTCAGTTCGCGGATGGTCCAAGTTTTGCCGTCGACCAGAAAGCTGTGCACCGTGCCGATCTCACCGTCCGTGGCGTGGATCCGGTAGCCGGTCACGGCCTTGGTGCTGCGCAGATGCACGTCGTCCCGTTGATTGTGCCCGTGATGGGAGGGGGCCGCGGGCAGCGGGGGCGGGGGCGCCACGGCAATGCCGGCGCCGTCCCACAAGCCGCCATCCTGCCAGTAGCCCGCCCAGCCGTAGTAGCGGAAGTATTCCTCCTCATGCTGCCGCGAGACCGGCCGGTGCGAATCGATCGAAGGACTGTCCTCGATCTGCTTCCGCGTCAGGTTGACGAGCAGCGCCTTGTCGTCGCCGGCGAAAACCACGGCGGCCTTCGACCCGAAGGCGTGGGGCGAGAGCAGCACCTGACGCTCCGCCAGCCAGGTTCCTGTGTCCGCCACGAGGTAGCGCACCTTCCAGGAGCTGTCGTCAAAATAGAAATCCTTTACGTGGCCGATCACGCCGTCCGTCGCGCCGAGCGCGATGCCATAGAGTGGCTTGAGGTCTTGGAGCATAAGCCAGCATAGGCGGAATTTTGCCGGAAACGTATGGGGTGAAACCCGATTAGTCCGCCAGGTCGAACGCGCAGTTCTCCTCGATCTCCTCGATGGTCGTGAGGCCGAGCAGGACCTTGTTCAGGCCGTCGTAGCGGATCGGGCGGTAGCCGCCCCGGAAGGCGGCGCGGGTGATTTCCTGCACGCTCCGCCGCTCCGAGATCATCTGGCGGATTTCCTCGGTGATGACGACCAGTTCGTGAAAGGCCACGCGGCCGCGGTAGCCGGTCTGGCGGCAGTGGGCGCAGCCACGGCCGCGGTAGAACGGTACCTCGGTGAGGTTGTCCTCGGTGAAATATTTCAGCAGGACATCGCGCGACGGGTAGTAGGATTCCTTGCACTTGTCGCAGATCCGCGCGGCCAGGCGCTGGGAGAGCACGGCCGTGATGGATGGCGCCACCATGTAGGGCTCCACGCCGATCTCCATGAGGCGCACGATGGCCTGCGGGGCGGTGTTGGTGTGCAGCGTGGCAAAGACGAGGTGCCCGGTGAGCGCGGCCTCCATCGCGATCTTCGCCGTCTCGGGGTCCCGGATTTCACCGATGAGGATGACGTCGGGATCCTGCCGCAGGTAGGCGCGCAGCAGGGTGGCGAACTTCAGGTCGATGTGCGGGTTGATCTGGCTCTGCATCACGCCGGGCACCGGGATCTCGATCGGGTCCTCGATGGTCGAGATGTTGATCCGCGGGGAATTGATCTCGTCGATCGCGGCGTAAAGCGTGGTGGTCTTGCCCGAGCCCGTGGGGCCGGCGACAAAGATGATGCCGTTGGGGTTCCGGATCAGCCGCCGGAAGGGCACGAGGATCCGCTGCGACATGAGCATGGAGTCGAGGGTGATCATTGCGCGCCGGGTGGCCGACGACAGCACGCGCACCACGGCTTTCTCGCCATACATGGTGGGCACGATCGAGAGCCGGAAGTTGGCCTTGCTGGTGCCGAGGGGAATGGAAAACCGCCCGTCCTGCGGCAGGCGGGATTCGGAGATGTTCAGGTCGCTGAGAATCTTCAGGCGCGAAAGGACGGCGCGGTGCAGGCTTTTGGGAAAGGTCAGGATATCGCGGAGCGTGCCGTCGATGCGGAAGCGGATGCGCGAATGGATCTCCAGCGGCTCGATGTGGAGGTCCGTCGCGCGCTCGCGCAGGGCGAAATGGATGATCTCGTTGAGCACGTGGACGAGGGTCTCGGTCTTCGCCAGCTCGGAGATCCGCTCGATCGCCAGGTCGGGCTCGGCGAAGAGCGCGTTGCGTTCCAGCTCGACCAGGCAGTCCGCGATCGACCGCTCTGTGGCGTAGATGATCGAGATGGCATCGTCGATCTCGCACGGTAGGCAGAACACCGGGCTGATTGGGATCTGGGCGATCTGCTCCAGGCGGCGCACCAGCTTCTCGTCCTCGGGCGTGGCCATGGCGACGGTCAGGACGCCATCGATCACGTAGAGGCCGATCGCGAGCACCATCCGGGCGATCTCCTGCGGGATGTGCTTGGCCGCCTCCAGCGTGATGCCGGAGGCGAGCACGTCGACATACGCAATGTCCAGCCAGTCGCTCCACAGGCGGCAGGCGTCCTCCTTCAGGAGGAGCTTGTGGTCGATCACGGCCTGCAGCAGCGCGAGTGGCTCCTCGTGCTTCTGGGCGAGCGACTCCAGCTTGGCCCGGGCGGCGAAGCCGGGGGAGCGGAGCACGAGCTCGAGGAAGGACCTATTGAGTTGGACCGGGATCACGACGGGCGCGCTGTTGCTGCAGTTCGAAAAGGGCGGTGATCGCGGGCTGGTCGAGTTTCTCCATGGCAAAGGCGCTGGAGGCCCGGTCGCGTTGCACCTCCTGCAGCAGGTCAGCCAGGGAATAGCGGACTTCGAGGAACGGCGAACCGGAGCGCCGCTCGGGCCCGGATGTTTCTGCGGGCTGGCTCATGCGGTGGAAGCGGTAGGTCCCGCGGAATTCGAGCCGCTCCGGCTCAAGAAACTGTCGTGGATGATCTTTTTCAGCTGGGCCGTAAGCTGATCGGGCGGGTTGTCCTTGCGCAGGTAGCCCACCGCGCCGAGGTGGAGGCATTCCTCCACGGTCTGCCGGTTCACCAGCGAGGTGAGCATGACGACCCGGCAACCGGGATCGATGCGCTTGAGATTGCGCAGGGTCTGGAGCCCGTCGAGGCGGGGCATGTTGACGTCCAGCAGGACCAGATCGGGCTTTTCGCGTTCGTAGACCTGCAAGGCCTCGCCGCCGTTCGCCGCCTGCAGGACGGTGGAGTAGCCGCCGATGGTCTTGATGAGGAGGCTCACAAACTTGCGGATGTGCGTCTCGTCATCGACGACCAGGACTTTGCCCGCCAGGTTCATGGATTGACGGGAAAGGTGATGCGGAACTCGGCGCCGCCCCCCGGCAGGCTGCGCGCGCCGATCGTGCCGGCGTGGGCCTGCATGATGGTGTAGCAGATGGAGAGGCCCAGGCCGGTCGTCGATTCGCCCCCGGTGGGCTTCACCGAGGTGCGGCTGAAATCCTTGAAGAGCCGCGCGCTTTCGCTCTCGGGAATGCCGGGACCCTGGTCCCGGACCGCGATCGCGCAGTGGCCCGGGGTCAGGAAGGTTGCCACCGTGATGGTCGATCCGGGCGGGGAAAACTTGATGGCGTTGCCCAGCAGGTTGTTCAGGACCTGCCGGATCTTCGGCCCATCGATGGACAGTTCCGGCGGCAGCGGACCCGGTTCGACCGCGATCAGCGAGCCCTTTTCCGCTGCGATGGCGTTGCTCAGCCTGACCGAGGCCGCGATCAGCTCCGTGAGCGACGTGGGGTGGGGCGTAAGCTTCAATTCGCCCGCCTCGAGCACGGAGACATCGAGCAACTCGTTCACGAGATCGAGCATCGACTGGCTGGCATCGTAGACGGTGTCGAGGAGATCGTGCTGTTCGGAGGTGACGGTTCCCACGGAGCCGGCCCGCATGATGTTGGCCAAGGCACGAATCGAGACGAGCGGGTTGCGCAGGTCGTGTGCGGCCATGCAGAGCAGGCGGTTCTTGGCCTTGTCGTCCTTGTTCAGCTGGGCGAGGCGCAGCCGGTTCAACAGGTGCACGCGGATGCGCGCCAGCACTTCCTGTCGGCGAAAGGGGCTGGGCAGGTAATCGACGCCGCCGGCGGCCAGGCCCTCGACGACTTCCTGCGGATCGCTTTGTGAGGCGATAAAGATAACCGTGGCCGCCGCGCCGCCCCGATCCTTGAGTCGGCGACAGATTTCGAAGGCGGGCACGCCGGGCAATTCCACATCGAGCAGGATCAGATCCGCCGCCGTCTCCGGAAAATCGCCCGCGGCGGCAGCGTCCAGAGTGGTGACCAGGTAGCCTTCCGGGCGCAGGATATCCGTCAGGCTGCGCACCTTGGCGCGATCATTGGCCACGATCAGAATCGTGCGATTCTTCAGCGCCAATCCCGGGTGGGAGGTGCCCATGGTGGCGCGAGCCGAATACTCGGGATCCAAGACTTTCATCTGCGGCCGGCTTCCGTCCCCGATTCACCGCCGTCGCTGGAAAATTTGATACTGGGCAACACACCGGACGATAGCCGGGGCTTCCGTCGATCGCTATGGGGTCAAACCCGATGAATTACCCGCCCAGGCGGCGGCCACCGTGCACCGGGCCCATAGGGTTACACTCCATAGCTGCGTGCTGATTTTTCCCTGACAATCAGGACATGAACCACCAGCCCCTCCCGCAGGGTATTTCGCCCGGGATCGCCAAGCCGGCCTTGCTGCCCCCGTTGCCTTCGGAGTTGGACCCGATCGAGCCGGAACTGAGCGCCGGGCCAAACCAAGATACGCCCGAACCGGGTCTTGATCCGACCCTGCCGTTCAATCCCGTGCGCGGCGCCGCCGGCCACCAGGTGCCGGATTCGCTCAACGACGACGAGGACAGCGAGGGGCGGAACACCAGTGAACAGCTCTTCGAAAAGGGCGCCAAGGCGGCCGAGCGCGACAAGGTAAACCACGCCGCTCATCCGGAAGCCCGTCCTAAAGCGAAAGCGGTCTGGCCCGAGTGAAAACGCCGTCCGGCCCCGGGTCTTGATCCGGCCGCTGCAAACCGCCCGTTATTCATGGCTATCAAGTTCAAGGACTATTACGAGACGCTGGCTGTGCCGCGCACGGCCACGCCGGACGATATCAAGACGGCCTTCCGCAAGCTGGCGCGCCTGTATCACCCCGACGTGGCCAAGAACAAGGCCACGGCCGAGGATAAATTCAAGGAGATCAACGAGGCCAACGAGGTCCTGAGCGACCCGGAGAAGCGCCGCCGCTATGATGAACTCGGGCCCGACTGGCAGGACGCGGGTGCATTTGCGCCGGGCGGCCGGCACCAGGCCCGCCCGGGCGGAGCGGGGGGCGACGACTCGTTCGAATTCAGCGGCACGGGCTTCAGTGATTTCTTCGAGAGTTTCTTTGGTGGCGGCCACGGCGGGTTCGGTTCCGCCCGGCGACACGCCCGCCCGGACCGCGAGCAGACGTTTACCGCGCGCGGCGAGGACATCGACGCGGACTTCATGGTCACGCTGGGCGAGGCCCTGCGCGGTTCGGTGCGCCAGGTGACCCTGCGCCGACCCGCCAACAACGGGACCGCCGAACGCAATGACACCTACAAGGTGCGCATCCCGCCGGGCGCCTCCGAGGGCTTGCGGATACGCCTGGCCGGTCAGGGCCATCCGGGTGAGGGCGGCGGGGCGCCGGGCGACCTTTACCTCCGCGTGCGTCTCGCCCGTCATCCCGATTTCAGTGCGCAGGGGGCCGATCTCCATTTCGACCTCGAACTCGCGCCGTGGGAGGCCGTGCTCGGCGTGTCGGCGAAGATCACGACCCTGGACGGCAGCGCGTCGCTCAAGGTGCCGCCCGGCACCACCGCGGGCAGCCAGCTCCGCATGCGCGGACTCGGCCTGCCGCGCGACAGCGGCGGGCGTGGCGATCTTTATGCCCGGGTGCGCATCCAGACTCCCGCCGTGGTGTCCAAGGCGGAGCAGGAACTTTGGGCCCAGCTGGCCAAGGCCTCGACCTTCAACCCCCGGGACAAATCATGAACGACGCGGCCTGCTCCTCCCATCTGCTGGTGTTCGTGAACTCGGCCGAGTCCGACCGGACGCCTTATTCGCTGGCGGTCGCGGCCCGTCTCGCCGCCGTCCACCCCGACCTGCTCGCGCATTACTGCCGCATCGGCCTGCTGGGCGCGGCGCGCATCAACCCGGAGCCCGAGCCCGTGTTCGATGACAACACGCTCTACGCGGTGCGGCGCATCGAGGATTTCCGGTCGCACCACGGGGTGAACCTGCACGCGCTCCCGCTCGTCTGCGACCTCCTCCGCGAGATCGAACAGCTGCACACCGAGGTCCGCTTCCTGCGCGATCGCTGAAGGTTTATGGCCAGCCGGCTGCTGAAAAATTACCGACGGCTCTGAAGCCACACTGAAAACATTCTCTCCATGGGCGCTCAGCTGAAATACAATAGTGGTCGTGACTTCCGTGTTCGCACGAGAATCTATTCGCAGGGGCAGGCCACGGAAAATGAGTCGGCGGTAGCCCTTAACCCAGGCGTGCAGACCTACCTCGCCGGCCGCCCGGAAATCATCTGGTTTCAAATCTACGATGGACCCTATTTCGGCAGCAGGTTCCAAGGTTACTATGCTCCCGGCGTCCGGGCACGAAAGATATACTATGTGCCCTATTCCAAGTCCAAAAACAGTGTGATGGTTGGGCCAGGTCTGGTCCTGGTCTTTGATCAAAAAACCGGAGACCTAATCTATGATGGGAGCGACGGTGGCGTATGACTTGCAGCAATAGGTGCTGAATCTGAGCCGCGGTTTATCCCCGACCGTCCGCAAGGGAAATGCCGCAGCCGGCGCAGCCGATTAATTTTCAGCCCGTCGTTTCGGACAGGCTTGAAAGCGACGGGAAAAATGGCGGAGAGAGAGGGATTCGAACCCTCGATAGACTTTCGCCTATGCAGCTTTAGCAAAGCTGTGCCTTCAGCCACTCGGCCATCTCTCCGGGGTGAGCCGGCAAGCAAAGGCGCGGGAATCCCAAGCGCAAGGTATTTTCTCCACAGTGCATTCTGGAGGGCCCGCGGCACGGCGGGCCGCTCGGCTCGCAGGGACGCAGGCCCTCCAAACCAAGTCCGATCAGGTGGCCGCGCCTTGCCTTTAGCCGGCGTAGTATTTCGGCTTCAGCACGCCGATGCAGGGCAGGTTCCGGTAGCGCTCGTTGAAATCCAGGCCGTAGCCGACGACGAATTCGTTGGGAATATCAAACCCCACGTAGTCAGCCTCAAATGGCACCTGACGCCGGCCCTTCTTGTCGAGCAGGACGCAGGTGCGGACCGAGGCCGCGCCCTTGCTCCGGACAAGGCCGGCGACCGCCGCGAGGGTCTTGCCCGTGTCGAGGATGTCGTCCACCAGCAGCACGTGCTGGCCGCGCACATCGAGCTTCATCTGGTCGACGATGCGCGGCTCGTGGGTGGCCTTGGTGCCGTCGTGGTAGCTGGAAGCGCGCAGGCAGTCGAGGCGCAGCGGGCTGCTCAACTGGCGCAACAGGTCGGCCGCGAAAATCAACGCCCCATTGACGATGGCCACCACCATCATGTCCTTGCTCGCGTAGTCGTGGTTCAGCTGCACGCCGAGGCCCGCAATGCGGCGCTTGATGGCGGCCGGCGTGACGAGGACGTGGTCGAGGTGCTTGAGTTCCGGCGGGCCTTTGGGCGAGGGCATGCGCGGGATGAGAGGCGAACGCCCCGGCCAAGGCAAACCGTTACCGGCCCGCCGCGGGGGTTTATTTTTTTGACTTGGCTGGAGACGGCCGGTTGCCTCGCCGGGACGCGCCGGCCACCGCGCAACCAGATTGCGGGCGCCGGGCTCCATGAACCATGATATCCATCCAGGTTAAGCAACTGACCAAGCAATTCGGCCCCGTGGTCGCGTTGCACGGGCTCGACCTGACGATCAATCCCGGCGAGCTGTTCTTCCTGCTCGGGCCCAGCGGCTGCGGCAAGACCACGCTGCTGCGCTGCCTCGCGGGCTTCTCCATCCCGGAGCAGGGCCAGATTCTATTCGGCGACGAGGACGTGACGCGCCTCGAGCCGCACAAGCGGAATACGGGCATGATGTTTCAGAGTTACGCCCTCTGGCCGCATATGACCGTGGCCGGCAACGTCGCCTTCGGCCTGGAGGAGCGCAAGGTGCCGGAGGCGGAGCGCCGACGGCGCGTGGCGGAGGCGCTGGCCTCCGTGCGCATGGAGCAATACGCGGACCGCAAACCCAACCAGCTGTCCGGCGGCCAGCAGCAGCGCGTCGCGCTGGCCCGGGCGCTGGTCATCCGGCCGCGCTGCCTGCTGCTCGACGAGCCGTTGTCCAACCTCGACGCCAAGCTCCGCCTCGAGATGCGCGCCGAGATCCGCCGCGTCTGCAAGGAATTCCAACTCACCACCGTCTACGTCACCCACGACCAGAAGGAGGCGCTGTCCATCGCGGACCGCATGGCAATCCTCGATGCCGGCCAAATCCTCCAGGTCGGCACTCCCCGCGAGGTCTACAAGCGCCCGGCCTGCCGCACGGTGGCGAACTTCATCGGGGAGACCGATTTCCTGCCGGGCAGCGTGCTGGGCCTCACGGGGGGCAATGTCACCGTCGAGACCGCCGCGGGCAGATTCGAGGGTGTCCTCGGCGATCCGGCCCGGCCGCCCGCCGTCGGCGCCAGCATCACCGTTTCCATCCGCCCCGAATGCTGGGAACTGAGCCCCGCGCCGGGGACCCGCAACGTGGTGAAGGGCCGCATCGGCGAGTGCATCTACCTCGGCGAGGTCGCCCAGTATGAGTTCATCACCGGCGGCACCAACCTGAAGATCTTCGAGCGCAACCCGCGCTTCGTGGACGGCGCGACGCGCGGCGAACTCTACGCGACGGTCGAACCAGAGGACGTGGTCGTGCTTACGATCTGAGAGGCAATCGCTCCGATGAACGGCAGTAGCCTCCGCATCAGCAGGTGGAACCCGGCCGCCGGACGGGTTAATCGGGGTAGGGCGCAGATTCCGATGCGCGCGGCGGCGGCGCAGGGACTCGCCGCCCTACCGAAGATTCCATTCCAGCCATGAAACGTGCGCTCCTCCTCCTCGCGCTGGTGACGGTTGTGGCGGTGCCGTTCCTGCTGCGGCCGAGAAAGCTGGCGACGGTCGGGAACGCTGACGAAGTGCTGGTGATCATCACCCCGCACAATGAGGCGCTGCGCTATGAATACTCCCACGGTTTCAGCGAGTGGTATCGCGCGAAGACCGGCCGGACCATCGCCATCGACTGGCGCGTCATCGGCGGCACGACTGAGATCACGCGGTTCATCGAGTCCGAATACGTGGCGGCCTTTCAGAATCATTGGACAAAGAAACTCGGCCGGCCGTGGAGCATGGAGGTGCAGGCGGCGTTTCAGGACGGCCGGCTCAAGCCGGACGACTCCCCCGCGGACGACACCATCGAGCTGGCGGCGCGGCGGGCGTTCCTCGGGTCCACGATCAGCTGCGGTCTCGATGTCTTCTTCGGCGGCGGCAGCTACGATTACATCCGGCAGGCGGAGGCCGGCCGGATTGTGGACTCGGGCATCCTGCAATTGCACCCGGAGTGGTTCGGCGACGGGGTTATCCCCCAATCCTTCACGGGTGAGCAATATTGGGATCCGGAAGGCCGCTGGGTCGGCGACGTGCTCAGCAGCTACGGGATGATCTACAACCGCGACGTGCTGCAGCGGCTCGGCGTCGCGCACGAGCCGCGGCAGTGGGACGACCTGCAGGACCCGAAACTGCAGGGTGAGGTCGCCTTGTGCGACCCGACGAAGAGCAGTTCCATCGCGAAGGCGTTTGAGAATGTCATCCAACAACAGATGCACCGTCGCTGGGTGCAGCTGGTCCGCGAGACCGGCCGCAAGCGCACGGAGCTGGAAGCCCAGGCCGTCGCGGAAGGTTGGGTCATGGGCCTGCGCCTCCTCCAGCGCATCGGGGCCAATGCCCGTTATTTCACCGACTCCTCGCAGAAGCCGCCGAGCGATGTCGTGCAAGGCAACTCCGCGGTGGGCCTGTGCATTGATTTCTACGGCCGCGCCGGCCACGAGCACGCGGAGTCGCGGATTGACGGCACCAGCGGTCGCATTGGCTATTACTCGCCGCCGGATGGGACGGTGCTCTCGCCCGATCCGCTGGCCGTCCTGCGCGGTGCGCCCAATCCGGCCGCGGCCCGCGCCTTCGTCGAATACGCCTTGTCGATGGAGGGGCAGAAACTGTGGGGCTTCAAACCCGGGACGCCCGGAGGGACCGAGCGGTATGAACTGCACCGCCTGCCCATCCGGCGAGATTTCTACTCGGCCAAGGAATTCCTGCCCCATCGGTCGGATCCGGAAGTGAATCCCTATGAAGCGGACAACCCGATGATCTATCACCCCGAGTGGACTAACAGTCTGGTGCGCGAGATGGCCTTCGTCGTCCGCGTGATGTGTCAGGACACGCATCCCGAACTGGTGGCCGCATGGCAGGCGATCATCCGCGCCGGCTTGCCGGCCGAGGCGCTGGCCGTTCTAGGCGACATGTCCGCCGTGACCTATCCAGAGATGAACGGCCGGATCAAGCAGGCGTTGAACTCCAGGGACAAGGTCGATGAGGTGCGGCTCGCCAGTGAGTTGGCGGGGACGTTCCGCCGGCAATACCTCAAGGCGGCGGAGATCGCGCGGACCGCGCCGCGCTGAGGCTCAGAGTTTCGCAAAGGCCGCGGCAAACGCGGTCTTGTCGGGCGCCTTGAAGAACGACGTGCCGGCCACGAAGGTGTCGGTCCCCACGGCGCGGCATTCCTTGGCCGTGGCGCGGTCGATGCCGCCGTCCACCTCGAGGCGGAACTTCAGCCCGCGCTGCTGCCGCCAACCGTCGATCTGCGTGAGCTTGGGCAGCATGTCGCGCCGGAAGGGCTGGCCGCCGAAGCCGGGCTGCACCGTCATCACGAGCACGAGGTCGACGTCGCCGAGCAAATGCTCGATGGCCGACGCCGGCGTGCCGGGGTTGAGGACGATGCCGCACTGGCAGCCGAGCTGGCGGATGCGGGCAAGCGTGCCGCGGTGGTCGTAGGCGGGCTCGATGTGGACGCTGATGTTGTTGGCGCCAGCCTGGGCGAAGGGCTCGAGGTATTTCTGCGGCTCGGCGAGCATCAGGTGCGTGTCGAGGAAAAGCTTCGAGCCGGCGCGGCGCAGCGCGGCGAGGACTTCCGGGCCGAAAGTCAGATTGGGCACGAAATGCCCGTCCATGATGTCACAGTGCAGCCACGTCGCTCCGGATGCGGCCACCGTCGCCGCACTGTCGGCGAGATGGGCGTGATCGCCGGCGAGCAGGGAAGGGGCGAGGAGGGGCGGGTGGAGCATGGCGGATTCAGCGGACAGATTACAGATGACGGAGGACCGCGAAGGCTCAATCATTTGTTTCAACTTGGAGGGCCCAGCTTCCGCTGGACCGCGGCCCGTCAGGAGACGGGCCCTCCACCAATCACCACGTATCCAGCACCGCGTGCGTGGCTTCCTTGGCCAGCAACTCGGCGAGCAGCGGCAGGGTCTGATACTCGGCTGGCACCAGGCCGCTGTCGGTGAAGACGCCGCGCTTGGCGGTGAGCGGCCGCTGCGTGAACAGGGCCTGCTTGGTGCGGTTGTCGGTGAGCGTGGCGTGCGCCGTCAGCGTCACGTCAAAGCGGCGGGCGAGCCCGGTGTCGTCCGGCCGGGAAACGGTGACCTGCCGGCCGTAGCTGGAGAGCGCGATGGTCAGCACGGCGTCGGCGGCCGCGGCCGAGTTCACCAGCGTGACACGGCCGTCGCGGCTGAAGGCTTCGCGGAGCTGGGTCGTCACGAGCACCTGGGCCTGCGGGATGAGCGCCTCGCTGGTCACGGGGGCGATGAAGAGGGTGGCAAACCTGGGCGCGGAGCCTGGGCCGAGCTGGTAGCCGGCGCAGCCGGTGAAGCAGAGGCCGGAGGACAGAAGGCAGAGGCCGGAGAACAGAACCCGGAGCAGTGCCATCCTGCTGCCGCCAAGGCGGGCGAAGGATCCAGTTCGTGCGATAGTCATGCTGGATTCTTCGCTACGCTCAGAATGGCGGATAGCGAAGAAAATACTCAGAATAACCAGAAACGCTTTTTCTTCGCGGGGGCGACCGGCGCGGGCGCGGGTTTGCCCGCCGCAGCGTTGGTTTGCTGTTCGAGCTTGGCCTCGACGTCGACGAGCTTGGTGCGGGCCTGGGCGGCGACCGGCGAGTCGGGGTAGACGGTGATGGCCTCGTTATAAAACACCTTCGCGGCTTTGTAGTTTTTGCGATACTTCAGGTAGTAGTCGGCGATCGTCAGCTTGCTCTTGGCCAGCACGGTTTTCATGTCCCCGAGGCCCTTTTCGGCGGTGGCCATGCCGGCGTCACCGGGGAACAGGATCATGTAGTCCTCGTAGTAGGTGATGGCTTCCTTGGTCGAGGCCTGGTCGTAATACGGGCCGTCGACGAGCGAGGCGTGGGTCTGCGCGATCTTCAGGTAGGCGTCGGGCGTGAGCACGCTGCGCGGGTAGGTATTGATCATGCGGTCGAGCGCGTCGATGGCCGCGGGGGTCTCGTTGATCTGCTTGTAGCCGCGGGCGGCATTCATGAGCGCGAGGGGCGCATAGTCGCTGTAGGGGGCGGTCGCCACGATGACCTCGAAATACTCGAGGGCCTTCTCGCGGTTGCGGAAGCCGGGGAGCCAGCCCCAGATCTTGCTGCGCTTGCCGGCGAAAAGATCGGAGGCGATGCGGTATTGCTCGCCGACGACCTGGGTGAACTTTTCCGAGCTCGGGTAGCGGGCGAGCATGGCCTGGTAATTCTCGAACGCCTTGAAATATTGCTGGCGCTGCTGGTAGAGGCTGCCGATGCGGAAGAGGGCCTCGGCCGCGAAGACGGAGTTCGGATATTTCCTGGAGACGGTGGTGTAGAGCTTGAGCGCGCTGCCCTTGCTGCCGGCTTCCTCGGCCGTGCGGGCCTTGTTCATCAGGTCGAGGGCATTGCGCCCTTCCTCGCCACCCAGGCCGGCGAGCACGCCACCCTCGACCTTCCAGCCGCCCGACGGCGTCCAGATGAGGTCGGCGGCGAGCCGGGCGGGAAGAAGCAGCAGCCCGGTGAGGGCTGACAGGAAGAGAAGGGAAGTGAGGCGGCGCATGGAACGAGTGCTTACCATCGAATAAGAGTGGAACCGTAGGTCAAGCCGGCGCCGAAGGCCACCAGCAGGGTGAGATCGCCGGGCTTGATCCGGCCGGAGCGGCGGGCTTCGTCCAGGGCCAGTGGAATGGAGGCCGACGAGGTGTTGCCGTAGCGGTCGAGGTTCACGTAGACGCGCTCCATCGGCACCTTCAGGTTGGCGGCGAGGGCCTCGATGATCCGGATGTTGGCCTGATGGGGAATCACAAGGTTGATTTGGTCAGGCGTCAGGTGGTGTTGTTCCATCATTTCCCGGGCGACGGTCTCCATGACGCGGACGGCGCTTTTGAAGACCTCGCGGCCGTTCATGCGGATGCAGTGGGCGCGTTCCGCGACGGACTGGGCGTCGGCCGGGCGCTTGCTGCCGCCGGCGGAGATGTAGAGGTTGTCGGCGAACTCGCCGTCGGCACCGAGGTCGGAACCGAGGATGCCGATGCCGGGCTGGTCGACCTTGTGCAGCACGGCGGCCCCGGCGGCGTCACCGAAGAGCACGCAGGTGGTGCGGTCCGTCCAGTCGGTGACGGAGGAAAGCTTCTCCGAGCCGATGATGAGGGCGCGCTTGTAGCGGTTGGTCAGGAGCTGGCCGTAGGCGATCTCCAGGGCGTAGAGGAAGCCGGAGCAGGCCGCGGCGATGTCGAAGCAGGTCGCATGGGCGGGCACGCCGAGCTTGTGCTGCACGTAGCAGGCGGTGGAGGGCAGCGGGGCGTCGGGGGACGCGGTGGCGATGATCAGGAGGTCGATGTCCGCGGCGGTGAGCTTGGCGTCGGTCAGGGCGGCCTTGGCGGCCTCGACGGCCATGTCGGAAGTCGTCTGGTCCGGGGCGGCAATGCGGCGCTCGCGGATGCCCGAGCGGGTGCGGATCCATTCGTCGGTGGTGTCGACCGTCTTGGACAGCTCCTCGTTGGTGACGATGCGGGGCGGCGCATAGGAGCCGACGCCGGCGATGATTACGGAAGCCATAAGGGAGAGAGGTTATTTGACCGCGCCGTCAGGGCTGGGGGTCGCGAGGAGCGCGTTCGCGCGGGCGACGTCCTGTTCGATGCGGTGGTAGAGATCGTGCTGGATGATTTTCTCGGCCGCCCGGATGGCGCTGGCCCAGGCGTAGCGGTTGCTGGAGCCGTGGGCCTTGAGGATGTTGCCGCGCACGCCGAGGAGCGGGGCGCCGCCATACCGGTCGGGGTTGAGGCGTTCCTTCATGGCATCAAATGCGCCCTTGGCGAGGACATAGCCGCCCATCCGCAGGGGGTTGCGCTTCATTTCCTCGGTGAGCAGGTTCTTGATGAACTTGGCCATCGACTCCCAGGACTTGAGCAGCGCGTTGCCGACAAAGCCGTCGCAGACGATGACGTCCACGTGGTCGCGGAAAACCTGGAAGCCCTCGACCGGGCCGATGTAGTTGATGACGCCGTTGATCTTCTTGAGGAGCTCGTTGGCCTCGTTGGTCAGGGGCGTGCCCTTGCCCTCCTCGGTGCCGATGGTGAGCAGGCCGACCCGTGGGCTGGGGGCGCCGAGCACCGCGCGGGCGTAGTGGGAACCCATGATGGCGTTGTGCAGCAGGTGCACGGCCTCGGAAGTCGGGTTGGCGCCGGCGTCGATCAGGATGAAATAGCCGTTCTCGCGCGGAATGGCGGGCGCGAGGGCGGGGCGCTCGACGCCTTCCATCGAGCCGACGATGAGCTTGCTGCCGGCCATGAGGGCGCCGGTGTTGCCCGAGCTGACGAGGGCGCCCGCCTGGCCTTCCTTGATCAGGTTGAAGCAGCGCACCATCGAGGAGTCCTTCTTGCGCGCGATGGCGCGCAGGGGCTTGTCCTCCATCGTGATCACCTCGGAGGCGTGCAGGATGGAAAGCCCGGCGTGGCCCTTCAGGCCGGCGTCGACGAGCAGGGGTTCGAGCACCGCCTGGTCACCGACCAGCACAATGGGATCGAACGGCTCGCCGGCGGCGAGCACGAGCTTGACGGCCTCGACCACCTCGGCAGGTCCGAGGTCGCCACCCATCGCGTCAACCGCGATACGGGCCTGGGCTGTCGCGGGACTGGCCGGTGCGGGGTCGATGGGGGAAAACTGCCGGGCTGACTCAGACCTCGACGTTCAACACCTGCCGGCCGCGATAAATGCCCGTCTTCGGGTTGACGCGGTGCGGGCGGAAGGAACCACCGTCCGTGTCCTTGGCGAATTCAGGAGCCTGGAATTTGTTGGCCGCGCGGCGATTGGCGCTGCGGCGCTTGGATTGTTTGCGTTTCGGGTTGGCCATAGGAAGAAGTGGCTAGATGTGGTGACTTTGTGCTGCGGCCGGTGGTTAAAACCGGCCTGATTTCTTGATATAAAGACGAGGTTCGTAGGGTTCGCCCCGGGGGCCGTCAAGAGTTATAGTCACCCCTGGTCCGCGGGGTCAAAACAGGGAGAAGACAATGAGCACAACCGCCAGCCCCAGCCGGTAATACGCGAATCCGGCGAGCCCGTGGCGGGAGATGAAATGCACGAGGAATTTGACCGCCGCGAGCGCCGTCACCGCCGCCACCAAGCTCCCCAGCAGCACGCTGCTCCAGCCGAAGACCTCGATCATGGCCGGGCCCGACCGGAAGCCCTTGTAGACCGCTGCGCCGCCGAGCACCGGCAGGCCGACGAGGAAGCTGAACTCCGCCGCCTTGGCCGGGCTAAGGCCCGCGAGATAGCCGGGCACGATCGTCATCATCGAGCGGCTCGTGCCGGGGATCAGCGCGACGCATTGCGAGAAGCCGATGCCGAGCGCCTTCGCTACCGTCAGATCGGAAGGCTCGTTCTTCGAAAAGCCGATGCCGCTGTTCATCCGGCGCCAGCGTTCCGCCCACAGCATCAGGCCGGCGCCGGCCACCTGCGCCGCTGCGACCACCCAGATCGAGAAAAAATACTTGTCGATGAGATCGTGGAGCAGGAGACCGACGATCGCGACGGGGAAGAAGGCCAGCATGACGTTTCGCAGCAGCCGGAACCCTGGACTGCTGCGGCCCATGAGCCCGATCAGCATGAGCAGGATCTGCCGCCAATACAGCGTGACCACCGCCATGATCGCGCCGACCTGGATGACCACGGTGTAGGTGTCGGCGGCGAGCTTCAGCGTGAGCGGCACGCCCTCGGGCTTCTCTTTCGTGGGCGGCTTGTGCCAGAGCGGCTGGTCGTCCTTGCCGGTGAGCTGCTTGTCTGACTCGAGGCCGAGCCACTGGTTCGCAATGATGAGGTGGCCGGTCGAGGAAATCGGCAGGAACTCCGTCACGCCCTCCACCACGCCGAGCACGACGGCATCACCGGCGCTAAGCTCGGCCACGGGCGGCTTGGCGGTTTCAGCGCCGCGGGCGGCGCTGCAGAGCGCGGCGCAGAGAATCACGCCGCGGCAGAAGGAGCGGAACGAAAAATGCACGCGTCTATGTTTCGGGAAGCTCCGGGCCCTGTCGAGTTTTATGCTGGGCCCCTACTGGGTGAAACCCGCCCTCCGGAGGGGTTCAAAGCGCGCCCGGCGGCCGCGCTCCAACTCCCGCAATGTTTTAGGCTTTGCGCCATCGGGGGAAATGATTCTGCTCGGCGCCGCGATGCCCCCCCTTGTTGAGTTCACCGCCAAGTTGACCGCGCCGCAGGAGCTTTCGCCGGCGGAAGTGTCGGCCGCGGCCTCCGCGCTGGCCGCCCCCGGTGAGCCGGACGACGCCAAGGCCGCGTTCCTCACCGCGCTCGCGGTCAAGGGCGAGACCTCGGCCGAGCTCGCGAGCTTTGCCACCGCCTTCCGCGCGCTCGCGGTGAATCCCGGCGTCGAGGCCTGGGCGCCGCGCGCCATCGACATCGTCGGCACCGGCGGCGATCACGCCGGCGGGTTCAACATCTCCAGCCTCGTCGTGCTCGTGCTCGCCAGCGCCGGCGTGCCCGTGATGAAGCACGGCAACCGCGGCATCACCTCGAAGTGCGGCAGCGCCGACCTGCTCGCGGCGCTGGGCGTCGACCTCGCCGCGCCGTCCGAGAAGCTGCGCCGCGCGCTCGACGAGCTGGGCTTCGTGTTTTTCTTCGCGCCGAACTATCACCCGGCGTTCAAGCACATCGCACCGGTCCGCCAGACGCTCGCCGCGCAGGGCCAGCGCACGGTGTTCAACATCCTCGGCCCCCTGATTAATCCCGGCCGCCCCGCACACACCTTGCTCGGCGTCTTCTCCCTGCCGCTCGTGGACAAGCTCGCCGACGCGCTTGAAGCCCTGGGCCAGCCGGCCGGCCTGGTCGGCCACGGCGTCATCACGCCCGACCGCGGCATCGACGAGCTCACCACCGGCACGCTCAACCATGTGCGCGGCGTCGGCCGGCTCCGCCACCTGCAGACGGCGTGGCGCGCGGAGGACTTCGGCCTGAAGAGCGCGCCGTTTGCCGACCTCCAGGGCGGCGATCTCGCGGCGAACCTTGCCATCGTCGACGCCGTTCTCGCCGGCCGCGGCCCGGCCGGACTGGTTGATACCATCGTGCTCAACGCCGCCGTCGGCCTGCACATTACCGGCCGGGCGACCACCATCCGCGATGGGCTCGCTCCCGCCCGTGAGCTGTTGCTCGGCGGCGCCGTGGCGAAGAAGATCGCGGCGACAAAGGAATTCTACCGCTCATGAAACGCCAATACTTCGGCACCGACGGCGTGCGCGGACCCTACGGTGGTCCGCTCATCAACGAGGATTTTGCCTGGCGGCTCGGGGCGGCGGCGGGCCGATGGCTCAAGGCCGCAAGGACAGTCACCGGCGGCCGGATTTTCCTCGGCCGCGACACGCGGGCGTCCGGCGCGTCATTGTTGCGGGCCGTCGCCGGCGGGCTGACGGCCGAGGGCTTTCAAGCGGTGAGCCTCGGCGTGGTGCCGACTCCGGCGGTCAGTCTCGCGGTCCGGGACGAGCGGGCGGCCTTGGGCGTCGTGATCACCGCGTCGCACAATCCGGCCGGCGACAATGGCATCAAGTTCTTCGGGCCGGCGGGCAGGAAGCTGACCGATGAGGACGAGCGGCGCATCGAGCAACTGCTGCCGGACCAGGCGGGGGCGCCTGCGCCCGGGAATCTGCCGACCTGGGCAGCGGCCAGGGCCTACGAGAGCAAAGTCTCCGCCATCCTCCCGATGTATTCCATCCAGGGTTGGAAGATCGTCCTCGATACCGCCAACGGCGCCACTTGCGTCACCAGCCCCGTGGTGTTGGAGCACATCGGCGCGTCGCTGACCCTGGTCGGCAATTCGCCCGATGGCGCGAACATCAACGCGGGGGTGGGCAGCGAGCACCCGGAGAAAATGAGCGCGGTCGTGCGGCACCATGGCGCGGTGCTGGGCATCGCGCACGACGGCGACGGCGACCGCTGCGTCCTGTGCGACGAGCACGGGGCGGTGCTCGATGGCGACGAGATCCTGACGATCCTCGCCCTGCACGCCCTGCGGCTGGGCAAGCTCGCGCGGAAGACCCTCGTGGTCACGGTGCAGAGCAATCTCGGCGTCGATGCCGCGGTCACCGCGGCCGGCGGGCGCGTCTGTCGCACGCCCGTGGGCGATCGCTATGTGATCGAGCGCATGCTCGCCGAGGGGGCGGAGCTCGGCGGCGAGTCGTCCGGCCATGTCATCTGGGCGTCCGTCTCGCCGACCGGCGACGGGTTGGTCGCGGCGATGAAGGTCATCGAGGTCATGCTCGCGACGGGGAAACCCTTGTCCGAACTCCGCCGGGCGCTCGTGAAATTCCCGCAGCTTTCGGTCGCGCTCCAGGTGCCGGAGAAAAAGCCCCTCGAGTCGCTGCAGGCGCTGCCGGCGGCCATCCGGGCGGTCGAGGCGGAACTGGGCGACCGCGGCCGCGTGCTCGTGCGGTATTCCGGCACCGAGTCGAAGCTGCGGCTGCTCGTTGAGGGGCCGACGGATGCGGTCGTGCAGGCCGCGATGCAGAAATTGCAGGCCGCCGCGCGGGGCGAATTGGGTATTCTCTGAAACAAACCTCACTTGACGATCGGCGCCATCATCGCCGCGAGCTTGCGCAAGGCAAAGATCCTTTGAGCCTGTCGCACGCGACTACTCGCTCGTTGACGCTCGCCGTTGCCCGGGCTTATCGCTGTGCCTGTGGCGTCCACGCCTGAATCCTCCGCGCGCGTCTACTGGACGGCCTTCATCGGGCTGTTCTTCGACTACTACGACCTCTACCTCTTCGTTTACCTGGCAAAGAGGCTGACGGCGGAGTTCGCGCTGACAACGGCACAAAGTAACTGGCTGCAGTTCGTTGGGCTCGCGGGCGTCGGGGGCGGGGCGCTGGTGTTCGGTTATCTCGCCGATCGCTTCGGGCGAGGGCGGATGATGCTCGCGGTCTTCGGCGTGTATGCGGCGGGCATCGCCGGTCTGAGCCTCGCGTGGAACTACGAGAGCCTGCTGGCGTTCCGCTTGCTGGCGTCGATGTCGCTCGGAGCCGAGTGGGGCATCAGCCACACGTATCTGGCCGAGCGCGTGGACGGCGCGCGGCGCTACCGGTTTTCGGCGCTACTGCAGTTTTCCATCCTCGGCGGCCTGCTCGCGGCCCTCGCCTCGAAGTATGCGCTGCCGGTGATCGGATGGCGGTGGCTGTTTGCGGCGTCGATTGTGCCGGTGGCGGTGTTGTCGGTGGTGCGCGGGCGGGTTTTGGCGGCGGAGGGCGCAGCAGAAGATGAGCCGCGGCCCAGCGGGAACTGGGCCCTTCAGAAAACCAGTACACTGCCCCAGGCCATAATTGCCAACTGGCGGCCGTTCCTGCTCTGCTTCGGGCTGGCGAGCCTGACGATCGCGAGCGGCACCATGAATGTCTTTTATGCCCGGGACCTGCCGCAATCGACGCTCTACACCGTGTTCTTCTGGGCCAACGTCGCGCCCGGGATGCTGGCCGGCGCGTGGGTGGTGCGGCGCTGGGGCGTGGGCCGCGCGCTGGCGTTGTATGCGGGCGGACTGCTGGTGCTGTCGCTCGCGGCGTGGCTGAGCGGCTCGGCGCGCGCGGGATTGTGGTTCGCGCTGGTCCTGCCGTTGCTCAACGGCATTCCGTTCGGGCTGATGGGCGCGTGGTTCAACGAGATCTTCGTCGACTTCCGCACGATGCTGTCGGGCGCGGCCTACAACCTCGGGCGCATCCTCGCGGGCTTCGCGCCGGTGCTCATCACGGCGCTCGGGCTGCAGGAGAACGGGCGCTATTATCTCTTCAGCGCCGCGCTCGGCCTGGGCGTGCTGGGCCTGGCCGGGCTCAGTCCGCGCAAGCGACCGACGCCCTAGTATACTATTAGTTGACATTAGACGGGGCCCACTTGATGTCAACTAATAGTATACTAAGGCCCCGTAAGATGGGGTCGGAATGCGCTGGGCGAGTGCGGTCGGTGAGTATGCCCGCCGGCGCCCTGCGGGCTGTGGCGCGGCGCGTTTAGCCGGAGCTAAACGCGGAAAATTGCCCCGAGTTTCTTGCCCAGCAGGACCGTCATGCCCACGATGCAGATGCCGAGGAACACCATCGCCCAGACGCCGAGCGCGGAGGCGATGAGCCGGCCGTCGCCGAGCAGCTGGAAGAGCTCGTAGATGGCCTTCGTGATCGGGTAATACAGCTGCTTCTGCGCGAGCACGAGGGAGTCGGACACCTCCAGCATCGCGAAGGAGAAGGCGAGCAGCCCGCCGGCGATGACGTTGGCCATGATCAGCGGCAGTGTGACGCGGACCATGGCCTTGAGCGGCGGGCAACCGAGGTTCTGCGCGGCCTCCTCAAGCGTCTCGCTGGTCTGCTGGAAACCGGCGGCGGCCGAGCGCACGACGTAGGGCAGGCGGCGGATGGAGTAGGCGATGATGAGCAGGATCGTCGGGTTCTGCACCGGGTTGAGGAACGCGAAGAACTTCCCGTCCTGGCTCATCGCGAGGTAGCCGAAGGCGAGCACGAGGCCCGGCACGGCGAGCGGGAGCATCGCGAGGAAGTCGAGGATCGAGCGGCCGGCGACCTTCGAGCGCACGATGACGTAGGCCAGCGCGACGCCGAGCACGAGGTCGATGACGGTGGAGATGCTCGCGTATTTGAGGCTGTTGGCGATGGCCGGCACGGTGAGGTCGTGGCCGAGCGCCAGTTGGAAATTCTGCAGCGTCAGGCTCTGCGGCAACACGCTCGCATACCAGTCGGTCGAGAAGGCCACGAGCACGACGCCGAGATGGGGGAGGATGGCGACAAAGGTCACGCCCGCGAACAGCGCCGTGCACAGCCAGGCCCGGGCCGGCGGCAGGTCGCGCGGGCCACCGGACGACGTGGCCTTGGCCATCATCGCATGCGTGTCGCGGCCGAAGAGGCCCTTGCCCAGCGCATAGAACAGCACCGAGCTGAACAGCATGACGGCGACGAGCGCGTAGGGGAACGGGTTGCCGCCAATGTCCTTGAGGCCGTAAAAAATCTGCACGGCCGTGACGCGCGAGTAGTCGAAGATGAGCGGCACGCCGAGATCGGTGAAGGCCCAGATGAAGACGATGGTGCCGCCAGCGAAGAGGCCGGGCTTGATGAGCGGCAGCGTGATCCGCCAGAAGCGGCGCAGGCCGGTGCAGCCGAGGTTTTCCGCGGCCTCCTCCATCGCCGGGTCGATGTTGGCGAGCGCCGCGACGGCGTTGAGGTAGATGATCGGGTAGAGGCTGAGGGCGTTGACCATCGCGACGCCGAGAAACTGGTTCGCGCCGAGCCAGTCGAAGGACCAGCCGTGCGGCCGCAGGCCGAGGTCGATGAGGAGGGCGTTGAGCGCGCCGTATTGCCCGAGGATCTGCTTGAGGCCGATGGCCCCGACGAACGGCGGCAAGATCATCGGCACGAGGATGAGCGCGCCGAGCGCCGCCTTGGCCGGGAAGCGGAACCGGTCCGCCACGTAGGCGAGGGGCAGGGCAAGCAGCAGGGCGAAAACCGTGCTGGTCAGCGCCAGGCGGAAGGAATTGGCCAGCCCGCCAAGGTAGATCGGGTCGGTGAGCAGCGAGCCGAGATAGGCGAAGGTCAGCCGGCCGTCGGCGTCGACAAATCCGCCCTTCAGGATCTGCAGGATCGGCCAGAGGAAGAACGCGCAGAAGAACAAAAGCGTGGAGGCAAACACAAGGCGCGCGAAGTTCCGTGACATGCGACCTTGGGAATGCCTGCCTCGGGCGGAACAGACAAGGGGGAAGGCGGGGAACCCAAAAGATTAGCCTTGCCTAATATAATTCGCCTAACAGATAAAATCACCATGCCGCCAAGGAAAAACTCCGTCGGAACCCGCCGCCCGCCCGCGTGGCTGGCACTGGCCGGGCTCCTCCTTTTCGCTTCGCCGGCCCGGGCCCAGATCACGCAGACGCCCGAGACCGTGAAGCCCGGGCATTTCCTCGTCGAAATGGACGCGCTGTCGGTCGCGACCAACCTGCACGACTCGGCCGGTGGCAGCTACAGCGCGGTGGCGGTGGCGACAACCTTCCTCACGACCGGCCTGACCAACGACATCGACGTGCAGGTCGGTGCGGATGTTTTCCTCAGCCAGAAATACGAATCGAAGGCCGGATTTACCGACCGGAACAGCGGGTTCGGTGATCTCTACGTGCGCACGAAGTGGACCTTCTGGCGGGACGAGCGCTCCGCGGTGGCGGTCATGCCGTTTGTCCGGCTGCCGACCAGCACCGGCAACGTGGGCAAGCGCGGGCTGCAGGGGGGCGTCATCGTGCCGTGGGCGACGTATCTGCCCGGCGGCGGGGAGTTCCTCGCCCAGGGCGAACTGGATTTTCTGCGCAACGACGCCGACAACGGCTATGATTCATTCTGGGCGGCCGCGGCCGCCTTCCAGCAGCCGCTGACCGGGCTGCTCAAGTTATACGGCGAAGTGACCGTCGGGAAATCCTCGGGCGGGGCGCCGTGGGCGGGCACGCTCGGCGGCGGCGTGCAGGTGCACCTCTCGAGCCTGTATTGGTGGGACTTCGCCATCTACCGCGGGCTCTCGCGCGGCGCGCCGGGGTGGAACCCGGTGGTCCGGCTCCACTGGGGATTCTGACGCCGCGACAACCGCACGACGCTGATGACCGACCCGCTGCCCACCAAGACCACGACAAGCGAGCCCGGCTGGCGGCACGCCCGCGTGGCGTTGAGCCTGCCCGAGTCGCACGGGAGCATCGCCGTGCCGACGGGCACGGGCTTCTGGCGCAAGCTCCTCGCATTCTCGGGTCCCGGCTTCATGGTGGCGGTCGGCTACATGGACCCGGGCAATTGGGCCACGGACCTCGCGGGCGGGTCGCAATTTGGCTACACGCTGCTGTCGGTCATCCTGATCTCGAACCTGATGGCGATCCTGCTGCAGCACCTGTGCGTGAAGCTCGGCATCGCCACCGGCCGCGACCTGGCGCAGGCGTGCCGCGACCATTACCCGCGGCCGGTCGTGTGGTTCCTGTGGGTGCTGTGCGAACTGGCCATCGCGGCGTGCGACCTGGCGGAGATCATCGGGTCCGCGATCGCGCTCCAACTGCTCTTCGGCATTCCGCTGCTGTGGGGCTGCATCATCACCGTCGTCGACGTGCTGATTATTCTCCTGCTGCAGCACAAGGGTTTCCGTTACCTCGAGGCGGTCGTGCTCACCCTGATGCTGACGATCGGCGGCTGCTTTGCGGTGGAGCTGTTCCTCGCCCGGCCCGACCTCGGCGGAATTGCCCGGGGCTTCGTGCCGACGGCGGAGATCCTCCGCAACCCCGCCATGCTCTACGTGGCCATCGGCATCCTCGGCGCGACCGTGATGCCCCACAACCTCTACCTGCATTCGTCCATCGTGCAGACGCGCCGCTACGAGCAGACCGCCGGTGGCAAACGCGAGGCCATCAAGTTCGCGACCATCGACTCGACGGTCGCCCTGATGTTCGCGCTGTTCATCAACGGCGCCATCCTCATCGTGGCTGCCGCCGCCTTCCACGGCACGGCCCACCAAAACGTGGGGGAGATCCAGCAGGCCTACCACCTGCTCGATGGCGTCATGGGGGTCACTTTTGCCAGCACCCTCTTCGCCGTGGCCCTGCTGGCGTCGGGGCAAAACTCGACCCTGACCGGCACCCTCGCCGGGCAAATCGTGATGGAGGGTTTTCTTAACATCCGGCTGCGGCCGTGGCTGCGCCGGCTCATCACCCGGGCGATTGCCCTGGTGCCGGCCCTGGTGGTCATCGGGATCTATGGCGAGCACAAGGCCACCGCGTTGCTCGTCGCCAGCCAGGTGTGTCTCAGCATGCAGCTCGGCTTCGCCTGCTGGCCGCTGATGCGCTTCACCGGGGAAAGGGCCAAAATGGGCGAGTTCGTCAACCCGTGGTGGATTAAATTGCTCGGCTGGACCGTCACTTTGGTCATCATCGGCCTCAACGTGAAACTGCTGCTGGACTTCGCCGGCCTGACGGGCGGCACCTGACCATGTATCGGAAGATCCTCGTCGCCCTCGAGAACGGGCCCGCCGATGAACGGCTGCTGCCGCACATCAGCCAGCTGGCCGCGCATTTCAAGGCCGAACTGCTGCTGCTGCATGTCGCCGACGGCTGGGCCGCGCGCAACTTCGAGCAGCTCAAGCTGGCCGAGTCCGACGAGATGCGGGCCGACAGCGATTACCTGGAAAGCACCGCGGACCGGCTCCGCGGGACGGGCCTGCAGGTGGACACGGTGCTCGCGTTGGGCAACCCGCCCAACGAGATCGTGAAGATCGCGGTCTCGAGCCAGTGCGACCTCATTGCGCTGGCCTCGCACGGGCACAAACTGATCGGCGACCTCATCCACGGCAGCACCATCGACAAGGTCCGCCACAACACGAACATTCCCCTGCTCGTGGTCAGCGCGAAGACGGCGAGGTAAGCGCCGCGCCCGTCGGCCGGTCACTTCCGCCAGCGGAAGATGACCTGGGCGTGGTCCTTCTCGCGGTAGATCTTCCAGGGCGACCACTCGAACACGAAATCCTTGAGCAGGAACCCGGCCGTCATCGTGACGCCGACACTCGCGGCCAGGCTCGCTGCACTGACGGAGACCGGCGCGGTCAGGCCCAGGCCGACCAACCCGATGCCCGCGACCACGCCGGTGATGCCCAGAGCCGACTCGACGCACATGCACCGCGCCTCGCGGGCGGGGGGTCGCCGAGGCCTTGCGGCGGGTCTCGCGCAGCAGCCAGAGGTCGCGGAAGAAACCCTGCACGAGAATGAGCAGCGCGCCGCCGGCGATGAGCTCGCCGAGTTCCAGCCTCAGGCCGCCGAGCGGTGCCAGCCACGCGGCGAGCGCTGTCCCGAGCGGGAGGGCGGCAAGTTCGACTTTCTCGGCGGGCGAGAGCGAGGACATCTGGGTCGGAGCCTCCGGTGCGGGCTTTTATTGCACGAAATCGAAGCCCCAGGTGCGCTTCGCGTAACCGTAGGCCACGGGCTTCACGCCCGCGAGCTGGGCGAGGGAGTCGGCCGGCAGATACTTCGCCGCGAAGTCCGTGACGGCGCGGTCGTAGTCGGCGAGGAGTCTGGTCTTCACCTCGGGCTGGACGAAGGAGCGGGCGAGGGAGTTGCGGCCGAGCAGCACAATCTCGTCCCACGACAGGTTGAACGTCGTGACGGCGGTGTAGTATTCGTCGGTGAGGTTCGAGTCCCACATGCCGCGGTCGTCGGTGTTAAGACAGACGGGCACGCCGGTGCGGAGCAGCTCGGGGAACGGATGCTTCGTGAGGTCGGGGGTGTATTCGAGCAGGCGGTTGGAGATCAGGTTGATCTCGATCAGCACGCGGCGGCTCTGCTGGAGCAGCAGCAGGGTGTCGGGGTCCTTGAGAATGTTGACGCCATGGCCGATGCGGCTGGCGCCGAGGAGCAGCGTGTCGCGGATATGCGAGTCGTTGCCGTCCATCTCGCCGGCGTGGATGGAGAGGGCGAGCGTCGGGTAGCGGACGCGCAATGCGCGGAAGGTTTCGAGGAAACGCGCCGGGTAGCCGTGGCCGTTCTCCTCGATGCCGACCAGGTTGAGGCCGACCCAGAGGTCGCGGTGGGCGTCGACGAAGGCATAGGACTCGGCGAGCCGGGCCTCGGAGCTGGGCAGGAAGCGCAGGAGGGCCTTTTGGAAGCGCACGGTGACGCCCGAGCTGGCGACATCGGGCTGGGCGAGCCGGTGCTTGACGTAGGCCACCGCGTCCTCGACGGGGATCAGGCTGCCATCGTTGGCCGTCATGCGATCGACGCTGAACTGCGTCTCGAGGTAGGCGAGGTGCTCGGCGCCGAAGGCCTTGATGTTTTCGACGAGCGCCTCGGTGTTGACCGGCAGGGAGCTGTCGATCCCGCCGCGGCGCGGCCAGATGTTGCTGAAGAATTCTTCGCGGCCTTCGCCGGGCGCATCGAGGCGGAGGCTGTTGCACCAGGCGGCGCGTTCGGCCGGCGTGAGGGCGTCGAGCCGGACGTATTCCGTGCGGGCCTCGCCGGTCAGCTTGTCGTAGGCATATTGCCGGATGTTGTGGAAGCGCTGGCCCGGGGCGATGGCGTCGGGCGCGGCGGCGAAATGCGCGCGGGTGTAGAAGGTCTCGCCGCCGGTGCGGGCCGGGTCGGTGCAGATGGCGTAGAGCCACTCGGGGCGCTCGGCGCCACTGTGGTTGTGCAGGTCGCCGCCCTTGGGCAGGGCATAGAGGAAGGCGTAGAGCTCGGCGGGCTTGGCGGTGTGCTTGATGGCCTCGAAGCGCTCGGCAAAAGTTGCCGCGCAGGCCGCACCGCAGAGGGCGAGCAGGAGGGGGAGATATCGCATGGGATGATTTACGGGCCTCGGCTAGGTTACAGGCAACCTGAAAGTCGGCCCCGGCGCCGCTTCCCCGCCCGGCGCCGCCGCTTCCGTCCGCCTGATCTAATGTCAACTAATAGTATACTAAGGCCCGGGAACTCTAGTATACTATTAGTTGACATCCAGAACCGGCGGAGGCGCGGCTATGGGAAAAGCCGGGCGAGGATGGCGCGGAGCAGGTGCAGGCTGAAGATCAGCGCGAGGAGATAGGTCAGCGGCGAGGCCTGTCGGGCGCGGCCGGTGGCGAGGTGCAGCACGGCGTAAGCGATGAGCCCGAGGCCGATGCCCTCGGCGATGCTGAAGCTGAGCGGAATGCCCGCGATGATCAGGAAGATCGGGGCCGTCTCGGCGAAATCGTCGAGCTTCAGCTGCGCGACCGACTGGAACATGAAGACCCCGACGATCACGAGCGCCGGTGCGGTCGCGGCTGCCGGGATGGCGAGAATCACCGGCGTGAGGAACAGCGCCAGGAGAAAGAGCACCGCGGTGGCGGCGCCGGTCAGGCCCGTGCGGCCGCCGGCCTCGACACCCGAGGCCGACTCAATGTAGCTGACGACCGTCGAGGTGCCCATGAGCGAACTGAGGATGGCGGCGATCGAATCGGCCACGAGCGCGCGGCCGGCCTTGGGCAGCTTGCCGTCCTGGTCGAGCAAACCGGCGCGCTGCGTGACGCCGATGAGCGTCCCGATGTTGTCGAACATGTCCACGAGCAGCAGCGTGAGGATGATCGGCAGGGCCTTGCCGAAATCATGCAGCAGCAGGTCGAAGTTGAGCTGCAGGAAAGTGGGCGCGGGCGAGGACGGCAGCGAGAACAGCGCCGCCGGCATCGTGGTGACATGGCCGCCCTTGCCGTCGGTGACGAACAGCCCGGCGGCGGTGACCGCGAGGATCGAGAGGATGATCGCGCCCGGCACGCGCCGGGCGATGAGGACGGCGGTCAGCAGGATGCCGCCGAAGCAGAGCAGCACCGCCGGCGTGCCGAAGTCGCCGTGCGAGACGAAAGTGGCGGGACTGGCGACGACAATGCCGCCGTTTTTCAGGCCGATGAAGGCGATGAAGAGCCCGATGCCGCAGGTGATGGCGAGCTTCAGCTGGTGCGGGATGGCGGCGATGATCTTCTCGCGGACGCCGCTGACCGAGAGGGCGAGAAAGATGCAGCCGTTCACGAAGACCAGCCCGAGGGCGGACTGCCATGAAACGCCGAGCCCGAGGCAGACGGTGAAAGCGAAGTAGGCGTTGATTCCCATGCCGGGCGCGAGGGCCAGGGGATAGTTGGTCAGGAAACCCATCAGCAGCGTGCTGATCGCAGCGGTGATCGCGGTGACCGTGATGAGGGCAGGCTGCGGCATGCCGGCGGCGGCGAGGATGGCGGGATTGACCGCGAGGATGTAGGCCATCGCGGCGAAGGTCGTCGCGCCGGCCTGGAGTTCACGGCCGACGGTCGTGCCGGACTGGTCGAGCTTGTAGAGGCGGTTCAGCATGGGGCGGGGCGGTGACGATTATTTGGCC
The DNA here is from genome assembly GCA_029945445.1 of Lacunisphaera sp. GTDB lineage: Bacteria > Verrucomicrobiota > Verrucomicrobiia > Opitutales > Opitutaceae > Lacunisphaera. The sequence goes on along the minus strand of JAQSCO010000060.1, from coordinate 403,631 downwards.
GGGGCCGCGGGTGGGGTGGTCTCAAATCTGGCCCAACCCTCCAGGAGCGTGTGCAGCACACGGCGGCCGACGGCGTGCGCGGCCTCGAGGGATGGTATATAGGCGGAGTAATGGCCGATCTTCTCGCCACTCATGCTCTGCGCGGCGGTGAGGTCAGGCGGCTGCATATCGAAGTTGCTGGCGGTGCGGAGCACCATCACCCGGCTGTAATCCGCCCGGCCGGCGCGCGCCAGGTTGGTCAGCGCCCGCAAAGTGCCGGTGTCCTCCATCGCGGTGGTGGCATAACGGCCGCGGCCACCGGTGTAGTAGGCCACCCAGTCGTGGGCCCAGTCATTGAGCAGTTTACCGTGCCAATATGTGCTGGAGGCGAGGTTGGCGCCGATCAGCACGGACGCGGGCCGCAAGGCGGCTGGCGAGTCGGCGTAGCGGGCCCGGAATTCGCGCACGGCGGCGCTGTCGGCCAGCGGGGTGTCCTTGGTCAGGTCGAAGGCCCAGTGCAGCAGGGCGGGATTCAACTGGTAGACATGGTCCACCAGTTCGTCAGCCGGTTGCAAGGGTAGTTCGTAGGGCTGCTTTTTGCGCAACGGGACATAGCCGGTTTTCCAGTCCGTCGGGATTTCGCGGGCATCGATCTCGTGCGCCAGGTCGCCCTCGACCACGTAATCGGTCCAAACAGCGGAGCCGACGGACGCCACGGCCGGATCCAGGCCGGCGATGCCCGCGACGAGCCAGTAGCTCTTGGAAAAGTCAAAGCGCGGATCGAGCCCGAGGGCCATGATGCTGGTCGCGGAGCGGGTGTTGCCCTGGCCGGTGAGAATCGCGAGCACCGTGCCGTCGGCGTTGACGCGCACGTCGTGGTAGCCGGCGGGAAGGGGAATGACGCGGTCGAGATGCTCGCGCTCGACCCAGAACTGGAATTCCCCGGGCTGGTCGCCGGTGTCGGCGCCGAGCTCGAACATCGTGACGATCACGACCCGCGGGCGAATGACGGCCTCGGCGGCCGGTAAGAAAACGGGCGGGCTTACGGCGAGGAAAACAAGAAGACACTGGGCCAGATGAAGCGGTCGCATGAACCGGAGTAGTCAGCAGGGTTCATACCGGGTCGGCAAGATATTGTGCGCGATGAAACCCCTTGTGAACTGGCACATGGCTTGCTTAGAAAATGCCGTCCCACGCCACCCAACCCACAAAATGAACACCAACTTGCTCCGCACGTTGCTGGCCGTGCTCTTTGCCGCCAGCGTCACCGGCCGAATGGCCGCGCAAACCGCTCCCGCCGCCGCCCCCGCGGCCAAGGAGGAAATCCTGGAACTGGACAAGTTCAGCGTGCGCGGGGTCGCCCCCGAGCAGCAGATCATGCCCACGTCCCGGCCGTTCAACTCCGTCTTCGGCACTGACGACAACATCATCGATGTGCCGCGCAACGTCACCATCATCTCGCGCCAGCAGCTGAGCGACATCAACATCTCGAGCGTGCTGGATTTCGCCAAGCTCACCTCCAGCTCCTACACGACGACGAACTTCGGCGCGCCCTCCAACCCGAGCATCCGCGCCCAGACGGCCGACCTGTTCATCAACGGCGTGCGCGGGCGCATCACTTCCAACGGCAACGGCCTGCCGCTCGACTTCAACTCCGTCGAGTCGGTCAACATCGTGAAGGGCCCGGCGACCGCGGTGCAGGGCGCCTCCATGTATGTCGGCGGCTTTGTCGACCTCGTCACCAAGCGGCCCTATTTCGACGGCTTCAAGGGCTCGGTCAGCGCGACCATCGGCTCCTACTCCCAGAAGGAATGGACCATCGACGTCGGCGGCCCGGTCTCCAAGGAGCTGGCCTACCGCTTCAGCTATTCGGGCACCGACAGCAAGGGTTTCTGGTGGGACTACTATAACAAGAACCACTCGCTCTACGGGGCGCTGATCTTCCGGCCCACCGAGAAATACGAGGTCTTCTTCAACGCCTCGGCCTCGTTCTACCGCTACACCGAAAACTGGGGCATGAACCGCCCGACCCAGGCCCTGATCGACCACCTGCTCTACATCACCGGCACCAACGTCAACGGCGGCACCGCCGCCACCGCGGCGGATCCGCAGAATGCCAAGAACGTCGGCGGCACCACCGTGGTGGGGAACACCATCGCCTTTGGCGCCGCCGTGCCGATCAGCCGCCATAACCGGCTCCTCAAGCCCAGCAATCATTCGGTCGGCCGCGAGTTCAACATGCAGGCCATCCAGACCTTCCTCGCCGGGCCCGACCTCAAGGTCGTCAACAACACGTTCTGGAGTTACACGGCGCGCAACACCCTCAGCACCTACTACTATTCCGAGATCATCGACCCCTCCTGGTTCGCCGAGAACCGCACGGAGTTCATCATCACCAAGCCGTTCGTCTCCCTGAACGCCGGCCTCGACCTGCGCTACCAGCGCACGCTGGCCTACGATGATTACTCGTTCGAGCCGGCCAATGCCTGGGACCTGACCAAGGACCATAATTTCATCGACGTCTACAAGTCGGTGAATTTTCCGGCGCCCAACTTCTTTGATTTTGGCGCCGATATCCCCGTCCCCGGCTGGCCCGGGCGCTACGGCATCGCCGGCACCGCGAACGGTGACACCAACGACAGCCACGGCACCACCTTCGGCCCCTTCGCCCAGGCGACCTGGAAGGTGTCGGGCAAGCTCAATCTCGTGACCGGTGCGCGCTTCGACTATTTGAAGGCCCACGTGCGCGAGCCGCTGAAGTCCACGCATCCCACGGCGGACATCAGCATCACCAACCCGAACTACAACGCCAGCCTGGTCTACAAGATGTCGGACACCGCCTCCGCCTACGTGACCTACAATTACAGCAAGAACATCTCCGGGGCGGTGGGCAACGGCGGCGGCATCACCGGGTGGAATGGCGCGGGCACGGCGCTCGACAAGGAGAACTTCCAGCAGCCGGCCACGCTCTTCGAGGCGGGCACCAAATACGCGCTGCTGAAGGGCCAGCTCTTCTTCAACCTGGCCTACTTCCAGCAGAAGCGCACGGCCAAGACGACCAGCAGCACGAGCATCGTCGAATACAAGACCAAGGGCGTCGAGGTTGAGCTGAACTACCAGCCGAACAAGCACCTCTACGCCACGGCGTCCTACTCCTACATCGACGCCAAGACCGCCGGCTTCCAGTTTCAATACGGCATGTTCGGCGGCACGAGCGAGCTGACCGGCGGCGAGGCGATCACCTTCGCGCCCGAGACCCGCACCAGCGGCGTCCCGCGCAGCAGCTTTAACGGACTGGTCTCGTATACGTTCGACAACGGCTTCGGCTTCTCGACGAACGCCCTCGTCACGAGCCCGATCAACAACAACGTCGCGGCCACCCTGGTCATTCCCTGGCAGTATGAGATTGATGCCAGCCTCAACTACAAGATCCGCAAGGAGTGGGAATTCCGCCTGAGCGTGGGCAACGTGACCGACCGGAAAAACTGGGCCCCGCCGAATTCCGTCTACGGCAACGGCTCGATCCTCGCGCTCGCCGGCACGACCTTCTCGCTCAACGTCAAATACAACTACTGAGCGCGTCCGCCTCCGCCTGAATCAGCCAACCTCGACCGCCGGGAGCTTGTCTCCCGGCGGTTTTCTTCATCCGCTCTGCCATGAGAAAATTATTCCTGCCTTTGCTGCTCGCCCTGTTCACGGCCGGCGCGGCCCGTGCCGCCGACCACGCGCTCGTCATCCAGACCGACTTTGGCACGAAGGATGGCGCCGTCGCGGCGATGAAAGGCGTCGCGGTCGGCGTCGACCCGCACCTGCCGATCTTCGACCTGAGCCACGAGAATACGCCCTATGACATCTGGGAGGCGGCCTACCGCCTCAAACAAAGCGCGCCGTTCTGGCCGGCCGGCACGGTGTTCATCTCGGTCGTGGATCCGGGCGTCGGCACCGAGCGCGCGTCGATCGTGCTGCAGACGAAGAGCGGGCATTATTTCGTCGGGCCGGACAACGGCACCTGGACGCTCGTGGCGGAGGATCTCGGCATCGCGGCCGTCCGCCGCATCGACGAGAACCTGAACCGGCGCGCCGGCTCGGAGAAAAGCTACACATTCCACGGCCGCGACATCTACGCCTACACCGGCGCGCGGCTCGCGTCCGGCACCATCACGTTCGAGCAAGTCGGCCCGCTGCTCGCGCCCAAGGTCGTCAGTCTGCCCTACGAGAAGCCGGCGCTGGAAAAGGGCGTGCTGCGCGGCACGATCCCGATGGTTGATTTCCACTATGGGAATGTCTGGACCAACATTCCGGACACGCTCTTCAACGAGCTGAAGCCCGCCTTCGGGGACAAATTCACGGTCACGATTTTCCACGACGGCAAGGAAGCCTACCGCGGCGTGCTGCCGTATGTGCGGACTTTCGGCGACGTGAAAGAAGGCGAGCCGCTGCTCTACCTGAACAGCCTGCTCAACGTGGCTTTGGCTCTGAACATGGGCAGCTTCTCCCAGAAACACGGCCTGTCCTCGGGCGGCGGCTGGACCGCGCGCATCGAACGCGCACCCTGACGCAGCTAACTCATGGAAGACCTGCCGCCGTCGCCCGTCGCGAGTTCCTCCCCGATTGTCTACGGACTGGAGGACCGCGTGCCGCCGGTCACGGCCCTGCTGGTCGGCACGCAGCATGTGGCCGCGATGGTCGTGGGCACCATCACGCCGCCGCTGCTGCTGGCGGGCGCGCTGAAATTTGCGCCGGCCGACACGGCCTACTTCATCAGCCTCGCGTTGCTCTCCTCGGCGCTCGGCACTTTCCTGCAATGTCGTCGGCGTGGTCCGGTTGGGTCGGGCCTGCTGAGTGTCACGGGCACCAGCTTCGCTTTCATCGGCGTGCTCACGCAGGCGTGGCATGCGGGCGGACTGGCCTTGATGTTCGGCTTGTCCTGCCTGGCGGCGCCGTTGCAGATGTTCTTTTCGCCGCTGCTGCGGCACGTGCGCCGGGTGTTTACGCCGCTCGTGTCCGGCATCGTCGTGCTGCTTATCGGCGTGTCGCTGATCCCGACGGCCTATTTCAATCTCGCGGCGCCGCTGCGGCCGGATGCCCCGCCGTGGCTGGGCCTCGCGGTCGGGGCGGGCGTGGTCGTCATCGTGACCGTCTCGCAGGCCATCGGCCGCGCGTGGGCGCGCATTGCCGGCATCGCACTCGGCGTGGCGGGGGGCGTGATCGTTTGCGCGCTGCTCGGCGCCCTGCCGGCGCCGCCGGCGGGTGACGGCAGCTGGTTCACGCCGGTCCGGCTGCTGCCGCACGGGTTTGCCTTCCGTTGGGATTTGCTGCTGCCGTTCGCGTTTGTCTACCTCGTGTCTATGCTCGAGGCGATCGGCGACATGACCGCCACCTCGCAGCTCTCCGGTCTGACCACGACCGGCCCGGAGCATTGGCGGCGCCTGTCGGGCGGCGTGCTGGCCGACGGCCTCACGAGCACGGTGTCGGCGCTGTTCGGGGGTTTTCCGAGCGCGACCTACGCCCAGAACAACGGCGTCATTCAACTCACCGGTGTCGCCAGCCGCCGCGTCGGCTACTACATGGCGGCGCTGCTCGCGTTACTCGGAATTTTCCCGGCAGTGGGCCGCCTGATCTCCGTCGTGCCGCCACCGGTCATCGGCGCGCTTGCGATGATGCTCTTCGGGCTGGTCGCGGTGTCGGGCATCCGGCTGATTCTCAGCGAGGGGCTGGGGCAAAGAGAGGGTTTGATTGTGGCGCTATCGCTTGGCGTCGGACTCGGCCTGCCCACGCAGCCGGGAATGTTGGCCGGCCTGCCGGCGGTGGTGCAATCACTGCTGGAGTCCAGCATCTCCGCGGGAGGACTCACGGCGCTGGTCCTGAGCTTTGGGTGGCGCAAGCCGGCCGTCTAGCGGCGTTCCCGGCTTGCCCGGAAGGCGGGCGTGATGAAACGTCAGGCTGTGCCGATCATCGACAGCCACGTGCATCTCTATCCGCCGGAGGTGAACCGCGACCCGCTGGCGTGGGCCGTGGTGCATGATGAACCGCACTGGGCCGTCCTGTGCGGCCGGCGGAGAAAGGATGGCGCGGCGGTGCAGGGATTCCCCTCGGTCGACCAGTTGCTGCGCGACATGGACACGGCCGGAATCGCGAAGGTCGTGCTGCTCGGGTGGTATTGGGAAAAACACGAGACGTGCGTCGCCCAGAACAAATTCTATGCCGACTGCCTCCGCGCGCATCCCGACCGGCTTGCCGCGTTCGCGACGGTCCAGCCGAAGGCCGGCACGCCGGCCTTCGAGGAGGCCTGCCGCGCAATGGACGACGGGCTGTCCGGCTTCGGTGAACTGTCGCCGCATTCCCAGCACTTCCGGCTGGATGATCCGGTGTGGCGGCAGGTGCTCGCGCTGGCCGCAGAGTGGAAGGTGCCCGTCAACCTGCACGTCACGGACCCGGCCAGCCGCAAGTATGCCGGGCGCGTCGAGACGCCGCTCGCGGATTTCATCCGGCTGGCGCAGGAATTTCCGGCGACGAATTTCATCCTCGCGCACTGGGGCGGCGGGCTGGCGTGGGCGCGGGAGGCCGCCGCGCTGCCCAATGTCTGGTTCGACACCGCCGCCTCGCCCTTGCTTTACGGCCCGGAGGTGTGGGCAAAGGCGCCGCACGGGCGCGTGCTGTTCGGTTCGGATTATCCGCTCATCCTTTATCCCAAGACCGAGGTGGCGCCGGAGTTCAACGGCCTGCTCAAGGAAGCGAAGGCCGCCGGTGCGTCGGCCTCTTTGCTCGGAGGCAACGCGACGAAGTTGTTTGGCTGGTAGACCAGATTATCCTTAAACCGCCGCGCGGAGCGCTCGGGATAGCGCGCCCTACCTTTTCAGAATCCAGGGCACGACCGCGCTGTCCGCGGTTGGCACGATAACCTGCAAGCCGGTCGTCAGGCCCGATGGCAGCGCCACCGGGATCGTCAGCACGGGCAAGCCGCCCAGGCTGGCGGGCGTGGTGAGGGTCAGGATATGCTTCCGCGCCTCGGGCGTGCAGTCGGCCTTGCGCAGGGCGGGGAAGGGCGAGGCCGGCAGGATGAGGTAGTCGTAGTCGGCGAAGAACCGGCGGAATGTCGTGCGCACCGCGGCGAACGTGGCGGCGGCCTTGGCCAATTGCTCCGGCTGGTAACGCCCGCCGTCGGAAAAGCGCTGCCAGCTGCCGGGCTCGTAGTGTTCGTGATACGGCGCGAGCCAGTCACGATGGACCGCGTGGGCCTCGTGCAACGCCGTCACGGTGTAGGCCTCGATCGCCCCGGTCCACGAGGCGAGGAGTGCCGCCGTGGTGTCGCGCCCGGCCGGTTTGCTGAGATCAGCGGCCGCTCGGTCGCAGGCCTTGGCGGTCGCGGGGTCGAAGGGAATGCCCAGTTCGCCGGCCGGGAGAAAGCAACCGCGCGGCTCCTTGCTTTGCCGGCTCGGGCCGACGAGGGCGGCGTTTGCGGCGAGCAGGTCGGCCGCATTGGCCGTGAACCAGCCGGCCGTGTCGAGCGACGGTGCCAGCGGCATGGCGTCACGGATGAACTCGCCGTGCGGCGTCAGCCGGAAACCATACAGCCCGCAGAACGCCGCGGGCAAGCGCACCGAGCCGCCGGTGTCGCTGCCGATGGCGAGGGGCGCTACTCCCGCAGCGACCAGCGCCGCCGAGCCGCTGCTCGAGCCGCCGGAAAGGCGGCCGGTAAAAAACGGATGCGGACAGTCGCCGTAGTGCGCGTTGTCGCCAAAGAGGCCGGCGGCGAATTCCACGAGGTGGGTCTTGCCCGCGCAGGCGGCGCCGAGCTCGCGCAGGCGGCGGGGCAGGGCGCCGTCCTGCCCCGGCAGGCCGCGGGCCTGGTCAAGAAAGGTGGAACCGGCCTTCGTCGGCACACCGGCGAGATCAAATAAATCCTTCAACAGGTAAGGCACGCCGGACAAGGGCTGCTTGGGGTCGGCCGCGGCCAGTTCGCCCGCCAGTGCCTGCTCCGGCCGCACCCAGGCGAGGGCGGCGGCGCGCAGATCGGCCGGCAGCGCCGCCATGCGGCGCTGGACCTCCTGCGCGGCGGCCGCGGGGGCCATGGCCTGCCACGCCGCGAACGGCAAAGTGGCTGGCGTTTTGGGCGCGATTGTGTCCATTCGGTTGGATTCATGGAGGCTGCCGCGCCCATCGTCAAATTTACCTCGCTGCAAAAGCGCTATGGCGACGGCCCGCTCGTGCTGGACGGCATCAGCCTGGCGGTGCAGCCGGGCGACTTCATCACCTTCATCGGGCCGAGCGGCTGCGGTAAGTCCACCGTGCTCAAGCTGGTCTCCGGGCTGAGCCCGTGGACGGTGGGCGAGTTGAGCGTCGCGGGCATGAAACCGCGGCAGGCGCGCGACCGGCAGGCCTTCATCTTCCAGGACGCCACGCTGCTGCCGTGGCTCACGGCGCAATTGAACGTCGAGCTGCCGCGGCGGCTGCGCGGCGCGCCGGAGGCGGAGCGGGCGGCCAAGGCGCGGCAGATGCTCGCCTTGGTCGGGCTCGGCGCCGTGAGCGGCTATTACCCGCGGCAACTTTCCGGCGGCATGAAAATGCGCGTCTCGATCGCGCGCGCGCTGACCCTCGCGCCGCAACTGCTGCTGCTCGACGAGCCGTTCGGCGCGCTCGACGAGATGACGCGCAACCGGTTGAACGAGGAACTGCTGGCGCTGCGCGCGCAGGCGCCGTTCACCGCGATGTTCGTCACGCACTCGATGGCCGAGGCGGTTTTCCTCTCCAACCGCATCGTCGTGATGGCCGCGAACCCCGGGCGCCTGCACGCCGAGGTGGCGGTGGAGTTCCCCTATCCGCGCCCGCCGGAACTGCGGGCCCGGCCCGATTTCCAGGCGAAGGTCAACGAGGTGTCGCGCCTGCTGCACGAGGTCGAGGAGCCGGTCCCCGCATGAAAAAGCTGCCGCCCATCCTGCGCTGGGGCCTGCCGGTCGCGAGCGGCGTGCTGTTCGTCGCCCTCTGGTATGGCGTGCGGCTGGTCAGCGGACTGCAGAGCTGGATCCTGCCCACGCCCATCGAGATCATCACGGCGGCGTGGAATGAACATGCGCGGCTGCTCGCCGCGGCCGGACACACCGCCGTCGGTGCGCTGGGCGGATTCGTGCTCGCGGCGGCGCTGGGCTTTGCGACGTCCCTGCTGCTCGGGGTCTCACGCTCGCTGCGCGCGGGGCTTTATCCGTGGCTGCTGGTGCTGCAGATGACGCCGGTGATCGTGCTGACGCCAATCATCATGCTCTGGGCCGGGCCCGGCATGCCGGGCATCATCACCATCACCTGGCTCATCAGTTATTTTCCGATTGTCGCGAACATGACGCAGGGATTGCTCTCGACCGACATGAACCACGTGGCGCTCTTCCGCATGTGCAACGCCAGCCGCGTGCAGGAGATGCTGCTGCTGCGCGTGCCGGCCGCGATGCCGCTCTACCTCGCCGGCCTGCGCATCGCCGCGACGCTGGCGCCGATCGGCGCGATCTTCGGCGAATACATGGTCGGCAACTCGTCCGGCGGCACCGGCGGGCTGGGCTTCCTCGTCTACAGCTACAATACCCAGATAAAGATACCCGCCCTGTTCGCCACGGCGTTGACCAGCTGCCTGCTGGGATTCATCTTCGTGGCAGCCGTTTCCTGGCTCAACTGGGCCGTGCTCCACAAGTGGCACGATTCCTTCGAACGCAACGACCACTGAGTTTTAACCACGAATGAACACCAATAGACACGAATCAGGCGGCCAGGCCGGACCGCCTTTCCATGCAGCGGCCTTTCTGTTTCGTATCCATTGGTGCTCATTCGTGGTTGGCTCTGTCTTGGTGTTTTTCCTCGCCGGTTGCGGCAAGAAGACCGAGTCCGTGGTCGCCACGGCCCCAGGTGCGCTGGTGAAGATCCGTTTCCAGACCGACTGGTTTCCGCAGCCGGAGCACGGTGGCTACTATCAGGCGCTCGCCAAGGGCTACTACGCGGCGGAGGGGCTCGACGTCGAGATCCTGCCCGGCGGCCCGAATGCACAGGTGATGACCACCGTCGCGGTCGGCCGCGCCGAGCTCGGCATGACGAACGGCGACGACGTGATCGTGGCGGTCGCGCGCGGCGTGCCGCTCAAGATGGTCGGCGCCGAGATGCAGCGCGACCCGCAGGGCATCCTTTTCCACTCGGAGCATCCGCTGCAGAGCCTGCAAGACCTCGAGGGCAGGACGCTGATGGCCGGCGCCGGCTCGACCTGGCTGCAGGTGATGCAGAAAAAGCTCGGCGTAAAGTTCAACCTGATCCCGCTCGTGGGTGACCTCGCGCGGTTCATGAACAACAAGGAATTTGTCCAGCAGTGCTTCGTGACCAACGAGCCATACTTTGCGAAGCAGCGTGGGGCGGACGTCGGGGCGCTGCTCATCGCGAGCGACACCTATGAGCCTTACCGGGTGATGTTCGCCGGCACGGATTTTATTGCGAAGCATCCCGACCTGGTCGGCAAGTTCGTCCGCGCCAGCATCCACGGCTGGACCGACTACCTGAAGGGCGATCCCGCGCCGGGCAATGCGCTGATCGCCCGCCAGCGCGGCGACCTGCCGCGGGAATTCATGCTCTACAGCATCAAGGCCATGAACGACTTCAAGCTGGTCTCCGGCGATCCCGCGAAGGGCGAGGCCGCCGGCCAGCTCACGGCGGCGCGCCTGCAGAAGCAGATCAACCTGCTGCAGGAGGTCGGCGTGCTCGACAAGCCGGTGGCGGTGTCCGAAGTCGCCACTTTTGATTTCATCCCCAAACCCTAAGGCAGTTAACCACGAATGAACACGAAGGCACACGAATCACGACTGCTGAATTAGTGTTTATTAGTGTCCATTGGTGGTTACCTCTCCGACAAAACATCCCATGAACTACGAAGCCAAACTTGCCGAACTCGGCCTCACGCTCCCCAATCCGCCCGCTGTCGCGGGCAGCTACGTGCCGTTCGTCCGCACGGACAACCTGCTGTATCTCGCCGGCACCATCAGCTCGTTCAACGGGGAGATGACGCATGTCGGCCAGGTCGGCAAGGAGCAGACCGTGCAGGCGGCCTACGAGTCCGCGAAGATCTGCGCGCTCAACACGCTCGCCAACATCAAGGCCGCCACCGGCGACCTCGACCAAGTGAAGCGGTTCGTGCTCGTCACCGGGTTTGTCAACGCGGTCAGCGGCTTCGCCGACAGTCCGGCCGTCATCAACGGCGCCTCCGAACTGTTCGGCAAGGTCTTCGGCGACGCCGGCAAGCATGCGCGCGCCGCCGTGGCCGTGGCCGGCCTGCCCAAGAATTCCACCGTCGAGATCCAGGTGATCGTCGAACTCGAGGGACACCGCATGGACCGGGGTAAGCCGACGGGGTGAGGGGCGGGTAGGGACGCTTGCCCTCAAGCGCCCGGGCCGTTGAGGGCAACGGCCCCTACCTCACAGCTTCTTCGTCAGCACCTTCGAGTTCCGGCCACTGTCGTCGTAAGCCTTGAGGCGCGACTCGGGCAACGCCTCCTTGTCGGTCTCCTCGAAGCCGACGACGGACGTGAAGAAGGTGTAGGCCTGCGTGGAGAGCGCGATGATGTTGGTCGCGCCGCGCTCCTTGGCCATCATGCAGGCGTAATCGACCATCTTCTTGCCGATGCCACGGTGATGGTAGAAAGGCATGACATAGAGCGAGCCGACCTCGGCGAACTTTGGCTTGTCGGGGTAGAACTGCAGGGACACGCAGGCGATGATGTTCTCGTCGATCTCGAACACGTAGAACTGCTCGACGTTTTTCTCGATCGCCGCCTGCGTGCGGTAGAGCAATTCCTCGCGCTTCACGGCCTGTCGCGTGAGGTTGTAGATGGCGCGGACGTCGCGCTTCGTGGCCTGCCGGATCTGCTGGTATTCGTTGCCGTGGATGAGCGTGCCCACGCCCTCGTTGGAGAAGATCTCGTTGAGCAGGCCGTCCATGAGCCGGCCGTCCAGCAGGTGGATGCGCGGCGTGCCGGTCTCGACCGCCTTCACGGCGTGGGCGGCGGTGCTGCGCATGGGCTCGTTGATGGACTCGGGTTTGCCCTCGAGGATGCTCTTGAGCGTGCCGGCGGCGATCTGGTGCTGGAGCTTGCCGTTAAGCTCGAGGCCCTCGTGCGGGGTGAGGTAGATGATCTTGGTGGCGTGCAACGCCTCGGCCAGCTCGGCGGCGAGCAGGTCGGAGTTGATGCGCAGCGGCCGGCCGTCGCGGTCGAAACCGATGGGGTTCAGCACGGGCACGACGTGCGACTCGATGAGCTGGTTGAGGAAGTCCTTGTCGATGCGGTCGACGCGGCCGGTGAACTGGTGGTCGACGCCCTTGATGATGCCGAGTGGCGCGGCGCGCACGGCGTTGGTCAGCGCGGCCTTGAGGCCGTTCTGGGTCAGGCCCTCGATGACGAGGTGGGTCACGCGGGAGGAGGCGCGGATCGCGAGGTCGAGCGTGGCGGCGTCGGCCGCGCCCGTGCCCTGGACGTCCGTGATCGGGATGCTGCGCTGCTTGGAGAGCTGCTCGATCTGGTGGCCGATGCCGTGGACGATGATGATCTTGATGCCGAGGCTGCGGAGCACCGCGATGTCGGTCAGGATGTTCGCGAAATTCTCGTCGGCCACGATGATCCCGTCGGCGGAAATGACAAAGGTCTGCCCCTGAAACCGGGGAACGTATTTCAGGATGCCGCGCAGGTCGGTGGGCTTGATGTCGGCGCCATTGCTCATTTCGGAAAATGTTAATCAGGCATCGCGGCGCGCTCGTCAATGGGGATTCGAGGAAGGTGGAGGGCCCGCGTTCGCGCGGGCCGCGGCTCGCCGGGCCACGTGCCCTGCAGCTGACCAACGCGTCACTTGATGTTGAACGACCACGCGGCCGCCGGGCCCTTCGCCACGATGCGCATCTGGTAACGGCCGGTCGGCAGCTTCTCCGTGGCAATGCTGATGTGGTAGGTGGAGTCGTCCCAGCGGCTCATGAGGTCCTTGCCCGGCAGCGGCTCGGTGCTGGGGATGAGAACGAGCTCGTTACCCTTGCGGTAGAGCGCGAGGTCGCCGATCAGCGCCTTCTGCGTGGGCAGGGTCGCGGTGAAGTAGGCGTAGTAGTCGCTGCCGCGTGGGACGGCGGCGGGAGCGACCACCCGTTCGATGCTCGCGAGGAGCTTCGGCTTCTCGGCGAACATGCTCTCGAGGTCCGCGCCCAACCCGACGGCGGCACGCGTGACGGCGGCGGGCGCGTCGTCGACCGCCGGTTTTTCGACCGGACGGCGGGCCTCGACCGGCAGCTTCTGCCAGCCGGCCGCGAGCAGACGCGCGGTGGTGGCGCGGCTGTTCATGTCCTCGTAGGGCCGAAAGCCGCGGCCGGGCTTGCGGAAATACACGTTCACCAGCGTGTAGCCGACCACGAACACCACGATGGCCGCCACGATGTATTTCATGGGCCAGGGCTTGGGCGGCGGGCGCGGGGGCAGGGCGGTCACGGCAGGTGTTATCGCGGCGCGGGCCGGCGGGGCGCAAATACATTTGCGCCGCTGTGGGCGAGTTGTTCTCGTCACGGCCTTACATGAAATATTGGTCGCAGACTTTCATCCCGACACTCAAGGAAAGCCCGTCCGACGCCGAGATCGCGTCGCACAAGCTCCTGCTGCGCGCCGGCCTCGTGCGCAAGCTCGGCGGCGGTCTCTACACCTATATGCCGGCCGGCCTCCGCGTCGTGCAGAAGATCAGCCAGCTCTGCCGCGAGGAGATGGACCGCGAGGGCGCGATCGAGCTCTCCATGCCGTTCATCCACCCGGCGGACAACTGGGTCGAGGGCCCGCGCTGGCCCGCCGCGCGCGAGATCATGTATCGCGTCGACCACGCCGGCGCCGGCAAGGGCCGCGCCAAGGAGCCGGAGTATGTCCTCGGGCCGACGCACGAGGAGGTCATCACCCCGCTCATCAAGAGTGAGCTTACCAGCTACCGCGATCTCCCGAAAAACTTTTATCAGATCGGCACCAAGTTCCGGAACGAGATCCGCCCGCGCTACGGCCTGATGCGCGCGCGGGAGTTCATCATGAAGGACGCCTACAGCTTCGACGCGACGGACGCCGCCGCGATCGTGAGCTACAACAAGATGAAGCGGGCCTACACGGCGTTCTTTACGCGCTGCGGGCTGAAGACCATCGCGGTCGAGGCCGACACCGGCGTGATGGGCGGCAGCTTTTCGCACGAGTTCATGGTGCCCGCCCCGGTCGGTGACGACGACATCGTCTATTCTGAGGAGAGCGGCTACTCGGCCAACCGCGAGAAGGCGACCAGCGGCCTCGTGCCGAAGGACCTGGCCGACGCGGCGCCCGTGGGCGCGCTCGAGGAGTTCGCCACGCCCGGCATCGTCACCATCGCGGCGCTCGCGGCGGCGCCCTACAACGCGGCGCCGGACAAGCAGTTCAAGACCCTCGTCTACATGGGCGACGGCAAGCCCTTCCTCGTCGTCCTGCGCGGCTGCGATGAACTCGAGGAAGCAAAGCTCGGCACGCTCGGTTTCCAGCTGTGGCGTCAGGCCACGCCGGAGGAGATCGAACCGGTCATGGGCGCGAAGCCCGGCAGCCTCGGCACGGTCCGCGGCACCATCAAGAACCCCACGGCGCTCGCCGGCATCTTCGCCGACCACGCCATCCGCCTCGTCGGCAACGGCACGACCGGCGCCAACAAGGACGGTTTCCATCTGCGCAACGTGAATGTCGTCCGCGATCTCGAGGTCACCAAGTTCGGCGATTTCCGCACGGTGCGCGCCGGCGAGCCCGACCCGAAGTCCGGCGCGCCGCTCAAGATCGCCCGCGCGATTGAGGTCGGCCATGTCTTCATTCTCGGCACGAAATACTCCGAGAAGTTCGGCGCCGTCTACACCGACGATCAGAAGCAGTCGCACCCGATGATCATGGGCTGCTACGGCATCGGCATCAGCCGCACGCTGCAGGCCGTCATCGAGCAGAGCAACGATGCCGACGGCATCATCTGGCCGTGGAATGTCGCGCCGTGGCAGGTGCTGGTCGTCAACCTCGACCCGCAGGACGCCGCCGCGACGGAACTCTGCCTCAAGCTCGCCCAGGCCGCCGAGGCGGCGGGGGTCGACGTGCTCATCGACGACCGCGCCGAGCGGCCGGGCGTGAAGTTCAAGGACGCCGACCTCATCGGCCTGCCGCTGCGCCTGTGCGTCGGCGGCCGCGGCCTCAAGGAGGGCATCTTCGAATTCAAGTGGCGCAACTCAAAGGAAGTGCGCAAGGTGGCGATCGCCGAGGCCGAGAGCGTGGTCACCCAGGCCGTGCGCGAGGCCGCCAGCAAGGCATGATTGTTGCCGAATCCAGACCCAACCCGAACCCGAGCCCGGCGACCGCGGCGCAGACCCAACTCGCCGACGTCTGGCGTGTCGTGGTGCTGAACGATCCCGTGAATCTGATGTCCTACGTCGTCATGGTGCTCAAGAAGGTGTTCGGTTTCGATGAAATGAAGGCCCGGCGGCACATGCTGGAGGTGCACGAGCAGGGCCGCTCCATCATCTGGGCCGGCGTGCGCGAGCAGGCCGAGGCCTACGTCTTCACCTTGCAACAGTGGCATCTCAATGCCGTGATCGAGGCAGAATGAAGCGCGTGGAGGTAAAGCTCAACCTCGAGGCGGTCGCGCCGCTGCTCGACGCGATCAAGGAGGCCGCAGACGACCTGCGGCCCGAACTCGCGCTGTCCACCCATGCGCCCGACGCGGACAAGGAGTTCGCCGACGGGTGGAAGCAGGAACTGCTGGCGGGGCAGAACACCGACATCGGCGCGTTTCTGGCGCTGTTCGACAGCGAATTCTTCACCACCGGCGTGCTGCCGCTCGACCCGACGAACAGCGAGGCGATCCTGCGCGCGTGCGCGGCGGTGCGGCTGCGCCTGCACGCCAAGCACCTCGCGCCGCTCGGCGACGAGGCGCTGGAGAGCGGTGAAGTCCCGCTTGACGAGATGCCCGAACCGCAGCGGCGGGCCTTTGCCGCCTATGTTTTCCTGGCGACGCTGCAGGAGCTGATCGTGCAGCACCTGGACCCGACGGTGATGGAGTGACGGCCCGCAAGGAGAATTTTCCGCGCCGGGGTTCGCATTTGACGGCGGGGAAGGGCGGGGTAGCTTCCTTGCCGACACCCTGTAGTGTTCGAGGTGCTCCACACAACGCTCTTTGCCTTTGCTATAATTTGGGAACCGCTGACAGGCGGGCTGATGCCAGGCCGTAAACCGGAAGGCAGAGGGTCCGTCGGGGGGTGCCCACCTTTAACTTAAAAAGGACATGAGCCCCGGGGCGCACGGCACATATGGGGAGTCACTATTTTCAACCCACCCACCATGGAAAGACTGCCCTACTATCAACTCCTGCACATCCTGTCCCTGATTGTGCTCACGGCCCATACCTTCATGGCCTTTGCGAATCCGGCCCCGGAGAACCGCAAGCGCACCCTCATCATCACCGGCAGCGCCGCGCTGCTTATGCTGGGGGCCGGCTTCGGCATGCTGACCCTCAACAAGATCCCCTTCGCCACGGGCTGGGTCATCGTGAAATTCGTCTGCTGGCTCGGGCTCTCGGCGCTGGCGGGCATCGCCTACCGCCGGCCGCACCTGCGCGGGACGCTGAGCACGATTGGCCTGGTGCTGATTGCGGTGGCGGTGTTCATGGTCTATTTCCGGCCGTCGTTCTGAGCGCGGCGCGCGCCTCATGACCGGATCCCTCTGCGGCCTGTGGATTGACGACGCCGGCCGCGTCCACACCTGCCGGGCGACGGCCGCGGGCGGCCGCACGGAGCAGGGTGAAATCTTCCGGCCCTTCGCCTGGCTGGGCGCCGAGACCGCGCACGAGGGCGTGACGTTTGAGCCGCTGCAGGGCGAGGGCGCCTTCCGCTGGCTGGCGCACGCCGAATCGCTCGGCGCGTTCGAAGTTTTTTTCAAGGATGTCCGGGAGGGCGCCCCGATCGACGTGCTCAAGCCCTACGAGAGCCAGTGGCTGCTGCAGCAGCGGGCGCGGCTCTACAACGACCTGAAGTTCTCCGACCTCCGACGCTGCCAGCTCGACATCGAGACCGGCGCGAGCGAGGCGGGCGCCTTCAGCGACGCCAAGAACCCCGGCGACCGCGTGCTCGCCATCGGCCTGCAATGCGGCGCACGCCGCGAATTGCTGACGCTCGGCGAGGAGACCGACGCCGGCGAAAAGCGCCTGCTGCTCGCCTTCACCGAAATGCTGCGCGAACTGGACCCGGATGTCGTCGAGGGGCACAACATCTTCAAGTTCGACCTCGACTACCTGCGTACGCGCGCGAAGCGCCACAAGGTGCCGTGCGCGTGGGGCCGCTTCGGCCTGCCGGCCGAGTTCCGCAACAGCCGCATGAAGGTGGCGGAGCGCTGGATTGATTTTTCCCGGTGCGACATGCCCGGCCGCGCGGTGATCGACACCTACCTGCTCGTGCAGCTCTACGACATCACGGCGCGCGAGATGACCGCCTACGGCCTGAAGGACGTCGCGGTCTACTTCGGCATCACGCCGGAGTCGGGCGAGGGTCGCACCTACATCGACGGTGCGCAGATCCAGCATGCCTTCCGCGACAACCGGGAGCAGTTCCTGGCCTACCTCGCCGACGATCTGCGCGAGACCAGGGGGCTGGCCGACGTGCTGCTGCCGACCTACTTCGAGCAGGCGCGGGTCTTTCCGCTTCTCCTGCAGGAGGCGGCGCTGCGCGGCACGGCGGGCAAGGTCGACCTGCTGTTCCTCGAGCAATATTACCACGCGCGCGCCTGCTGTCCGGCGCCGGTGGAGATCGCGTCGTTCGAGGGCGGGTTCACGCGCAGTTTCCAGGAAGGCGTGTTCCAGCACGTGCTGCACTTTGACGTGGCCTCGCTCTACCCGAGCCTGCTCCTGCAGATCGGGCGCAACCCGCAGAGCGACAGCCTCGGGGTGTTCATTCCAATGCTCCGGCGGCTGCGCGAATACCGGCTGAAGTTCAAGCAGCTCGCCAAGACCGCGCCGAGCGCGGCCGAGCGGGACGAGGCGCAGGCGCGGCAGGCGACCTTCAAGATCCTGATCAACTCCTTCTACGGTTACCTCGGCTTCTCGGCCGCCCGCTTCGGCGACGGCGAACTGGCGGCCGAGGTCACGCGGCGCGGTCGCGAGCTGTTGCAGGGCCTGATCGAGGAGTTCCAGCGGCAGGGCTGCGTCATCCTCGAGGCCGACACCGACGGCATCTACCTCTCCACCGACCAATATTTCACCCGGCCGGAGGAGCTGCTGGCCCTCGTCGGGAAAATCCTGCCCACCGGCATCGAGCTGGAATACGACGGCACCTACGACGCGATGTTCTGCTACAAGGCCAAGAACTACGCCCTCGCGGCCAAGGGTGAGGTCACGCTCCGTGGCTCGGCGCTGCGCTCACGCGGGATCGAGCCGTTCCTCAAGCGGTTGTCGGACCAGCTGATTGCCTTCCTGCTCGGCGTGGCGGCGGTTTCGCCCGACGCGGAGATCCAGTCGCTGCGGAAAAAGATCGCCGCCCGCGAGCAACCGGTGGCGGACCTGGCCAAGGCCGAGACGCTGAGCCAGAATCCCGAGGCCTACGAGCAGTGGGTTGCCGGCGGCGGCAAGCCGCGGCGCGCCGCGGCCGAGGTGGCGCTGCAGATGAACCCGCGGCCGCGGATGGGCGAACGCGTGAGCTACTACATCGGACCGAAGGCCAGGGGCCAGACCTCCGACTGGCAGCGCGCGCGGCCGCTCGCACAGTTCGACGCGGAGAAAGCGCCCTATGATGCCGACTATTATCTCGTAAAAATAGACGACTGGCTTGAACGATATGGACGTTTCGCGGGGATTAAGCCACAAACCGCGCAACAGGAAATGTCCCTCTGATGATTCGCACCCGCATCTGCCTCTACGTCCTGCTCCTGGCCCCGCTGCTGGTCTACTGCCAGATGATCTTCCACGATTTCGGTTTTCGCGACGACTACGCCCACCTGCGCGAGTCGCGGGAGGAGCCCGGCAAGCTGGTGAAGTTCACCGCCTCGCACGGGCGGCCGCTCTACGGCGCGCTGCTGGAAACCTCGTTCAGCGAGGCCGCCGACGTGGACAACCTGCCCTGGTTGCGTCTGACCAGCGTCGCGCTTCTGACCCTCCTGGGCCTCGCGCTGTGGCGGCAGCTCTACCAATCGGGTTGGTCGGAGATCCAGGCCGCGGCCATCGGGTTGGGGGTAATCCTTTTGCCGGCCGCGCAGGTCGTGGCCGGCTGGGCGGTTTGCTGGCCGCATGTGCTGGCGCTCCTGCTGGCGGTGGCGGGATTTTCCGCGATTGAAACCGAACTCGAGCGCGGCGGCATGAAGCGCGTCGTCGCCCTGCTCGGCGGCTGCATGATTTATGCCGTGGCCGGACTGCTCTACCAGTCCAACGTCCTGTTTGCCGTCGTGCCGATCGCCGCCGTGCTGCTGGTGCGCGGCGCGCGCGAGCGGCTCACCGACCTGCGCTGGGCCGCGATGCACCTCGGTGCGCTCATCCTCGGCCTCGCGGCCAGCTACTTTGTGGTGCAGGCCCTCTTCAGCAGCGGCGTGTTCGCGCCGTCCCCCCGGCTGCAGTTCGAGTCCGAGTATTTCGGCAAGCTGCTCTGGTTTTTCGAGCAACCCCTAGCCAACGCGCTCGGGCTTTACGCGCTGCGTGACAGCTACGATGCGACCAACCCGGCCTTCTGGGGCGCGGTGGTGGTCGTGGTGTTCGTCATCGGCTTCGGCGTCAAGGCGGCCACCGATCCGGTGCAGAAGAAAAAGTGGCTGCTCTGCCTCATCGCGTTGCCGTTCCTCGCCCACGGGGTCAGCCTCGCCGCCGCGGAGCGGGCAATCGGTTACCGCACACTCTTCGCCCTTTCGGGCCTGGTGCTCGTGCTGGTGATGTTCACCCTGCGCAGCCTGCTCAACGCCGGGCGGCTCAAGCCGTGGATGCATCACCTGGCCCTCGCGGTGATCCTCGCCGGTGCGGCCTTCACGGCGAACCGCAACAGCTTCATGCTGCTCGCCGAGCCCCAGGGCTACGAATGGGACCTGGTGCTCGCGCCGGTGATGCGCACGACCTTCAAGCCCGGCACCAAGGTCTACCTCATCACGCCGACGCCGGCGGACCGCTCGACGAGCCAGAGCTTTGCCGATGAATTCGGCTCCCTGTCCAGTGACTCCGACTGGGCGCCGAAGGAGATGTTCAATTGCGCGATGCGCGCGCGCTTCGGCCACAAGCTGCCCAAGGGGATCAGCTACACCGTGGCGCTCGGCCGCGCCGTGCCGGCGGCCAGTGACTACGACCTGGTCATCGACCTGCGGAAGCTGAGCAAGTGGCGCGTGCAGTGAGCCGCCCCACCAAGGCCAAGGCTCCTCAGCTCCACCGCAGGTCAATCTTGCTGAACGGCAGTTGCCGGATGCGCTTGCCGGTGGCGGCAAAGATGGCGTTGCAGATCGCCGGCGGCACGACGGGATAGCCCGGCTCGCCGAGGCCGGTGGGCGGGTTCTTGCTCTGGATGAAGTTGACCGACATCGCGGGCGTCTCCGTCGAGCGGAGCAGCGGGTAGTCGTGGAAGTTGCTCTGCATCGCGCGGCCGCGGTCGAAGGTGAGTTCCTGCAGCCAGGCCATGCCGAGGCCGTCGATGATCGAGCCTTGGATCTGGTTTTCGGCCCCGCTGAGATTGATGATCGGGCCGACGTCGATGGCGGCCGTGACGTGGCGGACCTTGAGGGTGCCGTCCGGCGCGACCGCCACCTCGGCGACCATGGCGACGTAACCCGAGTGGCTGAAGTGAAACGCGATCCCAAGGCCCTCGCCCTTGGGCAGTTTTTTGCCCCAGCCGGCCTTCTCGGCCGCCAGCCGGATCACGCCGCTCATGCGCCCGGCGTTGTAGGGCTGGCCGTTCGGCTGGCTGGCGGGCACAAGCCGGTCGCCGCCGAGCAGCTCTAGGCGGAACGCCACCGGATCCCGACCGGCCGCGTAAGCCAGTTCGTCGAGGAAGCTCTGCATCACGAAGGCCAGGCCGTTGCTGCCCGGCGCGCGCATCGGCCCCGTCGGCAGGATCGTGGCCATGATGGTTTGATCCAGGCGGTAGTTCGGCACGAAGCGCGCGGGCAGCTCGTCGGTCCCGAGGCCGGCGCTGGAGGCGACGCGTTCCGTGTTCTTCAGGCCGAAGGTGACGAAGTGGTTGTGCCACGCACTCAGCTTGCCGGCGGCATCCACGGCGCCCCGGAGGAAATGATAACCGGCGGGCCGGTGGTAGCAGTCGTGGCGCATGTCATCCTCGCGGGTCCACGTGAGCTTGACGGGCGCGCCGTTGGTGCGGAGGGCGATGGCCGCGGCCTCGGCCATGTAGTCGTTGGCGAGGCGCCGGCCGAAGCCGCCACCCGCGCGCACGAGGTTTACCTTCACCTTTTCCTTCGGGATCTTGAGCGTGTCGGCCACCAGTTGCTGACCGGGGCCCGGCGTCTGCGAGGTACTCCAGAGTTCGATGCCGTCGTCCTTCGCCCACGCGGTGCAGCCCTGCGGCTCGAGCGTGGCGTGGTTGAGAAACGGGTAGTAATAGGCGCCCTCGACGACCTTGGCGGCGGACGCGAAGGCCGCGGTGACATCACCATCGTGGCGGATGGTTTTGCCGCCGGCCTTGGCCGCCTCGGCGGCGCGGGCGTCGTAGTCGGCAGTGCTGTGGCCGGCGCCGGCGCTTTCGTCCCAGACAACCTGCAACTGGCGCTTGGCGGAGAAGGCGGCCCACGTGGAGTCGGCGATGATCGCGACCCCCGGCACGAGACCGCTGAGGTTATCCGTGCCCTCCAGGATGAAGGCATCGCGCACGCCGGGCAGGGTCTTGATGCGGTCGAGATTGGCGCGGAGGACCTTGCCGCCGTAGACGGGGCACTTCTCGTAGGCCGCGTAAACCATGCCGGGCAGCTTCTGGTCGATGCCGAAGAGCGCCCGGCCGGTGACGATCAGGGGATTGTCCACGCCGCCCACGCGCGCGCCGAGGACCTTGAAGTCATCCTCGTTCTTCAGCTTGATGTTGCGCTCGTCGGGGACGGGCAGGGTGGCGGCCTTGGTCGCGAGTTCGCCGTAGGTGAGGCTGCGGCCGGTGGCGGCGTGAATGACGCGGCCGTTGTCGGTGGTGAGTTCGTTGGCGCGGACGCCCCAGGTTTGGGCCGCCGCCTCGACCAGCATGGCGCGGGCGGTGGCGCCGGCGCGGCGGAGGAGCATGTAATTGTTCGGCGTCGAGCGGCTGCCCCCGGCGGACTGGCCGCCGACATCGGGGCGCAGGGCGGCCTGCTCGACGACCACCTTGGCGAAGTCCACGTCGAGTTCCTCGGCTACGATCATGGGCAGCGAGGTCTTCACGCCCTGGCCGGTCTCGGGGCTCTTGGCGAGGATAGTGATGATGTTCTCCGGGGTGATCTTGATGAAGGGGCCCGGCGTGAAAACCTTGGCGGTGTCGTCGAGCGCCTGGCCGACCTGCGCCCAGGCCTCGCCGGGCAGGGCCAGGCTCAACAGGAAGCCGCCGCCGGTCAGGGCGGACACGCGGATGAACTCGCGACGGGAAAAGGTGGAGTTGGGCGCTTTCATTTGCCGCCTCCTTTCTGCATGGCCGCGGCGGCGTCCTTGACGGCGTGGCGGATGCGGAGGTAGGTGCCGCACCGGCAGAGGTTGCCCGCCATCGCGCCATCGATCTCGTCCTCGGTGGGCGTGGGGTTGTTCTTGAGAAAAGCGGCGGCCGTCATGATCTGGCCGGCCTGACAGTAGCCGCATTGCGGCACGTCGTGATCACACCACGCTTTCTGCAGCGGATGTGCGCCGTCGGGTGAGAGGCCCTCGATGGTTGTAATTACCGCCCCGGACACCGTGGACACAAGCGCCTGGCAGGAGCGGGTGGGCGCGCCGTTGATGTGCACGGTGCACGTGCCGCAGAGGCCGATGCCGCAGCCGTATTTGGTGCCGACGAGGTCGAGGTGGTCGCGGAGAATCCAGAGCAGCGGCGTGTCGGCCGGCGCCGTTACGGGGCGCATCTGCCCGTTAACTTTGAGGTTGTAGGTGGGCATGAGGTTTGGCGAAAGCTGTCGCAAATGCTAGTCACGCGGTCGCGGGCGTCAAACCTCCATGTGGGAGTAACCGTAAACAATGGTGGTCGGCCGGTGTCCCCATCGCCGACAGGCCTTCGCCAAGGCTATGGCCTGCACGCAGGCGCCGGTGTGGAAACCGGCGCCCACCTTGATCACCCCTTGCTCCGTCGCACGACCCAGTCCACGACCGCGGCATCGTTGCCCTCGCTGCGCCAGACGAGACTCAGGAATTCCGCGGGATTGATGTCGTGCTGCTTGAAGAAGCGCCGGTCGCCGCCGCAGCAATACATCAGCGACCCCGGCAGTTCGCCGCGGAGCTTGGCCTTGGTCTTCGGGATGAGGCGTGGCAGCCACTCGATGCCCTGCACCGCGTCGGACTTGGCGGGCATCTTGGTTTCGTCGAGGACCTGCGTGGAGGTTTTGCCGCCCTGGACGTTCAGGAAGTAGTCGCGGCGGACGAGTTCGATGGCGAGGGCGCGGTCGTAACCCGGTTCGCCGCCGTTGTTGTGGTCCTCGGCGTAGTCATACATGGCCTGGGCGGTGAGGCCGTTGGCGGCGAGAAAGGCGGTCTCCGCGGGCGCGAAGTAGGTGCCGGCGTCGGTCTGGCCCGAGGCGTAGATCTTGACGGCCTTGTCGTAGAGCGCGCGGAATTGGTCGGCGAAATCGTAGTGTTTCATGGAGGACTTGGGCCAGAGGACTGAAAAACCGTGCAATAGCAAACGGGTGAGCAGGCGGTCTAGCCGCCGCAGGATCATGGTACGGTGAAGTCGATCAGCCGCTTCTGGCGGTCGACCTTGTCCACGACGACCTGGATCTTGTGGCCGAGCTCGAACTTGCGTTTGAGTTTGCGGCCGATGAAGGCCGTGCCGGGGGCGTTGAGGACGTAGAAGTCGTCCTTGAGCGACGAGACCGGCACCATGCCGAACGCGCCGGCCTCGGCGACCTCGATGAAGAAGCCGTGGTTGCGGACGTCCGTGATGATGGCGTTGAAGAGGGTCTTCTTCTTCCGCTCCGCCTCACGCTCGAAATACTCCATGAGCTTCACCTTCACGGAATCGCGCTCGGCCTCGGTGCTGTTGATCTCGGTGAGGCTGAGGTGCTCGGCGAGGTTGTCGATCTGAGCGATGCGGTAGCTGGCCGTGGGCTTGCCCGCGGTTTTCGCGAGGTAGGTGTCGAACACGCGGTGCACGACGAGGTCGGAGTAGCGCCGGATGGGCGACGTGAAATGCGTGTAGTCGGTCTTGTTGAGGCCGTAGTGGCCGTCAGGCGAGGCGCGGTAGCACGCCTTGCGCATCGAGCGGAGGAGCTGCGTGCGGAGAATGTAGCCCTGCGGGTGGTCCTTCAGAACGGCGAGCAGTTTCACAACCTCGGCGCGGTTGGTGAGGTCGCCGGTCTTGATATTAAAGGTCGAGAGGAACTGCCGCAGATCGGCGAGCTTGGCCTCGTCGGGGTCGTCGTGCACGCGGTAGAGCGAGGGCAGGTGGTGGCTGCGGGTGAGGCGCGCGACGGCCTCGTTGGCCATCAGCATGTATTCCTCGATGAGCTGGTGGCTCTCGTCGTTGTGGATGAGTTCAATGCGGTCGGCGTAGCCCTCGGCGTCGACGAAGATCTTCGTCTCGGGCATGTCGAGGTCGAGGCTGCCGCCGGCCATGCGCTCGCGGCGGATTTTCAGGCCGATGGTCCAAAGCTGGCGGACCCATTTCTGCAGGTCGGCGAGTTCCGGTTGCGGCATCTCGCTGAGTGCGCGGCCGGTCGAGCCCGTCTGGTGCGCGGCGGGGAGAGGGAGCTTGCGGATCTGGTTGAGGTCGTCCTCAAACATCAGCGCGAAGGCCTGCTTGTAGGTCATGCGCTTGGTGGAGCGGATGACGGTGTTCGCGAACTCGGTGGCCTTGAGCCGGCCGCTGGCGGTGAAGGTGAACAGCGTGGCCTTGGTCACGCGGTCCTGCGCCTCGACGAGCGAGCAGAGGCCGTTGGAGAGTTTCTCCGGCAGCATCGGAATGACCGTGCCGACCAGATAGGTCGAGTTGCCGCGATTCTGCGCCTCGCGGTCGAGGGCGGTGCCGGGCTTCACGTAGTAGCTGACGTCGGCGATGTGCACGCCGATGCGGATGTCGCCGTGGTCGAGATACTCGATCGAGAGCGCGTCGTCGAAATCCTTGGCGTCGTCGGGGTCGATCGTGAAGGTCGGGATCGCGCGGTAGTCGCGGCGACCGGCCAGATCGGCCGGGCCGACCACATTCGGAATCGCCGCGGCCTCGCGCACGACCTCCTCGGGGAAGGAGGTGGACAGATTGTATTTGTGGTAGATGGCCGCGAGCTCGGCCCGGGGCTCGAAGGCGCGGCCGAGGCGCTCGATGACGACGCCGTCGGGGTTCATCTGCCGGTCGGTCCACTCGTTGAGTTTGACGACGACCTTGTCGCCGACCATTGGCGGCGGCCGCAGGGTGGATTTCACCGGATCGGCGACGATGATGTCGTGGCCCATGCGCGGGTCGTCGGAGACGACGTAGAAATTGATGCGGCCGCGCTGGAGCGTGCCGGTGAGCGTGGCGTTGCCGCGCTCGAGGATCTTGATGACGCGGCCGGCCTGCTCGCCGGGCTTGAGGAAGTGCGGCCAGTCGCGGTCCTTCGGCGAACGCAGGCGGACGACGACCTTGTCGCCCTGGAGGGCGACGCCGGTGTCCTCGGCGGCGATGAAGACCGCGGGTTTGCGCGGCTCGGTGACCTTGACCTCGGGGAAGACCATGGCCGACCCCTTCTGGCGGAAGTTGATCTTGCCGGTGACAAGGTCGGCCTCGCGGGGCACGCAGAGGCGGTCGCCCTTGATGAGGACGACGCGGCCGGACTGGAGCAGTTCGGCGACCTGCTGGTTGAACTTGCGGCGATCCTTGGGATTGAGGCGCCATTCACGCGCGATGGCGTCGGCGGGGGCCGGGACGTAGCCACGGCGGTTGAGATGGGACAATAGACGGTCGGTATAACTCATAACAGACAACTCGGGCGGGGCCGGAAACGGTCCGGCGGATAGGTGGGCCCGGGATTTTCTGGTGGAACCATGCGTCAGGGTATGCAGTGTTGCAACATGCGAATTGTCCACGCAGCGAGTGAACTGTTCCCCTACCTCAAGACGGGTGGCCTCGCGGACGCGGTTTCGGCCCTCACCGGGGCGCTCGCTGACAAGGGGCACGAGCTGGCGGTTTTCATGCCCGGCTACCGCTCGGTGCTCGACGGCCCGCACGTGGCCGGCGCGAAACCAAGCCACAAGCTCAAGATCGAGATGGGCGACGTCTTTCTCGCGGGCGACGTCTATACGCTGCATCCGCGGCCCGGCCTCACGCTCTACCTCATCTGCCGCGAGGAATTCTTCGACCGCAAGCTGCCGTATTGGACCGGGGAGCGCGACTACGACGACAACGACGCCCGCTTCATCTTTTTTCAGAAGGCCGTGGTCGAGCTGATGCGGCTGACCGACTTCAAGGCCGACATCCTGCACTGCCACGACTGGCAGTGCGGCCTGCTCCCGCTGTTCCTGCGCGAGGCGGAGCGGCGCTACAGCGTCACGCTCGCGTTGAAGACGGTGTTCACCATCCACAACATCGCCTACCAAGGCGTGTTCCCGCGAAAATCCTTCGCGCTGACGAACCTGCCCGAGGACCTGATGACCATCGACGGCCTCGAGTATTACGACCAGATGTGCATGCTCAAGGCCGGCATCGTCTACGCGGACAAGGTGACGACCGTCAGCCCGCAATACGCGAAGGAGATCCAGACGCCGGAGTTCGGCAACGGCATGGACGGGGTCATCGGCACGCGGCTCGAGGATCTGCACGGCCTGCTCAACGGCATCGACACCGCGGTGTGGAACCCGGCGACCGACCAAAGCCTGCCCGCGCGCTACACCGCGGACGACCTGACGGGCAAGGCGAAGTGCCGCGCGAAACTGTTGAAGTATTTTGGCTGGAGCCTGAAGTTCAAGGGGCCGGTCTTCGGCATGGTCTGCCGTTTCACCCCGGCGAAGGGCCTCGACCTCGTGCTCGGCGCGAGGGATTTTTTCGCGAAGGAAAACTGCCGCCTCGTGCTGCTCGGCAGCGGCGAAAAGAAATACGAGGAGTCCTTCCGCGAGTTGGCGGCCGCCCATCCCGACCAGGTCGGCGTCGCCGTGAAGCACGACGAGGCCATGAGCCACCTTGTGGAGGCGGGTGCGGATTTTTTCCTGATGCCCTCGCTCTTCGAACCGTGCGGCCTGAACCAGATGTATAGCCAGGCCTTCGGCACCGTGCCGATCGTCAGCAACGTCGGCGGACTGGTCGACACCGTGACCGATTGCACCGCGCAGCCCGATACCGGCACCGGCCTCATGTTTGCGCCGAAGCAGGAGGAGTTCATCGCCGGCCTGCACCGCGCGCTGCAGCTCTTTGCCGACCAGCCCGCCTACGCCGTCGTGCAGCGCCGCGCGATGCAGAAGGATTTCTCGTG
This sequence comes from Lacunisphaera sp., assembly GCA_029945445.1. Classification (GTDB taxonomy): domain Bacteria; phylum Verrucomicrobiota; class Verrucomicrobiia; order Opitutales; family Opitutaceae; genus Lacunisphaera. The sequence continues at coordinate 376,068 of JAQSCO010000060.1, read as the reverse complement.
GACGAACGCCGTCGCGGCGTACGAGCAGCTCTACACCGAGGCGCTCTGAGTCCCCGTATGGCCGCCACGATTGTCTGGTTTCGGCAGGACCTGCGGCTGCAGGATAATCCCGCACTGGCCGCGGCGATAACGAACGGCGGCCCGGTGCTGCCGATCTACATTCTGGACGGCGCAGGAGCGGGCGACTGGCCGCCCGGCGGCGCCTCGCAGTGGTGGCTGCATCATTCGCTCGCGACACTCGACGCCACGCTGCGGGAACGCGGCTCGCGGCTGCTGCTGGCCAAAGGCGAGAGCGGGGCGGTGCTGCGTGCGCTGGTGAAGGAAGCCGGCGCGAGGGCCATTTACTGGAACCGGCGCTACGAGCCGGCGGTCATGGGGCGCGATCAGGACCTCAAGGCCGGACTGGTCGCGGCGGGGGTGGAGGCGAAGAGCTTCAATGCGTCGCTGCTGTTCGAGCCGCACACGGTGCAGAACAAATCCGGCGGGCCGTTCCAGGTGTTCACCCCGTTCTGGCGGCATTGCCTGGCGCTCCCGGTTGACGCGCCGGTGAAATTGCCCGCGGGCGAACTGCCGGCGCCGGCAAAGTGGCCGGCGTCGCTCGCGCTCGAAAAACTGGCGCTCCTGCCGCGCAGCAAATGGGACACCGGGCTGGCGGCGGCGTGGACCCCCGGCGAGGCGGCGGCAATGAAACGCCTCAAGAAATTCATCGCGCGGGCGATGGCGGATTACTCCGAAAAACGGAACCGACCGGACATCGACGGCACGTCGGCGCTGTCGCCGCATCTGCATTTCGGCGAGATCGGGCCGCGCCAGATCTGGGCGGCAGTGGCGGCGGTCTCGCAGGCCAGTGGCGTGTTCCCGGCCCATCGCGGCGCGCAGGTCTTTCTGAGCGAGGTGGGGTGGCGGGAGTTCGCTTATCATCTGCTGTATCATTTCCCGGCGACCCCGGCGGCGCCGTTGCGGAGGGAATTCGCCGCGTTTCCTTGGCAGGAGAATCCGCAGCACCTGCGCGCCTGGCAGAAGGGCCTGACCGGCTACCCGATCGTCGATGCCGGCATGCGGCAGCTGTGGGCGACGGGCTGGATGCACAATCGCGTGCGGATGATCGTGGCGTCGTTCCTGGTGAAGCACCTGCGGCTCGCGTGGCAGGCCGGAGCGGCATGGTTCTGGGACACGCTCGTGGACGCGGACCTCGCGAACAACACGCTGGGCTGGCAGTGGAGCGCGGGGTGCGGCGCCGATGCCGCGCCCTATTTCCGCATTTTCAATCCGCTGCTGCAGGGGGCCAAGTTCGATGCCAACGGTGACTATGTGCGCCGCTGGGTGCCCGAACTCGCGCGCATGCCCGTCCAGTTCATCCACCAGCCGTGGGCGGCGCCGCCGGACGTGCTGGCCGGGGCGGGCGTAGCGCTCGGCGGCAATTACCCGCACCCCATTGTGGATCATGGAGAAGCACGGGCGGCGGCGCTGGCGGCCTTGCAGACCATCCGGGTTGCCCGCTCCTGAAAAAATCTCAATTCGGGGCTTTTCAAACCGGTCCCCGAAAGTATGGTGGGCCGCTTATATGCAGAGAACATTCGTCATTTTTAAGCCGGACTGCATGGCCCAACGCCATGTCGGCAACGTGCTCAACCGCTTCGAGAGCGCCGGTTTCGCCATCGTCGGCTGCAAGATGAGCCGCCTGACGCCGGCCCTGTTGCGCGTGCACTACGCCCATGTGGCGGACAAGCCGTTTTACCCGGAGATCGAGGCCTTCATGAGCTCGCGGCCCGTCATCATGATGGCGTTCGAGGGCGACAACATCGTCCAGAAGGTGCGCGACCTGCTCGGGCCGACCGACTCGCGCAAGGCTGCCAAGGGCACCATCCGCGGCGACTTCGGCACCGAGATGATGAAGAACGTCGTGCACGCCTCCGACAGCGTCGAGAACGCGCAGGCCGAGCTGGCCCGCTTCTTCAAGCCCGAGGAGCTGTTCCACGCCTGAGTCATCTGTGCGCTTGACGGGGGCCCGTCCGGTGCACTTTTTTGTTCTTTCGATTTTCCGCCCCCATCGTCTAGCGGCTAGGACAGATGATTCTCATTCATCAAACCGCGGTTCGATTCCGCGTGGGGGCACCAGCTTTCTGAAGCGCATTCTCGCTGTAGAATGCGCTTTCGCTTAAGGCCTGCTGTCGCAGGACTCGCACTAGCCGCAACATCGCCGCTGATGATTGGTGAGCCGCGGAATGGCCTGGCCCGGAAGCCCCGCAGCTTCTCGAAGCTGCACCGGGACTCCCGCGCGCCGGCGAAAAGAGCGGATTCTGCCGGTGCGACTTGGGCCAAGCTGGAGGCCATTTCCAAGCCATGCCTCGCGGATGGCAATGAAGCGGGCTTTCGCCAAGCCTGCCCCCACGCTGACGCAATGGCAGACAAGTCGGTGGGGGGAGATTGAAACGCGCATCGCGGACGATGAGTTTCTGGAGCCGGCGATTCATACTGTCAGATTGCAAAGTTCGCCTCTGGGCTGAAAACCTGTGCTAAGGTAAAAAGTATCTTTCGTATGGTCGTCCACTCCGGCCGGCTCAGCGCTACTTCAAGCCCCGTTCTTATGCACCCCACGCCCCGACTTCGCGCCTTGCTTTTGTCCGCCACCGCGTTCGCCGCCCTGGCCCTGCTGAGTTCCCCCGCCTTCGCCGGCATCGGCGCCCGGTTTCCGTCCGAAAAGAAAATCGTGCCGGATCCCGTCACGGGTCTGCCGCTGACCTTTCTCACGAGCACACCCGCGGGCGATTCCAAGATTTACCAGACGCACCACCAATGGACCGCCGACGGCAAGTGGGTGGTGTTCCGCTCCGCGCGGGTGCGCGGGCAGGCCATGGCGGTCAACGAGGAGACGGGCGTCATGGTGCAGGTCACGGAGAACGGCTATACGGGCATGCTCTGCCTCGCCGACCAGACGATGCATCTTTATTTCCTGCGGACCTCCGACGCCGCGCCCGGGCCGGCGGTCGCAGCGGATTCCGCGCCCTCGAGCGGGGTGGACAGCCGCGGCCGACGTCCGACGGGCCCGGCGCAGATCATCCGGGTGGACTTGGCCATACTGTTTGCCGACAGCGAGGCGGGCAAGCTGCAGGCGGCTACGGCATACGAGCACGTTTGCGGCACCATCCCGACGGACTGGGGCGCGGGCGGCGACATGGCGCTCGATTGCTCGGGGGAGTTTGCCGTTTTCCGCGTCGGAAAGGAAGAGGCCGCCAAGCACCTGCCCACCGACACGAAGCTCGAGCCCGCGTTTGGCCCGCGCAAGATGGGTGCGGGCCCGACCGGCCTCGGCCGGATGAACCTCAAGACCGGCGAAGTCAGCTTCATCGTCGCGGTGCCGTTCCAGATAGGCCACGTGCAGACCAATCCGTGGGTGACCGGCGAGATTGTTTTTTGCTGGGAGACCGGCGGCAAGGCCCCGCAGCGCACCTGGACGGTGATGGCGGACGGCTCGGGCCTGCGGCCGCTTTTCCCTGAGGCATCCTACGACTGGGTCACGCATGAGGCGGTGGTCAGCAAGGACTACGTCGCGCTCGCGATCCTCGCCCACCGGCGCATCCCCACGGGGCAGAAGCCAGCCGCGGACGACGGTCCGGGGCAACAGGCCGAGTGGGGACCCTCCGGCACGGGCGAGCACCCGACGGGACTCGCCCTGGTCAACCTGCGCACCCGCGAGATGCGCATAGCCGGGCAGGTGCCCATCGGCGACCCGGGCCGGTCAGTCTGGCATGTGGGCGGCTCGCCGGACGGCCGCTGGGCGGTGGCGGATGATTTCCAATACCGTCTCTGGCTTTACGACCTGCGCAGCGGCGACAGCATGCTGCTGGCCGATCTCGGCCACAAGACCGGGGCCGCCGACCATATCCACCCGACCTTCAGCGCGGACAGCACGCGAATCGAGATCCAGACCGCGATGCTATCGGCCGACAACCGCTCCCTGAACATCTGTGTCGTGCCCGTGCCCGCGGCCTGGCTCAAGCGGACCTATTCCGACAAGGCGCCGTAACTGATTCGCTGTCAGCCAGGTGATTTTGCGTTCACGCGAAGTCGCGAAGACGCGAAATCCCGGTGATCGTGCACGAGGCGTTTAATTCCTTCCCTGAAGGTGGGAGCGCCGAAATTGATCAGCCGGCCGATTGGCAGGTGCATGAGGCGAAGATAGGTGAGCACCTGCTGATAGTGAACAGGCGCCAGGTGCTCGACGGATTTCAATTCACCCAGCAGGATTCCTTCGACGACCAGATCAACCCGGAAGCCCTCATCAATTTGGCAGCCGGCAAACTCGATGGCTATCGGTCGCTGGCGAAACCGAAAGGCCCCGGGCTTGTCGTAGCTTGGCCAGAATTGCCTCCTAGACTGATTCAAGCAGACCCGGGCCGAGGTCGCGATGGAGGTGATAAGCGGCATCGACCACCGCGGCGGGCAGTTCATCAACATTTGGGCAAGTTTTCCATCTTTTCGCGCCTTCGCGTGAGGCCCCCGGTCAGTAGAACACGTTCCGGTCGAGGCTGCGGTATTGGATGGCCTCGAGCAGGTGCGGGGACTCGATGTGCTCGGCCCCGGCGAGATCGGCGATGGTGCGGGCGACCTTGAGGATACGGTCGTACGCGCGGGCCGAGAGCGACAGCTGCTCCATCGCGTGCTGCAGGAGGTCGCCGAGCTTCGGGTCGAGCGCGCAGAATTTCTTCAACTGCGAGGCCGGCATGCGGGCATTGGCCGTGATGTGGCTGCCACGAAAGCGCCCGAGCTGCCGCTGGCGGGCGGTGTCGACTCGCTCGCGGATCGCAGCGGAGGATTCGCCGGGCTGGTCGTTGCGCAGCTCCGCGATGGACAACGCCGGGGCCTCAATGTGCAGGTCGATGCGGTCGAGCAGCGGGCCGCTGATGCGCGCACGGTAGCGCTGGATCTGGCTCGGCGAGCAGCGGCACTCATGCTTCGGGTCGCCCAAATAGCCGCAGGGACAGGGGTTCATCGCGGCGACGAGCATGAAGACGCAGGGCAGGGTGATCTTGCCGGCGCTGCGCGAGATCGTGACGTGTCCGTCTTCCAGCGGCTGGCGCAGCACCTCCAGAGCGGAGCGCTTGAACTCCGGCAGCTCGTCGAGGAAGAGCACGCCGTGGTGCGCGAGCGAGATTTCGCCCGGGCCGGGAATGGCGCCGCCGCCGAGCAGGCCGACATCGGAGATGGTGTGATGCGGCGCGCGCGCGGGACGCTGGAGAAACTGGAGTCCGCCCTGGATCGTCTGGCCGGCCGCCGAGTGGATGCGGAGGATGTCGAGGAATTCCTCGAGCGTGGGCTGCGGCATGATGCCCGGCACGCGCTTGGCGATCATGGATTTTCCCGAGCCCGGCGGCCCGATCATGATGAGGTTGTGCCCGCCCGCGACGGCGACCTCCACCGCGCGGCGGACGGCGTGCTGGCCCTTGATGTCGGCGAAGTCGGGCTCGAGCCCCGTGTTGAACGGCGCCGCGGTGGTGGCGGCCGGCGCGGTCAGCGGTGGCAGTTTCAACTGCCCGCCAAGGAAGCGCGTCGCCTGGTCAAGCGAGGTGATCTCGTAGACCGCGATACCCGCGACGAGCGCGGCCTCCTGCGCGGCGGGCGAGGGCAGCAGCACGGCCTTCCGGCCGCAGTCGCGCGCGAGCACCGCCATGGCGAGGCCGCCCTTGATCGGCCGCGTGGCGCCGGAGAGGCTCAGCTCGCCGGCGATGAGGTAGTCGCCGAGTTGCTCGCACCCGAGCTGGCCGGTGGCGACGAGGATGCCGAGCGCGATGGGCAGGTCGTAGATCGCGCCCTCCTTGCGCAGGTCGCCGGGGGCGAGATTGATCGTGGTGCGCGTGCGGGGCATGCGCAGGCCGGAATTGCTGAGGGCCGAGAAGACGCGGTCCTCGGATTCCTTGACGGCCGCATCGGGCAGGCCGACGAGGATGAGGTTAGGCACGCCGGATTCGCCCGTGTTGACTTCAACCTGGACGGGCACGGCGTCAATGCCCAGCAAAGCTGCCGAGCAGATGGTCGCGAGCATGAGACAGTGGACTGGAGTGGTGGTCGGTTTACCCCGTCCCCGCCTGCAGTCCGCGCCGGAGTTCGGCGAGGTTGGCCTCCACGGCCTGCAGATAAGGATTGGGTTGGCCCGCTGTCGTCAAATAGCGATGCACGCCGCCCGCCTCGAAGTCGAGCATCGGGCGCACATAATTGCTCCAGAAGCCCGGGCTTTTCTCCAGCAGCTGCGCGAGGCTGTGGTAGGGCCGCTGCTCCAGCGGCACCTGCTCGAAGTCGAAGGCTTCCTGGAATTCCCGGTAAAGCACGGGGAGCTTCTCGAGGTAGTCCGCGGCGCTCATCTGGGCGAGGTAATCGGCGGTCACCAGCATGAACGCCATTTGCCGCGCCTCGTCGCGGTGGAAGGAAATCTGGCTGATCTTGCTGCGCGGGCCGGTGCAGATGATGGCGGCGCAGATGTCCTCGATCTCCGACGCGGTCACGCCCATGCGCGGCAGGTATTCGCGGGCGAAGTCGCAGCTGCGGCGCTCGTGGACGAAGGTGTATTTCGCGCCCGTTCCGACGGGGTCGTCGGTTTTCTTGAGGTAGCCGCTGTCATGGAGCAGCACGGCCATGAAGGCCAATTCCCAGTCCCGGGGCGCCAGCACCGGCTTGTCCAGGGTCTGGTTGCGGCCCTGCAGCAGGTGCAGGAGGCACACCGTGGCCTGGAGGGTGTGCTCGTAATCGTGATAATGCATGTCGATCGCCCGGTAGCCGGGATAGCGGCCCGCAAACATGCCCGTGACGTCCTCGAACAGCCGGTTCAGCAGCGGGAAGCTGGCGGTGGAACCGATATCCTCAAACGCCGCCTTCACGGCCCTCAGCACGGCGGCCGAACTCTTCGTGTTAATGGCGTGCGGGGGAACCATTCGGTCCCGGTAGCAGATAGGGGTTGCCCCCCATCCCGCAAGCCCATTGTCTGGCAGCGTATCGAATGGAAGGCACCACCAACTTGATCGTCGGCCTCACGGGCGGCATGGGGTGCGGTAAATCGACGGCGGCGGCCATGTTCGCCGAACGCGGGTTCCGCCGGCTCGACGCCGACCAGACTGTCCGTGACGAATTGCTCCCGAACCCCGCGGTGGCCGCGGCCATCCGCGCCCACCTTGGACCGGACATGCTCGCCGCCGACGGCTCCGTGCGCCGCGACAAGGTGGCGGAGGTGGTCTTCAGGGACGCCGCGGCGCTCGCTTGGCTCGAGGAACTGCTGCACCCGCGGCTGCTCGAGCGCTGGCGCGAGGTGTTCGCCCAAAGTCAGGGCACGGCCTTCATTGTCGAGGTGCCGCTGCTCTTCGAGAAGGGCCTGGAGAATTGGTTTGATTTCACCGTCTGCGTGACCACAGACTCCGCCCTTCAATTGAGGCGGCTGGAGCAGCGCGGCATCCCCCCGGAACTCGCCCGTCAGCGCCTGGCCAAGCAACTGCCACTGGCTCGAAAATGCGAGCTGGCGGACCATGTTCTCCTTAACGACGGCACTCCCGACTTTTTGCGTGAACAGGTCAAGGCCCTGGCCGACCGCCTCCTGAATAACAAACCTGACCGCTCCGCCGGTCCCCTTCATGTCAGTCCCCCCTAAATCCGACGAGGAAACCAGCACCTCCGGCTCCGCCTCGCGCGAGCCGGCCGAAACCAAGCGCCCGGTGCGCTCCCGCCTCATCCGCGGAGGCAAGAAGACCCCCAAGGTTTCCGTCAAGGACATCCAGGCCCGCGAGTCGGCTCCGCCCCCGCGGGCCCCGGAACCGGCGCCCGCGCCCGAACCGGTGCGCGCCGAGCCGCCGCCCCAGCCGTCGGCCGATGCGCCGTCCGCTCAGGGCGGCGGTGGCGGTGACCAAGGTCAGGGGCAACAGCACTCGCAGCAGGACGAAGGCAATTACCCGCAGGAAGCCGGCGGCCAGCCCGGTGGCGGCAATGGCGGTGGCAACTTCCAGCAGCACGGTGGTGGGGGGGGCAAATTCGGGCGGCGGCATCGCGGCAACAAATTCCGCGGCGGTGGTGGCGGAGGCAAATGGGGCGGGGGCCAGAATTTCCCGGCCCCCAAGCATCCGCCACAGCCGGCGCCCCCGAAGGAGGTCGTCCATTACGGCGACCTGCCCGATCCGGCGCGCTTCCCGAGCCTCGAGGCGATCGAGAAGATCGCCGACGAGATCGCGAGCAGCAAGGAGGACCCGGTCTGGCTCAACGAACTCTACGCGCTGAACCTTGCCGAGCTCACCGCCTTCGCCAAGAAGATGGAGGTCAAGTTCGAGGGCGCGCCGAACCGCCGCCAACTCATCACGCAGGTTTTCGCCCACATCAACGAGCAGAAAATCCCGCTCTACGACCGCGGCTACCTGGACCAAACCGATCGCGGCATCTGGTTCGTCGTGCATGACGATGTGAACTACCGGCTCTATCCCGAGGACGCCCTTGTGCCCGAGATCTTCGTGAAGCATTTCGGCCTCAAGCGCGGTCACGCCGTCGAGGTGCAGCTCCAGTCGCCGCAGGGTAACGACCGCTGCCCGGCCGTCGTCGCCATCCTCAAGGTCATGGGCGGCAAACCGTCCGAGATCTCGAAGGTCCCGCCGTTCGAGGAACTCGTCCCGTATTACCCGCTCAAGCGCATCCTGCTCGAGATGCCGGGCCAGAAGGACGTTTCCATGCGCATGGTCGACATCGTCACGCCGGTCGGCTTCGGCCAGCGCGGCCTCATCGTCGCCCCGCCGCGCACCGGCAAGACCGTCCTCATGCAGAACATGGCGAACTCCATCGCGGAGAACTCGCCGGAGGCGAAGCTCATCATCCTGCTCGTGGACGAGCGCCCCGAGGAGGTCACCGACTTCAAGCGGCACTGCAAAGGCGAGGTTGTCAGCTCGACCTTCGACGAGGCGCCGGAGAGTCACGTGCATTGCGCCGAAATGGTCATCGAGAAGGCCCGCCGGCTCGTCGAGCAGGGCGAGCACGTGGTCATCCTGCTCGATTCCATCACCCGCCTGGCCCGCGCCTACAACGCGCTCGCCGGCAACAGCGGCAAGATCATGTCTGGCGGCCTCGAATCCAACGCGCTGCAGAAGCCCAAGCGCTTCTTCGGCTCGGCCCGCAACATCGAGGGTGGCGGCAGCCTTACGATCATCGGCACCGCGCTGGTCGACACCGGCAGCCGCATGGACGAGATCATCTTCGAGGAGTTCAAGGGCACCGGCAACATGGAGCTCCACCTCGACCGCGACCTCGTCAACAAGCGCATCTTCCCCGCGCTCAACATCGACAAGAGCGGCACCCGCAAGGAGGAGCTCATCTACCATCCCGACGAGCTCATCAAGATCTACTCGCTGCGCCGCGCCATGCAGGGCGTGCCCGCCGCCGACTCGATGGACATGCTCATCCAGCGGCTCAAGAAGACCAAGACCAACACGGAATTCCTCCTGAGCCTCAACCGCTGATCCCGCGGATGCGGGATCGGCCACCTTTGTGTGATCACTGCCGACCCTCTGCTGACCATCGCCCTGGAAAGGGGCCTGTGCACCGGGAATGACGCGCTCGCGGGGGAGGCCCTGGCGCGCGCCGTGGCCGCGGAGTTCGGCATGCCGCATGTCTCACTGGTCGGCCGGCAGATTCCGGACGACGTCCTTGCCGCACTGCCGCGCTCCTTCGTGCAGGAGCACAACGTCGTGCCCTACGCCCGCGAGGGCCGGATGCTGCGTGTCGCGCTCGCCGACCCCATCGCCGTGGATGTCATCGACGGCCTCGGCTGCCTGGTCGGCGGCGAAATTCAGCTCGCGCTGGCCTCGGCCGGCGACATCGCGGACACCATCGCCCGCTGCTACGGCCGCGAGGATGACGATCTGGGCAAACTGCTGGACGACGAATCATCGGCGGCCGGTGCCGTTGCCGCCTTGGCGCCGGCCGGAACCGGGGCGGAGGAAGGGCGGGTGAGCGACCGCGACGCGCCACTCATCAGGCTCGTGCAGTCCATCATCGCCGAGGCCATCCGCCGCCGCGCCTCGGACATCCACCTGGAACCGCTCGCGCGGCGCTTCCGCGTGCGCTACCGCATCGACGGCGTCCTGCTCGAGGTCGACGGCCCGCCGAAGCGCCTGCAGCTCGCCATCATCTCCCGTCTGAAGATCATGGCGAACATCAGCATCGCCGAAAAACGCGTGCCACAGGACGGCCGCATCCAGGTCACGGTGCACGGCCGCACGCTGGACTTGCGGGTGTCGTCGCTGCCCACGGCGCACGGCGAGAGCATCGTCATGCGCATCCTCGACCAGGAGGGCCTGAAGCTCGGCATGCCCGAACTCGGCTTCCTGCCTGATGACCAGCAGGAGTTCGAGCGCCTCATCGCCTCGCCCGACGGCATCATGCTGGTCACCGGCCCGACCGGCTCGGGCAAGACGACCACGCTTTACGCCTCGCTGCATCATCTCAACCAGGCCGACCGCAAGATCATCACGGTCGAGGAGCCGGTCGAATACCAGCTCGCGGGCATCAATCAGGTGCCCGTCAACGCCAGCATCGGCCTGACCTTCGCGACCGCCCTGCGCGCGATGCTCCGCCAGGCGCCGAACATCGTCATGGTCGGCGAAATTCGCGACCGGGAGACGGCCGAGATTGCCATCAACGCCTCGCTGACCGGCCACATGGTCTTCAGCACGCTGCACACCAACGACGCGCCGTCGGCCGTCACGCGCCTCATCGACCTCGGGGCGAAACCCTTCCTCGTGGCCGCCTCGCTGCGCGCGGCCATGGCCCAGCGGCTGGTGCGCCGCAACTGCCCGCAGTGCCGGAAGGCCTACACGCCCGCGGTCCGCGAGCTGCACGCGCTCGGCCTGACGCCCGCCCGGCTCGCGGCGGCGGCCTTCGCCCACGGGGTGGGGTGCGCCGCCTGTCACGGCACGGGCTATCAGGGCCGGATGGGAATCTTTGAAATCTTTCTCGTCCACGACGGGATTCGCAGCATGATTTACGACAACGTTACCGCGGTGCGCTTGCGTGGGCAGGCCCGCCGCGATGGCATGCGCACCATGAGAGAAGACGGTATTCGTAAAGTTCTCGCCGGCCTCACCACAATCGAGGAGGTTGTGTCCGTGACCGTGGGCGACGCCCTTTGACGCCCTTTGACCCCCTTTAACCCAACCATCGCATGAGCTATGAAATGAACGATCTGCTTGATCTGGTCGTCGACCAGAAGAGCTCTGACCTCCACCTCCAGGTGGGCGTCCCGCCCTGCCTGCGCCTGCGCGGCAGCATGACCCCCATCGATGGCCCCGAGCTGCGCCCCGAGGACACCGAGCAGCTGATGCTCTCCATCACGCCGGACAACCACATCCAGAACGTGAAGCTCAACGGCGGCACCGACTTTGGCTTCGCCTTCGGCGACAAGGCCCGCTTCCGCGTCAGCGTGCTCAAGGCCAAGGGCAACTACGGCATGGTGCTCCGCCAGATTCCCAACCAGCTCTTCGATCTCCGCGCCATCGGCATGCCCGACAAGATCAAGGAGCTGCTCTACCGCCAGCGCGGCCTTTTCCTCGTCACCGGCCCGACCGGCTCCGGCAAGTCCACCACGCTCGCCTCAATGATGAATTACATCAACGAGAACCGCGACGGCCATATCATCACCATCGAGGACCCCATCGAGTATTACCACCCGCACAAGAAGTGTGTCGTCACCCAGCGCGAGGTCGGCTCGGACGTCCCGAGTTTCGCCGAGGCCATCAAGCGCGCGCTGCGCCAGGACCCCGACGTCATCCTCGTCGGTGAGTTGCGCGACCTGGAGACCATTGAGGCCGCCATCTCCGCGGCCGAGACGGGCCACTTGGTGTTCGGCACGCTGCACACCAACAGCGCCGCCAAGACCGTCGACCGCATCGTCGACGCCTTCCCCGCCAACATGAAGGAGATGATCCGCATGCAGCTCTCCACCTCGATCATCTGCGTCATCTCCCAGTCGCTCTGCAAGAAGAAGAGCGGCGGCCGCATCGCGGCCTACGAGATCATGGTCAACACCTCGTCCATCGCCTCGCTCATCCGCGACAACAAGACCTTCCGCATCCCGTCGGATATCCAGACGGGCGCCAACCTCGGCATGATCACCCTCGACACGCACCTGATGAGCCTTGTGAACCGCGAGCTGATCGAGCCCGACGAGGCCCTGGAGAAATCGCAGGACCCGGTCACCATGCGCGAGAAACTAACCAGCATGGGCTTCAAGTTGCGCGAGCTTTGAGCTGATTTCCAATTTTCAGGCCGTGGGCCCGGCCGGACATGCATGTTCGCAGGGCACGACCAGATTATTTTCGAACTCCTCGCCGGGCGCCAGTTGGTGGGCGCCGCGTTGCTGCAGGCTGCCTTCGACGAGCACCAGGCCACCGGCAAGCCCTTCGCCACGATGGTGCTCGACCTCGGCCTGCTCGACAGGGCCACGCTGCTGCGCGCCGTGGCCGACCACCTCGGCTGCGATTACGCCGGGGAACCGCCCGCCACGCTCCCGGGCGACGCGCTGAGCCTGGTCGACGCCGGCATGGCCCGCACCTACGGCGTCGCGCCGGTGGCCGTCGACGGTTTCACTGTCTCGCTGCTTGCCGTGGACCCGTTCAATCCGAACATCGTCAACGACCTGACCTTCGCGCTGGAGCGCGACGTGCGGGTCGCCGTCGCCGACCCCGAACGCGTGGCGCAGCTCATCCGCCAGCATTACGGTGAGGAGGTGGGATCGCTCGACGACGCGCTGACTGAACTGCAGTCGTCGGCCGAGGATTCCCGCGACCACCCAGCCCTCACCGAGGAGGACATCGAGCAGCTGGCCGGACAAACGCCGATCATCCGCTTCGTCAACCTCGTGCTCGCCCAAGCCATCCACGACAAGGCCTCCGACATTCACTTCGAGCCCTTCGAGCACGAGTTCCATATCCGCTACCGCATTGACGGCGCGCTCTACGGAATGGCACCGCCGCCCAAGAGCCTCGCGCGGCCGATCATCTCGCGCCTCAAGGTGCTCGCGAACCTCAATATCGCCGAGCGCCGCCTGCCGCAGGACGGCCGCATCAGGCTCAACTCTGGCGGCCGCGCCGTCGACCTGCGCGTCTCGACGCTGCCGACACAGTTTGGCGAGAGTGTCGTGCTCCGCGTGCTTGATCAGAACTCGGTCCGGTTGCAACTCGCGCAGATCGGCCTGCCCGCCGGCCTCGAGGCCGGCGTGGAGGAAATCATCCACCGGCCCAATGGAATCTTCCTCGTCACCGGCCCGACGGGCTCGGGCAAGACCACCACGCTCTACAGCTGCCTGACCGCCCTCAACTCCCTCGATTCGAAGCTGCTCACCATCGAGGACCCGGTGGAATACGAGATCGACGGCGTCATGCAGGTGCCGGTCAACCTCGGGGCCGGGCTGACCTTTGCCCGCGCGCTCCGCACCTTCCTGCGGCAGGACCCCGACATCGTGATGGTGGGGGAAATCCGCGACCTCGAGACGGCGCAGATCGCCATCCAAGCCTCGCTGACCGGTCATCTCGTGCTCACCACGCTGCACACCAACGACGCCCCCGGCGCCATCACGCGCCTGGTGGACCTGGGCATCGAGCCGTTCCTGCTCGCCTCGACGCTGGAGGCGGTCCTCGCGCAGCGGCTCGTGCGCCGCATTTGCCCGTCGTGCAAGACCGCCTTCGAGCCGACGGAGCTGATGCGGCGACAGCTCGGGGTCGATCCGGTGGTGCACCCGGACCGGCCGTTCTACACGGGGGCCGGTTGCGCCGCCTGCCACCACACCGGCTACAAGGGCCGCGTCGGCATTTTCGAGTTCCTCCGCCTGACGGATCCGCTGCGCGAGCTGGTCGTGCAGGGCGCGGCACTGGGCGAAATCCGGCAGAGGGCACTGGGCGAGGGGATGACCTCCCTGCGCGACGCCGGCTTCGCCGCGATCCTCGCGGGCGATACGACCGTCGCGGAAGTGGTCAAATACACCTGAGATGCCGCGCTTCGCCTATACCGCCATCGACGCGCAGGGCGCGGAGAAGACCGGCCTGCTCGACGCTCCTGACGTCAAGCAGGTCGCCGTCATCCTGCGCGGGCAGGGTCTGTTTCCCACGGACGTGGCCGCCCAGGTTGGAGGGCCTCCGTCCCTGCGGGCCGCGAAGCCGCTCGAAGCCAAGCCTGCGTCCAAGCCCGCCGGCAAGGGCCTGAAGTTGGAACTGCGCCTGCCCTTCGGCCGCATCGTAACGCGGAAGGAGCTTTCCATCTTCACCCGGCAGCTGGCCACATTGCTCAAGGCCGGCATGCCGCTGCTGCGCGGACTCGAGGTGCTGGCGCGGCAGGAGCGCAACCAGGGGTTTAGGCGCGTCATGGAGTCGCTGACCGAAGCCATCAAGTCCGGCGGCACGTTGTCCGAGGCGATGGCGCAGCACCCACGGGTGTTCGACCGGCTCTACCTCAACATGATCAAAGCCGGCGAGGCGGGCGGGGTGCTCGACGTGGTGCTCGACCGGCTCGCGCGCTTCCAGGAAAAGAGCCTCCAGTTGCGCGGCAAGATCACCGCGGCGATGGTCTACCCGGTCATCGTCCTGGCCGTGGCGGTGCTCATTCTCGTCGGCCTGCTCGTGTTCGTCGTGCCGAAGTTCAAGCAGATCTTCGCCGACCTGCTCAAGGGCGCGCCGCTGCCGGCGCTCACGCAGTTTGTGCTCACGGTCAGCGACACGGTGAAGAATCATTTCATCGTCGCGCTGGGCCTGCTGGTGGCCGGGTGGATCGTCCTGCAGCTCTTCGCCAAGACCCACGCCGGCGCGCGCCTGCTCGACACGCTCTTGGTCAGGTTGCCACCCTTCGGCGATCTCTTCCTCAAGGGCATCGTCGCCCGCTTCGGTCGCACGCTGGGCACGCTGCTGTCGAGCGGCGTGCCCATCTTGCCGGCGCTGCTGATCACGCGGGACACCTGCGGCAACTCGCGCATCGGCGACGCCATCACCGACGTGCATGACCGCGTGAAGGAAGGCGCGCCCGTCGCGCGGCCGCTGGAAGCGACCGATGTCTTCCCGCCAATGGTCACGAGCATGATCGACGTCGGCGAGCACACCGGCCGGTTGCCCGAGATGCTCGGCAAGGTGGCCGAGATCTATGAGGACGAGGTCGACCATGCCGTCGCCGGCCTGAGCTCGCTGATCGAGCCGATCCTGATTCTTTTCCTCGCGCTGGTCGTCGGCACGATCGTCATCGCTCTCTTCCTGCCGATTGTGCGGATCGTGCAGCTGCTGACGTAGATTCCAGTGAACGGGTGCCGCGTTCGGCTGTCTGCTTCATCATGCGCAAATGGCTCCGGCAACACTGGCGGGCACTAAAGGACGGACGACCTGGCCACCGGTTCGTGGCCCGCTATGAAGCCGCCCGGGCGGCCCGCAAGGATGCCAGTTGGGCGGCCCGCGTCCGGCGGGCTCTCCGTCTGCTGCTCGCCCTCGTGCTCTTTGTCATCGGCGTGGCCGAGGCGTTCCTGCCCGGACCGGCCATCCTGTTTTTCTTCTTTGCGGGCGGCTTGCTGGCCGCCGAGTCGCGCTCCATTGCCCGCTTGCTGGACTGGGGCGAGGTCCGGCTGCGCGCCTTGTGGGGCTGGGGACGGCGGCATTGGCGCGTACTCCCGGTCTGGGGCAAAGTGGTGTGCGGCGCCCTGGCCGCTGCGGTGAGCTTTGGCGGCGCCTACGTTTCCTACCGTCTCGTGGCAGGCTAGTCGATCGCGCCGGTCACTTCACCGGCTTCTTGAGCAGGAGCTGCGCGTTCAGGCCGAGGTGCTTGTCGGAGAACTCGTCGTGCTCGCCGGCCTGGCGGAGAAGTTTCTGCACCATGCCCATCTTGGCGTCGAGGTCGTCGATCTTGGCGACGAACACGGCCTCCGGCGTGGCGGCGATGACGGCGGCGCCCCACTCGAGTTCGCCCTGGTGGCTGAGCACAATGTGCTCGAGACGCTCGAGCAGGTCGGCGTTGAGCTTGGCCTTGAGCCCGGCCTTGCGGACGAGCTGGTAGCCGAGCACGACGTGGCCCTGCAGGATGCCCCGGCGGCTGCGCGAAGTGACGAGGTCGCCCTGATATTCAATGACCTTGCCGGTGTCGTGGACGAGGATGCCCGCGAGGGCAAGGTCGGCGTCGATCTCGGGATAGAGCGGGAACAAGGCGCGGCCCGCCCGGGCCATGTGCACGGTGTGCTCAAGCAGGCCGTGCCGGTAGGCGTGGTGCATGGCGACGGCCGCGGGAGAGTTGCGGAACTGCTCACCGATCTCCTCGAACACCGCCTGCACGGTCGCGCGCAGGTCGGCGTGCCCAATGGCGGCGATGTGGCTGTGGAACTCCGTCCAGAGCGCCTCGACGTCCTCGGGGGCCGTCTCGACGAGGTTGGCCATGAGCGCCGAGCCGCTGAGCTGGTCGGCCGTGATTTGTTCGGCGCGCAGCAGGCGGGGGGAGAGGCGGTTCTGATAGTAGTCCACTTTCGCCTCGAGGCGGACGATGGCGCCCTCCTTGAGACCCTTGAAGAACTCGAAGGCCGGGTTGTCGCTGAAGCAGTTCACCGTGAACGAGCCGGTCTTGTCGCCCAGCTCGACGGCGAGGAAAGGATTGCCGGTCTTGGTCGGGCGTTCGGCGAGGCGCTTGATGAGCAGCACGCTCGTGAAGGTGTCGCCGCCCGTGCGGTCGAGGGCCTTGACGTCGCGCACGGCGAGCGGGGTGGAGATGTCAGACATGCTCGGGAACTAAAACCGGAAAGGGGCGAAGCTCCAAGCTCCAACATCCAAGCTCCCCTGAATATCCATGAGACAATCAATAAGACCAAAGCTCGGAATTTCCCTTGCCTGATTCCGCCTTTATTCAGGCCCGTTTCCCTGGAGTGCTCTCCGGCGACTTAGCTATATTTCTTCACCAGCTGAGTATAGGCGCGAAAGAAAGGGTGCTGGGCGTCGCGGAGCAGCGCGTAGAAGACCGTCTCAGCGGGCAGCACACTGCAGCCGGCCTGCGCGAGATGCGCCAGCACAGCCGTGGCATCATCGGCCCGGCGGGCGCCGACGCAGTCGACCAGCACGGTGACGTGATAGCCCGCCTGCCGGGCGTCGCGCGCGGTCTGGTAAACACAGACCGGCGTCTCGATGCCGCAAACCAACAGGTGTTTCGCCCCGCTGGCCTTGAAGTGCGCGGCGATCGCCTTGTCACCGAAGGCGGAGAATGCGTCCTTGCCCAGCACCACGGGCTTTTCCGCGAGGGCCAGCAAGTCCGCCGCGGTGTGGCCCAGCTTGGCCGGCACCTGCTCCGTGAACACAACGGGCAGGCCGAGCCCCCGGGCCACTTCGAGGGCGAAGGAGCAGCGCCAGTGTACGCGCTGGACTTCGGGGATCGCCGCCAGGAACGCCGGCTGCAGGTCGATACACAGCAGCGTCGGCGGGGCGGCGGGGGCGGTCATGGGTTGTAGTATCGCTCGCGCGCCTTCACCTGCACAATCCGTTTTTCAGGGAGAAGGTAGGCGGTGAGACTGCCGCCGAGCACGCAGGCGGTGTCGATGCCGAGCGTCCACTTGGTGCGGGCGACCTCCTCGCGCGGGGTGTGACCGTAGACGACGAAGGGCGGACCCTCCCATAGTGTCGACCAGTGCGGTGCGTCGGGCATCTCGGCGCGCTTGTGCGGCTCGCCGTCCTTGCCGACGACCTGGATGCGGGTGACAATGCGGGCCGGCTGTCGCGGCCACGGCCGGTCCGGCAGAAACCCGCCGTGGACGAACACCACGCCGAGCTCCGCGTCCTCGTAGGTGAGCTTCATGGACTCAAGGTAGTCCCAGTCCTTGCCGCGCAGCTGCTTCATCGTCTCGTAGTCATATTTCTTCAGGTGGCTCGGGTCGTCCGTGCGACGGTAGTTGAGATGGCGCAGTTCGTGGTTGCCGAGGAGCGAGGCCGTGGCGTGCTCGCGGGCCAGTTCGACGACCTTGCCGCTGTCGGGGCCGCGGCTGATCAGGTCGCCGAGCAGCACCAGACGGTCGTCCTTCTTCAGGTCCAGCTTGTCCAGCAGGTCGCTGAATTCCTTGTGGCAGCCATGGATGTCGCCCACGGCAATTAGTCGTCCGCTCATCGGTGGTAATTTTGCTAGCGTTCAAGTCCGCCGAGGGTAAACAAGAAAACGCCCATGGAGCTGAATCTTCACCCTATCGCCACCAAGTGTTTCGTCAGCGGACGCGACTTGCAGGAGAACGACCGCGTGGTCAGCTATCTCGTGCGCGAGGTCCCGGTGCCCGGCGCCGCGTCGCTCACGGGCGAGATCGCCCGGCGCGACCTGCTGGAGGCGGAGGATGGGCGCTTCATGCCCCCGGCCTTCGTGTATTGCCGCTGGGTCGTGGCCTTCAAGCAGCGCAAGGCCGACGAGAACCCGGCCCTGACCCTGAAGCTCACCGCGGACAACCTGTTCATCACGCTGGCTGATCCGGCGGCCGAACCCAGTGCGATCAACACGCCCCTGCTCCAGTTCCTGGCGCTCATGCTGGAACGCAAGAAGCTCATCAAGCTCCGCGGCCGGACGGAGGACGGGCAGCGCCACATCTACGAGCATATGGCGACGCACCAGAACTATGAGGTGCCGGTGGGCGACCTGAACGTGGAGTTTTTCCAGAAGATCCAGGAGCACCTCGGCGTGCTCGTCGGCCCGCCCAAGCCGAAGGCCGAGCCGGTGGCCGTGCCCCTGGCAAATTAGGGGGAACCCGGCCGCCGGGCGGGGGCAAAGCGTGCCCGGCCTGTCCGCCATAGGCCCGGCGACGGCGGAAGGTCACGTTCCACTTCGGCAAAAGAACTTTCCCGTGGGTGGAAATTGCAGTAGCTTGCGCCGTCATGCCGCATCGCACCCTGAACATCGACGAGCTGGCCGACCACCTGCACGTGGCGCGCCGCCACGTTGAGAAGCTCATCAAGGACGGCGACCTGCCCGTCACCATGCGGGGTGGCCGGATGCTGTTTGTGCGCGAGGAAATCGACGACTGGGCCTCGCAACGGCTGCTGCGCCTGCCGGGCCAGAGCCTGGACTGGTATCACAAGCGGATGATGCCGGCCTCGCGCCTGCTTTTCCCCCGTGCGGCGCTCATCCCGGCGCTGCTGCAGCCGGAGAACATCGACCTGGCGCTGCCGGCGAAGACCAAGGCGGCGG
Organism: Lacunisphaera sp.; assembly: GCA_029945445.1. GTDB lineage: Bacteria > Verrucomicrobiota > Verrucomicrobiia > Opitutales > Opitutaceae > Lacunisphaera. The sequence goes on along the minus strand of JAQSCO010000060.1, from coordinate 356,889 downwards.
TGATCCGCGAAATGGTCGGGCTGGCGGAGCGCACGGGCCGGGTGTCTGATCCGCGGGAATTGCGCGACAGCGTCGAGGAACGCGAGACACTGTGCTCGACCGCGCTGCCCGGGGGGCTGGCGCTGCTGCATGCCCGTCAGCAGCAGCCCTTCCGCTTCGAGCGCTCGTTCATCGTGCTCGGGCGGACCATCCAGGCCATCCCGTTTGGCGCGCCCGACGGCCGGGCTTCCCGGCTGTTCTTCCTGCTCTGCTGTCAGAGCGAAGACATCCATCTGCACACGCTGGCGCGGCTCTGCTTGCTGGCGCGCAAGACGAGGATACTGGACGAGCTGCTGGAGGCGCCCGATGCGGTGTCCGCCCAGGCGGGGCTGGTGGCGGCGGAGCAAAGCATGCTGCCGGCGGAGGCGCCGGAGCCGCCCAAGGGCAAAGGGCGAAGGGCTGGGTCGATGGCCTGAGAAGCCGGCACCGGAGTGTGCGGCGGCATGTTTTCGGGCGGAAGGAGCCGAAAAAATGTAACATTCGGAACATTGCCGTCCGATCTGGGGTTATTTAAGGTGGGGATTGTCCCCGCCTCCCGCTCCCACCATGACGACTAAGACTTCCCCCGCTACCATCGCAGCCCGCAAGAAGCTCATTGCCCGGATTGCCGCGGCCCAAAAGCAGGCCGACAACGCCAAACGGACCGCCAAACTGGCCAAGCTGGGCTGCCGCACCGCCAAGCAGAAATTCAAGGAGGCCCGGAAGGTCGCGAAAAAGCTCCGCAAGGCCGTCAAGGCCCTGAAGGCGGAAATGACCGCGCTGGCCGTGAAGATACCTGCGCGCAAGCGCCCGGCGCCGAAGCCCGCGGCGAAACGGCCGCGTCCCGCGCCCGTCACAGCGCCGCTCCGGCCGGAGATCGTCGCGGGGCCGGTCGAAATCCCGCCGGCAGCGTATCAGGCTCCGTCGGCCCCGCCGGCTCAGTAGACTTCCGGCACGAGCATCTTCGGATTGACCGGCTCGCGGCGGTAGTCGGGCGAGTGGTCGCGCGGCGGCAGTTTGACGGGCTTGTGCGGGACCTCGGAGTATTTCACCTGCGAGAGCAGGTGGGCGATGCAGTTGAGCCGGCACTTTTTCTTGTCCTTGCCCTGCACGACCCACCACGGGGCCTCGGGGATGTGCGAGCGCTTGAACATGACTTCCTTGGCCTTGGTGTAGAGTTCCCAGCGCTTGCGCGACTCGAGGTCCATGGGGCTCAGCTTCCACTGCTTGAGCGGGTCGTTGATGCGGCAGCGGAACCGGAACTCCTGTTCCTCGTCGGGGATGGAGAACCAGTATTTGATGATCTGGATGCCGGAGCGCGCGAGCATCTTCTCAAAGTCGGGCACCGAGCGGAAGAACTCCTCGTATTCCTCGTCGGTGCAGAAACCCATGACCCGTTCCACGCCGGCGCGATTATACCAGCTGCGGTCGAAGAGCACCATCTCGCCGGCCGCCGGCAGGTGCGCGATGTAGCGCTGGAAATACCACTGCGTCTTCTCCCGGCTGGACGGCGCCGGCAGGGCCGCCACGCGGGCCACGCGCGGGTTCAGCCGCTGCGTGATGCGCTTGATCGCGCCGCCCTTGCCCGCGGCGTCGCGCCCCTCGAAGACGATCACCAGCCGGTGGCCGGTGTGCACGATCCAGTCATGCATCTTCACCAGCTCGCCCTGCAGCCGGAAGAGCTCCTTGAAATACTTGTTCCGGGTCGCCATCGAGGTATCCGACTCCACCGGGCGGGCGGCCGCGCCGGGCGTGAGGTGCTCCCAGTCCTCCCGCTCCATCTCGAGCTCCTCATCATAGTCGTCGATGAGTTCGCGATGGACGCGTTTCATGAGTTCGTTTTCGGAATTGGCGGGCTCTTTGGGTGGAGGCATGGAGAAGGAGGGGGAAGTCGGGGTATAAAAGCCGATAACGCCGTCGTAGCAAGCAGCCGCGGGCGGCGGCCCCGCGATTGGGGCGGGATTTAACACGGTCGTGACATGCTGGCAGCGCCCGGGGTTCCCGGCGCGGCCCGGAACGGGATATCCCCGGCTCGACATTGCAGGAGCGCGCGGCACTTTCAGGGCCGCATGGGAAAAACCAAGCTCCGGATGCCGAAGCGGACCTATCAAGTCCGCGCCACCCGGTTGCGCGAACAATTGGTGCAATTACAGGTGGAACTGAAGCACGTGCCGTTCAAGGTGCTGCTGATCCTCGCCGGGCCCGAGGGCGCCGGGCGCGGCAACCTGCTCAACACGCTCGCCGAGTGGCTTGATCCGCGCGGGGTGGAGACCTTCTCCTACCATGCGCCGACCGACGAGGAGCTGGCGCATCCGCACCAGTGGCGGTTCTGGCGCAGCCTGCCGGGCATTGGGCGGATCGGACTTTATGCCGGTTCGTGGTATACCGAGACCCTCCGCGAGGAGGCGCGCAGCACGCGGGCGCTCGGCCACATCGTCGAGGAGGCGGAACGCATCCGCGATTTTGAAAAGCAGCTCGCCGACGGTGGCACGCTCATCGTCAAGATCTGGCTGCAAATCTCCCAGGAGGCGCAGGGCCGCCGGCTGCGCACCCTGCGCGCCGATCCAGCTACGGCCTGGCGCGTAAGCGACGAGGACTGGCACCATCACCGCATCTACCAACGGCTGGCGGAGACCGCGCGACTCATCCGCGAAAAGACCGACCGGCCCGGCGCGCGCTGGACGATCATCGATTCCGAGGACGAGCGGGCCCGCGACCTGGAGGTCGGGCGCTTCCTGCTCACCCAGTTCCGGCAGCAACAGAGGCGGATGGCCCGGCTGGTCCGCGCCGCCCGGCCGCGCCGGGTGGAATCACTGCGACCCTCGGGCCTGCGGCGGCTGCAGACTTTGCCGCTGGATCAGGACCTCACCGAGAAGGACTACGACAGCCTCCGCGAAAAGTGGCTCGGCCGGCTCAACCGGGCCGTGCGGGCGACCCTGGAATCGGGGCGCTCCATCGTTTTCGCCTTTGAGGGCTGGGACGCCGCGGGCAAGGGTGGCGTCATCCGCCGCCTGACCAGCGCCATCGACCCGCGGGACTACCGCGTGATTCCGGTGGCCAAGCCCACGGCGGAGGAGAAGCACGCGCATTATCTCTGGCGCTTCTGGCGCGACATCCCGCGCAACGGCCGCATGGTCGTCTTCGACCGTTCGTGGTATGGCCGCGTGCTGGTGGAGCGCATCGAGGGTTTCTGCCGGGAGGACGAGTGGCAGCGCGCCTACGCCGAGATCAACGAATTCGAACAGCAACTCAGCGCGCACGGCACCGTCGTCCTGAAATACTGGCTGCACGTCTCGCACGCGGAGCAGCTGCGGCGGTTCCGGGAGCGCGAGGCCACGCCGCACAAGCGGCACAAGATGAACCACGAGGACTGGCGCAACCGGCGCCAGCGCGGAGCCTACGAGATCGCAGTGGGCGACATGCTGGCGCTGACCGACAAGGAGCGCACACCCTGGCATCTGGTGCCCGCGGACAACAAGCGCTATGCCCGGCTCGAAGTGCTGCGCAGCGCCAGCCGCCAGCTGGAGGCAGCGCTGGAACAATAGGGCAGGCGCCTTAGGCGCCCGCCACCGTCAGGTCCGGATCGAAGCTCACCGCAAGGCGGTAGACCTGGCCGGGCCGCATGATGAGCGGGTGGTCGCGGGTGAACATCTGGACGTAGTGCAGCTTGCCGTAATTGGTCTTGTAGGCCGGGTCGGCGCTGACGATCTCGGTCTCGGCCCAGTTGGCCTGGAAGTCGTCCTTGAGCACCGTGCAGCGGTGGCCCAGCGGCCCGAGGGCCGGCGAGCTGCCGAGGCGGTATTTCGAATGCGGCGCGCCGATGACGAGCGCGAAGCGGAACTTGTCGAGCTGCACCTGGTTTTTGACCGTGTAGGCGAACTCGGCGGAAATCTTGCTGCCGGTGAAAGTCCACTGGACCTTCACGCTGCCGAGGCCCTTCACGATCTCTTCCTTCTTGTTGATCAGCTCAGGCTGCTCATAGCGGAAGTAGAACGCGTTCTTGAGGCCGAGGCCGGTGACGCACTTCTGGCCGTAGAAGGCCGGCAGGGTGACGTTTTCGCCGAAGGTGAGTTCCGGCACCATGACGGGCAGGTAGAAATTGTTCGGCCAGTCGAGCACGCCGGGGCAGTGCGGGAAAGGCAGGTTGTCGGCGGTGCAGTCCACGCCCGAGCTGACGAGCGGCAGTTGCACCTGCAGGCCGGACTCGGCGTCGCGGTAGAGAAAGAGGCCCTGCTCCTTGCGGTTGCTCTTGTCGAAGATGACGAAGCGGCCGCTGGTGCGGATGGGGTCGGCCTTGACGTTGTCCGGCATCTGCACGGTCTTGGCGAGGCGGGCCCACTGGCAGAGGTAGCGCGCGGCGTCGAAGTTCGCCATGCGGGTCGTGTGCGAGGCGTAGGCCGTGCGTTCCTCGTCGCGGATGTCGAGGAAGCCGTGCTCCTGGTCGAGGTAGGTCTGGAAAAAATAATAGAACAGGCGGCGCAGGATATCGAAATACTTGTTCTTCTGGTCGTCCGGGATCCAGCCGTCGCGGAGGCCCTGCAGGATGAGCGTGATGCAGTGCATCTGACCGTAGGCACCGGCGGCGCGGCCGTAGGCCCAGCCGAGGCCGTCCGGACGGACGAGGTCGGGCATCATCTTGATGTATTTCTCGGCGTAGGTGCGGAGGGTGGGCAGCTTGCGCTCGCGCAGCGCGGAGTTGGCGTGGAGTTGCAGCGCCGAGCGCGTGAAGACGAGGGTCATCACGCCGTAGAGGTTGAAGTGCCCGCCGAAGCCCTTCTCGACGTCGTCGAAGAAGCCGGTCGAGCTGGTTTGCTCGATGCGCTCGGCGAGGCGCTCGATGAGGCGGGAGGTCTCGTCCTTCTTGGAGAGGCCGAGGCTGTAGCGGCAGACGGCCTTGGCGATGTTGAAGGCCTGCCAGTAATTGTCATAGTCGCTGCGCGTGAGCAGGAGCTTGTCGAGGCGCTGGCGGGTCTCCTCGACGAGGCGTTCCCAGACCTGATTGCGCTCCTTGGAGGGGCCGAAGGAGAGGAGGCCGAGCGAGGCGTAGGCCAGGCCGTTTTCGCCGGCGGGCTCGGTGAAGGCCTGCGCGGTGACGCAGCGGGCGGTAAGGTCGATCAGGTCGTGGCCCTTGAGGCTGGTCTCGCCGGTGGCGCGATAATATTCGCCGAGGGCGAAGGCGACGTGGCCGGGCTCATCGGAGCGGGGGCTTTCGCCGGGAATGGGGGTGACGGTGCCGTCGGCATTGATGGCGTCGAGGTTGTGGGCCAACATCGACCGGGCCATATCGAGACATTGCTCGGAGAAGCTGTTCATTAAGGAGAAATTCGTGTCAGAGGGTGAAAATGAGGAAGGTAAGGTGTCCCGAGTTTTAAAAGCCGGGGCAAGAGTGAAGTTACTTGACGATGAGTTTGACGAATTCCGCGTTGGTCTTGGTCTTGCTGAGGCGGGTGACCATGGTGTCGGTGGCCTCCTCGATCTTCTGCTGCACGAGGGCGCGGCGGAAGAAGTGGATGGCCTCGAGGGTCTTCTCGTCGAGGAGGAGTTCCTCCTTGCGGGTGCCGGAGGAGGCGACGTTGACGGCCGGCCAGATGCGCATCTCGGCCGCCTTGCGGTCGAGGACGAGCTCCATGTTGCCGGTGCCCTTGAATTCCTGGAAAATGACGTCGTCCATGCGGCTGCCGGTCTCGACCAGGATGGAGGCGACAATGGTCAGGGAGCCGCCGTCCTCGGTGTTGCGGGCGGAGGCGAAAAGCTGGCGGGGCCGCTCCAAGGCGCGGACATCGAGGCCGCCGGTGCCGGTGCGGCCGGAGTTCTTGGCCGTGTTGTGCGCCCGGGCGAGGCGGGTGAGGGAGTCGAGCAGGAGCACGACGTCCTTGCCGGCCTCGACGAGGCGCTTGGCGCGCTCGATGCAGAGATCGGCGACGCGGATGTGATTCTCGACGGGATCGTCGTTCGACGAGGCCCAGACCTCGGCGGGCACGGTGCGCTTGAAATCGGTGACTTCCTCGGGGCGCTCGTCCACGAGGAGGATCATGACGTGGCACTCGGGATGGTTCTGCAGCACGCCGAGGGCGATGTCGCGGAGATAGGTGGTCTTGCCGGTGCGGGGCGGGGCGACGATGAGGCCGCGCGTGCCCTTGCCGATGGGGCAGAAGAGATCCATGACGCGGGTGGTCATGCGGCCGTCCTTCATCTCGAGCTTGAGCATCTCGTTCGGCGTGATGGTCGTGAGGTTAGGGAACTCCACGCAGCGGCGGCGCTGCTCGAAATCCATGCCGTCGACCTTCTCAATGAAGCGGACCTTCGGGTTGGGGAAGCGCTCGTCGGGCGTCGCCATCGCGGTGACGATGCTGCCCTGCTGCAGGTGAAAGCGGCGCACCAGCTCGCGCGGGACGAACGGATCCGTCGGGCGGCGCTTGCCGTGCTTGGCGAGATCGAGCAACTGGCCGTTGCGGCTGTTGTCCAGATCGAGGATGCCTTCGACGCGGATGCTATTGTCCGGCTGGGCCGGGGGAGGAGTGGGAGCCTGCGACGCCGCGGGGGCGACAGGCGGATTTTCTTTATCCATACAAAACGGGTTGGCGGAATTGCTAGGCTTGACCGTGCAATCCGTCGGGGGCATTTCTGAACCAGAAAGCTTCAACCCCAATAAGAGGAGAAACAGTGACGGACCAAACGATAACCTCGGTGTCTCGCGAAAGCCGGATTTTCAAACCATCGGCTGAATTCAAGAACCAAGCAAACCTTGGCAGCTACGCCACTTACCGTAGGCTCTACGCTGAGTCTGTCAACGCTCCAGAAAAATTTTGGGGACGCATGGGCCGGGAACAGCTCGTCTGGCGCAAGCCTTTCAAGCAGGTGCTGCAATGGAAGCCACCCCATGCCAAGTGGTTCCTGGGTGGCAAGTTAAACATCTCCGAGAACTGCATTGACCGCCACCTCGGCACCGCCCGGGAAAACAAGGCGGCATTAATTTTCGAGGGCGAGCCGGGCGATGTCCGCACGATCACCTATCGCCAGCTGTATTTCCACGTCTGCCGGATGGCGCACATCCTCGAGAACCGCGGCATCAAGGCCGGCGACCGCATCGCGATCTACCTGCCGATGATTCCCGAGGCGGTCATCGCCATGCTGGCCTGCGCGCGCATCGGCGCGGTGCACACCGTCATCTTCGGCGGCTTCAGTGCCGAGGCCATCAAGGACCGCATCAACGATTGCCAGGCCAAGCTCGTCATCACCGCCGACGGCGGCTGGCGCCGCGGCAAGGTCATCGAGCTCAAGGCCAACGTCGACAAGGCCGTCGAGGGCTCGCCCTGCGTGCAGTCCGTGCTCGTCGTCAAGCGCTGCGGCAATCCCGTCACGATGGTCGAGGGCCGCGACACCTGGTGGAAGGAAGCTTGGGAAGGCGCGCCGAACAAGCACGCGGCCAAGGCCTTTGATTCCGAGCATCCGCTCTTTATCCTCTACACCTCCGGCTCCACCGGCAAACCCAAGGGCGTGCTGCACACCAGCGCCGGCTACCTGCTCGGCGCCAAGCTCAGTGCGCATTATGTTTTCGATCTCAAGGAGTCCGACCGCTATTTCTGCTCCGCCGACATCGGCTGGATCACCGGCCACAGCTACGTCGTCTACGGCCTGCTCTCGAACGGCTCGACCGTGTTCCTCTATGAGGGCGCGCCCAACCAGCCCGAGCCCGACCGCTTCTGGCAGATGATTGACCGCCACGGCCTCACCATCCTCTATACGGCGCCCACCGCCATCCGGGCGTTCATGCGCTGGGGCGACAACTACGTGCTGCGCCACCGCCTCGACTCGCTCCGCCTGCTCGGCTCCGTCGGCGAGCCCATCAATCCCGAGGCGTGGATGTGGTATCACACCATGATCGGCAAAAAGAAATGCCCGATCGTCGACACCTGGTGGCAGACCGAGACCGGTTGCATCATGATCGCGCCGCTGCCCGGCTGCATCCCCACCAAGCCCGGTTCGGCCACGCTGCCGTTCTTCGGCGTGCTGCCCAAGATCGTCGACTCCGACGGCAACGAGGTGCCGCGCAACTCCGGCGGCAAGCTCGCCATCATGAAACCCTGGCCCTCTATGCTCCGGACGCTCTGGGGCGACGACGACCGCTACCAGAAGGCCTATTTCAGCGAATTCCCCGGCAAGCCTGACATCTACTTCACGGGCGACGGCGCCCGGCAGGACAAGGACGGCTACTTCATGATCGTCGGCCGTATCGACGACGTGCTCAACGTCTCCGGCCACCGCATCGGCACGGCCGAGATCGAGAGCGCGCTCGTGTCGCATCCCGCCGTCGCCGAGGCCGCTGCCGTCGGCCGCCCCGACGAGCTCAAGGGCCAGTCTCTCGTCGTGTTCGTTACGCTCAAGGCCACCCACACCGCCAGTGACGAGCTGAAGGAGGCCCTGCGCGCGCACGTCGGCAAGGAGATCGGCTCGCTCGCCAAGCCCGACACGATCCGCTTCGCCGCCGGCCTGCCCAAGACCCGCTCGGGAAAAATTATGCGGCGTCTCCTGAAGGAACTCGCGACCAACGGCACCATCAAGGGCGACACGACGACGCTCGAGGACTTCTCCGTCATCTCCGCCCTGCAATCGGAAGAGTGATGCGCCACCCGGAATAAATGCCCACGGCTCCCTCAGGGGCCACCCGCAATCGAGCTGCTTTCACGCTGCTCGAGTTACTTGCCGTCATCTCGCTTAGCGCGATCCTCGCAGGCCTTGTGCTCGGGGCGGCCCGGCGCGCCGCGGAGACGGCCACGATTGCCCGGACCAGGGCCGAACTCGCGGCGCTCTCGGCGGCGCTTGAGAGTTACCGGCGTGCCTACGGCGATTATCCGCAGACCGACGATGAGGCCCGGCTGCTCCAATCCCTGATCGGCAAGCGCGGACCGACCAATACTGTCATCACCGGCCGCCCGTTGCTCGAAGTCGCCCGGTTCACGACTGCCGGTTCGCGTGATCCATTCAGTGATACTTCCGCCGTGCTGATCGATCCCTGGGGCCAGGTTTACCTCTACGCCTATAAGACGCCTCCGTCGGCTTGGACGAATCCGGGATATGTTCTCTATTCAATCGGGCCCGACGGCAGGGACTCGGCCGCCCTGCTGCCCGGCGGCCTCAGCGATCCTGCACCGCAGGCCAATGCGGACAATCTCTCCGCCAACCGGCCATGACCATGCGCCGCATCCGGGGATTCACGCTGCTCGAGCTGCTGGCCGTCATCGCGGTCATCGGCATCCTCGCGGCGCTGATTTTTCCGAGCATCGGTGGCGCCCGCCGCTCGGCCAACAAGGCCAAGACCCGCGTCCAGTTCAGCCAGTGGGCTGCCGCGCTCGAAGGTTTCCGCAGCGAATACGGCTATTATCCGGTCCTGCACAGCTCGAACCTGGTGAATCCACCCGGCCAGGCGGCCGATCCGGCCGCGCTGCATCTGTTTCACGACATCCTTGCCGCGAAGCGCCGGGACGGTTCGGCGCTGCCCGCGTATGCCAGCGGCACCAACGCCCAGTTTCCCGAAATGCAGAACCGGAAGCTGATCTCATTTCACGCGTTCAGCGACGCGGATTTCACCAACGCCGGTGCGCCAACGCCCAACCTGCTGCGCGACGCCTTTGACAACACGGAGATCGCCGTGCTGGTGGACCGCAATCTCGACGGCGTGATCAAGCCCGGCAGCGACTTCACCGCGCTGCCCGCGGTCCGCGGCATGACACCCGGCACGATGGACTTCCCGGCCGAGGGTGTTCGTGCCGGCGTGCTTTTTTATGCGCCGGCGCCTGGCGCCGACAAAAGCAACCCTGAGTTTGTCTTCAGCTGGAAATGACACATCGCCGACAGAGTGGGGGCTTCACGCTGCTTGAATTGCTGGTGGTCGTCGGGTTGATCGCTGCGCTCTCATTCGTCCTGCTCGGCGGCCTCGGGGGCGGTGGCAAGTCCGCCGCTCTCCAGTCCGCGCAGGCGACCATGGTCAATCTGGTCACGGCCGCGCGGGTCAAGGCGATGGCGACCGGGCAGTCCGCGCGGGTGCTGGTGCATGTCGATCCGAGCAGCCCCGCGCAACCGCTGCGCTTCATGCGCTACGTGGCGTTGCAGGTCCAGGTGGCCGGGGCGTGGCAGTTGGTGACCGACGCCTATCTGCCGGACGGCGTGTATGTCGTGCCGGGCAATTTTGCCACAATTCCCGCGGGTCTGTTCGCCGCGACCACCAACACGACTTGGACCAAAACGGACGGCTCGGCAATGCGTTCGACCGCGCTCCGCGCCAATCAGATCACCTCCGAGACAATTAACAGCGCAGCGGCCGAACAGTGGGTGAGCTTCACCATCGCCGCCGCTGGCACCACGGCGCAACCGGGCGACCTCATCCTCGCGGCCGGCAAACTCCGGGCCCCGGGCTCGTATGCCACCGGCGAGTCCCCGGTCGAGTTGGAGAACCCGGAGGAAGTGCGCGGCGTGACCCTGAGCACCTACGGGGTGCCGGTGTTGATCAACAGCCGCGCCAGTTTCTGATGCCAGCACCGGGCAAATGCGCGGGATTTTCCCTGCTCGAGGTCGTCATCGCCGTCGGCATTTTTGCCGTCGCGGTGACCGTGACTCTCGCGCTCCTGCCTTCCCTGACCAGACAAGCCGCCGACGGTGCCGATGGCCTTTCCGCGCAGTGTCTGCCCGATAGTCTCCGCATCGAGCTCCAGCGACTGGCGTCCGGCAACTTTAACGGCCTGGCCACGGCGGCGCCCGTCATGACGGCGCCTCTCACCAATGGCCTGGATTTCGTGGCGACCCGGGACGGCTCACGGCTGCATTCCAGCACCTATCTTGCTCCGGCCGCCAGCGCGTTGATTCCGGCTGACGAGCAGTATTTCGCCATCGAGGTCTGGCGTTTCAACCAAGGAACCTTGGGCTACGACGCCAACGCGGCGATCCTGCCACTGTATGTGCGGGTGTCATGGCCGTATCGCAATCCCGGCAGCGGCACACCGGCTGCGCTGGCCGACCGGAGCCAGCTGACGTTCGCGGTCGCGATCAACCGATGAAAGCGATCGGCCGCGAAAACGGGTTAACCCTGCTGGAACTGCTCGTGGCCATGACCATCACGCTGCTCCTCGCGGGCATCATGCTGAGTGTGACCACCGGCACTCTGACCATCTGGCGGCGCACGCAGGACAATTTCACCAGCGGCACCGCCGCCAAGCTGGCGCTCGACCTGATCGAGCGCGACCTGCAGTCGGCGTTCTACCGGAAGGACGCCCTGAACAACACCTGGCTGGCGGCCGATGTGATCAACACGGCGGCGATCCTGACCAACCACGGGTGGCAGACCGCCGCGCTCATGAAGCCGGCCACGGCGGAAAGCCAGCGGCTGGTGCCCAATCCGTCGAATGGACTGGCTCCCCCCATCGCCGAGGCGCGCTTTGGGCTCTCCGGGGTGTGGCTGCGCTTCATCGGCACCAGCACTGATGCAAACGGCAGTGTGCCGGTGGCCATTTCCTACCAGCTGGCCCGCCGGCCGGTGAGCGGCACCAATGTCACCGGGACCAATCCGGCCGATGTCCGCTATACGCTGTTCCGCTCGGCGGTGGCGACGGACGCGACCTTCGCCAGCGGCAACGATGTGACGGGGGCCACCTATGGCAGCACCTTCTCCACCGCCGGCACCGCGCGTGCCGCCGCCACCCTCACGAATCCGCACACGACGGGCGACGCCCTCGCGACCAACGTGGTGGATTTCGGCGTGTGGCTCTACGTGCGGGACAATGCCGGGGCGCTGCGCCGGATCTACCCGGCGGCCAACAGCGATCTTTCGCACGCGGCGACCGATGCGACCGCGTCCGGCGATCCCAATCGTTTTCCCGAGGTTGCGGACGTGCTGGTGCGCGTGCTCACCGAGGAGGGAGCCCGGTTGCTCGAGGCCATGGAGAAATCCAACGGCGCGATCACGCGCCCCTTGGCCTATGCTTCCGATGCCGAGTGGTGGTGGGGCGTGGTCGAGGCCAACTCGCGCGTGTTTGTCCGGCGCGTGGAAATTAAGGGAGGCGCGCTGTGAAGCCTTCCGTTCGCCAGTCCGGCTTTGCGCTGCTCATCACGCTCTCGCTGCTCGCCTTGCTTGTGTTGACGCTGTTGGCGCTGAGCGCACTGGTCAGCATCAACGGCCAGGTTGCCATCTCCGGCACCTATCAAGTGCAGGCACGGCAGAACGCCCTGCTCGGCCTGAACCTCGGACTGAGCGACCTGCAGCGGCATGCAGGGGATGGCACGCGCGTCACCGGAATGGCCGGCATCACGGGCATCGCGCCGCTCGCCGCTAACAGTACCCGGCACTGGTGCGGAGTCTGGCGCAATGACGGGACGTTCGTCGCCTGGCTGACGTCAGGCGCGCAGACCTCGGCCACGGCCGCGCTGCAGACCAGCACGCCCGGGATCGAACTGGTCTCGAGCGGCAGCGTCGGCGCCGCCACGGCCAACTCCGAACACGTGATTGCCGGCAAGATTCCCATCGTGGTGGCCGAGGTGCCCGGGGCACCCGGCACAGCGACGATAGTCGGAAACTACGCCTACCTAGTCAGCGATGAGGGCGTGAAGACACCCGTCTACGCCCCGGGCCCGGTGCCCGTGGTGGCGCCGGTCATTTTCTCGACCTCCGCGACCAATGCCCAGGGACGTTTGCGCGACACCATCGCCACCGCCGCCGCTAACCTGCCCAAGCTGATTGCCTATGAGCAGATGTTCCTGCTGCCCACGCCGGCAGTCGCGCTCACGCCGTCCGTGCTGCAGGATAATTTCCACTCGGCCACGCTCACGAGCCGGTTTGTGCGCGGGACCCAGCTGCAGTCCGGCCTGATCAACGTGAACACCAACTCGGCGATTCTCTGGCGCAATATCCTGCAAACCTACAATGCCTCGCCGAGCGCCCCGGCGCAGATTGCCAGTGCCGCCTTGTCCACGCGAGGCACGACCATCCAGAATTCGATCGCGGCATATGCCGCGGGGCAGAAATCAGCGAACGGTCCGTTCAGGTCGACGGCCGATGTGGCCGGCTTCATGGCCACCGTGTTTACCTCCGGGTCGCCCACGGCCAGTCAGATCATGACGGTCATCACCCCCATGCTGGCGGTCAGGTCGGACACTTTCCGCATTCGCGGCTACGGTGAAGCCTTCAATCCGTCCGCTGCGACCAAGCTCGAGGCCGCCGCGCAGTGCGAAGCCATCGTCCAGCGCACCACCGGGCTCGCGCCCAATGGGCTGGGCAATAAATTCGTACTCATTTACTTTCGCTGGCTGGGCCCCGGCGACCTCTAGCCCGCCTTCGCCGGCTTCGGCGCGGCAAGAAATATCTTGTGGATCTCCCGGGAAAAATGTGACTTCTTCCGCGTCTCTTTTGCCAGGGTAGCTCAGTGGTAGAGCAGAGGACTCATAAGCCTTTGGTCGCGAGTTCAATCCTCGCCCCTGGCACCAACTTAAAGCCGCAGTCCACGCACTGCGGCTTTTTGTTTTACGCCATCAGCTTCCGGGTGTTCCGGGTGTTCCGTGGTTAAACCGTCCTACGACCTCGTCATTCTCGCCGCCGGCACTGTCACCAAATCCGGTGGCCTCTTCGACCGGGCGATAAATACTGGAAGCGCCTCCCAGCAATATCCCCAGCCTGACCCAGTTTGGGCGCGCGACCCCGTTTAGCGCGCACCGGCGACGGCGACGGCCATCGAGCCAACCCACGGGCGGCCGTGACCGGGTAACATGGTCACGTGGCCCAGTTCCCGGAACCGATCCAGCGCGCGCCCCGCCAGCTTGTGATCATGGTTAAGTGAATGATGTGGCAGCTGAGGCGCGGTGTGTTCTCCCGTGATCAAATTCCGCGTGACGAGCGTATCGCCACTGAGGAGCACCCGGCGCGCGGGCAGATAGAAGGCGACTTCACCCGGGGTGTGACCGGGCACATGCAACACCTGCGGGCGGCCGGGCACGTCCAGCACATCGCCGTCGTTGAATGCCCGGGCGCGGCTCACGCTGGCCAGGCGGAATAATCCATTGGCGACCGCTCGCCCGATCATTCCGCCCGTGAAGGGCCGCCACGCGTGCGAGAGCAAGCCCATCCACGGTAGTTGGAGCACCCGCCCCACCGCGGCCACATCAGCGTGATGAATGAACACCTCGGCTTTCGTCTCGCGGCGGACCCTCTCGGCAAACCCAGTGTGGTCGGCGTGCGCGTGTGTGAGGATCACGGCGTCGACATCCGCGAGGCTGCGGCCGATCGCGCGCAGGCCCTCGAGAAAGACCGGGTAGTGCCCCGGAAAGCCCGCGTCGACCAAGGTCAGGCGACCGGCCTCCTCGATGAGATACCAGTTAAATGGACCGGTGTTGAAGTGATGTATGCCAGGGTGGATTTCCATAAGATGAGCGCTACCATACGAGGAATGAGGCGCGCCGTCCGTGACTTCAGTCACCGAGCGGAAAAGAAATTTTCCCCCAGGTTGCCAACCACCGCCGGGTGCGCTAGCTTGGGCGCGAAAATGATTACTCCCCAGATCGTGGCAGCCTATCCGTTTTTGGGCAAACTGTCCGCCCCTTCTCGTCGGTTGCTCGAAAAGCACGCCTCAGTCCTGTCGGCCATGAAAGGCGCCGACTTGCTCCGCAAGGGCGATCGCATTCGCGGGCTTTATCTCGTCGTCTCCGGTCGGCTGCGGGTTTTCACCCTCAATCACGACGGCGACGAAGCCGCGCTCTACGCGATCGTGCCGGGGGAATCCTGCCCGCTGGCGATGGACGCGATGCTCCACGAAAAACTTCATCAAGCCTGGGTGGCCGCGGATCTGCCGACGAAGCTGCTCTTCATTCCCGCGCCGATCTTCCGCACCCTCTACGAAAAGGAGAGCACCGTCCGGGATTTCGCGTTGGGTGTGCTCGCCGGTCGGATTTCGACGCTGATGGATTCCTTGGCGGAACTGAGCCTCGACTCCATCGCCGACCGGGTGAAAAATCACCTCCTGCGCGCCGCCAATGAGCGCGGGGAAATCACGGCGACCCATCAGGAAATCGCCCATGCGCTGGGCACCGCCCGGGAAGTGGTCTCACGTCAAATTGTGCGATTGCGGCGCGCCGGGGTCGTCCGCACCCGGCGCGGCCGGATCGACTTGCTCGACGCCCGCGCCCTCGCTTAGTGCCATGCAGAGGGTCAGGCCTCGGGGTTGAGGGTTGGTGGTGTGGAGAGCCGAGCATAACCAGGGAGGCGGTGGGTGTTGAAATCAACTGAGTGACACCGGTGCCCTTCGGCCTCCGGCAAGGCAGCAGCATCCGCCAGTTTTCCTCGCTCGCCTTGGTGATCACCTCGCGCAATCGATCCGCCACTTGGGCCCCAGCTTGCATTTGATCCCAAACGTGTCCTCGACCCCGAGCCCCGCCCTGACTTCTCCAATGCGCTTGCGCTAGGTGGCGGTCACCGGCGAGTGCCACGCAAAAAGCCTTGGTGCAGGCGATTCGGTCGCACCTGGCCCGGCGTCTAACTCCACCGGGCGACACCTCAGCCCCAGTGTTTCCTGATCCACCTGAAATTTCCACCTCAGGTTGGCCGGAAACACCCAATGTGCCGCCACCGGCGGCCCCAACAGCTGCAGCCCGCAGAATATCTGGCTTCCCTGCATCCGGTTTCGTGTCTTTCGTGGGCTTCGTGGTTAACGAATCCTACGACTTGGTGGTTTTGGCCGCCGGCATCGGCAGCCGCTTCGGCGGGCTCAAGCAGGTGCAGCCGGTCGGCCCGCACGGCGAGCTCATCATCGAGTATTCCGTCCACGACGCCCTGCGCGCGGGCTTCAACCGGCTGGTGCTCGTCATTCGCAAGGACATCGAGGCCGACTTCCGCGCGACCATCGGCCGGCGGCTCGAGGCCCGGATGGACGTCAGCTATGTGTTTCAGGAAACCGGCGCGGGTCGCGTCAAGCCGTGGGGCACGGGTCAGGCGGTGCTGGCCGCGCGCGACGCGGTCTGCCGGCCGTTTGCGGTCATCAACGCGGACGATTTCTACGGCGCGTCGGGCTATGCCGCGCTCGCCGCGCATTTCGCCGCATCCCCGGGCTACGCCTTGGTCGGCTATCCACTGCGGCAGACCTTGTCGGAGTTCGGCACGGTGAGCCGCGGCCTGTGCGCGACCGACGCCCAAGGCCGGCTGCAAAGCATCACCGAGATCACGAAGATCGCGAAGCAGGGTGCCAGTGCGAAATACACCGAGGCGGACGGCCTCGTGCATCTGCTCAGTGGCGACGAGATCGTCTCGATGAATTTCTGGGGCTTTACTCCCGCGGTGTTCGCGCAGTTGGAGAAGCTTTTCGCGGAATTCCAGGCGAAGCACGCCGGCGACCCGAAGGCCGAGTTCTATCTGCCCACGGCCGTCAGCACGCTGAACGAGCGCAAGGCGGCCGAGGTGGCCTTGCTGAAGAGCGGCGACGCGTGGTTCGGCATCACCTACAAGGAGGACCTCGGGTTCTCGCAGGAGGCCATTAAAGCGCTGATCGCGGCCGGAAAGTATCCGGCGCGGTTGTGGGGCTAGGCTAAATCCTTCAGCAGCGCCCGCAGCTCCGCCGCGGGATCGTCGTGGTCCTGGGCGATCGCCAGCTGCAGGGCCGACTCGAGCCAGGGCTTGGCGTCGGCTTTCCGGCCGAGCCCGACCAGCGCCTTGCCGAGGAGGATGCGGGGCATCATCCAGTCGGGTTTCCGGGTGGCGCACTTCTCGAGATGCTCGAGGGCGTCGTGGGGCCGCCCTTCGGCAAGCAGGGCCTGCGCGAGGCTGAACCGGAAGAGTTCGTTCTCCGGCTGCGACGCGACCAACGTGGCGAACTGCTGCGACCGCGGCGGAGGGGGCGAATTCATTTTACAGGAGATAACGGAGGGAACTGAGGCAAGGCGGGAAAACAGATACCATGATCCGACTCCATTCTCTCCGCTTCCTCCTGTGAGAAAACCCGATCAGTCGAAGAACACCACCACGGCGGTGGAGTTGTCCAGGCCGCCGCGCTCGTTGGCGAAGTCGATCAGCCGCTGGGCGGCGCTCGCCGGCTCGGAGGCCTGCTGCAGGACTTCCTGGATCTCGGGCATCGTGACGAAGCGGGAAATGCCATCGGAGGCCAGCAGGTAGCGGTCGTGGGGCAGCACCGTGTGCGCGTGACAGTCCGCCTGGATGGGGGGCGGCTGGCCGATGCACCGGGTGAGGGCATTGCGGTTTTCCAACAGCATGGCCATCGGTTCGCCCCGGGCGGCGCGCTCGCGCATCTCGTTCTCGACGGTGTGGTCGGTGGTCAGCTGCTCGAGCGCCTTGGCCCGCAGGCGCAGGGCGCAGGAATCGCCGACGTGGCCGATGTGGAGCTTCACCCCGGCCAAGTGGGCGAAGGTCAGGGTCGAACCGATGCCGAACTGGGGACTGAGCAGGCGGCCGAGGCTGTAGACCTGCTGGTTGATATCGGAAATGATCTTCGCGTAGTCGGGTTTCTGGCTGGCCGGCAGGTCAATGAAGGACTTTTCCAGCGTGGCGATCGTGAGCTGGCTGGCTTGTGCCCCCGAGGGCAGTCCGCCGATTCCGTCCGCCACGGCGTAGAGCTGGTGGGTTTCACTGCAGAGATAGCTGTCCTCGTTTTCCGGGCGCACGCGGCCAACGTCGGTCAGGGCAAAGGAGCGCAACTTCATGTAGGGGGAAAAGCCTATGGGGAGCAGTGGCTCAAGGGAAAGGCCGAAAAACACTTTCTCGGGTTTCTTTTGTCATCCGCTCGTAGCCCGGGGTCGGCAGGGAGGCGAGGAACTCCCGGCCGTAGGCCTTGGCGAGCACCCGGGAGTCGAGGACAGTGATGATGCCGCGGTCGGTCTTGTTGCGGATGAGGCGGCCGACGCCTTGGCGGAACTTGATGAGCGCGTCGGGCAGCGTCAGCTCGTTGAAGGGGTTGCCGCCGCCATCGCGGATGTGCTCGCACTGCGCCTCGGTGATCGGGTGCGTCGGCGGGTCGAAGGGCAGGCGGGTGACGATGACCTGCGACAGCGCCTTGCCCGGGACATCCACGCCGGTCCAGAAGCTGTCGGTGCCAAAGAGCACGGCGTTGCCGAGCGACCGCATCTGCCGCGCCAGTTCGGTGCGGGACAGGTCGGCTCCCTGCATCAGGAAGGGCCGGCCGGCCTTCTGGTAGACCGGCTCCAGCGCCTGGGCCACGGCGCGCATGTCGGTGTAGCTGGTGAACAGGACGAGCGAGCCGCCGCGCACCCGCTCCGTGCAATAGCCGATGTAATCAATGAGCGTCTCGAGCGAAAGCCGCGCCTCCTTCGGCGTGGGCAACGGCACATCCGCGGCCACGAACACCCGCATATGCCGCTCGAAATCAAAAGGCGATTTCACCGCCGTGGCCGGCGCACCACCGGCGCCGATGCGCGCGGCGAGCGGCTCGATGCTGCCGCCCATCGCGAGGGTGGCGCTGGTGCACACGACGCTCGTGCGGCAACCGAAGAGGTGCTTGCGCAACTCAGGCGCCACGTCGATCGGCGCGCTGCGCAGCGTGACGATGGTCTGTTTGCGCCCGCTGCGCTCGGCCCAGTAGACGTGGCCCTTGTCACCGAGTGTCAGCCACTCGGTCACGCCGGCCTGCAGGCCCTTGATGCGCTGACCGTGGTCGAGCAACTCATCCCGCTCGCGACCATCCTCGAGCTTGTCGGCCAGCTTGGCCAGACGTCGGTGCAGCGCGCCGAGCGGGCCGTCGAGCGTCGGCTCGGCGACGCCTTGGTCCCGGATGCGGACGATGGCGCGTTGGTCGAGCAGCCGCGTGGCGATGAAGTCGAAGAACTGCTTCGACGCGTCGAGGGCGTCGACCACCAGCTGCTGCGCCTCGGCGCCGCCGTGCTTGCGGCAAAGGCCGCGCTTGGTGCGCGGGTTGAAGAGATATTTGAGCGCCCGGTCCACGCCGTAGCTGCTGAGCGAGAGCCCGAAGTTGCTCGTCGCCACTTCCGGCACCGTGTGGGCCTCGTCGAGCACGAGGAAGTCGTCGGGAAAGAGCACGCCACGGGCCTCGGTGGAGGCGCCATGCGCCTGGGCGCCGCCGGAGTTGATGAGCGCGAAGAGCAGCGCGTGGTTGACGATGATCACCTGCGCCGAGCGCATCCGGGCGCGGGCGCGTTGGTAGAAGCATTTCTCGCTGTCGCAGTGCTTGCGCGAGCAGGCGGAGGAGTCGGCGTTGACGGCGTCCCAGACCTCGGGGCGCGGCGGCGGCTTCAGGTCGTGGCGCAAACCGGAGTTGGTCTCGTCGGCCCAGGCGGCGATGCGCTGCAGTTCCTCGTAATCGGCGTCGGCGAACAGGCTGGCCCGGTCGGCGAGCGCGTGCCCGAGGCGCGTCGTGCACAGGTAGTTGGATTTGCCGACGAGCACGGCCGAGCGGAATTCGGCATAGCGGGCGAGGGCGGGGTCGGACTGGAAGACGCGGCGGCAGATCGGCAGGTCCTTCGTCTCGATCTGCTCCTGCAGGGAAATCGTGTGCGTGGAGACGATGAGCTGGCGGCCTTGGTCGGTGGCGTGAATGAGACCCGGGAGCAAATAGGCGAGCGACTTGCCGACCCCGGTGCCGGCCTCGAAAAGCAGCGCCTCATCGCCGAGCATCGCGGCCGCCACGGCACTGGCCATCTGCTCCTGCTCGGGCCGGTGCTCGAGCTTGAGCGCCTCGCACAGCGACCCGGTCTCACTGAAGATCCCCGCGATGAGCTGGCGGACCTGCGTCGGCTTGGGGCCGGCGTCGGGTAGCGCGCTGGCGTCTTCGTTGAGACCGATCATGGGCGCCCAATGAGCTTAGGAAGGGGGAACTATGCAACAGAAAGTGCGCAAGGCCGCTACTTGCGGCCACATGGATTTTGACTGACTGCGGCCGGACGCAATTGGCGTTTGCGACGAACGCCGTCACCGGCATTTTTACCCGCATGCCCAAATCCACCGACCTGAGCGCCAACTGGACGGAGGAGCTCGTGCGCTTCCTCCGCGAGCAGCCCGAGGTCAGGGCGGTGCGCATTGATCCGGTGGCGCACAAGGTGGCGATCGCCACGGTGCAGAATGTCGACCTCGCCGAACTCGAGGCCAAGCTGGCGGCGACCATCGCGGCCGTGGAGGAGCGTCTGGCGGCCAAGGCGTCGGCCAAGACGCCGGTTGGGTTCTCCGTGCGGCAGGAGGGCGGCACCGTGGTGCTGGGCCGCGACACGTGCGTGACGGCGGAGAAACTCTGGCTCTGGCGCGAGATGGAATGGCCCGAGATCAAGGCCGAGCCCACGCCCGAGGACCAGGAATGGCGGATGCTCGCCAAGCTGGCGGTGGTGTGTGGCGTGAGCGGGATCGCGGGGTTTGCCGCGCAGCATTTTGCCCCGGATATGCCCTGGCTGGCGCGCGGATTCTTTATTCTCGGCCTCGTGACCGGTGGCTGGGACGCGGCGATTGATTCGTGGGAGAACCTCAAGAAGGGCGACGTGGAGATCCATTTCCTCATGCTGGCCGTCGCGATCGGCGCGATGTTCATCGGCGCGTGGGGCGAGGCGGTGCTGCTGCTGTTCCTCTTCTCGGCGTCAGGGGCGATGGAGGAATACGCCCTCGACCGCACGCAGCGCGAGGTCAGCGCCTTGCTCAAGACCGCGCCGAAGCGCGCCACGCTCATCCTGCCGGACGGCGGCGAGCAGGAAGTTGCCGTCGAGGAACTGCAGCTCAAGCAGCACGTCCGGGTGCGGCCGGGCGGGGCTTTCCCGACGGATGGCGTGGTGCTCAACGGCAAGAGCGCGAGTGATGAGTCCGCGCTGACGGGCGAGGCCACCCCGGTGGAGAAGCGCACGGGCGACCAGGTCTTCAGCGGCACAATCAACCTGTGGGGTGCGCTCGACTTCGAGGTCGCCCGGTTGCCCGCCGAAAGCACGCTGCAGAAAATCATCCGGCTCATCCAGACCGCGCAGAAACTCAAGGCGCCGAGCGAGCGGTTCACGGACAAGTTCGGCACGGGCTACACCTACGCGGTCATCGGCGGCTCGGCCGCGATGTTCCTGGTGTGGTGGCTGGGGTTTCACCTGCCGGCCTTCACCAACACGCCCGAGACCCGCTCGGCGTTCTACCGCGCGATGACGCTGATGGTCGTGGCGAGTCCCTGCGCGCTCGTGCTGTCGATTCCCTCGGCCATTCTCGCCGCGATCGCGTGGGGTGCGCGGCACGGCGTGCTGTTCCGCGGCGGCGCGGCCATTGAGAAGCTGGCCGACATCAACGTCGTCGCGCTCGACAAGACCGGCACGCTCACCACCGGCGAGCTGGCCGTGATCGGCTACGAGAGTTTTCCGGCCGGACGCGAAAAGGAAGTGATGGAGCTCGCCTACGCCTTGGAGGCGAAGTCGGAGCATCCGCTCGCGCGCGCCATCGTCCGCGACGCCAAGGCCCGCGGGGTGAAGCTGATCGCGCTCGAGGATTTCAAGAACATCGTGGGGCAGGGTGTCCGCGGCAGTTACAACGGCGGCCAGGCGCTGCTCGGCCGGCGCGAACTGCTCGAGGCCGGCCCGCTGGCCGGCTTCGCCGAGAAATTGCCGCCGGCCGCGGCGGATCTCTCGGAGGTCTGGGTCGTCGGCAAGGACATGCTCGGCCGCGTCCTGCTGCGCGACCAGATCCGCGCCGAGTCCAAGGGCGTGCTGGCCGAGCTGGCCCGGCGGGGCATCCACACCGTCATGCTCACGGGCGACCGCCGGCACGCGGCGGAATCGGTCGCGCATGAACTCGGCGTAGCGGAGGTCCGCGCCTCGCTCACCCCGGAAATGAAGGTGGCGGCGATCCAGGAACTGCGCGCCGCGTCACCGGGCCGCAAGGTCGCGATGGTCGGCGACGGCGTGAACGACGCCCCGTGCCTCGCGGCGGCCGATGTCAGCGTGGCCATGGGTGCGCGCGGCAGCGACGCCGCCTTGGAGCAGGCCGAGGTCATCCTGATGCACGACCGCATCGAGAACTTCCTCGCGGCGCACCGGTTGAGCCGCCGCGCCAAGGCCATCATCCGGCAGAACCTCACGATCTCGCTCGGCGTGGTCATCATCATGGTGATCATGACGGCCTTCGGCGCCGTGCCGTTGGCGATCGGCGTCGCGGCCCACGAGGGCAGCACACTGGTCGTCTGCATCAATTCGCTCCGCCTGCTCTTCGGCCGCAACGCCTGACCGCCGGCCCGGGGCATATCGGACTTGCGCTGGGGCGCTCCTTGGGCGAAATTGCCGCCCGTTAACCGTCACACCGCCATGAACGCGAAGCTGTTATTCGGCAGTCTGTTGACCGGAGTCATTCTCCTCGGGACCGGTTGCACGATCCCTTCGTCGACGGCCGTCGTGCCCAGTTCGCAGGCCAATCAGTTGCAGACGGCCGAGCTCGGCACCATCGTCAAGGTCAACAACGTCGCGATCGAGGGTCGGCGCACCAGCCTCGGGCAATACGGTGGCGCGGTCATCGGTGGCGCGGCGGCGGTGCCCAAGGGCGGCATCACCAGCAAGGGCGGGGCGCTGGCCGCGGCCGGAGCCTCGGTGGCCGGGGCCATCATTGGTGAGTCCGTCGAGGAATACG
The DNA here is from genome assembly GCA_029945445.1 of Lacunisphaera sp. Taxonomy (GTDB): domain Bacteria; phylum Verrucomicrobiota; class Verrucomicrobiia; order Opitutales; family Opitutaceae; genus Lacunisphaera. Next base: position 334,289 of record JAQSCO010000060.1, on the reverse strand, counting down.
CCACGCGCAAGCGCGCGCAGGAAATCACGGTGCAGCTGAAGAACGGCGACCTGGTCACCATCGTGCAGGCGGCGCCGCCGGATTTCGCGGTCGGGGATCATGTCCAGGTCATGCACAGCCCGGCCGGGGCGCGCGTGGCCATGAACATGGACTTCTAATCCTCAATCCACACCTGGTCGCCGGTGCGCACCTGGTCGAACAGCGCGATGATCTCGAGGTTGTTCATCTCGATGCACCCCGCGCTGAACGGCGTGCCGAGGCGCTCCTCGTGGTTCGTGCCGTGGACGTAGACGTAGCGCGCGTAGGTGTCGACGTTGCCGCCGGCGTTCACCCCCGGTTCCAGACCGCGCAGCCACAGGATGCGGGTGGTGATGAGGTTGCCGGCCCGCGTCGCCTCGTCGAACTCATGGAAATGCTGGCCGGTGCTCACGCGGTTCCTGAAGACGATGCCGGGCGGGGCGTCGGCGCCGATCTTTTCGGCGATCTCATGCAGGCCGCGCGGCGTGCCGAGGGAATCCTTCACGTTCGACGCCGGGCGCAGCGAAGTGGAGATGACGTGGCTCTTCCGCAAAGCACAGTCTTCGAAAAACATCAGGAGCTGCTGCGCGATGGAAACGGCTATGACACGCGGTGTGGGCTTGATTCCCAGCGCCGCGCACCTTTGTTTCATCCGTTCCAACGTTTCTTTCATCGTGAGCAATAATTCCTATCGCATCGGCATCGTCGGGGCCACCGGAGCAGTCGGTCAAGAACTGATTGCCCTGCTGCTGGCCCATGCCTTTCCGCTCGCGGAGCTGCGGCCCCTGGCCTCGGCCCGTTCCGCGGGCAAGAGCATCGCATTCGGCGGGAAGCAGCTCACGGTGCGCGAGGCGACGCCCGATGCGTTTGCGGGGCTGGACGTGGCGTTCTTCGCCGCCGGCGGCTCAGTCACCAAGGCGCTCGCGCCCGAGGCGGTGAAGCGCGGCTGCCTCGTCATCGACAAGAGCTCGGCCTTCCGCGCGGACCCGGCGGTCCCGCTGATCGTGCCCGAGATCAACGCCCACGCCATCCGGACCCACCGGGGCATCATCGCCAGCCCGAACTGCTCGACGGCGGTCGCGCTCATGGGGCTTTACCCGCTGCACCGCGCGTTCGGCCTGAAGCGCGTGGTGTTCGCCACCTACCAGTCGGTCTCCGGCACGGGCGCCGACGCGATTGTGGAACTGGAGCAGCAGACGCAGGCCTACGTCGCCAAGCAGCCGCTGCCGCGCGCGGTCTATCCGTATCAGATTTTCCAGAACCTCATCCCGCACATCGACTCGTTCGGGGCCGACGGCTACACGGGCGAGGAGTCAAAGATGCGCACCGAGAGCCGGAAGATTCTCGAGCTGCCCGATCTGAGGGTCTCGGCCACGTGCATCCGCGTGCCGGTGGTGCGGGCGCACTCCGTGGCGATCAACGCCGAGTTCGAGCGGCCGGTGTCGGTCGAGGCCGCGCGGGCGGCGATCGCGGCTTTCCCGGGCGCCGAGCTCATCGACGAGCCGGCGCAGAACGCCTATCCGACGCCGCTCGCCTTCAGCCGGAAGGAGAAGTGCGGGGTCGGCCGCCTCCGCCTCGACACCGCCCTGGACAACGGGCTGGCGCTGTGGGTCAGCGGCGACAACCTCTGGAAGGGCGCCGCACTCAACGCGCTGCAGACCGCCGAGAAGATGATCGAGCTCGGGCTGCTGCCTTGTCGCGCCGCAGCCTCGGCGTAGGCGGATGAAGGCCTGACGGTTCACGTGTTTGGGTGGAGGGCTCAGCTCCTGCTGAGCCGCGGCCCAGCGGGAGCTGGGCCCTACCAATTCTCCCTTGCGAGCTGGCATGGCTTGCCGTTTCGTGCGGTTTCCGGACGATTAGCTCAGTTGGTTAGAGCACCTCGCTTACACCGAGGGTGTCGGGGGTTCGAGTCCCTCATCGTCCACCAATCGCCACATGAAAATCATCCTCGCCACCCGCAAAAGCCCGCTCGCCCTCGTCCAGACCGAGATGGTTGCGGCGCGACTGAATGCGCAGATTCCCGGGGCCGCGTGCGAGCTGCTCAAGCTGGTCACGACCGGCGACCGGCAGGCCGAGTGGTCGCTGGCGAAGCAGGGCGGCAAGGGTCTCTTCACCGCTGAGCTCGAGCAGGCGCTGCTGCGCGGCGAGGCGCACGCCGCCGTCCACAGCTGCAAGGACCTGCCCGGCGAAAATCCCCCCGGGCTCGTCGTCGCCGGCTTCATGCCGCGCGAGGACACCCGCGACGTGCTGGTGCTGCGTGAGGGCGTGAGCAAGCCCGCGACCATCGCGACGAGCAGTCCCCGCCGGCAGATGCAGATCAAGCTGCTGTTCCCGCACGCCACCTTCACCGAGATCCGCGGCAACGTTGACACACGCCTCAAGAAGATCGCGGCCGGCGCCGCGGATGCGACCATCCTCGCGCGCGCCGGCATGAACCGGCTTGGCATCCACAGCTGGCCCGGCGTGACCTTCCGGCCGCTCAACCACGACGAGAGCGTGCCGGCCGTGGGGCAGGGGGCCATCGCCCTGCAGTGCCGCGCGGAGCACGCGGCCATGCTCGCCCCGGCGCTCGACGCCGACACCGCGCGCACCGTCACGCTCGAGCGCGCCTTCCAGCGCCAGTTGGGCGCGGGTTGTCAGATCGCCTTCGCGGCGCACGCGGCGGCGGACAAACTCTATTTCTTCCACGAGCAGACCGGCCGCCGCATCCTGCCGCTGACGGCGGCGGATTTCGTCCAGCCGGAGCAGACGGCGGCCCGTATCCTCAAGGAGCTTGGCTTTAATGTCTGACCCAAAACCACTGCAAGGCCGCCGCATCGTTCTCACCCGCCCGCGCGAGTCGGCCATCGAATGGCGGCTCAAGCTGGAATCGCTCGGCGCCAGCGTCAGCGAGCTGCCGCTCATTCGGGTCAGCAAGGACGTCAACCTGAACACGCTGAGCGAAGTGTTCCAGGAACTCGGCGGCTACGAGTGGATCATCTTCACGAGCGTGAACGGCGTGAAGTTTTTCTTCGAGGAGTTCAACCGCGTGCACGACGACATCCGCGCCTTCGGCCTCATGCGCATCGCCGTGGTGGGCGAGGCCACCGCCGCCGCCATCCGCGAAAAGCACCTGCGCGTGGAAGTGCAGCCCAAGAAGGCCAGCGCCGAGGAGCTCGCCAAGGCGTTGATCGAGCGCGAGGGCATGGACAGCGCGAAGGTCCTCGTCATCACCGGCAATCGCAACCGCGATGCGCTGGTGAAGGCGCTCGAGAAGGCCCGCGCCATCGTGGACTGCCTGCCGGTCTACAAGACTGAGGAGGCCAACCTCGCCGCCGATCCGGTCGCCGCCGATTTCCGCGCCAAGGGCGCCGACGCCATCCTCTTCGCGAGCCCCTCGGCCGCGCAGTCGTTCTTCGACCAGGCGGACGAGCTCACGCTCGGGACGAAGGCGAAGCGCCCGCTCGCGGGCAGCATCGGTCCCAGCACGACGGCCGCGATGAAGCAGCTTGGCGTGCCGGTGGACTTCGAGGCGGCGGACGCCAGCCTCGACTCGCTGGTGGCCGCCCTGCTAGGCAAGCTCAGCAAATAATCCCATGAAAGTCCCTTTCCTCGACCTCAAGCCCCAGCACCAGGCCATCCGCGCGGAGGTGCTTGCGGCGCTCGCCGCGACCTACGACGCCACGCGTTTCTGCCTCGGCAAGGATGTAGAGGACTTTGAGCAGGCCTTCAGCGCGACGCTCGGCCACGCGCGCACGCTCGGCATGAACAGCGGCACCTCGCCGCTGCATATCGCTTCGATCTGCGGCGGTTTCGGTCCGGGCGACGAGATCATCACGACGCCGTTCACCTTCGCCTCGAGCTGCTGGGGCATCAGCTACGTCGGCGCGCAGCCGGTGTTTGTCGATATCGACGCCGACACCTGGTGCATCAGCCCCGAAGCCATCGCGAAGGCGATCACCCCGAAGACCAAGGGCATCGTGGTCGTCCACATCTTCGGCCAGCCGGCGCGGATGGACGAGATCATGGCCATTGCGCGGCAGCACAATCTGTTCGTCGTCGAGGACTGCGCGCAATCCGTCGGCGCCACCTACCGGGGCGCGCCGGTCGGCTCCATCGGCGACTGCGGCACATTCAGCTTTTATCCGACGAAGAACCTCGGCGCGTGCGGTGAAGGCGGGGCGTTCGTTTCGAAACATCCGGCGGTGATGGACCACGCGCAACTCCTGCGCGTGCACGGCTCGCCGAGGCGCTACACGCACACGGAGGTCGGCTTCAATTTCCGCATGGACGGTTTCCAGGGTGCGGTGCTCAACCTCAAGCTGAAGAAGCTCGCCGAGTGGACCGCGCGCCGCCGCGCGATCGCCGCGAAGTATCGCACCGGCATCAAGCGGGCCGAGGTGCAGCTGCCGATCGTGCCGGCCTACGGCGAATCGGTCTGGCACCAGTTCACTCTGCTGCACCCGAAGCGCGACGAGCTGCGCGGGCATCTCGACAAGGCCGGGGTCGGCACCGAGATCATCTATCCGGGTCCGATGCACCGGCAACCGTGCTATGCCACCCTGGGTTATGCGGCGGGCAGTCTGCCGGTGGCGGAAAAGACCAGCGCGCACTGCGTGAGCCTGCCGATCTTCCCCGAGCTGACCGACGAGCAGGTGGATTACGTCATTCAGGCGATAAACTCGTTTTGATTCACCACGAAGACACGAAGGGCGCGAAGCCAAAACCGTCCCGAGCAAAACTTCGTGCCTTCGTGGTTAAACTAGACCAATGATCAACGGCATCAGATTAAAAGTCTGCGGCATCACCTCGCTGGTGGATGCCGACGCGGCCGATGCGGTCGGCGCCGATTACCTCGGGTTTATCTTTTATCCGAAATCCCCGCGCTATGTCTCCAAGCCGCAGATGCTCGCGATGAAGGAGCGGCTGCCGCCGCGCAAGCAGGTCGCCGTGTCGGTCGAGCCGACACGGGCCGAGCTCGTCCTGCAGATCGAGATGGGGTTCGATTTTTTTCAGATCCATTTCAACCCGCAGACGCCGTGCGCCGTCATCAATGGGTGGGCCGAAGCGGTCGGCAGTGCCAAGCTCTGGCTCGCGCCGCGCCTGCCGCCCGGCGTCAACGTCTATCCCGAGTTGGTGCCGCTCGCCGAGACGTTTGTCCTCGACACTTTCCATCCGGACAAGCCCGGGGGCACTGGTGAAGTAGGTGACTGGGCCAAATTCAAACAGCACAAGGACGCCAATCCGACGAAGCACTGGATTTTGTCCGGCGGTCTCAATCACTCGAATGTCGCCGAGGCCGTGACGGCCACCGGCGCGCGCTGGCTCGACGTGAACAGCGGCGTGGAACAGGCGCCGGGCATCAAGAGCCCGGCGAAGCTGCAGGCCTTCGTGCTCTCGCTCCACAACGCGACAAAGCACGAGAATCCGTCTTACAGCTAGGGCACAGTTCCTGGTCTTCGCACCCGATGCACCATGGAGCGGTCCAGGGGGCCTGGGCCGGGGATGATTGATTGGAATTTTACCCCGGAAAGAGCTTTAGCACTATCGTGCCGGACGGACAGCGCGTAGATTGTCCATCGCCAAAGATGATCAACGGAATCAAAATCAAGGTTTGCGGCATCACCTCGCCGGGCGATGCCGATGCGGCCGCCGCCAGCGGCGCCGACTGTCTCGGTTTTCATATCTATCCGCGGTCTCCGCGCCATGCCCCGCTCGCCCAGTATCAGGCCATGCACGGCCGCCTGCCTCACGTCAAGCGGGTGGCGGTGTGCATCAAGCCCTCGGCGGCGGACCTGAATGAACTCGTCGGGCAGGACTTCGATTATTTCCAAGTGAATTTCACGGCGGATACGCCGATGCCGTTTCTCTTCCGCTGCTCCCAAATCATCGGGCCGCAGCGTCTCTGGCTGGCGCCGCGGCTCCCCGCCGGAATGGATGTCGATCCGGAATGGCTGCCGCTGGCCGACACTTTCCTGCTGGATCCCTTCCAGGCCGACAAAGCGGGGGGCAGCGGCCCGGCCTGCGATTGGACGAAGTTCAAACGCCACCATGAGGGCCATCCCGACAAGCAGTGGATTTTGACCGGCGGTTTGGATCCGGAAAATATTGGGCGGGCGATAACCGCGACCGGCGCGCCCTGGATCGATGTGAACAGCGGCGTGGAGCAGTCGCCGGGGGTCAAGAGCCCGGCCAAGCTGAAAATGTTCGTCCACACCCTGCAGCGGGCGACCCGGCCTCAGAACCAGGCCGCTTGAGGCAGGCCCGACCATCCGAATCAGCCATGGGGCAACGGGCGGGTTGGGCTAATTCTTCCGCAGGAACTTCACGACGGCCTCCGTCCGGGACTGGACGTGGAGCTTTTCATAGACCGAATGGATATGGGTGCGGACCGTGCTCATGCTGATGCCGAGCTGGCTGGCAATTTCCTTGTAGAGGCATCCTTTGGCCAGCAACTGCAGGATTTCATTTTCCCGGGGCGTGAGCTGCCCCATGTCGCCCGGGGCCTTGGCGGACTGATGGAAATGGGCGACGACCTTGCGGGCGATCTGCAGGGACATCGGGGCACCGCCGGCCCGGACATCGCCGACCGCCTGGACGATTTCTTCCGCCGGCATGTTCTTGAGCAGGTAGCCGTTGGCGCCGGCGCGCAGGGAGCTGAAGATCAGTTCGGTCTCCTCATAGGTGGTCAGCATCAGCACCTGCATTTCCGGACACAGCCGCTTGAGTTGGCTGACGCACTCGATGCCGCTGATTCCGGGAAGGTTGATGTCCACCACGGCGACCTGCGGCGGCTCCTTGGGGATTCCCGCGACGGCCTCCTCGCCGCTGCCATAGGCGCGCAGGAAACTGATCCCGGCCGCCCGGCTGAAGAGCTTGGTCAATTCCTCCCGGGTGCCGCGATTGTCCTCCACGATGGAAACAGAGGTATTCATGGCGTGCCGCGGTTCATGGGGTGAGGAGGAGTCGGAAGCGGGGGCAAGGCAATGGGGGGATCAGCCGGCGGTGTTATTCGTTAAGCACCGGACGGGGGAGGGCGACCTTGAAAACGAGACGGGTGCCCTGGCCGGAGCGGCTGGCAACCTGCATTTCCCCACCCACCGCCGCCATGCGCTTGCGCATGTTCCGCAGTCCGTCGCTCTCGGCGTTCGCCGGCTGTGACTCGAATCCGCGGCCATCGTCCGTGATCCCGATCTGCAGCAGATCCGGGCCGACTGCAATCTCCAGGCGGACCGCGCCGGCCTGCGCATGGCGCACCACGTTGGTCAGGGCCTCCTTCACCGCGAGGAAGATGTGGTGGCGCACCGCCGAGGTCACCTCCAGCTCCGGCGGATTTTCCGGCAGGCTGACCTCGCACCGGATGCCAGCGGAACGCAGGAACTCCAAGGCATGCTGCCCGAGGTAGCTGATGAGGTTGGACAGGCTGTCATTCCGGGAATTGATCGCCCAGACTATCTCATCGAGCGACTTCAGCATCTGCACCGCAATGGTCGTGATGGTCGCGAGGGAGTCGTTGGCCGTGCCGGGGGCGGCGGGTTCGCGGAGCGCCAGTTCACCCAGCAGTTTGATATGGGACAGGCTGCCGCCCAGGTCGTCATGAATGTCCCGGGCAATCCGCGCGCGTTCCTGTGAAAGCGCGGCCTGTTGTTCCGCCAATTGCAGCTTCCGGCGCAGACGGCGGAACGAAATCAGCCGCACCACCAACACCACCGCGCCCGTGAACACACTCAGAAGACCGATGCGGAACCACCACGTCTGCCAGAAAAACGGACTGACCGTGATCGCGAATGCCGCCCCGCGGTCATTCCAGATTCCGGAGTCGTTACAGGCCACGACCCGGAACGTGTAGTTTCCCGCCGAGAGGCGCGGATAGAGTGCCGTATGTTCGGTGCCGGTTTCCGTCCACGAGTCGTCCACGCCCTCCAGGCGATAGCGAAAGCGGACATTCTCGGGCGCCGAATAGCTCAGGGCGGCGAAATCAAACGTGAGTTTGCGGTGGGCGGAGGAAAGGCGGAGGTGGGCGCTGGCGTCCTGCGTATCAAGCGGAGCCTCGGCCAGGTCGGAGCGCGAGGGAAACCAGTGCTTGCTCAATGCCACCACGCGGTCGTCGACGAGCACTCTTTCCAGGATCACCGGGGGTGGACGCGGATTGTCCCGGAGATTTTCCGGATCCACCACGAGCAGGCCCTGGCTCGTGGCAAAAAGGATCCGGCCGTCACGGGTCCGGCAGACCGCGGGCGCGCTGTTGTAATTCGCCACGAAACCCGCGAGTCCCTCGTCGAGGCCAAACAACGTCGGGTGGAGCATGGTCTTCTTGCCCTCGGTCATGCCGAGCAGGTCGTGCATAGTGCTGCGACTCAGGCCATGAGGGCCCGCCATCCAGATGGCCCCGCTGCGGTCGGTGACAATATGCCAGAGTGAATTGTCCAGCAGACCGTTCCGGGTGGACAGCATGGTGAGACGTCCATCCTTGAACCAGCCGACCCCACGGCCCGCATAGCCGATCCAGAGGCTGCCATCCGCGGTGGCGAGCAGGCTGCGCACGGAGGAGTGGCTCTTATCGGCCAGCGTCTGCTCGGCGGCGAGCTCATCGCCGATCACCTTCATGACCTGCCCGTCAGAAGTGCCGACCCAGATGTCGCCATGCGCGTCCTGGGTGATCGTGCGCACCGTGCGCACACTCGGCGGCACGATGATGGTCTGAACCTTCTCGGCTCGCACTTGACAGATGCCCGGTGGCTCCGCGGTTGCGACCCACGCGGCCCCGTCCGTCGCCACGTAGAGTCCGCGGACGGCATCGCTCGGCAGGCCGTCCGTCTTCAGCCATTGCTGCCGGACGCCGGTGCGCAGGTTTTCCCGGTAGAGACCCTGTCCCCGGGTGCCGACCCAAAGGTTGCCCAGCTGATCGGCGGCAACGCAAGCGACCCGGGTGCCCGGCCACTGCTCAAAGTCCCATGCCCTGCCGTTGCCCCGGGCGAGCTGCCCGTTGGCGGTGACGACCCAAAGCAGGCCGTCGGCATCCTCGCAGACGGACGCGAGCGATTCGAGCAGCTGGCCCGAGACGGGGCCGATCATGTCGATGACCCGGGGACGCAGCCGGTTGAGGCCGCCACCCGTGGTGCCGGCCCAGATGTTGCCCTCTTGATCCTCCAGCAGGCAGGAGATTCCGGCGTGGGTGGTTTCCACCCTTTCCACGCTCGTGCCGTCATACCGCATCAGGCCGTTGGCCACCGTCCCGATCCAGACCGCGCCGGCCCGGTCCTCCAGCAGGCACTTCGGTTTTATCCCCGGCGCGAGACTCTGGCGCAACTCGGGCGCCCCGTCGTCCCGCAACCGAAGGAGTTGGGCGCCGACGCAAATCCAGAGTCCGCCCGCCTGCGCGCGGGCGAGCACGACGGGGCCTTCGCCGAGGGTGAAGCGGGGCTCGAACCCTGCCGGGCCCAGGACGCCGAGTTGATGGGCGAGGGCACACCAGACGCGGCCGCGGTCGTCGGAAACAATGACCGCGGGCGGCAGCGTGAGCGGCCGGAGGCGGTCGCCCGCCACTTCGCAGGTGGTGCCGCCGATCTCCAGCCAGAGGTGGCCGGCGGCGTCCTCGGCAAGACTCGTGAGTTCGCCGAGCGGGACGCCCTCCTTATCGGTGAACACGCGCACCGAATCCTTACCAACCTGCACGATGGTCTCGCGATACATGTCCAGCCACAGGTTGCCCTGGGCATCGGCGAACAGGGCGCGGATCCCGCTGCCCGCCGCGCCGCGTGGGTTCGCGAGCGTGAGGCTTTCGAAGCCGGCGCCGTTGAAGCGCACGAGGCCTTCGCGGGTGGCAACGCAGAGATAGCCGTCGGGATTCTGGGACAGGCCGACCACGCGGTTGTCGGGCAGCCCGTCGTCCACGTGCCAGGCTTGGACGCGCCAAGTGGCGGGGGTGGCGGCCTGCAACACCGCGCCCAGTCCGATGAGCGCCAGTGCGACCGCCGGAAGCAGGGCCCGTCGGCGAGCGGGCCGGCCGGCATTCTTCCGCGGTGCGGCCGCGCCGGCGGTGCACGCCACGGGAAAATTCGACAGAGCACGCATCGGGGTGTGCACACCCAACACCCCGGTCCGCCGCGGCTCAAGTCGGATTGCGAGAAAAACGCGCCGGCACCGTTTCGTCGAACCTCCGGCCTCATACAAACGCCCGATACTCAGTGGCCGCCCGGTCATGTTATCTTCCGAGCATACCCTTGCCTTGGACCGGCCACGTGATGCCGGACCCATGGGCTGTCTTCTGTCCCCTTCATGCACCGTTTCCCCTCTTCCCTCATTCGAGCGGCGGCCCTGGCCGCCGTCCTCTCCACCGCGTTGCGCGCTGCCGTCACCGCCCAGCCCGCCGAGCCGCCACTGTCCACGGTTGTGCAAACGGCGCTCGTGGCCTCGGCCGCGCAATACCGCTGGCTGCTGGCCCATCTGCCGGAGGACGGGAAGATGCCCCGCACCCTCGGCAACGGGAAACTGGTGATGGTGCGCGAGCGCGACTGGACGGTCGGCTTCTTTCCGGGCTCGCTCTGGTATTTCTTCGAGGCAACCGGTGATCCGAAGTGGCGGAGCGAGGCCGAGCGTTTCACGGCCCTGCTGGAGGACGAGCAGCACAATGACCGGACACACGACGTCGGGTTCATCCTGAATTGCAGCTATGGTAACGGGCTCCGGCTCACGGGTGACGCGGGCTACCGGAAGGTCTTGGCGGTCGGGGCCGCATCGCTGAGCAGCCGCTTCAGTCCCATCGTTGGCTGCATCAAGTCATGGGACCGTGACCCGAAGCTGTTCACTTTTCCGGTGATCATCGACAACATGATGAACCTGGAGTTGCTGCTGTCCGCCGTGAGGGAAGGGGGGGAACCGCGCTGGCGGGCCGTGGCCATCGCGCACGCGGACACCACGCTGCGGAATCATTTCCGCCCGGACGGCAGCTCGGTGCACGTGGTGGATTACGATACCGCGACCGGGCGTGTGCTCCGGCGTGTCACCCACCAGGGCGCGAGCGACGATTCAGCCTGGGCGCGCGGCCAGGCCTGGGCGCTCTATGGTTTCACCATGATGTATCGGGAAACCAAGGAGGTGCGGTATCTTGAACAGGCAGAAAAGGTCGCCGCCTTTGTCATGAACCATCCCCGGCTGCCGGCCGACAAGGTGCCCTATTGGGACTTTGACGCACCGAACCAGCCGGACGCCCCGCGCGATACCGCGGCGGCCGCGATCATGAGCTCCGCGCTCTTCGAACTGGCGGGCCTGACGCGCAGCCCGCCGGCCGCCGCGCGCTACACCGCATTTGCGAGCGCGCAACTCCGCGCGCTGGCTTCGCCGGCTTACCTGGCCCAGCCCGGCGAAAACGGCGGGTTCCTGCTTAAGCACGCCACGGGAAATTTCCCCAATCACAGCGAAGTCGATGTGCCCCTGAACTACGCCGACTACTACTTCCTCGAGGCGCTGCTCCGGGCCCGCCAGACCCTCAAGCCGTGAGCGCACAATTGAGTAATGCCACCGGGAGAGGCCTGAGGAAGCCGGACAGGCCTCATACAAACGACCGATACCGATCAGCACAGCCGTCTGCTATCTTGATTTACCAATACCCCACCTTGCCCGGAGCCACCCCGCTTCCGGCCTAGCGGCTGTCCACGCCCCCAACCCGAGACCGACAGGAATTGACCTAATGAAAATACCGCAACCCCACCACTGCCTCGTCCGGGCCGCCTTCGGGCTGCTCCTTGCTACTGTCCCTGCCTTTGCCCAAACCCCGGCCACTCCGCCGGCCAAGGACGAGACGATCGAACTCTCGCCGTTCCAGGTGAACGCCAACCCCAACCGCGGCTATGGCGCGTCCGAGACGATGACCGGCAGCCGGGTCAAGACGCGCATCATCGATCTGCCCTACACGGTCAACGTGATGACGAGCGAGTTTTTCGAGGATTTCGGCATTTTTGAACTCGCCGACAACCTGACGCAGATCAGCGGTTTCACCGGTCTCGACGTTGGTGGCGTGTTCCAGCTGCGTGGCTTCCTTTCCTCCAATCAGCTGCGCGACGGCTTCTTCCGGCTGGGGCGCTACGGCTCGAGCAACATCGACCGCATGGAAATCATCAAGGGTTCCAGCGCCGCGATCTACGGCCGCTCCTCTCCGGGCGGCATGATGAATATGATTTCCAAGATGCCCAAGGCCCAGGCCAATCAGAAAGTGACCCTGAACTACGGCGACTACAACACCGAGCGCGTCACCTTTGAGGCCACCGGCCCGCTCTTCTCGGGCACGCTGGGCAAGACCAACTACGTCCTCACGCTCAGCAACTACAAGCGCGAGTTCGGCGACGACCTCTCGAAGTTCCGCAACGAGGAAGCTTACTTCGCCGTCGATCATGTGTTCGCCGACGGCTCCAAACTGACCCTGATGGCGGAAAGCTTTGCCCAGAATCGCGTCGCCCCGCTCGCCCCCGCCCCGGTGATCATCGACCAGAAGGGGACATTGGACACGACGGACGACCGGGCCATCGGCTACGCCCTCGCCCTCGGCAAGGTCAACAACTACGGTCTGAACAGCCAGCTGGACCGCGGCAACACCTCGTACACGGCGATGTATGAGAAGAAGCTCGGCGAGGTCTTCAGCACGCGCATCTCCGGCAACCTCTACATGGCCCGGCGCGATGACTACAACTCGAACCAGGGCTGGTCGGCGATCAACATCAACCGCTCCACCGGCGCTGCGCCTACTTCCCAGCGCGGGAGCAACACCTCCGTCCCCCAGTGGGGCCGCATCACCGAGGACGGTGGCGGCCTCCAGGCCGACCTGCTGGCCCATTATTGGACCAACAACAAGACGATCGAGCACCGCACCCTGTTGACCTACGATTTCAACGACTACTTCCGCTGGGATCCGACCATTGGCTACGCGGCCGCCACCAACCCCGACATTGTCGCCTGGAACCTCGTCCGCACGGTCACCCTGGATCCGCTCACCCTGCTGCCCAGCGCCCCGGTGGCCTATTTCACCAAGCCGATGGACCCGATCAACGGTTTCGTGCCCTCCCGCAAGATGAAGCGTCGCACCACGGTGAACGGGGCTTCGTTACGGCATCAATCCGCCCTCTTCGATGGCCGGCTCCTCGCCTACGTTGGAGCTCGCTATGACTCCGTCCACTTCCGTCACCGGGATTACCTGACGGCTGCCGCGGGCTTTCAACCCTTCGTCCCCGGCTACGTCGCCGGCGACCTGATCGACAAGAAGGTCTCGGCCTTCAAGCCCAACGTCGGCTTCAACTACAAGATTCAGGAGAACTTCCGTTTCTTCGTTAACTACAGCCAGAGCTACTTCATCGCCCAAGGCGACAACCCCATCGAGATCGTCGACCCGACCTACAAGGCCGAGACCGCCGATGGCTGGGATGTGGGCTTCAAGGGTTCGGTCATGGACGGCCGCGTCAACTACACCGTCAGTGGCTTTGATATTAACCGACAAAACGTCGTGGTCTCTGATATCGATCCGATCACTGGCCTGACCGTCAACCGCCGGGACGGCGACCAGAAGGTCAAGGGTTATGAAGTAGACGTGAACTGGCTGATGACCGATGAAGTCTCCTTCCTCTTCAGCTACGGCAAGATTGACTCGAAATACAAGGATTTCGGCTCCCTCAATCCGCAGGCCATCGGCCGCAAGGTGCAGTATGTCCCGGACTACAACGGCAGCTTGTCCTTGAAGTATGCCCCGGTTCGCGGCGCGCTGAAGGGCTTCTCGGCCAATGTCGGGGTCACCTTTGTCGGCGACACGCCGACGGAGACCCCGATTGCGGGTGACACCGTCGTGGTCACCGCCGGAGTTCCCACGGTCACCCGGTCCACCGAGCAATGGAAACTCTACGCTCCCGGCTTCAGCCTGTGGAGCCTGGGCCTGCGCTACACGCTGCCGGGCAAGTCCAGCTTCTCGCACACCCTCGCGCTCAACGTGAACAACGCCCTCGACAAGGCCTACTTCAAGTCCGGCTCGCAGGGTGCCAACCGGATCCTGGAGGGTGACCACCGCTCGGTGTTCTTCACCTACACGCTCGGCCACAAGGGCACGAAGCTTTGAATGTAGTCGCACCATGGCTCATCCCTTCACTCCGCCGGCTAGGTGGAGTGGCTAGGTCAGGTTAATGAACTAGCCCGGCTCCAGGGGTGGAGCCGGGCTTTTTTTCTCGCACGCTCACGATGCACCAAACCATCCCAGGGCCACTTCGCCACGCCGGCACCCTAAGCAATCCTCGGCGTGATACCGCGTTGGCGCTGATGCGGGGCCATCCCTCAATCGCGGCGGTCATCGCGGGCGCAAATATTGCCGCTATTTCAGCAATTCGCGCAGAGAGGGAATCTGCTGCGAGATACATACTCATGCCGCTCAGCGGTCCCAGTCCGTAGCCGTTGCGTAGTCATCCACCCCAAACGAAAAATCTACCCCCATGCACACCACATCCAAACTGCTCCGCGGAGTTTTGCTTAGTGCAAGCTTCGCCGTTGTTCTGTCCAGCCAAGCCCAGCAGGGACCAACCGCATCGGCCACCCCCGCCGAGGGAGAAACTGTCGTCCTCTCCCCCTTCGTGGTGACCGCCGATACGGGGTGGTCTGCGAATGACACCCTCTCGGCGACCCGCACCAAGCAGGCGCTCAAGGACGTGCCCGTCAACATTGACGCGATCACCTCGGATTTCATGGGCGACCTCGGCCTGCGCATGGCCGACGATGTGGCGGGGTTTGTGGCGAATGTCTACGCCGCGCCCATCATGGAAAACGACAACGAGAAGGGAAACTTTGCCTTTCGCGGCCTCAGTCAGACCAACAATATCAGCCGAAATTACTTCCGCTGGTATATCCCGTCTGACACCTACAACATCGAACGCATTGATTTCGGCAAAGGCTCCAACTCGCTGATCTTCGGCGAGGTCGAGCCGGGCGGCAACGGCGCAGCTTTCACCAAGCGGCCCCTGATGAAAACCTTCGGCACAGCGACCGCGATCTTCAAGAGCGAGGGTGCCTACCGGTATCAGATTGATTTGAACTGGAAGATCCGCAACGGACTCGCCCTGCGCTTCAACGCCGTCCGGCGCGAGGACCGGACCTTTCAGGATGCTTCCACCTACAAGTTCAAGGGCGAGACGCTGGCGGCCCTCTGGCAGGCCACCAAAAAAACCTCCATCCGCCTCGAATACGAGCAGGGCGATTATGACAGCGCTCGCGGCTTTCAGGGCATCTTCGTGCGCGAGCAATCCGCGCGCGGCCTCAGCTTCGCCACCGCCGGCACCTATTACACCTCCGATAGCGTGTGGGTCATTCCCACCGCGTTGCCCGCGGGTGATCGCAGCTCCGCCAACAATCCCGCCGGCGGCCAGCCGTCGCTGATCGAAGGCGGCTTTGTCGACGTCAAGATGCGCGACGCGGCTGGCAACATCGTCGGCACCAAGCGCATCAACGGCTTTCCGAAGCGCTACAACATCCGGGGCTCATTCGACAACCACTCGCGTCCATTCCACGCATTCTCCGCCACGGTCGAGCAGCAGTTTGGTCCCGTCAGCACCGAGTTCGCCTACAACCGCCAATACCAGTCCGAGGAACGCAACGATAACAGCTTCGATTCCACCATCAGCACCGACCTCAACGGCCGGCCCTACATTGATTCCTCCCTCGACCGGAAGTATTTCACAAATACGGTCGACGCATTCCGGGGCAGCGCGGTCTACAAGTTCGATAAACTGAGCTGGATGGAGCAGCTCATTGTCGCGACCTACGATTATCGCGAGGATCAGGTTCTCAACTACCGCACCCAATGGTTCAACATTGCCAAGATTGACAACGGCACTGCGACCTCGATCAACACGACCGCCGATCGCGGTCGCCTGCGGATCTACCTCGACGACCCGACTTTTTACTCGCGCGCCCTGTTCGACCGCATGGAGGCGGACAAGCTGCCCGTCACCGCGGCGGTCAACATGGTGCCCCTGCATTTCTTTGCCTCCGGTTCCAACGCCACCGACGGTACGGAATGGCGGCAGGCCTTCGCCACCTCGCTTTCTGCCAGCGGCACATATTTCAAGGGCCGCCTGATGTCGCTGCTGGGCGTCCGCCGCGACTCGGGCCGTTCCTACAGCTATGTGCCGACCCGGAAATTCGGCCGCTTTAACGAGGACATCGCGGCCCCGGCGAAAAAGGATTCGCTGCCGGGCGACTACGTGGAGGACCTGAACCTGCACCTGTCGAACACGAGCTACACCGGCGGCCTCACCTACCGTCTGACCAAGGACATCAACGTCTATGGCATCTATTCCGAGTCGTTTCGCTTCCAGGGCGTCAACACGTTCGATCGCATCCCGATCGGTCCCATCGCCGGCGTCACGAAGGAGATCGGCCTCAAGGGCAGTCTGCTCAATGATCGGGTCACGTTTACGCTGGGCGTGTTCGACATCGACCGCGAGAACGTCGTCCTCACCTGGAATAACGTCATCAGCTTCAGTGACTCGGCAACAGAGGATCTGATGAACCCGAACAACATCCTGCCGGGCGATCCCGCCTACAAGTTCCGCGAACCGGGCACGGCCAGCGCCTCGCGCAACTATACCGCCGTCGAGAAATCCAAGGGCTTTGATCTCACGATGGTGGCGCGCCCCGTCAAGGGGCTCCAACTGCGGTTCACGGTTGGCCGGGCCAAGGTCGCCAGCACCCCGGACCTGAAGAATTTCCGCGGTTACTACGACGCCGCCGTCACCCGCAATGACCCCGCGGAAACCACCGTCCGCACTGACGCCAAGCTCCTGCTCGACACCTTGGATGTCCCCGCCGCCGCCCTCGGGGCCCGGGCCGCGCCGTGGTCCGCCAGCTGGGTGGCCGACTACGCCTTCGCCAGCACCGCCTGGAAACCGCTCAAGGGCGTCCGCGTGGGCGTCAACGGCGTCTGGCGCGATGACTACCTGATCGCCGTGCGCAACGGGGCCAATCTGGTCGGCGGCTCCACTCACTTCGTGAACGCCTATGTCATGCGTGACCAGAAGGTCTGGGGCCAGCAGGTGCGTGTCCGCGCCGGGGTGAGGGGCCTGACGGATCTGGAAAATGGCAAGGTCCGCAAGACCGGCTTCACCACCATGGCCGACAGCTCGATTGTCTACACCTACGCCTACGTGATGCCCCCGCAATACGAGATGGAAGTTACGGTGAAATTCTAAGAATCCTCCCATGAAAAAATACCAAACCCTGCTGCTCGCCGGACTCCTGACTGTGGCCGGCAGTGCCCGGGCGGAGAGCAGTGCCATCCCCAAGCCCAACATCATCTTCATCCTTGGCGATGATGTCGGCATCGGCGACGTCGCCTGCTCGGGCGCCGACCGGTATAAGACGCCCCACATCGACGCGCTCGCGAAGGGTGGCATCAACTTCACCCACGCCTACGCCGAGCCGCTGTGCGGGCCGTCGCGCGCGACGATCCTCACGGGCCGCTACGTGTTTCGCACGGGCTCGACGAACCAGGACTCCACCGGCCGCTTCCGGCCGAAGGACGAAACGATGATGCCCGTCGTCCTGAAACAGGCCGGCTATGTCACCGCCTCGATCGGCAAATGGGGCCAGCTGCCGCTTGGGCCGGCCGACTTCGGCTTCGACGACTACCTGAAGTTCCAGGGCAGTGGCATTTACTGGAATACCCAGGAAAAGGGCAAATCCTACGAGTTGAATGGGAAAACCATGCCGCTGCGCGACAAGGAATACATGCCGGACGTGATGCACGCGCATCTGGTCGATTTCATCACGAAGCATCACGATGATCCCTTCTACATCTACTATTCCATGTCGCACATCCACGGTGAGATCCTGCCCACACCCGATACAACTCCGGGGGGCAAGGACGACTATGCGGACAATATCTCCTATATGGACAAACTGGTCGGCAAGCTGGTGGCGGAGTTGGAGCGCCAGCACTTGCGCGAGAAGACTCTGATTATCTATTTTGGCGACAATGGCACCGCCAACGGTTACGCGCCAACCTCGACCGTTGGTGGCCGGCGACTGCTCGGCGCCAAGGGCTCGATGTTTGAGGGCGGTAGCCGCGTGCCCTTTGTGTTGAACTGGCCGGGCATAGTTGCCCCGGGCCAGGTCTCGAATCAGCTGATCGATTCCAGCGACTTCTTCTCCACTTTCGCTGAACTCGCTGGTGCCAAACTACCGGCCGGCAAGGTCATCGACGGGCACAGCTTCGCCCCCCAACTCCGCGGGGGAAAGGGCACGCCGCGCGAGTGGATTTTTATCGAGCTCGCCCGCAAGTGGTATGCGGCGGATCTTCACTTCAAGCTCACCGAGAAAGGGGAGTTGTTCGACCTGAGCGGAGCGCCCTGGGCCGAGACCCTCGTGCCCGTCGAAACGAAGGATCCCGCGGCGTTGGCCGCCCGGACAAAACTCCAAGGCGCAATCGATCAGCTCAATCCCGCCGGGGGTTTCCTGGACGACGGCGACGGCACGGGCCGCCATGCCGGCAATAGTGAGAAACGGGCGAAGAAGAAAAACCCGTAACCGTAGAACCCACGCAACCACAGCGCACCCGGCCTGGCCCGGGGGCGCCCTCTTCCTCTCGACGCATGAAATCCATTCCCGCCTTCTGCCTCTCCCTCCTATGCGGCGCCGCGCTGGCCCACGCCGCCGACCGCCCCAACATCCTTTTCATCGCCGTGGACGACCTGCGGCCCGAGCTCGGCTGCTACGGCAAGGACTACATCAAGAGCCCGAACATCGACCGCCTCGCCTCGACCGGCGTCGTCTTCGAGCACGCCTACTGCCAGCAGGCGGTCTGCTCGCCGACGCGCACGAGCCTGATGACCGGCACGCGGCCTGACACGACCAAGGTGTATGACTTGGTCACGCATTTCCGCGCGGCGCTGCCTGATGTCGTGACGCTCGGTCAGCACTTCAAGAACAACGGCTACTTTGTCCAGGGCATGGGCAAGATTTTTCACGGCGGCTATGACGACGCGCCCACCTGGTCCACGCCGTGGCAGACGCCCAAGGCCGTCGCTTACGCCTTGCCGGAGAACGTCGAGCTCAACCAGCGCCAGTTCGAGGTCGAACCCGACGACGTCGCCCCCGCCCGCCCGCCCAAGGGCAAGGTCGTCAAACCCGTCCGCGACCGCGCCAAGGACGACACCGCGGCCTCGAAGTTTGACACCCGGGGCCCCGCCTTTGAGGGCGCCGACGTGCCGGACAATACGTTCCAGGACGGCAAGGTCGCCGAGCTGGCGATCAAGACCCTTCAGGAAATGAGCCAGAAGAAGGAGCCTTTCTTTCTCGCCGTCGGCTTTATCAAGCCGCACCTGCCTTTCGTCTCGCCAAAGAAATACTGGGATCTCTACGACCCGGCCAAGATTGAACTCGCGCCCAATCCCTTCCGGCCGAAGGACGCGCCCGAATACGCCATTCTGCCCGGCAGTGAGATGCGCGCCTATCACGGCATCCCCGAGGGCCGGATTCCCGATGACCTCGCCCGTCAGCTCAAGCACGGCTACTACGCCGCCATCAGCTACACCGACGCCCAGGTGGGCAAGCTGCTGGCCGAACTGGACCGCCTCGGCCTCCGCCAGAATACCATCGTGATCCTCTGGGGCGATCACGGCTGGAAACTCGGCGAGCACGATGCCTGGTGCAAGCACACCAACACCGAGAACGACACCAACGCGCCCCTCATCCTTTCGGTGCCCGGCATGAAGCATGCCGGCGAGCACAGCCGCTCGTTCGTCGAGTTCGTCGACATCTATCCCACGCTGGCGGAACTCGCCGGCCTCTCGCTGCCGTCGCACCTCGAGGGCCTGAGTTTCAAGCCGCTCCTCGAGAACCCGGCGCGTCCGTGGAAGCAGGCCGCCTTCAGCCAGTATCCGCGCCCGAACTCCGGCAAGCCCCTCATGGGCTACTCCATGCGCACCGACCGCTATCGCCTCACGGTCTGGGTCGGCCGCGATGATCACTCCAAGATCGATGCCGTCGAGCTCTACGACGAATTTTTCGACCCGCAGGAGAATACCAACATCGCGGTGGTGCCGGCCAACGCCGAACTCGTCGAGAAGCTGATGAAGCAGTGGCGCGCGGGTTGGCAGGGCGCGCTGCCTGTAGCCGGTCACAATTGATGCATCCCTCCGGCTCCCCCTTGAAGAAATTGGCTGGCGCCGTCGTGCTCATGCTGGGCCTGGGGCTGGGGGCCTTCGCGCAGCCTTATCCGAATCCGTATCGCGCGGTGGAAAATTGGGCGAAGCTGCCGGCCGGCCGGCCCATGGGAGCGGTAGGTGACCTCAAGCTTGATCCCGACGGCCAGCACCTCTGGGTCATCGTGCGCTGCACGGCGGCCGAGCCGCAGAAGTTCGGCAGCGAGTGCCTCGATTCCGACCTGGATCCCGTTCTGGAATTCGATCTGCAGGGCAACCTCGTCAGGAGCTTTGGCGGCGGAATGTTCATCTGGCCCCACGGCCTGGAGGTCGACCGCGAGGGCAATGTGTGGGTCACCGACGCTGTGTCGGCCAAGCGCACGCCGCCCGGCAAGCGTGGGCATCAGGTCGTGAAGTTCAGCCCGGCGGGGAAGGTCCTGCTGACCCTCGGCACTCCCGGCGTTGCCGGGAGCGGGCCCGATCATTTCGATTCCCCCAGCGATGTCGCGGTGGCGGCCAACGGCGACATCTTCATCGCCGACGGGCACGCTTTCGATGCCGGCAACAACCGCGTGGTAAAATTCTCCAAGGAGGGAAAATTCATCAGGGAGTGGGGCCGGACCGGCTACGCGCCCGGGGAGTTCCGGATGCCGCATTCCATCGCGATCGACCTGCAGGGCCGGGTGTTCGTCGCCGACCGGGGCAACAATCGCGTCCAGCTCTTTGATCAGGAGGGAAAATTTCTCACCCAGTGGACCCAGTTCGGCCGGCCGAGCGGCATCACCTTTGATGACAAGGGGCAGATCTATGTGCCGGACTCGGAATCCGACAACGAGCAGAACCCCGGCTGGGAAATGGGCATTCGCATCGGCGATGCGCGCACCGGCTGGATCAACGCCTTCATCCTCTACCCGTGGGGAGATCCCCGCGTGGTCGAGGGGACGGGGGCGGAATTCGTCGCCGTCGACCGCGAGGGCAACCTCTACGGTGGCGAACCGAAGCCGCGGCGGATCCAGAAATACATCCGCGTCCGACCATGAACCGTCGCTGCCTGCTCATGACCTCGCTTGCCCTGGTCTCCGCGTGCTGCGCGGCGGATATCCGGCGCGGCGAGCTGCTCGCGAGCGATGACTTTGAAAAGGATCTGGTGCAGTGGGTGGTGGAGCAGACGCCGGCCGGCACCACCCGGCTGAAGGACGGAATGCTGGAAATCGACGACGGCGCCGGCCCCAACGACAAGGGCGGCTGCACGGTTTGGTTCCGACAGAAGCTCTCCGGCCCAGTCCTGATCGAATACGAAGCGACCATGATCCAGCAGGGCGGGCCCAACGACCGGGTCAGCGATCTGAATTGTTTCTGGATGGCGACCGACCCGAAGCATCCCGACAACCTCTTTGCCGGCAGCGCCGAACGCGCAGGCAAGTTTGCCCAATATGATTCGCTGCGGCTCTACTACGTGGGCTACGGTGCCAATGGCAACGTCACCACGCGTTTCCGCCGCTACCCCGGTGACGGCACCCGGCCCCTCGACCCGGGCAAGGGAGAACTGTTGGACGCGAAATTCATGAACGTCCCCAACCGGACGATCATAATCCAGCTCATCGCCGACGGCGAACGGGTGCAGTTTCTCCGCGACGGTGAAGTGGTCTTTGACCTCACCGACCAGCACCCCTTGCGCGAGGGCTGGTTCGGCCTGCGGACCGTGCGCAATCACATGAAGGTCGACAAATTTCGGGTCTATCGCCTGACGGCGCGCCCCGGCAGCTAGGCCTAACCCATGAAAGACATCTCCGGGATTCTTCGCCGCCTTCTCGCGCCCGCCGCGCTGCTCGCCATGCAGGTTCTTTCCGCACGGGAAATCGCCGTCAAGAATGCGGGTGAACTCGGCGCCGCGTTAAGGACGGTCGGGGCGGGCGATACCATCACGCTGGCCAGCGGGACCTGGACCGATGTGCAGTTGGTTGTCGACCACGGAGGCTCGCCAGAAAAACCCGTCGAGATTCGCGCGGCCAACCCGGGTGAGACGATCCTGAACGGGACTTCCTGCCTGAAGATCAATGCGCCGCATGTCACCGTGGACGGGCTGTTTTTCTATCACGGTGCAATCCGCAAGGGCGCGGTGATCGAGTTCAACTCGCATCACGGGATCGTCCGGAACACGGCCGTGGTCGATTACAATCCCCCCGATTTCGAAACCAAATATTACTGGGTGTTTTTCAGCGGAGATAACAACCTCGTCGACCGCTGCTATCTCAAGGGCAAGAACCACCTGGAGCCGCTCATCGGGAACGCCATCGAGGCCGCGCGCCACAACGGTGTGCTGCACTCCTATTTCAAAAACATTCCCTACGCGGACGCCAACGGCCGGGAGGACATCCGTGTGTGGGGTGCGGGAAAGTTCGACGCTGGCGCCGAGGGCGGGGCCTTCTTCACGATCGAGGGCAATCTCTTCGAGCACGCCGACGGCGAAGGCACCGAGATCATTTCCCTCAAGTCCAACCATAATCAGGTGCTCAACAACACCGTGATCGCGACGCGCGGTTGCATCAACATCCGCCAGGGTTCCTCCAACCTGATCAAGGGGAACATCGTCTTGGGACAGGGCCGGCCCGGCACCCAGGGACTGCGCATGTCCGGCCTGCACAACACCGTTCAGGGCAACTACGTTTCCGGTTGCGATTATGGCATCCGGGTCTCCACCGGCGAGTATATCGCCGGCGCCCTCACGCCGAACTACGAACCCAAGCATAAGACCGTCAACGGCCAGACGGTCTCCACGGGAGCCATGGCCACCTACGCCCAGGTGAAGGATCTCACCCTGAGCGACAATGTGGTGGTCGGAATCAAGGACGCCGATCTCGAAGTGGGCTTCGAATACCAGCGGCACTGGCCCAGTGAGCAGATGGTTTTGCTGCCGGAAAACTGTCTCATCCGGAACAACCGCTTCGTGCGACCGCACGGTGGCGACTCGGTGATCGGCACGATTCCGCCGGCCACGCCCCCGTTCGACCAGTTCCATTTCGCGCCCAACCGCTACGAGGGCAATCGGCTGGTGGGTGGCAAAAATTCTTTTGCGCCGGCCGCCGCGGGCTGCGTGAGCGAGGCTCTGCCTGCGGGTTGGACGGAGGCGGGGGAGCAGGCCGGATTCAAGCCCCTGACCGCGACCGATGTCGGTCCTGCCTGGGTGCTGGTTTTCCGCACGGCCGGCAAGTTCGCCATGGAGGATGACAGGTCCTGCTACCGGACGGCATCCCTTTCCGGCGGCACGAAGGAGCTGGCCGGCAATAAGGAAAACCCCAAGAAACACGCCCGCGCCAACTGAACTGCCCGGCTGACCTCATTGCCATGATCCGCCTCCGCCTGATCCTACTCGCACTGACCTTGGTGACTGCCGCGTTCGCCGCCGACGCGCCGCCGCGTCCGAACATCATCATCATTCTCGCCGATGACGTCGGGTTTTCGGACATCGGGTGTTTCGGCAGTGAAATCGCGACCCCCCATCTCGACGCCCTCGCGGCGGGCGGCGTGCGGCTCACGCAGTTCTACAACGCCTCGCGCTGCTGCCCCACGCGGGCCTCCCTGCTGACCGGCCTCTATCCCCATCAGGCCGGGGTCGGCCACATGGTGGACAGCGCCGGCAGCGACGCGTATCGCGGCGAGCTCAGTCCGCGCACCGTGACCATCGCCGAGGCGCTCAAGGCGTCCGGCTACCGCACCTACGGCGTGGGCAAGTGGCACGTGACCCCGTTCAAGACGGCCGAGTTGCTCAAAAATCAGAGCAACTGGCCACGGCAGCGCGGCTTTGACCGCCACTACGGCACGCTGGCCGGCTCCGGCAGTTTCTTTGATCCCGTCGCCCTCGAGCGCGACAACCAACTCATCACCGCGGCCAACGATCCCGAGTATCAGCCGGCCGAGTATTATTACACCGACGCGATCACCGACAATGCGATGCGTTATCTGAGCGACCACGCTCGCGATCACGCGCTGGAACCGTTCTTCATGTATGTCGCCTATACGGCGGCCCACTGGCCGCTCCATGCGCGCGAAGCCGACATCGCCAAATACAAGGGCCGCTATGATGCCGGCTACCAGGCGATCCGCGACGAGCGCCTGGCCCGGTTGAAAAAACTCGGCCTCGTCGACCCGCGCTGGGAAATGGCTGCGACCGCCGGCGACTGGGCCAAGGTGCCGGACCGCGCCTTTGAGGCGCGCTGCATGGAAGTCTATGCCGCGCAGCTCGACCGCATGGATCAGGGCATTGGCCGGATCGTCGCCGAACTGAAAGCGAACGGGCAGTTCGAGAACACCTTGATTCTTTTCTTGCAGGACAACGGCGGCTGCGCCGAACCGGTCGGCCGCACTGGTCCCTTCGTGCCGCGCGCCGCCGCGCCGGCGCATCCGCCCAAGGCCAAGGACGCCATGAACTATGGCAGCGGCCCCGCCCCGCAGACGCGCGACGGCTGGCCCGTGCGCCAGGGTTACGGCGTCATGCCGGGCCCCGAGGACACGTTCATCGCCTACGGCCGGGACTGGGCCAACGTCAGCGACACCCCGTTCCGGGAATACAAGCATTGGGTGCACGAGGGCGGCATCGCGACCCCGCTGATCGCGCACTGGCCGGCGGGCATCGCGGCCAGGCTCAATGGGCGGCTTGAAAATCAGCCGGGCCACCTGATCGACCTTATGGCCACGTGCGTCGATCTTGCCGGTGCAAAATATCCGACGCAGGCCCACGGCGAAAACATTCCCCCGATGGAAGGCGTCAGCCTCCGGCCGGCGTTCGCGGGCGAGCCGCTGCGGCGCACCGCCCCCATTTTCTGGGAGCACGAAGGCAGCCGCGCCATTCGCGACGGCCAGTGGAAACTGGTCTCCAAGTATCCCGACGGCTGGGAACTCTTCGACATGGCGGTGGACCGCACGGAACAGCATGATCTGGCCGCCCAGTCGCCTGACCGGGTGAAGGCCATGAGCGCGCAGTGGGCCGCGTGGGCCGCCCGCGTCGGCGTGCGGCCGTGGCCCGAAGTCCAGCGCGCCGAGAACGTGAAATCCCTCGTCCCCGCCACCAGCCCATGAGGACCGGCCGTGCACTGCTCGTTGGGTTGTTGGCAATGGTCGCAACGCTTGGCGCCTCGGCCGCCGGCGGGACCAACGTCCTGTTCATCGTGGTGGACGATCTCAACACCACGCTCGGATGCTACGGTGATCCCACGGTCAAGTCGCCCAACATCGACCGCCTCGCCGCTCGCGGCGTGCGCTTCGACCGGGCTTACTGCCAGTATCCCCTGTGCAATCCGAGCCGGGTCTCCTTCCTCAGCGGCCGCCGGCCGGAGACGACCGGCGTGTATATCCTCACCACCCCCGCGCGGACGGCCCTGCCGGATGCCGTGCTGTTGCCGCAATTTTTCCGCGAGCACGGCTACTTCAGCGGCGGTGCCGGCAAGGTCTTTCACAACCTGAAGATGAACGACGCGAAGTCGTGGGATTTCTACGAGGATGGCGCCGGCAATGATCCGCAGGAGCAGGCCGCCCTGAAGGCCCGCTATGGCGGCGGTGACGGCCGGCCGGCCTGGACCGTGCTCGACAGCGACGGCAGCCAGACCCGCGACGGACTCAACGCCCAGACCATCAGCCGCCTCATCGCGGAGCAAACCGCGGCGGCCAAGCCGTTCTTCCTCGCCGCGGGCTTCCACAAGCCGCATCTGCCCTGGACCGCCCCAAAGCGCTTCTTTGACCTGTATCCCGACGGCGCCATTGTTCCGCCGGGAGAGCCGCCGATGCGCGACATCCCGGCCATCGCCCTGCAGACGGAGCTTTCGGGTTTCCCGCAACCCGACTCGCGCACGGCGGCCATGCGGGCCTACTATGCGTGCGTTTCCTCGACCGATTTTCGCGTCGGCCAGCTCCTCGACCAGCTCGACCGGCTGGACCTCTGGAAGAGCACCGTCGTGGTGCTGCTCGGCGACAACGGCTTTCACCTCGGCGACCATGGCGGTTTGTGGGCGAAGCTCAGCGCCTTCGACGCCTCCACGCATGTGCCGCTGATCATCGCGGGCGCCGGCGTGACCGCGGGCAGGGTGGTGGGCTCGCCCGTCGAGCTGCTCGACCTTTACCCGACGCTGCTGGACCTCACCGGATTTCCAGCCGTCCCAAGCCTGGAAGGACGCTCGCTCGTCCCTTTGCTGCGCGGCGAGCAGGAATCCGTCCCCGGGGTGGCGCACAGCATGGTGTTCCACTATGATGTGGCCGCCAAAGGCGACGTGCTCAGCCGCACGGTGATCGCGCCGGAGTGGCGTTACACCGAATGGGCGGGTGGGGCGGCCGGCCGCGAGCTCTACTGGCGCGTCGACGACCGGACGGAATACCACAATCGCGCCGCCGACCCCACGCTGGCGGGCATCGCGCGCGACGGCCAGGCCGCCGTGAAGGCCATTCCCACGCCGAAGGCCGGCCCCGCCAACCGGCCCCGCGCCCTCGCGCCACCCGATCCGCGCGGTGAATGATTCCTTCCGCCCATGAAATACCACCTCCGCTTCCTTTTCCTCATCGCCGGCTCGCTGGCGCTGGCCCGGGCTGCCGACCAACCAGCCGCTTCAACTCCGCCACGGCCCAACATCCTCTTCATCGCCGTCGACGACCTGCGCCCTGAACTCGGCTGTTACGGCAAGGATTACATCAAGAGCCCGAACATCGACCGCCTGGCCAAGGCCGGCCTCGTGTTCAACCGCGCCTATTGCCAGCAGGCCGTCTGCGCTCCGACTCGGGCCAGCCTGATGACCGGGACCCGGCCCGACACGACGAAAGTCTGGGATCTTGTCACCCACTTTCGCGCCGCGCTGCCCGATGTCGTGACCCTTGGGCAGCATTTTCAGCACAACGGCTACTTCGTTCAGGGCATGGGCAAGATCTACCACGGCAGCCTGCCCGATGCGCCCACGTGGTCCGTGCCATGGGTCATGGGCACGAAGGACACCTACGCGCTGCCGGAAAACCTCCAATACAACAAAGGCCAGTCCGGCGTTGATCCCGACGACGAGGTGAAGGCGGTCAAGCCCAAGGGCTTCGGCCGGAAAGCCGCGACGCCCGATGGCGAAAAACGCATCAAGAAGCCGACCCCGCCCGGTTCGCGCGGGCCCGCCTACGAGGGGGCCGATGTGCCGGACAACACCTTTCAGGACGGCAGCGTGGCGGAGCTCGCCATTTCCACGCTGCAGGAAATCAGCAAGAAAAAGGAACCGTTCTTCCTCGCGGTCGGTTTCATCAAGCCGCACCTGCCTTTCGTTTCGCCCAAAAAATACTGGGACCTCTACGACGAGTCCAAGCTTGAGCTCGCCCCCAACAAATTCTATCCGGTCGACGCGCCGGACTATGCGATTCGCAAATGGGGCAACGAGGTGAGGAACTACAAGGACATCCCCGCAACCGGCTCGTTCGCCGACGATCTCGCCCGCAAGCTGCGGCACGGTTACTTCGCCGGCGTCAGCTACACCGATGCCCAGGTGGGCAAGCTGCTCGACGAACTCGACCGGCTCGGCCTGACAAAGAACACGATCGTCATTCTCTGGGGCGATCACGGCTGGAAACTCGGCGAGCACGACGCGTGGGCCAAGCACAGCAACTGCGAGAACGACACCAACGCCCCGTTGATCCTCTCCGTCCCGGGCATGAAAAACGCGGGGGCGCACACCGATGCGCTCGTGGAGTTTGTCGACGTCTATCCCACGCTCTCCGAACTCGCCGGTCTCCCGCTGCCCGCGCACCTCGAAGGTCTGAGCTTCAAGCCCCTGCTCGACACCCCGGACCGCCCCTGGAAAACCGCCGCCTTCAGCCAGTATCCCCGCCCCAAGACCGCCAGCGGCGACCTGATGGGCTACTCGATGCGCACGGATCGTTACCGCTTCACTGTCTGGGTCGCCGAGAAGGACCACGCCAAGATCGACGCCATCGAACTCTACGATCACGCGACCGATCCCCAGGAAAATTACAATATCGCCAAGCAGCCCGCCCACGCGGCACTCGTCGAACAACTGATGAAGCAGTGGCGCGGCGGCTGGCAGGAGGCGCAACCGGTCGGTTTGCAAAAACCATGAGTCACATTCGCAGCCTTGGTTCTTTCGCGGGCGGCGTTTTCCTTCTTGGCGTCAGCCTGGCCGGTGCGCCGGCCGGCCTTGGCCCAAGGCCGGACTCCGCCACGATCAGCGGGCCGGCGCCGAGCGTATTCCAGTTGGATCCGGCCCGGCTGGTTGCGGCGCGGGCGAGCCTGGCCCGAGGCGAACCCCAGCTGCAATCGGCACTGGCCCGGCTCCGGCAGGAGGCCGAGGAGGCATTGCTGCTGAGTCCACCCTCGGTGATGGACAAGCCGCGCCCCGCGGCCAGCGGCGATAAACATGACTACTTCAGCTACGGGCCCTATTGGTGGCCGGATCCCGCCAAGCCGGACGGGCTCCCTTACATCCGCCGCGACGGCGAAGTGAATCCTGACAGCAAGAAGAACACCGATGATGGCGCGTTCGGCAGCGTGCTGGGTTCTGTCCAGACGCTCGGTCTGGCCTACTGGTTCACGGGGGACGAGCGCTTCGCCCGCCAGGCCGCCCGGTTCGTCCGCACCTGGTTCCTCGATCCCGCCACGCGGATGAATCCAAATCTCCAGCATGCCCAGGCCATTCCCGGCATCACGGATGGGCGCGGCATCGGTATCATTGAGTCGCGCGGCCTCGTCGGGCTGAACGAGGGGCTGGCCTTGCTCGCCGGCTCGCCGGCCTGGAGCGCCCGTGACCAGGCGGAGTATCACGCCTGGCTGGTCGCATTCTACCAGTGGTTGACCACCAGCGCCAACGGCCGCGACGAGCACGCGGAAAAAAACAACCATGGTTCGTGGCATGATGTCCAGGCAGCCCATCTGGCGCTCGTGCTCGGACACCCGGACGACGCCCGGACGATCCTGTCCGAAGGCCTGACCCGCCGGGTGGCCCTCCAGGTCGAACCCGACGGCGCGCAACCCCTCGAGCTCGCGCGCACGAAGTCGCTCGATTATTCGCTGATGAACCTCGAGGCCCTGTTCACCTGTGCCCGGCTCGGGAGCCAGGTCGGAGTCGACTGGTGGTCATTCGCCACGCCCGACGGCCGCAGCCTGCAGGCCGCGCTTGCCTACCTCGCGCCTTACGTCGATCCCGCCAGGCCCTGGCCGAAGCACGATCTGCACGCGGGAGACCGGAGCCGGCTGATTCCGCTGCTGGACCAATACCTGGCCCAGCAGGCCGATGCCGGCTTCCAGGCCCTGGCCGCACGCTTTGCCGCCACCGCCGGGGCTGACGCCCGCTGGCGCTTGGTCACCAACCGCCCGCTCAACCCGACGCCCTGATCCTCTTCTGCCGTGAACCTCTTCGCTGCCTTGCTGGCCTTTAATCTCCCCAGTCACGAGCTGCCTCGCGTGGTCCCTCTGGCCGAAGCGGCCCTTGGCACGCAGCCGGTCTCCCTCGTCGCCGTCGCCAATCCGCGCAGTCCCGGCGGCCCGCACGACTTCTCCTCGGAAGGCGACTATTGGTGGCCTGATCCCAAGAATCCCGCCGGGCCTTACCTCCGGCGCGACGGCGAAACGAACCCGGCCAACTTTGTGGCGCACCGCCGGCTGCTTTTTTCCTTCGCACGCGATGCCGGCGCCCTGATGGCCGCGTATGATCTGACCCACGACGAGCGCTTCGCGGATGCGGCGGTCGCCCAGCTGCGCGTCTGGCTGGTCGATCCCGCCACCCGGATGAACCCGAACCTGCAATATGCCCAGGCGATCAAGGGCGTGTGCACCGGCCGCGCCACGGGACTGATCGACACGGTGCATCTCGCCGAGGTCGCCCTGGGCATTCGCGCCCTGCGCGGCGCCAAGGCGCTCGACGCCGTGACCGAAGCCGCAGTGAAGGATTGGTTCCGCGATTACCTGCACTGGCTGCAGACCCATCCCTATGGCCTCGAGGAAAGCAAGGCCGACAACAACCACGGCACGTGCTGGGTGCTGCAGGCCGCGGCGTTTGCCCTTCTGCTGGACGACGACGCGACCCTCGCCGACTGCCGGCGGCGTTTCCGGGAGAATCTCCTGCCGCAAATGGCGCCCGACGGCGGGTTCCCCCGCGAACTCGGCCGCACTAAGCCCTACGGCTACTCCATCTTCAACCTCGACGTGATGTGCGGCGTGGCCGTGGTGCTCTCCACGCCGCAGGAGGACCTGATGAAATTCCAGCTGGCCGACGGCCGCGGCATGATCCGGGGTGTGGAATTCCTCGCCCCCTTCCTCGCCGACAAGTCGCTCTGGAAGCGTGCGCCGGATGTCCTGTATTGGAACGAGTGGCCCGTGCGCCAGCCGGCCTTGCTCTTCGGGGCGGTCGCGGGCGGGCGTGAGGACTGGCTGAAACTCTGGCAAAGCTTGCCCGCGGACCCGGCGGTCGAGGAGGTCCGCCGGAATTTTCCCATCCGTTTCCCGACTCTTTGGCACCCCTGAACCCGGAAAATGCCCGCGGCGGCGCCGCACGGCCCTCTCCGCGTCGGCCCAGGCGCAGTAAACCGCCCACCCGAACGTCATGACTGATCATCTCCTACGCGCCATATGCAAATGAGTGAAACCGCGGCCACCCGCGCGGCGGTCACGCCCAGGGAACTCCCCTGGCGCTGGGTCATCATCGCCCTCATTTTCCTTGGCACGGTCATCAACTATTTTGACCGGCTGGCCCTGCCCACGCTCGCGCCCGTGCTGCGCGCGGAATTCCACCTGACCAACGTGGACTATGCCTGGATCGCAAACTCGTTCCTGCTGGTCTACGCGCTCTCGATGTTCCTGTGGGGCGCCGTCTTCGACCGCGTTGGCAACCGGCGCGGGTTCGCCATTGCCGTGGTCCTCTGGTCCGCCGCCCAGGTCGGCACCGCGGCGGCGCGGGGCGTGGCGAGCCTGTGCGGCCTGCGCGCGCTGCTCGGGCTGGGGGAGGCGGGGAACTGGCCGGGGGCGACACGCACGATCGCGGCGTGGTTTCCGGTCCGGCAGCGCGCGCTCGCCATGGGCATCGCCAACACCGGCGCCTCGCTCGGGCCGGCGTTGGCGATTCCGCTGATCGTCATGCTGCGCGACGGCTTCGGCTGGCGTGCGGTTTTCGTGATCACCGGGGTGATGGGTCTCGTCTGGCTCGCGCTCTGGCTCCTGCTCTACCCAAAGAACGACGCGGGGCAGCCCGCCACGGCGGGAACCGGCCCGGTCACCGCCACGCCCGTGCCCTGGGGCGTGCTCCTGCGCCGGCGCGAGGCCTGGGGCATCATCCTCGCGCGCTTTTTCGGCGACCCCATCTGGTGGCTCTACGTGAACTGGATGCCGCTCTACCTCGCCGACGTGCGCGGCTTCGACCTGAAGCAGCTCAAGGCCACGGGCTGGGTGCCCTACGTCGCGGCCGCCCTCGGTGCGCTGGCCGGTGGCTGGTTCTCGGGCTGGCTGCTGCGGCGCACCGGCGACGTGAACCGGTCGCGCAAGCTGGCCATCACCCTCGGCACGGTCGCGATGCTCGCCGGGTTTGCGACCGCCTTTGCCGGCTCGGCCCCCCTGGCGATCGCGTGTCTGAGTGTCACGCTGTTCGGCTTCCAATTCTGGGTCGGCAACGTGCAGACGCTCGCGAGCGACTACTTCCCGATCGGCGCGGTGGGCTCCATCGCTGGGTTCGCGGGGACGGCCGCGGGACTCGGCGCGGTGATCTTCACGTTCTCGACCGGCTGGGTGGTGGATCATTTCTCCTACACCCCGATCCTGCTCACCGCGGCGGTGCTTGCGCCGCTGGCGACGACCGCGCTGTTTCTGCTCGCCGGCCGCGTGCGGGCCCTCGACGTTTCCTGAATCCTCCTGCTTATGAAACTACCCGTATCCGCCCTGTTCTTCCTTGGCCTCGGTGCCGTTGCCGGCTTCGCCCAGCGCAGCACGCTGAATTTCAATCCCGACTGGAAGTTCCTCAAGGCCGACCCGGCCGGGGCGGAGGCGCCGGCGTTCAACGACGCGGCCTGGGCTGGCGTGTCCGCCCCGCACACCTTCAACGACACCGACACCTTCGACAACTGGTCCACGCCCGGCCATCGCGGGGAGCAGATCCAGTGGAGCGGCCGCACCTGGTATCGGAAGACCTTCGACGCGCCGGCCGCGTGGGCGGGCAAGAAAGTGTTCATCGAGTTCGAGGCCGTGCGCCAGGTCGCCGAGGTTTACCTCAACGGCGTCAAGCTCGGCACCGCCAAGGGAGGCTTCACGCCCTTCGGCTTCGACCTGACGCCGCACCTGAACATCGGCGCACCCAACGTCCTGGCGGTGATGGCCGACAACCGGTTCATGAAGGATCCGATGGATCCGGCGATCGATCCGCAGGCGGCGACCAACGAGAAGACCCACCCCAACCTCGCGGTGATCTCCAGGCAGATGGAGGAGTCCATTCCCGCCACGCTGGATGAACTGCAGG
Organism: Lacunisphaera sp.; assembly: GCA_029945445.1. Lineage (GTDB taxonomy): Bacteria > Verrucomicrobiota > Verrucomicrobiia > Opitutales > Opitutaceae > Lacunisphaera. The sequence goes on along the minus strand of JAQSCO010000060.1, from coordinate 301,660 downwards.
CCGACCAGATCCCTTGGAACAACCCGCACTGGCATCCCGCGCACGGCGGCATCTATCGCAATGTCCGTCTGATCGTGACCGATCCGCTGCACGTCGAGCTGCCGCTCTACAGTTTTCTCCAGACCGAGGGACCCTACGCCTACGCGACCGACATCACCGAGAAATCGGCCAAGGTCGGCGTGAATATTCCCGTCCGGAACGACCGCGCCGCGCCCGCCAAGCTTGAAGCCGTCGCCGAGATGTTCGACGCCGACGGCAAATCCGTCTGCGCGCTCCGGTTCACGGAGCAACTCGCCGCCGGCGAGACGAAGCAGCTCAGCCTCGCGGCCGTCATTCCTGGTCCGCGTCTCTGGGAGCCCGCCTATCCGCACCTTTACCGCGTCGCCATCACGCTCCGCACCGGCGGGCAGGTCGTCGACACCACGGAAATCCCCCTCGGCATCCGTGCCATCCGGTGGACCGCTGACGCCGGCCTCTTTGTCAACGGCGCCCACCTGAAGCTCCATGGCTGGGGCCAGAAGGCCACCAACGAATGGCCGGGCCTGGGCGCCGCCCAGCCGGATTGGATGCACTTCTACACCGCGCGGCTCATGCGCGAAGCGGGCGGGAATTTCATCCGCTGGGGTCACGTGCCCGCCGGCCCGGCGGAGATCACGGCGAACGACCGGCTCGGCATCATCACCCTGCAGCCCGGCGGCGATGGTGAGCACGACACCGTCGGCGGCGCCTGGGCCCTGCGGGTGGCGGATTTTCGCGACGTCCTGATCTACTACCGCAACAACCCGTCGATCTTCATCTGGGAAGGCGGCAACCAAAAAGTCACCCGCGAGCACGCGAAGGAATTGCGCGACCTGATGGACAAATATGATCCGCACGGGGGCCGCGCCTACGCCCACCGCCGCGCGGACGCCATCACTGCCGAGTTCATGGACGTCGGCGTCGGCACCGAGGGCGGCCGCGAGATCGCCCGCCTGCCCGTCGTCGAAGGCGAATACGACCGCGAGGAATCTCCGCGCCGCGTCTGGGACAACTTCTCCCCGCCGAACTTCGGCTACCCCGAGGCCAAGGGCCAGACCTACCAGCTCACCTCCGAGCAGTTCGCCGTCAACCAGGTCGGCCAATACGTGAAGAAACTTGGCCGGCCCGAACACGCCGGCGGTGCGAACTGGCTGTTCAGCGACAGCACCAGCGGCGGCCGGGTGGCCGTCGAAGTCGCCCGCACCAGCGGCGAGGTGGACGGTGTCCGCCTGCCGAAGGAGGCCTATTACGTCACCGCCGCGATGTTCCGTGATGACCCGCAGGTGCATCTCATCGGACACTGGAACTACCCCGCGGGCACCAAGAAGACTGTCTTCGTCGCTTCCAACGGCGCCGATGTCGAACTCTTCCTTAACGGCAAGTCGCTCGGCCACGGCCAGGTCTCGGACCGCTACCTGTTCACCTTTCCTGACATCGCCTTCGCGCCGGGTGAGCTCAAGGCCGTCGCTTCCCGTGCTGGCCAGGTCGTCGCCACCGACTCCCGGCACACCGTCGGCGCCCCGGTCGCGCTGCGGATCACCCCCGTCACCGGTCAGGGCGGCCTGCTGGCCGACGGCGCCGATGTCGCCCTGTTCGATGTCGAGGCGGTTGACGCCAAGGGCGACCGCTGCCCGACCTTCCAGCAGCGCGTGGACTTTGAGTTCACCGGCCCCGGCACCTGGCGCGGCGGCTACAACAGCGGCAAGATCAATTCCATCAACAACCCCTTCCTTGATCTCGAGGCCGGCATCAACCGGGTCGCCGTGCGGGCCGGACGCACGGCGGGCAAATTGTCCGTCACCGCGCGCAGCGAAGGCCTGAAGCCCGCCGCCGCCTCGGTGGATTCCCGCGCGTTCACCGGCGCGCTGCCGGAAATGCCGCGGCCGGTTCTCGCGCCGCAAGCCCCGGCGCGCACCATCGTCCTCGCGGAGGCCGCGCGTCCGGTCGTGGGCCCGGCGATGCTGGGCCGGTTTATCCAGACCCTGAACTACACGGCGCCCTATGCCGGCACCGTCCATGTCGAGATCAACGCTGCCGACAATCGGAACGCGTATGTGAACAGCGACATTCCCTTCGTGGCCTTGCCCGGCGCGCTCGTGGGCGCCGACTGGGTGCAGGCTGACTACCGCGACGCCCTCTACAGCGCCGTGGACCTAATGGAGCTGGCGGTCACGAGCAACACGGTCGTCTGGATCGCCCATGACAACCGCCTGCCTCGTCCGTCCTGGCTGACCAAGCAGTTTCAGCCGGCCGGGACGGCGCTGACGGTGGCCGGGAAGAAAATGGATCTCTTCTCGCGCCGCGTGAAAACCGCGGAGAGCCTGACCCTCGGGGCCAACACCGAGGACACCACGATCACCCAGGCCAACATGTATATCGTGTTCGTGAACGCCGCCCAGCCCTCGCCGTAAACCCGTCGGCGTGCCGCCGGGTTGACCGGGATTTCTGTTCCCGCTCGTCATGACCAAGGTTGACGGTTCATGCTCCGGTTACTCTTGCCATGATCATCTCCGCTAACGCGCCCCGCCAACGCCTCGCCCTCGGACTCGGGTGTGCGGCTGTGCTGGCGGGTGCCGGTTTGCTGGCTTGGCGCCAGCTGGCGGTGACCGGCCAGTCGTCGACCAGCTCGCGCCCGCCGGTTCTGGCGGGCCGCAATTCCGCGGACTGCCGCGCCTGCCACCAGGACATTTACCGGGTCTGGGCCGAATCGGATCACGCCCAGGCGCACCGGCCGGTTGCTGCGGCGCTCGACGCGGCGGCGTTTGGTGCTCCGCGTGTGGTCGAACAGAATGGCATCCGCTATCGGCTGGCCTGGGTCGCGGGGCAACCGGCCTTTACCGAGGAGCGCACCGACCGGGCGCCGTTCTCCTACACGGCGGAATTCGTCCTCGGCCGCCGGCCGCTGCGCCAATACATCGTGCCCGCCGGCGGCGGCCGGTATCAGGCGGCCGAACTCGCCTTCGATCCAGCGAAGCAGGAATGGTTCGACGTGTTCGGCGCGGAGCAGCGCCAGCCGGGCGAGTGGGGCCACTGGCAGGGCAGGGGCATGAACTGGAATTCCATGTGCGCCCTGTGTCATCTGACCGATTACGCGAAGAACTACCAGGCCGGGACCGACACCTACGCCTCGACCTGGCTGGAACACGGCGTCGGCTGCGTGCAATGCCACGGCGACCTGACGCCCGGCCACGCCGCGCCGGGCTACAAGAGTTCCGCCGCCCTGCGGAAACTCGTGACCGACCGGACCCGCAGCCAGCAGACCTGCGCACCCTGCCATGCCCGCAACGAATTGCTCACGGGCGAGCCGCGGCCGGGCCTGGTCTACGACGACCACTTCCGTGTCACGCTTCCGATCGACGCCGGCGTGTTCTATCCCGACGGCCAGATGCGCGACGAGGACTTCAACTGGACTTCGCTGCTGACCAGCCGGATGGGCGGCAAGGCGGGCGTCACCTGCCTCGACTGTCATGATCCCCATTCGGGCAAGACCATCGCACCGGTCGCGAACAACGCGCTCTGCCTGCAATGCCACACGCTCGGCAACACGCGCAGCGCACCGGTCATCGATCCCGGGGCGCATTCCCATCATGGCGCGGACAGCACCGGCAATCAGTGCGTGAGCTGCCACATGCCCACGACGACCTACATGCAGCGCGATGCGCGGCACGATCATGGTTTTCTCCGGCCGGATCCGCTCCTCACCAAGGAACTGGGCATTCCCAACGCCTGCGCCCGTTGTCACGCCGACCAGGGCGTGGACTGGCAGATCGAGTGGAGCGACCGCTGGTATGGCGCCGCCATGGATTCACGCCAGCGTGCCCGGGCCCGCGCGGTGGACGCGGCCCAGAAGGGCGCGCCCGGCGCGCCGGCCGCATTGCTGGCCCTGCTCGCGGGGGAGGAGGTTCCAGCGTGGAAAGCCAGTATCCTGCTGCTCGCCCGCCCGTGGGCGGCGGAGGCCGGCCTTCGCGCGGCCGCAGAGAAAGCTGTCGGTGATCCGAGTCCCCTGGTGCGCTCGGCGGCGGTGCAGCTGCTCGGAACCCAGCCGGCGACGCGCGAACTGCTGCGGCCGTTGCTCAAGGATCCTGCCCGGCTGGTGCGCTTGGATGCCGCGTGGGCGCTTTCACCGGAATTGAGCGACGATACGGTTGAACGGCGCGAGCTTACGGCCTATCTGACACTCAGCGCGGACCAGCCCGCGGGCCAGCTCCGCCTGGGGCAGGATCTTTTCAACCGCGGCCGGGCGGCCGAGGCGGAGGCCCCGATGCGCCAGGCCATCGCGTGGGATCCGAACTTCGCCGGTGCGCACGAGGCCTTGGGCTTCGTGTTGGACGGCTTGGGCCGATCCACGGAAGCGGCCGCCAGTCTTTGGCGGGCCGCCCAGCTGGATCCGCGCAACGGTCCGCTCGCCCTTGAGGCGGGACTCGCCTTTGCCGGAATCCGCAAGATGGCCGAGGCGGAAGCGGCCTTGCGCGAGGCCGTCCGCCGGGAGCCGGGCCTGGACCGGGCTTGGTATAACCTGGCCCTCGTGTTGGTGCAAACTGGCCGCCCAAAGGAAGGGCTGGCCGCCCTCCAGCAGGCCGAGGAGATCGCCCCGGCGGTCGCGGACTATCCCTACGCCGCGGCCACCATCCTTTGGCAGACCGGTGAACGCGAAGCCGCCCGAGCGGCGGCCCGCCGGGCGCTCGCCCTCAACCCGGAGCATGCCGCCGCCCGTGATCTGATTTCCCGGCCATGAATCGACGCCTCCGGGCATTGTGACGGCGCCCGGTGAACTAACGCGGAGAAATATGCGGGCGGAAAATTACGGCGTGCTGGCTCCGCCCATGGTTATGCCGGCACGCCTGAGTCGAGAAGGCGAGTATACGGGCACACTCAATCCGCCGGGTTTCGACCCTGTGGCCTTGCTTACATTCCCGGCATTCCCCCTCTGCCGCGCATCTGCTCCATTGTGTGTGGATGTGTTTTCAGGGCTAAATCGGGATAGCGTTGTTTGTCGATGTGCGCTTGTGACGCTGGGAAATGGGCAGGGTGAGTATAGAAAGGTGAGTATATTTTCACCGCCGCTTTTAGGGTAAGGCTTGGAAAGTTCATTCCCGAACTTTGCGGTAGTTGGACGCCGCTCAACTTGGACCGAGCTCTCGTCGTCGCCCCGGCGAAGCGGGCCGAATAGGGACAACGCTTACTTCGGAACTGACCTCAACTAGCTGTGGTAAAATGTTTCAGTGGGCTCGCCATGGAGGTATCCTTGCAAGACGTGGTCGAAATGGAATGTGTCGTCCCCCTTGCACCCCACGGGCCATCGTCCAAAAGCCGCAAGTATCCTCGGTGTCCCACCGCCCTCACGGCGGTGGCCGCTTAGGATCCGCCGCTTTTTTGTCGGCCGGCAGGTATTCCTTGATCTCGGTGGGGCCAAGGATCACCCGCTCCTCTTTTTGTGGCTTCCCGCTGTCAATCCAGTCGGGGGTCGTATCCCGGCCAAAGGCCGGACCGCCGCTCGTGATCAAGGCCGGGATGACGCTCGACAGGTCGGTGCCCACGGACTCCGTGCTCATCTTGGTCATCCAAAGGAGCTTTTTCCTGTGCTGGCGAGCCTCCGCGAAGTCGAAGGCCATCACGATCACGAAATACCGGTCATCCCGCGCGGCGGTCCGCAAGTCGCCGGACTTCCAGCCCATGCCGCCGGCTTTGTAGGCGCCGACTAGGGCCAGCATCTCGCGTTCGTTGAAAAACACCTGATCAGCCGGATCATTGGAACCAAAATTCTCGATCTGCGGATTCATGCTGCCCCACCAGAAAACCAGCAGCTGCTCGGGCGCATGCACGGCGTTCATCACGAGATAGTGCCGCTTGGCCAGCGCGACAGCGAGCGCATGGGACACGTCGTTTTTCTGCGGCGGTTTTTCCCCGGCGACGATGGCCCCCACCTCTTTGAAGCCGACGGCCAAGGGGAAATAATAGACCGGATGCTCAGCGTCCGGCTGGCGGGCCTCCTGGCCCGTGGCCGGCACATCCCCCACGACGATCACCTGCGGCGGCAGCGGCGTGCCGCAACCGGCGAGCACCACCAGCAGCAACAATAACGCTGCTCGTTCTCCCTTGCTCCAACCAACCCACCGCATCTTTTTCATGTCGTGCTGTGGAGACGCCGCCGCCGGCCCTGCGGTTGCGGGGGTGAGTACAAAAGGCGCGTATATTCGCTTTTGCCGCCGCCAACGAATTGGCGGAAAATTTGCTACATTCCGGGCATTCCCCCTCTGCCCTTCATCTGCTCCATCTGGCGCATCAGCTTCTTCTGGTTGCCGCCCTTCATCATCTTCATGAGTTTCTGCATCTGCTCGAACTGCTTGATGAGCTGGTTGACCTCGAGGACCTTCACGCCTGCGCCCTTGGCGATGCGCAGGCGGCGGTTGCCGTTCAAAATGCCGGGCTTGCGGCGCTCCTGGATCGTCATCGACTGGATGATCGCCTCGGTGCGCTTCAACTGGTGCTCGGCGTCGTCGGGCACCTGCAGGCCGCTCATGCCGGGCATCATGCCCATGATGGACTGCATCGAGCCCATCTTCTTCACCTGCTGCATCTGCGCGAGAAAGTCCTCCAGGTTGAAGTCCGCCTTGCGCATCTTCTCCGCCATGCGCTCGGCGTCCTTCTGGTCGATGTGCTCCTGCGCCTTCTCCACGAGCGACACGACGTCGCCCATGCCAAGGATGCGCGAGGCAAGCCGGTCGGGATAAAAGATCTCGAAGTCCGCCGTCTTCTCACCGGTGCCGATGAACTTGATGGGCACGCCGGTGACCGACTTGATGGACAGCGCCGCACCGCCGCGGGCGTCACCGTCCATTTTCGTCAGCACGAGGCCGGTGAGGCTGAGCGCGTCGTGGAAGGCCTTGGCGACATTCACCGCCTCCTGGCCGAGCGCGCCGTCGGCGACGAGCAGCACCTCGTCGGGCTGGATCCTGGCGTGGAGCTTTTTGACTTCCTCGATCAGCTCCGTGTCGATCTGCAGGCGGCCGGCGGTGTCGAAGAGGATCACGTCGGCGCTCTGCTGCAGCGCGAGGTCGAGGCCCTGCGCGCCGATCGCGGGGACGTCCTTGGACTCGCGGTCGGCGTAGAAGCCGAGTTCCTCCTGCTTCGCGAGGATCTCGAGCTGGTCAATGGCGGCGGGACGGTAGACGTCGCAGGCGACGAGGAACGGCCGGCTGCCTTTCTTCTTGAGCAGCTTGCCCAGCTTCGCGGTCGAGGTGGTTTTGCCGGAGCCGTGGAGGCCGACCAGGAGGACCTTGAGCGGCCGCTTCTGGCCGAGCTCGGTCGTGCCCTCGCCAAGCAGCTTCACGAGCTCGTCGTGGATGATCTTGACGACCTGCTGGCCGGGCGTGACCGACTGAAGCACCTTCTGGCCGGCGCACTCGGCCTGCACGCGGTCGATGAACTCGCGGGCGACCTTGAAATGCACGTCGGCGGCCAGCAGGGCGGCGCGCACTTCCTTGAGGGCATCCGCCATGTTGACCTCGGTCAGGGAGCCGACGCCGCGCAGGTTGCGCAGGGCGCCGGTCAGTTTATCGGTCAGGCTTTCGAACATGGAACCCGGAACTGAAACCACTACTGGGCACTAATAAACACTAAACTGCGGAAAGAGGGGACGTGACCCCCGGACGCGTTTCTATGGCCTGCGCGGCAAGCCCGCCCGGCGGCCGGGTTCCACCCCGGTAAATTGCCCCCCGAAACTTCTTGCTGACTATCCGGGCTTGTCGCTTAGACCTTAACGCTATGTCACGCATCGTCGCCATCGTCGGTCGCCCCAATGTGGGCAAAAGCCGTTTCTTCAACCGGCTGGCGCAGAAGCGCATCTCCATCGTCCATGACATGCCGGGTGTCACGCGTGACGTCGTCACCGCCGAGGTCAAGGACGGCGCCTACACGCTGCTCGACACCGGCGGCCTGGGCCTGACCGGCAGCGACACGCCGGCCCGCATCACAAAGGCCTCCGAGGAGCAGGTGCATTTCGCCATCACCACGGCCAACGTCATCCTGTTTGTCGTCGACGCCCGCGAGGGCGTCACCGCGCTCGACGAGCGCATCGCGCAGCTGCTCCGGCGCAGCAAGAAGGACGTGCTGCTCGTCGCCAACAAGGCCGACAGCGGCAAGGAGAAGATCGCCGAGATCGACCAGTTCTACCGCCTCGGTTTTGGCGAGCCGTTCTATCTTTCCGCCGAGCACGGCAACGGCGAGGCCGAGATCCGCATCGCCGTGCTGGCCAAGCTCGGCCCGGTGCCGGAGGAGAACGAGCGGGACAAAGAGCGCCTTGACATCTGCTTCGTCGGCCGGCCGAACGTCGGCAAGTCCTCCCTGAGCAACCGCGTCCTCAAGAGCGACCGGCTGATTGTCAGCGACGTCCCCGGCACGACGCGCGACGCCGTGGAACTGAGCTTCGTGTTCCGCACGCGCGAGGGGAAGCTGTGGCCGTTCAAGCTGATCGACACCGCCGGCATCCGCGCGTCGACGAAACTGTCGTCGTCGGTCGAGTATTTCTCCCGCCTGCGCTCGCTCGAGGCCATCCACCAGTCCGACGTCGCCTTCATGGTGCTCGACGCGATGGATGGTGTGACGGGGCAGGACAAGGCCATCGCCGGCGAGATCATCAAGGCGGCCAAGCCGATCGTCATCGTCGTCAACAAGTGGGACCTCGTGCACGAGGCCTTCCGCAGCAAGAAGCCGGGCATGGAAAAATACCAGAACGCGCGCGATTTTCGCGACAAGTTCGAGAAGGCGATGTTCGACCAGTTGTTCTTCACGCCCGGCGCACCGGTGATGTTCGTCTCGGCCCTGACCGGCCACGAGATCGAGCGCATGCTCCGCGCCGCCCGCGCGCTCGACAAGCGCCTCGATACGAAGATCCCCACGGCCAAGCTCAACGCGGCCATCGTCAAGCTGGCCGACCGCACCCCGCCGCCCTCGACCTACGGCACGCGTTTCCGCGTCTACTACGCCACGCAGACCGGCACGCGGCCGTTCCGCATGAAGCTTTTTTGCAACCAGGAGCGCAGCCTGACCGAGTCCTACCGCCGCTACCTCGAGGCCGGCCTCGTCAAGGAGTTTGGCCTCGACGGCTGCCCGATCCATTTCGATCTCATCGGCAAGCAGAATCGCTCGGCCGCGGACCGCATCGCCGCGCGCGGCACGCGCAAGAACCAACGCCGGGTCGGGGAGGGCGAGGAAGTGATCAACCCGGCCCTGCTGGACGATTGAGCCCGCATGTTGCGACTCGTCTTCATGGGCTCCGATGCCATCGCCCTGCCGGCGCTGAACTGGCTGGCCGGGAGCGGAGTCGCGCAAGTGGTGGCGGTGTTCACGCAGCCGGATCGCGCCGCGGGGCGCGGCCAGAAGGTCCAGGCCAATGCCATCAAGCTCTGGGCGCGCGAACGCCACCTGCCCGTGTTGCAGCCGGAGAAGGTCGGCGCCGGGGAGCGCCAGCAGCTCGCGGACCTCAAACCCGACCTCACGCTGGTCATGGCTTATGGTCACATCCTCAAGCAGGATTTCATCAGCACGCCGCGCCTCGGCACCCTGAACCTGCACACGTCGGTTCTCCCGCAATACCGCGGCGCCTCGCCCATCCAAAGCGCGATCGCCTGCGGCGATTCCGAAACCGGGGTCACGCTGATGCGGATGGTGCTGGCCCTCGACGCCGGTCCCGTGGCGGAAGTGGAGCGCGTTAGAATCGAGGCCCTCGACACCGCGGCCGAAGTGGAAGCCAAGCTGGCCGACGCGTGCGTGCCGCTGCTCGCGCGCTGCCTGCCGGCAATTGCCGTGGGCGCGCATGCTTTCATCGAGCAGGAAGCCGCGCAGGCCACGTTTTGCCGGCGACTGGAGAAGACCGATGGCGTGCTTGATTTTGCCGAACCGGCCGAGGTGCTCGCCGCCCGCATCAACGGCCTCAACCCCTGGCCCGGGTGCGCGTTCGCGATCAACGGGCAGACGGTCAAGCTCGGCCTCGCGGATGCGCTGCCCGCCAGCGCGACACCGGGCGTTGTTGCCGGAACTGACGCCGGCGGCCTGCTGGTCGGCACGGGGCAGGGGACCCTGCGCCTGCGCAAGCTCCAGCGGCCGGGTGGCCGCATGCTGTCCGCGGGCGAGTTTCTGCGCGGATTTCCGGTGGCGCCGGGCACCGTGCTGCCGTCGGCACCGATGCCGCCGCTGGTGGGCCCCGTCCCGTTTCCGCGGCCGAGGGGCTAAGGCTTGTTTTTGTCCGGCGAATTTCCCACGCTCCCGCCCATGCCTAGCCATCTCCTGCGATCCGGCGCCCTATTGAGCCTCCTCGGCGTCCTGGCCCACGGCCAGGTGGACAACACCCGCGTGGAACTGGCCAACCTCCGCCAGGATGTGATGCTGCTGTCGCAACGCGTCGGCGAACTGACGATGACCGTCGAGCAGCTCAACCGCGAGAACGGCGCGCTGCAGGCCAAGGCGAGCCAGAGCTATGTGACGGTGGAGCAGCTCAACCGCGCCGTGGCCGACCTGAACCGGACCATGCAGGGCGCGCTGGCCGAGCAGAAACGCGAGGTGCTCAATCAGGTCGCCGGCCAGATCGAGCGGCTCGGCAAGCAGACCAACGCCGCGCTCGACGCGCTGGCGAGGAACCAGGCCACGCGTCCCGCGGTGCAGACCACCTTCAGCGAGGATTTCCCCAAGGAAGGCGTCAACTACACCGTGGTGAATGGCGACACGCTGTCCGGCATCGCGAAGAAAACCGGCGGGAAGCTCGCGGACATCCGCAACGCCAACAAGATCGCCGACGACACGAGGATCCGCGTCGGCCAGACGCTTTTCATTCCCCAGGGCAAATAATCATGGCTACCCCGAAATCACGACTTGGCCGCGGACTCGGCGCACTTATCAGCAGCGGCGCCGCGACGCCGAAGCCCGCGGCGGCGGCGCCGCAATCTTCCGCCGCCTCACCGGCGGTTGCCGCGCCCGACGGCCTCGCGGGTTATCGCGAGGTGGCGGTCCACCTCGTCGAGCCCAACCCCTACCAACCGCGCAAGGAGTTCGCTGCCGAGGCGCTGACCGAGCTGGTCGAGAGCATCCGGGCCGAGGGCCTGCTGCAGCCGATAGTTGTCCGCGCCGTCGGCGACAAATTCCAGCTCATCGCCGGCGAACGCCGCTGGCGCGCGTTCCAGCAGCTCAAGATCAAGTCCATTCCCGCGCGCATCATGACGTCGAGCGACGCCTCGTCGGCGTCGCTGGCCCTGATCGAGAATCTGCAGCGCGCCGACCTGAACCCGTTGGAAGAGGCGCACGGCTACGCCAGCCTCATCCGCGACTTCGACCTTACGCAGGACGCGGCGGCCCAGCGCGTGGGCAAGGGCCGCGCCACCGTGGCCAATTCCCTCCGCCTGCTCGGGCTCGAGGCGGAGCTGCAGGGCTACGTCGGCAAGGGCCTGCTCAGCGTGGGCCACGCGAAGGTTTTGCTCGGCGTCGAAAATTCCGCCGAACGGCTGCTGCTCGCGCGGCGCGCCTTGGAGCAGGGCCTGAGCGTCCGCGCGCTGGAGGAGCTGACCCGGCACAAGTCCGGCGGCACCGGCAAGCGCCGCAAGATGCCGGGCGCCACCGCGGCGACCTTGACCGACATCGAGAAGAAGCTGACGTCGCACCTCGGCGCGCGCAGCACGCTGCGGCACTCCGCCAAGCGCGGCCGCATCATCGTCGAATATGAGGGCAATGATGACCTCGCCCGCGTGCTCGAGAAGATGGGCGTGAAGCTGTGAAGTAGGGTAGGACGCGGAATCCGTTCCGCGCCGCGGGGTGAGGGCACCCCGCCCACAAAAGACCCCTATTGCTTCGGCGGCGGGAATCCCGGGACGTTCGGATCGTTGGCCAGTTTCTTGGCCAGTCCGCGCAACGCGTCGTCGGCCACGTCGCCCAGCGCATCGGCCAGACCCCAGCGGCCCATCCCGCGGTTGAAGGCCAGGTTCGTGTGATCGAATATTCCCAGCGATTCCTCCTTGCCGCCGGCAATCAGCACGGCGGTGAACACACACTCGGCGCTGTCGGTGCGGCCGATGCGCCAGTTGATGAGCCGGATGGCGAGCAGGAGCCGATCCTTGGCCGGGTCGCCGATCGGGATGAACTTCACCTCGCCGGTGTAACCGTGGCGGCGGAACACATCCATGACCCGGCTCGCGAAGGCGTCGGCCAGGTCATCGGCCAGGAAGGGCCGCCAGTTGGGCGGCACGTCGACCGTCAGCTGCAGCTGCGGGAGGTCGGCCTGGGCCGGCTTGGCCGCGGGATCCTGCTCCGTGGCGCGGGCTTCGGGAAGGCTGACAGCCAGCGAGGCGGCGAGGCCCGCGGCGAGAAGGTTTCGGGTTCTGGGTATCATGGCAAGGACTCCTGGGTTGAGACTGAGATTGGCTGGTTGGACCGCGCGGTTCCGGCCCGGTGCCACGGGAATATGGCCCGCGTTCCGCCCCGTGGTAAAACGCCAGAACTTTGGTTGACAAAGCCGGTCGGACTGCGTTCTTCTGCCCCTTTATGAGCTTAGTCATCGGCATTTTAACCTTCATCCTGATCCTCACCTCGCTGTTCCTGGTGCTGGTGGTCCTCATGCAGCGCGCCAAGACCGACGGCGGCATGGGCGCGGCCATGGGCGGTGGCATCACCGAGTCCACCTTCGGCGCCGAAACCAGCAACGTGCTGAGCAAGGCGACCATCAACGGCGCCATCCTCTTCTTCGTGCTGAGCTTCGTCCTTTATCTGGCCCACATTTACCAGACCAAGCACCACGTCGATGCCGACAACAAGCTGCCGACGATCGCCGCCCCCGCCACACTCCCGGCCCCGCAACCCGCAACCCCCGCGCCGGTTGGACCCAAGAAGCCCTGAGTTCCCGAGCCCGGCCCTCCGCCGGGCTTTCTTGTTTGTGCTGGTCGCCGCTGCGCTGCCGGTCCTGCCGGCCCAGCCCAAGGGCTTTCGCCCGCCGCCCAATTATGTCACGACGGACAAGCCCGACCGGGCCGAGGGCGCCCGCGTCCTCGGCGAGTTCCGGACCATGGGCATCGTCGGCGACTACTGGCTCGAGTTTGAGCTGCAGGTCATGCCGCGCGCGGGCGCCGCGCGCAGCGTCGCCGGCCAGCTGCTCGGTTCGCGCAACGAGTCCGGCCCGATCACGCGGTTGACGCTGCCGGGCTCCGGCGGCCTGGCCACGGAGCGCCGCTGGCTCATCCAGGGCGGCCCGCAATCCGCCACGTGGCTGTGGAACGGCGCGGACGGGCAGACGAGTGCGCTGCCCGCGGCCGGGCTGTTCGAGCCGCTCGGCGGGACCGACCTCACGCTCTTCGACCTGCAGATGCCCTTTCTCTACTGGACGGATTTCGTCTACGAAGGCCTGGCGCGGGTGCGCGGCCGCCCGGCGCACAGCTTTGTGCTTTATCCGCCCGCCGATATCGCCGTGGTGCGGCCGGGCCTGACCGGCGTGCGTGTGCTGCTCGACACGCAGTTTCAGGCACTCGTGCAGGCGGAGTTCCTCGGGGCGAAGGGTACGGTGGAGAAAACCATCAGTGTCCTCGACCTGAAGAAGGTGGGGACGCAGTGGATGGTCAAATCCATCGACCTCCGCAACAGCGTCACGCGGGACAAGACCCGCTTCAGCGTCACGGCCGCCGCGCTGAACCTGGCGTTGCCGGCCGGCGCCTTTTCGCCCGCGGCGCTCGCCCAGGAATCGCCGGTGGTCCCGCCGGCGCAGATCGAGCGCTTCTGATCCCGTGCCGGCGAAAACACCCCAGCCGTTTCCCCTCCAGATGGAGGTCGAGTTCCTCGACCGGCTCAGCGAGCCCGTGCGCGACGGCAAGGCGAAGTCGGTCAGCGACATCATCCGCCTGGCGCTCGAGCAGTATGATTTTTCCGACGTGCTCGTGATGCATCCGGCGCAGCTGCAGATCTCCGTGCGGCTGCCGCTGGAACTGCGGCGGTTGCTGAAGAAGACCGCCCGCACCAAGCACACCAGTGTCGGCCACCTCGTGCGCGCGGCGGTCGAGGCCTATCTGCCCGAGCTCGAAGCCCTCCCGCTGCCCGCGGCGCCGGCGAAGCGACCGTCGCGACGGAAGCGCCGGGCAAAAAAGAAACGGTGAAAGGAACTGTGCCGGTTAGGACACGACGGGCCGTGCCGCAGACTTGCCTTCGCCCGACCCGCTCCTTTAGTCCAGAACCCGAATGAGCACACCGCATCCGCTGTCCGTCTGGGCCCGCAACGTCTCGCCCTCGCCGACCCTCGCCATTGACGCGAAGGCCAAGGCCATGCTGGCCGCGGGCGAGGACGTCTGCAGCTTCGCCGCGGGCGAGCCGGACTTCGACACGCCGGATTTCATCAAGGACGCCGCCATCGCCGCGCTCAAGGCGGGCAAGACCAAGTATGCGCCGACCCCCGGCATCGAGCCACTGCGCCAGGCCATCGCCGACCGCTATGCCCTCGAATACGGCTACAAGGTCGCCCCGTCGCAGGTGGTGGTCTCGCCCGGCGGTAAATATTCCTGCTACCTCGCCATCCTCGCCACCTGCAATCCCGGCGACGAGGTCATCGTGCCCGCCCCGTATTGGGTCAGTTACCCCGAGATGGTGAAGCTCGCCGGCGCCACGCCGAAGTTCGTGCTGTGCGACGACCGGGCCGGCTTCAAGCTTACGCCCGCGCTGCTCGCGGCCGCGATCACCCCGAAGACGAAGCTGCTCGTCCTCAACTCGCCCTCGAACCCGACCGGCGCGATCTACACCCGGGCCGAGCTCGCCGCCCTCGCGGAGGTCTGCGTGCAGCACAACCTCTACGTGCTCGCCGACGAGATGTATGAGCACCTGATCTATGACGGCAACGCCCCGGTGAATTTCGCCATGCTTGGCGCCGAGGTCGAGAAGCGCACCATCACGGTCGCCGGCTTTTCCAAGACCTACTCGATGACCGGCTGGCGGCTCGGCACGCTCGTCGCGCCCGCGCCGATCGCCAAGGCCTGCGCCGAGCTGCAGAGCCAGATGTCGTCCAACGCCACGACCTTCGCCCAATACGGCGCGTTGGCCGCGCTCAAGGAAAAGGACAAGGCCGTCGCCGCGCTCGCGCAGATGAAGACCGCCTTCGACCGCCGCCGCAAATACCTGCACGCCGAGCTGAACCGGATCCCCGGCATTACCTGCCTGCTCGCAGGCGGCGCGTTCTACCTTTTCCCGAACATCTCCAGCTTCGGCCTCAAGGACGTGGAGTTCTGCGCCCGGCTGCTCGAGCAGGAAAAGGTCGCGGCCGTGCCCGGCTCGGCGTTCGGCGCCGAGGGTTACCTGCGGCTCAGTTATGCGACGTCCGACGAGATCCTCCGCAAGGGCGTCGAGCGCCTTACCCGTTTCTGCGCGGGCCTGAAAAAATAACTTCCGCACCCGACCCAACGCCCACTTCCCATGACCGAATCCGGCATCTATCTCGGCACCGACAGTGGCGCCACCACCTCCAAGACCGGCGGCATCCGGGCCGACGGCTCCATTATTTCCCACCAGCTGCGGCAGAGCGCCACCAATTCCGCGGCCGGCACCGCCGCCGTGGTCCGCGGCTGGATCGAGGGCGTGAACGGCTTCCTCGCCGAGAACAAGCTCGCGTGGCCACAGGTGCGCGGCGTCGGCCTCGCGATCCCCGGACCCTACGCCGGCTACGGCGTGATGGGCCGCTCCGCCAATCTGCCGGCGGATTTCGCCGGCTGGAATTTCCACGCCGACTACGCCCGCGCGCTCGCGGCGGCCGCCGGCCGCGAGATCCCGCTGGTCGTCGGCAACGACGGCAATTACGGCGGCGTGGCCGAGGCCCACCGCGTCCGCGCGGGCAAAAAGGCCGGGGTGCTCATGTTCGCGCCCGGCTCGGGCCTGGGCTGCGCCTACGTCGACCCGCACGGCCTGCCGCTCGACGGCGACACGCTGGCCGGCATGGAGGCCGCGCACATGCCCGCGCCCCTGCACCTGCTCGGCCACATCCGGGCCCTCACGTGCGGCTGCGGCCGCGACTGGGGCTGTGTCGAGGCCTACACCACCATCTCGGGCTTGCCGCAACTGCTCGCCGAGTTCCTGAAAAAATACCCGACGCACCCGCTCGCCACCTCGACGAAGTCGGACAAGGAGAAGGCGCTTTCCCTGCGCGGCCTGGCGCAAAAGGGTGACGCGCTGGCCAACGACATCTTTGATTTTCAGGCCCGGGCCCTCGGCCTGCACCTCGCCAGCTGCGCCATGGCGCTCGACCCGGAGTTCGTCGTGATCGGCGGCGGGCTCATTGACCCGGAGGCGACCACGCCCGAGTTCCGGGCGCGCTACCTGCGGCTGATCCGGGCGGCGGCCGAGCCCTACCTGTTTCCCGCGCAGCGGGAGAAGATCAAGATCGTGCCCGCCACGCTCGGCGAGCTTTCGCAGGCCATCGGCGCCGCGCTGGTCGCGCTGTATACGTTCGGACCCAAGCCGGGTTGAGCCCGCAGCGCCTGCCCCAATGTCCTTCTCCGCCCTGGGCCTGTCCGAGCCCCTGTTGCGCGCGATCGCGGCCCGAAACTATCCCGCGCCGACGCCGATCCAGACCCTGGCCATTCCCGCCGTGTTGCGCGGCCAGGACGTCCAGGCCTCGGCGCAGACCGGATCGGGCAAGACCGCGGCGTTTGCGCTGCCCATGTTGCAGCTGCTGGCCGCGGCCCCGCGCGAACGCGGGCGCCTGGTCCGGGCCCTGATCCTCGTCCCGACCCGCGAGTTGGCGGCGCAGATCGGCGAATCGATCCGTCTTTACGCCCGGTTTCTTCCGACCCCCGTCAAGACCCTGACCGTCTACGGCGGCGTCTCCATCAACCCGCAAATGATGGCGCTCGGCGGCGGGGCCGATGTCATCGTGGCCACGCCCGGCCGGTTGCTGGACCTGATCGACCACAACGCCGTGTCGCTTGCCGCCGTGTCGCTGCTGGTGCTGGACGAGGCCGACCGGATGTTCTCCCTCGGTTTCACCGACGAGCTGAACCGCCTGCTCGCGCTGTTGCCCAGGCGCCGGCAGAATCTGCTTTTCTCGGCGACGTTTCCTTCGGCCGTGCAGGCGCTCGCCGACAGCCTCCTGCGCGATCCGGTCCGCCTCGACGTGCCCGCCGCGCCCGCGACCCAGCCGGACATCGTGCAGCGGGCGATCGAGGTCGATCCGCCGCGCCGCACGCAGCTCCTGCGGCACCTGATCGAGACCCACCAGTGGACGCGCGTGCTCGTCTTCGTCGCCACCAAATACGCCACCGAGCATGTCGCGGAGAAACTGCGCAAGGCCGGGATCGACGCGACCGCGCTCCACGGCGAGCTCAGCCAGGGCGCCCGCACGCAGGCGCTGGCGGATTTCAAGGCGGGCAGGGTGCGGGTGCTCCTCGCCACGGATGTCGCGGCCCGCGGGCTCGACATCGTGCAGCTGCCGGTCGTCGTGAATTTCGACCTGCCGCGCTCCGCGGTGGATTACACGCACCGCATCGGCCGCACCGGCCGGGCGGGCGAGAGCGGCACGGCGGTCAATTTCATCAGCGCGGCCACGCACGCGCATTTCGCCCTGATCGAGAAGCGCCACCGGCTGAACCTGCCGCGCGAGCAGATCGAGGGCTTCGCGCCGGTCGAGACCATGGTTGATGTGCCGCCTTCCCCGGGCGGCATCAAGGGCCGCCGCAAAAGCAAGAAGGACAAGCTGCGCGAGGCGGCCGCCCGGCGGGCGGGCCAATGAAGGATCGACTAAACTGAATGGTGTGCAGGGCCGGCGCTTGTCGCCGTGCCGTGGGATGTTCGCGAGCCGGCACGCCGACAAGCGGCGGCCCTACATCCGAACTGCATTATCCCGCTTCAGCCTTCGACGACGAAACCGACCTTGATCGTCACCTGCCAGTGCCGCACGCGGCCCTTTTCAATGTTGCCGCGAGTCTCGCTGACCTGAAACCAGCTGAGCTTCTTGATGGTCTTGGCGGCGCGCTTGACGGCCTTGCCGACCGCATCCTCGATGCTGAGGCCCGAGGTGCCGGTGAGTTCGATGAGCTTGTAGACGGGGTCTTTCATGATGCGGGGGGCGTGGATTATTTCTTAACGGTGAGTTTCTTCAGGGCGGAAACTTCGGTTTCCGCGAGCGCCAGCCGGGTCTGCAGGTCGGCGGCCCGCGCGCGGGACTCGGTCAATTGTGCCTCCAGACGGGCCGCGTCCGCCTTGGCCTTCACCAGTTGCGTCTGCAAACCGGCGGCATCGGCGAGCGCAACCTCCACTTCGCCCTGGTGCTTCAGGGTGGCAACCTTGGCCTCCGCCATTTGCGTCTGGAAATCGGTCGCCGCCCCGCGGCTCTTGTCCAGCAGGATTTGCAGGTCGGCCATGGCGGTCTTGGTCTTGTCGAGTTCGGCTTTGTCCGCGGTCGAGGCGGCCTTGGTTTCGTCCAGCTTCTTCTGCAGCAGGGCGGTGGCGGTCGCCGCGTCGGTCAATTGCGTCTGCAGGCCGGTCGTATGCGTTTCCTGCTGTTCCGACCGGTTCTTGGCCTGGTCGATCGTCGTGTCCCGGGCGCCCAGTTGGGAGCGCGAGACGATCACGACGATGAGCAGAATGGCCGAAATAGTCGCGAGGGAGAGGAGCAGCACCGGCCGCTTGGACGGATTGGTCTCGGGGGTGCTCGTGGCCGTGCCAGCATCATCGTCGTCCGGCGGCTTGACGTTGCTCTGGCGCTTCGCCGCGAGAGCGGGAGTGACGGGTGTGGTGCCCGTGGTGGCAGGCTTCAACGGAGAGGGGACAGGCGTGGGAACATCAGGCATGATGCACCAGACTACACCGCGCCCGCTTCGGCCACTATGGGGTGTAAGCCGTAGCCGGCCCGCGGCTCAATCGCGCCGGCGCATGAGCGCGACGCCGAGCAGCAGGCCCGCCAGCACCAGGGCACCGAAGAGCCACTGGCGCACGCGATACGTGTGCGCGCCCTCGGTCGGGAGCAGCGAGTAGGCGGCGGGGGGATCCCACAGGTAGCGCTTGAAATTCACCCACGCGAACGTCCGGTCCTGCAGGAGCATCGAATAGACGTCGCGAATGTCCTCCACGTTGGGCGGATGGCGATACTTGATGATGGCCTGCCGGTTGAATTCCTGGCGCGCGAGCCAGTTGACCGCCGCGAAAGGCACGTTGACCGTGGTGAGCGGCGGCGCCTCGCCGGGCAGGGTTTTCCAGGACCAGTCCTTGAAGATGCGGGCGGTCGTGCCGTCGAAGGCGTCGTGCTCGACCAGGTGCAGGATGTCGGCGGAGTTGAGCAGCGCGCCATGCTTGTCCTGGACGGCGACAATCGACTGCGTGACGTCCACGTAGGTCCAGCGGCCCTGCTCCTTGACCCACGACTCGGCCCACGAGTGGCCGGTATAGATGATGACGTCGTCCTGCGTGTTGGCGCCGAAGACGAAGCGCGTGGGCACGCCGGCGCGGTTGGCGAAGAAAACGTAGATCTGCGCGTTCTGCGTGCACCAGCCTTTGCCGGTGCCGGCGATCATCTCCTGGCACATCGCCCACGGGTTGAGCCAGCGGAAGTCGTCCTTCGGCACGCCGCCGGAGTCGGCGAGCTTGGTGCGGAGGTAGCGGACGACCTTGTCCATGCGCGTGAGGGTGTCGTCGCCGTCCCGCACGCCCATCTCCTCGCGCACGACGCGGTCGGCGGCGGCGAGCGCCTCCGCGCCCATGTAACGGTAGTCGTCGGTCCAGTAGCTCAGCGGATCACGCCCGAACGCGCCCGTGGGCAGCGCGGTCTGGACGAGGTAGATGTCCTTCGCCCACTGCATGCCGTTCTTCCGGTAGAGTTCGGCGGAGATCGCGTTGACGGTGAACTCGAGGTCGGGACCGCTGCCCGCCGGCTGCGGGCGGAGCGTGTAGCGGTGCTTGAAGTCATCGAGCGGGACGGACGACGAGCCGTCGTAGAGTTCGCCCACGAGGTGGAGCTTGGGCACCGCGCCGATGACGGCCGCGGACGGCTTGCCGTCGACGAGGAGCTGCCAGGAGGCGGGCTTCTTATTCCACACGAGGTCGAGGCGGAGGACCTTGGGTGACTCGACCTCCCAGCGCCGGAGGCTCGGCATATCGAGCGGGTAATAGAGCGTCGCGTAGCTTTTCGGCCGGAACGAATCCTCCCAACCGCGCGTGAAGCAGACCCAGAGGTTGGCGGCGAGCACGATGGCGAACAGCAGCGCCAGCCAGGGGGCGGACTTTCGCGAGGGCAGTCTCATGCCCGGTAAAATGCCCGAACGGCCGCGCGTGGCGACAACGAACCATACCCGGCCCGGCCGCGCGGGGCGGCTCAGACCTTCTTCACAAAGCAGGCCTTGAGGCCGACGGGCATGCCCTCGATCTTGCAGCTGACCTCGTGGTCGCCGTCGACAAGGCGGATGCCCTTGGCCTTGGTCCCGGCCTTCAGCACCTGCGCGCCGCTGCCGAGTTTCAGGTCCTTGATCAGCGCGACGGTGTCGCCGTCGGCCAGGACGTTGCCATTGGCGTCCTTGACCACGCGCGCCGCCTCGGGCGCGGCCGCCTTGGGCCATTCATGCCCGCAGGTGGCGCACTCCCAGTGGTCGGAATGGGCGAGGACATCTTCGAGGGTGCAGGCTGGGCAGGCGGGAGTGGGCATGGCGGAGGGAGGTTGAAACCACGGATTCCGCTTGATGACACGGCAAAAACGCCCGCGCCCGGCCAGCGGTTCAGCACGGCTGGTGGCCCCAGTCCTCGTTCTTCAGTTCCTTGGCGAAGCGCTCCATCTGCTCCTCAGGCGTCAGTTTATCGGGCGGCGCAACCGCGGTGGCTGGCGCAGCCGCCGGGATGGCGGCCTTCTTCGGCGCGGGCTTACTGGGTTTCCGCGGCGGCTTTCCCGCCTGCTGCTTCTTGGTCACGCCCGAAAACCTAACGCAAAGCCGGCGGCTGTCACGCCCGTTGACGGCGCCCGCCCGGCCTACGGCTGCTTGAGCAGGGGAGTTTCCTGATACATGGCCGCCTTCCAGACCTTGCCCATTTTGACCCAGACGGCGGAGGCCAGCATCCACTGGGCCGGACTTTCCTTTCCGTGGGACGAGATCCGGGTCGAAATCTTGTAGTGGATGATCGCCGTCTGCTCGTTAAGCACCAACACGCGGACGTCATCCATCTTGTATTCCAGTATTTCCGTGCCCGGGCCCTGCGCGGTCACTTTCTGCGTGATCTGGAGCGAGCCGATCTCAAATATTCCCCAGCTGCCCGGAAGGGAAAGTTTGGCGTAGGCGGAAGCATCATGCCGTTTTAGCGCTTCCCAGGTATCTTTTTCATTCGCCGCGATCTTGGCCTCGATGGCCGCGGTGGCAGGCGAAACGGTCATTTCTACCGGAGCCGCGCCGGCTTGGGCAAACACGGGGGGAAGCAGGGCGAGGGTCATGGACAGGATTACCAAGGTGGGGGTTTTCATGGGTGTTTCTCTGTTTGTGGGTTATATTCGCTGCCAAGGCAGTCGCCAGAAGGGTCCGGCGAAGTTTATAGATAGCCTACTCCGCCGGACTTGTCTGCGCATCTCTTGCCATTCTTCATCCAGTTCTAGTCGCCGCTTGAACTTTCTCCGGGCGACGGCAGCGTGCGTAACGAGACCACCATGAGCGCCCACATCCCGGACCAGACCGCCGTGCCGGCCGCCGTGCCCATTCCCCGCCAGATTCCCTACATCATCGGCAACGAGGGTTGCGAGCGCTTCAGCTTCTACGGCATGCGCAACATCCTCACGGTGTTCCTCGTGACGTCGCTGCTGGCCTACCTGCCGGAGGCCGACCGGGCCGGTGCGGCCAAGGACGTCTTCCACACTTTCGTCATCGGCGTCTACTTCTTCCCGCTGCTCGGCGGCTGGATCGCCGACCGCTTCTGGGGCAAATACCACACCATCTTCTGGCTGAGCCTGCTCTATTGCGTCGGCCAGCTGTGCCTCGCGCTCTTCGTGGACAACCGCCTGGGTTTCTATGCCGGCCTCGGCCTGATCGCGATCGGCTCGGGCGGCATCAAGCCCTGCGTCTCCTCGTTCGTCGGCGACCAGTTCGACCAGACCAACAAGCACCGGGCGAAGGTCGTCTTCGACGCCTTCTACTGGATCATCAACTTCGGCTCGTTCTTCGCTTCGCTGCTGATGCCGATTTTCCTGAAGCAACTCGGGCCGGCCATCGCGTTCGGCATTCCGGGCGCGCTCATGTTCATCTCGACCGTGGTCCTGTGGCTGGGCCGCAAGCGCTACGTCATGGTTCCGCCGGCGCCGCCCGATCCGCATTCGTTCCTCAACGTCTCGCGCACGGCGCTCGCCTCGGGCACGCCCGGCCTCGTGTTCGCCGTCGCGGGCGGGGTGGTGGCGCTCGCGTCGTTCCTCCTCATGCCGAATTACGGTTTCGTCATCGCGTTCTGCTCGGCGTTGGTCGCGGTCATCGCTTTCGGCGGCCTCGGCGTTTGGTTGCAGCTCGAGGGAGCACGGGGGAAGCATCCCGCCGAGGCCGTGGAGGGCGTGCGGTCCGTGCTGCGCGTGCTCGTGCTGTTCGCCCTCGTGACCCCGTTCTGGTCGCTCTTCGACCAGAAGGCCTCAACCTGGGTCCTGCAGGCCGACGCGATGACCAAGCCCCACTGGTTCCAGTCTTCGCAGATGCAGGCACTCAATCCGCTGCTGGTGATGCTCCTCATTCCGTTCAACAACCTCGTCCTGTTCCCCGCGCTGACCAAGGCCGGCATCGCGGTGACCGCGCTGCGACGCATGACCGCGGGCATCGCCCTCTCCGGGGTCGCGTGGGTGATCGTCGGCCTGATGCAGCTGGTGCTCGACGGCGGCACGGCGTTCTCCATCACGTGGCAGATCCTGCCCTATGCCTTCCTCACGCTCGGCGAGGTGCTGGTGTCGGCCACCGGCCTGGAATTCGCCTACAGCCAGGCACCGCAGTCCATGAAGGGCGCGCTGATGAGTTTCTGGCTCCTCGCGGTGACGATCGGCAATCTGTGGGTGCTGGTTGTCAACGCCGGCGTCCGGAACGCCAAGGTCATCAGCGCCATCGCGTCGACCGGCTTTGGCCTCACGGCCTTCCAGATGTTTTTCTTCGCGGCGTTCGCCTTCGCCGCCGCGCTGGCGTTCGGCCTCTGCGCCCGGAGCTACCGCGTCGTCGACCACTACCGGAAGAGCTAGAGCGGTTCAAATAGAAGTGTAGCCGTTGGATTGCCCCCAAACCGGGCGCGCACAAGGCGCGCCCCTACGATGAGGCATGTAGGGGCGTGGCTCGTCCACGCCCGATTCGGCTACGACATTTCTTAAACCGCCCTAGCAGGAGCCGGCCGCATCACGCCGGCGCTCCGCGGAACAGGTCGCGTGATAAAGCGTCAGGAATTCCAAATCCGACCGCGTGAGCCGGCGCACCCAGGCGCGCCGGGCTCGCGCACCGAGCTTGCGTAGCTCGCAAAGGGGGCAGATGAGGGGATTGCCGCTGTCGACGGGACAATATTTCGCCAGCACGAGCGCTTGCTTTTCCAGCAAGGCGCGACGGCTGACCGGTTCGCCGGTGACTATTGCTTTCATGGGGGTAGGGATAAATCCGACCTGACTGTCCGGACCCCGTGATTTTACGCCAAAAGCGACCAATTGGCGCCGCATTTCTTGCGAAATTTTTCCGTAACTTTAGGCGGCGATCTGCCCACGATATAGCTACCGACGTGAGCAGTCACCCGGCCGCCGTCCTACTCGTTCTTCCTTTTCTCGTCCTTCTCGTCGTCGTCTTTGTCACCGTCCTTCCGGTCCTTCTTTTTCTCGTCCTTTTTCTCGTCGGATTTCTTGTCGTCCTTGCGCCCATTCTTGGCGTCCGGCTTGGCGACTTTCTTTTCTTCCTTTTGGTCGGAAGGGCGGACGTTCCTGTCATTGTTGTTTGAATCATTCCGGTCGTCGCGGCGGTCGCCCCTGACGGCCGGCTCGTTGCGGCGATTGTCGCGGTCGGCCGGCTGAGCCTTCTGCTCTTCCCGGCGGTCGTTCCGGGCGGCCGGGGCACTGTTCGCGCGCTGCCAGCTTCTCGGATAGCTTTGGACCACGGTGCTGTGGTGCCGCTCCGGTGAGTCGCGGAAATCCATTCGCACGGACGGGGCCGCCAGCAGCACATTCAGCGAGACGCCCCGGGGCTCGGACCGCCGGACCCAGGAACTGCCGTCGCGATAGACGTATTCGTGCCGGTTGCTGCTGTAGTAAATCTCGTAGCCCGGATAATAAATGTAGTCGTCCTCAAACACCACCGCGGCCTGCACCTGCACTCCGGAACCGCCGCGGCTCCAGTTTCTGGGATAACTCCGGATCACGGCACTGTGATGCTGTTCGGGCGAGTCGCGGAAATCCATCCGCACCGACGGAGTGGACAGGAGCACACTGATAGAAATTCCTGATGGCTCAGACCGCCGGACCCAGCTATTGCCGTCGCGGTAAACGTATTCATGCCGGCTGCGGCTGTAGTAGACCTCGTAGGCCGGATAGTAATCATAGTCGTCCTCGTAGACGACCATCACCGACCCGCGGCTCGACGGCCGGTCGTAATAACCGCTGCGCCCGCGCGAGTCATCGGTCTCGCAACCGGTCAAGGCAACGAGCACGACCAAGGCGGGAAAAAGGCCGGACGCACCGGCGAGAGGGGATGATTTGTTTGCCATGTCTGACGCTACTCCCTTGGCCGGCGCGGCGACATGGGGTGTAGGCCTGCCCGGCGATTCCGGCTGACGGGCCTTGTAATGGTCCCGCGCGCCGTCCTAGTGAGGGGAATGAGCCGCGCTTTTTCGCTCGAGGAGGAAGCCCTGTTTGAAAAAACGGGCGGCGCGGTGCTGCGCCGGCTGCAGAAGACCCGCAATCCGGCCGACCTGCTGGCCGTCCTGCGCTCGGCGCACAAGGAATTCGACCGCGCCTACGCCGCCGCGCCGGCCGCGGCGCGGGCGTCGGTCGCCTGCCGGGCCGGTTGCGGCACCTGCTGCCACGTGCCGGTCGGCGTGCAGGCCCACGAGGTGCTCCTCGCCGCCGAATACATCCAGGCCCGTTTCTCCCCGGCGGATCTCGACGGCGTCATTGCCCGGGCGGCGGCGCACCGCGCGGAATTTGCCGGGCGGACCATGCGGGAGCGCGCCGCGCTGAAGACGCCGTGCGTGCTGCTGCGGGACGAGAGCTGCTCGATCTACGAGGCGCGGCCCGAGGCCTGTCGCTCGCATCACAGCAATAATCTCGCCGGCTGCCGCTCCAATCTGGATTCCGGCATCGATTTCACGGACGTGCTCATCCCGGAGATCCGCGGCCGGATGTTTGCCGTCATGCTGTCCATCGACCAGGCCGTGGCGGAGGCCGGCTTCGACGGCCGCGCTTACGACTTTGGCTCGGCGCTGCACGAGGCGCTGACCGACAGCCTGTGCGCCGTGCGCTGGACGCAGCGCCTGCCGGCTTTCCCGGACGACTGTCACGAAGTGGGCGCGCCGGACGAGGGTGAGGACGCCGGCGTGATCCGCGCCGAGGGTTTCTTCCAGTAGCGAGGCGCCCCGCCGACGGGAAACACAAAGCAGCCAAGCAGCTAAGCGGATTTTCGTCCCGGAAATTTGTAACGTAATACGTTACAAATTATCGTTGGTCACGGTGCGAGAACGCCGGTCACGATCAGGATCGCGATGAGGATGCCCATGAGGCTTTCGCCGGCAATGAGACCCGAGGCCACGGGCACGACGGTCTTCTCCGCCAGCGCGGGTTGCCAGCGGCGCAGGCCCTCGGCGAGGGCCGCGCCGAGGAACATCGCGATGGAATTGCTGCCGGGCACGACCATGGCAAGGCCGACCCCCGAGGGGGAAGGCAGGAACGGCCGCAGGGGCTTCGGCGCGAATTTTTCCAGCAGGGCGAGCGCCACGCCGAGCGCGAGACCGACCAGGATGGCGCTCTTGGACGTGGGGTGCAGCGCGGCGATGCCGCCGGAAAACGCCTTGGACACGCCGGCCCACACGACGCAGGACGGCGCGGGCCACGCCTCGCTGCCGAGCACGGTCGGGTCGGGGATGATCAGGTTGAACGCGGGCACGACAATCGCCGCGCCCGCCACGACGCCGAACAACTGCGCGTAGAGCTGGTGGCGCGGCTTGGCGCCGAGCAGCCAGCCGGTCTTGAGCGTCGTCAGCAGGTCCGCCGCGTGCAGGCCGATGCCGCCCGTGACGTTCGCCGACATGATGTTGCCCGAGAGATTGCCCGGCGTGAGGATGCCGAAAATCATCTGCGTGACCGGGCCGAAGGCCTTGGTGGGGGTGACGTCCGTCTCGCCGGTCACGCGGGCGGCCACAAAACCCATGACGACCGCGAGCGGCACGGCGATGACGCCGGCCCAGAGCGGAATCTGGAACAGCCAGACCATGAGGAACACGACGGCCGGCGCCAGCACCATGAAACCCGCGGGGAACCACCAGCCGGGGCATTCCACCGCGGCGATGCCCTGGGCGGAGGTCTGCGCCGGCTTGAAAATGCCGGTGATGCCCGAGAAGGACCGGATGATGCTCTTGTAATCAAGGGCGAAGGACGTGAGGCCGGAGGAAACGAGGATGGCGGCGGCGGGCCACAGCGCCCACGCGACGATCGCCTTGTAGCTGACGGTCGTGACGATGCCCTTGGCCACGAGGGCCGGCCCGAGCACGCTGTAGGTCAGCACGCCGCCGAGCAACAGCGACCAGCCGGTGCGAAAGCTCATCAGTGCGCCGCCGCCGATCAGCACGACCTCGGCCTTGAGCGAGAGGGTCCATTCCGCGAGCTTGTGGCCCGCGAGGGTGAGCGGCAGCGGAATGACCGCGGGGACGACGTGCCACGCGTCGCGCAGCCACGTGAGGAGGGCGGCGAACACCGCGGAGCCGGCCAGCCAGCTGGCCTTGCTGGCACCACCGCCGGCCGCGGCATCATGGATGGAGCGGATCGTCTCGGCCGTCGCGGTGCCGGTCGGGAAGGCGAGGCCCTCCTGGTTGATGAGCTGGCGCTTGATCGGGATCGCGGCGAAGACGCCCAGCGCCGCGATCAAGCCGAACCACGCGATCATCGGCAGCGCGTCGGGCCGCACGGTCGTGACCATCAGCAGCGCACCGAAGGCCGCCATGTTGCCGCCGCCGGTCATGTAGCCGGCGCCGGAGGCGACGGTGGTGAGGGCGTTGTTCTCGAGGACGCCGAGCGGCGTCTTCACGATGCGCACCGCCTGGAGAAACCGGAAGGCGCTGAACGCGAGGATGCACGCGGTGAGCGTGACGCCCATGCTCCAGCCGGTCTTGAAGAACACGTAGAGGTTGGAGAGGCTCATCGCCGCGCCGATCAGCATGCCGACGATGACGGCGCGCACGGTGAGATTGACGGCGTCCGGCTGGTAGGTCTTGGCCAGCCATTCAATTTCGCGTGCCGTATCGGGGAGGTTGGCCTGGGGCGGGCGAACGACAGGGTCGGGCATGGGGATTCGCGGAACCATGACGCCGCGCCAAATTCCTGCAAGCCCTCTCAGCGTGGCATGGATTCGTGGCGCTCGCTGGTTTCCCGGTCGTCCGGCGGGCGGTCGGCGGCGACGGCCGCCTTCCCCGCCGGTTTCCAGTTTCCCGGGTAGGCCTGAACCACGGCCCGATGATGCAGCTCGGGCGAATCGTGGAAATCCATCCGCACCGACGGCGTGGCCAGCAGCACACCCGGGGCGACGCCCGGGGGCTCAGGCCGCCGCACCCAGGCGTTGCCGTCGCGAAACACGTAGTCGTGCCGGTTGCGGCTGTAATAGGTTTCGTAGGCGGGAAAATAGTCGTAGTCGTCCAGATAGCTCACCACGACCTGTCCATACGCCGGCCCGAGATGCCAGTCGCTGCGCGGGGTCGCAGCGCAACCGGCCAGCGCGACGAGGAGGGTCGGACCGGCCAGGCAGGCGAAGAGGCGGGCTGGGGGTGGCATGGCTGATGGTCCTCAAACCGGGCGGCTGCGCTCGTCCGGCTGGTTCAACGGCGAGAAATCGCGGCCGCCGTTGCTCAGCGCCGTGACGCGGGTGAACTCCGCGCCGAGGAAGACGATCTGCGCCGCGTAATAGCACCACAGCAGCAGCACAAGCAGCGAGCCCGCCGCGCCGTAGGCGGAGGTCAGGCTCGCGCGGCCGAGGTAGAAACCCATCACGGATTTTCCGCCCGTGAAGAGCAGGGCCGTCACGGCGGCGCCGAGCCAGACGTGCCGCATCCGCACGGTGGTGTCCGGGAGCAGCCGGAAAATCAGGGCGAAGAGCGAGGTCACCACGCCGAACGAGATGACGTTGTTCACCATTTCCAGCCCGAAGACGGGCAGGTTGAGCCGTTCGGCCGTCTGCGCCCCGAGCCAGCTGAGCATGGCGCTGGCGACGAGCGACACGAGGAGCAGAAAGCCGGTGGCGATGACGGTGGCCAGGGAGAAGAGGCGGCTGCGCAGGAAATGCCACCAACTTTCCGCCGGCCGCGGGCTCACGCGCCAGATGGCGTTGAGCGCATTCTGCAAATGGGTGAAGACCCCGAGCGTGCCGAAGATGAGCGTCCCCACGCCGAGCAGCGTGGCGAAAACCCCCTGGGCGGCGCCGGCGGGATTCTGCACGGCCGCCACCGCCGCGCTGGCCTGCGCGCCGGCCAGCCGTTCGATCTGCCCGATGACCTCCTGCCGCGCGTCGCTGGCCCCGAACACGGTTCCGGCCATCGCGATCGACAGCACGAGGAGGGGCGCGACCGCCACGGTCGTGTAGAAGGCCAGCGCCGCGCCGAGCCCGGCGATGTTGTCGGAGAAGAATGCGTGCACCGTCTTCGCCAGGATCCGGCCGGAGCGCCGCAGGATGCTGACCTGCTCGACGGCCGCCGCCAGCACGTGCTCCGCCGCGGGCGGAAGATGATGCTTGGAGTGGTGGGTGGGCATGTTGGCGGGCGTCACTTCTTCGCCGGATCTTCGTCCGGTTTGTTCCTGGCCACGTCCTTGCCATCCGCGCTTTTTCCGCTGGGCAGCACGTTGTCGGCGCGCACCGAGCCCTCGACCGTGGGATTGAACGCCCGGATGAAGCCGTGCCGGAAAAGATTGGTGATGGTGGCGAACAGGCCGACCTTGGTGTCGCCGAAGGTGCCCTCGAACGGAATGCGGGTGGCCACCTGGTCCCGCGCCTTGTTCTTCACCAGCCACGCCAGGCCGGCGACCACATGTTCCCAGATCTGCTGGCCGATCCCCTTGTCCTCGTCCTCGACATTGTGGAAATCCACGTCCTCGAAGAACGGTTTCACGTAGCCCTGGAACCCGCCGTCGCGCCCCGCCATCTCGCCCACGAGGCGGAAGGTGCCCCGGCCCACGTCGACGTGGGCGTAGGCCTTGAGCGACTCGTTCAGCGCCGGCAGGTTCACCTTGTCCAGCTCCAGGCTGAGGTGGAAATGCGGCTCGCCCGCCAGCGGCTCCGCCTCGAGCAGGAGTTTGAGTTTTCCCGCGCCGAGGCTGTCGCCCTCGATCGTCAGCTCCGCCGGAAATTCCCCGCTCCCGGCCTCGCCCGGCCGGTTCCGCAGGCCGGTGGCGGTGGCGCGCAGGTGCGCGACATAGAGATTCACCTGCGGCTTCCGCGTGGTGTCGACGTAGCGCAGGAGGCTGTCGGTGATCTCCAGGTGCGTGATATCAATCGGGAAAATGTCCTGGATCACGTCCTGCCAGCGGTGGTCGAGGTCCGTCTGGCTTTGCTCCTCGCTCAGCCCCTTCACGAAATTGAGCTGGCCGTGGTCAATGTGGACCACGCTGACGACCTTGCGGTGCCACAGTTCGCGCCAGGCCAGCGAGAAGTCGATGCGCTGCGCCGCGAAGAACGGTTCCGTCACCTGCCCGCTGCGCTTGAGGATGCTGAACCCGTGCAGGGTGTAGGCGCTGCGCCAGAGGTGAATGTCGATGTTGTCCACCGAGCCGGTGTAGTCGGGAATCCGCTGCAGGCGGTCGTTTATCAGGTGCCGGACCACCATGGGCAGCGCCAGGCGCGCCCCCACCAGGAGCCCGACCAGTACGACGCCGGTGACGATCAGGCGTCGCGGCCAGGAACGGACACGTCGGAAGAGATTCGGAATTGGGATCGGCATATAGGTTTTCGAACCTTACCCGCCCCCGGGCTCGGTTACCATTGGGTGTAGTCCTACCCACCACGGCTGCAGCAGGACCGCCCCCGTCCGCGCCGGATATTGGTCGGAGGAATTCAGTGTGACCAATAGCCACGAGGCGCCCCGGGAAAAATCTCCATCATTCGCCTGCTCGCTTGCGGACTGGCTGGGCCCGTGTTCGCCGAGGATGCCGCCACGAAGGCGGCCCTTGGGGCACGAAAGCGGAAACCTGCGGCCGGAAGACCTCGGCTCCGGTCATTGCAAACGCCAGGTCACCACCCTCGGTTTCCTATTGGCGTTCCAGCACGAGTTTGCCGAGGACGTGGCCGTCCTGGGAAAGCCGGTGCATCTCGCGGACGGCTTCGGCCGTGAACGGGAAAACCCGGGCCACCTTCGGCCGGAGTCCGCCGGAAATCATCAGCTCGCCCAGCTCGCGGAAACCGGCCGAGGACGGCTTCAGCATGAAAGCGCGGGCTTTCTTGGCGCTGAAGAGGGTGGTCCAGCACTGGCTCCAGATGGTGCCGGGCCCGGGCATCGTGTTGAGGTAATAGCCGCGGGGGCCCAGTCGATGACGGCAGGCACCGAAGGAATGCACCGCGGCCAGATCCAGAATGGCGTCGTAGGCCGGCCCCGGCGCCAAGGGATTTTCCTGCCCGCGATCAATCACGACATCGGCCCCGAGTTGCTGCACCAACCCGACGCCATGACTGCTGCAGACCGCCGTCACATGGGCGCCGAGACGCTTGGCGAGCGGGACCGCAAAGATCCCCAGGCCCCCCGTGGCCCCGATCACCAGCACCCGCTTGCCTGCGCCAACCTTGCAGTGGCGCAACGATTGCAGGGCGGACAAGCCCGCGCAGGGCGACGCCGCCGCGTCGACGAAGGACAAGCCCGCCGGCTTGAGCGCGAGCAGGCCGGCCCGTGTGAGGCATTTCTCCGCGAAGGTGCCGCGATGGGCGTCGAGGGGATGCGTACCCCCGAACACCTCGTCGCCCGGCTTCAACCCGGTGACGTCCGGCCCGCAGGACTCCACGATGCCGGCGACGTCGAAACCGGAGCGCTTGGGGAATTTCCGGCCGGCGAGAAGGCCCATCTGACCGGTGCGGAGCTTCCAATCAAGCGGGTTGATCGACGCGGCGCGCACCCGCACGACCAGCTCATCGCGCGCGGCGACAGGCTCCGCCACCTCCGCCATCTGCAAAACCTCCGGCCCCCCGTAACGATCGTAGATGACTGCTTTCATGCGGTCCAACTATGGGAAGGTCCGTCGCTGAGTCGATGGCGGTCTTTTCGCCGGGCGGGGCTGAATACGAGTGAGCAGAGGAGCAAAGGTTGAGCCGGAGGAGTCCAGTCGGGATTTGCCCCTTTGTGTTCTCCGCGCCTTGGCCGGCCTTTGGCGTTGCGGCAGCGGCCCCGCGATTGCATCTTTGCCCGTCATGACAAAACGTTTCCTCGGGTTGGCCGCCATGCTTCTGGCGGGCTGCGCGAATCAAATGCTGGCGGCCGACGCAGACATCGCCGCGCTCAAGGCCGAGATCGCGAAGAATCACGACCGCGCCATCCTGCGCTTGCAGGAGTGGGTCCACCGGCCGGCGATCGCCGCCGAGAACCTTGGCTTCCCGGAGGGCGCCGACTACCTGATCGGCCTGCTCAAGGAGGTCGGCTTTCAGCGCGCGGAGCGGATCGACACCGACGGCCAGCCGGGTGTGTTTGCCACGCTCGACGCGGGCGCGCCGAAGACGGTCGCGGTCTACTTCATGTACGATGTGAAGCAGTTCGACCCGAAGGAATGGTCGTCGCCGCCGCTCGAGGCCCGGCTGATCGACCGGCCCGGGGTCGGCAAGGTCATGATCGGCCGTGGCGTCATGAACCAGAAGGGACCCGAGTCCGCCTTCCTCGCGGCGCTCGACGCCTTCCGCACCTCCGGCCGCAAGCTGCCGGTCAACCTCGTGCTCGTCGCCGAGGGCGAGGAGGAGATCGCCTCGCCCCACATCGCGCAGATCGTCCAGAAGCCCGAGGTGCAGGCCGCCCTGGCGAAATGCGTCGGTCTTTTCCTGCCGCACCTGACCCAGGGCCTGGACGGCAACGTCACGGTGAACCTCGGGGCGAAGGGCGTCATCGAATGCGAACTGACGGCCGACTCGCTGACCTGGGGCCGCGGGCCGATGCGGGACACGCACTCGTCCTTTAAGTCGATGGTCGACAGCCCGGCCTGGCGGCTGGTGCAGGCGCTCAGCACGCTCGTCACGCCCGACGGCAACACGCCCGCGATCGACGGCTTCATGGCCAACGTGCCGCCGCTGGGCGCCGCGGACAAGGCGATGATCGCCGCGGCCGCGAAGAAACTGACCGAGCAGCAATACAAGGTCATGAGCGGCGCGACGAAGTGGATCGACGACCTGCCGTTCCTCCCGGCGCTGGAGCGGTATGAAGCCATGCCGACGGTGAACATCGAGGGCATCTACGGCGGTTACACCGGGCCCGGCGGCAAGACCGTGCTGCCGCACAAGGCGTCGGCCAAGCTCGACCTGCGGCTCGTGCCCGGCCAGTCGGCCGAACTGGCGCTGGCCCAGTTGAAGGCCCATCTCGCGAAGCGCGGCTACGGCGACATCGAGGTGAACAAGACGGGCGGCTACGATCCGACGCGGACCAGGCTCGATACGCCCCTGATCCAGGCACAGGTGGCCGTGTTGAAGCGCGCCGGTCTCGACCCGGTGATCTGGCCGTGGCTCGCGGGTTCGTATCCCGGCTACATTTTCACCCAGCCGCCGCTCTCGCTCGCGTCGGGCCACTTTGGCCTCGGTAACGGCGGCGGCCAGCATGCGCCCGATGAATACCTGCTCATCGAGTCGGCCAGCCCGAAGGTCCAGGGCTACGACGGCGCGGCGCTGTCCTACGCCGAATATCTCTACGAGCTGGCGAGGTGAGGGAACCGGGCCCGGCTCACCGCTGGCAGACCAGGAGAACCTCGTCGACGTCGGTCAGGTCCATCAGGCCGGCGGCAAATTTCAGCCGTTTCTGCAACAGCAGGCCGAGCGGCAAGAACAGCCAGTTGTAGCAGCGCAAGGCGATGGAGTGATGCTTGATCAGGCCGCGCACCGCATAGTCGAGGAGGCGCGGGCTGTTCGACTGCATCCCGAAGACGCAACTTTTCTCGACGACCATCCCGTTGCGCGCGAGCAAGGCCTGCAAGGCCGCCGGTTCGTAGCGGCGGGCGTGGCCGACATATTCATCGAACCGCGTCCAGCGGGCGGGATGCAGCGGCACGGAGAAGACGAGCCGCCCGTCCGGCTTGAGGACGCGGGCCAGCTCGGCAAAGGTCAGCGCGTCGTCCTCGACATGCTCGATCACGTCAAAGGCCGCCACGAGGTCGAAACTCGCGTCGCCAAAGGGCAGGGCGGTGATCTGGCCGGATCGGGCTGCGCCCCCCCGCGCGTTCAGCCGCGCGATGACGGGCGGGCTGATGTCGACAAAATGGGTGCCGGCGATGGGCAGGCGCGGACGCAGCCCCGGGCCGATTTCCAAGCGTTGCGGCGCCGCCGGCAGCAGCGAGGCAATCAGCGGCCACGTGTTGAAGCGCTCCGGCTGCGTCAGGTAGGTTTTTGCCCAGAAGGCGTTGTAGAAATCGCTGTTTCTCGCCGCGAGCGTGCTGGTGTTCATGGGTGGGCCGGCCGGCCATGAGCCGGTCGTCTCCCTCTTGGACATCAATCAGGCCCCGACGCTGCGCGGATCCCGTCAAACCCCGTCATAAAGTCCAAGTCCGACCGAACCAGGCCCCGCTCAATGCTGGCAGACGCGCTCGGGGTTGATCGAAAAACCGGACTCGTTGCCTTGAAATTTCCCGCGCGCGATGAAAAAGTCGATCAACTCGCTGGCGGTCAGGTTCGCGACCGAGCAGGTGTTGTAGTGCGCGGCCGGGCCGAACTTTGCGTCCATGGCGCTGGCCAGCTTGGCGCGGGTGAAGGACTCGCCGGAGGCGGTCATTAAGTCGAGGACGTCGTGGCCGTGGATTTGGTTATTCATAGGTGGGAAGGGCTGCACTGAGCTTAGCCCACGGCGTCCAATCCGACTGCGCGCATCTTGCTCAACTAGGCCTTGATCTTGCGACCTGGTTGCCGGCGCAACCGGCGGTCTGGACGCGATGATTGCAGACTGACGCTGGCCAATCCGTTCAGGGTTCGTCCGCCGTCTTCGGGGTGCTGCTGCTGGGGGCCGGAAGGTTACAAGACGGCGGCGGGCCGCGCCGACCCGTTTTCGGACTTTATGCGCCGGGGCCCGCTGCTAGGGTGTGCGCAGCGGGCCGCCAACCTTCAACTAACTGTCGCTGAACTTTCACACCTACCGGCTCGGGTTGAAACCGAATTGATTGCCAGGGGTCGCCCTGCGGTCACACTGGAACTGGTCTCCTTTCCCACATGAAAACCACGCTTGTTCTCTGCACCGCGACCATCTGGGCCGCGGCGATTATTCCGTCCGCCAGCTTCGCGGACGACCGCCTTGGCGATGAACTCGGCACCATCCAATTCGAGGTCAGTAGCAGCCCCGCCGCACAGCAGCACGTGGTCCGCGGCGTGAAGCTCCTGCATCACATGATGTATCCCGAGGCGGACCGCGAGTTCGCCCGGGCCGCGGCGGCGGACCCGACCTGCGCACTGGCCTACTGGGGTCGGGCGATGACCCTCATTCATCCCCTCTGGCCGGATATACCCACGGACGCGGACCGCAAGCTCGGCGCGGACCAGATCCGCCAGGGGCTGGCCTGTCCGCCGGCCACGGCGCGCGAGCGGGCGTATCTCGAAACACTGGGCGCCTATTTTGGCGATGGCGCGCCGGGCGATCACGTCGCCGGCCTGAAGGCGCTCGATGGAACGTGGGCCACGCTGGCGGACCAATACCCGGAAGACCTCGATGCCGTGGCCTTCAGTGCGCTTTACCATCTCGCCCCCGTCCGCTTCCTGCCCAAGGACAAGTCACTCCGGGTCCAGCTGCAGGCCGCCTCGCAGCTGCAAAAGGTCACCGCCAGGATCCCCGACCACCCCGGCGCCCAACACTACAAGATCCATGCCTACGATTTCCCACTGCTGGCCGGCCGGGCGCTGGAGGTCTGCGACAGCTACAGCCGCATCGCGCCGGACGTGCCGCACGCCCTCCATATGCCGACGCACATCTTCACGCGCCGCGGGCTGTGGGACAAATCAATCGAGTTCAACCTGCGCTCGGCCGCCGCCGCGCGCAAGCTCTGGCAGGATGCCGGCATGCTGAACGGCCATTATCCCCACGCGCTCGACTATCTCGCCTACGCCTATCTGCAGCGCGGACAGTATCGCCAGGCGGAGACGGTTCGGCGGCAGATCGGGAGCATTAATGGGCCGTATTCGCCGGTGCAGCCCACCGCCATGGCCTTCGCCTTCGCCGCCATTCCGGCGCGATGCGCGCTGGAGCGACAGGCCTGGGCCGAGGCCGCGGTGCTGCCGCTCCATCACCCGGAGTCTTTCCCGTGGAACGCCCGCTACCTCAACTGCGACTCGATCGTCCACTTCGCGCGGGCGATCGGTGCGGCGCGGAGCGGGAGACTTGAGGCGGCCCGGGCGGAAATCGGGGAGCAGGAGCGCATCCTGCGCGAGCTGACCGCCGCCAAGCGCGAGACCTATTGGATTTCGCAGGCCGAGACGCAACTTCTGGCGGTCAGGGCG
Source organism: Lacunisphaera sp. (assembly GCA_029945445.1). Classification (GTDB taxonomy): domain Bacteria; phylum Verrucomicrobiota; class Verrucomicrobiia; order Opitutales; family Opitutaceae; genus Lacunisphaera. The sequence goes on along the minus strand of JAQSCO010000060.1, from coordinate 265,835 downwards.
TGGATTGCGTTTGCCGAGAAAAAAACCGACGAGGCGGTCGCTTTGATGCGCCACTCAGCGGAACTTGAAGCCACGACCGACAAGGAAGCGGTCACACCCGGTGAAGTGCTCCCCGCGGGGGACTTGCTGGGGGACATGCTCATCGAGGCGGGGCGGCCTGCCGAGGCGCTCGCGGCGTATGAGGCCGTGCTGGCGGCCAGTCCGAACCGGCTGAACACGCTCTATGGTGCCGGGCTGGCCGCCGAACGCGCGGGCCGCACCGACAAGGCGACGCAATATTACCAACAACTCGTCACCGTGGCCGCAGACAGTGACGCGGGCCTCGAGCGCGTCGCGCACGCCCGTGCTTTCATCGCCCAGGCCGGTGCCGGCCATTCCGCCTAGCCCGATCGCTTCGGCTAAGAGCTCGCCGCGCGGCCAGCCTGGTGAGGATCTTTGCAATCGTGGGGTGGCTCATGGAGGGGAAATTTCCTGCCGCCCGCGGGGATCGGCGGGTTGACTAACTTGGCAGGCTGATCCTTGCTCGGGTCATGCCTGCTGAAACAGCGCAATCGGCCAAGACCCCTTGGCACTTGTGGGTGGCCGGAGTGATTTCACTCCTGTGGAATGCGATGGGTGCGCTGGACTTTACCATGACGCAGACGCACAACGAGGCCTACCTGAAGGCCCTCACGCCGGAACAGCTGGCTTTCGTTTACGGGTTTCCGCTCTGGTCGGTGATCGCCTGGGGCATGGGCACGTGGGGCGGGTTTCTGGGCTCGCTGTTGGTTTTGTGCCGGCAGGGCTTCGCGGTTAATCTGTTCGCCGTCTCGCTCGCCGGCGTGGTACTGCTCAATGTCTTCAGCTACGGCCTGTCCGACACGTTGAAAATCATGCACGGCGGGGCCGGGGCGGTCATCTTCAGCGCCGTCATTTTCCTCATCGCCGCGCTGCTGTTCGTCTACGCCCGCGCCATGCGCCGGCGCGGCGTGCTGCGGTGATTTTGCCGCGGTTTCGCGCGGCGAAAGAATCGGAGACAACCACCGGCGGAAGCGGCGGGGGATATCGGCCTTGCCGTGCTGCCGCCCGTCGGCGAGATTGCCGAGGCACACCTCACGGATGAACGAACCAGGGCCTTCCGCTGCTCCAGGAGCAGTATTCCTCAGCTACGCGTCGCAGGACACGGACGCCGCGCAGCGCATTTGCGACGCGCTGCGGGCGCGCGGCGTCGAGGTGTGGTTCGACCGCACCGAGCTCGAGGGCGGCGACGCCTGGGATGCGAAGATCAAGCGGCAGATCCGCCACTGCGCGCTGTTCATCCCGCTGATTTCGGAGAATTCGCAGTCGCGCAAGGAGGGCTACTTCCGGCGAGAGTGGAACCTTGCCACGCACCGGCTCCTCGACATGGCGCCGGGCACGCCGTTCCTGCTGCCCGTCGTGCTGGACGAGACCACCGAGAGCGCGGCCTTCGTTGCGGAGGAATTTTTGCGAGTGCAATGGTCGCGGCTGCCCGGCGGGGCGACCACGCCGGCCTTTGTCGAGCGCGTGTTCCAGTTGCTGGCCGCCCACGCGGCGCCGTCGCGGGCGCCGTTTCCGCTCCGCTCCTCGTCGGCGCCGGGACTGCCGGCTGCGCCGGCTGCAACCAGGCGCTGGGGCTGGCCGCTCGCGGCCGCGCTGACCTGTGGGGTTCTCGCCGGTTGGCTGGCCTTGAGCCAGGGCTGGTTGCATCTCGACCGCATTCCCGAGACCAAGCAGCTCGTGATTCTCCCGTTCAAGAACATCGGCGCGTCGCCCGCCAACGAGGCGTTCAGCGACGGGCTGTCGGAAACGATCACCGCCCAGCTCACGCAGCTCGAGCAGTTCCAGCACACCCTGCTGGTGGTGCCGATGTCGGAGGTGCGGAAGGAATCCATCGGCACGGCGAGCCAGGCGCGCAGCGTCTTCGGCGCCACGCTCGCCCTCAGCGGCAGCGTGCAGCACGAGGCCGGCATCGTGCGCGTGACCGTCAGCCTCGTCGACACCCGTTCGCTGCGCATCCTGCGCAGTGCGACGCTCGACCACCCGATGGACGAGGTCTACCGGCTGCAGGACCGGGTGGCCGCGCAGACTGCGGAGTGGCTGGGGCTCGCGCTTTCGCCGGAAGCCCGGCGCGTGCTCGCCACGGGCCAGACCACGGTCGCCCCGGCCTACGCCCTCTATCTGCAGGGCTTGGGCGAACTCGTCCGCACGGGCAATACCGACGCCGCCATCGTCCATCTCCAGCAGGCGCTCGTCAGCGACCCGCGCTACGCCCTCGCGCACGCGGCCCTGGGCGAGGCCTTCTGGCAGAAATACACCGAGACCAAGTCCCGGCTCTGGATCGACGAGGCGCGGCGCAGTTGCAATGCGGCCCTGGAGTTCGGCGCCGCGCTCGCCGCCCCGCATGTGACCCTGGCCGTGATCCTCAACGGCACCGGCCAGTATGAGCCGGCGGCCGCCGAGGCACAGACGGCGCTGCGCCTGGATTCCGCGAGCACCGATGCGACGCGCGCGCTGGCCCGCGCCCTCGAGCGGCTCAACCGTCCCGCCGAGGCCGAGGCCGCCCTGCAGCGGATCCTCGACCGCTACCCGGCCAACGGCCTGGCGCACATGGCCCTCGCGACCTTCTACTGGCGCGCCGGGCGCAACGCCGAGGCGGAGAGTCATTTCCTCCGCGTCACCGAGCTGATGCCCGACAATTACGCCGCCTACCGCAACCTCGGCGGGCTCTATGTCATGATGGGCCGGTCCGAGCGCGCCGCCGAGTTGCTCGAGAAGTCCATCGCCCTGAAGCCCACGGCTGCCGCCTACTCGAATCTGGGCACGCTGCGTTTCCAACAACAGCGCTATGCGGACTCCGCCACGCTCTTCGAGCAGGCCAGCCAGCTCAGCCCGCACGATCATCTCCTGCTCGGAAACCTGGCCGACGCGCTGCGCTACCTCCCGGCGCGGGCCAACGAGGCGGCCCCGGTTTACGCGCGGGCCATCGGCCTCGCCGACGAGGCACTGGCCGTCAATGTGAAGGATGCGGCGGCCCGGGCGAGCATTGCGCGCTATTGCGCCTTCAGCGGCGCGGCTGACCGCGCGCGCAAGGAGATCGCGCAGGCCAGCGCCCTGGCCCCGGCCAATCTCCCGATCCTGCTCAACGCCGCGGTGGTCTTCGAGCGCCTCGGTGAGCGCGACCGCGCGGTCGAGGCACTCACCGCCGCGCTCAAGGGCGGTTACCCGCTGGCCGATGTAAACCAGAACCCGGACCTCGCGGCCCTGCGCGCCGACCCGCGCCTCGCGCCGCTGCTGGCTGCGCCGGCGAAAACGGGTGAGCGGTGATGCGGCCTGCTCGTCCGTGACGTCAGGGCAATGACCGTTGACTGTCCTCGGCGGACCGCTAGTTTCCCAGCAACGGTCCAGTTCCCAGCTGCGGCAGTTTCGGTCTCCACTGACAAGGTTCCTGTTTTCCCCCGGCACTCGTTGGCGCCCGGGGTGATCAGGCATCCTTCCAGTGGGTCGGAGCGAACTTCCCCATCGCTGGACCGGTTGTCTGCCGTCCCTCAACACACGCCATGATCACGTCCCTCCCGCCGCGCAGCGTCTCCGTGCTGCTCACCACTTTGCTTCTGCTGGTTCTGCCCGCGTCGGTCGCGGCCAGCCAGCCGGACAGCAACGCCAAGGCCCCCACCACCCACACGATCACGATCTCCTATGATGTACACGCCAATCCCCAGTGGGATTACACCATTGTCCCCGCGAATGACGCCAAGAAGGCGCGCGTGAAGAAGGGCGATGTCATCCACTGGATATGCAGCAATGGCAACTGGACGGTGTTCTTCAAGGGCGCGACCCCACTCGTGGACGGGGCCGGCAACCCGCTGCCCCAGGTCAACGGTGCCAGTGGCGGCACCGCCGGCGCTGACGTATCCAAGAAGGTGAAGAAGGACGATGTGTTCGCCTATGGGGTTTCCGTGATTCTTCCGGGCGGCGGCGCACCGGTGGTCGACGACCCCGAGATCATCATCGAGGACTGAGCCATTCGGAAGCAGGCGAGGAAACTCACCGCGGGTTGGAACGTCTCTGAGACATGAGACGTTCACCAAGCCTTGGCCTTTTCACTTTGCTGGCGCTGCTGGCCGCCGGGCCGGCGGTCGCGAGTCTCGCGACCCGCACTTGGACGGTCGACGGCGTGAAGCGCGAGGCGCTGGTCAGCATGCCTTCGGGCCAGCCACCGAAGGAGAGGCTGCCGGTCGTCTTCGCCTTCCATGGTCATGGCGGCTCGATGGCGCAGGCTTCGCGCAGTTTTCCGATCCACCAACTCTGGCCCGCCGCCATCGTGGTTTATCCGCAAGGTCTGCCGACGGTCGGCCAACTGACCGATCCCTCGGGTTCACAGGATGGCTGGCAGGGCCTGGCCGGCGCCCAGGGCGATCGCGACCTGAAGTTCTTCGATGCCATGCTGGCGAGCCTCAGAAAGGATTATCGCGTCGACGAACACCGCATCTACTCGACCGGACACTCCAACGGCGGCGGGTTCACCTATCTCCTCTGGGCGGAACGCGGCGACGTGTTCGCGGCCCTCGCGCCGTCGTCGGCGCTGCTGGCCCGGGGGTTTCAGAAATTCAAGCCGAAGCCCGTGCTGCACGTCGGCAGTCCACAGGACCAGCTGGTGAAGTTCGCCTGGCAGAAAAGGATGCTCGACTACGTGCTCAAGCTGGACGGCTGTGGCCCGCTCCAGCCGGCGGCGATGGGCTGCACGGTTTATCCCTCAAGCAACGGCAACGAGGTCGCGGTCTACCTGCACGACGGCGGCCACCAGTATCCCGCCGCCGCCCCGGAGCTCATCGTGAAGTTCTTCCAAGCGCACGCCCGGCGCTGAGGCACCGCGGGCGGCCCCGGGCCTTTCGCCAGGCCGGGCATTGCCGGGTTGCGCTCCGGCGCCGGTGCTGTAGCCCTCTCGGCCATGACGCCTACCCGGCAAGGTTCCTTCCGCCTGTTCAAGTTCAAGGGCATCGCCGTCCATGTCCACTGGTCGTGGTTCTTCGTGGCCATCTACTCGGTGTCGATCCGCGTGCCCAACTATGCGTCGCCGGCGTGGGCGCTCGCGGAATACCTGGCGCTCTTCCTCGTCGTGCTCCTGCACGAGTTCGGCCACGCGCTGGCCTGCCGGCAGGTCGGCGGGGCCGCGGATCAGATCGTCCTCTGGCCGCTCGGCGGCGTGGCCTATGTGGCGCCGCCGCCGCGGCCGGGCGCGACCCTGTGGAGCATTACGGCGGGCCCGCTGGTCAACGTGGTGCTGCTGCCGGTTTTCTACGGACTGTTTTATGCCGCCGGGGCGGCGGGCGCCTTCGAGCAAAACCCGGATCTGTTCCGCTTTCTTCGGGCGCTCATCATCATGGATGTCAGCCTGCTCGTCTTCAACCTCCTCCCGATCTATCCGCTCGACGGCGGCCAGATCCTGCGCTCCCTGCTGTGGTATCCGCTCGGCCGCGCGCGGAGCCTGCTGGCGGCGACCGGCATCGGCTTTGTGGGCGGACTGGCGATTGTCGGCCTGGCCGTCTGGTGGCGCTCGGTCTGGATCGGCATCATGGCGTTCTACCTGCTGGCGAACTGCTGGCAGAGTTTCCAGCAGGCCAAGGCCATGCGGCAGCTCGAAAAGCTTCCGCGCCGGCCTGAATTCAAGTGTCCCGTCTGCCACGCGTCCCCGCCGGTCGGCCGCTACTGGCGCTGTCCGGCCTGCGGGCAGAACTTCGATCCCTTCGCCACGGCGGCCCAATGCCCGCACTGTCAGGCCACACTCGACCTCACGCCCTGTCCCGACTGCGGCAACGCCCGCACCCAGCGCTCTTGGGATGCCTCGATCCGCGACGCGTAGCGGAGGCTGGGGCTGGTCTAACTACGGCTCACACGGATTATCACCGATGGAGGGCTCGCGTCCCTGCGAGCCGCTGATTTTGCTGGAGGTTGGTCGGCCCTACGGCGAGCTCGGGGTCCTGCGTCTATCGAGCGGAGAGGCCAGCCCTCCGGAATACAGCCCGCAGGGATGCGGGCCCTCCACGCCGGCATTTGCCTCTGGTCATGCACCGGTCGCCGCGCAATCGTCCGCCGGCATGAGAACAATGTGCTACCGCTGCTATTGGCCGACCAGCCTTTGCTGGTGCGGCTCGATCACGCCCATACGGACGCGCACGAAGTTCGTGATCCTCATGCACCCGTATGAGTTCAAGCGGATTAAGGCCAACACCGGCCGGCTCACGCACCTCTGCCTGGCCGACAGCGAGCTGCACCTCGGCATCGGTTTCGACGAGCACGAGGCCGTGCAGGCCTTGCTCAACGACCCGAAGAATTTTCCCGTGCTGCTTTATCCCGGGCGTGAAGCACGGGATTTGTCGAGGGGCGAGCTTCACGCGAACGACTTCGCGGGTCGGCGGCTCGTGGTGTTTTTGTTGGACGCGACATGGCGGCTGGTCCGGCCCATGTTGCGCACGAGCCTCAGCCTGCAACGCTTGCCGCGGATCATGTTCTCCAACGCGACGCCCAGTCGCTACGTCATCAAGCGTCAGCCGAAGCCCGGTTGCCTCTCGACGCTCGAGGCCACGCACGAGCTGCTGGTCGCGCTCGATCGCTCAGGCCTCGACCACTACGCGCAGCCGGAACAGCTGCTCAGCGTTTTCCATCGCATGCAGGACTACCAGCTCCACTGGATCGCGGAGAACAAGCGCCGCGGGGTGAAGAGCCGTTACGCCCGCCGGTTACAGCCTGAAGCGCCCGGGCGGGCCTGAGAACACACCGATCTCCAAGCCGCAAGTCCTGCCGCGGCACTGGGCGCGGCCAAGCTAGGATGCCGGTTGCGGCACCGGCTGGAGGCCCTTGGGTGAGAGGCCGCGGTTTTCCAGTTGGGCCAGGATATCGGCATAGGTGGAGGCCGGCAGTTGCCGGTCACGGGCCAGGACCCACAGCAGCCCGGCGTCAGCCGTGCCGACCACCGCCCAGCGGTAATCGGCATCAAGCAGGAAGATCTTGTAGGTGACGGAAACCGGCCAGACGAAGCTGACCTTCCAAGTCGCGTTGCCGGTGCCCTCGACGACGCGGGCCACGCCTGCCCAGGTCTTCTCGGGGGACTCCAGGGTTTTCTCGCGGAAGGTGAAATTGTTGGTCAGGCGTCCATCGGGCCGACGTGCATAGGTGTCGTAGCTCGCCACCTTGCCACGCTCGAGGAAATAGGGGACGTGGCTGATCACATACCAGCGGCCCATGTAGCGGTCGAGATCCACGGACGCGACCGTGGCCGGTGGCGTGCCCTGGGTGGCGCAGCCGGCGAGGAAGAGAAGAGAAACGGGAATAGCCGTGCGGAGAAAGAGCGACATGGGGCAAGAGACCCAGAATGGCGGCAGTAGCAACTGCCGGCGAGGCGCGGCCGCAGATTTGGCGAAGGCACTGCGCCCAAGGCCGGGCAATGCCAACAGTCGAACCCTGAAGTAAGAATCGAGCCTTTCTCTGAACCCTGCAGGTTTCAGTTCTCAACTTCCCAGTCTCCGCTTGAGAGTCTCGCTTCTCAGGCCACGCCCCTGGCTTTCAGCAGGGCGGCGAGTTCGACGGGATCGGCCGTGCCTTTCACCGTGTTCAGGTGGCTGAGGATGACCATGCGGTCATCCGGGCCGCAGCTGGAGATCTCGAGCATCCAGTCCTCGGTCTTGTCGGCCGCGGTGACGACCTCGTCGGACCAGGCAATGACCTCGGAGGCCTCGACGAAGCCCTGCGTGATGCCGTGGATAAAAAACTCCGCCTTGGTCCGGTAATTCATGACTCACTCTTCCGTCGCTCCTCGACTATGCCAAGCCCGGAGCAGCAGCCACGCGAGATAGATCGCGGCGGTGACGTCGTAGGCGCCGCAGAACATTGGCCACCAGGTGGGCACGCCGGGGTTAGTGATGAGATGGCCGTGGAAGAAATCGAAGACGCCATGCCCGGCCAGGCCGACGACCAGCAGCCACGGGCTGCGCTTGAAGCCGAAAACTGCCAGCAGCGTGAAGACGATCATCCCGGGCGACTCGGCGGCGAGCGCGGACATGCTGCCGCCCATCACGGCGAACAGGCCGTAGAGGCATCCGATGACGATCAGCACCGTGGGATAGAACGCTCGGTCGCGTTCAAATCCGACAAGGCGGGCGAAGATTGCCACGGCGAGGGCCAGGAGGACTCCGATGAGGAAGGGCATGGCGGATAGGTTGTCGCGGGAATGTAGCGGGGTGTCCAGCTTGGGGGGGGCTGGGATCGGGGGGATAGGGCTGATGGGAGGGATAAGATGAATAGGGGCCACGATTTGTGGCTTGAGGGGGCGGACTGGCTGGCGTGTGGTGGCGGCAGCGGGCCGCTAACCAAGAGGACTTCATCATGGCCCAGGCAAGTGCTCCCGGCGGCTTTCTGCCGCGACATGGAAATTACCAGGAACTTCGCTCCTTTCGGAAGGCGGAGATTGTCTACGACCTGACTCAGGTATTCTGCGCGCGCTTTCTCAAACGAGGCGACCGCACGATCGACCAGATGGTGCAGGCCGCGCGATCCGGAAAACAAAACATCGTCGAAGGCGCCAAGGCCGCGAAGACCTCAACCGAGATGGAGCTGAAGCTCACCAACGTGGCCCGGGCCAGCTTGGAGGAACTGCTGGTGGACTACGGGGACTATCTGCGCACAAACCGTGCGCTGGCCTGGGACAAGGATTCACGTGAGGCGCGGTATGTGCGGCGCCTCGGAGCGAACCCGGAACTGAAGTTCGAGGATATCCGCGAACTGGTGGAGACGCGGCCGGGGCCGGTAGTGGCGAACATGGCCATCTGCCTGATCCACCAGGCCAACTATCTGCTCGACCGGCTGATTGCCCGGCTCGAGCAGGATTTCCTCAAGGGCGGCGGTCTGCGCGAGCGGATGACCAAAGCGCGACTGGAGTATCGGAAGAGAGGATAGGCCCTATAGGCCTTATGGGGCCTATAGGGCCTATAAAAGAATCAGATCGAGGCCAGGATGCTGTTGAGAGTGGGGCTGGGGCGCAGGGCGGCCGATGCCTTGGCATCGTCGGGCTGGTAGTAGCCGCCGATGTCGGCGGGCTTGCCCTGCACGGCAAGCATCTCGGCGACGATTTGTTTCTCGGCGGCGGCAAGTTTCTCGGCGACCGGTTTGAAGATGGTCTGTAGTCCGTGGTCCGTGGTCTGGTTCGCCAAGGCCTGGGCCCAGTAGAGGGCCAGGTAGAAGTGGCTGCCGCGGTTGTCGATGCCGGCGCCGACCTTGCGGGCGGGGGACTTGTCGTGCTCGAGGAACTTGCCGTTGGCCTCGTCGAGCGTCTCGGCGAGGACCTTGGCCTTGGCGTGCTTCTGCGTGATGGCGAGGTGCTCGAAGCTGGCGGCGAGGGCGAAGAATTCGCCGAGGCTGTCCCAGCGGAGGAAGTTCTCCTCAGTAAACTGCTGCACGTGCTTCGGCGCGGAGCCGCCGGCGCCGGTCTCGAACAGGCCGCCGCCGTTCATCAGCGGGACGATCGAGAGCATCTTCGCGCTGGTGCCGACCTCAAGGATCGGAAAAAGGTCGGTGAGGTAGTCGCGGAGGACATTGCCTGTGACGGAAATCGTGTCCTGCCCGGCCTTGAGGCGGACGAGCGTGGCGAGGCAGGCCTCGGCCGGCGCCATGATCTTGATGTCGAGACCGGCGGTGTCGTGCTGCGCGAGGCAGGTCTTCACCTTGGCGATGACCTGGGCATCGTGCGCGCGCTTGGCATCGAGCCAGAAGATGGCGGGCGTGTTGGAGAGGCGCGCGCGGCTGACGGCGAGCTTCACCCAATCCTGGATCGGGGCGTCCTTGGCCTGACAGGCGCGCCAGATGTCGCCGTCACCGACGGTCTGCTCGAAGAGCACCTTGCCGGTGTCGTCGGTGACGCGGACGACGCCCTTGCCGGCGATCTGGAAGGTCTTGTTGTGCGAGCCGTATTCCTCGGCGGCCTGGGCCATGAGGCCGACGTTGGGCACCGTGCCCATCGTCTTCGGGTCGAAGGCGCCGTTCTTTTTGCAAAAGTCGATCGTGGTGGCATAGACGCCGGCGTAGCAGCTGTCGGGGATGACGCAGAGCGTGTCCTGGCCCTTGCCGGCGGCGTTCCACATCTGGCCGGAGGTGCGGATCATGGCGGGCATGGAGGCGTCCACGATGACGTCGCTGGGGACGTGGAGATTGGTGATGCCCTTGTCGGAGTTGACCATGGCGACGGCCGGGCGGCTGGCGAAGGCGGCGGCGATGTCGGCCTCGATGGCGGCCTTCTGGTCGGCCGGGAGCGTGGCGATCTTGCCGAGGAGGTCGCCGAAGCCGTTGTTCAGGTCGACACCGAGGGTGGCGAGGACGGCGGCGTGCTTGGAGAAGACGTCCTTGAAGAACACGCGGACGGCGAGGCCGAACATGATGGGGTCGGAAACCTTCATCATCGTGGCCTTGAGGTGGAGCGAAAAGAGGATGCCTTCCTTCTTGGCGCGGGCGATCTGCTGCGCGTAGAAGGCGCCGAGGGCGTTTTTGCTCATGAACGTGGCGTCGAGGATCTCGCCGGCCTTGAGCGGGGTCTTTTCCTTGAGAACGACGACCGGCTTCTGCGTGGTCTTGCCGTCGGCGGTCTCGGGCGCGGGCACAAATTCGATGCGGACGGTGGTCGCGGCGGGGACGGTGACGGACAGCTCGTTGGAGAAGAAGTCGTCGTGCCCCATGGTCGCGACGGCGGTCTTCGAGTCGGCGGACCAGGCGCCCATGGAATGCGGGTGCTTGCGGGCGTAGTCCTTGACGGCCTTCGGGGCGCGGCGGTCGGAGTTGCCCTCGCGCAGGACCGGGTTGACGGCGGAACCCATGACCTTCGCGTAGCGGGCCTTGGCGTCCTGCTCGGCGTCGGTCTTGGCGACCTCGGGAAAGTCGGGGAGGGCATAGCCCTTGGCCTGGAGCTCGGCGATGGCGGCCTTCAGCTGCGGGACGGACGCGCTGATGTTGGGGAGCTTGATGATGTTGGCCTCGGGCTTGAGGGTCAGGGCGCCGAGCTCGGCGAGGGCATCGGGGACGCGCTGGGCCGCGGGCAGGACATCGGAAAAGGTCGCGAGGATGCGGCCGGCGACGGAGATGTCGCGCGTCTCGATGGCAATGTCCGCATGCTTGGTGAAAGCCTGGATGATCGGCAGGAGGGAATAGGTGGCGAGGGCCGGGGCCTCGTCGGTCTTGGTGTAGATGATGGTCGGTTTCTGGCTCATGTTGAAATTCAGGGGTTTAAAGGGAAATCAGAATGTAATCTTGGTGCACCGTTGCGGCCTGCTGGCCGCCCGGTGTATGTCCTCAGTTCTCGCTGAAGCGAAACAGAGGCATATAGATAATGGTGGGGCGCATGGGAGAGAGCTGAAACCTGAAAGCTGAAACCTGCGGGCAGGGCGGTCAAAGGCAATGTGCAGCAGTCGAGGGACGTTTCAGCCGGCCTAATCTTCTCCTGAAGCCAGATGGACATCTGGGGAAGGCGTTGGCCACAAAAAGCCCAAAAAGCGCAAAAACTGAGCTCCCTTGGGTTGTCATCCTGAGCGGAGCGAAGGATCCGGAGTTCGCGGGTACTAAACTGGATTCTTCGCTTCGCTCAGAATGACAGACAGGGTGATTTTTGCGTCTTTTGTGCTTTTTGTGGCCAATCCTTCCGGGCATTAGGGGTTCTGCCATGAAGCCCAACATCCTGCTCGCCGAGACCAAGACGCCCAATGGCGCGCGGCTGACCCTGGTCGAGCACGACGGCGCTTATTGCATCCGCGTGAACGGCCAGCAGCTCATGCACTCCTCGGTCTCGGCCTCCGAGATCCTGCTCGGCACGCTGGGCTGCGAGAAACACGCGAAGAAGAACAACGGCACCCGCGTCCTGATCGGCGGACTCGGCCTGGGCTTCACCTTGAAGAGCGTGCTCGCCACGGTCGGGGGTAACGCCGTGGTGCAGGTGTCCGAGCTGTTTCCCGAGATCGTCGCCTGGAACCGCACGCACCTGGCCGGGCTCAACGGGAAACTGCTCGAGGACCGCCGCGTGACCGTGCTGGCGGAGGATGTCCGCGCGCTCATCCGCCGCGGGGCCAAGGCGCCTTACGACGCCATCATCCTCGACATCGACAACGGCACGACGGCGATGGTGAAGGACGAGAACAACCAGCTTTATAGCGAATGGGGCATGCAGCAGATCGCGCTGGCGCTCAAGCCCGGCGGCCGCGCCGCGATCTGGTCCGCGTGTCCGGACGCGGTGCTCGAGAAGCGCCTGAAGCGCACCGGGCTCGCCGTGACCGCAGTGCCCGCGAAGCTCTACGCCACCGCCAAGCGCGCGGCATATATGATTTATGTCGGGGACAAGGCGGCGGAGGAGCCAGCGGGAAGCAAGAAGCGGTAAGCCGGAGGGCTCGCGTCCCTGCGATCCCGGGTAATCTAGGTAGGGGCCGTTGCCCTCAACGGCCCTTCAGCAGGCAAGGGCGGTTGAGGGCAACCGCCCCTACCTCTTCGAGCGGCCCGCAGAGACGCGGGCCCTCCACCTAACTTCCGACCGGGCCCACGCCCTCAAAACGCAACACCACCGCATTGGCCGCACGGGACTCTGCCAACGAGACCGTGAAGCGTGCCTCCCAGTCGTTGAGGCCCTCGGGATCGATGAGCATTTGCCCGATCTGCCAGTTCGGGCCGTCCTCGGCGATGTGGGTGTTGAGCGCCGAGCGGCCCGCGGGATCGAGGCGGAATCGGCCGCGGGCGTCGAAGTAGGCGGCGAATTCCTTTTCAACCCGGCGCGACTCTGCGACGGCCGCGAGACCGGGGTCGGCGACCCCGGCTACAGTCGCTAAACGCGCCACCGCCGCCTCCCAGTCGCGGGCGTTGGCGTCCTGCAGGAAGCCGAGGACGGCGGTGCGCACGAGGCGCTTGAAGGCGGCGCCGTCGCGGGTGATGTCGTAGCTGGCGGGACGCGCGGGCTTGTCGCTGACCTCGGCGGCGATGAACCCGGGGTTCCGCAGCCGTTCCCACTCGTCGAGCAGGCTGGAGTCGATGCCGCGGATGAGTTCGCGGAAATAATCCTCCATCTCGGTCACGGCCTCCGTCTTCGCGCTGTCCGGCACGGTCTGGGACAGAACCTTCCACGTCTGCATGAGATGGCGCAACAGCAGGCCCTCACTGCGCTCGAGGCCGTAGTCGCGCACGTAGTCGGCAAAGGACAGGTAGCGTTCAAACATTTCGCGCGCGATGGACTTGGGCCGGACGTTCTCCTGCTCGATCCACGGGTGCGCGGCGGCGAAGGCGTTGAAGGTCTCGTAGAGGAACTCGCGCAGCGGCTTCGGGTGCTCGACCTCCTCGAGTTTCGCCATGCGCTCGTCGTAGGGAATGCCGGCGGCCTTCCATTCGTTGATCTTGATCGTCTTCTCCTTGTCGACCTGCCGGCGGAGGATCTGGTCGGGGTCCTCGACGATGGCCTCGCAGAGCGTGAGCACGTCGAACGGGTAGTCCGGACTCTCCTTGTCCAGCTTCGGCAGTGTGTCGATAAGGTAGAGGGAGAGCGCCTGATGGAGGGAGAAGTCGTCCTGCAACTCGACATTCACACGCAACTTTCTTTGTAGGGGCGCCCCTTGTGAACGCCCGCGGACGTCGTCAAGCGACGCCCCTACAGGTTCGGAGGGGAGGAATTCCACGATCTTTCGATCAACGAGCGCGCGGAAGAGCTGCCAGGCGCGCTTGCGCAACGCGGCCTTCCGGGCCGGGCGCTCATGGCAGTCGCGGATGAGGTTCCGCATGGCGCGGCAGCCGTCGGCGTCGCGGCTGAGCACGAGCAGCAGCATGCCGTGCGAGACGTCGAAGCGGGACACGAGTTCCTCGGGCGCGGCGGTCTTGAGTCGCTCGTAGGTCTTTGCATCCCAGACGACCGAGCCCTCGGGGGCGGACTGCTTGGCCGGCTTCTTTTTCGCCGGGTTGGCGGCGGCCTTGGCCTCGGCGCGCTTGTTCTCAATGAAATGCTCGGGCGCCTGCGCGATGACATAGCCCTGGTCGTCGAAGCCGGCGCGGCCCGCGCGGCCGGCGACCTGCCGGAAATCGCGCACGCTGAGGATGGCGGCCTTGGTGCCGTCGTATTTCCAGAGTTGCGTGAAGAGCACGGTGCGGATCGGGACGTTGATGCCGACGCCGAGCGTGTCGGTGCCGCAGATGAGCTTGAGGAGTCCCTTCTGCGCGAGCGACTCGACGAGGATGCGATATTTCGGAAGGAGGCCAGCGTGGTGGACACCGATGCCGTGGCGCAGCCAGCGCTTCATGTCCTTGCCGTAGGGACTGTTGAATTTCACGCGCTCCAACTCGGTGGTAAGGACGGCCTTCTCCTCCTTGGAACAGAGCGCGAGGCTCATCAGCGACTGGGCCGCCTCGGCGGCCGCGCGCTGGGTGAAATGCACGAGGTAGACCGGCGCGCGGTTGGTCGCGAGCAGGTCGGCCACGCGCTCGGCGAGGGGCGTCTCGGAATACTCGAAGGCCAGCGGCACGGGCCGGCGGTCGCTGCGGACGGTGAGGGTCGGCGAGCCCGTGAGGCGTGTCAGGTCGCGTTCGAAGAAGTCGGTCGAGCCCAGCGTCGCCGACATCAGCAGGAAGCGCGCCTGCGGCAGCGTGAGCAGCGGCACCTGCCAGGCGTAGCCGCGCTCGGCGTCGGAGTAATAATGGAACTCGTCCATGATGACCGCCGCGACCTTGGCGCGGTCGCCGCGGGTGAGGGCAATGTTGGCGAGAATTTCCGCGGTGCAGCAGAGGACGAGGGCCTGGGGATTGACGGAGGCGTCACCGGTCATCATGCCGACGTGCTCGGGACCGAAGTCGCGGCAGAGGCTGAGGAATTTTTCGTTCACCAGCGCCTTGATCGGGCAGGTGTAGACGGAGCGCTGGCCGGCGCAGAGGGCCTTGAAATGCAGGGCGGCCGCGACGAGGGATTTGCCGGACCCTGTCGGCGTGTTGAGGATGACGTTCTTGCCGGCGAAAAGTTCGAGGATCGCCTCCTCCTGCTCGGCGTAAAGCGTCAGACCCTTGGCCGCCATCGCCGCGAGGAACCGGTCCAGCACGGCGTCCGGACCGGGTGAACCGGTCAGCGGGGCGAGGGGGGCGGGCGGAAGTGCGGACACGCGCCCACAACGACGGCTCGCGGAGCGGGTGACAAGGCAGGACGCGAGGTTGGCTGGAGGTGGGGTGCCCACAAAATCTCCGCGACGCGCAGAGACGCGGGTCCCCCATGCCAGTTTTCCCTCGCGGAGAACCCGGGCTGGCGTCAGCAGTCTTACTGTCAGCGCCCGAATACGCTGCTAGTGGCCCGCCAGCCCGTTGGATTGGTCGGCGCCTCACCCCGTTACCCTCTCAGCTCCTTTCGTCCTCATGCTTGGCAGTCTCCATCCCCTCGATATCGCCATCATTGCCGCGTATCTGCTCGCCGTCATCTACATCGGCAAGCGGGCGTCGAAGGGTACGGGCAGCGAGGACGGCTTCTTCCTCGCAGGCCGCGGACTCGGCAAGCTCTACCAGTTCTTCCTCAACTTCGGCAACGCCACCGAACCGTCCGGCGCCGTCAGCACCGCAAGTTTCGTCTACCAGCAGGGCGCACCGGGCTCCTGGCTCTCGTTCCAGACCGTGTTCATGAACCCGTATTTCTGGTTCATGAACGTCTGGTTCCGTCGCGTGCGCCTGACGACCGTGTCCGACCTGTTCGAGGACCGCTATGCGAGCCGCAAGCTGAGCCTCTTCTACGCGATGTTCCAGATCCTGGTCGCGTGCGTGTTCCTCGGTTTCGCCAATGTCACGGCCTACAAGATCGCGTCATCGCTCGTCGTAAAGCAGGAGGCCCAGTGGACCGCGACCGAACGCGCCGCGGTCGAGGGCTACAATGACCTGAAGAAACTTGAGCAGCAGTTCGCCGCCGGCGCGCTGCCCGCCGGGGAGAAAGTCCGGCTCGACACGCTGCGCGAGCGCAACACCCGTCACGAGCTGCACAGCTACATCACGATCCTCAACGACGTGGGCTTCTACGTGATCTTCGCGATCGTGGTCGGCACCTACATCGTCATGGGCGGCATGGGCGCGGCGGCCGTCAACGAGGGGTTGCAGAGCATCCTCATCATCGTGTTCTCGCTCCTGCTCATCCCGACGGGCCTGCACGCCATCGGCGGCTGGCACGCGCTGGGGGAGAAGGTGCCGGCGAAGATGTTCGACCTCTTCGGCTCGGGCGGCTCGGAGCAGTTCTCCGTCTACGGCCTCGGCGCCATCCTGCTGGTGAGCATCGTGCAGAACGGCGGCCTCAGCCACAACATGGGCATCGCCGGCTCGGCCAAGACGGAATTCGCCGCCCGCAGCGGCGTCTCCGGCAACTACCTGAAGCGCCTCATGATCATCCTCTGGGCCTTCGCCGGCCTGATCGCCGTCGCGCTCTTCGGCGTCGGCGGCATCTCGGATCCCGACGCCACCTGGGGCGCACTGTCCAACAGGCTGCTCGGCACCGGCCTCATCGGCCTGATGCTCGCGGGCGTGCTCGCCGGCACGATGTCCACGCTGGCCGCCAAGGCGCTCGCGATCTCCTCGCTCTTCGTCCGCAACGTCTACCGCCAGTTCTGGCCGGACATCACGCAGCAGGAAGGCGTCTTCTACGCCCGCTGCACCATCATCGTCGTGCTCGCGCTCGGGGCTGTGTCGGCATGGCTGATGGGCGATTTCCTCTCGATCGTGAACATCGTGCTCACGGTGAACATTCCCTTCGGCGCCTGCGTGCTGCTCAGTTACTTCTGGCGCCGGCTCACCGCGCCCGCCGTGTGGTGGTGCGTGGTGCTCTCGACGTTGCTCATCATTGTCGTCCCATGGACCGCGGCGAAGGTTTCCGCGCTCAGCACCAACCAGGTGCTCGCGCAAACCAGCCTGACGCCGAGCGGCAAGCCGGCGGGGGTGTTCTTCGCCACCGTGGTGCACGCGAATCCCGCGGACCTCGCGAGCCCGCTCGTGGGCAGTGGCCGCTTCAACCTCGAGTGCCTCGTCCTGAGCAAGGTCGGCCTGCATCCCGGGAGCATGTCGCCCAACGAGCGCCTGACCGCGCAGTTCTTCTTCGACGGCCTCTTCCCCTTCGCCGTGCTGCTCATCGCCGGCCTCCTCACGAAGCCCACGGACCCCGCGCGCGTCGCGCAGTTCTACGGCAAGATGAAGACCCCGGTCGGCGAGACGCCCGAGCTCGAGGCCGCCGCGATGGCGGAGACCCGCCGCAATCCCACGCGCTTCGACGACACCAAGCTGTTCCCGTGGTCCAACTGGGAGTTCTGCCGCTGGACGAAGGTGGACACCGTCGGCTTCCTCGTGTGCAGCGCGCTCTCCGGCGCGATTGTCCTGCTGTTCATCGGCGTGCTGAAGTGGGCCGCGCCGTAGGAGGATTTCTTCTGGAGGGACCGCGGCTCGCAGGGACGCGAGCCCTCCACTCAAACTTTCACGAAGCAATACGACCGATACGACACCTCGCCGCGCTGCAGGGCGGCGTAGATGCGCGAGCCCTCGACGCCGGCAAAGTCGCGGCCGAGGGGGTGCAGGAATTTCGGCAGATGGCGGACAATCAGCGCCAGCGAGCGCGCGGAGTTGGCGTCCATGCCGCGCAGCACCTCGGCGTTGATCACGCGCGTCTGCACGAGCTTGAGCGGCGCCGACGCCAGCGCTTGCTCCCATTCCGCGAGGCCCTCGCGGAAACGGAAGTCCGCGTAGAGGAAATGCCCGCCGGGCCGGAGCACGCGCGCGACCTCGGCGAGGAAGCGCGGGAAGTCCGGATAGCAATGCGAGGCCTCGACGTTGAGGACCGCGTCGAAGGTGTGATCGGCGAACATCAGGTCTTGCGCGTCGCCCTGCAGGAAATCGAGGTTCCCGACCGGATGACGTTTCTGGCAGAATTCAACGCCAGTGCGGTTGAGGTCGAGCCCGGTGTAATGCGCCGGCGCCAGCGTGCGGGTCAGGTAGGACGCGCCGCCGCCGTGGCCGCAGCTGACCTCCAGGACTTTCTTGCCGCGCAGCTCAACTTGCGTGGCGACATGGTGGTAGAGCTGGATACAGGCGCGGTTCGGCTCATCGGCCGTGGCGAGCGGCAGCGCCATCGGCGGCTCCGTCTCGTAGGCGTAGTTGAGAAACAGGACTTCCTCGGAACGCAGCCGCCGCGTGAGGAACGGATACCACAGTTTCCAGATGGCCTTGCGGACGGGGCCGATCGAGAAGAGATGATCGATCAGCGGCACGCGCTTAGGGCAATTTCGCCTGGATGAGCTTGCTAACGGCGCCGAAGTCGAGGAGCGGGGCCTCGGGCCGCTGCTTGAGCGCGGCGATGACCTTGCCCATTTCCTTCTTCGAGGCGGCGCCCGTGGCGGCGATGACCTCGACGACGAGCGCGTCGAGCTTCGCGGGGTCGAGGCCCTTGGGCAGGTATTTCTCCAAGATGGCGATCTCGGCGCTGTTCGCGGCGACAAGGTCGGCGCGGCCGCCCTTCTCGAACTCGGTGCGGGCGTCGGTGAGGTTCTTCACGGCCTTGCGGAAGGTGGCGATGGCGAGCGTTTCGTCGATCGGCTTGCTGGCGTCCATGGCCGCGCGCTGGATGGCGGCGTCCATGGTGCGAAGGGCGGTGGCGGTGGCCGCGTCGCGGGCCTTCATGGCCGTGATGATGTCGGCGCGGAGGGTTTCGTAGGTGGTAGCCATTTGAGGGGAGAACACAAAGCAGCGAAGCCGCAAAGGCAACCACTCAACGCCCAATGTAGGGGCGGCGCTTGCCGCCCGCGGGCGTCCGCAAGGGACGCCCCTACGAAGAGTCAGCTCACCGAGGCGATGCGCATGGTGGTGCTGGTTCCGCCGGTGCCGACCGCGAGGGTGTCGCCCTGTTTCCGGCCCATGAGCTGGCGGCCGAGCGGTGACTGGGGCGTGATGACCAGAACGGACTGGCCGTCGGCCTCGATCTCCGTGCCACCGGCGCGCGGACCGACGAAGTAATGGCTCTGGCTCCGGCCCTCGAGCACGACGAGCGCGCCGAGGCTGATGGGCTCGTCCGCGGCGAAATCCCGGACTGGCAGGGCCTGAAACTGCGCGACCGCCTGGGCGGCTTCCTCGGCCGCCTTGGACTGGCCGTGGGCGAGATAGGAAGCCTCGAGCCCGCGCGTGTCGTATTTGTCCTCGGCCTTGTTCTCCTCGTCGGTGGCCTCGGCGTGCGTGGCGAGGGCAGCGCTGGTCAGCTGCTCGAGGTCGGCGGCGAGCCGGGTGATGATCTGGGCGAGTAGGGCGGACTTGGTCACTGCGGGTAAGGTGCGGAATCAGAGCGCAAGGCGCGGAATGTTCAACCCGTTAATCACCGGCCGGGGCGATGACACGGAATGCGGTAGACAAGCAGGCCCGCAGCCGGGAAAGTCCGGCCATGAATGGCATGGAACAGACCTGGCGCTGGTATGGCCCCGATGACCCGGTGACGCTCACCGACATCCGGCAGGCCGGCGCGACCGGCATTGTCACCGCGCTGCACGAGATCCCCATCGGGGAAGTCTGGCCCGTCGCGGCCATCCTCGAGCGCAAGCGGATCATCGAGCTCGACGACGCCGTGTCGCCCCCGCGCCGGCGCGGGCTGCGGTGGTCGGTGATCGAGAGCGTGCCGGTGCACGAGGACATCAAGATGGGCGCGCCGACCCGCGACCGCTACATCGCGAACTACCAGCAGACGCTCCGCCACGCCGGCCAGTGCGGCGTGCCGACGGTGTGCTACAACTTCATGCCCGTCCTCGACTGGACGCGCACCGACCTCGAGTTCGAGCTGGAGGACGGCTCGCGCGCGCTGCGGTTCGACGCGCACGAGTTCGCGGCGTTCGACCTGTTCATCCTGAAGCGCCCCGGGGCGGATAAGACCTACACGCCCGCCCAGATCGAGGCGGCCCGCGCGCGCCTTGCGGCCATGAGTGAAAAAGAAAAAGCGGTGCTGCAGCACAACATCATCGCCGGCCTGCCCGGCGGCCAGCAAGGCTACACGCTCGCGGAGTTCCAGCACCGGCTCGACGCCTACCGCGGGGTGACCGAAGGGCAGATGCGGGAGAACCTCGCGTATTTCCTGCGCGCCGTCGGGCCGGTCGCCGAGGAGGCGGGCATCAAGCTCGCGATCCATCCCGACGATCCGCCGACGCCGCTGTTCGGCGTGCCGCGCGTCGTGAGCACGGAGGAGGACCTGCGGTTCATTCTCGGCGTTCACGACTCGATCTACAACGGGTTCACGCTCTGCACCGGCTCGCTCGGCGTGCGCGCGGACAACGACCTCGTCGGCATCATCAAGCGACTCGGCAGCAAGCTGAACTTCGCCCACCTGCGCAGCACGCAGCGCGACGAGGCCGGCAGCTTCTTCGAGGCCGCGCACCTCGAGGGCGACGTCGATATGTTCCGCGTCATCCGCGAAATCCTGAAGGAGCAGCGCAAGCGCGTGGCCCTCGGGCGGGTCGACGCCGTCATCCCGATGCGCGCCGACCACGGCCACACCATCCTCGACGACCTGCACAAGAAGACCAACCCGGGTTACTCTGCGATCGGCCTGCTGCGCGGCATGGCGGAGCTCCGCGGCCTGGAGATGGGCATCATCCGCAGCGAAGCGTTCTTCAAAGCGTAGCTCGTTGGAGGGCCCAGCAAGGCAAGCTTACGAAATTGGCAGGTCCCGCGGGAAGATGCGGATGACGTGGTAGCTCGCGCGCACCTGACCCGGGTTGCGCAGGCCGTGCAGGTCCATGGACGCGAAGAAGAGGATGGAGCCGGGGCCGGCCTGGTGGGCGACGCCGTTGATCGTGGCCTCGACGGTGCCTTCCTTGATCACGATCATTTCCTCGTCGGCGTGTTTATGGGCGGCATGGGAGATTTCGCCGGGATTCAGAGTGGTCAGGTGCGTCTCGAGCCGGGCGAGGGTGCTCGTCGCGGCGTCGAAGTAGGGGCGGACTTCGCCGACCGGCGTCGGCGTCCCGGGGATTTTCGCAAAGTCGAAGAGCGAGGAGGGCAGCTTGGCCGGCGGCGTCATTGGTTCATCCCGAGGGCCTGCAGGAAAAACGCGTAGTTGCGCGACACGTCGTAGAGCGCGTCGTAGCGGCCGGCGGCGCCGCCGTGGCCCGCGCCCATGGTGGCGTGGAGCAGCGTGGCGTTGTGGCCGGTGTCGAGCGTGCGGATCTTCGCGAGATACTTCGTGCCTTCCCAATAGGGCACCTGGCTGTCGTTGTAGGAGACGTTGACGAGCAGATGAGGATAGGCGGCCGCCTTGAGGTTGTCGTAGGGGCTGTAGGCACGCATCCAGAAATACTGTTCCTTGATGTTGGGGTTGCCCCACTCGATGTATTCCTCGGTCGTGAGCGGCAGCGTGGCGTCGAGCATGGTGTTGAGCACGTCGACGAACGGCACCTGCACGACCGCGGCGTGGAAGAGGTCGGGCCGCTGGTTGATGACCGCGCCCATCAACAGGCCGCCGGCGCTGCCGCCCGAGGTGACGAGCTGGGCCGGCGTGGTCCAGTGCTGGTCCACGAGCCACTGGCCGCAGTCCACGAAATCATTGAACGTGTTCATCTTCTTCTCCATGCGGCCGGCCTCGCGCCATTCCTCGCCGAGCTCGCCGCCGCCGCGGATGTGCGCAATGACGTAGATCAGGCCGCGGTCGAGCAGGCTGACCCGCGAGGAGCTGAAGGAAACCGGCATGCTCACCCCGTAGGAACCGTAGCCGTAGAGCCAGAGCGGCTGCGGTTTGGTGCGGTCGAGGTCGGCGCGGTAGACAATGGAGAGCGGCACCTTCGTGCCGTCGCGCATCGTGGCCCAGCGGCGCTCGGACTGGTAGTTCTTCGCGTCGAAGCCGCCGAGCACCTCGGTCTGCTTCACAAGCGTGCGCTCGCCGGTCGCCAGGTTGGCGGCGTAGACGGTCGGCGGCCGGACCAGTGACTCGTAGTCGTAGCGGAAGACGTCGGTGTCGTAGGCCCAGTTGCGGCCGGCGCTGACCTCGTAGGCGGCCTCGGGCATCGCGAGGCGCGAGGATTTGCCGGTGGCGAAGTCGTAGGCGCGCAGGTGCGGCAGGCCGCCCTCGCGCTCCGCGAGGACCATGAAGCGCGCGAACATCTCAAGGCCGCCCTCGATCTTGATCGCCGGATTGTGCGGGATGATCTCGGCCTGCTGCGTAGGCGCGGTGTCGGGCGCGGCCATGACCTTGTAGTTCTTCGCGCCGTCGCGGTTGGTCACGAAATAGAATTTCCCGTCATGGTGCTCGGCGAAGTATTTCACGTTCTCGCTGCGGCCGAGCAGGCTGGTGAATTTCGCCGCCGGGTCGGCGGCCGCAAGCGCAAGGACCTCGGTGGTAAGCTTGCTCTCGGTGTGGCAGAAAACGAATTTCCCGTCGCGGGACTTCCCGGTCTCCAGGTTGTAGAGCTCGTCCTTGTCCTCATAGAGCAGCTCGTGTTTCCCCGTGCTGAGCGTCCAGCGGTGAAGCTGGTCCGACCGCTTCGCGTCGTTCTCGGTGCCGTAGTAGAGCACGTCGTGGCCCGCGCCCCACTCGAGGCTGGAGACCTTGCCGACCGACTGCGGGACGAGGGCGTGGGTGGCCAGGTCCATGACGAAGACCTCGTATTGGCGGTAGCCCGTCCAGTCGATCGAGTAGGCGAGGCGCGCGCCATCGTCGCTCACGCGGTATTGGCCGACGGCGATGTAGGTGTTCGCACCGATCATCGTGTTGAGGTCGAGGAGGACTTCCTCGGCGGCGCCGGCTTTCTGGGATTTGCGGCAATAGATGGGATACTGCTTATTCTTCTCGGTGCGGGTGTAGTAGTTGTAGCCGAGGAAGGGCACGGCGGCGCTGGTGTCATCCTCCTTGATGCGGGCGACCATCTCGGTGTAGAGGGCGGCGCGCAGCTCCTTGGCCGGCGCGAGCACGGCCTCGGTGTAGGCGTTCTCGCGCTCGAGGTAGCTGACGACCTCGGGGTTGCCCTTCTCGCGAAGCCAGAAGAAGTCGTCGAGGCGCCGGTCCTCGTGGACGGTGACGTCCTTGGGCTTTTTCGCCGCGACCGGCGGCTTGGGCGTGACGAGGTCGAAGGCGGCGCGGGCGGGCAGGTAGGCGGCACACATGAGCAAAAGGAAGCGGAGCAGGGCGGACTTCATGAATTCAGATGTTGGCGAAAAGCTCATGCATCGGGCAACTCAGACCGGGCAGGTGCGGATCGGTCAGCGGATGGTGGTTGGCGAGGATATCGGTGAGGGTGAAGCCGAATTCGCCGAGGCCGTAGACCTCGACGTTGAGGTAGCGCGGGTCGACCATCCAAAGCCGCGGCAGGCGGGAGTCGGCCCAGAGCTGCTTCTTGATGACGGTGTCGGCGTGATGGTCGCCCGGTAGCAGCACCTCGGCCACGAGGTAGAGCTGGGCCACGTCAATCACGGTCGCGGCGGGCTGCTCGAGGCGGATGACCGCGAGGTCGGGCCGGAGCACGGAGTGCTCGCCGAGCAGCAACTCGGAGCGCGGCGGCAGCAGGCACAGGGCGGAATTGAGCGGCAGCGACCCGGCCACCAGCCGGTGGAGTCGAGTGACGAGCAGCTCATGGTCGGCCGTCGGCGGGCCCCGGTGGACGGCCTCGCCCTGCAGCAGTTCCTCATAGGGCTCGCTCATGGCTCAGGACGCGCGCGGCTTGGGCGGCGGAAAGATGAGCCGGCCGGTCAGCGCGGTCAGGCGGTCGGCCAGCAGGGCATTCTCCTTCTCGGGCGGCTGAGCGTAGGTGCTGCGTTGGGTGGCCCGTTCCGCCAGTTCGGTGCTGAGGATGAAGAGGTGACTGTTGCGGACGAAGAGCAGCGTGCCGCGCTTGGCCGTGACCCGCGGGGTGGCGGGGTTGGCCAGCACGTAGTTTTTGTCCTCGAAGGACGATCCCCCCGGCAGCAAGGCGTAGGCGATCAACGCCCCGTCCTGCAACTCGGGCACGAAACGGGCGCTCTCGATCTTCGCGCCGGGGAAACGCCGGGCAAAATCGGCGAGGACGATCTCGTTGAAAAAATATAGCAGGTAGTCGCGCCGGCCGCGGGTCTCCAGCTCCCACTTCTGCGCCGCGTCCTGGGCGAAGCAGGCGATGCTGAGGTGGACATTGTAGTCGTCGTGGAAGGTGACCGCGTTCTCCGTGTCGGTGACCACGCCGCCGAGTTCCGGCAGGACGAGCACGGGAACCTTGAACTCGCCGGTCGGCGATGCATAGGTGCCGTTCTCGATCTTGCCGGCGAGGCCGGGGGTCTGGGCAGACAGCACGGCGGCGCCCAGCAGGGAGCAGGCAAGGAGGGCCGGGAGCAGGCGCGAATGCATGGACAGGCAGGAGTTAATCCGGCGGCGAGGGAATTTCAAGCCGACTCCGGTCAGACCGCGAGCTGCCGCCAGAGTGCCACCGGAATCTGCTCGGGCCGCGCCGCGGCACTGAGCCCGGCCGCCGTCAGCTGCGCGAGCCAGGCCGCGCCGCCATCGGGCAGCTTGCCGCGCAGCAGGCCGCCGATCTGCTTCCGGCGCTGCTGGAAGCAGGCCCGGATGACGGCCTTGGTCGCCGCCGGGAAGACAAAGGGGTCGGGCCGCCGCGTGAGGTGCAGCAGGTAGGACTCGATGTCCGGTGCCGGGAAAAAGCACGACGCGTCGACCTTGTGACCCGGGGCGACCGCGTAGGCCGACTGCAGGAAGATGGAGATGGCGCCGAAGATCTTGGAGCCCGGCTGCGCCGCGTAGCGCTGCGCGGCCTCCTGCTGCAGCATGAGCACCATGCGCTCGGGCAGCGGGCCGGACAGCACGCCGTCGAGCCAGGGCGTGGCAATGGCGTAGGGCAGGTTGGCGACGATCTTGAAGGGCGCGGCGCGGTCCGGTGGCAACCCGGCCAGCGGATGCTCGACCGCGTCGCCTTCCAGCAGATGGAGCCGCGGCTGTTCCTTTGCCAATGTCTCCGTGAGATGCGCGTGCAGGTTCCGGTCCTTCTCGACCGCCCAGACCTCGGCGCCGGCCGCGAGCAGGGCGGAGGTCAGCGTGCCCAGCCCGGGCCCGATCTCCACCACGGTATCGCCCGCCCGCACCTGGGCGAGTTCGAGGGACTTGCGGACGATGTTGCCGTCGACGAGGAAATTCTGGCCAAGGAATCGCTTCGGCTCATGGCCGAGCTTGGCGAGGAGTTCGCGGGTGGAGGACGGCGAGAGCGGCATGGTCAGTCGCGGGCGGAATCCTCAAGGTGAAACTTGTGCAGCGCGCGGTGGATCACCGGGGCGAAGATGACGCCCGTGCTGCCGATTAGCGCGATCCCGCAGTAGATCGCATAACAGCCGTCGAAAATCTTGGCGGCATTGTTCGTCACCGGCGCGACGGGGCCCATCCCGGACATGATCATCGCGGCGTCAAGGAACGCGTCGGTCCACGGCAGGCCGTTGATCCAATGATAGCCGGCAAGCCCAACCCCGAGGGAGAAGGCGAGGAGCACGGCACCCGTGGCCACACTCCAGCCCAGCCGCCGAATGAATTCGCGCCGGGGCAGGAGCTTGTCCTTGGGATGTTCAAACATGGCGGCGGAAACCGGCGATCAACGCGGCCGGGGCGGCGGACTTCATGAGCGCCTCGCCGACCAGCACGGCGTGGGCGCCGCAGGCGCGCGCGCGGGCGGCGTCCGCCGCGGTCGCGATGCCGCTCTCGCTGACGGCAATGATGTTCTTCGGGAAAAGCGGGATCAGGCGCTCACTCAGGCCGAGGTCGGTCTGGAAGACGGCGAGGTCGCGGTTGTTCACGCCGATGATCTTCGCGCCGTGGCCGGTGGCGCGCTTGAGTTCCTCCTCGGTGTGGATCTCAAAGAGCGTGTCGAGGCCCGCCGCGATGGCGGCGTTATGCAGCGCGGTGATCTCGTCGTCGGTCAGGGCGCGGACGATGATCAGGATGGCGCTGGCGCCGGCCAGGCGGGCCTGCAGCACCTGCACGGGATGCACCATGAAGTCCTTGCGCAGACAGGGCAGGGCGGGGGGATGCTGGGCAAAGTGGCCGGTGACGCCGGTCAGGTCGTCCAGGGTGCCGCCAAAATATTTCTCGTCGGTCAGGATGGAAAGCGCGCTGGCGCCGGCCTCGCGGTAGCGGAGGGCCTGCGCGAGGGCGGCGGCGTCTTCCTTGATGGCGCCGGCGGAGGGCGAGCGGCGCTTGATCTCGGCGATGACGGCCAGCGCGCCATCCGCCCGCCGCAGGGCCGACCGGAAGGACGGCGGCCGGGACAGGGAAGCGTTGAGGGCGGCCAACTCGTCGGCAAAAACCGGTCGCAGCAACGGGGCGATCTCGTGCCGCTTGTGGACCATGATTTCCGTAAGCTTGTCCATGACAGAATGACCACGGAACACACGGAATACACTGAAGCCAAACCAATTTGCGGCCCGTTTTTCCGTGTCTTCCGTGTGTTCCGTGGTAATTCCACTGAAACAAATGAGTGCCATCGAAGACCTGTGCCGCACCATGGCCCGGCTCCGCGCCCCGGACGGCTGCCCGTGGGACCGCGAGCAAACGCACCAGACGCTCACGCGCTGCCTGATCGACGAGTGCAGCGAGCTGCTCGACACGATCGACCGGAACGACCTCCCGCACATGCGCGAGGAACTCGGCGACGTGCTCATCCAGGTGGTCTTCCATGCGCAGCTGGCCGCCGAGCGCGGCGATTTCACCTTCGACGACGTGGCCCGCGAGATCAACGACAAGCTCATCCGCCGCCACCCGCACGTCTTCGGCGACGGCCGCGCCGACAACTCCGCCGAGGTCATCGAGGTCTGGGAAAAGGTGAAGGCCGGCGAGAAGGCCGCCGCCGGCAAGACCGAGTCGACGATTTTCAAGAAGCTGCCGCCGCGCCTGCCCGCGCTGATGTTCGCCGAGGAGATCGTGAAGCGCATCGCGAAGAACAACCTGCCAGCCGACAGCGCGGTGAACGAGCCGCGCATTGCCCGCATGGCGGCCGACCTCACCGCGGAGTCCGCCGGCCGGCGGCTCTTCGAGCTGGCCGCGGCGTGCCGGCGGCGCGGCCTCGATCCCGAGGCGGTCCTGCGCCAGGAGTGCGACCGCGTGATGCGCGATGTCGAAACCCGTGTCCAGACCCGCGCCTGAGCTGCTCCCGGCGGACATCGCCGCGGCGTGGCTGCAGCCGTTCCTCGACCATCTCCGCAAGGAGCGGCGCTACTCCGTCTACACCGGGCGCAATTACCGGCAGGCCTTCACCGATTTCTTCGCCTGGCTGCAGTCGAGCCGGCGCGGCGAGGGCGGCTTCGACGTGCTGACCGCGCGCGACGTGCGCGACTTCATCATCGAGGCCCAGCGGCGCTTCGACCGCCGCACGCTGCACAACCACGTGTCCGGCCTGCGCGCGTTCTACCGCTACTGGATGCAGCGCGGCCGGCTGGCGCGAAACCCCTTTGCCGGGGCGGCCCTGCCCAAGCTGGAGAAGAAGCTGCCGAAATTCCTCACGGAGGCCCAGATGACGACGCTGCTCGGCGGGCCGCAGAAGCTGCTGCAGAACGAGTCACTCGAGGCCGCGGCCGCCTGGCGCGACCGCCTCGTGCTCGAGCTGCTCTACGGCGGCGGCCTGCGCGTGAGTGAACTCGTGGCGCTGAATTACAGCGCGCTGGATTTCGCCACCGGCAGTGCCCGCGTCCTCGGCAAGGGTCGCAAGGAACGCATCTGCCCGCTCGGCCGCACCGCGATGGCCGTCGCGAAAAAGTTCCGCGATGAGTTCGCCCGGGCCACCGGCCGCAACGACCCGGTGGTGGTGGGCGACGCGCACAAGCGTATGACCGTGCGCGCCGTGCAGCTGCTCGTGAAGAAATACCTCGCGCTCGCCGACCTGCCGATGG
Organism: Lacunisphaera sp.; assembly: GCA_029945445.1. Lineage (GTDB taxonomy): Bacteria > Verrucomicrobiota > Verrucomicrobiia > Opitutales > Opitutaceae > Lacunisphaera. Next base: position 237,962 of record JAQSCO010000060.1, on the reverse strand, counting down.
ACCTGTCGCCGCACAAGCTGCGGCATTCCTACGCGACGCACCTGCTGAATTCCGGCGCCGACCTGCGCGCGGTGCAGGAGCTGCTCGGCCACGCGAACCTGACGACGACGCAGATCTACACGCACACCAGCGTGGCGCGCCTGAAGGAAATCCACGCCAAGGCCCACCCGCGGGCCTAGGCCGCGGTGGTTAAGGGACGTATATCCTTTCGGGCAGAGTATCGGTTTGCATCGCCCGGCCTGGCTAGGAAGCTCCGCACCATGAAACTACGAATTGCCCCCGCGTTCCTGTTTGTCCTCGGACTGTGCGCAGTCCTGTTCCCCGCTGTCACTGCCATCGCCGCCGAGTTGAGCCCCGAGGGCAAGGCCCTGGTCAAGATGGATGACGCCTGGTCGGCCTCCGCCGGGAAGAAGGATCTCGATCTCCTGGTCTCGTTCTACGCGGAGGATGCCACGGTCTACCCGCCGAACGACAAGGTTGCCTCCGGCCGCGCCGCCATCCGGGCCGTCTGGGCTGGCATCACGGACCCGAACTATGCGCTCTCCTGGAAAGCGACCAACGCCGGGGTGTCCGGCAGTGAACTTGGCTTCACCAGTGGAACGTTTGTGGAAACGGTCAAGGGCGCGGACGGCAAGGCGACCACCGCCACCGGGAAATTCCTCTGCGTCTGGAAAAGGCAGAAGGATGGTTCGTGGAAGGCGATCCACGACATGTGGAATTACGACGCCAAGTAGGCGCGGGGCCCCCCTGCCGTCTTATTTCACCGGCAGCCGCACGGTCGCGCTGTTGCCGGCCTGGTCGTAGAGGAGGATCTCGACGGAGGTCGCGCCCGCGGCCTTCGCCTCGGGGATTTCCGCGGTGAACTTTTCCTGCTTGCCGTCGAGGATGCCGTCGGCGGGATGCGTCACCGTCTCGTGCGTGCCATTGTTGAGCACGAACTCCGCGCCTTCCAGCAGCGAGAGCGCATCGGTCCCTTCGATCGAAACGACCAGTTTGCCGTCGGCGCGCGCCACCGCTGTCGCCGTGATGGCCGGCGGCGTGCGGTCCACCAGCAGGGCGTCGGTTTCGAAGGTGTAGCTCAGCCGCTGCTTCGCCGGCCGCGGGCCCTGCTCGCTGGCGGTCAGGCGCGTGAGGTAGAGTCCCTCGGGCAGGCCGCCGGTCTCGAACTGCGCGTAGCTGTCCGGGGTGTTCACGGCGAGGTCGGTCCATGTGTCGGAATTCTCCGGCCGGATCGAGAAGGTGTAGGCGAGCGTGTCGCCATCGAGGTCGTTGACCGTCCAGAAGACAATCTGCGTGCCGGGCGCGGGGACGACCTGGCTGTTAAGGAGGATCTTTCGTTTCTCGGCGGCGGGATCGTTTTCGCGCGAACCGGGGAAGAGGACCTGGTTCAACGACGCGGTGGAACTGGGCGGCTGCTCCGCCGCGGGGATCAGGCCCATGCTCGGGGAAAGGATGCGAAAATCGACCAGCGAGGGCCGGCGGTTCTGCGGGAGGGAATAGAGGGTGGCCTTGTCGATCTGGAAGTCTGCCGCGTTGCCCGGCATGGTCAGGCGCAGCTTCACATAGCGGCCGCGCAGGCCGTCGGCGGCAAAGGCGCCGTCGTTCAGCTTCAACTCCGTCCACGGCGTCCAGCCCTCGAGTTCGTCGCTGCCGAAATTCGTGCGCGCCTCGAGCTTCAGGGCCTTTGCCTCCACGCCGCGCAGGCGGGCGAAGCGGACGGCGCCCAGCTCCGCCGGCTGGCCGAGGTCGAGGCGCTTGGTCTCCAACTCGCGCACCGGGGCCGGGGCAAACGAGAGCAGCGCAAGGCCGGGGGCGTTGTTGCGGATGAGCAGGAAACGGCCGTCGCCGAGCGGGGCCAGGTCGTTGAGCTGCGCCGAGCTGCTGCCCGCGAAGGTCAGCGAGCGGCGCGCGACCGGGTCGTAGCCAAACGCGTCGCCCATCTCCCCGGCCGTGAGCAGCAGCCAGCCGTTGTGCCGCGCGAGGCGGTAGAGGGCGATGCCGGGCTTGCCGGTGACGCTCTCCGGAAATCCGTCGGCCGGGAAACGCACGACGCTGGAGCGGCCGGTGAAGGCGGGCTTCTCATCAAGCTTGGGCATGACGATCTCCTTGTCCTTGCTGGGATCGGGCTTGGGCTCGATCGGCTTGCCGATGCGGATGGCATCGCCGGGCGTGTTCACGATGGCGGCGTAGAAACCGCCGTCCTCCAGCGGGAGCAGGTCGACGACCTCGGCGTCGTGATTTTCCTGGAGGATGAGCGGCGCGCCGCCGGTGGCCGCAAGACTGTAGATGTTGCCCTTGGGCGAGGAGCCCGCGACGACGCGGCCGTCGGCCAGGCGCGCGAGGCGGCGGACGTTGCGGTCGCGGATTTCGCCAAAGACGGTGACGCCCCTGTCGGCGAGCAGCTTCTCGTCGCCCGCCTTGCCCTCGATGACACCGGCCTTGGCGAGCTTGGCCAGGTCGAGGCGGTAGATTTTTCCCGGGTTGCCGGTGGCGGCCAGCACGCTGCCATCGGGCAGCGGCAGGAAATCGAAAATGGAATCAACCGGCAGCGGGATGCGCGCGAGGTTCTTGCCACCGTTGACGAGGTAGATCACCCCGGTGGGCGACGTGCCCAGCAGCAGGTTGCCATTGGGCAGGGGCAGCAGGGAAAGGACATTCGTCTCCGCGACATCGGCCACCTCGCGGACGGTGTAAAGGTTGTCGTCCGGCTTGAATGTCACCTCCTGCACCTTGCCCTCCGGACCCGTGCCGACGAGGAAATGGTAGCTTACGACACGGTCGGAAACCCCTTGCGCGGATTTGAGCATGAGGCGCTCGGCGCCGGTGGCCTTGATGGTCCAGAGAATGTCGCCGAGCTTGGGGCCGGCGAGGTCAGTGAAGACCGGCCCGGGCAGCACGCGGCCGTCGGAACGGGTCGCGAGGCCCTTGAGGTTGCGGCTCGCGACGTCGCGCCCGAAGTCGATCTCGAGGGACTTGGTCAGGGGGTCGGCCGGAAGATTGGCCGCAAAAAGCACGAGGAGCGCGAGCAGGAAAGAGGAGCGAAGGGACATAGTGTTTTGGGGACCGGTCAGTCTGGGCGGAGCGGGGAATCCGGCTCAGTCCGTGATCACGAGCGGCCGGCGGACCATGATGTTGAACAGCCGGCCGGGCAGCACGCGCTGCTCCCAGAGCGGGGCGAAGGCCTCCTTGCGCTGGAAGCGTGCTTCATCGGCGCCGCGGGCGATGCGCTCGAGCGAGCCGGGCATGTCGGGCGTCGTGGCGCGCTGGTCGGTCATGAGCCGAGCCTTCTCGACGACGGCCAAATAGAGACCGTCCGACTGCCGGAAGTCACGGAGGGCCGAGATGTATTCCTCAAAGCTGCGGAGCTGCGCGACCGGCACGGCGTGCGCATGGCCCGTGAGCTCGTCGAGCGCCGGGCCGGTGGTGAGAATGACCTCAAGGTCCTTGCCCGCCCACTCGCGCGGCACACTGAGGTTGATGATCTCGCTCGCAGACTCGTGCTGGAAGCCGCGCCAGCCGATCGTGACGGCAATCTTTTCGCCGGGCGACGCCTCGGCGCGCGAGACCTGCATCTGCTCAATGCTGCCCGAAGGCGTCTCCGGTGTGTCCTCGATGCTGAAGCGGATATGGTCGGGGAAAATGCGCTCGTAGGGATTGAAGAGCCAGAGCGAGAGGTTGCCGACGAAATCGCCGAGGCCCTGCCGGAAACCCTGCGGCCCGGGATAGAGCTGGCTCAGTTCCACGGGCGGGGAGCCGGGAAAGTTGACGGTGGTCGTGACCTTGAAGCCGAGCGCCAGGCCCGACTCGTTCGAACCCATGACGGCCTGCGCGAGCCCGGTGGCGGCGATGGTCGGCAGCACCTGTTCGTTGCGCACGACCTCGAAGTGAAGCGACTTGCGGTTCAGGCGCGCGGGAAAATCAATGTCGACCGGCACCATCGCGGGCTTGCGGCCAAGCTCGCCGTAGATGCCGGAGAGGCGGTCCTGGCTGAACGCACCGATGATGCCGCCCGTGTTGCTCAGCTTTACGGAATTATACTGGCTCGGCAGGATCGCGACGATTTCGGCGGACGCCATCGGCAGCTCGGTGGCGCCGAGCGAGAGCATCGGGTGGCCGAAGGCGAGGATGCGGTTGCCGTCCACGTAGGAAACCGTGCCGGTGCCGGCGAGGCTGATGTCGCCCACGGCGAGCGCGACGGCGACGACATCACCCGGGCGGAGCGAGGGCGGCGGGGCGGAGGCGGGCGCCGGGTTGTCGGAGCCACCGTCGTTGCCGCCAAGGGCGTTGACGCTGAGGCCGAGCGCCGCGAATTGCGGCTCGATCATCGCGGCGACCTCGGGCGCGAGACCGCCGAGCGAGAAGGCCGGCGTGATGGCGGTGAACGGCGCGGCGCTCGTCGCGGTCGGTTCGGCGGCGCGCGTGTTGCCGCGGTCGCCCTTGATCGGGATCGGCGCGGGCGCGAAAGTGTCTTTGCCCGGCGGCAGGGCGCTGACCTCGAGCATGTCGCTGATCGGGGTGAAGCCCGCGTAGCGCACGGTCTCGAAGCGCTGGATCTGGTAGGAGAGCACGCCGGCGAGCTTGCCACCGATGTAGAGCGGGCTGCCGCTCATACCGGCCACGGCGCCCATGTTCTGCACGCGCGGGTCGGTGAGTTCGCAGAGAATCATGCTCTTGCCCGGGCCGAGGGCGTTGCGGAGGATGCCGGTGACCTGGACGGCGAATGGTTCCGAGTCGTGGCCCTTGAAGACGGTCCAGACCTCGCCCTTCATGCCCGGCTGCAGCTCGGCGGTGGAAATCAGCGGCGCGTTCAGCGGCACGGCCGCTACCGGTGTGGAAAACACCAAGCAGCAAAGGAGCGAAGCCAGACCAAGAAGACGGAGTCCTTTGCTGCTTTGCTGCTTGGTGTTCATCGTGGCCTTAGGGAATTACGAACCAGCGGGCGGTTCCTTAGAGCGACTGAATGCTCTTGGTGATGACTTCGCAAGCCCGGTCGATGGCCGCGCCCTCGTGGGCGGTGCTCAGGAACCAGGACTCGTAGGCACTCGGCGGCAGGTAGACGCCGCCGTCGAGGCAGGCGTGGAAGAAGCGGCCGAAGAGCTTGGCGTCGGACGTCAGCGCCGTGGGCATGTCGCGCACGACGGTCGGCGTGAAGAAGAGGCTGAACATCGAGCCGAACTGCGGCGCCTGCAGCGGGAGGCCCTTGGCTTTGGCGGCGGCCAGCGCGGCCGCGCAGACCTGCCGGCCGAGCGCGTCGAGGCGCGGATAGGGCTTTACCTCGTCGAGCAGGCGGAGCTGGGCGATGCCGGCGGCCATGGCGAGCGGGTTGCCGCTGAGCGTGCCGGCCTGGTAGACCGGACCGAGCGGCGCGAGGTGGTCCATGATGTCGGCCCGGCCGCCGAACGCGCCGACGGGCAGGCCGCCGCCGATGATTTTGCCGAGGCAGGTGAGGTCGGGGACAATTTTCTCCACCTCCTGCACCCCGCCGCGGGAGAGGCGAAAGCCGGTCATGACCTCGTCAAAGATGAGCAGGGCGCCGTGTTGCGCCGTGATCTTGCGGACGTATTGAAGGTAGCCGGCGTCGGGCTTGATGAAGCCGACGTTGCCGATGTAGGGCTCGAGGATGATGCAGGCGATCTTGCCCAGGTTGGCAGCGAAAGCCGCGTCGAGTGCCGCGGTGTCGTTGTAGGGGAGGACGATGGTCTCCAGCGCGAACGACGCGGGGATGCCGGCGCTGTCGGGGTGGCCGTGGGTCAGCGCGCCGGAGCCGGCCTTGATAAGGAGCGAGTCGCTGTGGCCGTGGTAGCAGCCGGCGAACTTGATAATCTTGTCGCGCTTCGTGAAGCCGCGCGCCAGGCGGATGGCCGACATCGTCGCCTCGGTGCCGCTGCTGCACAGGCGGACCTTCTCGACCGACGGGAAGAAATCGACGATGAGCTCGGCCATCTCGACCTCGTAGGGATTCGGCGTGCCGAAGGACGTGCCGTGCTCGAGCGCGGCCGCGATGGCGGCCTTGATGCGCGGGTGGTTGTGGCCGTGGATCGCCGGGCCCCAGGTGCAGACGAAATCAATCAGCTCCCTGCCGTCGGCCGTGGTGAGCGTCGCGCCCTTGGCCGACTTGGTGAAGAACGGCGCCCCGCCAACGGAGCGGAAGGCGCGGACGGGCGAATTGACGCCGCCGGGAATGAGCTGAAGGGCGCGGGCGAAGAGTTGTTCGGAGGGGGAAGGCATAGGTCCTATAGTCGTATAGGCCCAATGGGACCTATATCGGAGAATTCAGCTCACGTATTTCTGCACGATGGGGATCCGCCGGCCGACACCGAAGGCGAGGGGGGTGATCTTCAGGCCGGGGGCGGCCTGCTTGCGCTTGTATTCGTTGAGGTCGACCTTGCGGGCAACGTCGTTGACGATGGCGGCATCGAAGCCCGCGGCGACGAGGTCGCGGCGCGAGAGGCCTTCCTCGACGTAACCCTTGAGGATGGCGTCGAGCAGGTCGTAGGGCGGCAGGCTGTCCTGGTCGGTCTGGTCGGGCCGCAACTCGGCGCTCGGGGCCTTGTCGATCGAGCTGGCCGGGATGATTTCCTTGCTGCGGTTGATCCAGCGCGAGAGGGCGTAGACCTGCGTCTTGAAGACGTCGCTGATGACCGCGAGGCCGCCGCACATATCGCCGTAAAGCGTGCAGTAGCCGACGGCCAGTTCGCTCTTGTTGCCGGTGGTGAGAAGCAGCGCGCCGAACTTGTTCGAGATCGCCATGAGCAGCAGGCCGCGCGCGCGGGCCTGGATGTTCTCCTCGGCGATGTCGCGGGGACGTCCGACAAAGAGCGGCGCGAGGGTCTGCTCGCCCGCGGCGACGACGTCGGCGATGGAGAGCGTGTGGTATTCGATGCCGAGGTTCTTCGCGAGGATGGCGGCATCGTCCCTCGAGTGCTGGCTCGAAATGACCGACGGCAGGCTGACGCCGATGACGTTCGCGGCGCCGAGCGCCTCGGCGGCGATGACGGCGGTGAGGGCGGAATCGATGCCGCCTGAGAGGCCGAGCAGGGCTTTCTTGAAGCCAGTCTTATTGGCGTAATCGCGCACGCCGAGCACAAGGCCGTCGTAGATGTCGGCAAGGTCGGGCTGGTCGTAGGTCGGTGCGATGACGGGCTTGGTCGCGGCGAGGTCGACCACTTGCAGTTGCTCGCGAAAGGCGGCCAAACCGCCGAGCAGGTCGCCGTGCGCGTTGCAGACGACGCTGCGGCCGTCGAAGAGCAGCTCGTCGTTGCCGCCGACGGCGTTGACGTAGACGACCGGGCAGCCGAGTTGCTTCGCGGTGTCGGAAATGAGCGTGTGGCGGACGCCGCCCTTGCCGTGATTCCAGGGGCTGGCGGAAAGGTTGACCATCAGGTCGCAACGCTGCGCGGCCAGTTGCTTGACCGGCTCGGCGCCGTTGTAGAGGCGGCGCGTGGAGATCATGGCGTGCGTCCAGATGTCCTCGCAGATCGTGATGCCGATGCGTTGGCCGAGCGATTTGACGACGATGGGGGCTGCGGCCGGCTCGAAGTAGCGGTCCTCGTCGAAGACGTCATAGGTCGGCAGGAGGCACTTGCGGGCGGAAGCGATGATTTTGCCCGACTGGCAGAAAGCGGCGGAGTTGAAGGCCGCGCGGCCCGAGCCGGACATGTTGGCCTCGGTGTAGCCGATGAGCGCGGGCACGGCGCCGATCTCAGCGGCGATCTCGCGAGCGGTCTGCTCGACGTCGGTCACGAAGCGCTTCTTGAACAGCAAATCGCGCGGCGGATAGCCGCAGACCACGAGCTCCGGAAAGACCACCAGCTCGGCGCCGGCGGCGACCAAAGTGCGGTAGGCGTCGAGGATGCGCCGGCGGTTGCCGGCGAGGTCGCCGACGATGGTGTTGATCTGGGCCAGACCGATGCGCATGGGAGGACGGCACAACTTGAGGGCAAAGCGCTGGACTGCAACCCCAAGCCGCGGATTCCGCTAGCCGTAGCCGCGAATTCCCACCTACTGTGCCGGCCATGGCCGCCGTTCCTGTTTCCCGCCTGATCCTCGCCTCCGCCTCTCCGCGGCGGAAGGAACTGCTCGCGTCGCTGGGCGTGGCCTTCGAGATCATCCCGGCCGAGGTGACCGAGCACGAGGCGCCCGAAGCCGACCCGCGGGAGATGGTGCGCCACAACGCCGCCCTCAAGGCCGCCTGGGTCGCCGCACGGCACCCCGACGCCATGGTCATCGGGGCGGACACGACGGTCTTCATCGACCGCACGGTGCTCAACAAGCCCCGCGACGCCGCCGACGCCCGGGCGATGCTGCGGCTGCTCAGCGGGCGGACCCATACCGTCTTTACCGGGCTGGCGGTCTGCCGGCAGCGCGACGGGCTGAAACTCGAGCGCGGCGTGGCCAGCGAAGTGACCTTCAAGGTCCTGGACGAGGCGGTGATCGAGGAATACCTGAGCCGGGTCCACACCCTCGACAAGGCCGGCGGCTACGCCATCCAGGAGCAAGGCGACCTCATCGTGGCGGGTTACACGGGCTCGCTGACAAATATTGTGGGATTACCGCTGGAAGAAATGAAACAACTTTTGACTCAGGCGGGTCAGACGCGTTGATTCCAAACTGTGCTAGCGCAGCCAACCAACATGAATTCCAGCCCGGTGGACGTGCCCGAGAGGGACACCACCGACCGTTCCATCGCCATCGGGGTGGGGTGCACGCTGCTGTTTCATATCCTGCTGCTCTGGCTCTCGCCGAACTTCGCCTTCGACAAGTTCTCGGGCGTCCACAGCGGCATCTCGGTCACCAGCGCGAACCGCGGCAAGACCTTCGACTTCCAGCTGGACCCCGGCTTGGCGCGAAAGGAGAAGGAGCGGGATCCCTTCCGCTTCGTCGAGACCAACTCCGCCGCGCCGGAGAACACGCCGGACAAGACGACCAATTTCAGCAACCGCAACCAGCAGTCCGCCCAAGAGGTCGCGGCGAAGGAGAAGGACCCCGAGAACCGGCCGTCCGTGAAGGGTCAGGACGAGATCAAGAGCGATACCATCGTCTCCGGCCAGATGGCGCCCCCGCAGCTCGCGCCGCCGCCGACGCCCGAGGTGAGCAAGGACGAGGCGCAGCAGCAGGCCGAACAGAAGGCCCGCGCCGAGCAGGTGCCGTTGAACGGCTTTGAAAAGGTCGAGGGCAAGTCCGAGGACGGCATCGCGATGAACGTCTCGAAATCCAAGTCGCCGACCACGCACGCCGATCAGGCCGCGGAGGGCGCGCCGAATGCCACCGACCCGACCGGCGGGCTCGTGGCGGTCAACCAGACCAACCCCAGCCACGCACCGCCCAAGGAGCGGCCGCGCCTGTCCTCCACCTCGCTAAACCGCTCGAGCATCCTGACCAACCGCGCCGCCGGCGTGACCAACATCGGGATCGTCGGCATGGACGCCCGCTGGAGCGAATATGGCGAATACATGAACCGCCTGATCGAGACCGTGCAGGCGCAGTGGTATAAGATCCTCGAGGAAAGCCGCGTCTCCCCGCCGCGCGGCTCGCATGTCATCGTGACTTTCCGGATCAACTCCAAGGGCGAGACCGAGATCGTGAAGGTCGAGGACGCCGACGCGGGCAAGCAGGGCGTCTTCTCCTGCCAAAACGCCATCACCTATCCGCAGCCCTACGGCAAGTGGTCCGACGCCATGATCGCCGTGCTCGGCGAGTCGCAGGAAATTACCTTCAGTTTCTACTATCAGTGAGCGCCCTGCCGGGAGATTTCTGGGAGACGCTGCCGCTGTTTGCCGGGGTGCAGCTGCTGGTGCGCGACGAGAACGGTCTCGCGGCGTTCGACAAGCCCGCCGGCGTGCTCTCGCATCCCAACGGCTCCGAGGACGAGGCGCGCGCGCTGCTGACCTGCCGTTACGACAAGGAGAAACAGTGCTTCACCTGGCGCGCGGCCGACGGCACGGAGCGCCAGCTGTGGCTGCTCAACCGCCTCGATTCCGCCACCTCGGGCGTGATCCTCACCGCCGGCAGCGAGAAGCTCGCCATCGCGGTCCGTGAGCACTACCTGAAGAAGCAGGTCAACAAGGTCTATCAGGCGCTGGTGTTCGGGAAGCCGCAGCTGAATTACGAATTCTGGCACGACATGCTCGCGACAAAGGCGCAGCGCGGGCAGATCCGCACCTCCGTGTTCGGCAATGTGCCGGCCGAGACGCGCTTCCAGCTCGTGAAGCACACGCAGAAGGCGTTCTCGACCTCGCTCATCCGCCTCGAGCCCAAGACCGGCCGCAGCCACCAGCTGCGCGTGCAGTGCGCCAAGCGCCGCCTGCCGATCATCGGCGACCAGACCTACGGCGATTTTCCGCTGAACCGCTCCTTCGCCAAGGCGAACAAGACGAAGCGGCTCTTCCTGCACTCGCTGGAGACGAGCTTCACCTACGAGTTCGCCGGCAAGAGCCATGCCTTCAAGGCCGCCGCCCCGCTGCCGCGGGAGTTCACCGGGGTGTATTGAGGGGGCGGGGGAACGGCTCAGCTGGAGCTGAGCCCTCCAGCCGATTGCCTTGCGTGGAGGGCCCAGCTCCAGCTGGGCCGCGTCAATCATGCCAGCGCAATAAATTCAACTCACCCTGATAAGGCCAGACGTCGGCATCAGCGACCAACCGATGTCGCACGGGATTGCCTCTCACGTATTCCCACTTAGCTGAATAGTTGTCCCGTTGGCGCAGTTGAGTGTCCCAGAAATTCTTTTCCCAAAGCGAATCGGCCCCGACAGCAGTTGATTTTGCCACTAGGGCTTTCCAATAGCGCACCCAGTTCAGGAGCGGCTGAGGGGGATTGGTGCCCGGAGCGCAAAATAAATGGATATGATCGGGCAGAATAACATATCGACCGACACACCAGTGGTCCGCTTTGCCCCAAGCCTGCAAAATGGCTTGATGCATTGCTGGAGCCGCCAAAACCGGAGTCCTATTTTTTGTGCAAACGGTGAGGAATACCAAGATCGACCGGTTCCCGGACTTGAGCACGGGCTGGTGGATCGGGCGTCTGCGGTCGGGGCGCGCATTTGCGTCTGATTCGAACATTGGTGGCGGCCCAGCTGGAGCTGGGCCCTCCAAGGACGTTTTGGCAAAGCCAAAACGGACGCCTGATCCTCACAGCAAATCCATCTGCGACTTATCCGCCGGCTCGACCCGGATCTTCTTCTTCGGTTTGGCCTGCGGGGAGGGGAGGGTGACGCTCACGTCGTCCGACTCGAGGTTCTCCAGGATGGTCTTGGCACGCTCGATGACCGTCAGCGGCAGGCCGGCGAGGCGGGCGACCTGGATGCCGTAGCTGCGGTCGGCGGCACCGGGCACGACCCGCCGCACGAAGACGATGTCGTCGTTCCATTCCTTCACGGCCACGGAATAATTCTTCAGGCGCGGCAGGTGCTTTTCCAGCTGGGTCAGCTCCTGGTAATGCGTGGCGAAGAGCGTGCGCGGGCCGCGCTCGGCGGCGCGGTGCAGGTGCTCGACCACCGCCCAGGCGATGCTCAGGCCGTCGTAGGTCGAGGTGCCGCGGCCGATCTCGTCGAGGATAATGAGCGAGCGGTCGGTCGCGTTGTTGAGGATGTTCGCCGTCTCGTTCATCTCGACCATGAACGTCGAGTTGCCGCGCGCGAGGTCGTCGCTCGCGCCGACGCGGGAGAAGATGCGGTCGACCAGCCCGATGCGGCAGGCCTTGGCCGGCACCCAGCACCCGATCTGCGCCATGAGCGTGATAAGCGCGACCTGCCGGATGTAGGTCGACTTGCCCGCCATGTTTGGGCCCGTGATCAGAAGGATTTGTGCCTCGGTCGCAGACAGCGCCGTGTCATTCGGCACGAAGCTGTGGCTGCCGGCGAGGCCGAGTCGCTCCTGCTTCATCATCTGCTCGACCACCGGGTGGCGGCCGTCGGTGATGCCGAGGAGCTCGCCGCTATCGATCTGCGGCTGGCAGTAATCCCATTCGCGCGCCAGCACGGCCCAGCCGGCCAGCACGTCGAGCTCGGCCAGCGCGTCGGCGGTGCGGCTTAGGCTCATGGATTCGTCGAGCACGGCGGACACGAGTTTGCCGAACAACGCCAGTTCGCGGGCGAGGGAGTTTTCCTCGGCGGAGAAGATTTCTTTTTCCTTCAGCTTCAGTTCCTCGGTCACGTAGCGCTCGCCGCCGACCGTCGTCTGCTTGCGGATGTAGTCGGCCGGGACGCTGGCGAGGTTGGCCTTGGTGATCTCGATGTAGTAGCCGAAGACGGACGTGTAGCGGACCTTGAGGCTCTTGATGCCGGTGCGCTCCTGTTCCTTGCGCTCGAGCTCGGCGAGCCAGGATTTGTTGCCGGAGGTGAGTCCGCGCAGGCGGTCGAGCTCGGCGTCGTGGCCGGCGCGGATGTAATTTCCATCCTGCAGATCGTTCGGCAACTCCTCGGCGAGTCCGTGCGCGAGCAATGCCCGCAGCGCCGGCAGGGCGGTGAGGCGCGCGCCTAGTTCCGTAATGCCGGCCGAGTTAAACGCAGCCAGCACGAGCTGGAGGTCCGGGATCTGGGCCAGCGTGTCCTTCACGCCGCCGAGTTCGCGCGGGTTGCGGAGTCGGTTCTGCAGCCGGCCGAGGATGCGGGGAATGTCGCGAACCTTGTTCAGCAGTTCGCGCAACTCGGCGAGGCGACCCGGAGTGGCGAGCAATTCGCCCACGACGGTCTGCCGGCGCTGGATTTCGGTCAAATCGAGGGTCGGCGCGGCCAGCCAGCGTTCGAGCAGGCGCGAACCGGCGGCGGTCGTACTGCGGTCGATGGCGCCGAGCAGCGAGGCCTCGCGCGTGCCGCGGGTCGACTGGAATATCTCGAGGTTCCGCAGCGTCGCCGGGTCGAGCAGGAGCGTGCGGGCACTGCGGTATTCCTGCAGCGAGCGGAGGTTCTCCGGCTTGGCGCAGAGATTTTCCGTCGCGTAATGGACGACCGCCCCGGCGGCACCGAGTGCGGGATGGTTGTTGGCGAGACCGAAACCCTGCAGGTTGAGCACGTGCAAGGCGTCCATCACGGTCTTCGCGCCGCTGCTGATCTCGAAATGATAACCCGGCAGCTCGGAGCAGAGGCGCGGCGCGCAGAACTGGTGCAAGGCGTGGACCTCGTGCTGCTCGTGGGGCGCGGCCTGCCACTTGGCGAGATCGCCCTCGATGAGCACGAGCTCGGCGGGATCGAGCGCCGTGAGGACCGGCAGCAGGTTCCCGAGGTGGGTATCGGAGGCGACGCGGAACTCGCCGGTGGAAAGGTCGAGCCACGCAGCGTGCAGGCCGGCCTTGTTGAGTTCGAGCGCGCAGAGGTAGTGGTTCTTCGCCGCGTCGAGCTGGTTGGCGGAGAGCGTTGTGCCCGGCGAGAGGATGCGCGTGAGCGCGCGCTTCACGAGCTTGCCGGCCTGGGCGGTCTCGGCCTGGTCGCAGATGGCGACCTTCTTGCCGGCGGCAAGGAGCTTGCTGACGTAGTTGTCGGCCGCGTGGTGCGGGATGCCGGCCATCGGGGTCGCCTGGCGCTTGGTCAGGGTGATGCCCAGCAGGCGCGCGCCGATCTCGGCGTCCTCGAAGAACATCTCGTAGAAATCGCCGAGGCGGAAGAGCAGGAGCGTGTTCGCCGGGAGGCCGCGCTTGACCTCGAAATACTGCTGCATCATCGGCGTGAGCTTCTCTGCCATGGAGCGTTTTTATTGAACCACGAAGGCACCGAGGGCACGAAGAAAATGCAAAAGCTTCAGGAGGGTAAATTCTTCTTGGTCTCGCCCGGACTTCGTGCTCTTCGTGCCTTCGTGGTTAATCTGTTTCACACCGACCTCGGCGGCGCGGGCCAGCCCCCGATGATCGTCCTGCACGGCCTGCTCGGGTCGTCGCGCAACTGGCTGAGCACCGGGCGTGACCTCGCCCAGCACTGGCATGTGTTCGCCCTCGATGCCCGCAATCACGGCAAGTCGCCACACGCGCCGCTCATGAACTATGAGGTCATGGTCGACGACCTCATCGGCTGGATGGACACCCACGGCCTGCCCAAGGCGACCCTCGTGGGCCACAGCATGGGCGGGAAGACCGCGATGCTGCTGGCCTGCCGTCATCCGGGGCGGGTGGCGCGGCTGGTGGTCGTGGACATCGCGCCCAAGGACTACAGCTGGGCGGCGCACCGCGCTGAGTTTCTTGCCATGACCGAGCTCGATCTCGGCAGCCTGCAAACGCGTCAGGAAGCCGAGCTGCGCTTCGAGGCCCGCGTGCCGCATCTCGGCACCCGGAAATTTCTTGCGACCAACCTCGCCCACGGCGCGCCGGGGCAATGGCACTGGGCCATCAACCTGCCCATCTTGACCGAGGCGCTGCCCGTGCTCGAGAAGAATCCCCTGCGCGCCGGCGATCATTTCGCCGGGCCGGCGCTGTTCATCCTCGGCGGACGCTCGCGCTACGCCGAAACCAGCGACCACGCGCTGATCCGGCAGCATTTCCCGGCGGTGCAGATCCGCGTGATCGCGGACTCCGGCCACAATCCGCACATGGACAGCCGGGCGGAGTTCGTGCGGCTGATGGTGGGAGGGTAGGGCGGTCTTGGTGGAGGGCTCGCGTTCCTGCGAGCCGGCCCGCAGAGACGCGGGCCCTCCATTCACATTTCCGGCACGATCGGCAGCGTGTCACCGGCCACCTGCTCGCGGCTGCGGTGGGCGTATTTCAGCCAGTCGCGCTTGGCCCAGCGGCGATACATGATCAGCCCGCGCGTCCATTCCTCGATCATCATGACGGCCCAGATGCCCGGCAGGCCCCAGTGCAGCCGCACGCCGACCAGCCAGCAGAGCGGGACGCTCAGGCACCACTGCGAGAACATCGCGACCTGGATCGGGAAGCGCGCGTCGCCGGTCGCCCGGAGGGCGTTGATGATGACAATATTGAAGACCCGGCCCGGCTCGTAGATGATGGACAACCGGAGGAGCAGCACACCGCCGGCGATGACGGCCGCGTCGTGCGAAAAGAGCCCGAGCAGCTGTGGCGCGGCCGCGGCGACCAGCAGGATGGCGGCGGAGGAAATCATGAGTCCGGTGCGCACGCTGCGGAGCACCTGCCGGTAGGCCTCCTCGAATTCGCCCGCGCCGATCAGCCGGCCGATGAGGATCTCCGTGCCGAGCCCCAGCGCCATGCTGAACAGAATGACCAGCCGCTGCACGTTCTGCGTGTAGGTCATGGTGGCGAGGCTGTCGCCGCCGAGCCGCGCCACGAAGCTGGTGATGACCATGAGTGACACCCAGTAGCTCATGTGCTCGCCCGCCGCCGGCAGTCCGATGTGCAGGATGCGCTTGATGCGTCCGAGCTGCAGGTCGAAGAAATCACGGACGTGCAGCATGAGCTTGAGACGCCGGTCGAGCAGCACCCAGAAAATGATGCTGGCGACCACGCGGCTCGCCACGCTGGCGAGCGCGACGCCCGTCACACCCATGCGCGGGGCGCCGAACAGGCCGAAGAGCAAGACGCAGCTCAGGGAGATGTTGAGGATGTTCTGGATGACCGTGACGACCATCGCGTCGCGCGTGTAGCCATGGGCGCGCAGCGCGGCCCCGATGGCGGTGTTCATCGCCTCCATGAAGAGCGTGCCGCCCATCAGCGTGAGGAACGGCCGCGCATAGACCTGCAGTTCCTCCGGCAATTGCATGAGCCGGAGCAGCGGCGCGGCAAAGGAGAAGGCCACGAGGCTCGCGACGAGGCCGATCCAGGTGTTCACCGCGATGGCGGTGGTCACGATCTTCTCGGCGCCGGCGCGGTCGTTGGCGCCGACGTGGTGCGTGATGACCACGCTGGCCCCGATGCCGATGAAGTTGAAACAGATCAGCGCCAGCACCACGAACTGGTTCGCCACGCCCAGCGCGGCCACGGCGCCGTCGGACACATGGCTGACCATGAACGTGTCCACCGTGCCGATGAGGATGCGCAGCGACTGCTCGATGAAGATCGGCCATGCGATCGTGAGCAGGGTGGGCTTGGCAATGTGTCCCGGTTTCGTCATCCGCAAATGTTCAGACACAGCCAACGCCATGCCGAGTAAAGCGGAATTCCCGCCCAAACTTGCGGCGATCCTGTGGCTGCAGCTTCCCGCCGCCGTCTTCACCGGCTGGAAGCCGGTGCCACCCTCAGCGCTTCGCCCAGAGCCGCAGGGACGACAACAGGAAATTCTCCAAGGCGGCGGCCTCGTTGAGGTTCAGGCGGAGGAGGCCGGCGCTTTTCTCCAGCTGGACGATCGCGGCGGTGAGGGAGCGGCGGGCAGTCTCGTCACCGGCGAGCAGGCGTTCCTGCGCGAAGGTGCGGGTGGCGTGCTCGAACTCGGCGAAGAGCTTCAGGCGGATGCCGTTGGTGATCCCGGTCTGGATGGCGTCGACCTCGTCGTCGTCGAGATCCTCGGGGAGTTTTTCCTTCTGCTGCTTCCAGACCTGGTCGGTGGCGGCGGCGAGGACGGCGTTGAAACGGGTGATCAGGCCGTAGACGCCGAGCAACTGATCGGCGACGCCGCGTTTGTCGACGACACCTGCGGTGAGCAGGCCGAGCCAGGCGATGTAGTCGGCGCGCGTGGTCTGCCAGAGTTCGCGCGTCGGCGCGTCGGCCTCGGCGAGCGCCTCGCTGCCGGCGTCGGTGAAGCGGAAGTGCAGGCAGCGGCTGCGAATGGTGGGCAGCAGGGAGTAGGGGCGCGTCGTCAGCAGCAGGATCGTCGTGCTGGCGGTCGGCTCCTCGAGGGTCTTGAGGAAAATGTTGGCCGCGGCGGTGTTCATCCGGTCGGCCTCGTAGACGACGGCGACCTTGCGGTGCGAAATCTGCGGCGAGACTTGCATGCGGCCGATGAGGTCGCGGGTGACCTCGGCGGTAATCTGGCGCATCTTGCCGGCGGGACGCAGCGCGAGGAAATCGGGATGCTGCTTCGGTGGGAAATGCTGGGTCTTTTTCTTCGGGTCGTTGAGCAGCCGGTCGGCGATGGCGTGGGCGACGTTGGCCAGCGTGGCGAGGTTCTCGCCCTGCAGCAGCAGGCTGTGCGCAAGCCGCTGGCGGTCGATGGCGCGTTCCAGCACGGCGACCGTCGGGGTGCCGGCGAGGGCGGCGGGCCAGGGAACTAGGGAGGCTTGAGGCACGAGGAGGGAGGCCGGAGGCGGATTAACCAAGGCGCGGCTCGACTGCGGCCCAGACGGCTTGGTCGAGGGCGTCGGGGGTCTGGGTGCCATCGAGCACGACGACGCGGTCCGGCCATTGCTTGGCAAGCAGGAGGTAACCCTCGCGGACCTTGGTGTAGAAGGAAATGTTCTCGCGCTCCATGCGGTCGGGCAGGTCGGAGGCGCGCTGGCGGATGCGGGCGAGGCTGACCTCGGTCGGCACGTCGATGACCACGGTCAGGTGCGGCATGACGTCGCCCACCGCGAACTGGTTGATGGCGCTGACGGGGCCGGGCGCGAGGTTGCGGGCGATGCCCTGGTAAACGGTGGAGGAGTCGAGGTAACGGTCGCTCAGGACCACGGCGCCGCGCGAGAGGGCGGGCATGATGACCTCGCGCACGACCTGGGCGCGGGCGGCGGTGAAGAGCAGGAGTTCGGTCTCGGGGCACATCTCGTCGCCCCGGGAATTGTGGACGATGATGTTGCGGATCTGCTCCCCGATCTCGGTGCCGCCCGGTTCGCGGGTGGCGACGACCTCGCGGCCGGCCGACTGGAGGCGGGCGGCGAGGCGGGCGATCTGGGTGGACTTGCCGCTGCCCTCGGACCCCTCGAAGGAGATGAGCTTGCCGGCCGGCTTGGACTTGTTGGGCATGGTGAGATTGGACCGACTCCACCGAACAAAGGTTGCGGCGGACGCGCAACCAGAATTAGCCGCGCAAATCACACGAATTCCAGTTGATTGCGCCGCGCAAACGCGCCAACACTCACCGCACATGTCCGCGCTCCTTTTGTCCACGCCCCTCCTCGGCATGATCAATGTCTGGGAGGTCTTCATCACGACCGACGCCGTCGGCCAGGCCGTCATCGCGCTGCTCGCGGTGTTCAGCATCTTCGCCTGGGCGACGATGATCGGGAAATACTCCGAGCTGAAGAAGCTGCGGGAGCTGAATTTCGCCTTCGAGCGCAAGCTCGCCCAGGAAAAGCACATCCTCGACCTGCCCGACACGCTGCGTAACCGGCGCGACATTCCCTACGCCGACCTGCTGGCCGACGCGATCGAGGCCTACTGGCGCGCCGCGGCCATCGGCAAGGAGAAGGGCGACGACCAGATCCGCTCACGCCTCGAGCACGCCGAGAACGCCATCCAGCGCGCGCTGGCCCGCCAGTCGCTGCGCTACGAGGCGAGCATGATCATCCTCGCCTCGCTGGTCTCGGGCGCGCCGTTCATGGGCCTCTTCGGCACGGTCTGGGGCGTGATGGAGGCCTTCCACGCCGTCGCGGTCGAGCAGTCGGCGAGCATCCAGGCGCTCGCGCCGCACATCTCCGCCGCGCTCATGACCACCATCGCGGGCCTCACGGTCGCGATCCCGTCGGTCTTCGGCTACAATCTGCTCCTCGGCAATGTGAAGACCATGATCACCGAGCTGGAGAACTACGCCAGCAACCTCGCCGACCGCATTGAGCTGGAGGCCAAGTAAGGCAGCACCATGGCGAGAATCTTCCGCAGACCCCGGCACCTGCACCCGGTCGCCGAGCTCAACATCACCAACATGGTGGACCTCGGCTTCACGCTGCTGGTGATCTTCATGATCGCGACGCCGTTGATCCAGCAGGAGCAGACGATCCCGATCAACCTGCCCACGGAGTCGAAACATCCGCAGGACAAGCCGCCGCCGGAGACCGATTTCCAGGTCATCGCCATCGACCGCTCGGGCAGTTTCTACTTCGGCGCCAAGCGCGTGTCCTTTGCCGAGCTGTCGAGCAGCCTCGGCGCCGTCGCCTCGCGGCCCAAGCCGCCGATCATCCGCATCCGCGCCGACCTCACGCTGCAGTGGCAGCAGGTCGTCCGCGTCATGGACGAGATCAAGAAGCACAACCTCACCAAGATCACCTTCGACACCGAATCGAAGTGATGCGATGCAGGCCAAATCCCCCAGCTCGTTCCTCGCCTCGCTGATCCTGCACGGCTTCGTGGCCGCGCTGATCTTCGTGACGACGATCTACGTCGCGCAACGGGCGAAGGAGGTGCCGGTGGTGTTCGAGCTGGTCGCCGGGCCGCCGACCGCGCCGAACGAGCTCGTGGCGCCCGCCAAGGGCAATTCCGCCACGGCCCCCAAGCTCGATGTGCCGAAGGTCGTCCTGCCGCCCGAGCCGCCGGTACAGCAGACGGTCAAGACCGAGCCGACGCCGGCGAAGGACGACATCGTCACGCCGCCCAAGCCGAAGAACGAGAAAAGCATTCTGCAGGAGATGAAGCAAAAGCAGAAGGTGTCCTACAAGGAATACCTCAAGGCGCACCCGACGCCCAAGCCGCAGCCTGCGGCGCCGCAGAAGGCCGCCAACGTGCCGCGCATCGACACCAAGGGCATCGTCGGCGGCGTGGCCGGCGGCTCGACCGCCAACACCAAGGGCGGCGGCGGGGGCAAGGCGCTGACCCGCGAGGAGCAGAGCGAGTTGAACACCTACATTTCCTTTCTGCTGAACGCGCTCAAGGAGGCCCACGAGCCGCCACCGGGCGTGAGCGACAAGCTGGAGGCGAGGGTGACCTTTGACATCACGGCCGGCGGGTTCATCCGCAACCCGCGGATATCCAAGTCTTCCGGCGACCGGGCCTTCGACGACTCGGTCATCGAGGCCTTCCGGCGCGTGCCGCCCATCGGGCCCACACCCAACGGAAAGCCCGACACCTGGACGGTCACTTTCCGGATGAAGGACGAGAATTAAAAAGTCCTTGCATTCGCGCGCCAAAAACTACTTTTAGGCCCTTCTTTCGGTTGGTTACGGGCTCTTAGCTCAGTTGGTAGAGCGCCTCAATGGCATTGAGGAGGTCAGCGGTTCGAACCCGCTAGGGTCCACCAAATTTGAAGGCCGTCCACGAGGTGGGCGGCCTTTGTCTTTTAGTTCGGCCCGTGGATTAGCAGCGGCGGCTCGCCGTCGACCGGCGTGACCAGCGTGGCGCGGCGGGCCATCTCGACCCAATAGGCTTCCTCCTCCTCGCGGCGGAGCGTCGCGCGGTATTCGGCGGCGCCGGCGAAGAAGATGAAGATGAACAGGACGCCGAGCAGGTTGTTGCCCCGATAGAATGCGGCGCCGGCGAACAGCACCGCGAGCACGCGCCCGACCATGACGGCCCAGTAGGTCGCGCGCAGGTAGGGCAGCCTGATCGCCAGCAGCGCCCGGAAGATGCGTCCGCCGTCCATGGGGAAGACCGGCACGAGGTTAAAGCAGCCCATGATCAGGTTGGCGACGCACAGTTGTATCGCCAGTCCACCGGCCGAGTAGAGCGCCACTTCCTCGTCACTGAAAACGCCGTGCCACGCGAACGGCAGCAGCAATGCGACGATCGCAAAATTCACCGCCGGCCCGGCCGCGGTGATGAGCAGCTCGGCGGAGGGTTTGCGCGGAATCTGGTCCAGCTCCGCCATGCCGCCGATCGGCATCAGCAGGATCCGCGAGGTCCGCACGCCGTAGCGCCGCGCCGTGAGCGAGTGACCGAGCTCGTGCAGTATGACGCACACGAAGAAGAGCACGATCATCCCGACGCTCCAGCAGAGTCCGGTCACGCCGTCCTCCACCCAGCCCTCGTAGCCGTAGTAGGCGAGGAGCAGCACAAAGCTGGCGTGCACCGCGAGTTGGATGCCGAAGACCTTAAACAAGTTAATTGACCAGCCTAGCATGGGCGGTAAGTAGAACCAGCTTTGCGCAAAGCGCTATTAAATTTGACCACGCCCAACTAAGTCATGCCCGAGCCCGTTTCAGTTCCGCATATTCTGGTCGTCGATGACGATACGGAGGTGCGCTATTCGCTGAACCGGGTGCTCACGTCGCAGCATTACAGGGTCGAGGAGGCGCCCAGCGGCGAAGCCGGCGTGGCGGCGGTGAAGAAGCAGCCGCCCGACGTCGTGCTGCTCGACAACCGCATGACCGGCATGACCGGCCTCGAGACGCTGCAGCACATCCGCGCCGCCAACCCGAAGCAGCTCGTCATCCTCATGACGGCCTACGGCACGGCGCAGACGGCGATCGAGGCGATGAAGTTCGGGGCGTTCGACTACGTGGTGAAGCCCTTCGACCCGCCGAAGCTGATCGCGCTGGTCGAGAGCGCGCTGCGCACGCAGGCGGACATTCGCTCCGCGGGCGGCGTGCAGCCCGTCATCAATTCTGAGGACCACAAGGAGGGCATCGTCGGCACCTCCGGGCCGATGCAGCAGGTCTTCAAGGTCATCGGCCAGGTCGCGGCGAGCGACGTGACGGTCATGATCACCGGTGAGAGCGGCACGGGCAAGGAGCTCGTCGCGCGCAGCATCCACCGCCACAGCCACCGCAGCGCCAAGCCGTTCGTCGCCGTCAACTGCTCGGCGATTCCCGAGAACCTGATCGAGAGCGAGCTCTTCGGCCACGAGCGCGGCGCGTTCACCGGCGCGACGGCGCAGCGGCTCGGCAAGTTCGAGGTCTGTGACGGCGGCACCATCTTCCTCGACGAGATCGGCGACATGACGCCGCCCACGCAGACGAAGATCCTGCGCGTGCTGCAGGAAGGCGAGATCCAGCGCGTCGGCGGCTCCGAGACGATCAAGGTCAACGTCCGCGTCATCGCCGCCACGAACAAGGACCTCGAGGCCCTGGTGAAGGACAAGGAATTTCGCGAGGATCTCTATTACCGGCTGAACGTCGTGCGGCTGCGGCTGCCGCCGTTGCGCGAGCGCGTCGAGGACGTGCCGCAGATCGTGGACTATTTCATCCAGAGCATGGCCAAGGCGAAGAAGACCAGGGCCCGCCGGGTTTCGCCCGAGGCCCTTGCCATTCTCTGCCGCCACAACTGGCCGGGCAACGTGCGCGAGCTCGAGAACACGATCTACCGCAGCGCGGTCATCGTGCAGGGCGACGCCATTTTGCCGAAGGATCTGCCGGACGAGATCAGGCAGGGCGGCGAAGGCGCCAGCCTGGCGGGATTGGAGACGCTTTTCGATCAGCTTTACGCCCAGCTGAAGGTCACGAATCCCGGCGACATGCTCGGGGCGGTGAAAGCCGCGCTGGAGTCACGCGCGGCGGCGCACGCCAAGCCGTTTGAGCCCGCCCCCGTGATAGTCGCGAAGGGGAAGAAGCCCGCGGCGAAGAGGAAATAGGTGGGCGTCGGCCTCCACCCCGAGGCCTGCCGCCAAGGGGGACATCGGCGACCACCTTGGCAAACTACCGGTCCCCGTAGCCCTTTGGCTTCTGCTTGTGCCAGCGCCACGCGGTCTCGACGATCGGCTCGATGGTCATGAACTTGGGCTGCCAGCCGAGTTCGGCCTGGGCCTTGGCGGAATTGGCGTAGAGCGCCGGCGGATCGCCCTCGCGGCGGGGCGAATACTTCACCGGGACTTTCAGGCCGGTGATTTTCTCGACGGCCTTGATGACCTCGAGCACGGAGGTCGGCCGGCCCGTGCCGAGATTGTAGAAATAGGCGGCGCCGGGCTGCGCGAGCTTGTCGAACACGGCGATGTGTGCGCGGCTCAGGTCGTCGACGTGCACGTAGTCGCGCAGGCAGGTGCCGTCGGGGGTAGGGTAGTCGGTGCCGAAAACCTGCAGTTCGGGCCGCAGGCCCTGCGCCGCACCGATCGCGAGCGGAATGAGATGCGTCTCGGGCTCGTGGTCCTCCCCGATGCTGCCGTCCTCGGCGGCGCCCGCGGCGTTGAAGTAGCGGAAGACCGCGCAGCTCAAACCCTGGCCGTGCGCGAGGGCCTTGAGCGCGTTCTCGACGTCGAGCTTGGTCTGGCCATAGGGATTGATCGGCGCCTGCGGCATGCCCTCGACGAGCGGCAGAGTGGCGGGAATGCCAAAGGTCGCGCAGGTGGACGAAAAGACGAATTTCTTCACCCCGTGCCGCATCATCGAGTCCAGCAGGGTGTAGGTGGCCGAGACGTTGTTGAGGTAGTATTTGAGCGGTGACTGGACGGACTCGCCCACGTAGCAGAACGCGGCGAAGTGCATCACGAGGTCGACGCGCTCGGTCGCGAAGAGGCGGTCGAGCGCCGCCGCGTCGGCCAGCCCCACGTCGTGGAAGCGCACGCCAGCCGGCAGGCTCGCGCGGTGGCCGTAGGCCAGATTGTCGAGGATGACCGGCTCGTGCCCGGCGGCGATAAGCTGGCGCACGCAGTGACTTCCGATGTAGCCGGCTCCGCCGCAGACAAGGATTTTCATTGCCCAGACTTCTATTGCTTTTCGATTTCCGATGGCTAGGTAAATCGGCTCCTTTCGGAAAACACGCATGAAGCAAAGCCGCATTGTCATCACCGGCGTCGGGCTTACCGCCCCGAACGGCAACACGCTGGCCGAATTCCGCCAGAACCTGCTGAACGGCGTCTCGGGCATCACCACGATCGACGTGCGCTACATGGGCCGGCACCCGGCGGGCCTGTGCACGTTCGACCCGCTGAAATACCAGAAAAAAAAGGACGTCCGCATCGGCACGCGCGTCGGCAGCATCAGCATCTACTGCGCGCGCGAGGCGCTCGCCGACGCCGGGGTGAACCTCGACACCCGGGACAAGAGCCGCGTCGGCATCTACCTCGGCATCACCGAGCACGGCAATGTCGAGACCGAGAACGAGGTCTACAACATCTCCCAGTTCAAATACGACACGAAGTTCTGGACGCACCACCACAACCCCCGGACGGTGGCCAACAACGCCGCCGGCGAGGTGTCGCTCAATCTCGGCATCACCGGGCCGGCCTACACGATCGGCGCCGCGTGCGCGGCCGGTAATATGGGCCTGATCCACGCCGCGCAGATGTTGCGGCTCGGGGAGATAGATTTCGCGCTCGGCGGCGGCGTCAGCGAGAGCCCGCAGACCTTCGGCATCTTCGCCGGCTTCAAGAGCCAGAACGCGCTCGCGGCCCATGCCGACCCGACGAAGGCCAGCCGGCCGTTCGACAAGGCCCGCAACGGCATCGTCATTTCCGAGGGCGGCTGCATCTACACGCTCGAGCGCCTGGAGGACGCCCAGGCGCGCGGCGCGAAGATCTACGGCGAGATCGCCGGTTATTGCGTGAATTCCGACGCGACCGACTACGTGCTGCCGAATCCCGAGCGCCAGGCCGAGTGCGTGCGCAAGGCCATCGCGCACGCCGGCATGACCATCGAGGACATCGACCTCGTGAACACGCACGCGACCTCCACACCGCAGGGCGACATCCAGGAGTGCCTGGCGATTGCCGAGGTTTTCAAGGACCGCAGCACGCCGCCCCACATCAACAACACCAAGAGCTTCATCGGCCACTGCATGGGCGCCGCCGGGGCGCTGGAACTGGCCGGCAACCTGCCGACCTTCGATGACCTCATCGTGCACCCGACCATCAATGTCGATGAGCTTGACCCGCAGTGTGATATACCGGGTCTGGTCATCAACCAGCCCAAGGCCGCAAAACGCGTTGACGTAATCCTGAACAATTCCTTTGGTATGCTCGGAATTAATTCCACGCTCGTCATTAAGCGTTTCGTGGCTTAACTCCCGCTCATCCCATGACAAAAGACGACTGCAAG
Source organism: Lacunisphaera sp. (assembly GCA_029945445.1). Lineage (GTDB taxonomy): Bacteria > Verrucomicrobiota > Verrucomicrobiia > Opitutales > Opitutaceae > Lacunisphaera. Next base: position 213,300 of record JAQSCO010000060.1, on the reverse strand, counting down.
AAGCTGGTGATCGACATCATTTCCGACATCGCCCCGGACGAGGATCTCACGGCCATCAAGCCGGAGATCAAGCTGCGCGACCAGCTGCAGTTGGACTCGATGGACTTCCTCGACATCGTGATGGAGCTCCGCAAGCGCCACGGCATCGAGGTGCCCGAGACCGATTACGGCCAGCTGGCCTCGCTCGAGAGCTGCGCCGAGTATCTGACGCCGAAGTTCGCCCAGAAGTCCTGAGGCCCCAACGGCATTGAACCGGGAATCGGGTAAGGCGGAAGCCGACCCGATTTTTCTTTTGGCTATTTGCGCGGCTCCGCCGGAAGATTCCGCCACCTGACGTGAAAGATTCCCACTACGACGTTGTCATCATCGGGGCCGGCATGTCCGGCCTGGCCGCCGGCATCCGGCTGGCCCATTTCGGGAAGAAGGTCTGCATCCTGGAGCGGCACAACGCGCCGGGCGGGCTGAACAGCTTCTACAGCTTCGCGGGCCGCAAATACGACGTCGGCCTGCACGCGATGACCAACTACGTGCCGCCCGGCGTGAAGGGCACGCCGCTCGGCAAGCTGCTCCGCCAGCTCCGCATCGAGCGCGACGAGTTCGCGCTGTGCCCGCAGAAGCAGTCGCGCATCGCCTTCCGCGACTGCGGGCTGAAGTTCACGAACGACTTCGCCGTGCTCGACGCCGAGGTCGCCGCCAAGTTCCCGCCGCAGGCCGCCGGCTGGCGCCAGCTGGTCGAGACCGTGCGCACCTACGATGATGTCTCCTTGGACGCCAAACCGCTGTCGGCGCGCGAGGTCGTGGGCCGGCACATCACGGATCCGCTGCTGGCCGACATGATCTTCTGCCCGGTGATGTATTACGGCAGCGCCCAGGAGCGCGACATGGAGTTCGGCCAGTTCGTCATCATGTTCAAGGCGCTGTTCCTCGAGGGCTTCGCCCGGCCGCTCGACGGGGTGCGTGTCATTCTCCGCGTGCTGCTGGAAAAATTCCGGGCGGCCGGCGGCGAGCGCCGCATGCAGTGCGGCGTGGCGCGGATCATCGAGGAGCAAGGCCGGGCGGCGCGGGTGGTGCTCGACGACGGCACGGAACTGACCGCGAGCCACGTCATTTCCTCCATCGGCTTTGCCGAGACGCTGAAACTCTGCGAGCCGCCGCACGCGGCGGAGGCCGAGGCCAACACCGGCGCGCTGTCGTTCATCGAGACCATCAGCGTGTTCCGCCGCCAGCCCGCCGACTGGGGCTGGGGCGACGACACGATCATCTTCTTCAACGACTCGGACCGCTTCGACTACTCGCGCGCAAAGGAGCAGGCCGACATCCGCAGTGGCGTCATCTGCCTGCCCAACAATTTCGCCTACGGACAGGGCCAGCTGCCCGAGGGCATCTTCCGTGTCACCTGCCTGGCCAACTACGATCTCTGGGCGCACTTGCCGGAGGAGCAGTATCAAGCCGACAAGAAGCACTGGTTCGACGCCGCGGTGCGCAGTGCCCGCCGGTTCCTGCCGCCGGTGGATGACGCCGTGCTGGCGCAGGCGCAGCTGGCGACGGACATGTTCACGCCGCGCACGATCAAGAAGTTCACCGGCCACTTCAACGGCGCCATCTACGGCGCGCCACGCAAGATCCGCAACGGCCGCACGCATCTCCCGAACCTCTATCTCTGCGGCACCGACCAGGGATTTCTCGGCATCGTGGGCGCGATGCTCAGCGGGATCTCGATGGCAAATTACCACGTGCTGCAAGGCTCCGCCCGCAGTTAAAGGTGGCTGCGGCTTCCAGCCGCAGGGTCATAAACCATCGGCTGGAAGCCGATGCCACTCAGATCAAGCCCGCCCTACAATTCCGCGTTGCGCTTTGGCACACGGCAAACTTACTTGGGCGGTTCCCATGGCTTACGACTGGCTCAAAGGCATCGAAGACCACTACGACATCGTGGTGATCGGCAGCGGCTTGGGCGGACTCACCGGCGCCAATGTCCTCGCCAAGTGCGGCCATAAGGTGCTGCTGCTGGAGCACCATTACCAGCTCGGCGGCCTGGCGACGTGGTTCACGCGCAAGGGCGGCCACATTTTCGACATTTCCCTGCACGGGTTCCCGATCGGGATGATCAAGTCCATCCGCAAATACTGGAGCCAGGACATCGCCGACTCCATTGTGCAGCTGAAGGGCGTGCGGTTCATCAATCCGCAGTTCCAGATCGACACGACGTTCGACCGCGAGGACTTCACGCGGCAGCTGATCGAGAAGTTCCAAGTGCCGGCCGAGACGGTCGCGCGGTTCTTCACCGACCTGCGGGCGATGAACTTCTACGACAACAGCCAGGAGACGACCGGCGAGATGTTCGCCCGCTATTTTCCCGGCCGGGACGACGTGCAGCGCCTGCTGATGGAACCGATCGCCTACGCCAACGGCTCCACGCTCGACGACCCGGCCATCACGTTCGGCATCGTGTTCTCGAACTTCATGAGCAAGGGCGTCTACACCTTCCAGGGTGGCTCCGATGTGCTCATCAAAAAGATGGCCACCCAGCTCAAGGCCAACGGGGTGGAGGTCCGCAAGCACGTCGTCGTCGAGAAGGTCCTGACCGAGGAGCGCGACGGCCGGAAGCAGGTGATCGGCGTCGTCGCCAACGGCCGCACCATCCGCTGCGACGTCGTCCTGTCCAACGCCAACATCAAGAGCACCGTGCTGCGCCTGACGGGCGAGGAGAGTTTCAGTCCCGAATTCGTCGCGCAGACCAAGGCCGTGCGGGTCAACAGCAGCTCCTGCCAGGTCTACCTCGGCATCCGGAAGGGCGAGACGCTGCCCCACATCGGCGACCTGGTGTTCACCTCGGAGGAACCCGTTTTCTCGAGCGAGAAGCTGGTCGACCTGCACACGACGAGCCGGACGTTCTCGATGTATTATCCGGACACGCGCCCGGGCTCGGACCGCTACACCGTCGTCGTCTCGATCAACGCGAAGTATGACGACTGGAACAATCTCACCCCGGAGCAATATGCCGCGGAGAAACAGCGCCTGATCGACGAGTCGATCGCCTCGCTGGAAAAATACATACCCGATGTGCGCGGCAAGATCGAGTGGATGGAGGCCGCAACGCCGCGCACCATCGAGCGCTACACGCGCCACTGGGCCGGCACGTCGTTCGGCACGAAATTCGAGGGTCTCAAGGTCTCGATGGACCTGCCGGTGCAGCTGCCCGGGCTCTACCACGCCGGTTCGGTCGGCATCATCATGTCCGGCTGGCTGGGCACCATCAACTACGGCGTCATCGTCGCCAACCAGATCGACAAGGCGCTGGCCGCCAAGAAGCGCGCCGCCGCCGCGGTCGCCTGAACTTTCCCGTGACCGAAGTCGAAAAACTCATCCCGCACCGTCCGCCGTTCCTGTTCGTGGACGAAATCATCTCGCACGAGGGCGACAAGCTCGTCGCCCAGCGCACATGGCGCGCCGACGAGGATTTCTACAAGGGCCATTATCCCGGCGCGCCGATCACCCCGGGCGTGCTGCTGTGCGAGGCCGTATTCCAGACCGGCGCGCTGCTGATGGCGAAGCTGATGAGCGGGCAGGGCGGGCAGGGCGGGGTGCCGTTGCTGACCAAGGTGACCGACGTGCGCTTCCGGCTGCCGGTCTATCCCGGCGACACCACGACCATCGAGGTGCGGCGCAAGGAGACGATGGGCGACTTCCATTTCATGACCGGCGCCATCAAGCATGGCGACAAGCGCGTGCTGAACCTGGAGTTTTCCGTCGCGTGGAAGAAACCCGGAGGGCAGGTGACCATATGAGCGCTGCGAACAATCAGTCGGATTATGTAGGGTCGCCGCTTGCCGGCGGACCGGTCCGGCGACAAGCGCCGACCCTACAAGCATTCATCACATGAGTGATTTCCTCAACGTCTCCGGCAAGACCTATCTGGTCATGGGCGTCGCCAACAAGAAGAGTGTCGCGTGGTTCATCGCGAAGTCGCTCGAGGAGCAGGGCGCGCGCGTCGTCTACAGCGTGCGCTCGGAGGCGCGGAAGAAAACCCTCGAGAGCCTGCTGGCCGACCGGCCGGTATTTATTTGCGATGTCGAGCAGGAAGGCGCCTGTGAACAGCTCGCCGCCGCGGTGGCGCAGGCCGGACTCGCGCCGTTGCACGGCGTGGTGCACTCGGTCGCGTTCGCTAACTACAGCGAGGGTTTCAAGCCGTTCCACGGGACGAAACGGAAGGATTTTCTGCAGGCGACGGCGATCTCGGCGTTCTCGCTCGTCGACCTGGCGAACGCCCTGAAGCCGCACCTCGCGCGCCACGCCTCGGTCGTCACCATCGGCATCTCGTCCCTGCAGGTCACGCCCGACAACTACGGCTACATGGGCCCGATCAAGGCCGCGCTGGAATCGTGCAGCCGCTTTCTCGCGAAATCCTTCAGTGCGGACACGGAGGTGCGGTTCAACGTCCTCGGCGCGGGGCCGCTCAAGACGAGCGCGTCCGCCGGCATCCCGGGCTACATCGAGAGCTACCTCTACGCTGAGAAGCTGACGTTCCGGAAGCGCAACCTCGAGACGCAGGAGGTGGCCAACGCCACGCTGTTCCTGCTCAGCGAGCGCAGCAGCGGCCTGAACGGCACGACGCTCGTCGTCGACGCCGGCCTCGGTTCCAATTTCTTCGACAAGGACCTCATCCGGCTGGCCATGCGGCCGGACAAATAAGCGGCCATGCGTTTCCGTCACGCCTGCCTCGAGTCCCTGGCGACCGTGTTGCCGGAGGAAATCTGGACCTCGGCCCAGATCGAGGAACGCCTGCGGCCGCTTTACGAGCGCCTGAAACTGCCGGCCGGCCGGCTGGAATTGATGACCGGCATCAAGGAGCGCCGCATGTGGGCCGCGGGCACGAAGCCGTCCGACGCCAGCGCCAAGGCCGGCAAGGCCGTCCTGCTGCGCTCGGCCATCAAGCCGGAGCAGGTCGAGGTGTTCATCCATTGCGCCGTCTCGCGCGACATGCTTGAGCCCGCCACGGCGTCGTTTGCCCACCACAAGATCGGGCTCGGGCCGCACGCGCACATCTTCGACCTGTCGAACGCCTGCCTCGGCTTCCTCAACGGCCTGGTGACGCTCGGCGCGATGATCGACGCCGGCCAGATCCGCTGCGGCATGGTCGTGGCGGGGGAGAACGGCCGGCCGCTGGTCGAGCAGACCATCCAGCACCTGCTGACGGCGCCGCTGGACCGCAACGCCATCAAGCCCTTCTTCGCCAACCTGACCATCGGCTCGGGCGCGGTGGCCGCGATCGTCTGCCACGAGGACATGCTGCCGGCCGGCCCGAAGCACCGGCTCCTGGCCGGGGCGAACCTCGCCGCCACGCAGCACAGCGAACTCTGCCAGGGCGACACGGCGGGCAATGGCCTGCAGATGGAAACCGACTCCGAGCGGTTGCTCATCGCCGGCGTGCAGGTCGCGAAGGAGACGTGGGAGCTGTTCGAAAGGGAAACCGGCTGGACGCGGGCCACCCCGGATCATCTGATCTGCCATCAGGTCGGCAGCACGCACCGGCGGAAACTCTACGAGACCGTCGGCCTGGATCTCGCGAAGGATTTCTCGACCTTTGAAACGCTCGGCAACACGGGTTCCGCCGCGCTGCCGACCGCGTTGGCGCTGGCGGTGGACCAAGGGACGGTCAAGACCGGCGACAAGATTGCGCTGCTCGGCATCGGGAGCGGCATCAACAGCCTCATGCTGGCGGTGGAGTGGTGATGAAATACGCCATGCCATTCAGGGATTTTGTAGGGCTGCCGCTTGTCGGCAGGCCATGTCCCGCACGCACGCCGGCCCGGCGACAAGCGCCGGCCCTACATGAGCATCGCAGACTTGATTGAACATGTCTTCACCGCTGCCTGACTGGCTGGTTAAACTGTATCCGTTCGAGCCAAAGCGGTTCGATACCGGGCGCGGCGTGATGAGCTATCTCGACGAAGGCGCGGGCGACGAGGCGGTCGTCATGGTGCACGGCAATCCGACCTGGTCATTTTATTACCGGAACCTCGTGCTCGGCCTGCGCGGCCAGCTGCGCTGCATCGTGCCGGACCACCTCGGGTGCGGATTGTCGGACAAGCCGCAGGATTTCAATTACACGCTCAGCGAGCACATCAGGAATCTGCGGGCGCTGCTGGACCGCCTGAACCTGCGGAGGATTCACCTCATCGTGCACGACTGGGGCGGGCCGATCGGGCTGGGAACGGTCTTGCCGAAGCCCGCCCAACTTGGCCGCGTCGTGATCCTGAACACCGCCGCCTTTGCCGATACGATCGTGCCGCGGCGCATCCGCCTGTGCCGGGCGCCGGTAATCGGTGAGTGGCTGGTCCGGGGCTTGAACGGCTTCGCCTGGCCGGCCACCTGGATGGCGGTGACCACGCCGCTGGCGCCGGACGTGAAGCGCGGCTACCTTTATCCCTACGACAACTGGGCCAACCGGATCGCCACGCATCGCTTCGTCGTGGATATCCCGACAGGCGGGGGTAGTGCCAGCGATCGGGCCCTGGGCGGGATTGAGCCCAAGCTCACTCTACTACGCGATCATCCCGTGCGGATACTGTGGGGTGGTCAGGACTTTTGCTTCAACCGGCACTACTACAACCGCTGGAAGGTGCTGCTGCCGGGAGCCAATGCCGACTATTTCGAGTCGGCCGGACATTACGTTCTGGAGGATGCAGGGCAGCAGTGCCTGCAGGAGATAGGAAACTTCCTGAATATAGCTTAAATCTCTATTCTGTAATATTATATATTATAGACATAATATCTATTGTGCGATATGCAGGCCGGACGCCTGTAAGAAACGCCGGCTTATCTGGCCGGGCCCCACCGGCTGGTCAGCGGATAATAGATGAACAGCGGCCGTCCCACGACGTCCTTCTCCGGCACGAAGCCCCAATAGCGGCTGTCCTTGCTGCGCGGCGAGTTGTCCCCCAGCGCAAAGAATGAATTCGCCGGGACCGTCACCTTTCCGCCCACCGGCATCAGACCGTCGCTGATCAGCTGCCGGTCCGTGCCGCTGGCAACGGCCGGGCCGGTGTTCGTATAGCCGGGATACTTGCCTTCCTTGCGCGCGTTCTTGCCAAACGCCTCGGAGCCCTCGATCGGCTGGCCGTTGCGGTAAAGCGCCGGCGCCTTGATCTCCAGCACGTCGCCGGGGCCGCCGACGAGGCGCTTGACGAAATATTTGTCCCCTTCGTCGGCCTTCAGGTTCTCGATATTGCCGGTCCGGAACACAAAACCCGAGCCGACCTTCGGCTGGATGAAATTGTAGCTAAGCCGGTCCACGAACAGCAGGTCGCCGGTCAGGATGTCGAAAGAAAGAAGAATATCACCCCGGCGGGCCTTCTTTCCGATCGGAATCCAGTATACGGTCTGCTCGACCGGATGCGCCCCGCCGCGCACGATGATCGTCGACCGTTCCAACGGCTGCGCCCTGGTCGCGGCGTCCTTCAGGGCCGCGTAAAGGCTCGGCGAATTCCCCATCAGGGCCTCATTCAGCACTTGGTCGAACTCCCCCTGGAAATCCGCGGGCACCGAGATTTTCACCGGCTCGCCGCCGACCATGAGCGTGTAGTCGCGCATCAGCGTCGGGAACACCCCCAGGCTGCGTCCCGAACGCTCGCTGAAGGCCGGCCGCAGGTCCCCGAAAACCGGGATCAGCACCTCGCCGTCGGCCGGCGCCGTGACCGTGTAATTGCTCGCCCCGAGGCCGATCAGCCGCGCCGCCTTGCGCAGGAATCCGGGCTCCTGGCCCGGTTTGAACACCTCCGCCGTCATGCCATAGTAGCTCGGCCACATGGAATTCGTCGGGATCTTGAACGGCTGCACGTAATACGCCCGCAGCCCGAGGATCACGATGGCCGCGACGAGGAAGAACTCGACGTTCTCGACGAGGGACGAAGCCGGATAAATGCGCCCGCCCGTGTCCCGCAGCACGCGTTCGAGCGCCTCGATGGACAGCTTGATCATGCCCGCATCAGCCTTGTGCTTCAGCCGCAGCCGGAGCTCCCCCGCCGCCGTCGTCAGTTTCTGGTTCTGGGTGTCCGTCAGCAGGTCGCGGCGGAAATGGCGCACGCGGTCGGCCACCTCGAGCCAGTTCTCGGCGTTCTGCCGCATCTTCTTTTCCTGGGAGTAAAGGAAACTGAACACGCTGGAATCGGGATTAGCTGTTGGTTTTCAGGACCTGAATGAAGGCATCTGGTGGGATCGAAACTTTGCCGATAAGTTTCATCTTCTTTTTGCCCTCTTTCTGCTTATCGAGCAACTTCCGTTTGCGCGAGATGTCGCCGCCATAGCACTTTGAGGTGACGTCCTTGCGCATCTCGCGAACATTGTCCCGGGCGATGATCTTGCCGCCGATGGCGGCCTGGACCGCGACCTTGAACATCTGGGGCGGGATGATGTCGGCCAGCTTCTCGCACAGCGCCCTGCCCTGCCCCTCGGCCTTGCTGCGGTGCACGATGCTGGCGAAGGCGTCCACCGGGTCGCCGTTGACCATGATGTCCATCTTCACCAAGTCGGAGATGCGGTAGTCGCCGAGCTCGTAGTCCATGGAGCCATAGCCGCGGGTGATGCTCTTCAGCCGGTCGTTGAAATCGACCAGGATCTCGTTCAGCGGCAGCGTGGCGTTCAGCATCACGCGCGTGCCGTCGAGGGTGGCGGTGTGGTCGACGCTGCCGCGCTTCTCCATGATGAGGTTCATCATGTCGCCGAGATACTCGTTGGGAATGTGGATGGCCGCCTTGATCGTCGGCTCGGAGATTTCCAGGATCGTGCCGGGATCAGGCAGGTTCACGGGGTTGTCGATCTCGATCTCCTCGCCGCCGTGCTTCTTCACCTTGTAGACCACGCTCGGGTAGGTGGAGATGATCTCGACGTCATACTCGCGGCGGATGCGCTCCTGCACGACCTCCATGTGCAGCAGGCCGAGGAAGCCGCAGCGGAAACCGAAGCCCAGCGCGACCGAGCTCTCGCTCGCGTAAATCAGGGACGAGTCGTTGAGGCGAAGCTTGCTGAGGGCGACCTTCAGCTTCTCGTAGTCATCCGACTCCAGCGGATAAAGACCGCAATACACCATCGGGTGCACCTCTTTGTAGCCCGGCAGCATCTCGGCGGCCGGCTTGTTGGCGTGCGTGACGGTGTCGCCGACTTTGATCTCCTCGACGCTCTTGATGTTGCTGACGATGTAGCCGACGTCGCCCGGCCCGAGCACCGGGCACTTGAGCATGCCCGGGTGGAACATGCCGACTTCCTTGATCTCGGACTTCTGGCCCGAGCTCATGAGCATCATCATCTCCCCGGCCTTGAAGGTGCCGGAGAAGACCCGCACGTGTGAAATGACACCGCGATACGCGTCGTATTTCGAGTCGAACACCAGCATGCGCGTCGTCGGGTAATCGGTCCAGCGCGGCGGCGGCACGCGGGTGACAACCGCCTCGAGAATCTCCTCGATGCCGATGCCCGACTTGCCGCTGGCCAGGATGGCCTCCTCGGCGGGGATCGTCAGGATGTCCTCCATCTGCTTCAGGCAGAGCTCGAGATTGGCGCTCGGCAGGTCGATCTTGTTGATGACCGGAATCACCTTGAGACCCTGGGCGAACGCCAGGTGGGCATTCGCCACCGTCTGGGCCTCCACCCCCTGCGATGCATCAATGAGCAACAGCGCGCCCTCGCACGCCGCCAGCGAGCGGGAGACCTCGTAGGCGAAGTCCACGTGACCCGGCGTGTCCATCAGGTTCAGCTTGTAGATTTTCCCGTCCTTGGCCGGATACGTCATGGTAACCGGGTGCATCTTGATCGTGATGCCCCGCTCCTTCTCGAGATCCATGGAGTCGAGATGCTGGTCGGTCATTACCCGCTTGGTGATCGTGCTGGTGAACTCCAGCAGGCGGTCGGACAGCGTCGTCTTGCCGTGATCGACGTGGGCAATGATGCAGAAATTGCGAGTGAGGGGAGCGTCTTTCACTTAGGCGGGAAGGTCGGTGAATTCAGCGAAGCTCTTGACGAGCCAGCTTTTCTCGGTGCGCCGCGCCAGCCCGGCGAGCACGCCGCCCGGGCCGCACTCCCAGAATTCCGTGGCGCCGGCCGCGGCGCAGGCGCGCATGCAGTCTTCCCAGAGCACGGAGGAGACGACCTGCTTCACCAGCGCCTCGCGGATTTGTGCCGGCTCGCTGACGACCTGCCCGGTCGTGTTGCTGAAGACGGTGAACTGCGGACGGTGGAAAGCGATTCCGTCCAGATACGCCGCGAACTCCGCGCGCGCCGGCTCCATCAAGCGGCTGTGGTAGGCGCCGGCGACGTTGAGCGCCATGACGCGCTTCAGGCCCTTGTCTTTCGCGGCGGCGACCAGGGCGTCGACCCTGGCCTTCTCGCCGGAGACGATGATCTGGCCGGGGGCGTTGAAATTCGCGGCCTCGATGTCGAACTCGCGGCAAAGCTCCGCGATCTTCGGGCGGTCCTCGCCGATGATGGCCGCCATTCCGCCGGTGGTTTTCTCACACGCCTGCTGCATCAGCCGGCCGCGCTCGGCCACGACCCGCAGGCCGGTGGCAAAATCAAACACGCCTGCGGCCGTCAGCGCCGTGACCTCGCCGAGGCTCAGGCCCATGGCGAATTTCACCTCCGGCAGCTTACCCTTCTCCTTGAGGGCGGCGACGACCGCGAGCCCGTGGACGAAAAGCGCCGGCTGGCAGACCTTGGTCTGGGTCAGTTCGGCCTCCGGACCCTCAAAGCTGATCTTCTTCAAGTCCCAGCCCAGCACGCGGTTGGCTTCCGAATAAAGCGCCAGTGCCGCCGCCGAACCGTCGTGGAGCGACTTACCCATGCCCACCTTCTGGGCACCTTGACCGGCAAAAATTAGCGCGAGTGACATGGCTGAAAGGAGCGGTTAAACCGGTCCGCCGCCCAAAAACCAAGCCCTAAAATTTTCCCAGCGGCCGGGAGTATTTTGGACTGCCGGAAAGCGCGGCTAGGACGGGGCCATGATCCCTGGTCGGGACCGCAACCGGCGCGGCCCAAGGCCGCCTGCCGGAGGAGAACCGCGGACCGCCGGTGCGTCAGGTTTTGAAGAAGATGCCCTTCAGGTTCATCTCGAGGGCCGGCGGGTTCGGCGAGAAGCGGAGGCCGTCGGCTTTGCTGATCTTGCCCTCCTTGATGAGCCGGAAGAGATCCTTGTTGAAGGACTTCGAGCCCGAGTCGCTGCTGGACTCGAGCAACTGCTGGATCTTGTCGTTGTGGCCGTCGAGGATCAGGTTCCGCACCGTCGCGTCGGCGATGAGGATCTCGTGCGCGGCGAAGCGGCCGCCGCCCTCCAGGGCGGGGATCAGCTTCTGGCAGATGAAACCGCGAAGGGTGCCCGCAATCTGCCGGCGCGCCTGCGCGATTTGCTCAGGCGGGAAAAATTCGAAGAGCCGCGTGAGCGACTGGGCGACCGTGCCGGCGTGCATGGTGGAGATGACCAAGTGGCCCGTCTCGGCCGCGGAGATGGCGGTCTCGAAGGTCTCCTTGTCGCGCATTTCGCCGATGAGGATGATGTCGGGGTTCTGGCGCAGCACGGACTTGATCGCCATCTCGAAGCTCGGCACATCGAGGCCGATCTCGCGCTGCTGGAAGAGCGATTTCTCATCGCTGAAGGTGTATTCGATCGGGTCCTCGATCGAGATGATGTGCTTGTCCATGTTCTGGTTGATCCAGTTGAGCATGGCGGCCATCGTTGAACTCTTGCCGGAGCCGGTGGCACCGCAGACCAGCAGGATGCCGTCCTTGGACTGCGCCAGCTTGATCAGTATCTCCGACTCGATCTTGAGCTCCTCAAAGGTCGGCGGGCGGCTCTTGATATGGCGCATGACGATGCTGACGAGACCGCGCTGGTGGAAGGCGTTCACGCGGAAACGGCCGACATCGTCCGACGAGTAGGCAAAGTCCACCTGTCCGTCCTTGTCCCACTTGTCCTTGAAAATACGCGGCACGTGCTCGTCGACCCAGGCCTGCGCGTGCTCGCAGCTGATCGTGTCCATCTCGACCGGCCGAAGTCGTCCGCCCATGCGCACGTAGCCCGGTTTCTCGGACTTGATGACAATGTCGCTGGCGCCGCTTTCGACGGCCAGCTTCAGCAGATCCTTAACTATTTCGGTGTGAAGTGTCGTGCTCATGGAATTTTATGCGTGAACCGTCATTAAAGCTGTGCTTTCGATACAGTCTAACTTTGCATCGTTCAAGGTAACTTTCCTATGAAACGTCCCCGCCAGTTCACCGGCAGCTACACCGCCCTTGTCACGCCCTTCCGGCGCGGCACCGTCGCCTTTGACGAAGTCCGCCGCCTGGTGGAGTTCCAGCTCAAGGGCGGCATCGACGGCCTGGTGCCGGTCGGCACCACCGGGGAGTCGCCCACGGTCAACCACGAGGAGCACCTCGACGTCATCCGCTGCACCATCGAGGCCACGCGCGGCCGCGTGCCCGTCATCGCCGGCACGGGCTCCAACTCCACCACGGAGGCCATCGCGATGACCAAGGCCGCCGACGAGGCCGGCGCCGACGGCATGCTGCTGGTCGCGCCTTACTACAACCGCCCGACCCAGGAGGGCCTCTTCCGGCACTTCGCCGCGATCGCGGACATCACGGCCAAGCCCATCGTGCTTTATTCCATTCCCGGCCGTTGCGGCGTGGAGATCAGTGTCGGGGTGATCGAGCGCCTGCGCGCCAAGTATCCGCACGTCGCCCACGTCAAGGAGGCCGGCGGCAGCGTCGACCGCGTGGACCAGATCGTCTCGGCCATGGGCGACTCCGTCACCGTGCTCAGCGGTGACGACAGCCTCACCCTCCCCTTCATGGCCGTCGGCGCCAAGGGCGTGATCAGCGTTGTCTCGAACTATTTTCCCCGCGAGGTCACCCAGCTCGCCGCCCTCGCGCTGGCCGGCGACTACGCCAAGGCCCGCGTGCTGCACCGCCGGCTCTACCCGCTCTTCAAGACCTTCTTCATCGAGTCCAACCCGGTCCCGATCAAGTTCGCCCTGGCCCGGGCCGGGATCATCAGCTCCGACGAGGTCCGCCTGCCGCTCAGCCCCCTCAGCGACGCCAGCCGCAAGGCGCTGCTGGCCGCCCTCGCCGCCTACCGCCGCTGACCATGGCCCTGCAAATTCTCCTCAATGGTGCCAAGGGCCGCATGGGCCAGACGATCGCCGGCCTCGCCGGTGAAGTGGGTGTCATCATCCGCGCCGGCCTCGATGTCGGCGATGACCTGGCCGCCCACATCGCCCGCTGCGACGTGATCATCGATTTCAGCTCGCACCAGGCCACCGCCAGGGTGCTTGAGGTCGCCACCAAGCACCGGAAGGCCGTCGTCATCGGCACGACCGGCCACAGCGCCGCCGACAAGAAGCGCCTGCTCGCCCTCGCGGCCAAGGTGCCGTGCGTCTGGGCGGGAAACTTTTCCGTCGGCGTGAACCTGCTCTTCGCTTTGACCCAGCGCGCGGCCAGTGTGCTCGGTGCCGACTACGACGCCGAGGTCGTCGAGATGCACCACCGCTTCAAGAAGGACGCGCCCAGCGGCACTGCGGCCCGGCTGCTGGAAATCATCCTCGAGGAGCGCAAGCTCGACGCCGGCGCCTTGCGCCACGGCCGCTCCGGCATCACGGGCGAGCGCAAATCCACCGAGGTGGGCGTGCACGCGCTGCGTGGCGGCGACGTGGTCGGCGACCACACCGTCCTGTTCGCCACGCTCGGCGAGCGCCTGGAACTCACCCACAAGGCCAGCGATCGCGCCATCTTCGCCCGCGGGGCGTTGCGCGCCGCGAACTGGGTCGTGAAGCAGAAGCCCGGGGTCTACGACATGCAGGACGTCCTCGGCCTGAAATGATCACCAGCGTCACCGGCCTCCTCGTCTCCGCCACGCCGCTGACCGCCATCATCGAGGCCGGCGGCCTCGGCTACGAAGTCCACATTCCCGTCACCACCGCCGAGCGCCTGCCCCCGCCCGGCCAGACGGTAAAGCTCCACACGCTCGCCGTTTATCGCGAGGACTCGCAGACGCTCTACGGCTTTGCCACCGAGGAGGAGCGCGATTTCTTCCGGCTGATGGTCGAGAAGGTCACCGGCGTCGGCCCGAAGATGGCCCTGAGTGTCCTGAGCAAACTTTCCCTCGCGACCCTGCAGGGCGCGATCGCGTCGGGCGATGTCGGCCTGCTGGCCAAGTGCCCCGGCATTGGCAAGAAGACCGCCGAGCGCCTGGTCATCGAGCTGCGCGACAAGCTGAGTTCCGTGCTGCTCGGCACCGTCACGCCGTCGAAGTCGGACTCCGGCTCCGCCCTGCCGGCCGGTGGTGACAACAAGGTCCGCGATGCGGTCCTCGCCCTCGTGGCGCTCGGCTACAAGGCGCCCGATGCCGACAAGGCCGTGCGCCAGGCGCTGGTCGGGCTCGGCCCGACGGCCTCCACCGAGGCCCTGATCAAGAAAGCGCTGGGCTGAGCAGCCGCGGAGGGTGGCGCGCCTTGACCCAAGACGCTTCAGGAGGTGCGGGCAAAAAAGAAGCGCGCCGTGGTCAGCGCGCTTCAGCTTGAGGAATCCTGGAATCTCAGCGCTGGAACTGGAAGGCCGTGAACTCCGCCTGCTGCGCGGGCGACTGCTTGCTGCGGAAAACCCGCGGATTGCCCACCGGCATGACCTGGGGCGAGCCAAAGACGTCATCGTCGAAGAGCGAACTCCGCTGGCCGCTGGCAAAGGCGCGTTGTTCCTCCTGGCGCATCGCCGTGAGCATGACCGCATAGTCCTGCTCGGTCGCCGCGCTGTTGCGCAGGCTGACGAGGCCGGCCATGGGCTCCACCGCGGGCGCGCCCACGACAGCGTGCGGTTGCGCGGCGGCCACTTGCACCGCTGGCAGCGAATCCGACTTGGCCAGCAGATTGGCGTCGGCCGCCTTGCGGGCATTCAGCTGCACGAAAACCAGGGCCACGCCCGCGGCGGCGGCAAGGCCGGCCGCATAGTAGCTCCACGGCGTGCGACGTTCGCGTTCGAAATGAGCGATGGTGCCCTCGCCGCCGGCAGTCTGCGTTTCCGGGGCGTTCGCGCGGAAGCTCTCGTAGACGAGCGTGGTCGCGCGGTGCATCTGGCAATATTGCTGGTAGATCGCGCGGCGGCGCGGGTTGCTCTGGATCTCAGCCTCGAGTTCGGCGGTTTCGGCCGCGGTGATCTGGCGGTCGATGTAGAGATTCACAAGGTCGATGAATCGATTATCTTTCATTGGTGTTAAAATCCTCGCCCAGCATCGCGCGCAGGCTTTCCCGGGCGCGGGCGATGCGGCTTTTTACGGTGCCCACGCTGATCCCGAGAACCTCGGCGATCTCCTCGTAGGCGAGATTCCTGACGTTGCGCAGGATCAGGATCTCGCGGTGCTTCTCGTTCAGCTTCTCCATGCACTCGGCGACGCGGTTGACGAACTCCTGTGTGACGGTCGCGTCCTCCGGCGTCTCCTGCTCGGCCGGGATGAGCTCGGCGAGCGTGGTGTCGTTGTCCCCGCTGACGGGAGCGTCGAACGAAATGGATTTGTCGCGCTTCCGGCGCCACCAATACCAGTAGCGGTTGCGGGCCAGGTTGGTGGCGATCTGGTAAAGCCACGTCGAGAAGGCGGAGTCGCCGCGGAAGTTCACCAGCCCGCGGTGGGCGCGGATGAAGGCGTCCTGGGTGACTTCCTCGGCGTCCTGCTGGTTGCGCAGGAGCTGGTTGACCATGCCGTAGATGCGGTCCCAGTAGCGGGTGACCAGCTGGTCAAACGCGGCGGCGTCGCCGCCTTTGAAGCGGTCAACCAACATGCGATCCAGCGCAACTTCTTGGGCCTTGGCGGTCATTTGCTCAGGCTCATTCTGATCCGGAAATTTGAGGATTGTTCCCACTAATATCGCTGGTTGGCCGGCAGCCTTGCACCGCGGCCGGCCGCCGGTCAATGCCGCGCTGGCGGGCCCCGGCCGCCCGGGCCCGTGCAAATATCCTTGCGTTGGGGCCCAAGCGAAAAAATATGCGCCATTCGGCCGGCATGGGGTGATAGCTCAATGGTAGAGCAGAAGCCTTTTAAGCTTTTGGTTCTGGGTTCGAATCCCAGTCGCCCCACCAGCCTTCGCTCCTGCGGAGCTGCGGCTCGGCAAGCCAGCCACCGAAGTCGAAGGCTGTCGCGCCATAGCCGAAGGGCGACGGCGGACTCATCAGGCTGGCCCGTTCGCCCCGCCGGATCTGAGGCCCGGCCGGCGTCCGGCACCCCCACTCCCTTCGGGTCCTTTATTATATTTAATCGGGGTTGAGTTTTTCCCGGGACACCCAAGCGTGTCGCCCTAACAGCCTTAGGGCTATCCTTCACTGCCTTTGTCACTTGTGCCTACCGCCATCCAAGCCAAGCGTATCGTCATCGTCGAAGACCAGACCGCCATTCGCGAGATGCTGGCGGAGATTCTCCGCATTGACCCGGCCTACAAGATCGTTGGCGAAAGCGGCGACGGCCAGCAGGCCTGCCAGCTTTGCCTCGACCTCAAGCCCGACCTGATCGTCCTGGATGCCCGCCTGCCGGGCCTGAGCGGCGTGGACATCCTCCGTCGCATCAGCAAGCAGCTGAAGAACACCCGCGTGCTCATTTTCTCCGCCTACGAAAGCCCCGCCCTGGTCCGCGAGATGCTCGAGGCCGGTGCCCACGGCTTTGTCGAGAAAACGGCCGGCCTGGGCGAGTTCAAGAAGGGCCTCGAGACCATCGCCAACGGCGGCACTTACTTCGGCCCCGGTGTGGCCGCCCTCCTCCGCAGCGTCGTGGCCAACAACAGCCCGACCTCCGGTGTCGACACCCTCACCGACCGGGAGCGCGAGATCCTCAAACTCGTCGCCGAGAGCAACAGCACCAAGGAGATCGCCCAGAAGCTCACCATCAGCGTCAAGACGGTGGACAACCACCGGACCAACCTGATGCGCAAGCTGAACCTGCACGACGTCGCCAGCCTGACGCGCTATGCCCTCGAAATCGGCCTCATCGACCACCGGGCCCAGACGTGGTGAGTGAGGGTTTTGCCCCCTGGTCCGGCAGAGTTTCGTTCTTGCGCGCCTGTGGGCTTTGACCAATAAACGGCAACTCCTTTACATCGCATCACATGAAGCACGTTTCCAAACTCCTCGGCCTGGTGCTCGTCGCCGCCGCCCTCCTCCTTTCGGCTTGCGCCAAGAAACCGGTTCGCTCCGCGACCCCGGACAATACGCAGACCGGCCCCGGCAACATGATTGACCCCACGCAGGTTGCGGTCGGCCCTGACTCCACCTTGGAGAAGCGTCCGGAAGGCACCGTCCCCGACGCCAACAAGAGCGTCGTCGAGCCCGTCTATTTCGCCCTCGACCGCGCCGCGGTCGCCCCCGCCGAGCGCCCGAAACTGCAGGCCGCCATCAAGTGGCTCGCCGACAATCCCACGAAGAGCCTCGTCATGGTCGGTCATTGCGACTGGCGCGGCACGGCCGAATACAACCTCGGCCTGGGTGACCGTCGCGCGAACTCCGTGAAGAAATTCCTCGAGTCCATGGGCGCCGACGGCAAGCGCCTCGAAACGCTCTCCAAGGGCTCGACCGACGCCAAGCAGGGCGGCGGCGAAGCCGAGTGGCAGAAGGACCGCCGCGTCGACTTCGTCGAGCTCGTGAAGCAGTAAACTTCCGAAGAATTCAAAACGAAAGCCGCGGATCGCTCCGCGGCTTTTTATTTGGTGGGCGCATCGCCTGATGAGCCGCGGCCCAGCGGGCGCTGGGCCCTCCGCCTGATTCACCCCTTCGCCAGCGCCGCCAGCACCCTCTCGGAAGTCTCGATGCCCTTCTTCATGAGCCCGAGATGGAAATTCTCGTTGGGTGCGTGCAGGTTGCTCTCCGGGAGGAAGAGTCCCATCATCACCGCGTCGAGCCCGAGCACGCCCTTCAGGTCGGCGAGCAAGCCGACGCTGCCGCCCTCGCGGAGATAGAGCGGCGGCTTGCCGAAGACCTCCGCCGCCGCCTTGTCCAGCGCGCGGAAGCACTTCGCGAGCGCCGGCGACTGGTCCTTCGGCGTGTTCGAACGGTCCGGCGGGATGACCACATATGGCACGGCGTCGTGCTGCCGGGTGATCGTCATCGTGACGCCCTTGGGGCAGCGCGCCCGGATGGCGCTGGTGACCGCCTCCACCACATTCTCGGGTGTCTGGTTCGGCACGAGCCGGCAGGTGATCTTGCAGCTGGCCTTGCTCGGGATGACGGTCTTGGTCCCCTCGCCCTGGTAGCCGCCCGTGAAGCCGTTGAACTCGAGCGTGGGCAGGAAACGGATCGCCTCGAACGGCGTGTAGCCGGGCGGCGTGTGGAATGACGAGATGCCGAGGAATTCCTGGTAGGACTTCAGGTCGAGGTTGGCCTTCTTCAGCTGCTCGCGCTCCCACGACTCGGGTTCGACCACCTTGTCGTAGAAGCCCGGGATGTTCACGCGGCCGTCCGGCGTGTGCAGCGAGGCCGCGAGCTCGGCCAGCGCCTGCAGCGGGTTCAGCAGCACGCCGCCGTGCATGCCGGAGTGCAGGTCGGACTTCGGGCCGGTCAGCTCGATCTCGAGCGCCAGCATGCCGCGCAGGCCAACGGTCACGATCATCTGGTCGGGGGCCATGATGCCGTTGTCCGACATGTAGATGAAATCGCCGTTCAGGCGGTGCTTGTTCTCCTTCAGGAAGGTCTTGAAGTTCTTGCTGCCGATCTCCTCCTCGCCCTCGACCACGAACGTGATCCGCAGCGGCAGGTTCGGGTTCTTCGCCAGCAGGCGTGCGACCGCGGTGATGTGCACCATGAGCGGACCCTTGTTGTCGGCCGTGCCGCGGCCGTAGATTAGCTCGCCCTTGATCGTCGGCTCGAACGGCGGCGTGTCCCACTTGGCGAGCGGATCGGGCGGCTGCACGTCGTAGTGCCCGTAGATGATGACGTGCGGCCAGCTAGGGTCGCCGTCGCGCTTCGCCACGATCACGGAGTGCAGTGCGGTCGGCACCGCCTCGGCCTGGAAGCCGATCTCCTTGAACAGCGTCAGCAGAAACTGCTGCGCGCCGGCGATGCCATCCTTGAACTTGGAGTCGGCGGACACGCTCGCGTGCCGGACGTATTCCTTGAGCTTCTCAACAGGGTCGAACATGCCCGCAACTTGGCGCAAATTGCGACGCGGCGCTAGTCCGAAGTGTGTAGGGCTGCCGCTTGACGGCAGGCCGGCCCGGCGACGAGCGCCGGCCCTACAAGGGCGAATAAGTAGGGGCGCAGCAAGACTGCGCCCCTACATCGGGAATTCCTCAATGTTTGAAATGCCGGACGCCCGTGAAGACCATCGCCATCCCGCGCTCGTCAGCGGCCTTGATGACCTCCTCGTCGCGCATCGAGCCGCCCGGCTGGATGGCGCAGGTCGCCCCGGCGTCGGCCGCCGCGATCAGGCCGTCGGCAAACGGAAACAACGCCTCGCTCGCCACGATCGAGCCCTTCAGGTCGAGTTTGGCTTCACCGGCCTTCCACACCGCGATGCGCGAGCTGTCCACCCGCGCCATCTGCCCGGCGCCGATGCCGAGGGTCTGCTCACCGCGGCAATACACGATGGAGTTAGACTTCACGTGCTTGCCGACCTTCCAGCCGAAAAGCATCGAGGCCCACTCGTCGGTCGTCGGCTCGCGCTTGGTAACGACCTTGCAACCGGCCACCTTCTCCATCGAACGGTCGCGGTCCTGCACGAGCACGCCGCCGATCACGGAGCGCACTTCCTGCAGCGCATCGGCACCGATGCCTTCCTTGGCGATCATCAGGCGCAGGTTCTTTTTCCTGGCAAAAATGGCCAGCGCCTCGTCGGAGAAGCGCGGGGCGATGATCACCTCGGTGAAGATGTCCTTGATTTGCTCGGCGAGGTCCAGGCCGAGCGTCTGGTTGACGACAATGATGCCGCCAAACGGCGCCTGCCGGTCCGTCGCATAGGCCTTGTGCCAGGCCTCGATCAGCGTGTCGGCGCTGGCGACGCCGCAGGGATTCGTGTGCTTGAGGATCGCCACCGTCGGCCGCTCGAACTCGCCGATGAGGTAGGTCGCCGAGGTGATATCCAGAATGTTGTTATAGCTGAGTTCCTTCCCCTGCAGCTGCGAGAAGTGCTCGTGGAAGGTCCCGTAGAGCGCCGCCTTCTGGTGCGGGTTCTCGCCGTAACGCAGGCTCTGCGCCTTCTTGAGTGCAAGGCTGTAGGTCGTGGGGAAACCGCTCAGTGCCTCCAGATCCGGCTCGGCCTGCTGGCCCTCCAGATACTTGGCGATGGCCGTGTCGTAGGCGCCGGTGCGCTGGAAAACCTTCAGCGCGAGCTTGCGCCGCAGTTCCGCGAGCTTCCTCGGCTCGGCGAAGGCCGCCAGCGCCGCGTCGTAGTCGGCCGGGTCGCAGATGACCGTGACGTCCTGATGGTTTTTCGCCGCGCTGCGCAGCATCGACGGCCCGCCGATGTCGATGTTCTCGATGGCCTCCTCGAACTCCACGTGCGGTCTCGCCACCGTCTGCTCGAACGGGTAAAGGTTCACCACCACCAGATCGATGAGCGCGATGTCGTTCTTCTGCGCCTGCGCCAGGTGGTCGGGCTTGTCGCGCCGGCACAGCAGGCCGCCGTGGATCTTCGGGTGCAGGGTCTTCACGCGCCCTTCCATGATCTCGGGAAATCCGGTGTGCTGGCTCACCTCGGTGACGGGCAGGCCCGCCCCGGCGAGCAGCTTGGCCGTGCCGCCGGTCGACAGCAGTCGGTAGCCGTGCTGCTTCACGAGGGGCGTGGCGAATTCCACCAGGCCGCGTTTGTCGCTGACGGAGAGCAGGGCGAGCTTTTCCATAGGTTCAGGCCTTTGTGCGCCCCGGGCATTTTCACGGCAAGTCGAAAGGCGGAGAGAGAGACCTGAAACTTGAAAGCTCAGACCTGAGGAAAGGCACTGCCGCGCAGTAACTGTTGCTCAGGGCCGTAATTTTCAGGTTTCAGGTTTCAAGTTTTAGTTTTCCGTGTCTTGTTTGTGGTAATGACCGCCGCCCTTGAACTACCCGGCCTGAGTGTCGAGCTCGACAAGCTCGTCTACCATCACGGGGACAACCTGCCGCCCGACCGGCCGCATGCCTTCATTTACCACCTGACGATTCGCAACGATTCCGACCGCAACGTCACCCTCCTGGGCCGGAAATGGGTCATCGAGAACGCCGACGGCACCTCCCTGGTGGTCGAGGGCGACAAGATCGTCGGCGAGACCCCCACCCTGGCGCCCGGCGGGCACTTTTCTTACAACAGTTACCATGTCGGCAACTGCTCCGGGCGCGCGTCCGGCAGTTTCCACGGTCTCGACGGGGCCGGCCGGCGGATTTTTGTCCGAATCCCCGCGTTTGACATGGTGGTTCCTCCCGGCTGACTGACCTCCACTTAATGAAGCTCATTGATCTCAATCCCGATGGCGGCATCGGCGCCAACTCCCTTTACGTCCAACTCGGCGACTTTCACCTCGTCATCGACAGCGGCCTGAACCCGAAGAAAATCGGCCGCGTCGCCGCGCCGAACCTCCGCCCGCTGCAGGGCGTGAAGCTCGACCTCATCCTCATCACGCACTGCCACCTCGACCACATCGGGTCGCTGCCGCTGCTGATGCGGGCCTATCCGAACACGCCGGCGATCATGACGTTGCCCAGCCACATGCTGATCGAGCGCATGCTGCACAACTCCGCCAACGTCATGGTGCGCGAGAAGGAGGAGAAGAACATCCCCGACTACCCGCTCTTCACCCACGAGGAGATCGACCGCATCGCCCCGCGTCTCTTCCCGCACGGCTTCAACAACCCCAAGAAGTTTGCCGGCGCGCGCGACGACATCGAGTTCACCTTCCACCCCGCCGGCCACATTCCCGGCGCCGCCGGCATCGAGATCATCCACAAGCACCGCCGCATCTTCTTCACGGGCGACGTCCAGTTCAACACCCAGCGCATCCTCGACGGCGCCAAGTTCCCGACCGGCAAGTTCGACACGCTCGTCACCGAGACCACCCACGGCGCCACCGAGAAACCGCCGGGCAACACGCGCTCGAAGGAGATGATCCGCCTCGTCGAGACCATCAACGCCACGCTCCAGCGCGGCGGCTCGGTGCTCATCCCGGTCTTTGCCCTCGGCCGCATGCAGGAGATCATGGCCATCCTGCACGACGCCCGGAAATTCAACCGCCTCGCCCCGGCGCCCATCTTCGTCTCCGGCCTCGGCATGGACATCGCTGACTTCTTTGACCAGATCAGCAAGAAGACCGGCCTCGTCCACTTCACGCGCAGCATCCTCAAGGACCTCAAGGCGAAGAAATCCCCGCGCGACCTCGTCCCCGGCAAGGAGCCGCCGACGCAGGGCATCTACGTCGTCAGCGCCGGCATGATCGCGGAGAACACCCCTTCCTACACCCTCGCTTCCTGTCTCATCGGCAGCGCCAAGCACAGCATCCTGTTCGTCGGCTATTGCGACCCCGACACTCCCGGCGGCCAGATCCTCGCGGCCAAGAACGGCGACCAGTTCCTCTTCGAGACGATCAACATCAAGACCCGCGTCCGCGCGCACATCGAGCGCTTCGAGTTCAGCGGCCACGCCTCGCGCGACGAGCTGATGGACTTCGCCATGAAGTGCGCGCCGCGCTCCATCGTCCTGACCCACGGCGACCCTCCGGCCCGCGCCTGGTTCGCCGAGCAGTTCAAGGAGAGGCTCCCCAAGTCCAAGGTCCTTGATCCGGTTCCGCTGAAGACTTATCAGGTCTAACGCCCAAGCACGGCCCGCAGCCTCAGCACCATCGCGGGATTGCCGGCGACATATTGGACGCGCTTGGCCTTCAGGGTGAACTCCCGCATCGGGAACGGCGGGTTCTCCAGGTAGTGGATCTCGACGCCGGCCTCGGCGAGCAGCGCGCAGGCGGCGGCGATGTCCCAGACCTTGTTGTTGTGGTCCACCACCCCGTCGAGCAGCCCGATGGCGGCGTAAGCCAGGTGCAGCGTGCTGCTGCCGAGCCCGCGGATCTTGAAATTCTCGATGAGCTGCTTGCCCTCGCCGGCGTAGCTCTTGTCCACCGGCGAGTGAAAGCCGATCAGGCTGTGGCCGTTCGGTGCCTCCGTGGCGGCCCGGGCCGACCGCTCGCCGTCCATCACGCCGCGCCCCGGGCCGCCGTGGATGAGGACGCGCCGCGCCATGTCGTAGATCACGCCGTAGATGGGCACGCCGTTCTCCAGCAGCGCGAGCGAGATGGCGCAATAGATGATGCCGTTGGCGTAATTGTTGGTGCCGTCGATCGGGTCGAGCACCCAGCAGAAGCGCGAGGTCACCGGCACCGGCGCGGCCGTGGGCGCCAGTTCCTCGCTGAAAAACTGGTCCGAGGGAAACGCCTTGAGGATGGCCGCCTGGATGTGCTCGGAGATGGCAATGTCCACCGCCGTCACCTTGGTGCCGTCGTGCTTGATCTCGGTCTTCGCCCGGCCGAACTCGGCATGCAGAAGGGCCGTCTCGGCCATGACGGCCTGCTTGGCGGCGGCGATGCGCTGTTCGATCTCGGAGAGTTTCATTTCACCACGAAGCCACGAAGTGCACCAAGAACCAAGAATAGATTTCGGGCCCTTCGTGACTTCGTGGTGAATCAGTCTTGTTTGAGTTGGTGCCCGTGGCGGACGACGCCCTGCTTGCCCTTGGCGTTGAGTTTGTCCAGCACCGCCGCGAGCCGGCGCTTCTTCTCGTCGGCCTGGGCGAACATCTCCAGCTGGCCGCCCTTCTCCTCCACGCCGGAGAAACGCACGCTCACGAGCCGCAATGGCAGGCGCTTCGACCACGCCGCCTTCAGCAGCGGCTGCACGAGCGGATAGAACGGCGCCTCGAGATCGGTCGCGTCGGCCAGGCTGCGGCCCGTCGAGCTGTCTTCCATGCCGGGATAGCGCACCTTCACCGTCATCGTTTTCACGCGCTTCCCATCGGCGCGGATGGTGGGCATGAGTTCGTCGATCATCCGCTTGGCGATGCGCTCGATCTCGGCCAGGTCGCCGATGTTTTCGCCGAAAGTCTCCTGCACCGAGTAGGACTTGGCGTCCTCGTGATCGACGTGCACCGGCCGGTCGTCCTCGCCGCGAGCCATCCGCAGCATCTCCGCCCAGCCGCCGCCGAACAGCGCTTTCAACTCCGCTTCGCTGCGGGCGAAGAGGTCGCTGACCAGATTGATGCCCTTGGCCGCCAGCCGTTCCTCGCTCTTCTTGCCCACGCCGGGAATCACGCTGATCTTCAACGGCGCCAGAAACGCCGCCTCGTCTCCCGGCGGCACGACGGTGAAGCCGCGCGGCTTGCGGGCCTTGCTGGCGATGGCGGCCACCAGCTTGTTGGCGGCGATGCCGAACGAGGTCGGAATCTGCAGGTCATCCCAGATGCGCTGCTGCAGTGCGCGGACGCGCTGCTCGATCTCCGCGCCGGTCTTGAACCCGCAGGGCCCGATGTCGAGGTAGCCCTCGTCCACCGAATTGCGCTGCACGATGGGGGTGAGCGTCTCGCACAGCTCGAACATTTCCCGCGACTTCCTGCTGTAGATGCCGGACGTGTGCGGCAGCAGGATCAGGTCGGGGCAGACCTTCAGGGCGGTCTTAGTCGGCATGGGCGTGTAGACGCCGCAGGCGCGCGCCTCGTAGCTGGCCGACGAGATGATGCCGCGCTCGCGGCCGCCCACCGCGCACTTGGTGCCGCGCAGCTCCGGATGGATCGACAGCTCGCACGACACGAAGAACGCGTCGGCGTCGAGGTGCACGATGGTGGTCAGCGCGGCAGGCATCGGGGCCACGGATGGCACTATTTCCCGCGCATGGCAACGAGCAGGTGGAGCCCGGTCTCTGGACGGGCTTTGGTTGTCCTGAAAACCCGCCCTTGTCTCCGGCCTAAACACGGAGGTCGGGTTCCACCGTTCAAAACCTGAACTTCGCGAAGCGCAGATTCGCCTTCCCGTCCTTGCCGGCGTGCTTCTCGATCAGCGCGGCCAACTTGTCGGCGTTCACGCTCGTGGACACCACAACCAGCTCATTGCCGCTCACGACCGCTAGGCAGATATCAACGGGACCGTCGTCGTTGCCCATGTCCTGCGGGACATAGATCAGCACAGTCTCCTTGTGGTCCGCCACGCCGACCAGGCGGACCCAGCCGCGCTTCTGCATGGCCTGGTCCGTCTGGGTGAAAAGTTCCTCACGCGACCAGTTGGTGCCGCCGGAAGTGCGCTCGTAGACGCCCACGCTTGCGCGATCGATCGCCCCGAGGGCTTGGCGGGCATCGTCGATGCCCTCGGCATGCACGAAGCGCAGGCCCTGCCGGACCGCGCCGAGCGTCAGGCGGCCGACGCTCACCTGCACCTTGGTGCTCCAGTGGGCGTCGGTCGCGTCCATGACGTGTTGGCGCAGGGCGGAGGCATCGCGTTGCAGGGTGAGGAAGCTGGCGAGGACAATCGCCAGGCCCACAAACGGCGTAAGGCAGAGGCCGGCACCGAGCAGCACCCAGCGCCAGACATGGCGGCGGGGCGCGGCCGCTTGAGGGGCAGAATTCATGGACGTGTCCTCGGGCGAATCGAGCCGGGGCTCAGACGCCCTTCTCCTCGTGGTGCTTGGCTTCGATTTTCATGTGCAGCTTCTTGAGCGGCTCGATGTCGAACTTGTCGGCGATCTTGGCGATCTGGTCGGCGTTGATGTTGCCGACGATGTTCACGAAGACGGCCTCGCCCTTCCGGTCGATCACGGTGACGACCAGGCCGTCGATGGCCTCCTCGCCGCGCTGCTTGACGTGGATATCAACGTTGTCGCCGCCTTCCTTCTCGCGGACGGTGACCATCTTGGTCCAGCCCTCGGCCTCGAGCTTGCGGCGGACGCTCTCGATCTTCTCGACCGTGGCGGCGCGGTTGGAGTCATCCATGCCGACGACATTGACGCGGATACTCTTGAGGCCGCGGATGAGCTCGGCGGTCTCGGGCTCCTGCCGGGCGGCGATGCGCGCGGCGAACTTCAGCATGGCCGAGGAAAGGTTGATCTCGACGAACTGGCCCTTGGCGGAGGGCATCAGCTGGCCGATGTCGATGGCACCGGCTTCGGTGTCGGCGGCGTAGGAGGAGGCGGTCAAGGCCAGCGACAGCGTCGCGGCGGCGAGGGAGGAGCGGAGCAGGTTTTTCATGGGGGGATGGGGTTGAAGGATCGTTACCGATACCTCCATCACACCGGGCCCCGCCGGAAAGTTGCAGGGAAATGGCGGCGGGACCGATAGCCTCTCCGCCAGCCCCTCTGACGGTGCGCCCAATCGCCGGGTTCTACCCTTTCAGCGCCTGCCCGGTCAGGGACCGCGGCTCCCGCACCAAACCCGCCACCGGCCCGGCATAGACAATCTCGCCGCCGTCGGGTCCGCCCCCGGGGCCGAGGTCGATGACCCAGTCGGCCAGCCGGATGACGTCGAGGTTGTGCTCGATGACGACCAGCGTGTTGCCGGCGTCGCGCAGCTTGAAGAGCAGATCCATCAAGCGCTGGATGTCCGTCCAATGCAGCCCGGTCGTCGGCTCGTCGAGGATGTAGAGCGTCGTCCCCTGCTCACGCTTGCTGAGCTCGAGCGACAACTTGATGCGCTGCGCCTCGCCGCCGGAGAGCGTGGTCGCCGACTGGCCGAGTTGCAGGTAACCGAGGCCGACGGCGTCGAGCGTCGCCAGTTTCTCCATGATGCGCGGCACAGCGCGGAATAGTTCCATCGCCTCGCGCACGGTCAGGGCGAGCACATCCGCGATACTCTTGCCGTGGAAGCGCACCTCGAGCGTCTCGCGGTTGAAGCGCCGGCCGTCGCAACTCGGGCACGGCGCGTAAGCGTCGGCCATGAACTGCATGTCGAGGCGGATCTGGCCGTCGCCCTGGCACCGCTCGCAGCGGCCGCCGCGCACGTTGAAGCTGAAGCGGCTGGCCTTATAGCCACGCACCTTCGCGAGTGGAATCTTGGCAAACAGGTCGCGCAGCAGGTCGAGCAGGCCGACATAGCTCGCGGGATTCGAGCGCGGGCTCCGGCCGATGGGCTCCTGGTCCACGACGACGGCTTTCTCAAAATGCTCGAGACCGGTCAGCCCGCGATGGCGGCCGGGCAGCGCCTTCGCACCGTTGAGCTTCCGCGCGACCGCGATAGCGAGAATGTCGTTCACGAGCGAACTCTTGCCCGAGCCCGACACGCCGGTGACGCACGTGAGCAGGCCGACGGGGAATTTCGCGTCCACGCCCTTGAGGTTGTGCTCGGTCGCGCCCTTCACCGTGAGCCAGCGGTCGTCGGGCGACTTGGTCTTCGCGTCCTTCTCGACGCCCATCTTGCCCGCCAGGTAGGCGCCCGTGCGCGAGGCCGAGGCCGGAAGCTTCGCGCATTCCGCCGGGGTGCCTTGGAAGAGAATCTCGCCGCCCTCGGTGCCGGCGCCTGGTCCGAGTTCGATCAGCTCGTCCGCGATGCGGATCGTGTCGGCATCATGCTCGACCACGAGGACCGTGTTGCCGCGATCGCGCAGCTCCTTGAGCGTGGCGAGCAACCGCTGGTTGTCGTGCGGATGCAGTCCAATGCTCGGCTCGTCGAGCACGTAGATGACGCCGACTAGCCCCATGCCCAGTTGCGTCGCGAGGCGCACGCGCTGCGCCTCGCCACCCGACAGCGTGGTGTATTCGCGGTCGAGTGTGAGGTAGCCGAGCCCGGTCTCGCTCAGGAAATGCAGGCGCTGGGTCACGCCGTCGAGCACCTCGCGCACGGCGTCGGTCGCCGGCAGGACGGCGGGCAGGCCGCGCATGAATTCCAACGAGCGGCGGATGTCCATCGCCGTGAACGCCGCAAAGCTCACGCCCCCGAGCAGAACGGCAAGGCTGCGGGCGTTGAGCCGGAGCCCGTGGCACGAGGGGCACCCGTCGCTCGACATGAAGGTCGCCAACCGCGCCCGGAAGCCCTCGCTGCTCGTCTCCCGCCGGCTGGCGTCCAGCAGGGCGACAATGCCGGGAAACGGCTTGAGTTCCGACTTCTGCGTGCGCCTGAGCCGGAAACTGAACAACCGTTCGCCCGCGCCGTGCAGCAGCGCGGCGCGCGTCTCGGCCGGCAGATCCTGCCAGGGCGTCTCGGCGTCGAACGGCAGTTGCTCGGCCAGCTGCTTGAGGATGGAGTTGTGGCGGATAATGAGGTTCCGGCCGCCGATGCGCCACGGCTTGATGGCGCCCTCGCGCACGGACTTGTCCGGCCGCGGCACAATCAGGTCCTCGGCGAAGACCAGCTGCCGCCCGAGTCCGCCGCAGGTCTCGCACGCGCCCTCGGCGTGGTTGAAGGAGAAATGCCGCGGCGTCAGCACGTCGAACACCTCGCCGCAGATCGCGCAGCTCAGGCTCTGGCTCAGGTGGATCTCGCGCCACGGCGCGTCGGCGTTTTTTTGCACGAGCACGGTGGCGCGGTTGGCCCCCTCGCGGAACGCCAGCTCGAGCGAATCCGCCAGCCGGCTGCGCTGGTCGGTGTTGAGGACGACGCGGTCGACCACCAGCTCCACGGCCAGCTCGGCGGAGCCGGTGGGCACCAGCTTCGTTTCGTCGAGCGACTTGATCTCGCCCGCGATGCGCACGCGCTGGAAGCCCCGCTGGCGCAACGGCGGCAGCTCGTCGCGCAGGACCGACGGCTTGGCGGTCATCCATGGGGCGAGAATGATGGCGCGCTCGCCCGGCGCATCGCGGAAGAGTTGCGCGAGGCAGTC
Source organism: Lacunisphaera sp. (assembly GCA_029945445.1). GTDB lineage: Bacteria > Verrucomicrobiota > Verrucomicrobiia > Opitutales > Opitutaceae > Lacunisphaera. The sequence continues at coordinate 184,543 of JAQSCO010000060.1, read as the reverse complement.
GTCGAGCGAGCGCTTTTCGACCTTGCCGCCGTCCTTCGGGCAGCGCTGCTCGCCGCAGAGCGCCCAGAGCAGCCGCGCGTAGTCGGCCACCTCGGTCACGGTGGCGACGGTGCTGCGGGGCGAGCCGCCGCCGGTGCGCTGCTCGATGGCGAGGACCGGCGAGAGCCCGTGGATGAAGTCGACGTCGGGCCGCTTGAGCTGGTCGAGCATCTGCCGCGCCGAGGCGGAGAGGCTCTCCATGTATTTGCGGTAGCCCTCCGCGTAGATGGTGTCGAACGCCAGCGAGGATTTACCGGAGCCGCTCGGGCCGGTGAGCACGACGAGCTGGCCGCGCGGAATGCGCAGCTCGAGGTTGCGCAGGTTGTGCTCCCGCGCGCCCTTGAGATGAATGTGCGTCGCCGCGTCCATCGTCCCACGGTTGCCGATTTGCCCCGGGCGTCAAAACGCTAATGAAACAAACTCCATGCCGCAGCGTGGTTTAGCACTTGAAGTCCCCGCCGAAAAACCACTTTATCGCGGCCAGTAAACCCCCAAGCCGACCGGCTTGCTACCTCACACCCCTAACCCAGCGCGCCCCAATTATGGCGGCCGCATTTGTTGCACCAAGTTATGAACCTAAGCAAAGCACTCCTCCACTGTTTGCGCCGCCCGGTGTTTGCCGGCGTGGCTGTTGCCCTCGGACTGGCGCCCGCCGCTCAGGCGTTCGTCTTTGCCCTCGGCGACGTCAAGGGCACCTTCGACACGACGATCTCGGTCGGCGGTCTCTACCGCTTGGACAACCCGGATCCCGCGCTCTACGGCATCACCAATACCTTTGGCGGTGTCGCCGGCCAGCAGCGCTCGGTCAACGCCGACGACGGCAACCTCAATTACAGGAGTGGCGTGTCCTCGTTCCTGGTGAAGGCCAGCCACGACCTGCAGCTCAAATACTTGAATACCGGCCTGTTCGTGCGCGGCTTTTACTTCAACGACTTCGTCAACTCCAACGGCACCCGTCAGCGCACCCAGCTGGGCGACGAAGCCCGGAAAATCGTCGGCGAGGGGGCCGAACTGCTCGACGCCTACGTCTACACCAAGGAGACCATCGGCGGGATGCCGACCACCTTCCGATTCGGCCGCCAGGTCCTGAGCTGGGGTGAAAGCACCTTCATCCCGAACGGCGTCAATTCCATCAACCCCATCGACGTCGCCAAGCTGCGCACGCCCGGTTCCGAAATCAAGGAGGCGCTCCGCCCCCTCACCATGGCGTCCATCTCCGTCAACCTCACGGATGAACTCAGCCTCGAGGCCTTCTACCTTTTCGACTGGCAGCGCACCCGCGTCGACCCGCCGGGCACTTATTTCAGCACCAATGACTTTGTCGCCAAGGGAGGCACCAAGGTTTACCTCGGTTTCGGCGCGATAAACGATTTCTCCACCCTCGGCGCCATCCCGCGCGGCGTTGACCGCGAGCCCGGCAGCGCCGGCCAATACGGCGTCAACCTGAAGTGGCTCGCCCACGGCCTGAAGGACACGGAATTCGGCCTCTACTACATGAGTTATCACAGCCGGCTGCCGGTGATTTCCGCCACCACCCCGACCGTCCCCGTCAACGGGGCCAAGGCGGGCGCCGATGCCGGTGCCATCCTGAGCCCCCTGCTCGGGGCCAGCCTCGGGGCCGCCCTCGGCACCGCGGATCCCGCTGTCATTGGCGGCGCGCTCTCGACCCTCATCGGCGCCACCTTGACCGGCGTTCCGGCCGGCGCCCTCCCAGCCGCCCTGCAGCCGTTCTATGCGACGGTCGCGGGAGTCACCGGCCAGCTCGCCCAGCGCGAACTTCTCCTCGCCGCCGCCACTGGCCGTTACATCATCGAGTTTCCCAAGGACATCCATCTGTTCGGTGCCAGCTTCAACACGAGCCTGGCTGGCGTTGCTCTCCAGGGCGAACTGAGCTACCGTACCAACCAGCCGCTGCAGGTGGACGACGTCGAGCTGCTCTTCGCCTCGCTTGCACCGCTCAGTGCCCGGTTCTCCGCGAACAACCAGATCTCGGCGGCGCTCGCGGCCACGGGCAAACCCGCCATCGGTCTCAGCGAATACGTCGCGGGCTACCAGCGACTCAAGGTCTGGACCGGCCAGATGACCGCCACCTGGGTCGGCAAGGGCCTGCTGGGCGCCCAGCAGACCACCCTCCTCGCGGAGGCGGGCTTCGTGAACGCGGACCTGCCCACGAAGAGCAGCCTGCGCTTCGACGGCCCCGGCACCTTCGTCAGCGGCGACGTCAACTACATGACCAACTCGGGCAACAACGCGTCGGGGATTCCGCCCGCTTCCGAGCCCGCCGCGGCCTTCGCCGACAAATTCTCCTGGGGCTACCAGCTCGTCGGCCGCCTCGACTACAACAACGTCTACAACGGCGTGAACGTCTCGCCGCTCTTCGTCTTCTCCCACGATGTCGGCGGCAACACCCCGCTGCCGATGGGCAACTTCCTCCACGGGCGCAAGTCCGTCACCGTCGGCGCGGAGTTCACGTTCCAGAATGCCTGGGCGCTCGACCTCCGCTACGTGAACTTCTTCGGGGCCGGCCGCTACAATCTGATCAACGATCGCGACTACGTCTCCTGCAACCTGAAGTATTCGTTCTAACCCCTGCCGACTTACCACATGAAAACGAAAACCCTTTTGCTCTCTTCCCTCGGTTTCCTCGCCGGGGCGGTCCTGGCCTCGGCCGCGATCTCCGCCGCCGACGCCAACCGCCTCGGCAACGACCTCACCCCGCTTGGCGGGGAAAAGGCCGGCAATGCCGACGGCTCCATCCCGGCCTGGACCGGCGGCCAAACAACCGCGCCCGCCGGCTACAAGACCGGGATGCATCATCCTGATCCCTTCAAGGGCGACCAGGTGCTCTTCACCATCAGCGCCGCCAACGCCGACAAGTATGCCGACAAGCTGACCCCGGGGCACCTCGCCCTGCTCAAGGCCTACCCCGACTACGTCATGCCGGTCTATGCATCGCACCGCAGCGCCTCGAACCCGCAGCGGGTCTACGACGCCACGAAGGAGCATGCCACCACCGCCGCGCTCACCACTGGCGGCAACGGCGTCTCCGGCTCGGTCGTCGGCATCCCGTTCCCGATCCCGGCGAGCGGCCTGGAGGCCATCTGGAACCACCTGACCCGCTATCGCGGTGTCGCGGCCAACCGCAGCATCAGCCAGGCGGCCCCGCAGCGCAACGGCAGCTACACCCTCGTGGATTTCGAGGATGAGTTCCTCTTCAACTACTGCCGCGACGGCATCCAGGAGAAGGACCTCGACAACGTGCTTATCTACTTCAAGCAGGCCGTCACCGCGCCCGCCCGCCTCGCCGGCTCCATCCTCGTCGTACACGAGACGATGGACCAGGTGAAGGAACCGCGCCGCGCGTGGCTCTACAACACCGGCCAGCGCCGCGTGCGCCGCGCTCCGAACGTCGCCTACGACAACCCCGGCACCGCCGCCGACGGCATGCGCACTTCGGACCAGTTCGACATGTTCAACGGCGCACCCGACCGCTACGAGTGGAAGCTGATGGGCAAAAAGGAAATGTATGTCCCCTACAATTCCTACAAGCTCCACAGCGATTCACTGAAATACAGCGACATCCTGAAGCCCCTCCACATCAACCAGGATCTCACCCGCTACGAACTGCACCGCGTCTGGGTCGTCGACGCCACGCTCAAGCCCGGCACCAGCCACGTCTATTCCCGTCGCACATTCTACATCGATGAGGACAGCTGGCAGATCCTCGCCGCCGACCAATACGACGGCCGCGGCCAGCTCTGGCGCGTCTCCGAGGCGCATTGCATCAACTACTACGATGCGCAGATCTTCTGGAGCACGCTCGAGGTGCACACCGACCTCATCGCCGGCCGCTACCTCGCCATCGGCCTGGACAACGAGAGCAAGATGTATGACTTCGGCCTGACCCGCACGCCGCAGGACTACACGCCCTCCACGCTGCGCCAGGAAGGCGTGCGCTGAGTTGACTTGAAGCCAAAAGGGCGGCCCGCACCGGCCGCCCTTTTTCTTGCGTGTTTCTCGGCGTCCGGCGCACACTCCCGTGGTTCACCCCATGCTTAGTCGGCTAATTTCCGCCCTGCTGGCTGCCAGCGTTGCCCTTCCCCTGGGCGCCGCCGAGTCCTCCGAGCCCGCCCCGCTCGCCGCCAGGGCCCTGTTGCTCGATGTCGTCCGCGCCGGGGACAAGCTCGTCGCCGTCGGCGACCGCGGCCATATCGTCCTCTCGGCCGATGGCGGCCGCACCTGGACGCAGAGCCTTGCGCCCACGCGGGCCATGCTGACCGGGGTTGCCTTCCCCGACGCGCAGCACGGCTGGGCGGTCGGGCACGACGGCGTCATCCTCGCCACGGCCGACGGCGGGCAAATCTGGTCGCGACAGGACGACGGCCAGGGCCTCGACACCGTCTGGCTGGATGTGCTTTTCCGCGACGCCCGGCACGGCTTCGTCGTCGGCGCCTACGGCAAGTTTCTCGTCACCGCCGACGGCGGCCAGTCCTGGACGGCGGTCAGGCCCTCGCCGGATGAGGTGCATTTCAACCGCATCACCGCGGGCCCCGACGGCTACCTTTACCTCGCCGGCGAGAGCGGCACCGTGCTGGCCTCCCATGACGGCGGCGCGACCTGGCTCAAGGCCGAGGTGCCCTACGACGGCTCCTTGTTCGGCATCCTGCCCCTCGACGGCGGGTGCATCATCGCCTACGGCCTGCGCGGCCACATCCTGCGCTCCGACGACCACGGGACCAACTGGGCGCAACTCAACAGCGAGGTCAAGGTGCTGATCATGGGCGGCACCCGGCTCCAAAACGGCGTGATCGTGCTCGGCGGCCAGGGCGGCAATTTCTTCCTCAGCCGCGATGCCGGAAAGACCTTCACCCACTGGAAGCCGGCTGATTTCGGCACGAGCGTGGCCGACCTGATCGAAGCCGGCAACAATGCCATCATCGCGGTCGGCGAGGCCGGCGCCGTGCGGTTGGAGTTGCCCAAGCCATGAACGCCCCAGCCCACCTTTTGGGTCTTATGGCAGGCCCGCGTCCCTGGGGGCCGGGGCCGCGGCTCGCCGGGACGCGAGCCCTCCACGCTTCGCGCCGCCCATGATCTCCCGCATCGAGAAACTTATCTTCAAGCACCGCCACTTGACCGTGGTGCTGTTCCTTCTCACGACCGCGGTCCTGGGCTGGTTCGCCGCCAAGACGCACGTCGACGCGAGCTTCAACAAGCAGCTCCCGAGCGACCACGAATACATCCGGAACTTCAAGAAATACCAGGAACAGTTCGGCGGCGCCAACCGCGTCGTCATTGCCCTCCTCGCGAAGCAGGGCGACATCTTCACGCCGGAGTTCTTCCAGACCCTCAAGCGCGTCACCGACGAGGCCTTCTACCTGCCCGGCGTCGACCGCGCGCAGGTCACCTCCATCTTCACGCCCAACGTCCGCTACATGGAGGTTGTCGAGGACGGCCTGCAGGGCGGCAACGTCATCCCCGCCGATTTCGTCGCCGACGCCGCCGGCCTCGAGCGGGTGAGGCAGAATGTGCTCAAGTCCGGCCGCGTCGGCATGCTCGTGTCCAACGACTACACCGGCGCCGCTGTCATCGTCTCGCTGCTCGACGTGGATCCGCAGACGGGCCGGAAGCTCGTCTACGCTGAGGTGGCCGACGCCCTCGAGGCCCGCATCCGCCAGAAATACCAGTCGGCCGACGTCAGCATCCACATCATTGGGTTCGCCAAGGTCATCGGCGACATCACCGACGGCGCGCGCGGCGTGCTCATGTTCTTCGGCGTCGCCATCATCATCTCGGCGTTCCTGCTCTATTATTTCTCCCAGTCGGTCATCCTGACCATCCTGCCGCTGCTGACGTCCACGTGCGCCGTCATCTGGCAGCTGGGCCTGCTCTACCTCTTCGGCTTCGGCATCGACCCGCTCTCGATTCTCGTGCCGTTCCTGGTGTTCGCGATCGCGCTGAGCCACGCCACGCAGATGCTGCGCTCGTTCCGCTACGAGTTCTACATCGGGCGCGACGAGCAGCTCGCAGCCCGCGCCTCGTTCAGCAACCTGTTCATCCCCGGCACCGTCGCGATCCTGACCGACACGGTCGGCTTCCTCACCATCTACCTCGTCAAGGTGCCCATCATCCAGGAACTCGCGATCACGGCCAGCCTGGGCGTGACCCTCATCATCCTGACCGACCGCTTCTTCCTGCCGGTGCTGTTGTCCTACACGACGATGGCGGCGAATTTCCGGAAGCGCGTCAACATCCGGCGCTTCGCCCTCCAGCCCTACTGGCGGCGGCTCGTGGCCTTCACCACCGGCCGCACCTCGCTGGCCATCATTGCTGTCACGCTGGGCCTGTGGGCCTTCGGCTTCGTCAAGGCCAAGCAGGTCCGCATCGGCGATATGCACGCGGGCGTGCCGGAGCTGCGGCAGGGTTCCCGCTACAATCAGGACACCGCCGCCATCACTACCAAGTTCAGCATCGGCGTCGACGTCATCACCGTCATCGCCGAGACGGTGCCCAACGGCGTCATCGACCACGACATCATGGCACTGGTCGACCGCTTCGCGTGGCACATGCGCAACGTCGAGGGCGTGCAGTCCACGCTCTGCCTGCCTGATTACGCCCGCACGATCAACGCCGGCTGGAACGAGGGCAGCCTCAAGTGGAAGCTCATCGCGCGCAACCCCGCCGCACTCGCCCAGTCCGTTTCGCCCGTCGAGACTTCCTCCGGGCTCCTGAACAACGATGGCAGCGTCATCCCGGTGATGATCTACCTGAAGGACCACAAAGCCGAGACCATCCGGCGCGTGACCGACGCCGTGAAGGCCTTCCGCGAGGCCAACGTCTCGGACAAGGTCAAGTTCCAGCTCGCCACCGGCAATGTCGGCGTGATGGCCGCGACCAACGAGGTCGTCGACGCCGCGCAGTTCCCCATGCTGATCTGGCTCTACGGTGCGATCATTGTCCTTTGCCTGGTTTCCTTCCGCTCGTGGCGCGCGACCGTCTGCGTCGTGCTGCCGCTCATCATCGTGTCCGACCTCGCTTACGCGCTGATGGTCTATCTCCAGATTGGTTTGAAGACCTCGACGCTGCCGGTGGTGGCGCTGGGCGTCGGTATCGGCGTGGACTACGGCATCTACCTCTGCTCGGCCCTGCTGGAAAAAATCCGCGAAGGCATGTCCCTCGAGGATGCCCTCACGATGTCCTTCAGTACGATGGGCACATCCGTCGTGTTCACGGGCTTCGCGCTCTCCATCGGTGTCGGCACCTGGGCGTTCTCCGCCATCAAGTTCCAGGCCGACATGGGCATCCTCCTCGCGTTCATGTTCCTCTTCAACATGCTCGGCGCGATGCTGCTGATGCCGGCACTCGCCCGCTGGCTCTTCCACGGCCACATCGAGGAAAAAAAGCTCCGCGACGCCGCGCGGGCGAAGGAATGCCCGGCGGCAGGCCTCACTCCGCCCGCAGGACCAGCATAGGAGCCACCTTGGCCGCCGTCGCGCCGGGAGCCAGCAGGCGAGCAGCGTGGTGCCGAGGCGAACCGGCAGGCTGCTCAAATGCATGTTGGGGAAGCCGGCGGCCAGCAACCGGGAGACCACCACGGCCCCGAGCAGACCGCGGACCGAGCAAAGCCTGCTTCACGCCGGAACCGAGGTCGAGCCGGCTGATGTCACGGAAGCTTGTGCCCAGCGCGAGGCGGATGGCGTCCACCCGCGTGACGGGCACCGAACCGTCGGTGCGGACAGCGAGCTCGAAGCGGAGGCGCGATTCCTGAAATCATGGGCTGGGCGGCCTTACCTAGATTATCAAAGAAAGAAGGAAACCCGGCGCCTTTTCCCGCCTTCTGCTGCGAGCTTGCTGCCCTCCCTGTACTCTGCTTTCTGTCTGCGGACCGCCCGATGCCCGCCGACTCCACGCCGCTCCTCACCCCCGCCCAGCGCAAGCTCGTGGGCTTCGCGCTCGGCTTCGCCGCCATCTGCAGCATCGGGGGGCTCGTCTATCTCTTGCTGGCGGGAGTCGCGCGCTTCATTGGCTATTTCTCCGGCGTCATCTGGCCGCTGGCGGTCGCGGGCATCGTCGCCCTGGTCATGCGGCCGGTGGTCAGCGTCTTCGAGCGGCGGTTCAAGGTGCAGCGGCCGGTCGCCGTCATCCTGCTCTACCTGGTGATCGTGCTGTTCATGGCCGCCCTGCTGCTCACCTTCGTCCCGGCGGTCGTGACCCAACTTCTGGAGTTCATCGCCTACCTGCCGGTGCTGTGGCAGAAGACCACCGCCTGGGCGGAATTGCATTTCCCGGAGTGGCTGGCGGCCATCCGTCCCTACCTGGACAACGCCACGGTGAGGGCCGCCCTCGACGGCCTGTCCCTGCAGGCGCAAAACCTCCTCGGACAGCTCGCCCCCACCCTCCTGTCGGCGGGCGCGGGTATTTTCGGGCTCTTCGGATTTGTGGCCTCGCTGGCCGTCATCCCCGTCTATCTCTTCTTCTTCCTGCTCTCGGACGACGATCCCACCAAGGCTCTGCCCGCGCACCTGCCTTTCCTGCAGGCGGAGCATCGCGCCGACGTCGTGTTCCTGGTCCGGGAATTTCTCGGCATCCTGGTGGCGTTTTTCCGCGGCCAGCTGCTCATCGGGCTCATCATGGGCGTGCTGCTCGCCACCGGTTTCTCGATTGGCGGGCTGAAGTTCGGCCTGGCGATCGGCCTGCTGACCGGGTTGCTCAACATCGTGCCTTACCTGGGCTCGATCCTGGGGTTGAGCATCGCCCTGCCGCTGGCCTTTCTCCAGCCCGGCGGCGGCCTGCATCTGGTGGGGGTTTGCGTGGCGGTATTCGCCGCGGTGCAGACGATCGAGGGCTGGCTGCTGACGCCCCGCATCATGGGCCGGCAGACCGGCCTGCACCCCGTGGCGATCATCGTCGCCGTGTTCTTCTGGGGCAAGGCCCTCGGCGGCATCCTCGGCATGATGCTCGCCGTGCCGCTGACCGCGTTCTTCGTCACGGCCTGGCGGCTCGCCCGGAAGAAATATTTCGCGACCGCTGAGGCCCGCTGAGGCCAGAACGCCGGCCGGACCCGGACGCACCAGCCCGCCTTTGACTTCGCGCGTTTTGGGTTCTTTCTGTGACGCCATGCCTTGGGAAGTGCGCCAGAAGGACGGGGTCAACCTGCCGCAGATCGGCTGGTGGCTCGATGCCCGCCGGGCGCAAACCCGTTGCTTCGTGTCGCACGCGCACTCCGATCACATCGGGCCGCACCGCGAGATCCTCGCGACCCGCGCCACCGCCAGCCTGATGCGGCTGCGCATGGCCGGCCAACGCCGCGAGACGATCCTCGAGTTCGGCCAGCCGTGGGCCGCCGAGTTTGGCTGTGAGATGAAACTCTTTCCCGCCGGGCACATCTTTGGCTCAGCCATGCTGCACGCGACGACGGACCAGGGTTCGCTGCTCTATACGGGTGACTTCAAGCTCCGCCCGAGCCTCGCCGCCGAGCCCTGCACTCCACCGCGCGCCGATGTCCTGATCATGGAGACAACCTTCGGCCTGCCGCGCTATGTGTTCCCGCCGCAAGCCGGGATCGAGCAAGGCCTCATCGATTTCTGCCGGCAGGCGCTCGCCGACCGCGTGACGCCCGTGCTCTACGCCTATAGCCTGGGCAAGACCCAGGAGCTGCTGCAGATCGTCGGCCGCACCGGCCTGCCGGTCATGCTGCATGCACACGGCTACAGGATGACCCGGCGCTACGCGGAGCTCGGCATGAAGCTGCCGCCGTTCGCGCTGCTCGACACCAGCGCCTATGCCGGCCACGTCATCATCGCGCCGCCGATGTCGGGCCAGAGCGAACCGTTGTCCTGGATCCACCCGAAACGCACTGCCGTGGCCACCGGCTGGGCGATGGACCACGGCGCCATCTATCGCAACGGCTGCGACGCGGCCTTCCCGCTGTCGGACCATGCCGACTTCCCCGACCTGCTCGCGTTCGTCGATCAGGTGCAGCCCAAGCTCGTCTACACCCTGCACGGTTTCGCCAGGGAATTCGCCGCCACCCTGCGGGCCCGCGGCATCGAGGCGTGGGCCATCGGCCAACAGAACCAGATGGAACTGTCGATTTAGGCCGGCAAAACCTCGACGCGCGGCGCACTTTCCCCCATGCCTGCTGTCCCAGCTACCGTGAAGAAAATCCTGCTCCTCTGTCTTCCCTGCCTCGCCACCGCCGCGCCGTTCACGGCGTTCCGCGATGGCGAGACGTTCACCTACCGGGTCGGTTTCGCCATCTTCACCCACGCGGGCGACATCACCATTGCCGCCCACGACCAGAAGCTCGGCGGCCTCGACGTCGTGAGCGTCACGACCGACACGAAGTCGCGGGGCATCGTGCGCGGCCTCTACGCCTTCGACAACCAAGCCGAGGTGGTGATTGAAAAAAGCTCCGGCCGGATGATGCGCGTCAAGGAAAGCGGCGCCGATCCCAAGCGCGCCACCGACACGGAAATGGTCTTCGATTACAAGGCGCGCCAGGCGCACTACACCGACCGCGTACGCACCGAACGCACCACGGACATTCCGATTCCCGAGGGCAATCCCGTGGACCTGATCAGCGCGCTCGTCCAGACCCGTGACTGGAATCTCAAGCCCGGTGAGAAGCGCGACCTGCTCGTCCAGTTCGGCCGGGATTTCTATCCGCTCTCGATCTACGCCGACAGTTACGAGGAAGTCCGCACCCCGCTCGGCACCTACCGGACACTGTTGCTGATCCCGCGCATGGAAAAGGATCCCAAGGGCCTTTTCAAGAAGGGCGGCGAGATCAAGGTCTGGATTTCCCAGGACGCGAGCAATCTGCCGGTCAAGATGCAGCTGAAGCTCGGCTTCGGCTCCGCGACCCTTTCCCTGAGCAACTACAAATCCGCCCCACCCAAGAACGACGGATCAAAGTAGAACCGCCACGGTTTCCGGGCCCACACGGGCCCGGCGTAATCCACGCCGATCCGCGGACCGGACTTGATCTGCCGGCGAGGAATGGCCAAGCCCCGGTCCACCAAATGCAGCCCGCTGGCCGGCCGCGCGGAGAGGCCGTTGAGCTGCCGGTCGATTTGCAGGCGCCTGGTCAGCCGCCCCGGCCCGGGAATGCCGTTCACCCCGCGAATCAGCACCGCGGCGGGGTAGTCCGCCGGCCCCGTAACGAGGTTCAGCATCTCGTGCATCCCGTAGCACAAATAAACATACCAGATTCCTCCCGGTTGATACATGACCTCGGTTCGCTTCGTGCGTCCCTTGCTCGCATGGCAGGCCAAATCGCGCACACCGTCGTAAGCCTCCACTTCCGTGATGATGTATTCCATTCGACCGCCGCCGATCGTGCGCACTAAAGCCTTGCCCAGCAGCCACCTCGCCAAACCGACGGTATTATCGCTTTGCAACTCCTCCTGCTTGATCGCGCGGGCCATGCCTTGCTTTCTGCCGCTTAAAATCGCCGGCGACAAGCCGCCACTTGCCCGCCGGACGGCAACTTACCGGCTGGTTTTCCCGCGGGCTGAAAATAAATCCTTGCTTACCTCTGCGCCGCCGCCTTTTTTCGCCCTTTGAATTTATGAAAGCCACTATCAAAACCCAGGGGAAACAGTTCTCGGTCAGCGAGGGCGACATCCTCATCGTGGACCGCTATCCGAAGACGGAAGCCGGTTCCACGGTCCAAATCAACGAAGTCCTCGCCGCCGGCGAAGGCGCCTCTTTCAAGGTCGGCACCCCCTTCCTCACCGGCGCCACCGTGACCGCCAAGGTCTTGGAGAACAAGCGTGGCAAGAAGGTCATTGTGTTCAAAAAGAAGAAGCGCAAGGGCATGGAGCGCAAGCGCGGCCACCGCCAGGAGCTTTCCGTCATCAAGATCGAATCCATCTCCGCTTAACGAACCACTGCCATGGCACATAAAACAGGTCAGAAATCATCCAGCAACGGCCGCGACAGCCACTCGAAGCGTCTCGGGGTGAAACTCTATGGCGGCCAGAAGGTCCTCGCCGGCGGCATCATCGTCCGCCAGCGCGGCTCCAAGCACCACCCCGGCAAGGGCGTGGGCGTCGGCCGCGACTGGACGCTGTTCGCCCTGCGCGACGGCACCGTCGAGTTCGACAAGGCGCACCGCAAGGTCAGCGTCGTCTGAGCGGGCCGCCCAGGTTTATTTTCAAGCGCACCCGCCAGGTGCGCTTTTTTGTTTTCTCCCTCCCCGTCCTTCCTACGCTGCCTCCGTGTCCGACCGCCTAAAGGATCTCCAACGCCAGCGTGCCCTCGCACAGGAGCAACTCGCCTGGATTGACGCCGAGATCGCCAAGGCGAGTGGCCAGGCGCCCGCCCCGAGCCAGCCGGCCATTTCTTCGGCCCCGGTCGCGCCCCCGCCACGCGGCACAGCGGAGACCGCCCGCCTGGCCGATGAGATCCTCGCCCAATACCAGAGCGAGACGGTCACGTCGCCGAAGGACGTCAAGCGCGGCTGCTACGTCTACTTTGTCCTCGCCTTCGTGCTGGTCGGCCTGGCCGTGGCCGCGCTGTATTTCTACTCGGGCAGCAAGCACTAGCTCAGAGCGTCACGCGCCGGCCGCCGGTGTGCCACGAGTCCCAGACGGCCTCGGTGAACTGCATGTATTTCACCCCGGTCGCAAAGTCCGTCAGGCGCACGCCCCGCCCCGTGCGGATGCTGTCCACGAAATCCGCCTCCACCTGCCAGCTCCCGCGCTTCTCGGGTGCAATCGTGACCAACTGCTCCGGCTCGCCGGCGCGCGTCAGCCAGAGCTCGCCTTTCGCCAGGTCCAGCCGCAGGCCGGCCTTGCTGCCGTTGAGCCGGATCTCGGCGCGCGCCCCGCTGCGCTCCACCCCGCTGAAATGCGCGATCAGCCGCGCGCCGTCGGGATAGTTGCCCAGCACGGTCACGCTCTCGGGAATGGTGGTGGGCTCCGGCACGCCCTCCTCGTCCTTGCGCTCCTTGGTGAAGATCGCCGCGTCGGCGACCACGGAGGTCACGCCGTGCCCCAGCCAGCGCAGGACCATCTCGTAATAGATGCCCATGTAGAGCGTGTTCTTGCCGCTGAGCGTCAGGTCCTGCCGCCAGCTCAACGGCAGCGAGCTGTCGGCCACGTGGTCCGAGGTCGCGGTCAGCAGCACCTCGCGCACCGTGCCGAGCGTGTTGCGCTGCAGCATCTCGATGATGGTGGCGTCGAACGGCAGGGACATCGGCGCGGGCACGATCTGCGCCGCGAGGCTGGGCCGCTGGAGCGACTCCTCGAGCATCATCTCGGCCTCGGCCAGGTTGCGGGCCATGCGCGCCTCGGTCAGCACATGCTTGCCGGCCCGGAGCGCGGCCACGGCGAACTTCGCGTGCATGTTCGGCCACGTGCCGATGCAGATCGCATCGATGTCGGGGGACTCGATGACGTCCTTCGCGCTGGTCGTGGCGAACGGCAGACCGAACTCCTTCGCCACCCGCTGGCTCGACTCCATCGTGCGGTTGCACACCACGCTGACCTCCACGCCGGAGATCTTCTTGAACTCCGGGATGTGCTTCGCGCGGGTGTTGCCGCCGGCACCGATGATCCCGATGCGAAGGCGCTGACTCACGGGGTCGCGGTTTCCGACTTGGCCGGTTGCTCGAGTGACATCTGCGTCTGCTCGGTTTCGTCCAGACCCATGTCGGCATCGCTGGCCGCCCGGGGCTGGTTGGAGGTCTGGAGCCAGGCATCGATCTGCCGCGGCGACAGCACGTCGGAGGATGGCAGCTCGTCGATCGACTTGATGCCGGTGAATTCCAGGAAGGCCTCGGTGGTGCCGTATTGGATCGGCCGGCCGGGCAGGTCGGCGCGCCCGACGATGTAGACCAGGTCGCGCTCCAGCAGCTTGGCCAGGCCGGCGTCGGCCGAGACGCCGCGGATCTGCTCGATCTCGGCGCGCGTCACCGGCTGGCGGTAGGCGATCACCGCGAGGGTCTCGAGCGACGACGGGCTCAGCCTGACCGGCGGCGGCTCGTTGCGGAGCAGTCGCACCCAGCGGGCGAAGCGCGGATGCGTGGCCAGGCGCCAGCCGCTGTGGCCCTCGACCAGCAGGATCTCGCTGGCGGCCGCCTGGAGCTCGAGCGAGATGCCGTCCATCGCCTCGCGGATCTCCGCCGTGGTGACGAGCGACGGCACGTCGCGGTAGAATTCGTCATCCTCGACCGGCGCGGGCAGCACGGGTTCCTCCGGTTCGGCTGGCCCAGCCTCGGCGCTGGCGCCGGCTTCAGGGCTGGCGACCGTTGGGTCCTCCGTCAGGGGCAGCACCGTGGCCTGTTCGTGGAAACGGATGATGGCCGTCTGGATGTCTTTTACGGAAAGCGGCCCGTTCGAGGCGAACAGCATCACTTTCAACACGCGCTTGAGATCGAATGCCATGATTTGAAGCCTCAGTGAAAGGCCCGGCGCCGCACGCTAGCAATCTCGAAAATTTAAAGCCGGACCGGTCTTGGGCCGGCCTCCGCCCACTCCCGAGGGCCGGGCAGCGACTGGCCCGACTGACGCGCTCGGACGCCGGTCATGCTCCGGTCGAATTATGCCGGTTTTCGGACTAGCTCCCGCCGGCGCTCGCGGCTATTCCTCCTCACCTATGACCTGGGACCGCTTCAAGTCGCTTTACTACACGAACCCCAAGCTCGGCCTGTCGCTCGACATCAGCCGCATGCCTTTCCCGGACGACTTTCCGGCCATGATGGAACCGAGGATGCAAAAGGCCTTCGCCGACATGGCGGCGCTCGAGGGCGGCGCCATCGCCAACCCCGACGAGAAACGCATGGTCGGCCACTACTGGCTGCGCGCGCCCGAACTGGCGCCGAACGCCGAGCTTCGCACCGCCATCACGTCGACCCTCGAGGCGATCAAGGTCTTCACCGCCAAGGTGCACAAGGGCGCGGTCGCCGCGCCGGGCGGTGGCAAATTCAAGGAGATCCTCCTCATCGGCATCGGTGGCTCGGCCCTCGGGCCGCAATTCGTCGCCCATGCGCTCGGCCGGCTCAAGGGCGGGCGCGACAAGCTGGGCGTATCGTTCTTCGACAACACCGACCCCGACGGCATGGACTATGTGCTGAAGCAGCTCGGGTCGCGCCTCAAGCAGACCCTCGTCATCGTCATCTCCAAGTCCGGCGGCACCGCCGAAACCCGCAACGGCATGCTCGAGGCGCAAGCCGCCTTCAAGGCCGCCGGGCTCGACTATGCCAGGCAGTTTGTCGCCGTCACCGGCGAGGGCTCCAAGCTCGACCAGGTCGCGCAGATGGAAGGCTGGCTCGCGCGTTTCCCGATGTGGGACTGGGTCGGCGGCCGCACCTCCGCGCTCTGCGCCGTCGGCCTGCTACCGGCCGCGCTCCAGGGCATCAAGATCGACCAGCTCCTCGCCGGCGCCTCCGCCATGGATGTGGCCACGCGCAAAAAGAAGCTCAGCGACAATCCCGCCGCGCTCATGGCGCTCATGTGGTATTGGGCAACCGACGGCCGCGGCACGAAGGATCTGGTCGTGCTACCCTACAAGGATCGTTTTCTGCTTCTCTCGCGCTACCTCCAGCAACTCGTCATGGAGTCACTCGGCAAAGAACTGGATCTCGCGGGCCATGTCGTCAACCAAGGCCTCTCCGTCTATGGCAACAAGGGCTCGACCGACCAGCACGCCTATGTCCAACAGCTCCGCGATGGCGTGAACAATTTCTTTCTCACCTTCATCGAGGTGCTCAAGGACCGCCAGGCCGACGCGTCGATGGAAGTCGAGCCGGGCGTGACGAGCGGCGATTTCCTGCAGGGCTTCTTCCTCGGCACGCGCGACGCGCTGAGCGAGAAGGACCGCCACTCCATGACGATCACCGTCAGCGAGGTTTCACCGAAGACGGTCGGCATGCTCATCGCCCTGTTCGAGCGCGCCGTCGGCCTCTACGCCTCGCTCATCAACATCAACGCCTACCACCAGCCCGGCGTTGAGGCCGGCAAAAAGGCCGCGGGCGGCGTCATTGCGCTCAAGCTCAAGATCGATGCCGCCCTGCGCGCGGCCCCGGGCACGGCGTTCACCGCGGAAACCCTCGCCGCGAAGCTCGGCCTGCCCGACAAGACGGAGGCCATCTTCAAGGTGCTCGAGCATCTCGCTGCCAATCCGGGCAACAAGGTAGCAAAGACCGCCGGCAGGCCCTGGTTCGAGTCGACCTACACCCGGCAGGGCTGAAGCGCTACTGGATGTGATATCCGTAGCCTACGCCGACTACTTTCCGAAAGTCCCCGGTCGTCAGGTCTCCGTCGTCCAAGGCGGTGTCGACCAGCGTCATGACGGCATCGGTGGCATTGCTGTTTCTCAGCACCACGTAGCTGCTCGGTCCCGACCACTGGTAGTTGCCGCCCAACGGCGAGGTTTGGGTGAAGGCCACGGGCAGATAGCCGGTCATCCCGGTGGGAACGACGCCGACCCCGGCGGCCGGGGGACCCTGCCCGTTTTCCATCAGGTAACGCTGAAACGCGGAATCGAACTGCCGGAAATCGTTCGTCAGGCGCGCGGCTTGTGATCGCTGCTGCGAACGCTGGAAGGCGGGAATCGCCATTGCGGCCAGCAGCCCGATAATGACCACGACAATCATGATCTCGACCAGGGTGAACCCGGCTGGCGGCCTGCGGGATGGAGCCTTGCCGACTCTCAACTCAACCAGAAAAATGGTTTCGGCAGGGCCCATGAAGACCGATTGAGAATTGCCAAGGCACTCCGGACTGGCGAGCCTTATCTGGCGGGCCGAGCAACGTGTCTACACACCTCAACTCAGCCCGTGCGCGCTTGACCCTGCGGCTCTACGCCTTGGTGCTGAGCCTGGCTGCTGTCGGACTGGCTCTGGCCCTCTGGCGAGAACACGCCACCGCCACCGAGCTGGCCGCCCGCAACACCCGCCTGTCGCGGCAAATCGCCGGACTGAACTACGAGGTGAAGCACGCGAGCCGGCAGGCGGCGGAATTCGGCCAGCGCGCCGTCGAGCTGGATTCCCAGCTCGGCTCGGCCAAGTCGCGCACCACCGCGACCGAGAGCAAACAGTTCCAGCTCACCCGCGAACTCACCGAGACCAAGAGCCGGCTGACCGAGCGCGCGGAGCGCGAGGTCGCGCTCATGGCCGAGCTGGCCACGCTCCGGCAAGTGGTCGCCAGGCCCGCCGTGACGGACGGAAATGCCGCTCCGTCGGCCGAGGCAGCCGGCGCGGTAACCCCCGACCAGCGGCGCATTGCCGAACTGGAGCAGCAACTGACCCGGTTGCTGACGCGCGCGCTGGCCGAACCGGCCGCCCCAGCGCCGGCGGCCGAACCCGCGGTCGCCGCGCCCTACCAGGTCGTGCGCGTCGGCCCGCGGAATTCCTTTGTCGTGTTGGACTACGGCGCCAGCGACGGGGCCCGGCCGGGAGAGATTCTCGGCCTGTGGCGGGGAACATCGCCCGTCGCCCGGGTTCAAATCAGCGATGCCCGGCCCCGTTTTTCCCTTGCCCAAGTCCTGTCCGCCACCCTGAAAGGACAGTTGCAGACCGGTGATTTAGTCCTATTGACCAATTGAACATGCCCAACTTTCGCAAAGTCCTTTTCGCGCTTTTGCTGGCCACGCTGGCGTTCGCCGGCTTCTCCGGCTGCGCCCCGCAGCAGAACTCTTCGATCCCGTGGAGCCGCCCCGCTGACTGGGAAGGCCGCATCCCCGGCATGGGCAAGTAACCCCACGCGGCCCTTCCGCTTGCCGGCGCTGTCATGACCACGCCCGCCGCGAACGCCTCGCTGACGCCCCTCCCCGGCCACCTCTATGTCGTGGCCACGCCCATCGGCAACCTCGCCGACCTGACCGAACGCGCCCGCGCCATCCTTGGCGCCGTCGACCTCGTCGCCTGCGAGGACACCCGCACCACCGGCGCCATGCTAACGCGCCTAGGCCTGCACCGCGAACTCACCGCCTATCACGACCACAACGAGGCCGAGGCCGCCGAACGCCTCGCCGAGCAAGTTTCCCTTGGCAAATCCGTCGCGGTCGTCAGCGACGCCGGCACGCCGGGCCTGAGCGATCCAGGCTTCCGCGTTGTCCGCGCCTGCCGCCGCCGCGGCCTCCCCGTGGTGCCCGTGCCGGGCGCCAGCGCGCTCACCGCCGTGCTCAGCGCGGCGGGGCTCCCGACGAATGGATTTTTGTTCGTGGGCTTCCTGCCGCCGAAGTCCGCCGCGCGCATTACGTTTCTGGAAAAGCACCGCGACTTCGACTACACGCTTGCACTCTACGAGAGCTGTCATCGCATTGAGAAGTTCGCCGCCGAGATCGTCACCGTGCTCGGCCCCGACCGGGTCATCTGCATCGCCAAGGAAGTGACCAAGCTGCACGAGACCTTTTTCGTCGGCCTCGCCGGCGACGTGCAGGCGAAACTCACCGCCGGCAGCCTGAAAGGTGAGTTCGTCGTGCTCATCGCGCCGAGGGATTTCACGCCATGAGTCAGACAGTAGCCATCATCGATATCGGCAGCAATTCCATCAAGGTGCTGGTGGCCGCACGGAACACCTCTGGCGCCGTGCAGGAATTGAAAAGCCGGACGATCGACGCGCGCATCAGCACCGGGATCAGCCAGAGCGAACCGCAGCTCAGCGAGGCCGGCATGGCGGCTGGTCTCGCGGCCATCCAGGTACTGCTGGCCGACGCCGCGCCGTTTTCGCCCGCTAAGGTCGTGCTCGTCGCCACCAGCGCCGTGCGCGACGCCACCAACGGGGCCGAGTTCCGCGCCCGCGTACTGGCCGCCACCGGCCATGAGATCCGCATCCTCTCCGGCGACGAGGAGGCCAATCTCATCGGGCGCGGGCTGACTTGCGATCCGGCGCTGGCGGAATTGAAGGATTTCTACGTCTTCGATCTTGGCGGCGGCAGCCTTGAGTGCCTGTTGTTCCGCGATCGGCGCATCGCCCAGGCCGTCAGCCTGCAGCTGGGCTGCGTGCGGCTCACCGAAATGTTCGTCAAGGATGCCGCGGCACCGCTGGTCCAGACCGAGTCCACCGCCCTCGCCCTGCATGTGCGCGATGAACTAAAGCGCAGCGGATTTCGTTTCCCGATCACCGCCCCGGCCGCGGTCTTTGCCGGCGGCAGCATGAGCACGGTGCGCGCGATCAAGGGCGCGCGCCACGGCCTGGCCCTGGAAGACACACCGGCCATCATCGGCACCGAGACGCTGCACCACATGCTGGATGAAATGGCCCCGCTCACGCTGCAGGAGCGGCAGGCCATCCCGGGTCTGCCCGCGGCGCGCGCTGATGTCTTTCCGGCCGCGCTCGTCACGATGCTGACGGTGGCCGACTTCGCGCACATCGACCGCTTCCACCATTCCCTGCACAACCTCCGCTGGGGCCTCGCGGCCGAGGCCCTCGCCTGATTTCCCCTCCCCATGAAACCCGCCAAACTGTTCCTCGCCTTGCTCGCGACCGGCCCCGCCCTGCTGGCCGCCGACAATCCCGCCCCGCTGCTCGGCTTCGTGCCGGAGCACGCCGCCGCCCAGCTGAGCCTCGAAACCAAGTTCGACGCGCAACTAAACCCGGCCGATCTTCGCGCGTGGCTCGAGCAGATGGCCGCCGAGCCAAACCACGTCGGCTCGCCGCACGACAAGCTCAACGCCGAGTTCACCCTCGCCAAGTTCCAGGAATGGGGCTGGGACGCGCACATCGAGACCTTCTACGTGCTCTACCCGACCCCGCTGACGCAAAAGCTCGAGCTGGTCGCCCCGACCACCTTCACCGCCAAGCTGCATGAGCCGGTGATTCCCGGTGACCGCGCCTCGGCCAACGCCAAGGATGCCCTGCCGCCCTACCATGCCTACGGCGCCGACGGCGATGTGACCGCCGAGCTGGTCTACGTCAACCGGGGCATGCCGGACGACTACAAGGAACTGGAAACCCACGGCGTCAGCGTGAAGGGCCGCATCGTCATCGTTCGCTACGGCGGCGGCTGGCGCGGCCTCAAGCCGAAGCTCGCCTATGAGCACGGCGCCGTGGCCTGCCTGATTTATTCCGACCCGCGCGATGACGGTTACGGCGCGGGTGACACCTACCCGAAGGGCGGCTATCGTCCCGCCGACGCCGTGCAGCGCGGCTCCGTGGCCGACATGCCGGTCTATCCCGGCGACCCGCTCACACCCGGCATTGGCGCCACCAAGGATGCCAAGCGTCTGACCGTCGCCGAGGCCAAGACCGTCCTGAAAATCCCGGTGATGCCGATCTCCTACGCCGACGCGCAGCCGTTGCTCGCCGCCCTCGGCGGCCCGGTCGCGCCCGAGGGCTGGCGCGGCGGCCTGCCCATCACGTATCACATCGGTCCCGGCCCGGCCAAGGCGCACTTCGCCATCACCTCCGACTGGAGCCTCAAGCCGATCTACAATGTCATCGCGACGATCAAGGGCCGCGAGCTGCCCGACGAATGGGTTATCCGCGGGAACCACCGCGACGGCTGGGTCTTTGGTGCGTGGGATCCCCTCTCGGGCCACGTCGCGATGATGGCCGAGGCCAAGTCCATCGGCGCGCTGGTGAAGTCCGGCTGGCAGCCCAAGCGCTCGATCGTCTACTGCAGTTGGGATGGCGAGGAACCGGGCCTGCTGGGCTCCACCGAGTGGGCCGAGACCCACGCCGAAGAACTGCAGCGCAAGGCCGTGCTCTACGTCAACTCCGACACCAACACCCGCGGCTTCCTTGGCGCAGCGGGCAGCCATGCCCTGCAGGCGTTCGTCAACCAGATCGCCGGCAGCGTCCGCGATCCCCAGATGGGCGTCACGGTGCTTGAGCGGCTCCGCGCCCGCACCCTCGTCGACGGCAGCAGGAAGGGCGCGTCGGACGAGGCCAAGGCGGTGGCGAAGCTGGTCGCCGGCGGCGGCCCGGTGCCGATCGGCGCGCTCGGTTCCGGCTCGGATTTCACGCCGTTCCTGCAGCACCTCGGCATCTCCACGCTGAGCCTCGAATACGGCGGCGAGGACCAGCAGGAGGGTGTCTATCATTCGATCTACGATTCCTTCGACCATTACGACCGCTTCGGCGATCCGGGCTACCGCTATGGTGTCGCCCTCGCCCAGACCATCGGCCGGGCGATCCTGCGCACCGCCAACGCGGACCTGCCGCCGGTGCGCCAGGGCGATTTCGCCGACACGGTCGACCGCTACCTTAAGGAAATCCACCAGCTCGCCGACACCATGCGCGAAGCCACCGAGCGCACGAACAAGATGATCGACGCAAACGCCTTCATCCTCGCCTCGGATCCGACCGAGGCCTACGTGCAACCGGAGAAGAAGGCCGCCGTGCCGTTCCTGAACCTCGCCGCGCTCGACAATGCCACGCTCAGGCTGAAGCAGAGCGCTGCGGCCTGCGACGAGGCCGGGGCGCAATCCCTGGCCGCCGGACTCAAGCTCACCGCCACCCAGCAGGTCGAGTTGGAGAGCCTGCTGCAGGGCATGGAGCAGTCGCTGACCGATCCCACCGGCCTGCCCGGCCGCGACTGGTTCAAGCACATGATCTACGCCCCGGGCCTGCTCACGGGCTATGGCGTGAAGACGCTGCCCGGCGTGCGCGAGGCGATCGAGAGCCGGCGCTGGTCCGAAGCCGAGCAATACTCCGGCATCGTGGGCCATGCGCTCGACGCCTACAGCGACCGGCTCGACAAGATCAAAACGCTGCTGAAGCCCGTTGTGCCGAAGAACTGAGCGTAGATTAGAACTGTAGGAGCGGCTTTACGCCGCGATTTCTTCCGATCGGGGCGTAAAGCCCCTCCTACAGTTTCCTGAGCGCCGCCACCACCTGCTTGAAGTCCTTCGGCAGCGGGGCGTGCAGGTCCATCACCTTGCCGCTCACCGGATGCGCGAACACGAGGTGCTCGGCATGCAGCATGACACGCGGCGGGACCGGCCGGCCGGGATTCTGTTTCCAGCCGTAAGTGGTGTCGCCGAGGATCGGGTGCCCGAGGGATTTCAGGTGGACGCGGATCTGGTGCGTGCGGCCGGTGTGGATCCGGCAGCGCACCAAGGCGGCAAGCTCGCCGAACTTCTTCACGACGGTCCAGTCGGTCCGCGAAGGCCGCCCGCCCTCGCCCACCGTCATGCGGTGCCGGTGCACGGGATGGCGGCTGATGGCGCGGTTGATCGTGCCGCTGTCCTGATCCGGCACGCCCGAGATGAGCGCAACGTATTCTTTCTGCAGGGTGCGGGAGGCGAACTGGTCGGCGAGCGCGCGGTGCGCGGCGTCGTGCTTGGCCACGACGATCAGGCCGGTCGTCTCCTTGTCGAGCCGGTGCACGATGCCCGGCCGCTCGACGCCGCCGATGCCGCTGAGCCCGCCCGCGCAATGCGCGAGCAGCGCGTGCACCATCGTGTCCTCGCCGGTGTTCGTGCCGGGATGGACAACCATGCCCGCCGCCTTGTTGAGCACGATGAGGTGCTTGTCCTCGAAAATCACGTCGAGCGGGATGTCCACGCCCTTCAGTTCGGCCGCCACGGTTTCCGGGAAACTGAACTCGATCGGCTGACCGCTGCTCACCTCCTGTGCCTGGGTGATCACCTTGCCGTCCACCTTGACGAGTCCGGCCTCCAACGCGCGCTGGAACGCGACCCGGCTGTGCTCGGGAAAGGCGTGGGCGAGGACCTTGTCGGCGCGTTCACGGCGGATGCCATCAGGGACAGTGTAGGTGGTGGTCTCCAAGCGAGCGAACCATGCAGGACAATCCAATGCCTGCAAGCAGGCAGGTAGGGCGGTGACTCCGCTCACCGCCGCTCGGAATTTGTAGGGGCGTCCCTTGCGGACGCCCGCGGGCGGCGACAAGCACCGCCCCTACCCTGAGTTCAGCGCGCGGCGTCCAACTGGTCGAGCCAGGGCTTCTTCTGCATATCGGGCATCAGCGCCACCTCGAAGCCGTTGCGCATGAGCTGCACGATTTCCTTCCTCGTAAAGCCCCGCCGCTCGACCAAGGCGACATATTCGTGGGCCAAGGTATTGCCGAAGGACAGCGGGTCGTCGGTGCTGACGGTCACCTTCACGCCGGCATCGAAGAGTTGGCGGATCGGGTGGTTCTCCAGGCTGATGCCCGGCACCAGCTTGTGGTTGCTGATCGGACAGACATCGAGCGCGATCCCCCGCCGTTTGATTTCGGCGACCACCGCCGGATCCTCCAGCGAGCGGATGCCATGCTCGATGCGCTGGGGTTTCAGTTCCGTGAGCACGCGCTTCACAAAATCTGCGCCCATGAGTTCGCCCGCGTGCGCCTTGGTGTATTTGCCGGCGCGACGTGCGGCTTCCCAGTAGTCGGCGGTCCACGGCTCGAGCGGAAAACTCTCCGTGCCGTGCAGGTCGATGCCCGCGAGATCCGGCCAGGTCAGCGCGTCCGCCAGCACCGGCTTCATCTTCGGCGTGCAGCCATTGTGATGGATGCCGAGGAAAATACGGACTTCCAGGCCCGCCGGCACGGCGGAGCGGATGGCCTCGAGCACTTCACGCCCGTTGAGGCCGAGAAACTCGATGCACCCGGAGGCAAAACTTGTCTCCACGTATTTGATGTTCTGGGCGGCCAGTCGGGCAAAGACGACCTTGGCGGCCGTGTGGTAGCGCTCCGCCGAGGTGAACCACGAGAACGCCATGTCGAGCAGCTCCGTCTCGAAATGCGCGAAGTCGCGGAATTTGAAGTTGTGCGCCCACGACGCCGGCGGGGTGGCGAACTCCGGCCGGACCTGCCGCAGCAACTCCAGCGGCAGCGTCCCCTCGAAATGCAGGTGTGTCTCCGTCTTCGGGAGCGACTGGATGAATGCGGCGAGTGAGGAATTCGGATTCATAAACCACAGAATACACGGAATACACAGAAAGCCGACGGATCGATTCCGTGTATTCTGTGTGTTCCGTGGTTAACTTTCTTCATGCCTTCAGCAATTGCTCGGGATTGAGCTTCTTCAATGCCGGCACCGTGAACAGGCCGTCCTTCCGGATGAGCTTGCCGTCGAACCAGATTTCGCCGCCGCCGTATTCAGGGCGCTGGATGTTGACCATGTCCCAGTGGACGGCCGACTTGTTGCCGTTGCCGCCGGTCTCGTAGGCCTGGCCGGGCGTGAAGTGGAATGAGCCCGCGATCTTCTCGTCGAACAGGATGTCGCGCATCGGCTCGAGGATGTGCGGGTTGAAGCCGATGGCGAACTCACCGATGTAGCGCGCGCCGGGGTCGGTATCAAGAATCTCGTTCAAGCGCTTCGTGTTGTTGCTCGTCGCCTCGACGATTTTCCCCTTCTTGAAGACGAGCCGGATGTTGTCGAACGACGTGCCGAGGTAGACGGTCGGCGCGTTGTATTGGATGAAGCCCTCGACGCTCTCCTTCACGGGGCACGAGAAGACCTCGCCATCGGGAATGTTGCGCAGGCCGCCGCACGGGACGGCGCCGATGCCCTTGATGGAAAACTTGAGGTCGGTGCCCGGGCCCTTGAGGTGCACGCGGTCGGTCCGGTCCATCAGGTCGGCCAGCGCCTTCATGCCCGGGCCGTAGCGGCGGTAGTCGAAGGTGCAGACGCGGAAATAAAAATCCTCGAACGCCGTCGTGCTCATGCCCGCCTGCTGGGCCATGGCCGACGACGGCCAGCGCAGGACGACCCACTTGGTCTTGTTGACGCGGTGGTCGAGCACGGGCTTGAGCACCTTGGCGACGGCCTGGACGCGCTCCGCGGGAACGTCGGAGGTCTCGAAGATGTTGTCCGAGCCGCGCACGGCGATGTAGGCCTGCATCTTCTGCATGCGCGCCAGCTCGACCTCGGCGGTCGTGCCGTATTGCTCGGCGGTGGCGCCGCGCAACAGCTCGCGGGTGACGCGGGCGCGCTGGATGTTCACGTAAGGCAGGGCCCCGCGTTCCTGCGCCGCCCGCACAAGGGCGATGGTGAAGGTGTCGGGCACATCGAAGGCATCGATGAGCACGCGCTCGCCTTTCTTCAATTCGGTGGAGAAGCCGGTCAGCACCTCGGCCAGCCGGGCAAAACGGGGATCACTCATGGGCCCAACCTTCGGGACTTGGCGGCGGCGTTCAATCTCAAAGGTATTCGGTAGGGGCCGTTGCCCTCAACGGCCCGGGCGCTTGGGGGCAAGCGCCCCTACCCGCTCACATCGGCGGATTAGTCGCCATCACCGGCACGCCGTTGGGGAAGCAGATCTTGCCGACCGCTTCGTCGAAGTCCGCCGCGCCGCGCAGAATCTCGATCTCCAGCCGCAGGTAATAGCATGGCAGGGGGAATTTCTCGGTCGCGGCCAGGCGCACCGCATCTTTCTCGGTCGTGATCATCATCTCCGCGCCGGCCGCCAGGGCCTCGGCGAAGACCTCGGTCAGATCCTCCGCCGTGAACCGGTAGTGGTCGAGGAACCGCCGCGTGTAGCCGAGCTTGGCGCCGGTCTCGCGCAGGAACGCCTCGAAGCTCTCGGGCGCCGCGATGCCGCTGAAGGCGCCGATCTTCTTCCCGGCGAGGGCCGCGAGCGGCAGGTGCTCGCCGTTGCCGAGGCGCTGCAGGTATTGCGGCTTGTGGGCGCACTCGATGATTTCCGCGCCGGGGTTGAACTTGCGGATCATTGCCTCGAGCTCCTCGTCGCGATGCCCCTTCGACTTCGTGAGGAAAACGTAGGACGCGCGCTGGAGGTGCTTGATCGGCTCGCGCAGGATGCCACGCGGCAAGAGGAAGCCGTTGCCGAACGGGTTGGTCTTGTCCACCAGCAGCAGGTTGAGCCGGCCCTTGAGCGGCAAATACTGGAAGCCGTCGTCGAGCACGAGCGTGTCGCACCCGAAGCGGGCGATTGCGTAGGCGCCGGCCTTCACCCGGTCCTTGTCCACGAGCACGACCACGCCCGGCAGGTTGCGCGCGAGCATGAACGGCTCGTCGCCGGCCAGCTCGGAGTCGAGCAGCACCTTCTCGCCGTCGCTGACGACGCGCGGCGGCGGCTCCTCGGTGTGGTTGAGCCAGAACCACCACTTCTGCCACAGCGGGGGCGCCTTGCTCTTGTAGCCGCGGGACAGGATCGCGACCTTGCGGCCGCGGTCGCGCAGGGCCTTGGCGAACATTTCCACGATCGGCGTCTTGCCGGTGCCGCCGACGGTCAGGTTGCCCACGACCACGACGAGGCAGCCGAGCGGCTGGTCGCGCAGGATGCGGTGGCGGTAGAGCCAGAGCCGGAGCTGCACAATGCCGCTGAAGAGATAGGAGCACACCTGCAGGAACGCCCCGAACAGCATCGCCATCGTCCCCTCGCGGCGCCCCATGATAACGTCGATGGCGAACTGCTCGAACTCATCGACTTTATGACGGAACCAGCGGTTGGGCATGAGTAAATTGGCTTTGACGCTGAGGAAGGGGCGGGTGTGAGTTTGTGCTAACTGTTGGGGTTGCGACATGCAACACCGGCTTCACGTCACATGAGCTACAAACTTTTCATTCCCGGCCCGATTGCCGTTTCGGAGAAAACCCTGCGCGCGATGGCGCAGCCCATGATCGGCCACCGCAGCACGGACTTCGTGGCGCTCTACCAGTCGATCCAGCCGGACCTGCAGGCGCTGTTCTACACCGCCGACCCGGTCTATCTCTCGACCAGCAGCGCCTGGGGCGTGATGGAGGGTTCGATCCGCAACCTCACCCAGAAAAAGGTGCTGTGCTGCATGAACGGCGCCTTCTCCGATAAGTGGCTCGATGTCGCCCTGCGCTGCGGCCTCGCCGCCGGCGCGCTGAAGTCCGAGTGGGGCCAGCCCGTCGACCCCGAGGCGCTGCGCCAGGAACTCGCCACCGGCCAATACGATGTCGTCACCCTGATCCACAATGAGACCTCGTGCGGCTGCATGAGCGACCTGCCGGCCTTGGCGGCCGTGCTGCGGCAGTTCCCCGACGTCATCAGCATCGTCGACACCGTCAGCTCGTTCAGCGCCATGCCGATCAAGAAGGACGAACTCGGCCTCGACGTCATCATCACCGGCTCGCAGAAGGCCCTCGCCCTGCCCCCGGGCATGTCCTTGCTCAGCCCGTCGAAGCGCGCCCTCGCCCGTGCGGCGCTCAGCAAGACCCGCGGCTATTATTTCGATTTTCTCGAGTTCCAGAAGAACCACGAGGCCGGCATGACGCCCAGCACCCCGGTCATCCCGCTCATCTACGCGCTTCGCTCCAAGCTCGACGACATCAAGGCCGAGGGCTTCGAGGCCCGCTACGCCCGCCAC
This sequence comes from Lacunisphaera sp., assembly GCA_029945445.1. Lineage (GTDB taxonomy): Bacteria > Verrucomicrobiota > Verrucomicrobiia > Opitutales > Opitutaceae > Lacunisphaera. Next base: position 157,309 of record JAQSCO010000060.1, on the reverse strand, counting down.
GCACGCAACAACCAGCAGGTGCGCGACTGGGCGTTCGCCCAGGGCTTCAAACTGTTCCCGAAGGAAGGCTGCGGCTCGGTCACGCTGAACTGCTTCGCCAACACCCGCCAGGTCGACCTCGCGGCGCTCAACAAGGCGCTCAAGGCGAAACACGGTTTCGTCATCGACGGCGGCTACGGCAAGCTGAAGGGGCAGACCTTCCGCATCTCCAACATGGGCGACGAGACCACCGAGACGATGGCCGCGTTGCTCCAGGCGCTCGACGCCGTGCTGGCGGAGCTCAAATCCTGAGCAAGGGCGCAGTCTTGCTGCGCCCTTTTGCGAGATAAAATCCGTGGCCGCAGCAAGTCGGCGTCCCTGCGAAAACCGCGGCATTTCCTGTCGCCGGCGCGACCGCAAGAAAAAAGTATTGCTTGAAATTGTCGGCGCCGGGCCCTAACGGCTCGGCCCCACATGAAGTGCCTCATCATTGCCGAGAAGCCGTCCGTCGCCGCGGACCTCGCGCGCGCCCTCGGGAAAATCCCGAAGAAGACCGACCATTACGAGAACGACGAATACGTCATCTCGTCGGCGGTCGGCCATTTGGTGGGACTCCAGATGCCGGAGGACATCGACAAGAAGAAATACGGCTTCTGGCGGCTCGAGACGCTGCCGATCATCCCGGATGAGTTCCAGCTGCAGCCCCTGCCCGAGGGCAAGGACCGCTTCGGCCAGCTCAAGAAGCTCCTCGCCCGCAAGGATGTCACCAGCGTCATCAACGCCTGCGACGCCGGCCGCGAGGGCGAGCTGATCTTCACTTATATATACCAGCTGACGAAGTGCAAAAAGCCCTTCAAGCGGCTGTGGATGTCGTCCATGACCAACGCCGGCATCAACGAGGCCTTCAAGCACCTCCGCAGCGCCGAGCAGATGCAGGGTCTGGCCGACGCCGCCCGCTGCCGCAGCGAGAGCGACTGGCTCATCGGCATCAACGGCACCCGCGCCCTGACCAAGCGCATGTTCGGCTCCCGCGCCGGCAACGTCGCCTCGGTCGGCCGCGTGCAGACCCCCACCCTCGCCATCGTCTTCAACCGCGAGTTGGAGATCCGCAATTTCATCCCGCGCGGCTACTGGCGCATCACGGCGAACTTCGGCGTGGCCAAGGGCAACTACGAGGGCGCCTACCAGCGGCCGGACTTCAAGAAGAGCGAGGACGAGCACGACCGTATCGACCGCCTTTGGGATGAGGCGAAGGCCGCGGCCATCCTCGCCGCCTGCCAGGGGCAGCCCGTCGCCAGCGTCACCGAGGAAAAGAAGGCCAGCACGCAGATCGCGCCCAAGCTCTACGACCTGACCACGCTCCAGCGCGAGGCGAACGGCCGCTTCGGTTTCCCCGCCAAGCGCACGCTGCAGATCGCGCAGGCCCTCTACGAGCGCCACAAGATGATCACCTATCCCCGCACGGACTCGCGCGCCCTGCCGGAGGATTACATGCCGCTCGTCCGCGAGACGCTCGCCAACCTGCACGGCGAACTGAAGCCACACGCCCAACGCGTGCTCGACTCCGGCTGGGTGCAGCCGAACAAGCGCATCTTCAACAACGCCCAGGTCTCGGACCATTTCGCCATCATCCCGACCCAGCACGAGGCCAAGCACCTCGACGAGGCCGAGGCCAAGCTCTTCGACATGATCGCGCGGCGCTTTGTGGCGACGTTCCACCCCGTTGCGGAATTCGATATCACCACGCGCCTCAGCGTCGTGGCCGATCACACCTTCCGCACCGAGGGCAAGGTCATGACGTCGCCCGGCTGGCTCGCGGTCTACGGCAAGAACACCATCGACGACGACTCGCCGGACTCGAAGGCCCTGCCCGCCCTCTCCCCTGAGGACAAGGCGCAGGCCAAGACCCTCGACGCCACCCTGCACACCGAGACGACCAAGCCGCCGCCGCGCTACACCGAGGCGACGCTGCTCTCCGCCATGGAGGGCGCCGGCAAACTCATCGACGACGAGGAATACGCCGAGGCCATGAAGGAGCGCGGCCTGGGCACGCCGGCCACGCGCGCCGATACGATCGAGGGCCTCGTCAACCAGAAGTATCTCGACCGCAACCAGCGCGAACTCGTGCCCTCCACCAAGGCCGAGCAGCTGATGCAGTTCCTCACCGCGGTGAAGGCCACCGAGATCACCAGCCCGGCGATGACCGGCGAATGGGAATGGCACCTGCGCGAGATGGAGCACGGCAAGTATTCCCGAGAGAAGTTCATGGCCGAGATCGTCAAGGAGACGAAGGGCATCGTGGAGCGCGTGAAGGGCTTCGAGGAGGACGACTCCGTCGCCCGCGTGACCGAGATCATCTCCCCCACCGACGGCAAAAAAATGCGTGAGACGCTCCGCGGCTACAAATCGCAGGACGGCGAGCTGATGGTCTACAAGATCGTCGGCGGCCGCCGCATGGAGGAATCCGAGGTGATGGAACTCGTGACCAAGCGCTCGGTCGGCCCGCTCGACGGCTTTATCTCGAACAAGACCCGCAATCGTTTCTCCGCCGTGCTCAAGCTGGAGATCGTCGAGGAGACGAAGAAGGACAAGGAAACCAAGAAGGACGTGACCACGAAGAAGTGGAAGACCGCCTTCGATTTCGGCGACAAGGTCGACATCGGCACCCTCACGCCCGTCTGGACCGACCCGAAGACCGGCGCCGAGATCTGCGAGAACGGCAGCAGCTACATCGTCCGTGAGAAGAAACCCGACGGCACCTGGGAGCAGACCTTCCGCGTCGGCCGCATCATGTGCCAGAAGACCATTCCGCTGGAGCAGGCGGCCAAGATGGTCAGCGAGGGCAAGACGGACCTCATCGTGGGTTTCATTTCCAAGAAGGGCCGGCCCTTCGACGCGTTCCTGAAGCGCGAGGGCCCCAAGATGTCCTGGGAATTCCCGCCGCGGAAGCCGAAGCTCGACAAGGATGGCAACCCGATCGCCCGCAAGGCGCGCGAGAAGGCCGACCTCTCCAAGGCCAAGGTCCTCGGCGAGAGCAAGGAGCCCGCCGGCGAGCTCGTGGAACTCGGCGACGCCTACTACGTGCGCAAGCCCGACCAGGACAACCGCCAGATGTTCAAACTCTCCAAGAAACTCTGCGAGGTGGAGATCCCGGCCGAGCAGGTGCTCAAGCTGCTCGACGGCGGCCGGTCGGACCTCATCGAAGGCTTCGTCTCCAAGCGCGGCAACAAGTTCAGCGCCTACCTCGTGCTATCGCAGAAGCAGGACAAGGCGGAGTTTGAGTTCCCGCCTCGTTGAGATGGCAGGTGGAATCCGGCCTCCGGAGGCCGCGCTCCACCGATGAGACTCCGCATCGCTTGCGGGTCAGAAGCCAATATTTGCGCCGTCTTTTGACACGGATGCGTCGGGAATTGGCTTGTGGCACCGTTCCTGCAGCGAGTAAATGCACTCTGCCATGATCGTCACTACCGCCCAGCTCTTCAAACACGCCTACGGGAAATACGCCGTCGGCGCCTACAACATCAACAACGCCGAGCAGGCCATGGGTCTCTTCAAGGGGGCCATTGCTTCCAAGGCGCCCTTCATCATCCAGATTTCCAAGGGCGCGCGCAAATACACCGACAAGCGCATGCTCGAGGCCATCATCCGTGCCGCCGCGGAGATTTTCCCCGAGGCCATCTTCGCGGTGCACCTCGACCACGGCGACGAGGAGACCTGCTATGACTGCATCAAGTCCGGTTTCTTCAGCTCCGTGATGATCGACGCCTCGCACGATCCGTTTGAAAAGAATATCGAGATCACCAAGCGCGTCGTCGACGCCGCCCACGCCAAGGGCATCTCCGTCGAAGCCGAGCTCGGCATGCTCGGCGGCGTCGAGGAGGACATCAAGGTCGAGGAAGGCAACGCCTGCCTCACCGACCCGGCCGAGGCCGAGGACTTTGTCAAGCGGACCGGTTGCGACTGCCTCGCGGCCGCCATCGGCACCTCGCACGGCGCCTTCAAATTCAAGGGCAAGCAATCCCTCCATTTCGACGTGCTCGAGAAAATCAAGGCCCGCCTGCCCAACTACCCGCTGGTCATGCACGGTTCGTCCTCCGTCCCGCAGGACGAGGTCGCGCGCATCAACGCCGCCGGCGGCACGATCGCCGGCTCGATGGGCGTCGACGTCAACGAATACCTCCCCGCCGCCAAGCTCGGCGTCACCAAGATCAACATCGACACCGACGGCCGCCTGGTCTGGACCCGCGTCCACCGCGAGTTCTTCCGCGACAACCCCAAGGAGTTCGACTTCCGTCCCCCGGGCAAGGTGTTCATCGAGGAATACGCGAAGTTTATCGCCAGCCGCAACGTGCTGCTCGGCTCCGCCGGCCAGCTCGACGACCTGCGCAAGAGCCTCGGCAAGTAAGCGCCGCGCGCCGCACCCAATGCGACCCCGCCGGGTCGCATTTTTTTGGCCGGTTGCCTTCTAGCGCTTCCCTGCCCTAACGTAGGGTCACGCCGCCATGAATCGCCTGTCCCGAGTCGCCGCCCTGCTTTTCTGCCTGCTCTTGAGCGTGGGGCTGGCCGAGGAGTTCGGCCCGGGCGCGAAGATCGACTCGCTCACCGTCGGCAGCGCCACCTATCGCCAGGTCTTCGTGCGTTCGGTCAATGCCCGCACCCTCGTCATCACCCACGCCGGCGGCATGGCATCGATCCGGCTCCGCGACCTCGCCCCGGAATGGCAGGCCCGGTTTCACTACGACCCCGCGGCGGAAACCGCGGCCGCGCTGGCCGCCTCCAGCCCCTCCGTCGCCACCGCGCCCAAGCCGGCACCGGGCGCCCCCAAATCCACGACCGCCAAAAAAGCCGCGACGCGCTTCGATGTCCTGCTGCAGCAATTCGGCCGGCCGGCCGAGCTCCGTCCCGAGGTCGACTTACGCGCGAAGTTCCTGCAGCTCGAGCTGGGCGTGAAGAACCAGGGCCGCCGGCCGAGCTGCGCCATCTTCGCCGTGGTGGGCGCGCTCGAATTCCAAAACGCCGAACTGGCCGGCCGCGTGGAAAAATTTTCCGAGGAATACCTCATCTGGGCCGTGCGGAAGACCGTGCAGCGCACGCCCGTCCCCGGGACCGCGGGCGGTGAAACCGCCAAGGAGGATGCCGACGAGGGTTTCGCGATCTCCGAGGTGGTCGAGGCCCTGCGCGCCTACGGCATTCCGCTGCAGTCCACCATGCCCAACACCTTTGGCTCGAAGATCGGCGCGATCGAGAACCCGCCGCCCGCCGTCGTGGAGGAGGCGCGAAACCACCAGCGGGTCTTTGTGCACCGCCTGCCCGGCCGCGATCCCGCCACACTCATCAACAATCTCGTCCAGGCGCTGAACGTCGGCGTGCCGATCCCCGTGGGTCTGAGCTGGCCCAACTACCGCTCCATCCGCACCGGTTACCTCAGCGCGCAGAAACCCGTCTCAGGCTCCGGGCACGCCGTCACCATCGTCGGCTACACGTGCCCCACCGGCCGGCTGGAGGACACCGTCTTTCTCTTCAAGAATTCCTGGGGACCCGATTGGGGCCAGGGCGGCTACGGCACGGTGACCTACGGTTACCTGAGCAACTACCTCAACGACGCCGTGGTCCTCGAGGTGCAGTCCGGCTGAGCGCAGAAACTCGAAGCATGCTGGCCGACTTTGCACCCCGTCTCCGCGCCTTCGCCGAGGTCATCCTGCGCGCCGGGCTCAACCTGCAGCGCGGCCAGCGCCTGCTCATCGCCGAGCCCTACGAATTGCAGGGCGTCGCCCGCAGCGCCGAGGTGATCGTCGAGGCCGTGCGCCAGGCGGCGGCGGGCGACGTCGAGGTCATCTGGGGTGATGGCGCGAGGCTGCGCGAATTTGCGTTGAATAAGGACTGGCGCGGCTTCGTCCAACTGGTGGGCGCCAACGCCCGCCGCATGCAGGACCATATCCGCCACCAGGACGCGCTGCTCATCCTCCAGGGCAGTCAGCCACGCTTGCTGGACGGGGTGCCCGCGGACGCGGTGACGGAGCTGCGCCGGATCGGCTGGGAATATTACGGCCCGGTCGCCCAGCAGCTCGTGGCGGGCGCCACCAACTGGACCATCGCTCCCGCCCCTGGTCCGGCCTGGGCCCAGGCCGCCTACCCCGATTTGCCCGCCGAACAGCGCCTCGCGGCGTTGTGGGAGGACGTGTTCACCGCCATGCGCGTCAACGAGCCCGCTCCGCTGGCCGCGTGGCAGGTACACCTGCTCTACCTCCGGCAGCACTGCGACGAGTTGAACGCCCAACGCCTGGCCGGCCTGCGCTACCAAGGCGAGGGCACGGACCTGACGGTCAGCCTGCCCCCCGGGCATGTGTGGAGCACGGCCCAGCTGGTGACCACCACCGGACTGCACTTTGTCGCCAACCTGCCCACCGAGGAGATCTTCACGGCGCCGCACCGGGATTCCGCCGAGGGCACCGTGCGCGTCGCGCGCCCCATCAACCACGGCGGCGCGGTGATCGACGGCATCGAGCTCGAGTTCCGCCGCGGACGCGTCGTCACCGCGCAGGCCCGCACGGGCGCCGAGCTGCTCCGGCAATTGCTCGACACCGATGAGGGCGCCGGCCGGCTGGGCGAAGTTGCGCTCATCCCGCACGAGACCTCGCTCGCGCGCGCGGAACGGCTGTTCCATCACCCGTTGCTCGACGAGAACGCGGCGAACCACATCGCCCTCGGCGAAGGTTACGGCTTCAGCCTGAAGTCCCCCGACCGCTCCCCCCTCAACCGCAGCCTGATCCACGTCGATCTGCCCATCGCCGCCGCGGCCCAGTTGCTGACGCGGAACTGAACCGCGTTCCCCCTGTCCCCTTCCGCCCGTGGCCGTCAATTCCTCCACTCCCCCCGTGACCGACCCTGACGTGCTGCGCCGGGCGCAGCAGGGCGACGAGACGGCGTTCGGCGTGCTGATGCGCACGCACTACGAGCCGGTCTTCCGGCTCGTGTATGCCATCATCCGCCACGAGGCCGACGCGCGCGATGTCTGCCAGGAAGTATGGCTCACCGTCTGGAAACAACTGCCCGCGTTTCGCGGCGAGGCGAAGTTCACCACCTGGCTGCATCCCATCGCGACGCGCCGCGCCATCGACCACCTGCGCAAGCGCCGGCGCTGGTTCGACCGCTTCTTGCCTTTTTCCGTCGGCGACGATGCCGTCGAGTCCGTCCCCGAGCCCGTCACGACGGACGATGCCCGGCAACAGACCGAGGGCCGCGAGCGCACGGCCCAGTTGAAGCACGCCCTCGATTCCCTGCCGCCCAAGCTCCGCACCGTGCTTGCGTTGCGGGAGGTTCAGGGACTTTCTTACGAGGAAATCGCCCAAGCCGCCGCTATTCCGGCCGGCACGGTCATGTCCCGGCTTTACCATGCGCGCCGACTGCTGGCGCAGAAACTCAAGGAGCAACCATGAAAATGAACCGCCTCATCCTCGCCCTCCTCCTGCTGGCCGCCGTCGCCGGCTTTGCGCCCACCGCCCGCGCCGCCGGCGGCGTGACGATCCGCGGCATCCTCATCTCCGCCTCGAACGAGAGCGGCGAATCCGACCGGCGTCTTGCCGCCTATGTGCCGAACCTGAAGCGCATCCTCCGCTTTGAGAGCTTCAAGTTCCTCGGCGAGGACTCGGCCTCGATCAGCGTTCCGGGCAACGGCGAACTCTCGCTCGGCAACGGGCAAAGCGTGGAACTCACAACCGAGAGTTCCGACGGCAAGACCGTCCTGCTCAAGGTGCGCTGGTCCGCCGGCGTGCGGCACGAATACGTGCTGCAGCGCGGCGGGACCACCGTTCTCGCCGGCCCCTCGGTCGGCAAGGGCGAGATGCTGGCGGTTATTTTGGTCAGCCGATAGGCTTGCCGGCCAGTGAGTTGCGAGTGCGCCAAGAATTCCTGCGGAAATTTGAATAAAGCCCCCGCGCGCCTCGTCCCAAGGAGTGAACCCAACCTTGGAGGACATATGAAAACCAAACTCACCGCTCTCGCCCTTATCGCCGTCACCGCTCTCTCGCTCGCGCCGAAGCCGGCCGCAGCAAGCGACAAGACCCTCGCCGTCATCGGCGGGTTCATCGGTGGCGTGCTCGTCGCCTCGGAACTCAATCGCAACAACCACGGCTACGGCCACGATTACGCCCCCGTGGTCGTCGTGAACGACCGCTGTGACGACGGCTACTGGCGCGAGGTCAGTTTCCGGGTGTGGGTCGACGGTCGCTGGGTCGTGGACGGCTGTGACCACCGCGGCCGCGAGATCCGCCGCTACATTGGCGGCCACTACGAGATCCGCACCAATCGCGAGTGGGTGTCCTACGAACGGCACGAACGCTATGGCCGCCATGACCGCGAGGTCAGCTACGGTTACCGTCGCTGATTCCAAAGCTGCTCTTCCCTCCTGAATCATGAACTGCCGCGACATCGAACCCCTGCTCCTGGCCGAGCGTGACGGCGTGCTGACCAACGAGCAGCACGCCGCCCTCGCCAAGCATGTCGCGGCCTGCCCCGCCTGCGAGCGGCTCCGCGCCACGCTGAGCGAGGCCACGCTTTTCCTGAAGACGGATGCCGCCAACGTGGCGGTGCCCGATGCAGATCACGCGTGGCGCGAACTGCGCGCGCAACTGCACGCCGAGAAGGCCCGCCCCGCGAAGAAGCGGCCGCTCGCGCCCGTCATCTGGTTCGGCGCCCCGCTCGCGGCGGCCGCCGCCGTCGCCTTTGCGTTCTACATCGGCCGACCCGCGCCGCAACCCACCCGGGCCGCCCCGCTGGCCGTGACCGCCAGCCTCGTCCCCCTCGGGGCCGACGACAGTGACAGCTCAACGATGGCCTACGTGGACAAGGAAAGCGGCTGGATCGTCGTGTGGACGACAGACGTCAGCACGAAGAGCAGCGGTTGAGCGCGTGGCGGCTCACGGGAGCCAGGGGAACTTCCTGACGTCGGGTTTCCGCTTCTCCTTCTGCGCGGTCATGAACTCCTTCGCTTCCTCGGTCATGTAATAGAGCATCGTCGCGTTGCCGGCGAGTTCCTGGATGCCGCTCTGGCCGTCAAGCTCGGCGTTGAAGGCGGACTTGAGGTTGCGGATGGCCAGCGGGCTGCGCTGCAGGATCTCCTGCGCCCACGCGACGCCCTCGGCCTCGAGTTGCGCAACCGGCACGACCTTGTTGATCAAGCCCATGTCGAGCGCCTCCTGCGCGTTGTATTGGCGGCAGAGAAACCAGATTTCCCGGGCCTTCTTCTGGCCGACGCTGCGCGCGAGATAACTGGAGCCGAAGCCGCCGTCGAAGCTGCCCATCTTCGGGCCGACCTGGCCGAAAATCGCGTTGTCGGCCGCGAGGGTGAGGTCACAGATGACGTGGAGCACGTGGCCGCCGCCGATCGCGTAGCCCGCGACGAGCGCGATGACGACCTTGGGGATCGAACGGATGAGCTTCTGGACATCGAGGACGTTGAGGCGCGGCACGCCCTTGCCGTCGATGTAGCCGCCGTGGCCGCGGACGGACTGGTCCCCGCCGGCGCAAAAGGCATACTTGCCGTCCTTCGCCGGGCCGGCGCCGGTCAGGAAAATCACGCCGATGGTTTGGTCCTCGCGCGCATCGAGCAGCGCGTCGTGCATCTCGGCGACGGTCTGCGGACGGAAAGCGTTGCGCTTTTCCGGCCGGTTGATCGTGATCCGGGCCATGCCGGCGGCCTTGTGGTAGAGGATGTCGTCGTATTTCTTGGCGGATTTCCACGCGAGTGACATGCCGCACCGTCACCCGAAAAGGCCTGAGCCGCAACCGTTTTTGCCGGCGCCGGGCCTTTTTACCAAACGCGGGGTCAAGCAGTTTTTCCCCTTTCCGCAAAACTGCTTGGAGTGGCCGCCCCGCGTGCAATGATGACCCCTTTCATGCAGCCCACCCCGTCCAAGGTCAGCGCCGCCGCCAGTGCCGGTCTCACGCTTGGTGCGCTGGGAGTGGTGTTCGGCGACATCGGCACCAGCCCGCTTTACGCCCTGCGCGAGTGCTTGCATGCGCTGCCGGAGGGCGACCGGGTGGCCGGCATCTTCGGGGCGCTCTCCCTCGTGTTCTGGGCGCTGGTCGTTGTGGTGTGCGTGAAATACCTGCTCTTCGTCATGAAGGCGGACAACCGCGGCGAGGGCGGCATCTTCGCCTTGCTCGCCCTGACCCACACCGACCGGGACAAGAGCACCCGCACGGGCTGGTTCACGCTGCTGGTGCTGTTCGGGGCGGCCCTGCTTTACGGCGACGGCGTCATCACTCCGGCGATCTCCGTGCTCGGCGCCGTGGAAGGTTTGAAAAGCTTCGATCCCGCCGCCGAGCGCTACATTCCCGCGGCCGTTTGCGTCATTCTGGCCGGGTTGTTTTATTTCCAATACAAGGGCACGAAGAAAATCGGCCGTGTGTTCGGCCCCGTGATGCTGGTCTGGTTCCTCACCATCGGCCTGGCCGGACTCTGGCACATTGTGGACCAGCCGGAAATCGTGGCCGCGCTAAATCCCGTGCACGGCCTCAACCTCCTGCTGTCGCACCCCAGCTACGCCGCGGTCATCCTCGGCGCGGTCGTGCTGGCCGTCACCGGGGCCGAGGCGCTCTACGCGGACATGGGGCACTTCGGCCGCAAATACATCGCGCTCGCCTGGTATGGCATCGCCTTCCCGGGCCTCCTGTTGAACTACTTCGGCCAGGGTGCCTACGCGCTCCGGCATCCGTCCGAGATCGACAACCTCTTCTTCGCGCTGGTGCCCGAGGGCATGCCGCGGCTGCTGCTCATCGGCCTGTCCATCGGCGCCGCCATCATCGCCAGCCAGGCGCTGATCTCCGGCACGTTTTCGCTCACGCGCCAGGCGATTCAGCTCGGTTATTTTCCGCGCCTGAAGATCCGCTACACGAACGCCCAGCACTTCGGCCAGATCTACCTTCCCTTGGTGAACACCGCGCTCGCCCTCGGCTCCATCTATGTCGTGCTCACCTTCCGTTCCAGCGAAAACCTCGCCGCGGCCTACGGCATCGCCGTGACCGGCACGATGCTGGTGACGACCCTCGCCTTCTTCCGCGTCTGCCGCCAGCTCTGGCACTGGGCCTGGTGGAAGATCGTCCCGCTCGCCGCGTTCTTCCTCGTGGTGGAGGCGGCCTTCATCGGCGCCAACCTGCACAAGTTCGCCGATGGCGGCTGGCTGCCCATCATCATCGGGCTGGCCTTGCTCGCGATCATGCACACGTGGAAGAGCGGCAAGACCGAGATCTTCCGCCGCATCTACGCCAACGAGATCACCGAGGACGAGCTGCGTAACATCGCCTGCAGCGACCGCGTCACCCGCGTGCGCGGCACCGGCGTATTCATGGCCGGCAATCCCACCGGCACGCCGCTCGTGCTGCTGCACCACGTCAAGGCCAACAAGGTCCTCCACGAGACCGTCGTGCTCCTGAGCATCACCACCGAGGACGTCCCGGCCGTGGACGATGCCGAACGTTTCACCGTCGCGGAGATCGGCCACGGCGTCTGGCGCGCCATCGGCGCCTACGGCTACATGGAGTCGCCCGACGTCTCCACGCTGATGGAGCGCGTCCGCGACGCCGGCGTGCCGCTCAAGCTCAACGAGGCGACCTATTACTTCAACCGCGAGATGATCATCACGGGCGGCGACACCAAGATGTTCGAGTGGCAGAAGCATTTCTACGCGTTCCTCAGCCGCAACGCCAGCCAGGTGCGCGACTACTACCGCCTGCCCCCGATGCAGATCATCGAGGTCGGCATGCCGATCCAGTTGTGAGGTAGAGCGGTGCGTCCCTTCCCCGCCGTGCGGCGCGGAACGGAGTGGCGCCCTACCCCGCCAGCTTCGCGAACAGCGCCTTGCGCCACGCGGCGTCACGCTTCCGGTCGGTGCGGATCTCCAGCACGCGCACGCCACGCTTTGGCAGCTTTGCGATCTGCTTGGCCAACTGCGCCCAGCTTTTCACGGCGACGTGCGTGACGCCGCCATAGGCCGCGCAGAGTTTCTTGAAGTCCGCCTGCTGCGGCGTGGCGAAGAACTTCTCAAAGGGTGGCTCGAACTGCGCGACCGGCAGGTGCTGGAAAATGCCGCCCCCGTTGTTGTTGATCAGCACGATGGTCAGGCTGCCCTTCAGGTGCGGCGCGGACATGAAGCCGTTCGTGTCATGCAACAGGGCCAGGTCACCCGTGAGCAGCACCGCGGGTTGGGGGTTGCCGTGGGCGACGCCCAATGCCGTCGACAGCGTGCCGTCGATGCCGTTGGCGCCGCGGTTGCAGTGCACCACGAGGCCGCGGCGGTTCGCGGGACAGAAATACTCGAGGTCGCGCACCGGCATGCTGTTCGCCACGAATAACGGCGTGCCGCTCGGCAGCAGGCCCGGCAGCAGCGCGCTCACCCGCCCCTCAAAGACTCCTTCGCTTGCGGCCAGCTCGCGCGCCAGCTGGCGGGCCAGCCGGCGTTCCGTCCGCAGCCAACCAGCGAGCCAACCGCGCGCCTTGGGACCGGGCCGGACCACCCTGGCCAGCGACTCGACCGAGGCGCGGACCAGCGTCGTGCGGCTGTGCAGCGCATCGGGATTCCGGTCATCCCGCCTCACGAAGGTGATCGCCACATCGTCTGCCTGCAGCCATTGCCGCAGCGCCTTGCTGGTCGGCCAGTCGTGCAGGCACAGCACCTGGTCCGGCTGCAGCTCTTTGGTCAGCGCGGCCGAGCGGGCGATGCAATCGTAAGTCGTGACCAGGTTCGGGACCAGATGGGCGTGATGCCGCAACGGCGACAGGGCGTCGGCCAGCACCGGCCAGCCGAGCCGGGCCGCCAATCTTCCCACGGTGCGGGCATAAGCCGCGGGGTTTTGCGTCCGCACCTGCCCGGCGACGATCAACCCGCGTCCACCCAGCCGGACCGCGCCAGTCAGGCGGGATTCCTGGCGGTGCCGCGGCTTGAGTGCGGCGAAGAATTTGCGCTCGTCCAGTTCATGCCGCAGGACGCCGGCCGTGTCGTCCGCGATGGGCGGCAACGGATCGCGGAACGGCGCGTTCAAATGCACCGGACCGGCAAAAGGCCAGTGGGTCCGCTCCCACGCGTGCGCCGTGGTCTGCCGCAGATAGCGCAGCATCGCGAGCGTGGCCTGGGGCACGGAGAATTCGTGATAGAAGTTCACGTGGCCGCCAAAGAGTTTCTGCTGGTCGATCGTCTGGCCCGAGCGGCACTCCCGCAACTCGGGCGGCCGGTCCGCGGTGAGGACGAGCAGCGGCACGCCGCTCTCCTGCGCCTCGATAATCGCCGGGAAGTAGTTGGCGCCCGCCGTGCCGCTCGTGCACAGCAACGCCACCGGACGCTGATGCTGCCGGGCCAGCCCCAGGGCGAAGAAAGCCGCCGAGCGTTCATCCAGCACCGGAATGGCGTCGAGGCCCTCGTGGCGGGCAAAAGCCATGGTCAGCGGCGTGGAGCGCGAGCCGGGCGAGATCACGACCTCGCGCAGTCCGAGCCGGTGCAGCGTCTCGACCAGCACGCTGCCCCACAGGCTGTTGGCGTTGCGGTAGTCGAGGCAGCTGGCGGCTGGGCGGTTCATCGGTTGGTCAGGGCTTCAATGAGAGCTTTGAACTTTAACTCCGTCTCGGCAAATTCGTTCTCGGGCTCGGAACCCGCCACGATGCCCGCGCCGGCATAAGCCGTCGCCGTGTGGCCGTCGATCAGCGCGGAGCGCAGGCCGACGAAAAACTCGCCGCCGCCCCGGTGATCCACCCAGCCGATGGGCCCGGCGTAGAGTCCGCGCTCGAAGCCTTCCAGCCGGGCGATCGCCGCCACGGCTGGCGTGCGCGGCGTGCCGCCGACGGCCGGCGTCGGGTGCAGGCGCTCGACCAGGTCGAGGATATGCACGCCCTCCGGCAGCGTGGCGCTGATGGGCGTGTGGAGATGCTGGACGTTCGCCAGGCCCAGCACGCGCGGCTGGTCGGCGTGTTCGAGTTTGATCCCGAGATCGGCGACGCGCCGGGCGAGGGAGCCGAGGACGATGCGGTGCTCGCGCAGGTCCTTGTCGCTCTGCTGCAGGGCGCGCGAAAACGCGGCGTCCTCGCTGGCGGACGCTCCGCGCGGGGCCGAGCCGGCGAGCGCCTCGGTGTGCATGCGGCCGGCCGCGACGCGGACGAGCCGCTCGGGTGACGCGCCGATGAAGCTCTGGCCGGCCCCATTCGCCACCGAGAAAGCGTAGCAGGCCGGATAGTGCTGGCGCAGGTGGTTGAGCACACCGAGCGGATGAAACTCCTCGGCCGTGGTCAGCCGCTGCGCGCGGGCCAGGACAACCTTCTCGTAGTCCCCGCGCGCAATCTCCGCCAGGGCCTGGCCGACCGCGTGTTGGTAGCCGCCGGCGGAGCCGACCTCCTCGATCCGCTTCGGCGCGGATGGCCGGGCGCGGTTCGTCGCCGCGCCGTAGTCGAACGAGCGGAACTTGGCGTGCGCCTTCCAGAGTTTCTGCGCGATGGCCTCGAGCGGCAGGCCCGGGCCGATCAGCACATTGGCCACGGCCACGGAACCGTCACCCATGCGCGACACCTGCCAGCGCGGCACAAAGACCTGCAGCGGCGAAAACGGCACCCCGGCCGGCGCCTCGTGGGCGAAGCCGCCGAGAACGAAGAAGTGCGGGCCGGCGAAGTTCTCCTCCACCGGGCCGACGGCGATCGTGTGCTGCAGCGTCTGCCCGATGAAGGCCTTGGCCCGGGCAAATCGTGTCGGGCCGGTGAAACTCGCCGCCAGCATCGCCTCGGCGCCGGCGACGCCGAAGCCCTGCGCGGGACGCTCGGCATAAAAGTGCAGCTGCGTCGGCTCGAAGATGGACTCGAGCACGGCGAGCGGATCGAGGCTGTCGACCGCCATGCTGATGCTGACCAGCTGGGGCTGCCGCGCGGCGGCGGCGAGGTCCGCGCACGTTCCGAGAAACGCGCGCAGCGCCTCGGGCGAGGCGTTGTCGGTCGGATTGACCGGCAGGATCTTCACGGTTTGGCGGGCGGCGCCGGCCGCGGGAAGAGCACGAGGGCCGCCGCCACCTTGGCGCCGTTCAGCTTCGCGCCCCAGTTGAGTTCGTCGCGCCAGGCCGGGCCCGGCGTGTAACCGAGCACCTCGTTGATCTTCGCGGTGGTCGCCGGCGTGATGTGCTGGATGAGCGCGACGGCGAGCCGCAGCGACTCGGCCATCGTGGCGAGCGAGGTGCGGAGCAGCGCCTGGTCCTTCGGTTCGGCGGACTTGCCGAGTTTCCACGGTGCCCGCTTCTCGATGTAGGCATTGGTCTCGGTGAGGAAGAACATCGCGCGCTCCAGCGCCGTGTGGAACTGGTAGCCCTCGCAGAGTGGGATGAATTCGTCGCGGGTCTTCGTCCAGAGCGCGTGGAGGTTCTTCTCCAAATCTTCCACGACCTCCGCGGCGGGCAGCACGCCGCCGGCGAAGCGCGTCGTCATGTTGAGCGTGCGGTTGACGAGGTTGCCGAGGTTGTTCGCAAGCTCGCTGTTGTAGCGGACCATGAACTGCTCGATGGTAAAGTCGCTGTCCTGGCCGACGTTCATCTCGCGGATGAGGAAATAGCGGAAGGCGTCGACGCCGAACTCCGTGACGAGGTCAAGCGGGTTGAGCGCGTTGCCCGTGCTCTTGGACATCTTGGCACCGCGCTGCAGCCACCAGCCGTGCGCGATGATGCCCTTGGGCAGCGGCAGGCCGGCCGCGTGCAGCATGATCGGCCAGTAGACCGCGTGCGGCGGGACGAGGATGTCCTTGCCGATGACATGGTGCGCCTCGCGCCAGATGTCAGGGCGGTCCACGACGGCCGAATAGTAATTGAGCAGCGCGTCGAACCACACGTAGGTCACGTAGCCCTCGTCGAAGGGCAGCGGGATGCCCCATTCCAGGCGCTCCTTCGGCCGCGAGATGCACAGGTCGTTGAGCGGATCCTTCAGAAACTCGACCACCTGTTTCTGGCGGAAGGCCGGGAAAATAAAATCCGGATTGTCCGTCAGGAATTGCACGAGCCACGCCTGATACTGCTGCAGCTTGAAGAAGTAGTTCGCCTCCACGATCTCGGTCACCTCGCCGAAGAGTTCGGGCCACGTGCCGTCGGGCAGGCGGTCCTTCTCCTGGAGGAACTGCTCCTGGCGCGTCGAGTAGAAGCCCTTGTATTCCGCCTGGTAGATCTCGCCCTTGTCGAAGAGCTGCTGGAGCACGTCGCGCACGACTTTCTTGTGGCGCGGCTCGGTGGTGCGGATGAAGTCGTCGTTGGAGATGTTCAGCTTCGGCAGCAGCGCGCGGAACTCCGCGCTGACCTCGTCCACGAACTGCTGCGGCGGGATGCCGCGTTTCTTGGCGCTGGCCTGCACCTTCTGGCCGTGCTCGTCGACGCCGGTGAGGAAATGGACCCGGTCCCCCATCTGCCGCCGGAACCGCGCGATGACGTCCGTCAGCACCTTCTCGTAGGCATGGCCCAGGTGGGGCGACCCGTTCACATAGTCGATGGCGGTCGTGATGTAGAATGACTCCATAAAAGGGTCAAAACCCTACCCGCCACAGGGCGTTTGTCGAAGGTTTTGACGCGCCGCGGGCGAACTGTATACGTTTGGGACCGAATCGTCCCGATATGAACCTCTCCACACGCTCGCTCGGGCTGGCCCTGCTGCTCCTGCTGCTCTTCCTCGGGACGACCGTCACCCTGCAATGGTGGCTGCACCGGGAAACCCGGCAGTTGCAGGGCATCGCCGTCGACGAACTGCGCGAGCGCCTCGGCCGGACGGTCGCAGTCAGCGGACGCACGCCGGACAACTGGGACCAGGCGTTCCTGCGCGAACTCGGGGCGATGCTGGGCGGGACCGTGGAGCTTTACCGGGCGGAGAAGCCGCCCGCGCCGCTGCCCGCCGCCGGCTCGGCGCTGAGCTTCACCCAGGACATCGCGGGCTCGCCCGGCTGGTCGGCGCGCGTGACTTTCGCCGCCCCCGCGCTAATCCGCGTGCAGATCCTGCACCAGCGCATCCTGGCGGTCATCGTGCTCCTTTCCCTGCTGCTCGCGATCGTGCCGATGATGCTCGTGCTGGTCGACTCGCGGCGGTCCCTGGCGCCGGACGGCGTGACGCGCACGCCTTGGGCCGCCTCCCGGGCGCAGGCGGTGGGCATGGAGCACTTTGCCAAGATTTCCAACGAGCGGACCGTGGCACTCGCGCACGAGCATGACGCCCGCCTGCGCGCCGAGGAGGACCTGCAGGTCAACCGCTCGCTGCTGGACCAGTCGGTCGGGGAGCGCATCCGGCTGGGCCGCGAGTTGCACGACAACATCTGCCAGACCCTCTATGCGGTCTGCCTGACACTGGAGAGCGTGCAAAAGAAGAACACCCTCGCGCCCGAGCTGAGCCAGCGCGTCGACCAGTGCATGGTCGAGCTGCGCCGGCTGAACCAGGAAGTGCGCGCCTACCTGCAGGACCTGGAACCGGCCCGCCTGCACGGCCTGTCCTTCACCGCCGCGCTGACCGGCCTGATCCAGTCCTTCGCCACGGATGACGGCGTGCGCATCGAGCAGCGGCTCGACGCCGAGGCGGTCGCGCTCATTGCCCCGCCGCATATCGCGGAGATCATGAACATCCTTCGCGAGGCCGTGAGCAACAGCCTGCGGCACGGGGGCGCGCGGCATGTCACTGTGCTCGCCGGCCGGAGCGAGCAGCAGGTGGCGCTCGCGGTGCAGGATGACGGCACGGGCTTTGCGCCGGCCGCCCCGCGCAGCAGTGCGGGCCACGGCCTCGGCAACATGGCGGCGCGCGCCGCCGCCATGGGCGGCCACCTGCGGATCGAATCCGCGCCGGGAAAAGGAACTCGCGTTTTGCTGACCCTCCCCGTTGCTTCGCCCGCATGAGCGCCGCACCTGCCGCCAAAACCACCCGCGTGCTGCTGATCGACGACAGCCCGATCATCCGGCTCGGACTGCGCAGCGCCTTGGAGGACTATCCTGACATCGAGATCGTCGGCGAGGCCGGCACGGCGGCCGACGGCGTGGCGGCGGTGACGAAATTAAAGCCGGACGTGGCGCTGCTCGACGTGCATCTGCCGGACAAGTCCGGCCTGCAGGCCTGCCGCGAACTGCTCAAGGCGCGCCCGCAGACCCAGGTGCTGATCCTCAGCTCCAGCGAAAGTGAGCGCCATGTGCAGGACGCTTTGACGGCCGGCGCCCGCGGCTACCTGCTCAAGGACAACGACGGGGCGACGCTGGCCGCGGCCCTTCGGACCGTGGCCGCCGGAAACTCCGTGCTGGATCCCGCCCTGGCCGGCCAAGTGATGAACCTCGTCAAGAATCGCGGCACGCCGAGTGCAGTGGAAAAGCTCAGCCTGCTTTCCCCGCAGGAGCGGCGCGTCGTGGCCCTGCTCGCCGCGGGATTGACCAACAAGGAAATTGGCGACCAGCTCGGCCTCACGGAAAAGACCGTGAAGAACTACCTCGCGACCATCTTCAGCAAACTGAACATCGCCCGGCGGACGCAGGCCGCTACCTTGTATACCGAGGCGACCAGCAAGAACCTGACGACGTAAGCATGGGCTTGGCTGGCGCACCCGTGCCTACCAGAACGAAGTCATCACGTGGCTGGAGGCGATCGAAACGGGCTCCGGCCGCTGAGCCATTGCGCCAAGCGCGCGAAGGCGCGGCCGCGATGACTGATCCGGTTTTTCTCGGCCTCCGCCAGCTCGGCGTAGGTCCGGGTGTGCCCGTGGGGAATGAACAGCGGGTCATAGCCAAATCCGCCGCCGCCCCGCGGCGCGCGCCCAAGCACGCCCTCGCAGCGGCCCTCGCCCACCTGCTCGACTCCGTCCGGGCCGCGCAGCACCAGCACGCAGAGGAAATGGGCGCCGCGCCGCCCTTCCGGCACCTCGCGCATGACCTCGGTCAGCTTCCCCAGGTTGGCGGCGCCATCATGCTGTGGCCCGGCAAAGTAGGCCGACTCCACGCCCGGCAACCCGCCGAGCGCATCGACGCATACTCCGCTGTCGTCCGCCAGCACCCAGGCGTTCGCCGGCAGGAGAGCCTGCAGTGCCTGCGCTTTCTTCCGGGCGTTGCCGATGAAAGTTCCCGTGTCCTCGACCACCTCCGGCATCTGCCGCGCCGGCACCATCTCCAGCGCCAGACCGGACTCGTCCGCCAGGCGCTGGAATTCCACGACCTTGTGCGCGTTTCCGGTCGCGAGGTGGATGCGCCGCAGCTCACTCCCCATACAGCTTCCGGTTGAAGGTCGCCTCGTCCACGGTGATTTTCGCCGGATACTTCACGAAGCCGCGCATCAGCGAGTCGTCGCCGTGGATCTCATGGCGCACGCGTTCCAGCCGGATGGCCTCGGGGAGCGTCTCTGTGCGCAGGCCGCGCAGGATGCTCTTGCCCTTGTCGTCGGCGAGCAGCACCGGCGCATGGTAGGTGAAAAGGTAGTCGAGCTCGCGCGCCTGCAGCAGCTCGCTGAGCAGTTGCGCGCCGCCCTCGAAAAACACGCCGGTGATCCCCTCCGCCGCGCAGCGCTTGCGGAAATCCTGGAAACTCACCTTGGGCGACAGGCCCGGCAGGATCCAGGTTTTCACGCCGAGCGCGTTCAGCTTGCGCACGTAGCCGAGCCCGCCGTGCGGGGTGGTCACCACGATGGTCCGCTCGCGGAACTCGTCCGTGTAGACGCCGGGCATCGACTTGTCCAAGACCGTGCGCAGCAGCCCGTCGAACACGAACCGCCACGGGCACCATTCCCCCCACGGGCCCCGGGCGGTGAGCCGCGGATTGTCCGCGCGGATCGTGCCGGCCCCGACCGCGATGGCCGGGAACAGCCGGCGCCAGCGGTGGCCGTCGGCGCGCGACTGCTCGCTGGTGATCCACTTGGAATCGCCGGTCCGGGTCGCGACCTTGCCGTCGAGCGTCACGCCGGACTTGGCGGCGAACAGCGGCCCGCCGGTCAGCATCCAGTGATTGAAAATCAGGTTCAGGTCGGTGCAGTCGTCCCCCAGCACGCCGGTCTCGACCTCGACGCCGCCCGCGCGCAGCACGTCAAAGCCCTTGCCCGCATGCGCGGGATTCGGATCGGTCGCGCCGACCACGACACGGGCGATGCCGGCATCCACGATGGCGTCGGTGCAGGGCGGCGTGCGGCCGTGCGTGCAGCAGGGCTCGAGGGTCACATAGAGGGTCGCCCCGGGCTTGGGCTTCCGGCCGAGGGCCTGCAGGGCGTTCATCTCGGCGTGCGGCCCGCCCGCGGGCGCCGTCGCGCCCTCGGCGACGATCTCGCCGTCCTCGACCAGGAGCGCTCCGACCATCGGGTTCGGGTGCGTGGTGCCCCAGACGCTGCCCGCCAGCTCGATCGCGCGCCGCATGTAATGTTCGTGCAGGCTCATGGGGTGACCGCCGCCACGTAGGGATTGCCGGCCTTCTCCGCGCCGACCGTGGTGCGTGCGCCATGACCGGGAAAAACGACCGTGGCGTCGGGCAGCGTGTAGATTTGCTCACGGATGGATTGCGCCAGGGTCTCGAAGTCGCCGCCCGGGAAATCCCACCGCCCGACCCCGGCCTTGAATAACGCATCGCCGACAAACGCGGCGCTGGTATCAGCCTGATAAAACAGGACGTTGCCCGGACAATGTCCCGGCACGTGTCGCACCTCGAAGTCCCGGCCGAGCGCCTTGAACGTCTCGCCTTGCGAGACCCAGTGGTCGATCTGCACGGGCTCGAGGCCGAGCTTCATGCCCATGCGCTCCTCCATGATCGCGGGGGACTCGTAGAGCACGCGGTCGTCAAGGTGGCCGCGGACCAGCGCCTTGGTCTCGCGCACCACCTTGGCCGCGTCCTGCGTGTGGTCCCAGTGGCCGTGGGTCAGCCACAGCTCCTTCAGCGTGCAGCCTTCCTGCGCCAGGACCGGGGCGATCTTTTCCATGATGCCCTGCGGGGCGTCGACCAGCACCGCCGCACCGAGCGCGGGCTCGGTCAGCAGGTAGCCGATGGTCTTGATCGGGCCGGAAGGCAGGACATGGATCTTCACGCGCCCACTAGATGCTCCGACCGGTCCCTTCCGCAAACGTAAATTCCTGTTCTTGCCTTGGCTCCGGCGGTCCTCTGTCCTTTGCTCCCCACTGATTCATGACCTCCGCCCAGATCCGCCAGTCGTTCCTCGATTTCTTCGCCTCGAAGCAGCACGCCATCGTGCCGTCGTCCTCGCTCATGCCGACGGCCCCCAACCTGCTGTTCACGAACGCGGGCATGAACCAGTTCGTGCCCTACTTCCTCGGCGACCAGCCCGCCCCCTGGAAGCGCGTGGCCGACACCCAGAAATGCATCCGCGCCGGCGGCAAGCACAACGACCTCGAGGATGTCGGCTTCGATACCTACCACCACACGATGTTCGAGATGCTGGGCAACTGGTCCTTCGGCGACTACTTCAAGAAGGACTCGCTCACCTGGGGCTGGGAACTGCTCACCAAGGTCTGGGGCATCCCGCCGAAACGCTTGTTCGCGACGGTCTACTCGCCGGACAAATCCAAGGGCGACCCGTCCGACTTTGATCAGGAGGCTTACGACATCTGGGCCGGCATCTTCAAGGCCGCCGGCCTTGACCCCGCCGTCCACATCATCAACGGCAACAAGAAGGACAATTTCTGGATGATGGGCGACACCGGCCCGTGCGGCCCGTGCTCCGAGATCCATTTCAACCTGCTGCCCTCCGACGACGAGCAGGCCGGCCGCGCGCTGGTGAACAGCTCGTCGCCGCGCTGCATCGAGATCTGGAACCACGTCTTCATCCAGTTCAACGCAAACGCCGACGGCACCTTCGCGCCGCTCGCCGCCAAGCACGTCGACACCGGCATGGGCTTCGAGCGCGTCGCCGGCATCCACGCCACGACGCAGGGTTTTAAGGACTTCTCGGCCGAGCCGTCGAACTACAACGCCGACGTCTTCAAGCCGACTTTTGAAAAGATCGCCGCCCTCTCCGGTAAGACCTACACCGGCACAGTGCCGACCGAGCGCACCGGCCTGACCGAGCAGCAGCAGATTGACATTACCTTCCGCGTCCTTGCCGACCACGCGCGATGCGTTTCTTGCGCGATTGCCGACGGCATCCTGCCCGGCAACGTTGACCGCAACTACGTCATCCGCCGCATTCTCCGTCGCGGCATCATGTATGGGCAGAAGAACCTCGGCCTGCCGACCGGCTTCTTCGAGCAACTCGTCGCGCCGGTCATCGAGTCGCTCGGTGGCGTCTTCCCCGAACTCCACACCCAGCGCACGATGATCGAACGCGCGATCCGGGCGGAGGAGGAGTCGTTTGGGCGAACACTGTCTAACGGATTAAGACTATTCTACGATAAGCTCCACAATGTCGCCTACATAGGCTTGGATGAGACTAACAGGGTTAGAGGGGCATTGGCATTTGAGCTCTATGACACTTATGGCTTCCCCCTCGACATGACTCAACTCTTAGCCGCTGAAAACGGCCTGACTGTTGATGGCGTAGGCTTCGAGGCCGAGATGGAAAAACAGCGCGAACGCGGCCGCTTGGCACGGAAGACCGACGTCATCGTCGCCGCGACAGAAGGCGACGCCAAGGCCGAGGCGACCAAGTTCGTTGGCTACGAAATCGACTCCACCCACGCCACCCACGCGAAGGTGATCGACGTGGTGAAGTCTGAGAAAGACACCTATCTGGTTTTCGACCAAACCCCCTTCTACGCCGAGATGGGCGGACAGGTCGGTGACAGCGGCGATGCCCAGATCAACGGCGCCAAAGTCGACATCCTCGATTGCATCAAGGACAAGTCCGGCCGCCATCTGCACAGGGTTGCGAAGGACACCGCGATTTCCGCCGGTGCCACAGCCACGCTCCACGTCGACTTACACCGTCGCCGTGCGATCAACCGCCACCACTCGGCGGCGCACCTGATCCACTGGGCCCTGAGAAAAATGCTCGGCACGCACGTCCGGCAGTTCGGCACGCACAAGACGCCCTACCGGATGCGCTTTGACTTCACTCACTTCGAGGCGCTCACCGCCGCGCAGATCAAGGAGTGCGAGCAACTCATCAACGGGAAGATCCTCGAGAACGACCGCGTCGTCTCCGCCGAGATCGAATACGCCAAGAAGCCCGAGGACGTCCTCGCCTTCTTCGGCGACAAATACGGCAAATACGTCCGTCTCGTCGACATCGGCGGCTTCTCGAAGGAACTCTGCGGCGGCACGCACGTGACCACCACCGGCGAGATCGGCGTCATCAAGATCGTCGCCGAGATGGCCATCGCCGCCGGCACGCGCCGCATCGAGGCCGTCGCCGGCCAGGCCGCGCTCGATCACATTGCGGCGAAGGAAGCCGCCCTCGCCATCGTCAGCGCCCGGCTCGGCGCCGGCGTGCAGGACGTCGCCCAGAAATTCGAGTCGGTCCTCACCCACCAGAAGGAACTCGAGAAGAAGCTGAAGGCTTTTGAGGCCAAGGCTTCCGCCGGCCTCGCCGAGGAACTCGCCGCCGCGGCCGTCGCCAAGGACGGCCTCAAGTGGGTGTCCGCAGTTGTCACCTCCGAGAACCAGGACGCCCTCCGCTCGCTCGGCAGCCAGGTGCTGCACAAGATCGGCCCCGGTGCCGTGGTCCAACTTGGCGCCGTGCTCGACGGCAAGGTCAGCCTCGTCGCCTACTGTTCGCCCGAAGCCATCAAGGCCGGCCACGCGGCCGGCAAGCTCATCGGCGCGCTCACCGCCAAGCTCGGCGGCAAGGGCGGCGGCAAGCCCGACTACGCCCAGGGCGGCGGCGGCGACGCCACCAAGCTGGCGGAAGCTCTGAAACTGTAAGTAAGGTAGGGTGAGTCGTCCCGTCGAGCCGCGGCTCATCCGGAGGATTCGCCCTAGTTACACGCCTTGCCATTTGGCAGTAACGCGACTGCCAAATGGCATTTTCTCCTTGCACCGAACGCCGAGGGCAGTAGCTTGGCGGCATGAAAACGCGCAAGGTCAAGCCCACCACCTACGAGCAAATCCACGACAACCATGCCACGGCGCAGAAGGTCGAGGAAGGCCTGCCCGTGATGGAGGTCGTGAGGTTCGGCAAGCAAGCCGGCTACACGAGTGATGAGCTGGCCAAGCTTATCCAGATTCCCACCCGCACCTACGCCCGGCGCGTGGCCGATAAGGCGAAACTCAAGGTGCATGAAGGTGAGCGAGCAACACGTCTGATGCGAATTTTTGATCGCGCCAAGCAATTGTTTGCCACGGAGGAAAACGTCCGGGAATGGTTGCAGACGGAACTGCCGGCCTTGGGCTGGCGCACGCCGGTGGATTATGCCCAGACGGAGCCCGGCGCGCGGGAAGTGGAGAACGTGATTGGACGGATCGAGCACGGCGTGTTTTAGTGAACGCCTACGTCATCTGGAGGCTGACTCCCCAGCGGCACGCTGACGAAGCCTTTACCGGCGAAGGGGCCGCGATCTATGGCGGTCGCTGGAATCTGATCGATGTGCCGATGGTCTATTGCGCAGAAACGCGCGCCCTGGCCGCCCTCGAAGTCTTGGTCAATATCCGGAATCCAAAAATCCATTTCGCCATGCCGTGGGTGGCATTGCCGGCGGAGATTGCGGATGAACTGATCGAGAAGCCGGCGAGTTTGCCGGACACGTGGAGAGCCAACCCCTACTCTCTGGAAAGCCAAAGTTTTGGCACAGACTGGATCAAGGCCCAGCGCAGTGTGGCCCTGCGCGTGCCCAGCTCCGTCATTCTCGGCGAATTCAACTACCTGCTCAACCCCGCGCACCCACAGTTCGCCAAGATCAAGGTCGGCAAGCCGGAGCCGTTCTCCTTCGATCTCCGGCTGGCGCAGCCCGCACAGCGGCGTTGACCTGCCTTGCACCGGGCGCTTCCGTAAATCCATGTCCGCCGACATCCCCGCCCCCGCGCTCTGCGTCATGCTCGCCTTCAACGCGAGCAACCAGCTGGCCGTGCGCCGGGCGGGCACGATGACGGGCCACGCGTTCGTCGGCGCTGATGAGGCGATGGCCGTTGCCCGGTTGGAATCGTGCTTCCCGAAGCACACGCCGCCGGTCGAATATTTCACCAGCGAGACCAACGGGCCGCGCTACCGCGTGTTCTTCGCCCAGGTGGACGGCGCCCCGGCCGACCGCGAGGTGGAGTTCCGCACCCTCGACCAGCTCGACGGCCTGCGCGCGGAACTGGCGCCGGCGCTCAACGCGGTGCTCGACGGGCTTGAGCCCTACCTAATCGAGGTCCCCTACCTGCATCTCGGCGAGAACGACTACATCTACAAGTTCCGGGTCGAGCGCGACCGCAACCGTGACATCTACCAGCAGGACGACGCCGCGCGCGGTCTCTACCAGAGCCGCCTGTGCGAGGCCATCAAGGCCCTCGCCCGCACCAACGAGCGCTCCGCCTCCAAGCCCGCCACTCTCGACTTCGGCGCCGTGCGCTACGTGATCCCGAGCCATTTCGGCTTCTGCCTCGGCGTGAAGAACGCCATCGAGCGCGCCTACGAGTCGCTGGCGGAGAATCCCGGCAAGCGCGTGTTCATGCTCAGCGAGCTGATCCACAATCCGTTCGTAAACGACGACCTGCTCCGCCGCGGCCTGCGCTTCCTGCAGACCGACAAGGGCCTGCCCTTCGGCATCGACGGCCGCATCGCCCCGCCGGGAGGGCCCGAGCCGCTGCTCTGGGACACGCTCACCTGTGACGACATCGTCATCATCCCGGCCTTCGGCGCCACCGACGAGGACAAGAAGCGGCTCGTCCGCAAGGGCATCCGCGTCGCGCAGTTCGACGCCACCTGCATGCTGGTGGAGAAAGTCTGGAAAGCCGCGCGCACCTTCGGCCGCGACGGCTACAGCATCATCATCCACGGCAAGAGCGAGCACGAGGAGACGAAGGCGACCTTCTCGAACACCCGCCGCCACGCGCCCTCGATCATCATCCGCAACCTGGAGGAGGCGAAGATGCTCGGCGACTTCATCGCCGTGCCGACCGAGGCCAAGCGCATGGCGCTGCTCACCCGCTTCGCCGGGCTGCACACGCCAGGCTTCGACCCGGCCCGGCACCTCGACCGCATCGCGATCGTGAACCAGACGACGCTGCTGATGAACGAGACCGCCTCGATCATCGACTATTTCAAGTCACTCTTCGTCGCCAAATACGGCGAGACGGACGGCCCGGCGCACGTCGGCGGCGCCGGCAAGAAGGACACGCTCTGCTACGCCACGCAGGTCAACCAGGACGCCCTGCAGCGCGCGCTGGCCGAGCCGCTCGATGCGGCGTTCATCCTCGGCGGCAAGAACAGCTCGAACACCTACCAGCTCTACCGCCTGTGCGAGCAGAAGCTCGGCCACCGCGCGTTCTTCATCCAGTCGGAGGCCAACATCAACTCGCGCGACGAGATCACCCACTACGTGTTCCCCTCGGCCAAGAGCGGCAAGGGCGGCCACACGGAGGTGCACCCGCTCTGGCCGGGCGACGACACGCCGAAGCGCGTGCTGATCACCGGCGGCGCCTCGTGCCCGGACGGCCTCGTGCAGCAGGTGGTGACGCGGATCAATTCCTTCTTCCCGCCGCAGGGGCTGCGGAACATCGACGCGGTGCTGGCGGACCTGGCCGCCGGCTGAAGCCCGGTCAAAACCTGATGCTGACGCCGCCGCGCACGCCGACCGTGCTGCCGAGGTCAACCCGGGCGATGCGGCCGCCGACCGACTGGTCGTAGTCGCCAAATTTCTGCGCCGTCAGGCCGCCGAAGAGGCCGGTCGTCTCGTTCGCGCTCCACTCCACATTGAAGTCCGCATAATAGCCGCTGAGAAACTTGCTCGCGGAACTCTGCTCGGTCGCCGGGGTGGAGATGGTTCCGCCGACATCGGGAATATCGATCGATTCCGAAACACTGTAACGGGTGCCCGCGTAAGCGCCGGCGACGCCGACGCTGGCATTGATGCCGAGCCGTTCCGTCAGTTGGGCGCGCATGGACGGTCCGACTTTGACCATGAAATAGGCGCCCTTCAGCTTGTAGACGCCGTGCACCGTGGCGCCGCCCACGAGGGAGGTGTTGGCGCTCAGGGCGCCGTTGGGCAGCTGGCTGAGCGCCGTGGTGGTCTCAAAGCCCAAGGGCGCAATCACCGTCGTCCCGTCGGTGCCGACGACGTCCACGTAGGTCCCGCCCTGGTAAGGGTTGTCCAGGGCGGTGGTCGGGGCCGGCTGGCCGTTCAGGGAGTAATAGTCCGTCAGGGTGTGCAGCGTGGCCGACACGTTGCCGCTGGTCTTGCTGCTGATGTCGTTCAGCGCGACGCCGGTGGTGAAACCCCATTCGGCGCGCTTCGAGACGCGGCCGAGGACTTGCGAGAACTGCAGTTCCACGCCGCCGGAGGCACCCTGCTTCTTCGCCAGGCTCTGGCCGTCGCTGGTGGTGCTATAGGCGCTCATGGCAATGTAGCCGTTGCTGGTGGCCTGATTCGGCGAACTGTAGCCCCAGAAGCGCGTCAGGCCGCTGGTGTAGCTGACGTTGTCGGAAACCAGCTTCGTTGTGGTGCCCGTGACATTGCCATTGGCATCCGTGACATCAGTCGTGGCCGTGATCTGGTAGCGGTTGCCCAGCCCCGGGATGGAGGTCTGCACGCCATTGGTGTCGAGTTCGGTGGCGCGCGGGGTGTCCACCAGCACGTAGCCGTTGTTATACGTGCGATCCACCTTGCCATCCGAAAGAGGGGCCACCGTGACGTCGGCGGGAACGACGCCAAGGTTGCCGAAATGAACGTTGGCGCCGGAACTCAGCATCCGGAAGCCGACGGTGACCGTGGTCTTCGGGCGGTAGACCTCGGCATTTTCCCGGGCCAGGGCCTCGAGCCGCTGCTCCTCGGCGGCGCTGATTTCCTGGGCCCGAACGAGGGCCGGGGTGGCCCAAAGGGCCGCAAGGACGGTGACGGAAAGGAGCGGACGAAGAGTCATAAAGTGCATGGGCATAGGGCGGGGATCAGCCCTTGGAAAGGGCAAACTGCAATTGGTTCCGTCAGGCCTTTTCCATCGGTTCCTTGGGCTCGGCCTTGGACAGCCCCGCCCGCTGCATGGCTTTCTTGAGATCCTCCGATTTTTGCTCGAGCTCGGTCTCCTTCTCCTGCTGCGCCTGCATCTTCTCGAAGAGGGACGTCTCGCTCTGGTTGAGGAAATCCTCGCGTTCCTGCAGGGCGGCGCGCTGCTCCTTCATGGAGGCTTCCTGGCGGTCGAGTTCCTCCTTGAGCTTGACCAAGGCGGCCATTTCCTCGGGGTTGACCATGTTGGCGGACTGGGGCGCGGGCTGCTTGCGCATGGCGTCGATGACCTTTTCGCGGGCCTGCAGGAGGGCCTCGGTTTCGGCGAGCGCGCGGTCGCGCTCCGCCAGCTTGTCCTCGGCCGCGGCCAGGGCCATCTCGCGCTCGCCCACCTTGGCCTCCAGGGCGCGCAGGGCCTTCTCCAGCTCTTCCACCTGCGAGCCGCTCAGGGAAGGCTTGCCCCCCCAGGGCGGACGGGACTGGGAAATAATTGCACCAATGGACCTGCGAGCCTCGGCGGTGGCCTGGGTGGCCTCCTGCGCCCGCTGCAGAGGACTGGGGCGGCGCGGCAGGACGAGCGGCTTCAGGCCGCCGGGGCTCTTGACCGAGGACTTCAGGCCTCCGGGGGCGGCGAACGACGGCGGCGGCGGGGCGGCCAGCGGCCGGGGCGGCGGCGGCATGGCCGGAGAAGGCGCCGGAGGCGGGAACGCCCCGGCGTTTGATGGCGGCGGATTATCCACGGCGGAAATGCGTCAGGTTCACTTCTTACCGAACAGGCGGCCGAACAGCCCGGCCTTTTTCTCCTCGAGGGGCGCAGCCGCGGTCTTGACCGACACGCTGCCCTTCAGGGCGCCACTGAGCAGGCGGACGGCGATGGCTTCGCGGACCGGGTCGTTGAGCACGACAAAATAGCGTTCGTAGGTGCCGCCATCGGAGAGGTGCTTGACCAGGGCTTCCTTGCCGTCCTTGGCGTCCTTGAACCACTCCAGGGCCACATTGACCGTGACGCGCATGCCGGACTCGATCTTTTCCACCTGATCCTTGTTCAAGGTCCGGGCCGCGGTCAGGTCCTGGGCGCCGAGCTTGGCGCCGTAGAATTTAGCCAGGCCAACCTGGTCGGGCCGCGGCACACCGGCGGCGATCAGGCCGATCGCCTCGGCGAGATGCAGGCCGATCGAACCCTTGCGATAGGGCAGGAACTGGCTGATGCCTTCCTCGTCCCCGTGCGTCAGGGCGTTGAGCGCATTGCGGAAATCGCCGCCGAGCACGACCCGGGTGGACATCTGCTGGCCGAGATTGGCGAACTCGCCGATGGTCTTGACCCCCTCGGAGCTGCAGACGAGGCGCGTGCCCTCGCTGAAGTTCGCCAACTGCATCGGGTAGATGTCGGGGATGTTGAGCCGGGCCAGCGTCTTGAGGATGGGATTGTCCTTCGCCGAAGTCTCCTCGACCTGTGCGACCATGTCGCCAAACGGGTCGTCGAACGCGAGGGTCTCCTTGAGGATGCCGATGAGATGGTCCGCCTGGTCGACCTTACCGGCGATCTCGGGCATCGTCAGCAGTTCGTCGTAGGAGAAATCAATGTATTTGGACGGCTTCTCCTCGTCGCCCTTATGGGGCCATTCCTGCGTGTCGAGATTCTGCGCGAGACTGACCAGCGAGGTGTCCGCCATGATCGAGTGGCGGAATTTTTTGCGGATGTCGTCCCATTCCGTGGAAGTGAATTTGGCCATGGTGATTTAAAGGGGCTGGGCGCGGATCAGGGCGGAGCATTCTCCATGATCTCGGTCGCGAGCTTGAGATAGTCGTTGGACACGCTGTCCTCCTCGTTGCCCTCCGTGCCGACCAGGAAGACCGGCAAGCCGAGCGTGACCGCGCGGCGCACGATCATCGCGTCGCGGATCTGCGTCGTGCAAATCTTGGCGGACGGGGCGCAGCCGCGCTTCTGGGTCTTGAATTGATTCAGGCGAAGCTGCATCCGCATCTTCGGCACCTCGATGTCGGTGTTGGACTTGATCGAGTTGAACACGATGCCGTAGACCATCGAAGCCGGGCCCATCGCCGTGGTGCGGAAACTGGCCGACTGTTGCTGGAAGCGCAGCAGCTTCTCCACCAGCAGCGTGAAACCGATGAGGCTCAGGGCGTCGGGGTTGGACGGCACGTAGATCTCGCCGGCGCAATAGACGCCGTTCTGCGAGGCGCGCAGGACATTCGGCGGGCAGTCGAACAGAATGAAATCGTAATTCGCCTCGATCTCCGCCAGTTGCTCCTGAAAAATCGCATACGACGGACGCTTCGGGTCGGGTTTGTATTCACCCTCCAAGTCGACGAGATTAAAGGTCGTCGGCACGAGGTCGAGGCCGGGCAGCAATTTCTCGCCGTCCTTGCCCTCCACCACGTCTTTGATGACGCAGTCCTTCAGTCGCGCGGTGCCCGGATCGAAGATCGAATAAACCGAGCCCACGCCGGTCGCGTTGATCTTGTTCCAGCGCTCGAGCTTCATGAGCCAGATGCTGGCATTCGACTGCGTGTCGAAGTCCAGCAAAAGCACGCGCATACCACGTCGAGCCAGGCTGGCCGCGGTATTTACGATCAGCGAGGTCTTACCGACACCGCCCTTGTAGTTGAGGAAGGCTATCTTGCGGGCCATTAGTGATAAATATTTATCCGGCGCCCACCATGGCATATGACGCGTCGGGCGCCAGTTAAAAATCTCACGAACTTTTGGTTTTCCTTGGACCCCATAAACGTCTCACTGGCGCCATGAACGAAACCAGCCTGCAGGAACGTTTCGCCCCTCTCAGCATTTGCTTCGGTTGCGGGCCGGCCAATCCCAAGGGGCTGCACATCCGCAGTTATGTCCGCGGGGAGGAAACGGTGGCCACCTGGCGGCCCGCGTCGCACCACGAGGCCTTCCCGGGCATGCTGAACGGCGGCATCATCGGCGCGCTGCTGGACTGCCATTGCAACTGGACCGCCGCCTGGCACCTCATGCAGCGCAACCAGCTCGCCTCCCCGCCCTGCACGGTCACGGCCGACTACGCCATCAAGCTGCTCCGCCCCACCCCGACCGACGGCCCCATCGAGCTCACCGCCAAGGTCGTGGAATCCTCCGCCGACCGCGCGACGATCGAGGGCGTGCTCACCGCCGCGGGCAAGCCGCGCGCAACCTGCCGCGGCACCTTTGTCGCCGTGCAGCCGGGCCATCCGGCCTACCACCGCTGGTGACGCAGGCCTTGTTGCGCAATCGTCACGTGCGCCGCACCGGATTGTCACCCACGGCTGGCAGGGTTGGGGCATGTTTCATGCTGCTAAAATTCTCGCGGTCGATGATGAGCCCGAGCTCACCCAACTCATGGAATTCCATCTGGTTCGCGCCGGGCATGAGGTCACCACCGCCGCCAATGGCTGGGAGGCACTGGACTGCATCAAGCGCAACCGACCCGACCTCATCCTGCTCGACCTGATGTTGCCCGACCTTGACGGCTTCGGGGTCTGCGAAATCCTGCGCCGCGACCCGCTGACCGCCACCCTTCCCGTCATCATCGTCTCCGCTTGGGCCTCGGCTGACTCGCGCAACCTCGGTCTGGAACTCGGCGCGCTCGACTACATCACCAAGCCGTTCAGCCCGCACGAGCTGGTCACCCGGGTGAACCAGCTCCTCGCTGCCCGCCCAGTCCGCGCCGCCAACTAGTTCCCCACCGCGAACTCCACGACCACGCGGCCGTCCGCGCCCTCGTGCTTGAGGGGCGAACGGATATTCCGGCGCGGTGTCTTCTCACTTAGAATGCATCACTCCGGCGTTGCGTTCGCGGCGCGTAGGCTCGAAATCGGCGGCGATGAAGGCCGCGGACCTCCCCCTCGCCCGGCAACTCGGCATCCGGGTCGCCCCGGCCGGCGCCGCGCACCTGCTCGAGCTGCCCTTCACCCCGCTGCTGCACAATCACCTCGGCACGATGCACGCGGCCGCGCAATTCGCCCTCGCCGAGGGCGCCAGCGCGGAGTGCCTGCAGCGGAACTTCGCCGAGCTGTCCGGCCGGGTCTTCGCCGTCGTGCGCGGCGTCGAGGTGAAATACCGCAAGCCAGCCACCGGCGACCTGCTCGCCTTCGGCGCACCCGACGCCGCCACCGCCGCCGGCCTGCGGTCCGAACTGGCCGCGCGCGGGCGCGCGGGCGCGGTTATCCTGATTGATCTGAAGGACCGCGCCGGCACGCTCACCTTCCATGGGAAGTTCGATTGGTTCATCTCGTCGGTTCCGCCGCCTGTGGCCTAGGCTCGCCGTCGTGCTGCTGGCCGGGCTGGCCGCCGCCTCGGCCGCTCGCGCCGCCCTGCCTGATTACCTGCGCGCGGCGCTGGGCAAATTCAGCGCCGAGCTGCCGGCGCACTGGGCCTACACGACGACGACCGTCCGCAAGGAGGTGTCGACCGCCGAGCGTTACGACCCCGCCAAGCCGCCCGGTGCGCAATGGACCCTGCTGCTCTACAACGGCCAGCCGCCCGCGGCGAGGGAGCTGGAAAAATACCAGCAACTCCGCGCCGCCAACCCGGTGCCCGCCACCACCGCCAATTTCGCCCGCGGCGACATCGAGCCCGGCAGCCTGCAGCTGGTCCGCGAGGACGCCGAGCGCGCCGAGTTTCTCGGTGGCTTCCGCGAGGAGTCCGCCGGCGCCGACAAGATGCTGCGTCATCTGCAGCTCCGCCTGACCGTGAACAAGCGGCGGCCGCACGTGGAGAAGTTCACCCTCTCCCTCCGCGAACCCTACACGCCCATCCTCGGCGTGAAGATGAACGAGCTGGTCGTGGAAATGAATTTCACCCCGCCCACGCCGGACCGCCCGAGCCTGCCGGCGGCGAGCAGCTCGCATTTCACCGGGCGTATCTTCTTTATCGGCACTCAGGAGGACCTGCGGGTCACGTATTCGGACTTTGCTCCGGCTGGGTGATTTTCCCGGCGCTGACTGAATGACATTTGACATTATTTCCCGATGCTTTGCCCTAGAGGGGCTGCCGCTTCTTTAACGTGAAAAGCCTCCCCTTCCGCTGGCAATTGACCCTCTTCATCGTGCTGATCTGCGGTGTGACACTGTCACTCGCGTTCGCGGGGCTCTATTATTACGACCGCCAGCAGTTCAACTCGGAGGTGCGCAATCGCCTGGAGAAGACCCGGCTGCTTTTGTTTGCCACCCTGGTGCCGCGGCTGGAGCAGAACCCCGACGTCCGGGAACTGCCGTCCAGCCTGCTCAGCGTCGACACCCAGATCGTCGCCGCGGCGGTCTTCGCCAACGACAACCGGATGCTGGCCCGGTATACCCGGCCGGGCAGTGATGAAACCATTCCCTCCCCGAAGGCGGCCACCCGCATCTTCGCCAACGACAGCACCGTCGTGTGGACCCCGCTCCGCGCCGGCGGCCGCAATTACGGCACGCTCTACCTCAAGGCCGAGCAAACGCAGGCCGACGTCGAGCGCTTCGGCAACCTCCTCAAGGGCTCCGTCATCATCTTCCTTTCCTCCGCCCTGCTCTCCCTCGCCGCCGCCTACCGCCTGCAGCGCCGCATCACCGATCCCATCACCGACCTCGCTACCGTCTCTGCCACCGTGCAGCGCGAGCGCGACTACAGCCTCCGGGTCCGGAGCACGGCCAGCGGCGAGATCGGCAGCCTCGTCGAGTCGTTCAACGCCATGCTGGAGACCATCCACGCCTACACGGCGGAGATCGATCAGGCGCGCGTGTCCGCCGAGGAGGCGCGCGAGAAAATCTTCCAGTCGAACGAGCAGCTCGAGGAGGCCAACCGCACCCTCGAGGCGCGCGTGGAGGACCGCACCAAGCTCCTCGCCAAGGCCGTCACCGACGCCGAGGAGGCCAGCAAGGCCAAGAGCACCTTCCTCGCCAAGATGAGCCACGAGCTGCGCACCCCGCTCAACGCCATCATTGGCTACAGCGAGATGCTCAAGGAGGACGCCATCGACGAGGGCCAGGCCACCACCGCCGAGGACCTCGACAAGATCCTCAGCGCCGCGCGTCACCTGCTCGGGCTGATCAACGACGTGCTCGACATCTCCAAGATCGAGGCGGGCAAGATGGAGCTCTTCCTCGAGACCTTCGAGCTCACGAAGATCATCAACGAGGTCATTTCCACCGCCACCCCGCTGGTCAGCAAGAAGGGCAACACGCTCAAGGTCGACTGCCCGCCCGCCATCGGCACGATGCACGCCGACGCCACCAAGCTCCGGCAGATGCTCCTCAACCTGCTGAGCAACGCCAGCAAGTTCACCGAGAAGGGCACCATCACCATCAAGGTCACCCGCGTGGCCGGCCTGCTCGACGACAGCATCGAGCTCGCCATCGTCGACACCGGCATCGGCATGACCCCCGAGCAACTCGGGCGGCTCTTCCAGGCGTTCAGCCAGGCCGACGCCTCCACCACCAGCAAATATGGCGGCACCGGCCTCGGCCTCGCCATCTCGAAGCAGTTCGCCCAGATGATGAAGGGCGAGATCACCGTCGCCAGCACCCCGGGCGTCGGCTCCACCTTCACCATCAAGCTCCCGGCCAACGTCCTCGTCAAGCAGCCGAAGATCGTCAACACCGGCCAGAAGCTCACCCGCTCCCCCTTCCCCGATAAGGCGGCGAAGGCCCGCGTGCTCATCATCGATGATGACAAGGAGGTCCGCACGGTCATCGGCGAGGTGCTCAGTCAGAGCGGCTATGACGTGGTGGCCGCTTCCTCCGGCCAGCAGGGCCTGGAACTGGCCGAACAGAAGAAGCCCGACCTGATTCTCCTCGATATCATGATGCCGGGCGTGGACGGCTGGGGTGTCCTGAACAAGCTGCAAGCCAACCCCGCCTTCGCGGACATCCCGGTCATTGTGCTCAGCGCGATCAGCGACACCGACATGGCCCTCTCGCTCGGCGCCTCCATCGTGATGACGAAGCCGGTCGATGCCGCCGTGCTCACGGCTGAGATCGCCATGCAGGTCAACCCCCTCGCCAAATGCTTCGTCTTGCTGGTGGATGATGATGCCGACTCCCGCAACCTCATCACCCGCATGCTCGACCGTGAGGGCTGGCAGTTCCACACCGCCCTGAACGGCCATTCCGGGCTGCGCGTCCTAAAAAAGGGCCGGCCGGTCATTATCATTCTTGACCTGAAGATGCCCGCCATGAACGGCTTTGAGTTCCTGGAGGTCATGGGCAAAAACCCGGACTGGGCCGCCATCCCCGTGGTGGTGGTGAGTTCGATGGACATCACGCAGGATATGCGCGATTATCTCACCCCACGCGTCCTGGGCATCCTCCAGAAGGGCAAGTTTACCCGCGAGGAACTCGCCGCCATCATCCGCCCCATCATCCAAAGCTGCGCTCTTGCCCAAAACTAAATTACACCTATCACTCCGGAGACTACCGCCATGCCCAAGATCCTCCTCGTCGAAGACAACGAAATGAACCGCGACATGCTCTCGCGCCGCCTCGAGAAGCGGGGTTACACCCTCGCCATCGCGGTCGACGGCGGGGCCGGGGTCGCAATGGTTAAAACCGAAAAGCCCGACCTCATCCTCATGGACATGAGCCTGCCCGTCATCGACGGCTGGGAGGCCACCAAGCAGATCAAGGCCGACCCCGCCACCGCCGGCATCCCCATCATCGCCCTCACCGCCCACGCCATGGACAGCGACCGCCAGAAGGCCATCGGCGCCGGCTGCGACGACTTCGATACCAAACCCGTGGAACTCTCCCGCCTGCTCGGCAAGATCGAGGAACTGCTCAAGAAGTTCCCGCCCAAGGCATGAGCGTGCCCGGTCCCAAATCCCCGGGCACGGGTTTCACGACCCCCGCCTCCATCGCGCCCCTGCTGAAGGCGCTCAAGTCGCGCGACATGGAGGCCCTCTCCAAGCTGCGGCACTCGCTCCGCACGCCCCTCAACCAGATCATCGGCTACAGCGAGATGCTGATGGAGTCCGCCGAGGAGAACAATTTCGGTGAGATCCTCACCGACCTGAAGCGCATCCACACGGCCGGCGGCCAGCTGCTCGCCCTCATCAACGATTCCCTCGCCGCCTGGAAGATCGAGACCGGCACCATTGACTTCGGCGGCATGCGACGCGACATGCGCACGCCTCTCAACGCTGTCATCGGCTACGCCGAGCTCTGCCTCGACGAGGCCCGCGCCGGCAACCACCTCGAGCTCATCAAGGATCTCGAGAAGATCCTCCGCGCCGGCAAGAACCTCTACGCCCTCTTCGAGAGCGAGGATTACCCCGAGCAGCTCGAGATGAACAGCGCCAGCGCCGACCTTGCCGTCGCCGGCGAGGCCGCCTCCGGCGCCGTCAACCCGCCCCTCATCCCCGTCACCACGGCCAATGACTTCGGCGTCTCCGCGACGCCGATGCCCAGCGCCAAGCTCCTCGCGGTGGACGACGACGAAATGAACCGCGACATGCTCGTGCGGCGCCTCCAGAAACTCGGCTACGAGGTCGGCGAGGCCGCCACCGGCCGCGAGGCCCTCAGCAAGCTCAAGGACGGCAACTTCGACCTCGTCCTGCTCGACATCCTCATGCCCGACCTCGACGGCTTCCAGACCCTCGAGTTCATGAAGGCCGACCCGCGCCTCAAGCATATCCCCGCCATCATGCTCACCGCCCTCGACGACGTCGAGAGCACCGTCCGTTGCATCGAGGCCGGCGCCGAGGACTACGTCCCGAAGCCTTTCAACCCGACGATCCTCCGCGCCCGCATCACCGCCTCGCTCGAAAAGAAGCGCCTGCGCGACCAGGAACAGGCCTACCTCGCCCAGCTGCAGGTCGAGCGCTCCAAGTCCGAACGCCTCCTCCTCAACGTCCTGCCCAAGGCCATCGCCGAGCGCCTCAAGTCGGGCCAGCGCACCATCGTCGACAGCTTCATCGACTCCACCGTGCTGTTCGCCGACATTGTCGGCTTCACCCGCATCGCCGGCAAGCAGTCGCCGCACCGCACGGTCCAGCTGCTCAACGAGATTTTCTCCGGCTTCGACCGCATCGCCGAGCAGCTCGAGCTCGAGAAGATCAAGACCATCGGCGACGCCTACATGATGGTCAGCGGCGTGCCCGTCATGCGCAACGACCACGCCGAGGCCTGCACCAACGCCGCCTTTGAGATGCTCGAGGCCGTCCGCGTCTTCAACCGCCGCCACCAGCTCGACTGGTCCATCCGCATCGGCATGAACAGCGGCCCGGTGGTCGCCGGCATCATCGGCACCAAGAAATTCTCCTACGACCTCTGGGGCGACACCGTGAACATCGCCAGCCGCATGGAATCGCACGGCCAGCCGGGCCGGATCCAGATTTCCGAGATCACGATGCAGTTGCTCGGCGACAAGTTCGCGTTCGAGCCCCTCGGTAGGATCGACATCAAGAACTCCGCGCCGGTGAACGCCTACCTGGTCGCCCAGAAGACCGCCGCGAAGTAGGGCCGCCTTGCTGGAACCCGGCCTCAGCGGGTTTTCAGGATGGTCGCAAACTATCAGGGCTAGGGCGGTTTAAGAAATGTCGTAGCCAATCGGGCGTGGACGAGCCACGCCCCTACATGCCTCATCGTAGGGGCGCGCCTTGTGTGCGCCCGGTTTGGTGGCAATCCAACGGCTACACTTCTATTTGAACCGCTCTAACGCTTGTCTCTAAACGCGTCCGGCGGCCGCGTTCCACCGCCTCACCCCTTCGCCGACCACTTGAACACCAGCGTCGAGAGGCCCGGCAGCGTCAGGCTTAGCGACTGCTCGAACCCGTCCGCCAGCGCCGTCGAGGCCTGCTTGCCGCCGTGGTTGCCGAAGCCCGTGCCGCCGTAATACGTCGAATTCGTGTTCAACACTTCCTTCCAGTAGCCTTGGTGTGGCACGCCAACCGTGTAGCGCGTGCGCGTCAGCGGCGTGAAATTGCTGACCACGAGGTAGGCCGACTTCCCGGCCTCGTCCGTGCGCAGGAAGCTGATGACGCTGTGGTCGCCGTCGTTGCAGTTCACCCAGCGGAAGCCGTTTGAGCGGAAATCGCTGCCACCGAGCGCCGGGTCGCTGGCGTAGAGCTTGTTCAGGTCGCGCACGAGCGACCGCAGGCCCTCGTGCTCCGGCTCGCGCAGCAGCCCCCAGTCGAGGCTGGCGTCGTGGTTCCACTCGGCGCGCTGGCCGAACTCGCAGCCCATGAAAAGCAGCTTCTTGCCGGGATACATCCAGATGTAGCCGTAGAGCGTGCGGAGGTTCGCCGCCTTCTCCGGGATGCTGCCGGCGGCCATCTTGCCGAGCATCGAGGCCTTCAGGTGCACGACCTCGTCGTGCGAGTAGACCGAGATGAAGTTCTCCGAATACTGGTAGATCATCCCGAAGGTCAGCTTGTCGTGCGACCACTTGCGGTGGATCGGGTCCTTCTGGAAATAGGCGAGCGTGTCGTGCATCATGCCCATGTTCCACTTGTAGTCGAAGCCGAGCCCGCCGTCCTTCGTCGGCCGGCTGACCATCGCGAACGCCGTCGACTCCTCCGCAATGGTGACGGCGCCGGGATAATACTGGTGCACGAGGTCGTTCACCTGCCGCAGGAAGTTGATCGCCTCGAGGTTCTCGCGCCCGCCGTATTGGTTCGGGATCCATTCGCCGGCCTTGCGCGAGTAGTCGAGGTAGAGCATCGACGCGACCGCGTCCACGCGCAGGCCGTCGATGTGGTAGCGCTCGAGCCACGAGAGAGCGCTGGCAATGAGGAAGCACCGCACCTCGTGGCGGCCGTAGTTGAAGATCAGGGTGCCCCAGTCCTGGTGCGCGCCGAGCCGCGGGTCGGCGTGCTCGTAGAGGTGCGAGCCGTCGAACGACGCCAGCGCGAACGCGTCGCGCGGGAAATGCGCCGGCACCCAGTCGATGATGATGCCGATGCCGCGCTGGTGCAGGTGGTCGACGAAGAACTGGAAGTCCTCCGGCGTGCCCCAGCGGTGCGTCGGCGCAAAGTAGCCCGTCACCTGGTAACCCCACGAGCCCGTGAAGGGAAACTCGCTGACCGGCAGCACCTCGATATGCGTGAAGCCCATCTCGCTCACGTAGTCCGCCAGCAGCGGCGCGAGCTCGCGGTAGTTATAGGGGCGGTTCGCCTCCGCCATGTTCCGCTTCCACGAGCCGAGGTGCACCTCGTAGATCGACATCGGCCGGTCCAGGTGGCCGGCCTGCGCGGCGCGCTGCGCGATCCAGTCGCCGTCGCCCCACTGGTAGCGGGTCGTGTCGCAGATGATGGCGGCGTTGTTCGGCGGCGCCTCGAAATACGTGCCGTAGGGGTCGGTCTTCAGCCGCATGTGGCCCGACTGGTCCCAGATCGCGAACTTGTAGAGCTCGCCCTCGCGCGCGTCGGGCACGAACAGCTCCCACACGCCCGAGCCGCCGAGCGGCCGCATCGGGTGGTAGCGCGCGTCCCAGCCGTTGAAATTGCCCACGAGCGAAACACGCGAGGCCGCGGGCGCCCAGACGGCGAACGCCACGCCGGGCACGTCGCCCATCAGGCGCAGGTGCGCGCCAAGCTTTTCGTAAATGCGGTGCTCGTTGCCCTCGTTGAAAAGATAAAGGTCCTGCGCCGACAGCGACGGCAGGAACGAGTAGGCGTTGTGCACCTGGTGGATGTCGCCCCACGCGGTCTCGTAGCGCAGCTGGTAGCGGAAGACTGCCTTGCCGGGAATGAACACCTCGAAGAATCCCTCCGGCGCCAGCAGCGTCATCGGGTGGGCCGGCGCGCCGGGCGCATCGAGCTCGATCACCGCGCACTTCACCGCCGCCCGCACGAAGGACCGCACGACCACGCCGGGCTTTTTCTCGAGCGTCAGCGGATGCATGCCGAGCCAGCCATGCGGGTTGGCCTGATGGTTCCCCAGGAAAGCGTTCAGCTCGTTGACGGGTATGATCACGGGACAGGGCTCACACTGCCCGCCCCTTTCCCCGCGTCTAGCCGAAAGGAGCCGGACTGTGGCTGCCGCATCCAGCCGCACGCCGCATGGAGTTCGCCGGCTGGAAGC
This sequence comes from Lacunisphaera sp., assembly GCA_029945445.1. GTDB lineage: Bacteria > Verrucomicrobiota > Verrucomicrobiia > Opitutales > Opitutaceae > Lacunisphaera. The sequence goes on along the minus strand of JAQSCO010000060.1, from coordinate 117,299 downwards.
CGGCGCCACTTTCCGAACTATCCGGGCCCAGCCGTGTCATCTGTGGCTGCCTCGCTCCTTCTCCTTTGGAAATCTAATTGCGCCAGCCCGCCCCGCCCGCCACTTCTCAGCCACATGCCTTTTGCCCGTGCCCTTCGTCTCCTCGCCCTCGGCGCCGCCCTGTCCGCGCTGACTGCGTCTGTCCGCGCCCAGGCCACGACCCCCGAGGCCACGGGCCGGACGTTCCACTACGAGGACGCCACCAAGGAGTCCATCTTCACCGGCAACGCCCGGCTGGTCTACAAGGACATCGTGCTCACGGCGGACGAGATCCGCTACAGCGCCGCGACCAACCTCGCGACCGCCACCGGCAATTTTGTCCTCACCTACGGCAAGCGCCGCCTGGTCGCCGACCACGGCACCTACAACCTCGCCACCAAGGCGGTCAGCGTCCGCAACCTCCGCCTCGGCGAGTTCCCCGTCTATCTCTCGGGCGAAAGCGTTGAGGGCACGCTCGATGAGCTCGTCTTCACCAATGCCACCGTCTTCTTCCGCGAAAACGCCGGCTACACGCCGTCCATCCGCGCGCGGAAGCTCACCTACGCCCGCGGCAAGATCGTCCGCGCCGAGGGCCTCGGCCTCGGCCTGCTGGGCGGGCATTTCCTCTCCTTCCCGCACTTCGAGCAGGCGCTCGATGCCGCCTTCGTCTCCTACATCAGCGGCCGCGTCGGCTACCGCGGCAACCTCGGCGCCTTCGCCGAGCTCGGCCTGCACGTGCCGGTCGCCACCGGCGTGAAGCTCGGCGCCGACGTCGGCCTCTATTCCTCGCGCGGTGTCATGGTCGGCCCGTCCGGCACCTACCAGCGCGCCGACGAGAACGGCTCGGTCACCGGTTCCCTCCGCTCGGGCTATATCTACGATGCCGGCGGCAATCGGAAGAACGACATCCTCGGCGTGCCCGTGCCGCACAACCGCTCCTACCTCGAGTGGCAGCACCAGCAGCGCGCCGGCGACCACTTCACGCTCAACGGCGAGTTCAACTACTGGAGCGACTCCGAGATCCTGCGCGACTTCAACCACAAGGCCTTCGACAAGATCCAGCAACCGGACTCCTTCATCGAGTCGGCCTACACCGGCGACAACTACTCGCTCAGTGCCTTCGCCCGCTTCCATCCGAACGCCTACCACCGCGTCCAGGAGCGGCTGCCCGAGGTGCGCTTCGACCTCATGCCGGTCGCGCTGCCACTGGGCTTCACGGAAAAATTCAGCGCCAGCGCCGCCGTGCTCCAGGCCGACGCCTTCGGCCCCGACCCGAAGCTCAGGACCAACCGTCTCGACGCCTACTACGGCCTCGCGCGCACGATCGCGCCGACGCCGTGGTTCGCCTTCACGCCCGTCGCCGGCGCCCGCGTCACCCACTACACCGACGCCCTCGGCGGCAAGGACACCTACACCCGCCAGATCGGCGAAGTCGGCTTCGACGCCCGCCTGCTCGCCAGCGGCACCTTCGACTACAAGAATCCCGTCTGGGCGGTCGACGGCCTGCGTCACCTCGTCGAGCCCAAGCTCTCCTATCGCTACGCCCCCGAGGCCGACCGCGGCCGCGCCTACATTCCGCCGATCGACCGTCGCGTGTTCTCGACCTACCTCCAGCCGCTCTCCATCGGCGACTCGCGCAACCTCGACGACCTCACGGCGCTCAACACCGTTCGTCTCTCGCTCGACAACATCCTGCAGACGCGCGACCCCGCCTATGGCTCGCGCAACCTCGTCGCGCTCAACTTCGCCGCGGACTACCGCTTCGACCGCCCCACCGGCACGCACGCGCTCTCGGACATCTACACGGAGTTCGCCCTCACGCCCGCCCCGTGGCTGCGGTGGGAGGTCTTCCATCGCTTCAACCCGAACCTGACCAGCCAGCAGGAGCTCAACACCGGCCTCGAGATCGTCGACCAGGAATGGTGGTCCGCGAAGGTCGCGACGCATTTCCTCAAGAACAACTACGAGGAATACACCCTCGAATACCGCCAGCGCCTCAACGAGGTCTACGACGCGACCGCGCTCTGGCGCTACGATGCCCGCAACCACCGCTTCAACGAGCAGAGCTACGGCGTCTGGCAGCGCCTCGGCCAGACGTGGGCGGTGAAGTATGAGGTCTCGTGGTTCAACGGCCCCCGCCGCGAAAGCTCCTTCGCCATGAACATCGAGGTCGAGCTGCTGAAATTCTGATTTATTTTCACCGGAGATGACGGAGGAAACAGAGAATCTGACTCTGCATTGGTAAATCCCAGTTCCCTCCGTTTCCTCCTGTAAAGTCAATGAATCCGAACATCGCCGCGAACCAGCAGCGCCTCTTCCTCGCCTTCGTGGCCGAGTTGCGCCCGCACCTGCGCCGCGACAGCTCCCTGCCCCGCCGCATCAAGGACATCTTCGCCCGCAACCGCGCCATCGGGTCCCGCGACCGCAAGCTCTACCGCGAACTCGTCTACACCTACCTCCGCTTCCTCCCGTGGATTGACGGGCTACTCGACACTGACGCCCCCCTTGCCGCCAAGATCACGGCCTGGCTCGCTCCCGAACTAAAACCTACCTCCGCCTACCGCGCCGCCCACGCCGGCGACTGGCCCACCGTGCCCGCAACTCTGGCCGAGAAAGCTGCGCTGCTTTCGACCCTCACACCTCTAGCCTCCAGCCTCACGCCTCACGCCTTGCTTCCGGCTTGGTTCCTCGAGCACTGCCCCGCCGCCTTCGAATCCCCGCACCTCGACGCCCTCAACAGCCGCGCCAACATCTGGGTCCGCATCCAGGCCAACGACCGCAACCTCGTGCTCGACGAATTCCGCGCGCAGGGCTGGGTCATCGAGCAACCCGCCGACTTCCCCGACGCGCTCTGCCTGCCGCCCAACGCCGACGTCGCCGGCTCCGACGCCTACCGCCGCGGTTTTGTCGAGATCCAGGATCTCGGCTCGCAACTGGTGCTCGCCCATGCGCCTAGAGTCTCCGGCCGCTGGCTCGACGCCTGCGCCGGCGCGGGTGGCAAGACCCTCCAGCTCGCCCGGATGCTCGGCGCGAACGGCCACGTCGATGCGACCGACATCCGTCCCGAAATCCTGGACGAGCTCGACGACCGCGCCAAGCGCGCGCGCCTCGACAACATCACCATCGTCCAGAAACCCGCCGCCGACTACGACGGCGTGCTCGTCGACGCCCCCTGCTCCGGCTCCGGCACCTGGCGCCGCCAGCCCCACCTCAAATGGTATGTGCAGCCCGAGACCATCGCCGCGTTTCAGCAAACCCAGCTCGAAATCCTTGCCGCCAACGCCCCCCGCGTGAAAGCCGGCGGCCGGCTCATCTACGCCACCTGCTCGATGAGCCACCACGAAAACCAGGACACCGTCGCCGCGTTCCTGAAGAGCCACCCCAACTTCATCGCCGAAAAACCCGCCGAAAACCACGGCGGCAGCTTCGACAACCTCGGCACTCTCCTCTTGCCTGGAACACGCAACACGGACGGCTTCTACGTCGCGCTGCTTCGTAAGGAAGCACAGTAAAACTGGGTTGAGGTTTACGCCGGGAAAAAACACCGAGCAAAAGCTCAACCCCGCATACTCGACTGTTGATCTCCAGTCGTTTAGTCGGTCTCATCCTCGGCATGGCCTCCACTTTGCAAAGCTCAACTCAGTTGAGGTGAATATGCTGATCGGCAAAAAAAATCCATGAATTCGATCACGCTGACAAAAACCGAGCTTCGAGGTCTCGTCATTCTAGCCGCATTTGGTTTTATTGCGCCCAATGGTGTATTTCTCTATTTCTTCCTCCACGATCCAGAAATGACGAAAGCTGCACTGCGGAATCCTATTTCATTGGTTTTCATCACAGAGGCCTTCGTTCTCATGTTTTTGTTCGCGTGGCTCCTAGGCAAAGCGGGCATAAAGAAACCTAGCGGACTATTGTTTGTCGCGATGTCGCTCATAGGAAGCTTGGGGTTTAGCCTACCTGCCGCTCTTTATCTTATGTTCAAAGGCGAGAAGCGCGAATGAAGAAAGAGCCGAGCCAGTCGCTAGAGCCAACGCTCACCGTCCGTCCTTTTTCGCTTACGATCGCCACGCTCGAATCCTCGTCCTCGCTCTAGGTGAGCGCGGCTCATCTCTAACGTTCGGCAAAAATGCAGGCGCTCGTTTCACTCCGGCCTGTTGAAGCTGACGATCTCCCGATCTTCTTCGCCCACCAGCTCGATCCCGAAGCCACCCGGCTTGCCGCATTTCCTCCGCGAGATCGTGAGGCGTTTCTGACCCATTGGACCACCAAGATCATCGGCAACCCCGCCTCCACCAACCGCACGATTCTCTTCGACGGCCGCGTCGCGGGATATATTGGTTTGTGGACCGATGCTGCTACCCATGAACGCCTCGTCTGCTATTGGCTCGGACGAGAGTTCTGGGGGCGCGGCATCGCGTCCGCCGCAGTGTCGCAGGTTCTCCGATCGGAATCGACTCGCCCGCTTATCGCCCGTGTCGTTAAGCACAATGCGGGTTCGATCCGAGTGCTCGAGAAGGCCGGTTTTACCCGCGCTGGTGAAGATGCGTTCACTCTCCCCGATGGAACGCCCAGCGAGGAGTTTATCTACGTCCTCTCAGCCTAGTTTTGAAATGCGACGTCCTCCCCCTGCGGCCAGAGCCCATGTCGGTGCTGCGCACAGCCATGGCTCAGCACTGAACGTTCGGCCGTAAATCAGCATGCCTGCTAAACATCGAATCCTCACGACCAGCGTTGCGAACGTCTATCCCTTCTACATCGCAAAAGCGGAGAAGAAGGGTCGGACGAAGTCAGAGGTTGATGCGATCATTTGCTGGCTGACCGGCTACAGTCAGCGGCAGCTGGAGCAGGAATTAAAGAAGCCGACGGACTTCGAGACCTTCTTCAAAGAAGCCCCGAGGCCCAATCCGCTCAGATCGTCGATCAAAGGCGTGATTTGCGGCGTTCGCGTCGAAGAAATCCAAGAGCCGACGATGCGTGAAATTCGATACCTCGACAAGTTGGTCGACGAGTTGGCGAAGGGTAAGCCGATTGAGATGATACTGCGGACCTAAGATCACGCCGATGCGTTGCCAGCACGAAGAGAATAGTTTCAGATTTGAAGCGCGACAGTGAAGCGGTCGCGGCGCCGGAAATAGTTGCGTGAGGCTGAGCGGTAGGCCTTGGGTCGCGGCCGAGGACCGGAGCCCAAAAGCTTGCCGCCGGAAGATCAGAGCGAAAAGCCCGACGGAATCACCGCGCCCTTCGTCACGCAGAGAATGCCGTCGCGGATGACGACGCCGTGGGCGAAGTCGCCGTCGGCCTTGCCCGCGGGGGACAGCGACACGCCGTCACCGATGCGGGCGTTCTTGTCGATGATGGCGTGGCGGATGTTGCAGTTCCGGCCCACGCCGATGCGCGGCCGGCCCTCGGCCTGGGCGGCGTTCACTTCCTGCTCATTCTGGTAATAGTCGGCGCCCATCATGACTACGTCCTCCAGGTGAGAATTCTCGCCGAGAACGGACCGGATGCCGATGACGCAGTGCTTGAGACTGGAATCCGTGATGAGGCAGCCGTCGCCGATGACCACGTGGTCGATGTTGCAGCGGTTGATCTTGGACGCCGGCAGGTAGCGCGGGTGGGTGTAGATCGGGGCGGAGCGATCGAAGAAATTGAACGGCGGCAGCGGCTGGGCGAGCGCGAGGTTGGCGTCGAAGAACGCCTTCACCGTGCCGATGTCCTCCCAGTAGCCCTCGAAGATGTAGCTGAAGAGCTTCTTTTTCCCGAGGAGCGCCGGGATGACCTCCTTGCCGAAATCCTTCATGTTGTTGTCGAGCGCCTCGCGCAGCACCTCCTTGCTGAAAACATAAATGCCCATCGAGGCGAGGCAGTGCTTCTCCGGGGTCTTGGCGGCGAGCTTGGCCTCGAGCTTCGGGCTGATGGCCAGACCCTGGATGATGGCAGGATCCTTCGGCTTCTCGACGAACTCGGTGATCGACAGGTCGTCGGCCACGCGCATGAGGCCGAGGCCCTCGATCTTGGAAATGGGGAACGGGATCGCGGCGATCGTGACATCCGCGCCGGTCGCGACGTGCTGGTCCACAATCTGGCTGAAATCCATCCGATACAACTGGTCGCCGGACAGGATCAGGACAAAGTCGTGCCCGTGGCGGTGGAAGTGGACCAGGTTGCGGCGCACGGCGTCGGCCGTGCCCTCATACCAGGCGTTGCTCTTCTCGGTCTGCTCGGCCGAGAGGATGTCAATGAACCCGCCGCCGAACGGGTCGAACTGGTAGCTCTTCTGGATGTGCCGGTGGAGCGAGGCGGTGAGAAACTGCGAGAGGACGAAGATCCGGTTGCAGCCGGAGTTGAGGCAGTTGCTGATTGGAATGTCGACGAGGCGGTATTTGCCCGCGAGCGGCACGGCGGGCTTGCAGCGCTCCTTGGTCAGCGGGTAGAGCCGCGTGCCGCGGCCGCCGCCCATGATTACGGATAAAACTTTCTTGGATTCGGCCATGGGGCAATGGGGTAAAGTTATGCTGCTCTAATTCCTTGCGGTATGATTTGAACCCGGCCAGAAATCGCCAGCTAAAAGCTATATGTGCGGCATCGTCGGCTATATCGGCAAACAGAAGGCTTCGGCCATCATCCTCGAGGGGCTCAAGCGCCTCGAATACCGCGGCTATGACTCCGCCGGTGTCGCCGTGCTGCGCGACGGGCACTTCGATCTCGCCAAGAAGGCCGGCCGCGTCGAGGGCCTGATCAAGGGCACGCCCGCGCAGAAGATCGCCGGCACCACCGGCATCGGCCACACCCGCTGGGCCACGCACGGCGGCGTCACCGACGCGAACGCCCACCCGCACATCAGCAGCGACGGCCGGATCGCCCTCATCCACAACGGCGTCATCGAGAACTACGCCAGCATCAAAAAGTTCCTGCTGACGAAGGGCTTCACCTTCCTGTCCGAGACCGACACCGAGGTGCTCTGCAACCTTCTCGCCTACCATTACCAGAAGGAGCCCGCGGCGCCGGAGGCCAGCCGGTTCCTCGAATCCGTGCGCAAGACCCTCCGCCATGTCGAGGGCACCTACGGCATCGCCGTGCTGTGCACCGACTGCCCGGCCGAGATCGTCGCCGCGCGCAAGGGTTCGCCGCTCATCCTCGGCGTCGGCGACGGCGAATACATGCTGGCCAGCGACGTCTCCGCCATCATCAGCCGCACGCAGAACGTCGTCTACCTCAAGGACGGCGAGATCGTGCACATCACGGCGACGAATTTCTCCATCACCACGCTCGACGCCGAGGACGTGTCGCCTGTCGTCGACACCATCACCTGGAAGGTCGAGGACGCCGACCTCAACGGCTACGCGCACTTCATGGAGAAGGAGATCTTCGAGCAGCCCGCCGCGCTCGAGAACACGATGCGCGGCCGCTTCGCCGAGGACGGCAGCACCGCCCAGTTCGGCGGCCTGAACATCTCCGCCGTGGACCTGCGCCAGGTCGATCGCTTCCACTTTCTCGCCTGCGGCAGCGCGTGGCACGCCTGCCTCGTGGCCGAGCACCTCATCGAGCGTTTCGCCCGCGTGCCGGTCGAGGTCGATTACGCCTCGGAGTTCCGCTACCGCAACATGCCGCTCGGCAGCAGCACGCTTTTCTTCACCGTCAGCCAGTCGGGCGAGACCATCGACACGCTCGCCGCCCTGCGCGAGGCCAAGCGCAAGGGTTACAAGGTCCTCGCCATCGCGAATGTCGTCGGCTCCACCATCGCCCGCGAGGCGGACGGCGGCGTCTACCAGCACGTCGGCCCCGAGATCGGCGTCGCCTCGACCAAGGCCTTCACCTCGCAGTTGCTCGTTGGCGCGATGCTCGCGCTCTACCTCGGCCGCATGCGCGACATGAGTTTCAGCGACGGGGTCGAATACGTGAAGGCCCTCAAGGGCGTGCCCGACCTCGTGCGCCGGACCCTCGAGACCGCGCCCAAGATCAAGGAGATCGCGCGGCGCTACGCGCACTACCACGACTTCCTTTTCCTCGGCCGGCTGTCGCTTTTCCCGGTGGCGCTCGAGGGGGCGCTCAAGCTGAAGGAGATTTCCTACATCCACGCCGAGGGCTACCCTGCGGCCGAGATGAAGCACGGGCCCATCGCGCTGATCAGCGAGAGCTGCCCCTCGGTGTTCTTCGTGCCGTCGGGCGAGATGTTCAACAAGGTCGTTTCCTCCATGCAGGAAATCAAGGCCCGCAAGGGCAGGATCATCGCCGTCGCCACCGAGAACTGCGACCTGCCCGCGGGCCTGGCCGACGAGGTCATCCGCATCCCCGAGTGCCATGAGGCCGTGCTGCCCATCGTCGCCACCGTGCCGGTCCAATTGCTGAGCTACTACATCGCCGAGGAACTGAAGCGCGACGTGGACAAGCCGCGCAACCTGGCGAAGTCGGTCACGGTCGAGTAGCCATGCAAGTCTCACCCAGCCGCGAGGAGTTCCTGCGCCTGAGCCGGGAAGGCAACGTCGTCCCGGTGCGGGCTGACCTGCTCGCCGATCTGGAGACGCCGGTCTCCGCCTACGCCAAGCTGCGCGGCCAAGGCCCCGCCTTCCTGCTGGAGTCGGTCGAGGGTGGCGAGAACGTCTCCCGCTACAGCTTCATCGGCTGCAACCCGCGGAAGATTTTCCGCGCGCAGCCCGGCGAGGCCGACCCGCTGGCCGCGCTGCAGCAGGAACTGGCCTGTTACCAGCCGGTCAGCGTGCCGGGATTGCCGCCCTTTACCGGCGGCGCCGTGGGTTATCTCGGCTACGAATTCATCCACAGCTTCGAGAAGACGGTGCCGCTCGCGAAGCGCGACGAGTTGGGCGTGCCGATGATGTGGTTCATGCTCTGCGACTCGGTCCTGGCCTTCGACCGCGCACACCAGACGATGCGGCTCATCGTCAACGCCCATGTCGGGGCCGACGCCAGCGCGGCTTACGACGCAGCGCGCGCCGAACTGGAGCGCATGCAGGCCGCCCTCGCCCAGCCCTCACCGCTGGTGTCGGCCACGCTGGGGGAAACCGGCCCCGTGCAGGTGCCCCCGGGCAACTTCACCAAGGCCGCCTTCGAGAAGATGGTCGAGGACTCGAAGGAGTTCATCCGCTCCGGCGATATTTTCCAGATCGTGCTCTCGCAGCGATTCTCGCGGGAATTCAAGCGGAGTCCGCTCGATCTCTACCGGACGTTGCGCACGGTCAACCCGTCGCCCTATATGTTTCTGCTCGAGACCGGCGACTTCGCGCTGGTCGGCGCATCGCCCGAAGTCCATGTGCGCCTCACCGGCCGCAAGGTGGAGATCCGGCCCATCGCGGGCACCCGGCCGCGGGGCAAGACCGCGGCCGAGGATGTCGCCCTCGAAAAGGAACTGCTCGCCGACGAAAAGGAAAAGGCCGAGCACCTGATGCTGGTCGATCTCGCGCGCAACGACATCGGCCGCGTCTGCGCCTTCGGTTCGGTCAAGGTGCCGGAGTTCATGCTCATCGAGCGCTACTCCCATGTGATGCACATTGTGTCACAGGTGGAGGGACAACTTGCGCCAGAACGCTCCGCTTTTGACCTCATGCGTGCCACTTTTCCCGCCGGCACGGTCAGTGGCGCCCCGAAAATCCGCGCCATGCAGCTGATCGCCGAAAAGGAAGGCACTCAGCGCGGCAGTTACGCGGGCGCGCTCGGTTATTTCAGCTACGACGGCAATCTTGACTCCTGCATAACCTTGCGCACGGCATTGATTAAGGACGGGCAGGTGCACATCCAGGCCGGCGCCGGCATCGTGGCGGATTCGGTCCCGGCGGCCGAATATCAGGAGACGATCAGCAAGGCTTCAGCGCTGTTCAAGGCCATCAGTTTGGCCGATAAACTGGCCCCTTGAGGCGTCCCGGCGGCACACTGCCGCGTATTAAGGGTCTTAACAGCTGTATGGGAATTTCCTCCCGGCATTCGGCATCTAATCTGCAAGGAAGCCGGCAGTAACTCCCAGCCAGTTCAACCGTCTGCCACTCTATCCATGCCACAACGCAAAAAGACTCTCCGCTCCACGCCGGTAGCAGTCGCGATGCCCGCGGATCGTGCCGCCACCCCCGTTTCCATTCCCCCGGCCGATGAAGGTCTCACTGTCCGCCCGGAAATCAAGCCAGCCGCCGCCCCGTCGCAGTTCGACCAGGCGTCCCCGGTCGACCGTCGCGACGAGCGCTCGAACCTCCAGCTTTACCTGAACGAGATCCGCCTGACCCCGCTGCTCACCGTCGCGGAGGAGATCAAGCTCGCCGCCCGCATCAAGCGCGGCGACAAGGCGGCCCGCGACCACATGATCAAGGCCAACCTGCGCCTCGTCGTGAAGATCGCCTACGACTACAATCAGATGGGCCTCCCCCTCATGGACCTCATCAGTGAGGGCAACCTCGGCCTCATCAAGGCCGTCGAGCGCTTCGACCCGGCCAAGGGCGGCAAGCTCTCCACCTACGCCGCGTGGTGGATCAAGCAGTCGATGAAGCGCGCCTTGGCCAACCAGTCCAAGACCATCCGCCTCCCCGTCCATCTCGTGGACAAGATCTCCCGCATGCGGAAGATGATCGCCAAGCTCACCGACGAGCTCGGCCGCGAGCCCGAGAACGAGGAGGTCGCCGCGGAGCTGCAGATCCCGACCGCCAAGGTCGCGCTGCTCAAGACCGTCAGCGTGCGCCCGGCCTCGCTCGACGCCCCCGTCGGCGAGGACCACGATTCCGCCACACTCGGCGACCTCGTCGGCGATGAGAGTGCGCTGAGTCCCTATGAGGGCCTGGGCGACAAAAGCCTCAAGGAGGACCTCAGCGCCATGGTCAACTCGCTCGATCCCCGCGAGGCCAGCATCATCAAGATGCGCTTCGGCCTTGAGGGCGAGAAGGAGCTGACCCTCGAGGAGGTCGGCAAGAAATTCAAGGTCACCCGCGAGCGCATCCGCCAGCTGGAATACCTCGCGCTCTCCACGCTGCGGAAGCAGATGCAGAGCCACAACAAGCAGCGCACGGCCGACGAGGTCGAACAGGAGACGCTCGCCACCCAGCGGGCCGGCGTCATCCGCGACTACGTCGCCAAGCACGCCGGGGCCTCCACCTGATCTTGGTCACCGCTTATGACAAGGACGCCCGCTTACGGTGGGCGTCTTTTTTTGTTTTTCCGATTGAATCCGGCGCGCCAAAACGCAAGTTTTTCCGCGTGCCCACTACCCCATCACCTCAAGCGAAGCGGGAGCCAGCAAGCAGCATCGCATCAATCAAGGTGTTTTGGGCACGTCCGGCCACTCCCGAGCTCAATCATTCGGGCGACAGGCTGCTGAAGACCCTCACCACCACACGGGCCAGATCCATGCCCCGTGCCGGTCCTGCTTGATACTGGAGCCCTTGAACTGTTGCGCCGTCGCGACCTGAGGGTCGAGAACTTGGCGCTGAAGCATTATCCCCCGGTGCTCTGCCCGCATGTGGCGGGCGAATACATCCACTGGCAGTTGCAGGCCAAAGTGTCGAAGGCCGCCATTCTGCGGACCCGCACCTACGTCGCGGCATTTGAGACGCTCAGCCCCACGACGCACACGGCCGACTATTATGCCGAATTGCGCGCCGCGCTGCTGGACCGGGGAGTGGTCATGCCGGAACCATATTGCTGGATCGCGGCCCACGCCCTTGAACACGGCATTCCCCTGGTGACCACCGACGGGACTTTCCGGCAACTGCCGGGCATAAAGGTTCACCTAATCCGACTCAAGCAACGCGCGGCCGCTCCCGTCGGTTCAGACGCGGGCGGCAAGGCCATCGACCAAATGAGAGCCCGGAAGATGGTCACCGGCAGCAAGGCCCGCTCAAGTCCTTCCGGAGCGTCGCGCTGGAACCCACCGAATGGCTCAGCCTCCGCCCTGACGCTTTTCACCCTGTATCTCGCCCAGGACTGCCTCGCTGAATCGTCGGTCCTGCTGCAAAGTTTGAGCGAGGCGGCCAGCGGCTGCTACTAAAGAAAAAGGCGCCCTGCTTTCGCAGGACGCCTTTGAAGTGTTTCGCTTGAAGCGACGGCTTATTCCTTCTTGGACGCCTCGTCGAAGATGTCGCCGAGGTTCGTGAGGTCGGAAGCGCCGGAGCTCTTCGAGAACTGCTCGTAGGTCGCCGTCTCCTGCGCGAGCTGTTCCGCCGTATAGTTGGCGGCCTTGATCGAGAGGCCGATGCGGCGCTGCTCGCGGTCGATCTTGATGACGCGGGCGGTGACTTCCTGGCCGGGCTTGAGCACGTCCTTCACCTTGTCCACGCGGTCTTCCTGGATCTGCGAGATGTGCACCATGCCGTCGATGCCGTCCTTCAGCTCCACGAAGGCGCCAAAGGTCGTGATCTTGGAGATCACGCCCGGGACGACGTCGCCGATGCGGAAGAAGGAGTCGATGTCGGTCCACGGATCCGTCGCGAGCTGCTTCATGCCGAGGCTGATGCGCTGCTGGTTCGGATCGACGTCGAGGACGATGGCGTCCACCTCGTCGCCCTTCTTGAGCATCTCGGACGGGTGGTTGATCTTGCGGGTCCAGGACATGTCGGAGACATGCACCATGCCGTCGATGCCTTCCTCGAGTTCGACGAAGGCGCCGTAGGTGGTCATGTTGCGGACCTTGCCGCGGACGCGGGCGCCCACCGGGTAGTTGTGGCGGACCATGTCCCAGGGATTCGGCTCCAGCTGGCGGAGACCGAGGGAGATCTTCTGCTCCTCCTTCTGGATGCCGAGGACGACCGCATCGAGCTCCTGGCCGACCTTGAGCAGCTCGGAGGGCTTGGTGATGCGCTTGGTCCAGGACATCTCGGTGATGTGGACGAGACCCTCGACGCCCGGCTCGAGTTCGATAAACGCGCCGTAGGGAACGAGATTGACGACCTTGCCGTGGATCTTGGAACCGACCGGGAACTTGTGGTCGATGTTGTCCCAGGGATTGTTCTTGGTCTGCTTAAGGCCGAGGGAAACGCGCTCTTTCTCGCGGTTGATGTCGATGATCATCACCTCGATCTCCTCGCCCTGCTTCAGCAGCTCGGACGGGTGGCCGATGCGACCCCAGCTCATGTCGGTGATGTGCAGCAGGCCGTCCATGCCGTCGAGGTCGATAAACGCGCCGAAGTCGGTGATGTTCTTGACGACGCCCTTGCGGATCTGGCCCGGCTGGAGCTTCTCGAGCAGGTCGCGGCGCTTGTTGATGCGCTGCTCCTCGATGAGCTCGCGGCGCGACAGGACGATGTTCTGGCGCTCGTGATTGATCTTGAGGACCTTGAAGTCGTAGGTCTGGCCGACGTATTGATCGAGGTTCTTGGGCGGCTGGATGTCGATGTGCGATGCGGGCAGGAAGGAATCGACGCCGATCGAGACGATCAGGCCGCCCTTGACCTTGGCCTTGACGCGGCCGGGGACGATGGAGCCCTCCTGGCATTTCACCAGGATGTTCTCCCAGTTCTTCTTCTGTTGGGCCTGCTCATAGGAGAGGATGGGATTGCCCTCCTTGTCCTCGAGCTTCTCGAGGATGACCTCGATGGTGGAGCCAATCTGAAGTTCGCCGAGATCGGCGAACTCATTGGCGGGGATGACGCCTTCCGCTTTGCCGCCGATATCGACGACGACTTCATTGGCGCGGATTTCTGTGATGACGCCCGAGACGATGGTGCCTTCCTTCAGTTTGTCGAAGGAGCTCTGGGCGAGCAGGTCTTGCATTAACGAACTCATATTGACTGTGGTCGGAACGACGGCCGCATACTCCAGGGCGTCCGGCTTCCGGCTTGGTTCCTTGCGGAACCGATGGTTGAGGGTTGGACTGTCGGACAAGCCGGTGGGAGTGTCGCGGCTGACACCGGCCTGACTAAGAACGCCGCGGAATGGCCAAATTCCCTTATCCTCCCGCCACCGGCAAGCGAAAACGTCAGTGTTTTTCGATCGCAGAGGACTGCGCCCCGTCCTGCAAAACCTGCTGCAAGGTAGCGAAATACAAGGCGAAGAAACTATGCTCCCGCATGTCCTGCTGGTGGGTCCCGCCAAATGACTTGCTCGTCACCTCCTCCCGGAGGGTGATCTCCACGTCGGTTTGACCCGGTCCGGACTCGGCCAGATGCACCTTGGCCACGAGCTGCCGCGCATCGGCGAAGGCTGCGCTGGAGTTGATCCGGCTGACCGCCTCGATTTGGCCGGCTTTGGTGTGCGTCAGGGTGAAGTCGAGCCGCTTGAAGGCCTGCTGGGCCGCCGCGGCGACCTTGGCCTGGGGCGCCGCGAATGTCTGCGTCTTGGGCGGCACGGCGCTGAGCCGATCCTGCATGCGATCCGACATCGATTCACAGCCCGCCAGCAGGGCGGTCGCGCACAGGGCTAGCAAAGCAAAGGTTTTCATGATTCGTCTCCGACCCGTCAAGCGGGCTGTTGTTGCGAAATACAGTGCAGCGTGCCGAGCCCCCAGATCAGGTGGTGGCAGTCGATGGGAATTATTGCCCGATCCTTGAAGCAATGGCCGATGATCGCCCGGGCCTCCGCGTCGCGCTGTTTCTGCCGAAACTGCGGGACGAGGACCGCCCCGTTGATGATAAGGAAATTCGCGTAGCTCGCCGGCACGCGCTGGCCACGGAAGCCGAAGGGCCGGGGCATCGGCAGCGCAACAATCTCGAATTTCTTCCCGGCGGGGGTGCGAAACGACCGCAGGCGCTCCAGATTTTCTGCCAGCGGCCGGTGGTTCGCGTCGCGCCGGTTAGGCTCGACGCAGGTGATGATGCCGTCGGCCCTGAAGAAGCGCGTCATGTCGTCGATGTGGCCGTCGGTATCGTCACCGACTATCCCCTCGCCCAGCCAGAGCACCTGCTGCACTCCGAGATAATCCCGCAGGTTTTGCTCGATCTGCGTCCGCGTCAGGTCCGGATTCCGGTTCTTGTTTAAGAGGCACTGCTCGCTCGTGAGCAGCAGACCCTCACCGTTGACGTCGAGCGAGCCGCCCTCCAGCACCATGTCGTTCTCGAAGCGCCGCAGCTTGAGTTTCCGCGCGATGCTCGGGGGGATTTCGTTGTCGAGATCGTAGGGTGGATATTTGCCGCCCCAGGCGTTGTGCACCCAATCGGTCACCGCCACCTCGCCCGTGCGGGTGCGCTTCACGAAGATCGGCCCGTGGTCGCGACACCACGCATCGTTCGTCGGGTGGTTGTAGAAGGTGACGCGCGTCAGGTCGGCGCCGGCCGCGGCGCAGAGGCGCTTCGCCCGGGGCTGAAGCTTTGCGGCGCAGTTGATGCGCACGGCCTCGAACCGGCTGACCTGCGCCACGATCTCCGCGAAAACATCAGGGATCGGCCGGAACTGTCCGGGCCAGGTCGCATGGTTGTGCGGCCACGAGAACCAGACGGCGGCTTGTGGCTCCCACTCGGCCGGCATGCGGAAACCGAGGGCGGCGGGCGTTTCTAACTTGGATTTGGCGGCGGGCATCGTGGCTTTGGTGGAGGGCCCGCGTCCCTGCGGGCCGAGGCTCGCGGGGACGCGAGCCCTCCAAAAGTGGCAATCAGTCGATGTAACGCCTCGTCAGGTCGCCGTAGGCGTCGATGCGCCGGTCGCGCAGGAACGGCCAGTGCGTGCGCGTGGTGTCGACGCTGCCGAGGTCAACCGGCACGAGAAGAATCTCTTCCTCGGTGGCACTCGCCTTCGCCAGGATCTGCCCGCTGGTGCCGGCGACAAAGCTCTGGCCCCAGAATTCGATGCCGTCGCCGCCGACGGGCTTTTCCGGCCCGATGCGGTTCGTGACGGCCACGAAGCAGCCGTTGGCCACGCCGTGCGCCCGCTGGATGGTTTCCCACGCGCCGTGCTGGTTGGCGCCGAACTTTTTCTTTTCGCTCGGGTGCCAGCCGATGGCCGTCGGGTAGAAAATGATCTCCGCCCCCTGCAGCGCCGTGAGCCGCGCCGCCTCGGGATACCACTGGTCCCAGCAGATGAGCACGCCGATCTTCCCATACTTGGTCTGCCACGCCTTGAAGCCGGTGTCGCCGGGCGTGAAATA
This sequence comes from Lacunisphaera sp., assembly GCA_029945445.1. Lineage (GTDB taxonomy): Bacteria > Verrucomicrobiota > Verrucomicrobiia > Opitutales > Opitutaceae > Lacunisphaera. The sequence continues at coordinate 101,275 of JAQSCO010000060.1, read as the reverse complement.
AAACTTCTCGTAATAGAGCGGGTCGTCCGGGATGTGCATCTTCCGGTAGATGCCGAGGAGCTTGCCGTCGGCGTCGATGATGACCGCGGTATTGTGATAAAGCCCGCCGGCACGCTTCTCGAACAGCGAGGCGATGATCACGACCTTGTGTTTCTTGGCCAGTTTCTGGAAGGCCTGCGTGCTGGGCCCCGGGATCCGCTCGGCCAGCTGGAAATAATCATGGTTCTCGCTCTGGCAGAAATATTGCGACCGGAAGAGTTCCTGGGTGCAGATGATCCTGGCGCCCCTTTTCGCGGCCTGTGCGGCCAGCTGCAGCGTTTTCTTGAGATTCGCCGCCGGCGAGGCGGTGCAGGCATGTTGCAGTAGCCCAAGCGTCACTTTCATTGGCCGAGCGAACGGCTCCGCCTCGCGAATGACAAGAATTCTCTCTCCCTCGGCCGCCCTTCGAAGCCCCCAACAAGGCTTTGACAAATCCCCCGGTGATTGTAAAAAGAGACTGTCACCTTCAAACTATGTGCGCTGAACCCCGTCCCCTGATTGTTGTCGTCGAAGACGAGGAGGAGCTGATCAAGCTCATCACCGAGCAGCTGGAAAATGCCGGCATGAATGTGCAGTCCTACAACCGCTGCGCCCCCGCCCTGCGTTTTCTCCAGCACAACTTCGCCAACCTCCTCCTGCTCGACCTGACCCTGCCCGATGCCTCGGGCTTTGATTTGCTCAAGGAACTGAAGGCCCAGGATATCAACGTCCCCACGATTTTCCTGACCGGGAACAGCATGGAGGATGACAAGATCAAGGGGCTCAACATGGGCGGCGACGACTACATCACCAAGCCGTTCAGCTACGCCGAGCTCGTCGCCCGCATCAACGCCGTGCTCCGCCGCGCGGAGGGCAAGGCGGATTACAACGTCACCAAGAATGTCCGCACGATCGACGGCCCGTTCGACTTCCTCGGCACCACGGTCCACCCCGACCGCCTTGAGATCGTGTTTCCCAACGGCGGCACCCACAAGATCGGCCGCAAGGAGCTGGGCATCCTCGCCCACCTCAATGCCCATGTGGGCGTCGTCATCACCCGCAAGGAATTGATCCATTCCGTCTGGGGCATCCACGCCGACATCCGCAGCCGTTCGCTCGACCAATACATCGTCAAGGTCCGCGCCGCCTTCGAGAAGAACGGCCTGTCTCTCGACTGCTTCAAGACCGTCCACGGCATCGGCTATATCTTCGAGCCGCCGGGCGAGGCGAAGAAAGCCTGATCAACTTCCGGGCGGCCTGCGGCCGTGGCCCGTCACGTCGCCAGCTCGCAGACTTCGAGCACCCGCGTCAGCGCGTCAGTCAGCTGGTCGCGGCGGTTGAATTTGCTGATCATGTTCGGCTTGTTTTCCTCCAGCCGGTGCAGGAGCGTGGTCAGCATCTCGGTGTTGTAAGCCTGCATCACCATGTCGATCGCCTTCTCCCGGCCGACCTTCGCGACGATTTTCGCCATCAGCTCTTGCTTGTCCATGCCCTGCATTCTTCCTCGCCGGGGCCGTTTTAGCAAGGTCAGTTTATGCCCTGGCTTCAGCCATGATCAGGCAGCTGAGCCCTTCAATTTAAAGTGAGACCAGATCGGCTTGAATAGTGTGTAGACGTGATCCCGGTTCAGAATAGTTCCTTCTGTTCTGAATAACGCGCCCGCGCCTCCGCCAGGCTGGATTTCATTTCCAGTGACTCCAGCAACGCAAAGAGCTGCGCCATCTGCGGCTCGCCCGGGCCCACGTGCGGCAGCGGCGACTGCGTGCGCAGGGTCGTCAGCTTCAGGTTCAGCCGCAGCCGGTCCGCGTCCTTCGCCACCGCCTCGCGGAAGCGTTCGGGCTTCAGCTCCGCGGCGTGCGCGATGATGCCTTCCAGTGTCGTGAAGTCGGCGAACCACTTCGTCGCCGTCTTCGGGCCGACGCCGTTGATGCCGGGAATGTTGTCCGAGGTGTCGCCGATCACCGCGAGGTATTCCGCGATCTGCGCCGGGGGCACGCCGAATTTCTCCACGACGCCGGCCGCGTCGAGCACGCGCCAGCCGAGCTTCGGGTTCGCGGTCGGCGGCGGCAGCAGGATCTTGATGCGGTCGTCCACGCACTGGGCGAAATCCTTGTCGGCGCTCACGATCAGCACGTCGTGGCCCGCCCGCCCCAGCATGTGCGCCTGCGAGGCCAGCAGGTCGTCCGACTCCACGCCGTCGAGTTCGATGCCCACGAGGCCCATCAACCGCGTGAGATCCTTGATGACGGGAATCTGCTGCTCCAGCGGCTCGGGCGTCTCCTTGCGCTGCGCCTTGTATTCCGGGTGCAGGGCCAGCCGGTCCTGCGAGCCGCCGAGGTCGAAGAACACCAGCATCGCGTCCGGCTTCTCCTGGTCCTGCAGCCGCCACATCGTCTTCACCCAGCCATGCAGGGCGCCGGTGGGGAAGCCGTCCCCGCGGGTCAGCTCGGGCATCCCGTAGAACGCGCGGAACGCCATGTTGAAGCCGTCCACCAGAAGCCATTTCGCCATGCCGCGACCAAAGCGGAAATTTCCCGCGCGTAAACGACATTCCCCTATTTGCCCCGCGCGGCCGCGCCGGCCGGCGTCACGATGGTGGGGTTTTGATAAAGCGAACCGGGCGCCCCGCCCGACACGGTCTGCTTCCTGAGCGAACCACCGGGGTTGACCAGGTTGGCGGTGACGAAGATGAGCAGATTCCGTTTCTGCGAACTCTCGCCCTGGCTGCGGAACAACCGGCCGACGACCGGCAGCTTGCCGAGCACCGGTATCTTATCGCTCACCTTCTTGACGTCCTCGCGCGTCAGGCCGCCCATCACGAGCGTCGCACCGTCCCAGATGGTCACCTTGGTGGTGACCTCACGCACGGCGAAGATCGGCTGATAGAAGCCCGGCGGCACCGTGACGGTCGTGCCACCGGAGATGGCGACGCTGGGCCCGCCGTATTCGACGAAGCCCTCGAACTCCGTGACTTTCGGGTTCAGGTCGAGGCTCACCGAGTAATCATCCTCCTCCACTGTGGGCGTGACCTTGAGTTCGACGCCGACATTGCGCGTCGCGAATTCCTGCGGCGTGCCCGACGTGATCGAGACGCCCGCCGAGCCTCCGCCGGAATTGCTCCCGGTGCCGACTTGGCTTTGGATCTGTCCGTAGGACTGCGGATAACGCAGTTCCTGCGCGACAGTGATCGTGGCCGGATTGCCCGAGAGCACGGTGAGTTTCGGCGCGCTGAGCAGCTCCGTGCCGCTTTTCTGCGAGAGGGCCCGGACGATGGCATTGACGTCGAACTCGCCGATGATGCCCGTGATGTTGGCCAGCGCGTTGGCGCCCGCACCGAGTGAAACGGTGCCGGGGATCGTCGGGGCATTGACCGGCAGCGACAGGTCCGACCCGTTCTCCGGGGTGCTGATCTGCAGCGACGGTGTGCCACCTTGGAACGAGAACGCGTCGTTGATCGAACGATTGTTGGTCTGGTAGTTCGCCACCGACGCGCCGCTGTGCTGCGTGGCCTTCTTGGCGATATTCCATTGCACGCCGAGTTCCTCGAGCGCCCCCTGCTGCACCTCCATGAACTTGGCCTCGATCTCGACCTGTCGGACCTCATTGTAGCGGTTCAGGATGTTCCGGATGCGCGCCAGGTTGCGCGGCGTCTGCGTCGCGATGAGCTGCGAGCCGTCGAAGGCCAGGGTGCTGCCGGGCACGCTGTCGAAGCTCACGCCGGCCAGTTGGAGGAAATTCCGGATCGCCGGCCCCTCGCCTTCCCCCGAGGGTGCGGGTGTGCTCGTGGTCCCGCCGGCCAGCGGATTCGCGCCGGCGGGATTTGCCGCCGCGCCCTTGCCGGTCATGCGCAGCACGGTCGAGCGCGACACGGGGAAAAACTGGGTCTCCAGCGCGGACTGCTCGCCACCGGGCCGCACGACAACCGCATCGGCCTGCACCTCATATTGGTAGCCGACCGAGCCGGTGATGAAGTCGAGCACGCGCTTCAGCGGCAGGTTGCGCAGCGTGATGCTGACCGCGGGGTTCGCGCTGCCCTGGTCGAGCAGGACGATGTTCACGCCTTTCGGCCCGGTGCCGGTCTGGTCAAACTCCTCCGAGATGACGCTGAGGGTATTGACGACGCGGCTCAGTTCCATGCCGCTGAAATTCACACTCGGCAGCACAATGAGGTTGAGCTTTGCCAGCAGGGGGCAGGACCCCGTCTCGCCGGCGACATCCGCGGGCTTCCCGGCCAGCACCCCCGGGCGCTGCCAGGCTTGGTTCACCTCAGTGAGCATCTGCGCACTGGTTCGCGCGCGTTCCGCGCCGGCCGCCGCGTTTTCCCCCGCGAGGCGCTTCAGGAAATAAGCCGCGTCGGCATTCGCCGGATCAAGCGCCTCGACCCGGTGGAATGTCCTCGCCGCGGCGGCGGCATCGCCCGCGAGATATTGGCTGCGCCCGCGCGTGACGAGGAGGGGCACTTCACTTTGCGTCGGCGGCGCCGCGACCGGGGCTTCGGCCAACGGGACCGCGACTGGCTTGGGCGCGGCCTCCACGGCGATACCCTCCAGGTGCCGGTCGCGCGCGGCGGCAATCTCGGCCTTGGCCATGCCGAGTTCGGCCACGGCGTCCTTGGTCAGGCTGTTCTCAGGCAGGCCGGCCCGGGCCCGCTCGACCACCTCGAGGGCCTGCGAAAACTGGCTCTGCCGGGCCAGCGCGCGGCCCTCCTTGGCGGCGGCACCCGCGGACTCGAGCAGCTTGGCGAGGCGCACCTCCTCGGCGCGCGCAAGCTGGATGACCTCCGGGGATGCCGCCGCCTCGGGCCCGGACGGGACGACGGTGCCGCCGGCCACGCTGACTCTCCTTTGCGCCGGGTGATCCAGGCTGGCGAGCAACCGCTTCACGGTCTCGTCGTTCGGCGTGAGCGCGAGCAGTTCCTGCAGATTCCTGCGCGCGGCCACCGTGTCGCCGGTGTCGCGGGCGTGCAGGGCCTCGGAGAGGAGCCTGATCTTGGTCTCCGCCGGATCGGACGGAGACGACGGACGGGCCGCCAGACCGGTGAGGGCGAACAACAGGACGAGAGAGCAGACGAAGCGGTGCATGCGCTGGAAAATTAGTCGCCGCTCGCCGCCATTGCCCTGGCCGGACGAGCGGAGAGTGGTTTGGGCTTGGTGGCCTTGCCCGCGATGCCGCCGGACTTGGCCGCGGGATGCAGGATCTTGGTCTCGGGCTGCGGCAGGCCGGAGGTGGTCCGGGCCACGACGACCTCCGGCGGGTCGAGCTGGATGCGCTCGATGCGGTAGGTGGAGTTCTCGTCGTCGAACGTGTCGCCCTCGCGCACCTCACGGCGCGGTCCACCGGTCAGCGCCTGCAGCACGGCCAGGGGCGTGTCGGTGAACTTCCGCGCCCGGCTGTCGAGCACGACGTCGGCGCCGGTCTCTTCGTCGGTCAGCACGGCCAGCGCGGCGATGTCGTAGACCGGCCACGGGTCATTGTGAACCACGGTAATTTTCCTGACGTCGAAGCTCTTGAGGATCAGACCGAGGCCCTCGAAGTGGCGGCCCGCGCGCGCGAGGAGCGTCTCGGGCTGTCTCGAGCTGGTGAAGGCCGCGAGGTAGTCGCCCGGCGCGCCGAAATAGCCCACAAGCTGCAGGCGGAACTGCTCCTGCTTCACTGCGAGCAGCTCGAGCCCGAAGGGGGTGTTCGTTTCGCCCGGATACATTGGCGGCGTGACCGTGAAGGACCGGGCCAGCGTGTTGTAATATATGACCGGCGGCGTGAAGACCTCATAGAGCCAGCCCGAGCCGTGGGACTGCGCGGGCGCCTTCGGCCAAGCCGCGGCCTTCGTTTCGGGCAGGTGGAGACCGGCCGGTTCGTAGGCGGCTCCGGCCAGGCTGGCGGCAACCGGCAGAGCGTGGAGCCGGCGGATATCGCCCTGCTGCCGCCACAGCCACAGGCAGCTGGCCGCCGCCAGTGCCGCCGCCAACGCGAACAGGAGCTTGTCGTAACGAATTTGGAGCAGACGGATCATGGCGTGGACTCCGGAACTAGCCGGATGAATTCGACCACCACCGCGAATTTGGAAATATTTCGCGCCACCACGGGGATGGGCACACTCGCGGCGGGCGGTGCGGCCCCGAGGGCAGACAGTTCCTCACCGGGCAGGGCCGCGACCTCGAGGTCACGGACAATAAGCGGCAGAGGGAAGTTCGCGAGCGCGCTCAGGAAATTCCGCAAGGCCGCCGTCTGGCCCGTGAATTCCACTCGGAATGCGTCGCTGTCGATCCGGCCGGCTTCCCGCAGCGAAAGCGCCGGATCCAACTCAAAGAAATCCCCGGCCACCCCGGCGGGCGCCGGCAGTGTCCGCTGCAAGAGAGGCCGCGGTCTTTCCCGTTGCAGGGTGGTCAGTGAACGTGGATGCGCCTCGATGAGCGCCTCAACCAGATATTGGGCGCTGACACGCTGACGGAAGACCGCCGGCACCAAGTCAGCCTCGGGGCCTTCGTTGACGTGCGCGCTGAAACCGAAGCACTCGTCAGGTTTCACCCTCACCTCTGCCCGCCGCGCGAGCGCCCGGGTCTTCTCTATGAAAGTCGCGATGTTGAAATAGAGCTCGAGCGGCTTGTCCGGCGTCGAGCCGGACGCGTCGCCTTCCCGTCCCTGCAGGGCCGCCCGCAACGCCGCGAAGACCTGCCGTGTGTTGGCCAGGTCGCCGGCGATGGCCTGCTCGTTTTCCTCGCTCAAGGCCGGCGACTGCCGGGCGAGCCGGTCGCGCTCCTGCTTGGACTGCTCGAGCCGGGTGAGTTCCCGGATGGATTGCTGGCGGGCCTGAGCCCAAAGCCAGCCCTCCGTGGCGAGCATCACCCCGAAAAGACATAGCGCCGCACCAGACCGGGAAATGTTAGTGAACCGGTTCATGGGTCAGAGCGGCCGGGCCGGATCGGCCACCAGCATGAAATCGAACTTCAGGATTCCCGGCTGGCTCCCGTCAAAACGCTGGCCCTCCGCCGCTACTTTCACGTAAGGTGAACTGTCAATGTCGCGCAGCAGGGCCTGGACGCAAGTGGCGGCCTCCGGGCTGACCCTAGCCAGCGGGTTGGTCCGATCGAGCATGCGGCCGGCGAGGTGCAGTTGCACCGGGGCCCCGTTCTCGGCTGCCGTGACGGCCAGTTTCTCCAGCCAGACATCCTCCGCCCGCACGAGCCGGTCCTGCAAGTCGGCCAGCAGATTCAGCCAGCCGGCGCGCCGGTCGTGGATGGACTGCAGGCGCGCGACCCGCCGCCTGAGTTCCACCAGTTGCGCCAGGTTGCTGCGGTTACGGGAATCCCGTTCCCGCAACGGGGCCAGTTCCCGCTCGATGGCGCCAGTCTTGCCGCGGGCCTCGTCGGCAATGCCCCGGAAATACAGCACCGGCGGCAGCAGGGCGGCGACGGCCAGCACGGCCGCGGCGATCAACCAGGGCTGGCGCCGACGCCGATCCCGACTTTGGCGCAATTCCGGCGGCAACAGGCTGAGGGTGTCTTGGCCAGGCAGCAGCTGCGTGGCGGCCGCACCGACGAGATCCGTCAGCGCGGTCCCATAGCCGGCAACGGCGTGTTTCGTCTTCGGGTTGGCAATCTCGAGTGCGGCCAGTGTATCCAGCGGTTCAACCGGGACCTTGAGTCTGGCCGAAAGGGCTTCCCCGAGGCCGGCAAGCTGGGCCCCGCCACCGGTGAGATAAATGCGCGCCGGTGGCTCCCTGTTGCTTTGCCGCCGAAAATGCAGCACCGATCGGGTGGTTTCCTGGGCGAGCCGCGTGGCAAAGGTCTCCACCGCGTCAGTGCGCAGAGGCGCGCTAGGCTCGGATAGCTTGATCGCCTCCGCCGCCTCGGCATCGCAGTCCTGGCCCACCGCAATCTGCTGCGTCAGGTTGTTGCCGCCCAGGGCGAGCGCGCGCAGGGCAAAGCGTTGCGGTTCGACGAGCAGGAACGTCGTTGTGCGGGCGCCGAGGTTGAGCACGAGAGTGGCGCCGGCCGGCGCCGGCCGCACCAGCCGGAACGCGGCAAGCGTGGCCAGCGCCGCGGGCAAAATCAGTTGTGGCTCGAACCCCGCCGCCAACACCGCCGCGCAGAGCGGCTCGACGGCGCTGAGCTTCGCGGCCGCAAGCAGCACGTCGAGTTCGCGCTCGTGATCGCTGGCCACGACATGACCGCAGATCATGTCGGCCAGCGCGTAAGGGAGGCATTGCTCCGCTTCAAAGCGAATGACCTTTTCACGCCTGGCGTCATTGACGCGCGGCACCCGGAGCAATTTGGTCAGCGTCAGGTGTCCGGGCAGGACCAGCACGACTGGGCCGGGCGCCAAGATCCTGCTGCGCAACGCAAGGCACGCGGTCCGCGTTCTCTCGAGCCAATTCTCATCTTGACCGGCCGGCGCGGGAAAGGTCTCGACCGCGCACTCCTCCAGGCGCAGACGGTCGCGCCTGCAAGTGAACACCCCGAGCGCAGTGTGGCTGGCGCCGCAGTCAAGGACGGCTGTGCGAGGGCAAAAAAAGACGGGCGGCATGGAGATGCGGCCCGTTGCTCCGACTTGTTGGCGGCACTTTCCCCAAAGGTCACGCCTATTTTATCCGGAAGGGGCAAACCGCCCTCAATGTCCCGTGCGCCCGCCGACGGGCTCGGGTGTCGCCGGCTCGCGCCAGCGGCGGTAGGCCGAGAAATCCGTCTTCGTGCGGTCGTAGAGTTCCCGGCGGCGCTTGTAGTCGGCGTAGTCCGTCACCAATTCCGGATGGCGCTGGCTGCGCACGAGGAAATCGGCCTCCGGCGGATAGCAGGCGACGGCGACCTTCTCGTAGAACTCCGGCTCGGCGCGGCCCTCGGCGTCGTGCGCGGCGGGCTCGAGGCCGACATTGCTGGGCGTCTCGGCGGATTGGTAGCGCAGGTCGATGCTCCAGCGGATGTGGTCGGAGGTGTTGGGCGTCGAGCAGTGCGGCGTGCGGTTGGTCATGAAGACCACGCCGCCGCGCGGGCAGGCCGCGGTGATGGCCTTGCGCGGATCGTCGGGCAGGTCCGTATCGTGGATGACGAGGAAGCCGGCGTTGCCGCCCGTGTGGTGCTTCACAACCTTGCCGCGGTGCACGCGCGGCAGGATCTGCATGCAGCCGTTCTCGACCGTCGCGTCCACGAGCGGGACCCAGCACGTGATGATGAGCTGCGTGTCGCAATGCTCGGCGAAGTAACCGCTGTCCTGGTGCCACGGCACGATGCCGCGGCCGGAATGCGGGATTTTCGGGCGGATGCGGTAGACGGAGGACGCCACGATCTCGTCGGTCGCGAGGAGCGAGCCGACCTTCGCGAGCAGCTTCGGGTGCGCAATGACATCAAAGAGCTGGGGCGCGTGAAAGCCGCCGCCGCGCAGGCCCTCGAGGTGGCGGATGATGGCCTCACCATTTTCCTTCGAGTCGAGTTGGAGGGCGGTCAGCCGCTGGTCGAAACCGAGTTCCTCGTGGAGATTCGTCAGCTTGCCCTCGGCCTTCAGCTCGGCGGCCTTCTTGGCGATCTCCCGGTGCAGTTCCTGGCGGACCGGCTCAAGGTCGGCCGGATCGAAGACATCGGGCACGATCACAAAACCTTGTTCGTGAAACTGCTGGCATTGCGCGGGGGTAAGCGGCGGCGGGGTGTCCATGGCAGCGGATATGAGACGAATTTTTGCGGCGCATGCAACGGCCGAGGTTTTGAATATTCACTGCCCGCGGCGATTTGCCGGGGCAAAATTCTTGTAGAGCGCCGCGAACTCCGGTGATGTCTCCCCGTCCATGAGCAACCCTGCCGCGGCTCCCCTCGCCTCCCCGCCCCGCCCGATGGTCCTCGTCGAGCCGCACACCAAGCAGCGGCCGCGCAACATCGACCTGATGAACGACTGGCAATACGTCGAGCGTTCCATCCAGCGCCTCCTCGCCGCGTGGGGCCGCGATGTCCCCGACTGGAACGACAAGAGCGGCATCCACCGCCACATCTGGGACCAGGCCGAGTGCGCCCGCCGGCTGCGCGAGCGCGTCGAACAATTCCCCGGCGGCAAGGCCGACGTGCCCGTCTCGCCCAAGCTCGAGCAACTGGTCAACACCGCGCTGCTCGCGCCCTCGCTGGAGGATGCCCTCGATGCGATCTACGAGTTGCTGCTGAAAACTCTCGTCGGCGCCTATGGCGAATACATGGCCAGCGTGCATCCGATCCACGACGCCCCGACCATTGCGCTGCTCCACGAGATCAACCAGATCAAGAGCCAGCAATGGCTCTGGTATCGCGACTACCGCCGCCGGCACCCGCATCCGGCCGACGCGGCGTTCCGCGCGCGGGTGACGGCGCAGCTGGAGGCCTGCGGCTCGTTCCGCGCCGCGTTGCCCGTGGAAGCCGGTGCCGCGGCGAAGCCGGCCGGCGTCGCGACGAATTTCCGCCTCAGCCGCTTCAGCGCGCGCAACGTGCCCATCCGCCCGCGCCAGCCGTTCATGGATTATGTGCGCGCGGACTTCGCGACGAAGCTGGAGGCGCGCCGGCTGTTCTGGGCCTACGGCTACATGCTCGAAAAAAACCTGCCCGACGACCAGTTGATCTGGCTCTACTACGGCCACTACATGCCGTGGGAGTGGCAGCACACGATCTCGCGCCACCTGTGGGACGAATCGCGGCACGGTGACTCGGGCTACTCGCGGTTGCGCGACTTCGGCATCAGTTTGGAGGACGTGGGCTTCTCCGGCTACGACCAGGCCGTGCGCGAGTCCGAGCTCACCCGGCTTGCCCGTGAGCGGGGCATCAGCCGCGACGAGGCCTTTGCCCGCCAATACGAATTGCTGAAACCGCAGAAAGCCGAGCCCCTCACGCCGGCGCAGCTCTATGAGAATGTCTTCATGATCGGCCTCGTCGCCGAGACCGGTCATTTCGTCGTGAAGAACGAGGGCTACGTGGACTTCAAGGAAGGCCAGGACCTGGAGTCCGCCGAGATGATGCTCTTCGACATCATCGATGAGACGGCGCATGTGCAATATGCCCACAAGTGGCTGCCGCTGCTCGCGGAGTTCGCCGGGGTGGACAACACCGATTACCGCGAACGCGGGGTCCGGATCCGTGAGGAATCCCAGGCCCGGGCCATCGCGACCGCCCAGGAACTCGACCGCACGCTGCCGCGCACGCCGGGCAACGCGTGCTTCGATTTCTACCAGGAGCTGCTGGCCCGGATCCGCACCGCCTACCCGCTGGCCAACGCCGCCACCTGTCCGCCGCGGTCGCCGAAGCCGATGTAAGGCTCAGGCGCGCGCCCAGGCGCGCGCCAGCTGGCTGCGCAGCACGACCGCATCGGGCCACGCCGGCGGGAGGCCCGAAATGTTGTACCCGCCGCCGCCCGGCGCATAAGGCCCCATCTCGGGACAGGCGAACATGGTCTTGTCCTTGTTGCCGCGCCCCTTTTTCCAAAGCCGCATCAACGCCTCGACGAAGACCAGATAGCTCTTCACCTCGGGCGTGAGGCTGCCCTTGCACGTGACTGGCACCTGGCAATGGTGGCCGTTGAACGGCCGGAAGTGGACCTGCTCGCTGTGCTGGAGCAGCGCCGGGTGGTCGAGCAGGCGCTCGATGTAGTTGTCGGGGTTGAGATGCTTGACGCTCGCAAGGTGCGAGAAATCGAAGTTCATCTTGACGAGCCGGCCGGTCGCCTGGTGGTAGCGCTCGGCAATTTCGTAGGTCTTCTCCGGCGTCTCGGTGCAGGTGTCGCGGTGCACCTCGAGGGAAACCACCACGTCGCCGATTTTCTCGGCCGCGCGCTCGAGCTGCATCCAGTGTTTCGTCGCGAGCGCGGGCGGCGTGTCGTGGTCGTCGAGTTGGACGTTGATGTGGATGGCGCCGGCCTCTTTCTGCGCGAGTAGCAGTCGCGCGAAATCCGCGGGATTCTGCGAAGAGATGAACCCGAGGAGGTGGCGCAGGCCATGTTTCTCCGCGAGCCGGCGATGCTCCGGTGTCAGCGCGGTGGTGATGCCGTCGAAGCCGGCCGCCGCGGCGGACTTGATTTTCCGCTCGAGGGACCACTCCGTCTCGGCGGACGGATGACGGACGAGCGACCAGAGGTTGGCGATGTGGGCGATGTGGGGCATGCGCGGGCTGTTTCTAGGATTAAATTTGCCCGACCCTCCACAAAGGTCACGCTCTTTTCCACATGGCCAATGTCCTGCCTTACAAGATCAGCGTGCTCGTCTTCATCGAGAATGCCGCCGGCGAGCAACTGCTGCTGCTGCGCGCGAAGCAGCCGAACCTCGGCGTGTGGACGCCCATCGGCGGCAAGCTCGAGATGACGACTGGCGAATCCCCCTTCGAGTGCGCCGTGCGCGAGACGGCGGAAGAGACCGGCCTGCCGATCTCCGCGGGCGATCTCCACCTCTTCGCGATGATCGCCGAGAAGGCCTACCAGGGCGAGACGCACTGGCTGATGTTCCTCTTCCGTTGCAAGCAACCGATTGCCGCACAGCCGCCCGACATTGCGGAAGGGCGCTTCGGTTTCTTTTCGCGCGAGAAAATCAAGTCGCTGCCCATCCCCGAAACCGACAAGGCGGCGCTCTGGCCGATCTTCGACCAATACCGCGACAGTTTCGTGGCCTTGAAGGCCGACTGCGCCCGCTCGCCGATCAAGATCACCGTCGAGCAGATCACGCCGAAGGTTTGATCAGGCTTGGTGGAGGGCCCGCGTCTCTGCGGGCCAGCCCGCAGGGACGCCAGCCCGCCAAAGATTTATGCCTCTCCCTGCGCAACTTTTCCCTTGTGTTCAGTGGCGCGGGCCTAAGAACGGAATCCTGCGCCCGGAGATTGCTTCAAACTCAAATCATTACCTGTGACCAAGAAAACCACGTCCACGAAAAAGCCCGAAGTCGCTGGCTATAATGCCCGGCAGGCACCCATCAACGCCAAGCTCGGCCACGACGAATTGCTCGGACTTTACCGGGACATGGTTCGCATCCGCCGCTTCGAGGAGCGCTGCCTGCGCAGCTACCAGCAGGGCAAGATCGGCGGTTTTCTCCATCTCTACATTGGACAGGAGTCCATCGCCGTAGGCTGCGTGTCGGTCATGGGCAAGAACGACCACATCATCACCGCCTATCGCGACCATGGCCACGCGCTCGCCGTCGGCATGGGCATGAACGAGATGATGGCGGAGAACTACGGCAAATACACGGGCTGCTCCAAGGGCAAGGGCGGCTCGATGCACTACTTCGACCCGTCACGTAATTTCTGGGGCGGCCACGGCATCGTCGGTGGCCAGATCCCGCTGGGCACCGGCCTCGCCTACGCGCTCAAATACAAGGGCCTCAAGGGCGCCGCGCTGGCGTTCATGGGCGACGGCGCCGTCAACCAGGGCGCCGTGCACGAGTCCTATAATCTCGCGGCGCTGTGGTCGCTGCCGGTCATCTTTGTCATCGAGAACAACGGCTACTCGATGGGCACTTCGCAGGAGCGCTCCTCCGCCGGTCCGAGCCTCGCGCAGCGCGCCGAGGGTTACGGCATGAACTGGGACATCGTCGAGAACGGCCACGACGTCCTCGAGGTGCGCGACAAGGTCGCTGCCGCCCTCAAGCTCGCGCACGAGAAGTCCCTGCCGAGCGTCCTCGAGATCCGCACCTACCGCTACCGCGGCCACTCCGTCGCCGATCCCGACACCACCTACCGGGACAAGAAGGAGATCGAGGAATACAAGTCCACCAAGGACCCGCTCATGGTCTGCCAGAGCGCGCTCCTCGCCGAGAAGGTCCTCACGGAGGAACTGATCGCCAAGATTGACGAGGCCGCCCGCGCCGAGGCCGAAAACTCCGCGCAGTTCGCCGAGGCCAGCCCCTACCCGACGGTCGAGGACATCAAGAAGGACGTGTATTGGGAGATCGACAATCCCGCCGACCGCAAGTCCGAGGGCGCCCTCTTCTTCGACTGAGCGTTCCCGCCTTTCACCTTTCGACCTTCAACTCTCACCTTTCCGAAAATGCCCGTCATCACTTACCGCGAAGCCCTCCGGGCCGCCATGTCCGAGGAAATCGAACGCGACCCGAACGTCCTCCTCATGGGCGAGGAAGTCGCCCAGTTCAACGGCGCCTACAAGATCTCCGAGGGCATGCTGGCCAAATACGGCCCGAAGCGCATCGTCGACACGCCAATCAGCGAGGCCGGCTTCATCGGCATGGGCGTCGGTGCCGCCATGCTCGGCCTGCGCCCGGTCATGGAGTTGATGTTCTTCAGCTTCTACTCCGTCGCCTTCGACCAGATCTTCAACAATGCCGCCAACATCCGCTACATGTCCGGCGGCCTGATCAACTGCCCGATCGTGATCCGCGGCCCCGCCAACGGCGGCACCAACGTGGGCGCCACCCACTCGCACACCCCCGAGTCCATCGCGGCCTACCACCCCGGTATCAAGGTCGTCGTCCCGTCCAACGCCTACGACGCAAAGGGCCTGATGAAGTCCGCCATCCGCGACAACGACCCGGTGATGTTCATGGAGAACACCATCCTCTATGGCGAGTCCATGGAAGTGCCCGACGGCGAATACCTCGTTCCGCTCGGCAAGGCCAACGTCCTGCGCGAGGGCACGGACCTCTCCATCATCGGCCACGGCCGCGCCATCCAGATGGCGCTCAAGGCCGCCGACCTCCTCAAGGAGAAGCATAACATCAACGCCGAGGTCGTCGACCTCCGCTCGATCCGCCCGCTCGACGAGGAGACGATCCTGAACTCCGTGAAGAAGACCAACCGCGCGCTCTACGTCGAGGAGTCCAAGCCGTTCTGCTCCGTCGGCGCCATGGTCGCCTGCATCATCTCGGACAAGGCCTTCGATTACCTCGACGCCCCGGTGAAGCGCCTCACCTCGATCGACGCCCCCGCCATCTACTCGCCGCCGCTCGAGAAGCTCCAGCTCCCGACCGTCGAGCGCATCTACCAGGCCGCCCTCGAGACCCTGAAATAAAGCAGCGAGTAGTGGGTAGCGAGTAGCGAGCATCCTGCTCCGAAAGCCGCCCGCCACTTGCCACTTCAGCACCTCTTCTACTCACTACCCACTACTCGCTACTCACTACTTCTTCTCCCCCATGGCCGACATCATCGATATGCCCAAGCTCAGCGACACCATGACGGTGGGCACGCTGGTCAAATGGCTCAAACAGGAAGGCGACGCCGTGAAGTCCGGCGACATGCTCGCCGAAATCGAGACCGACAAGGCGACGATGGAGCTCGAGACCTTCTTCACCGGCACACTGCTCAAGATTTTCGCCCCCGATGGCTCACAGGTCGCCATCGGCGCCGCGCTCTGCGCCATCGGCAAACCCGGCGAAGTCGTCACCGCGCCCGCCGCTGCGGCCCCGAAGGCCGCGGTCCCGGCCGCTCCCGCGGCTCCCGCCCCGATCCCGGTGGCCCCGGCCGTGCCCCTGCCCGCACCCGTCCCGGTCGTTACGCCCGTCGCGGCCCCGGCCCCCATGGTCGCCAGCACTGGCGACCGCCTCAGAATTTCCCCGCTCGCCCGCAAGATCGCCGCGAACGAGAAGGTCGACACCTCCCGCCTCACCGGCACCGGCCCGCACGGCCGGATCGTCAAGGCCGACGTCCTCGCCGCGGCCGCGAACCCCGCGCTCCTCAAATCTGCTGCCGCCCGCCTCTCGCCCCAGGCCTCAGGCCTCGGCGCGAGCTTGCTCGCGCGCGGCCCCATCCAGCAGGACCGCACCGTCCCCGCCTCCAACATGCGGGCCGTCATCGCCAAGCGCCTGCTCGAGGCCAAGACGCAGATCCCGCACTTCTATCTCGAGATCGAGGTCGACGCCGAGCCGCTGCTCGCGGTCCGCGCCCAGCTTAACGCCGCGCTCGAGCAGGAGGGCGTGAAGCTTTCCGTCAACGACTTCGTCCTCAAGGCCAGCGCCGAGGCCCTCCGCCGCGTCCCGGGCGTCAACGCCTCGTGGGTCGGCACCGGCATCCAGTATCACGGTGCCGCTCATGTCTCGTTTGCCGTCGCGATCGAGGACGGCCTGATCACCCCGGTCATCCGCGACACGCACACCAAGTCGCTCTTCGCCATCAGCGCCGAGGCCAAGCCGCTCGGCAAGCGCGCGAAGGAGAAGAAGCTCAAACCCGACGAGTTCACCGGCGGCACGTTCTGCGTGTCCAACCTCGGCATGATGGGCATCACGAAGTTCTCGGCCATCATCAACCCGCCCAACGCCGCGATCCTCGCCGTCGGCACCACGGTCACCAAGCCCGTCGTGAAGAACGGCGCCATCAGTGTCGGCCAGACGATGGTGCTCACCCTCTCCTGCGACCACCGCGTGGTCGACGGCGCCCTCGGCGCCCAGTTCCTCGCCGCGCTCAAGGACCTCCTGGAGAAGCCAGCACTGCTGTTGATATAATTACTGAAAAGATGACCTAAGGCCTCGCGGTTCCGGTTTTAGTAGTTGTCGCAACCGCTGGCGCGGAATAGTTGGAGGATTCAGGCCCCGCGCCCAGTGGACATTTTTTGAGCAAATCCCCTGATACAGCTCACCGCGCCCGGCCTGAAATCCCATGAACCAATCACGTCCGAAATTCTGGGGGCTGGCCGCGCTCATCCTTCTGCTGCTCCTGCTGGTGCTGTGGCGCCAGTGCTCGCCCCGGTCGATGGACTCGCAGCCCAACCTGCTGGTCAACGGCGATGCCGAGGCCGGCCCGGTTACCATCGACGGCCCGAAGTTCGTGAGCCCGCCTGGCTGGGTGACCAAGGGACCGTTCAGCGTGATTGCTTACGGCACCAACGGCTATCCCCGGCTGGCTTCGCCGGGGCCCGACAACCGGGGCAAGAATTTCTTCGCCGGCGGCCCCAGGAACCTGGCCTCCTCGGCCACGCAGGTGGTGGACGTCTCTGGCTATGCGCGGGCCATCGACGCCCAGGAACTGGCGGCCGATTTGAGCAGTTACCTCGGAGGCTACGATGAACAGAATGATCATGCCGCGGTCACGGCAGAATTCCAGGACGCCGCCACCAAGCTGGGCGGTATCAGCCTCGGTCCGGTGCTGGCCGTAGACCGCAATAAAAAGGCCGGCCTGTTGCTGCGGTCTGTCCGCACCCCGGTTCCATCCGGCACGCGGAAGATCGTTGTGACCATGGCCATGACCCGCACCGACGGCGAAGCCAACGATGGCTACGCCGACAATTTGGTCCTGCGCCTCGTGCCCCGCGACCTCAAGTAACCGGCAAGCCGTTAACGTCCTGGCGGTCACCAAGCCCGTCGGGAAGAACGGCGCGATTGTCGCCGGCCAGACGATGGGGCTCACCCTCGCCTGCGACCACCGCGTGGTCGATGGCGCCCTCGGGGCCCAGTTCCTCGCCGCGCTCAAGGACCTGCTCGAGAAACCCGCCTTGCTGCTGGTGTAAGGGGACCCTAGAAGCAGATCCGCCAGCTGGCATCTGCCCCCTGCAGGGCGGCCGCCGGCGTCCTGCCTGATGATATCCGCCCGACTCCTCCTCACCGGCCTGCTCGTTCTCCCCACCTCCGGGCTCTTCGCCGCCGCAGCCGCGCCCTCCGCGGCCCTGTCGCAGGCCACCCGTCAATTCCGCGATTTCTATTGCGGGACCTCCGACGCGTTTGCCCTGCGCGACACGAACGAACAGCCGCCGGACCCGGATCAGGCGCTCAAGCAGGCGCAGGCCATCCAGCCCGATGGCAGCTGGGCTGACATCGACTACCAGTCGACGGCCCGGTCGGGCTGGCCGCCTTCCGTCCACTATATGCGCATGGCGGCGATGGCGACCGCCGCCGGCTGGACGGCCACCACCCCGGCCCAGCGCACCGCGTTGCTGGCCACGACCCACCGGGCTTTCGCCTTCTGGATCGCCCACGATTTCCAATGTCCCAACTGGTGGTATAACGAGATCGGCACCCCGAAACTGCTCGGACTGTGCGCCCTCCTGCTGGGCGACGAACTAACCGCCGCCGAGCGGGCCTATGTGACAGGCCCCGTCCTGACGCGCTCGAAGATCGCCCGCACCGGACAGAACCGGGTCTGGCTCGCCGGGAACACCCTCATGCGCGGCCTCCTCTTGTCCGACGAGGCGCTCGTCCGCGAGGCCGCGGACACGATCTGGGGCGAGGTGCGCGTATCGACCGACGAGGGCATCCAGCCCGACTTCAGCTTTCACCAGCACGGACCGCAACAGCAGTTCGGCAACTACGGCATGGCGTTTGCTGTCGAGATCTGCCGCTGGGGCGTGTTCCTGCGCGACACCCCGTGGCAGATGCCACCCGGGCCGCTCGCGGTCTTCCGCCGCTATCTGCTCGACGGCCAGAACTGGGTGTCGTGGCGGGGAACCATGGATATCAGCGCCTGCGGCCGTCAATTCATGCCGCACTCGCCCCGCGCCAAGACCACCAATATCGCCATGGTCATGAAGCTCGCCGCCCTCTTCGATCCGGCGGAGGCGCCGGCCTATCGGGCGTTTGTCGCCCGCAACCAGCCCGGTGCGGCCAACGATCTCGTGGGGCAGCGGATGTTCTGGCGGTCGGACTACCTGGTCCATCGCCGGCCCGGGTTTGCCGCCACGCTCAAATTCTCATCCCAGCGCGTCATCGGCGCCGAGTTGGTCAACAGTGAAAACCTTTCGGGCTACCACACCGCGGACGGCGCCCTCTACCTCTATGCCACGGGCGACGAATACGAGGACATCTTCCCGGTCTGGGATTGGCGCAAACTTCCGGGCACCACGTGCGCGCAGATCCCGCCGCCGGCTTTCCAGACCTCCGCCGTGCGGGTCGAATTTGCCGGCGGCGTCACCGACGGCCGCCGGGGTTGCGCGGCCCTCGACTACCGGCGCGACGGGGTGCAGGCCCGCAAGGCGTGGTTCTTCGGCGACGATGTCGTCGTCTGCCTCGGCGCCGGGATCAGTGGCCGGGAGCCGGCCGGCATCGCCACCACCTTGGAGCAGTCTCTCCTGCGCGGATCCGTGCGCACCTTCGGCGCGGCGGGAGACGAACACGTCGCCCCCGGCAGCCACCTGGCGCGGGCTGATCTCGGCGCGGTCGAACACGCGGGCTGGCGCTACACCCTGCTCTCCCCGGGCAGCCTCCACCTCGACACCGGCGCGGTGACCGGCAACTGGCACCGCGTTTTCTCCAACCCAGAGACCCCGGCGGCCGACGTGACGCGAGACGTCTTCCTGCTGTGGCTGGACCACGGCGCCTCCCCCGAGCGGGCCACCTACGCTTATGCCATCGCGCCGAGCGCAGCCCATCCCCGGTTTACCGTGCTCGCCAACACCCCGGAACTGCAGGCGGTGCAACTGGGCGACACCCAGGTCGCCGTCGTCTTCTGGGCACCGGGAAACATCACGCTGCCGAACCACCAGCGTCTGACGGTCGATCAGCCCTGTCTCGTGCTGACCGATGCCCGCCGGAGTCTTGTGACCGATCCCACCCAGACCCTGCGTGAACTTCACCTCACGCTCGACGGCCGCGTCTCGCGCGCCGCATTCACCTCGGGGGCAAGCCACGAAATCCGGCACGCTGCAAAGGAATAACCCCTGACGGAGCGACGGCGGCTCGCTCACCCTTTCGATGGACACACTCGTCGCGGGGCAGAGTTACATCATGCAGGTCAACTACCCGAAGCTGCTGGACGTGAATTCCGCGCTTTTCACCGGCACGGGCATCTCCGGCAATCCGGTGGGCCTGGCCTACGACAACTCGACGACTTTCATCAACATCCAGGCCATTCCGGAGCCGGCGGGCACCGCGCTCGCCGTGGGTCTGGTCATGGTCGGGCTTCTTGGTTTGCGCCGGGGGCGACGTTGAAAGTCGCCCTAGGTTAGACGCCATAGGCTGTCAGACGAGTGGCGACGCGAAGGCGAAAACGCTTATTTCAAAAACAGCCGCGCCAGCATCCGCGCCCGCTCAAAGCGGTGCTCCGTGCCGGCCCGCAGGCGCTGCAGGTTGCTGCGGTGCGTATAAATGATGAACCCGGCGATCATGACCGTGGCGACGATCCAGACCGCACGATCTGGCGCAGGCGCAAACAGGACGGCCGCCGGGATCAGCGCCCCGCCGGCCAGCATCGAGCCCAAGCCCACGTAGCCGGTGGTGGTCAGCACCAGCAACAACACCAGCGCCATCACCGCCACCCCGGCGGGCCAGAGCACCAGCAGGACGCCCAGCACCGCGGCCACACCCTTGCCGCCCCGGAATCCATAATACAGCGGCCAGACGTGGCCCGCCGCCGCCGCCGCGCCCGCCAGCAGCGCGAGGCGCAGGGCGTGCCCGGGGTCGGCGATGCCGAGTCCTCCAATCCACGCCGCGAGAGCCGCCTTGGCCACGTCGAAGAGCCCGACTCCCAGCCCGAAGGCCCAGCCCTGGGTGCGAAAGGCGTTTGTGCCGCCCGCGTTCCCGCTGCCCTGCGTGCGGATATCGACGCCGCGCAACCGGCCCAGCAGCAGGCTGCCGGACACGGAGCCGAGCAGGTAACCCAGCAGGATTCTCGCGAGGTCCGTGCTCATGCCTGCGGGGGTTCGTAATCCTGCACGCCGATGACAAGGCAGCCCGGCCCGGCGTGCGCGCCGACGGCAATGCCGGTCTCAACCACCCAGAGACGGTCAATCTCTCGTCCGCTGGCGCGCAGCACCGCGGCCACGCGCTCGGCGTCCACCGCGCAGTCGCCATGCCCGACGATCAGCCGGTAGCGGCGGCCGGGGGAAAGGAGGCGCAGCACCCGCCGCGCGAAACGCTCGGGGAGCTGATCGCGCCCCCACACCCCGCCCATCAGGCCCAGGCGGCCGTTGGGCCGGTTCCGGATCATCAGCGAAAAGCGCAGCAGGCGCGTCAGCGGCCCGGCCACTCGCGGCACCCGCCCGCCGCGCACGCCATACCGGATGTCATGGATGACCGCGTAGATTGCCGTCCGGGCCCGCATCCGTTCCAGACCCGCCAAAATGCGCGGCACGCTCAGGCCCGCCTGCGCTGCCTCGGCCGCCCAGATCGCCAGCAGGCCCTGGCTGGCGGCAGCATGGCGCGTGTCGAAGACCGTGATCCGGTCCGCGGCGGTGCGTGCCGCGACCGCGGCGGCCGATTGCTGCGTGCCGGAGAGCGCCCGCGAGAGCGAAACATCGATCACGTGCGCGTGACGGGTGAGCAGGAATTCAAACATGCGCCGGAAGTCCCCGGGGGCGGGCTGCGAGGTGCGCGGCGGAATCGGGCTCGTGCGCATGTGGTGATAGAACTCCGCCGGCGAGAGGGAAACCCCGTCGATGAAGTCACGTCCCGCGATCGAGAGCCGCTGCGGCACGAAATGGATGTCCAGGCGGTCCGCCGCCTCGGCCGGAACGTCGGCGCCGGTGTCCGTGACAATCGCCACCGGCGGCCGCGGCGCCGGGTTGAGGGTGTCCTCCACCGTCGGCCGCAGCACCTCGCCAAAGCGCGCGGCCGCGGCGAACAGTGCCGCCGGGTGCGCGAGGCGGGCGTGCAGGCGGACCTGGCCGCGGGAACCCTCGAAGAACAAGTGGGAGAGCGGCAGCGCCCGCAGCGCGGTCTGCAGAGCGGCCCGGTCCACGGTCCCGGCCCGCACCACGCACTGGGCGGTGTAGCGATACGCGGGGGTGTCGACCGTGTCCGGAAAATTTTCCACGCCGGCCGCGGTTAATTCCTCGGGCAGGATCGCGGCCAGCCCACCGCCACCCCCGTGCTCGATGAATTCACCGATGCCCTGCAGCAGTTCGACAAACCCGAGCGCCCCCGCGTCCACCACGCCGGCGGAGCGCAAGGCCTTGAGTTGCGCGGTGGTCTGCTGCAGCGCCGCGCGGGCCCGCGCCAAGGCGCACTGAAAGCCCACCCGGAGGTCGCGCTCCCCGGCCTCGGCCTGGGCCGCCAGCTCGTCGGCAAACGCCTGGATCACGCTGAGGATCGTGCCCTCGACCGGCTCGGCCATGGCCGCCCGGGCGCGGCCGGCCCCACGGCGCACCGCCGGGGCGAGTGCCCCGACCGTAAGCCGCCGGTCGGGAAACACCTCCTCCGCCACCCCGTGGAAAAACTGTGCGAGGATCGCCCCCGCGTTGCCGCGGGCCCCGTCGAGGGCGTCCGCCGCGACCCGGCGCAGGACATCCCCGGCGCAGGCCCAGCCGGGCGGGCGCAGGCCCTGCCGCACGGCCCCGAGGGTGAAGGCCAGATTGGTGCCGGCATCATGATCGGCCACGGGAAAAAAGTTGATCCGGTCCATCGCCTCGCGCTGGGCAAGGACCCGCTGGATGCCCGCCAGCAGGGCCCGCCGCAAGCCGTACGGGGAGAGCCGCTGCGCGCTCATCGGGCGCAGCCCCGGACCACGGGCGCCAGCAAGGGGGTAGGCATGCGAATGCCGGAGCTAACTTCCGGTGCGCCACGGCGGCAAGGGGATTGTCGGGGCCGCACGGGCCCCGCTGCGGACAGCATGGGGCCTTCGCGCCGAGCGGCGGGCGCGCGCAGGCGGCGGAATTAATAGCACTACACCCCATGTTCGCGCGAGCGCCGGCAGGATAGTCTTGACCGCAGGAAGAGCCATCAGGCGGGAGCATCGGCCCCCGTTTTGATTCTCTCCGTAGTCCGTTACTCAACAACAATGTCAGTTTACACTAGCATGAAACTTAAATTCACCAGCCTCCTGGCCGGCACGGTTATCGCCGCGCTTTTCGGCACAGCCTCCATCGCCCAGGCCACCCCGTGGCACAAGCCATCCGTCGATTCCACCCCGACCTTCGCGGTCCTCGCCGGTTCGGCGGCGACCCTGACCAACGCCATCGTCATCGGCGACGTGGGCGTCGACCACGGTCCGCTCACCCAGACCACTTCCGTGATCACCGGGGCGGTCCACGTGGGCGACCCGGTGGCCCATGCCGCCTATGCCGACTTCCTCGCCGATTATGCGGCGATCGCGCTGCTGCCGTGCGATCAGGTGATCAGCGGCAACCTCGCGGGCCAGTTCCTGACGCCCGGCGTCTACTGCGTCGACGCCGCGTCGACAACGACCGGCGGCGTGCTGACGCTCGTCGGCTCCGCCACCGACACCTGGATCTTCAAGATCGGGACCAGTGGCACCGGCGCCCTCACCGGCACCAACTTCACCGTGGTCCTGAGCAGCGGGGAGACCTGCAATAACAACGTCATCTGGTGGACCGCCGAGGCCGCAACGCTGACGGACTCGGTCTTCATCGGCAGCATCCTCGCGGGCGCGGACATCACCGTCACGCGCGGGAGTGTCGACGGCCAGCTCCTCGCCAAGGGCGCCGTGACCGTGACCGGGGCCCTCATCAACGATTGCGGCGTGGTCACCGTTACGCCCAAGCCCAAGGCCAATGAAGGCGTGGGCAACGGCGTGGACGGCAACACCCCGGGTCACCTCCATAATGGCGGCAACGACGACCCGGCCTTCACGCCCGGCAACCCCGGCGCCAAGCATAAGTAAGCCGGTGGGGCAGCCCACGAGTTAGGAGAATCCACCCAGCCGGTCCGGTTTTTTCCGGGCCGGCTTTTTCCTGCCCGCCGGTGCAGAGGTTTCTTAAATCTGAACCCCATCGAATCAATTCCGGGCTGTCGCTCGGGGATTTGGCCTAGGGGCACGCTGATATAAGTTCTATTCGCAGCCAGCTAAGGGCCCATCCCGTTAGGTGCTCCGGAGAAGCGAATCCACCGGTCCAACCAAACCCGGCATCACGGCCGGATGACTAACATCGGCTCTCCTGCGGCCAGGCGCGCAGCATTGGCTCGTGCGGCTGGACGTGCTCCGCGAACCACTGGCTCGACGCAGATTCGGATGAATTCACCAAGGCCAGCTACGCTACTCATCGGCGGCTAATCAAGCCTGCAGGCACCCGAGCCCGGATCGCTAGCAGGCCACTGCACGTCACTCAGCACGATAACGAATACCGGAGGGGACTCACACGGGTCCGCCGGGCTCCCCGAGTGGCTCGGCGCAACGTGGGCCGTATGCTGCCTGCCTTCCCTACTGGCCCGGCAGGAAATCGCTGGCAGTCCCGGCTGGCGCCAACCGGGAAGCCGCGGTGCCGATGAGGGGGCGAAAAGGCCGCCTTTCAGACGGGCAAAGCCGCTACCGTTGGAGATACTTGACGACTGCTTCCGTGCGGCTGCACACGTGCAGTTTCTGGTAAATATGATTCACATGGGTCCGCACCGTCTCCAGGCCGATGCCGAGTCGATCGGCCACTTCCTTGAGAATCAGCCCCGCGACAAACAGATCGAGAATCTCCCGTTCTCGCGGGGACAGGCTCGCAAGTTCGGGCTCAGAATTATTTACCCGGTGAAAAAACTGCACCACCTGGCGGGCGATGTGGCCGGACATCGGGGCGCCGCCCCGACGGATCTCATGCAGCGCATCGAGCAGTTTCTCGCCGGCGTCGCGTTTTACCAGGTAACCGTTGGCCCCGGCCTTGAGCGCACGGAAGACGTTGTCGCCATCATCGTAGACCGTGAGCATGAGGACCTGCATTCGCGGCAGGCTTTGCTTCAACCGCGCGACACATTCGATCCCCGACATCTGCGGCAGGTTGATATCCATGATGGCCAGGTCGGGTTGCAGCGCCGGCAGGCCGCGCATCGCCTCCTCGGCGGAAGCAAAGGCCCCCGCAAAACGCAGTTGGTCGTCGGAGCGGACCAACACCTCCAGATTTTCGCGCACCCGGCGATCGTCCTCCACGATGACTACAGAAGGTTTCACCGACTGTCCTCCTCGGGTGGTAGTGGCAGCTTCAGCCGCACGCAGGTGCCGGTTTCGGGCCGGGAATCGATTTCACAGGTGCCGCCCATTTCCTCCAGGCGGTGGCGCAGATTGTCGAGCCCGTTGCGCCGGGCGACCGACCCCGGATCGAAACCGCGCCCGTCATCGGCAATCGTCAACTCGAGGACGTCCTCGGCCAGCTTGAGGGTGATCCGCACCTCCGTGGCTCCGGCGTGCTTGAGCACGTTGGTGAGGGCCTCCTTGACCGCCATCATCAGCCGATGCCGGGTGCCGCTCGAAAACGATCGGGCGGGCAGCAGGGCGGGAATCTCGAGGCGACAGCGCAGGCCGGCATCGCGCAGAATCTCACCGGCATACCGGGTCAGATAGTTGCCGAACCCCTCCAGCGTATCGAGCGTGGGATTGGCCGCCCACACGATTTCGTCGAGCGCCGTGGCCAGATCGCGTACCGCGTCGTGGATCTGCCGGATCGGCTCGCGCGCGGGATCCGTGACCGGGATGGTCGGCAGCGCCCGGGTCGCGAGCAGCGAAATCTGGGTCAGGCGGGCGCCCATCTCGTCGTGCAGGTCGCGCGCGAGGCGGGTGCGTTCCTCCTCGACGGCGCGCCGGCGTTCGAGCCGCTGCAGTTCGCCCTGCACCTTGCGCCACGTGAAATAGCGCATGACCGCGAACACGGCCGTCAGGCCAAGTCCCGCGGCGAGGAGACGAAACCAACCCGTTTGATAGAAGGGCGGCAACACCTCCACCGGCAGCCGCAGGGAGTGGCCCGTCGGGCGCCCCAATTCATCGGTGGCCCGGGCGCGGAAAACGTAGCGGCCGACCGGCAGATTGCGAAAGGTCACCACCGCATCAATGCCTCGTCCGATGCTGTAGAGCTCCTCGGACTCCACCCGCAAACGCGTGCCGGGTTCAACGGGAACGGCCTCGCGCACGACAGCCAGCCACCCGCCCGTGTTGTTGGGGTCGGCGTCGTCCAGCACCAGCATGGGCCCGGAGCCATCGAGTTTGAAAACCTGCGGGATCTCCAGGCTGGTGCCATCGCGCACCCAGCCCAGGGGCGTCCCTTGGAGCGAATCAAGTTCCCGTCCTTGCAAGGGGCCCATGGTGTAGCGCGGGACGAATTCCGCGCCGTGCTCGCTCGGGGACGTCGAGAGGCGCAGGCGGCGCAAGGCCCAGAATCCCGTCGTGGCGGTCGGTCCGCCCGACGCCAGCAATAGCTGGACTTTGCGCGCGCGCTCGGGAACGACCGTTTCCTCGGTGGTCAGACGGAAACGGGAGGTCTGCGGCACGCCGTTCCAGCCGGGACTCACGCCCCGCCGGGCGAACGTGGCGCGACTCACGCTCCGATTGTTTTCGTCGAGATACCGCAGCATCAGATACATAAAGCCGTCGTTGTCCTGCCATTCCGTCTCCCACCCCTGCAGGCGGGTCATGAGCCGCACCACTGGCCGCGTGTCCGGCCGGGCTGAAGCCAGCGTCAACACCAGTGGCTGGTCGCCGCGGTGAATTTGCAGCGGGCGGTAAACGCGCTCACCGTTGCCTGCATCTTCGGGCGCAACCGGCGCGAGTTCAATCACCTGGACGCTGCCGGCCAATGAGATCTGGGCCAAGGTGGGCTCGCCCAGATACCGGGGGTTTTCCTCGATGGCGGCCAGCCCGCCGGCCGCTAGGATCGCCAAACCCGCCAGGCCGGATCGGAGGGTGCGAGCAACGGAAATCATCGCCACATCAGTCTAATTTTCCGGGATCGAGCGCAAGCGCTGAAGGGGGCAAATCCCTGGCCTCGGTGCCCAGAACGGTATTGGGCGCGGCGCCCATCTCCAACTCCAAGCTGCCGCCTGTGGCCAGTTGGGCGTGCGTGAACCAGACCCTGGACTGGGCCTGGCCGTTGAGCTTCACGGACTGGATGTATTTGTTTTCGCGCGAATTGTTCCGGGCGGTGACGGTGAAACTCCGGCCGCCGGGCAGTTGCAGCGTGATGCGGTCAAAGATCGGGCTGCCAAGACTGTAGACGGGCACCCCCGATGTCACCGGATAGAAACCCATCATGGAGAACACGACGAAGGCGCTCATGCCGCCGCCGTCCTCATCGCCGGGGATGCCGTGGATGTTATCGGGATAGAAGGCCTCGAGCAGCTGGCGAATGCGCTTCTGCGTCTTCCACGGCGCGCCGAGGTAGTCGTAAATATACGGAATGGAGAAACTGGGCTCGTTGGCCATGGAGAACTGCCCGACCAGACCGGTGGAGTCTGGGAACGTGGCGAAGAATTCAAACTTGGAGCGGCCGAGCGGCTCGCGGAAGAGCCGGTCCAGTTTTGCTTCGGCCGCCTTCCGGCCGCCCATCGCGGCGAACAGCCCGGCGAAGTCCTGGCGGGCATGCCAGTCGTAGGTGTAGCAGTTGTTCTCGGTGAAATAGAATCGCCCGCCCTGGCCGCCCGAGAATTTCGGGTCAAAGGGTTCGATCCAGTCGCCCTTCTCGTCCTTCGGCCACATGAAACCCTTTTCGGCGCGAAACACATTTTTCCACCAGCCGCCGCGTTGAAGGAGCAAGTCGGCGTCCTCGTGGTGGCCGAGTCCGCGGGCGAGTTGCGCGAGGCACCAGTCGTCGAGGGCGTGCTCCAGGGTTACGGATACGGCTTGGCGGCGCTCGAACTCATGCACCTCGGGGACGGTCTCCTTTTCGTCGGGCCGGATCGCGGGCAGGTAGCCGTGGGCGGCGTGAAATTTGTCGAGGCTGCTCGGCGGGCCGTTGCGCCACGGGAGGAGCGTGCCGTCGAGGGCGTTTTTGCGCAGGCCGGCATAGGCCGACTTCAAGTCGAAGTCGCGGATGCCTTTCACATAGGCATCGGCGAACCAGGCGGCGCTGTGGTTGCCCGTCATGCAGGGATGATCGCCGTAGAGCACCGCGAAGGAGGGCATCCAGCCGGATTGCTCATACATGCGGACGTAGGACGCGAGCTTGTCGGCCTCCAGCTGCGGATTGATGATCGTGTGCAGCGGCTCGAGCGCCTGGTAGGTATCCCAAATCCAGTTATCCACGTAGAAGGGGCGGGCGTCTTCGTGCACCTGATGATCGTAGGCGCTGTAGTAGCGGCCGTCTTCGGTGATGTTGATCATGCGCTCGTAGGTGCGATACAGCGCGGTGTAGAAGGTGCGTTTTTGCGCCTCGGTGCCGCCGGTGACCTGGATCTTGCCGAGCGCGGAGTTCCAGCGGGCCCGGCCCGCCTGGGCGATGGCGTCAAGATCCCAGGCAGTCATTTCGCGGGCGAGATTCTGCCTGGCCTGCGCCACGCTGATGAAGGAGATCGCGTAGCGGAATTGGACGATGCGCGCATCGGCCTTGACGGGCGTGGCCGCCATCCGGCTTCTTTTGCCCGCGCCCGAGGCCGCGAAGTTCATCGGCTGGTCGAACTCGCCATACACATAAGCCTGCATGTCATGGAAGCGCTCGATGCCGGAGACGCTTTGCGTGCCCTCGACGGTCATCTCGCCCTCCTGCCGGTTGGAGAGCAACACCGCGGGGGCCTGATCCCGGGCGGTGAAACGGAAGAGGCCGCAACGTTCGGCGGGGGCGAATTCCAGTTTCAGGGCGGGCTCCTCCAGCCAGACGGAATAATAGTAGGGCGTCGGTTTCTCGCGATCGTAGGTAAGCGGAGTCGTCCACGATTTCGCGTCCACCGGACCCGAGGTGCCCTGCAGGCAGAAGAGTTCGCCGAGACGATGGGAGATCAGGGTGAGCGGATAGCCGGTGATCTGGTCGGAAAGGAAGTCGGCGCGCAGCGGGTGAACGCGAATCAGGCAGTTGGGCAACTGCGCCGTGGGCCGCGTCGGCTCCAGCAGGAGGCCAACGTTGCCGATGGTCGGGTCGACGTATTCAACTTGCGCAAAAACCGGGCGCAAGGCCAGCAGGGCCAGGCCCGCAAGCCACGACCGGCCGAGGAGAGAACAAGGGGAGTGAAGCGAGTAACGCATGTTGGGATAATAGCCAGTTCGGCCCAAACGTGTTATCCCCCGTTTGCGGGATGCCGCACCATGCAGCCTATGGCCCCAATCCCCAGCCCCACCTCGGCCGAATGAGGCCGGCTCCCCGCAACCCGCAAGCCGACCCGCCACCTCCCTTGGGGAACATCCCCCGATAATGGGATGCTCAACCGCCCCCATTTCGGTTACCGTAAATTTTTCCCGTGGCTCGATTGCTCCCCCTCACTCGCGCCCATCAAGCCGCTGCCTCCTCCCCTCACGCCAACCCGGCCATGCACCAAAAAACCCTCGGCCTTGCCCTTGGTCTCCTCCTGCCGCTCGGTATCGTCGCCCCGGGCTTCAGCCAAGCCACGCCGCCGCCCTCTGCGGCAACTGCCTCTCCTCTCCCGGCCTCCTTGTCCGCGGCCCTGCCGGCCTTTGTCCCCCCGGATGCCGAATTCCAAAAAGACGCCCAGTGGCTGCAGACCTACACGGCAGGTTTGGTGAACACGAACCGCGCCACCTACCAGGACGGGCGAACCGTCTTCTATTGTGATGCCGAGAAACACTACGGGCTGATGTTCACCCGTGACTTCGGCTATTTCGTCGAGTTCGCCGGCGATCTCATGTCGCCAAAGGAAACCAGCGGCTACCTTGAGTTCCTGCTGGCCGGGCAACGGGCAGACGGCTGCATCCCCGACCGCATCACGGTCGCCGGGAAACCGATCTATAGCCCGGGACCGCCGCAAGCCCCCATGGCTGACCACGCGCTGGACAATGCGTCGTTTCTGGTGAGCGCGGTCTGCCGCTATGTCGAGCGAACGGGCGATCTTGATTTCCTGAGGCGGCATGAAAGTGCCCTGCGCCGGGGTTTGGACCAGATCAACCGGGCGGAAAACGGGCTCGTCTATAATCGGCCCGAGAATCCCCAGTGCGTCTATGGTTACACCGACACCGTCCGTAAGACCGGGCACCTGCTGATGGACTCTGCCCTCTACTACGAGGCCTGCAGCCAGATGGCTGGGCTCTGCCGCAAGGCCGGGATCGGCGAACCGGACGAATACTTACGCCGGGCCGAACTCATCAAAAAGAATATCGGGCGGTTGTGGGACCGGGATTCAGGGGCGTTCTACGCCGCCGACGGTCTCTGCCGTCAATATGACGTCTGGGGCACCGCCTTCATGATTGACCGCAATCTGGCGACCAAGGAACAGGAGCAGAAGGCGCTCCATTTCCTCGTCAGCAACTACGATTGCTATGCGCAGAAAGGGCAGATCCGCCATTTGCTCGCCTACTCGTCCTGGCAATCGACGTTCAACTACCGTCAGGAAGGCGTCTACCAGAACGGTGGTTACTGGGCCACCCCGCTCGGTTGGCTGGTGCCCGCTATCGCCCGCCGCGACCCCGCCCTGGCCCAGCGGATCCTGCGGGAGTGCCTGGCTGATTTCCGGGCGCGAGGAATCCATGAGTGGATCAATGGCGGCATCACCGTCCTCCCCGATTTCTTCAACAGCGCGATCAGCGTTTATTCACTGCTCCCCAAGGCCAAGCCCCCGCTGAAACCCTCCCCATGATCGTCGAGGAAATTCCCTCGCAGTAGCTCCCCAACCGACAGGAACCCCCCTCCCGACTCAGCGCGCTGAAGATCCAGTTTCCTTGCCGCCAGCAAAAGTCCGCTGAGACGGGATGACGCTCCAACCAACAACAAAATCTCAGATCAAAACTTAACCCGCCTGTGACCATGATAACGAAACCCGTATTAACTGCTGCCCGCCCTGCCCGGCTGATGTTCGCCATCGGAATTTGCACCGCCGCATTATTCCAGTCCGTTGCAGCCGGCGCAGTGAAGCCCACTCCGCTGACGCAATTTGTCAGCCCCTTCATCGGCACTGACCCGAGCCCCGGCTCGATGTTCGGCATCGCCTTTGACACGGGCAACGTTTTCCCGGGCGCAGTCGCGCCGCGCGGCATGCTGGCGTGGAGTCCGGACACGACCACCGCCAATAAAATCTCCAGCGGCTACTGGTATCCCGACCAATTCATCGAAGGCTTCAGCCTGACGCATTTCAGCGGGCGCGGCGTGGTCACCCTGAAGGACCTGCCGTTCATGCCCACGCTCCAGCCGGTCACGACTTCGCCGGGCCCGAATTTCAGCCGCTTCGCCCTGGCCTTTTCCCACCAGCACGAGCAGGCGTCGCCCGGCTATTATCGCGTCAAGGCGGACAACGGCATCGAGACTGAGCTGACCGTCAGCCTGCGGGCGGGTCTGGCGCAGTTTAGTTTCCTAGCCGGTGGGCCCGCCACGTTGATGATGCGCGCGGGCAGTGCCGTGACCATCAGTGGCAACGAGGTTTCGGGCTATCGCAATACGGCCATCGGTGGCGGCAAGCGGCCTTACACGATCTATTTCTCCGCCCGGTTCGAGCAGCCGTTCCAGAGCGTCCGCACCTGGAAGGACGAAGGCCTCAGCACCGAAACCGCCGTCAGCGGCGACGACTGCGGCGCGATCCTGGCCTTTGATCCGACCACGCACCCCACCGTGCGCGTGCGCGTGGGCATCTCCTACGTCAGTGTGGAAAATGCCCGGGCGAATCTCGCCGCCGAGATTCCGGACTGGAACTTTGCCGCTGCCCGCGCGAAAGCCGAGGCGGCGTGGAACGTGGAGCTGAACCGCATCCAGGTGGCGGGCGGCGACGATGCGCGGAAGCGGGTTTTCTACACGGCGCTCTACCATTGTTTCATCCACCCCAATCTGCTGGACGATGTGAACGGCCAGTATCCGGGCATGGACGAAAAGATTCACTCCGTTGAGCCTGGCCGCCATCAGTATCAGAACATTCCCGGCTGGGATCAGTATCGTTCGCTCTCGCCGCTCACGGCCATCCTGACGCCCAGGGAAAGCAGCGATGTCATGCAATCGCTGGTCAACTACGCCCAGCAGGATGCGAGCGTGCGGTCCGACGGCGGGGGCCTGGCGCGCTGGCAGCAGGTCAATCGCAATTCCGGCGGCATGGTCGGGGACGGGCCGCCCATCATCATCGCCTCGTCCCATGCGTTTGGCGCGACGAACTTTGACACGCAAGGGGCGCTGGCGGCCATGCACCTGGGCGCCTCGCAGCCCGGCACGACCTCGGATGGCTTCGAGGTGCGCAAAGGGCTGCAGGACTACCTGACGCTCGGCTACGTGCCCGATGCCGTCAGCGTCAGTCTGGAATACAGCAACACCGATTATGCGTTGGCCCAATTCGCCCGGGCGCTGGGCGACCAGGAAAAATACTCCCGCTACCTCAAGAGCGCCCGGAACTGGACCAATCTTTTCCACGCGGAAAGCGGACTGCTCCGTCCGCGCAATGCCGACGGTTCGTGGCACACCGATCTGGCCCAAGGCGGAGTCACCGACATGAAGCAAACCTTCGTCGAAGCCTCGCCCGAGCAAACCGTCTGGATGGTCAATTTCGATCTCCCTCGGTTGATTGACCGCATGGGCGGCCCGGCCAAGGCCACCGCCCGGCTGGATCGCTTTTTCACCCAGTTGAATGCGGGCATGCGCTCGGAGTTCGCCTATATGGGCAACGAACCCGGCGAGGGGATTCCTTGGATTTACAATTTTGCCGGCGCCCCCGCGCGCGCCCAGAAAGTCGTCCGCCGCATTCAAGACGAGTTGTTCACCGATCAACCCAGCGGCCTGCCGGGCAATGACGACGCCGGTTCGCTGTCGTCCTGGTATGTGTTTTCCGCGCTGGGTTTTTACCCGATGATCCCCGGTTTCGGCGGACTGGCCGTGCACAGCCCGTTGTTTCCCCAAGCCACCATCCAGCTGCAAAACGGCCAGACGATCCAGATCATCGGCGAGCACGCGACGGCGGAGAATTGTTATGTGCAAACGATGACGTTGAACGGACGCGACTGGCGGAGTTCGTGGATTCCGTGGTCCCTGTTGGCCAACGGCGGCACGATTCATTTCACTCTGGGCAACAAAGCCTCCGCTTGGGGCACGGCAGCCAGCGAGTTGCCGCCCGCCATTGATGCCAGCCAGCCATGACCACCACCCCTCTCGATGAGCACGTCCGCTAAGCAGAAATCCGCCGCCGCCATCCTGCTGCTGTCGTTTGTTCTGTCGAACAACGGTCACTCCGCAAACCAGCCGGCAGCCGAAGCCAGGTCCCCTGCCCCGTCGGGCAAATACGAACCCGCCACCCCGCGCCAGATCGATCCCACGACGTTGCAGGGCAAGTTGGTCTTCGGCTACCAAGGCTGGTTCTCGGCGGCAGGCGATGGCAGCCCGGTCCGCGAGTGGAATCACTGGAGCTCGAACCGGGATAAGCCCGACGCCACCAACGCCCGCGTGCAAATGTGGCCGGATCTTTCGGAATACGATGCCGATGAACTTTACGACACCGACCTGAAGTATCCCGACGGCTCCACCGCCAAGGTCTATTCCGCGTGGAACCTCAAGACCGTCATGCGCCACTTCCGCTGGATGCGGGACTACAATCTGGATGGGGCGATGCACTATCGGTTCATCAGCCGCGTCGCCAGCCGCCCGGAATACCGCACCTTCTACAACCGCGTTCTCGATAATATCCGCCAGTCCGCCGAGGCGTATGGCCGCGTGTTCGCCGTGCAATACGACATCTCGGACTACGATGGGCCGTCGGTCGTGCAGGACATCAAGAACGACTGGAAGTCCCTGGTTGATGACCTGAAAATCACGGCCAGCCCGAGGTATCTGCATCACAAGGGCCGGCCTTTGCTCGTGCTGCGCAATTTCGGCAACTCGGGCGGCAAACGCCTGATCACGCCGGCGGAGGCCACGGAGCTCATCAACTGGCTCAAGCGGGATGCGCCGGAAAAATACCGCGTCACGCTGATGGGCGCGTTGCCGGGTTACTGGCGCACGCAGGGCTCGGACGTGAAGCCCGATCCCGGCTGGCCGGCGGTGTTCCGGTCGTTCGATGTGGTTTCCGCGTGGCCGGTCGGCCGCTTCGGCGACGAGGCGGGCGCCCGGCAGTGGCTGGAGAAGGTGGTCGTTCCCGACATGGCCGAATGTGCCCGGCTCGGCATTGAATACATACCCGCCGTCTATCCCAGCTACTCCTACCACAACGCCAATCCGGCCAAGGTCTACAACGCCATCCCGCGACAGGGCGGCCGTTTCTATTGGTCGCAAGTGCACAACCTGGTTTCAGCCAACGCCACCATGCTCTACAACGCCATCTTCGACGAGATCGATGAGGGCACGGCGATGTATAAGGTATCTCCCAGCGCCGCCACCCAGCCCGTGATGCCGGCGGACCGCCGCTTCCTGCCGCAGGACGCCGACGGGGAGAAACTTCCGAGCGACTGGTATTTGCAAATGGCCGACTATGCCGGCCGCGCCCTGCGCAAGGAATTCGTGCCGACCGCGGCTCGCCCGATCGACCCGTGAAATTGTCCAACCCCTCCCACCCATGACCCCCATCCCCTCCCGGCCTGAAACCGCCGGCGCACCACCCAGCCCATCGTCGCCGGGCCGTTTTCGCTGGGTGATTCTCGGCGTGCTGTTTTGCGCGACGACGATCAACTACATGGACCGCTTTCTCCTCGGCGTGCTGAAGCCGACCATCATGCAGGACCTGCACTGGTCGGAGACGGACTACGCCAACGTCGTTTTCTGTTTCCAACTCGCCTACGCCATCGGCCTGATCACGGTGAGCCGGGTGATTGACCGGCTCGGCACGCGCGCGGGCATGGCGCTGGTGGTCGGGATGTGCGCGATCGCCGCCGCGAGCCACAGCTTCGTGAGCACGGTGCTGGGCTTTTGCCTCGCGCGTTTTGCGCTGGGCTTTGGCGAATCAGGCTGCTGGCCGGGGTGCGCCAAGACGGTCAGCGAATGGTTCCCGCGCAAGGAGCGCGCCATCGGCATGGGCGTGGTGAACGCCGGTTCCTCGGTGGGGGCGACGATCACGCCGCTGGTCGTGCCAGTGATCCTGAAGCTGGTCGCCTGGCCGTTCGCGTTTCTGTTCACCGCCACGCTGGACGTCGTTTGGGTTTGCGCGTGGCTCATCGGCTACCGCAGTCCGGACAAGCACCCGTGGTTGAAAAAGTCCGAGCTGGCCTACATCCGCAGCGACCCGAGCCCCCCCACCGGCAAGGTTTCCTGGTTCCAGCTGTTCGGCCACCGGCAGACGTGGGCGTTCCTGCTGGCGAAGGGCCTGAGCGATCCGGTCTGGTGGTTTTATCTGTTCTGGGTTCCCGGCTTTCTCGCGAAACAATACAACCTCACCACCGGTTCCGCCGCCGCCTCCGCCGCGGCGATGGCCCTGCCGGTGATGGTCATCTACATCATGGCGGACATCGGCAGCGTGAGCGGCGGCTGGCTTTCGATGAAGCTGATCAATCGCGGCTGGAGCATCAACGCCGCGCGCAAGACCGTGATGCTGGGCTGCGCCCTGTGCGTCCTGCCGGTCTTCCTGGTCTCGTTCAAGATCGGCCTCTGGCCGTCGGTGCTCCTCATTGGCCTGGCCGCCGCGGCGCATCTGGGCTTCTCCGCCAATCTCTTCACCGTCGCGACCGACACCGTGCCGAAGCATGCGGTCAGTTCCCTCGCGGGCATCGGTGGCATGGCGGCGGCCGTCGGCGGCATGTTCGTCGCCAAGCTGGTCGGCTTCATCCTCGACACGACGCACAGCTACACGATCCCGTTTGCGATCGCCTCCGGTGTCTACCTCGTGGCGCTGGGGATTTTCCACCTGCTGCTGCCCAGGCTTGAACCCATGCAACTGCCGGAGGAAGCATGACCGCGCATCGCGACAAGATTCTCCGCCTCCCCCCGAACCGGGTGTGGCGCACCTACTCGGGCGGGCTCATGCTCGACCGCATGGCCGGCCTCGCCGCGCCCGCGGACAGCACGTTTCCCGAAGACTGGCTCGGCTCGACCACGCGCGCCATCAATCCGAACCGCGAGCACCTCACGGAAGGCCTGTCGCGGGTGGTTTTTTCCGGCGGCGAGGCGGTGCTGGCGGACCTGGTCGCGGCGGACGCGGAATATTTCCTGGGCGCGGCGCATGTGGCCCGCTTCGGCACGAACCCCATGGTGCTGGTGAAGTATCTGGACTCCGCAGTGCGGCTGCCGCTGCAGGTGCATCCCACCGTGGATTTTTCCCGCCGGCACCTCAACGCCGAGAGCGGCAAGACCGAGACCTACTACATCCTGAGCACGCGCCCGGAAGTGACCGAGCCGTTCATCTATCTCGGCTTTCAACATCCGCCGACGCGCGCGGAATTGCGCCGCCAGATCGTCGAGCAGGACATCGCCGCGATGGAAAAATGCTTCGAGAAGATTCCCGTGCAGCCCGGCGATGTGTATGTCGTGCCGGGCGGTTTGCCCCACGCCATCGGCGGCGGGGTGCTGATGGTCGAGGTGATGGAACCGACGGATTTCGTGGCGCGCGTGGAGTTCACCGTGGCCGGCCGCGTCATCCCCGAGCCGGCGCGCTTCATGGGGCGTGACGTGGAGTTTGCCCTGGATATGTTTTCCTTTGAGCCGCTGCCAATTGCCGCCGTGCAGTCACGCTGGCGCTGCCAGCCACGCATCCTGGAGAAAACCCCCGCGCTGCACCGCGAAGCCCTGGTGGATGCGCGCCTGACCGACCGTTTCAACGTGCTGCGCTCGGTGGTGACCGGACGCAGCGAATGGCAGGCCAAAGGATTCACCATCCTGCTGGTCGTGGAAGGCTCGTGCAGCATCGCCACGGCGCAGGAGACAGTCGAACTCAGGCAATTCGACCGCATCGTCGTGCCGCATGGTCTGAAGCAGTTGGAAATCACCGCCCCGGACCGCGCCGTCCTGCTCGAGTGCCTGCCGCCGGGAACCCCCAATCTGTAGCGATGGCCTCCATCCGCCTGCTCCCTCCCCTTGCGTCCATTTTGAAAGCCGGTTCTCACCTTCGCCCCCGTCTGTCGAGCACCACGCTGGCTTTGGGCGCTGCCTTGCTCGCCCTCGGCGGCTCGGCCCTCCCGGCTGCGGAAGAACCGGTGACCGCGCGCCCACTCTACGTCTATAATTTCGGCGGACTCGAATCCCTTTCCCCCGAAAAACAGTGCGCCGCCGCCACCACGGCGGGCTTTGCGGGCCTCGTGCTGGATGTGAACAAGCCCGAGACCCTGGCCAACCTCCCGCGCCACCTCGCCTACTGCATGCTGCCGCACGCCACGAAGATCCTCGCCGTCTTCACGCGCATTGATTTTGCGGACCCTGCCGCCGACACCGGACGTTATCAGGAAGTCGTGCGGCAAATCGCCGGGCACGACATCCCGCTGTGGATCATCCTCGGCAACAAGAAGCCGGGCCTCACCCGACCCGAGGCCGAGGCCGCGCTCGCCGCCGCCGTGGCCTTCGCGGGGGAACACGGCGTCCGCAGCGCACTCTACCCGCACAGTCACTGCTACGTCAGCTCCGCCGAGCAGGCCCTCCCCTACGTGCAAAAGATCAACCGGCTCGACTTCACCCTGCTGCTCAACCTCTGCCACGAAATGCGCGCCGGGAACGGCGACCGCCTCGGCGAAGTGGTGAAAGCGTGCGCCCCGCACATCAGCGCCGTCATCATTTCGGGCGCCGATGCGAAGGTGGACATGACTTCGCCGCGCACGATGGACCGCTCGACCCTCCAGCCGCTCGACCGGGGCGCATTCGACTGGGCCAGTCTCGTGCGGTTGACCGACGCCGCCGGCATCCGCGCACACGTCGCCTTTATCAACTTCAAGATCAACACGAATTATGGCGAAGACTACCGCGAGTACCTTCCGCGATCGATCGCCGCCTGGCGCAAAGCGACGGCAGCAAACGCCTCTCCCGCCAAATAGCATTTGCTCCCATGTCCCTCACCACCTTGTGCCGCTCCGTCTTCTTCCTCGCCGCGCTCGGCGCCGCTTTCTCTGCCACCGCCGCGTGGCTCGAGCTCCAGCCCGGTTACTACACCGACTACGCCATTGGCACCGCCCGCGCCGAAGGCGGCGGCAACTTCAATCCCTCGCTGGCGACCTACGGGTTCGTCGATTTCTACGGCAAGCGGGTCAACAAATTTGATCTTAGCACCTATTATGGAGAGATCCGTTTCATGCAGTCGCTCGGGCCCCTCGATCCAAAGTTGAAAAAGTGGAATCTGACCTTCGAGGCCAACGGCGGCACCGACTACGCCGGCATCGGACGTCTCGGCCTCGTGTGGAATACCTCCTTCGGCCAAGGAAACGCTTTCGCGCTCAAGCTCTATCCGATCGCCACCCGCGACCATGACGCCCAAGCCGCGATTTTCATTTCACAGGCGTTTACCCCAAAATTATCTGGATTCCTCGTCTTCGACTACGGCTTCGGTGACTGGATTTTCCGCCAGAAACAAATCTACGTCGAAGCGGAGCTGCGCTACCGCGTGACGAAAAGTTTTTCCCTCTTCGCCCAAGGCCGCCAGTTCGAGCCCGCCGCCAGCTTCAAACTCGATCTCACCCCGGTCATCGGCGTGAAGTTCACGTTGTAGGCCCAAGCGAAGTCGCCCATAATTATGATGATGGTTACCTCGTCGACACCGGATCTCCGCGGAGATCATCGGCGCGTTGCCACCCACCCGCATCGCCCTCTCACCCTGTCCTCCTTCCCTCCGCTCACATGAAAACCCCGAAGCTCACCCTGTCCCTCTTGTTGCTCGCGACCGGTCTCGCCGCGTTTCCCGGACCGATGTTCGCCCGCAACTCGCCCAATGTGCTCATGATCGCCGTGGACGACATGAATGACTGGATCGGGCCGATGGGGAATCCCTACGTGAAAACCCCGAACTTGGATCGGCTCGCCAAGCGCGGGATCACATTCCGCAACGCGCACACGGTCGGAATTTTTTGCGCCCCCTCCCGCGCCTCGATTCTCACCGGGCGGCTGCCCTCCACGACGGGGATTTACGAGGAGACGCCCACGTTTGTGCAACGACCCGACCTGCGTCCGTTACAGGTGGCTTTTCAAGAGAGCGGCTATGCCACCTACGGCACCGGCAAACTGTATCACCACACCGCCGGCTTCCTCGACCGGCGCGGTTGGACGGAATTCCATCTGCAGACCGAGGCGCAGAAGCTCGCCGGCTGGGGCCAGGACACCTGGCGCTTCCCGGGTGCGCCGCGCCCGGATCCCTATCCCCACGGGGCCTTCAACAAAGGCAAGCCCGCCCAGGATATGGACGCCGGGTTCCTGGAGACCGCCCCACTCCCGAACGAGGATGAAGAAAAAATGGCCGACACCATGCGGGCCAACTGGGCCGCCGGGGTGCTGGGCCGCCAGCACGAAAAACCCTTCTTCCTCGGCGTGGGATTCTATGCACCGCACTACCCAAATTACGCCCCGGCAAAATATTTTGACCAATACGACCTCAAGACGATGTGGCACCCGACACTGAAGGAGGACGATCTCGACGACATTCCTCCCGCCCAGCGCAAAGTCCGTATGGCGCGGAAAAAGAATGTGTATGATACGGTTGTATCCATGGGAATTCTGAGCGAAGCGCAATTGGCCTACATGGCCTGCATCAGCTACGCCGATGCCATGGTCGGGCGCGTCTTGGACGCCTTGGATAAGAGCCCCTATCGCGACAACACGATCGTCGTCCTCTGGAGCGACAACGGCTATCACCTCGGCGAGAAAGGCCAATGGGGCAAGCATACCCTCTGGCAGCGCACCACCAACGTGCCGATGCTGTGGGCCGGTCCGAACTTGGCGAAAGGCGTTGCATTGGACGCCAGCGCTATGCTGCTGGATATTTATCCGACGCTCGTCGAGCTTTGCGGCTTGAAGCCGGACCAAGGACTCGAGGGCGGGTCGTGGGCTGAAGCGTTGAAGAATCCCGCCGCCGCGAAGGATCGCAATGCGTTTACGGTGGCCGCGCCGAATGAATACGCGGTGGTCAACACCCAGTGGCGCTACATCCACTACGCCGACGGCGGTGAGGAGTTCTACAACGAAAAGGATGACTCCCCCGAATGGACCAACCTCGCCGCCCAACCCGAGTATCGCCGCCTGATGGATCAGATGAAGGCGGCGGCCCCGGCCCAATTTGCCGCGCCGGGTAAAAAACGCGGCGAGATGAAGCTAGTGACCGAAGGCGAAAATTTTCATTGGGAAGACAAGCCTGCCGCCAGACCGGGTGCCCGTAATCCCAAGGATAAGAAATGACCATGCGGTTTTCCCATACGCTGCTCCTCTTGGCCGAAGTTAATCCCGCGCGGCACCCGCTCCACTTATGAAATCACTCCCGACGGCCATTCTAGTCGCAGTCGCCACGCTCAGCCCCGCCCTTGGCGCCGACTTGACCGATTATATCGATCCCCGCATCGGCAACGTGTCCATGCTGCTGGTCCCCACCTTTCCCACTTTCAGCCTGCCGAACCAGATGCTGCGGATGGTTCCGGCCAAGAATAATTACATCGAAGATCAGGTCAGCGGATTCCCCCTGCAGGTCGGCGGGCACCGCATGGCCGGCATCGTGCCGATGAAAGTCGTCCTCGGCCCCCTCACCGCCGAGTCCTGGAAGAGGAAAATGACCATCGACCACGACCTCGACGTGGTGCGCCCCTGGCATTACTCCACCTACCTGATTGATGACGACATCCGGGTCAGTTTCACCCCGGCCAAGCGCGCCGCCATCTATCAGGTCGACTTCCCGGTCACCACCGCCGACCGCAACCTGCTTTTCTCCGGCAGCGCCAACCTGAAGATTTCATCCCCCGGCGCCAACGCCTTCGCCCTCGAGGATCAATTCAGCTTCGACAACAAGGGGCTCAAGACGATCACCCTGACCCAGACGGTCTACGCCTACGGTGAGATCACCGATCCCGAGGGCCGGCCGATCGCGGGCCTGCGGTTCGATCCCGCCCCTCGCGGCTTTTCCTTTACCCTGCCCGTAGCCGCCGCTGCCACCGTCCTCATCAAATACGGCATCTCCTACATCAGCCCCGCGCAGGCGATGAAGAACTACCGGGCCGAAGCCGCCACGGCCAAATTCGCCGACCTCGTCACCCAAGGCCACGCCGCGTGGGCCAAGGTCACCGACCAACTCGTGGTCGAGGGCGGCACCGAGGCGCAAAAGCGCTCCTTCTATACCGCGCTCTACCGCACCCACGAGCGCATGGTCGATGTCAACGAGGGCGGCCAATACTTCAGCGGCTACGACCAGAAAGTGCACCAAAGCGACCGCCCCTTCTACGTCGATGACTGGATTTGGGACACCTACCTCGCCACCCACCCCCTGCGCACCCTCATCGATCCACAGCTCGAGAGCGACATCCTCAACTCCTACACGCTCATGTATGAGCAAAGTGGCTGGCTGCCCACCTTCCCGCAGATTTTTGGCAACCGGATGTGCATGAATGGCTATCATTCCTCGGCCCTCTTCCTCGACGCCCACCGCAAGGGCATCACCGGCTTCGACCTCGACCGTGCCTACGCCGGGATCAAGAAAAACCTGACCGAAGGTTCCCTCCTGCCGTGGCGTCAAGGCAACCCCCGCGGCCCTCTCGACGACTTCTTCTACGCCCAGGGCTTTTTTCCGGCGCTGCGCCCCGGCCAGCAGGAGACGGATCCGATGGTGGACGGTTTCGAGAAACGCCAGGCCGTCGCCGTCACGCTTGGTATCGCCTTTGATGCATGGACCCTCGCGCAGCTCGCCCAGGACCTCGGCCGGGCGGAGGATTTCCAGACGTTTTCACGGGTCGCCGAATTCTACCGCAACCTCTGGCATCCCGGGGAGCGCCTCTTCATGCCCAAGGATGAAAAGGGCGAATGGATCATGATCGATCCCAAGTCCGCCGGCGGCCCCGGCTACCGCGAGTTCTACGACGAGAACAATGGCTGGACCTACGCCTGGCAGGTGCAGCACGACATCGCCGGCCTGGTCGGTCTGTTGGGGGGAAAGAAGGCGACGGAAGAACGCCTCGACCAACTCTTCCGCGAGCCGCTCGGCATGGGGAGAAATCATTTCTACGTGAACGGGGCCAACTCGACCGGCCTCGTCGGCCAGTTTTCCATGGGCAACGAACCGTCCTTCCACATCCCGTATTTATACAACTATGTCGGCGCGCCCTGGAAGACGCAGCAACGCACCCGCTTCCTCCTCGATGTCTGGTTCCAGGATACCATCTTCGGCATGCCCGGCGATGAGGACGGTGGCGGCATGTCCGGCTTTGTCATCTTGTCCTCAATCGGCCTTTACCAGGTGACTCCCGGTCTGCCGGTTTTCACCATCACCAGCCCCGTGTTTGAGCGGACCACGATCCGGCTGACGGGCGGCAAGACCTTCACGATTGTGGCCAAGGGGGCCAGCAAGGAGCGCAAATACATCCAGAAAGCGGCGCTCAACGGCCAGCCCCTGGACACGCCTTTCATCACCTATGCCACCGTGATGGCCGGCGGCACCCTGACCTTGGACCTGGCGGAAAAACCCAACAAGGACTGGGGCAAGGACGCGGTCATCCCCCAATGAACCTACTCCCTCTATGACTTCGCTCTCCCTCCTCGTGCGGCGTGTCTGCCTCGCCCTCGCCGTTGCCCTCGCCGTCCCTTTCACCGTAGCGGCCGACCCGGTCGCTCCGCTCCGGCTCATGTCGTTCAATGTCCGCAACTCGGCGGCCCAGGATGGCGACAACGCGTGGCCGCGGCGCACCGAGCAATTCTTCGCGCTCATCGCGCGCTTCGCGCCGGACCTGATCGGCTTTCAGGAGGTGCTCGCGGACCAGCATGACGCCATCACGGCGGCGATGCCCGACTACGATTTCGTCGGCGTGGCCCGCAACGACGGGCAGCGCAGCGGCGAGTGGGCCCTGCTCGGTTTCAAGAAAGCGCGGTTTGCCGCCGGGCCGCACGGGGACTTCTGGCTCTCGGAAACGCCCGACGTGCCGGGCAGCAAGTCCTGGGATGCCGCGCTCACGCGTATCTGCACCTGGGTGCGGTTGACGGATCGCGCGACCGGGCGTGATTTCCTCTACGCCAACACGCATTTTGACCATGTCGGAAAAATTGCCCGGCAGGAGGCGAGCAAGCTGATCGCGCAGCGCGTCGCCGCGCTGGCTGCCGGCACCCCGGCCCTGCTGACAGGCGACCTCAATATCAACGAGGATAATCCGGCCTACGCCGTGCTCGTGCGGCCCGCGGCGCCGGATGCGATCCGCTGGATCGACTCCTATCGCGAAGTGCATCCGTCACGCCAGTCCGATGAGGCCAGCGCCCATGGCTTCAAGGGGAAGGTGCTCGGGTCCCGGATCGATTTCATTTTTCACACCGATCACTTCGTCGCGCGCGCCAGCGAGATCGACCGCGCAGCGCGCGACGGGCGGTTTCCCTCCGATCATTACCCCGTGACCGCGGTGCTGGAGTGGCGCTGACGACGGCGAGCGGGTGGTTGGGCGCGGGGCGGAGCGGGATTTGCCGTTTGCGGTCCGCCGAATGCGGGGCGGAGAAATGAACCGACCCAGCGGCTGATCCGGAGCCGCGCACTTACGCATCCCCCTATCATGGGATGCACAACGAGGGGTGATTCGAATACAGTCGGCGAAAATCCTTGCTGCCGGATTCCCGCGAGCGATCGTCGGCTGATCGCTAAAAACCGGCGAGGGGAGCCCAGCCCCACCCCATGCTTTCCACCCCCAGCCCCTCTCGTTCCATGCTGGCCCGCTTTTCGCTATTGCTTACTTCGGCGGCGCTGGCTGCTGCAGCCTCCACCGATGCGCCCGCGCGCCCGCCAAATATTCTCCTGATCATCTCTGATGACCTGCGGGACAGCGTGGGCAGCTATGGCAACCGGCAGGTTCGCACCCCCCATCTCGATGCCTTTGCCGCGGGGGCAGTGCGTTTCGACCGGGCCTACGCGCAATACCCGGTGTGCAATCCGAGCCGCGCCTCTTTTCTTACCGGGCTGCGGCCCGAAACCATCGGCGTGGTCAACAACCGCACGCGATTGCGCGAGGTGATGCCCGCCGTTATCACCTGGCCGCAGTATCTGCGCCGTCACGGCTGGTATACGGCCGCGTTCGGCAAGGTCTTCCACACCATCGGGCGCACCGAGGAGGAACGCGCCGTCTGGCTGGACCGCGCCGTATCCTGGGACGAGGCCTTCTACGACTCGGCGGAGCGGGTGCCCGGCCCGATAGTCGCCGGGCGCAACCTGACCGGCGGCGCGCTCAAGTGGTGCGAATGGGCCGCGGTCGATTGCGCCGATGAGGCGACGCCGGACGGCCAATCCGCCACCCGCGCGATAGCCACGATGGAGCAGGCCGGGGCCCGGCCGTGGTTCATCGCCGTGGGCTTTCACCGGCCGCACGATCCGTTCATCTCCCCCCAGAAATATTTCGATCTCTATCCGGAGGGCTCCCTCACCCTGAAACGCGATCCGGCGGACCAAACCCCGGCTCCGCCGCTCGCCATTCCATCGGGCGCGTTCAAACAGGCCTTCGCCGCCTTCACCGACCGCGACCGCCTGGAATTCCTGCGCGCCTATTGCGCGGGCGTGAGCTTCATGGACGCGCAGGTCGGCCGCGTGCTCGCCGCCGTCGATCGGCTGGGAGCGCGGGACAACACGCTGGTGATTTTCATGGGGGACAACGGCTATCACCTCGGGGAACGCGCGTGGTGGAACAAGGATACCCTCTTTGAGCGAAGCTGCCGCGTGCCGCTCCTCGTGCGCCCGCCGGCTTCGCAGACCGGCGCCGCCGCCTCGGGCGCCGCCCGCGTGTGTCCGACGCCGGTCGAACTCGTCGATCTGTTCCCCAGCGTGCTGGACTACGTCGGCCTGCCGCCGCCGGGCGTGCTGCCCGGCCGCAGCCTGCGCCCGCAACTCGACGATCCCGCCCGCCCCGGCAAGGGCGCCGCCACGACGATCGTCGTGCACGGCGATGCGCGCGGCCGGACCG
The DNA here is from genome assembly GCA_029945445.1 of Lacunisphaera sp. GTDB lineage: Bacteria > Verrucomicrobiota > Verrucomicrobiia > Opitutales > Opitutaceae > Lacunisphaera. The sequence goes on along the minus strand of JAQSCO010000060.1, from coordinate 56,678 downwards.
TGCGCACGCCCGACTGGCGCTATACCGAATGGACCGATGGAACCGCCGAACTCTACGACGAAACCCGCGATCCCGAGGAAACACGCAACGTCGCCGCCGAACCCACGAACACCACCGTCATCGCTCGCCTGAAGGCACTGCTCCCGTCTGAACCAAGGAAGTCATGAGATCCCAGCCGAGTCATGCCGTGCACCGCCGTCCACTCGGTTGGGCCGTTGCGCTGCTGTTGCTCCTCACCAGCTGCACGACGCAACCGTGGCACCAGTCGCTCCCGACAAACTGGAAAGGCACCCATGCGCTGCTCGCGCCGCCCCCGCCGGCGCCTCTGCCCGACGGGGCGATCAACCCTGACAGCCTCTCGGGCAAGGTCATGGCGGGATACCAGGGCTGGGCCGTGGCCGAGGGCGACGGTTCGGAAATCGGCTGGACGCACTACGGGGTCAACTCGTCCCAACGCAGCGCCCGCGTCACGCGCCGGTTTTCCCCGGGCTCCGCGGTCATCGACATGTGGCCTGACCTCACCGAGGCCGGGCTTGGCGAGCGCTATCCGACGGAGTTCCGCTTCGCCGACGGCTCCGTGGCCGAAGTGACCACCGCCCGTCACCCGGACACGATCGACCGCCATTTCCGCTGGATGGAGGAGTATGGGATCGATGGAGTTTTTCTGCAACGTTTCGTCACCACGCTCAGCCAGATGCCGCAGGCGGCGATGCGCAATGCAGTGTTTCGCGGCGTCCGCACCGGGGCCGCGCGCCACGGCCGGACCTGGGCATTGATGTATGACCTCTCCGGCTCGCGGAGCGGCACGATCGAAAAGGCCGTCATGGACGACTGGCGCCGGATGGTGGACCTCGGCCGCATCCGGGACGACCCGCGATTACAGCGTCACGCCGGCAAGCCCGTCGTGGCGCTCTGGGGCGTCGGCTTCAAGGATGGGCGACAATACACCCTCGCCGAATGCGAGCGCCTCATCCGCTGGCTCAAGGACGATCCCGTGTATGGCGGCAACACCGTTGTGCTGGGTGTGCCCTATCGCTGGCGCGAGCAAACCAACGATGCGGTGGCCGATCCGGAATTGCTGCGCGTGCTCGCGCTGGCGGATGTCCTCAGTCCCTGGGCCGTCGGCCGCCTGAAGACACCGGAGGACGCCCGGCGCACGAGTGAAACCATGGTCACCGCCGACCTCGCCTGGACGGGGTCCCGTGGACTCAGTTACCTGCCTGTGATCTATCCGGGCTTCAGCTGGCATAATCTCCAGCGGTCTCGCGGCAACGAGGCGGCCTTCGACGCCATCCCGCGCCAGCGGGGCGAGTTTTTCCGCTCGCTGGCCGCGGGCACGCTCGCGGGTGGCGCGACGATGCTCTACGTGGCCATGTTCGATGAAATCGACGAGGGCACCGCCGTCATGAAGACCAGTCAGAATCCGCCCGGGGGGGAGAGCCCCTTCCTGCATGAGGAGGGCGTGCCCAGCGATTATTACCTGCGTCTCACGGGAGAGATTCGGCAATGGCTGCGCACCAGCACGGCCAACCGATGAACTCAGCCAACCAGTCGCCGGATTCACCCGTCATTCCGGCCCCAAAGCGATTCGTCAGGGCGTATTCCGCGCGCCCGCGCCGAATCGGGGGACCCATCCCCTTTTCAGGGGATGCCCAAGCAGGCGCTGCTCCCCTATGGTGGGATATGCCGATATTTTCCCGAGAGGCCTTCCCCGGTCGGTCGGTCGCCGAGCAATCGTTGGAGCCAAATTCTCCCCTCGAAGTTGGAGCAGGTGGTTACTCTGGCCGCCCGCGCCGTGCCGCCGGACAAACCTCAGGTCTAAAATGAGCCAGAAACTCCTCCCTTTCGCGATGGCCTGCGCCTCGCTCTTCACGGCTTCGGGTCACGCGGCCCCGGCCGGATCAAGACCGGTCAATGTTCTGTTCATCATGACCGACCAGCAGCGCTGGGATGCGCTCGGCTGCGCGGGCAACCCGGTGCTCAAGACGCCCAACCTCGACCGGCTGGCGCGCGAAGGCACGATCTTCGACAACGCCTATTCCGCCTGCCCGGTCTGCGTGCCGGCGCGCACCGTGATCCTCACCGGACTCTCCAATTACACCACCAAGGTCCTCGGCAACGGCGACCTCACGAATCCGGATGTGCCTGACGTCCCCACCTTCGATTCCGTGCTTTCGCGCGCCGGCTACCGCACCGAGTATTACGGCAAATGGCATGTGCCCTACCAGTTCGCCCGCACCTATTCCGTCCCGGTCAAACCCGTCAACAAGGCGGCCGGCGTGGCGATCGAGAGCAACACCGAGGCCTTCCGCCGCTACCTTGATCGCCTCTCGCCCGCCCGGGCTGCGCGCCCCGGCGAGTTGATCGACACGATGAGCCTGCGTCCCTACGTCCCGTATGCGATCGACTGGCACCATGAGCCGGTCACGGGCCCGGCGAAGGACCCGTTGCCCGCCGCGGCGGGCAATGCCAAGCGCCAGGACAAGGCCGGCGGAGATCCCCTCGCCGGCCAAGGGGGCATCATCGGCCGATTGCTTATCCCACCCGATGCCTCGCTCGCGGCCTTTGAAGGGCAAGAGGCTTTGGCCGCACTGGAGCGGATGGACCCGAATGTTCCCTTCTCCCTGACCTGCTCGATCGGTCCGCCGCATCCGCCGTTTGTCGTGCCGGATCCCTATTTCAGCCAGTATGCGCCCCAGGACATGCCGGTGCCGCTTAGCATCGACGATCCTCATGCCAACTCGCCCCACCCGCCGCGGATGAACCCGGCCATCGCTGACCGTTATCGCGACCCGCGCCGAGTCCAGGAACTGACCGCGGTCTATTACGCGATGATTGCCCAGGCCGACGAGTGGGTGGGCAAGCTGCTCGCCACGCTCGACCGCAAGGGGCTCCGCGAAAACACGCTGGTGGTATTCACCAGCGACCACGGGGAGATGCTCGGTGACCACGGCATGGACTCGAAGAACATCATGTTCGAGGGCTCGGCCCACATCCCGCTGATCCTGCGCTTGCCGGGCACCATCCCCGCCGGAGGGCACGTGGCCCGGCCCGTCTCCCACGTCGACTATTTCGCCACCATTCTCGATTACGCCGGCCAGCCGATTCCGGCCAACGAAGGCCGCAGCCTGCGGCCGTTAATCGAGGGCCGGACCGATCCACGTGAAGCCGCCGTGTCGGCCTGGGGGGTGGTCGCCAACGGCGGTCCGTTCATGATCCGCCAGGGGGATTGGAAACTGATCGTGTATGCCGTGGGCGCGAACCGCCCGCCCCGCCTGCCGGTCCATGCGCTCTACAACCTAAAAACAGATCCGCTGGAGATGAACAACCTGATCGGGCGCAATCCCGACAAAGCGCGTGCGCTGCCGCAAGCGCAGGCGCTCAAGGCGGAACTCGAGGCCTGGATGGTCCGCACCGCTAATCCGCTCCTGGCCAACCTGCGCCACACCGAAATCTGACCAAGTTACGATGCCGCGCCGCACCTTTCTCAAGCCCATGACTGCTCGCGGGGCGCCTGCGTTTGAGTTTAACTACTCCTTCTGGTCAAATCACCACCCTTGGATCTGTGAATAACACCTTTCATGCACTGCAAATCCCTCCTTGTTTCCGCGTTGCTCACCTCAGCCCTGTCGCTCTTCTGTGCGGCCCAGACGCCGGTGCCGCTCTTCAACGGTCGCGACCTCACCGGCTGGATCCAGCGCGGCGGCAAGGCGACCTATACCATCGAGGGCCGCGAGATCGTCGGCCGTTCCGTGCTGGACACGCCGAACACCTTTCTGTGCACCACCCAAACCTATGGTGATTTCATCCTGGAGTATGACTTCAAGGTGGACCCGAGGCTGAACTCGGGCGTGCAGATTCGCAGCGAGTGTTTCGACCACCCAACCGAGCAGGCGTGGGCGGGCCAGACGTACAAGATCGCCGCCGGCCGGGTGCATGGCTACCAGATCGAGATCGATCCCGACGTGGCGCGCGCCCGGATGTGGAGCGGCGGGATCTATGACGAGGCCCGCCGCGGCTGGCTCTTTCCGGCGGGCGGCGAAAAGAGCGCGGAAGCCCAGGCCTTCAGCGCGCTCGGCCAGCGGATTTTCCGCGCCGGGGATTGGAACCACGTCCGCCTGGAGGCCCGGGGGAACTCGTTGAAGACCTGGCTCAACGGCACCGCCTGCGCCGATCTCAAGGACGGTCTCACCCCGCGGGGCTTCATCGCGCTGCAGGTGCATGGCATCGGTCAGGATCAGGCCAAGGCCGGCATCGAGGTGCGCTGGCGGAACCTGCTGCTGACCGAACTCCCGGCCGGCGCCGCAACGGCGGCCGCCCCCAACACACTGAGCGCCGAGGAACAGGCGGCGGGCTGGCGGCTGTTGTGGGACGGACGGACCGGCGACGGCTGGCGCAGCGCCAAGGCCGAGACGTTTCCCGCGAACGGCTGGACGATCCAGGATGGCCAGTTGAACGTGCTCGACGGCGGCGGCGCGGAGGCGATCGGCGGCGGCGACATCATCACGCGGGAACAGTATGCCCAATTCGAACTCGTGGCTGATTTCAAGCTCACCCCGGGTGCGAACAGCGGCATCAAGTATTTCGTCCAGCCCGGTCTCGCCGCCATCACCGACACCGGCGCCCAGGCCGCCGTCGGCTCCGCCATCGGCCTGGAGTTCCAGCTCCTCGACGATGCGCTGCACCCCGATGCCAAGCTCGGCCGCGACGGCAACCGCACCGTCAGCTCGCTCTACGACCTGATCCCCGCCGCCGCCAGCAAGCGGCCCCACGCCATCGGCGAGTGGAACACGGCGCGCATCCTCGTGCAGGGCCGTCAGGTCGAGCACTGGCTCAATGGCGCCAAGGTGCTGGAATACGAACGCGGCTCCGCGGCGTTCCGCGCGGCCGTGGCCGCGAGCAAATACAAGAATATCCCGGGCTTCGGCGAATGGCCGGCCGGGCACATTCTACTGCAGGAGCACGGCAACGCCGTGGCTTTCCGCAACATCAAGGTCCGCGTCATTACCACCCCCTGATCTTCCCATGAGCCACCTCACCCGCCGCACCTTCGTCAAAAATACCCTCCTCGCCGGCGCCGGCCTCGCTGTGCTGCCGGGCTTCCTGCGCACCCCGGCCCGGGGCGCCCTCTCGCCCAACCGGCGCATCAACATCGCCCAGATCGGCTGTGGCCGCATGGGCACCTCCGATCTGGAAGGCACGCTGGCCCACCCGCTGGCCCGGGTCGTGGCCGTGTGCGACCTCGATGCCCGCCGCCTGGGCCTCGCCCGGGAGACGGTCGTGAAGTTTTACCAACGGCAGGGCGAAGCGAGCGTGGATGTAAAGGCCTACCATGATTTCCACGAGGTGCTCGCGCGGCCGGACATCGACGCCGTGATCGTGAGCACCCCCGACCACTGGCACGCGCTCGTCGCCGTGCAGGCGGCGCTGGCCGGCAAGCATCTCTACGTGCAGAAGCCCATCACCTACGGCATCAACGAATCCATCGCCCTGCGCCAGGCCGTGCGCGCGAAAAAGGTGATCCTGCAGACCGGCTCGCAGCAGCGCTCCGAAAAACCCTACTTTGCCTTCCGCCAGGCGAGCGAACTGGTGCGCAACGGCCGGTTGGGCCGGCTGCGCGTCGTCCGCATCGGCGTGGGGCTGGACAAGCCGAGCGGCCAGCCGCCGGCGCCGATGCCGGTGCCGGCGACCTTCGACTACGACCGCTGGCTCGGGCCGGTGGCGGAGCAACCCTACATGGAGGGCCGCGTCCATCCGCAGAACTCCATCAGCGGGCGGCCGGGCTGGATCACCACCGAGGATTTCGGCCTCGGCATGATCACCAACTGGGGCGCGCACCACATGGACATCGCCCAGTGGGCGATGGGCCAGGAATCCGGCGGACCGACGACGATCAACGCCCAGGCCCACTTCATGCAGGACGACCAATGGACCGTGCACCACGACTACCACATCGAGCTGATGTATCCGAACGGCGTGCAGGTGATCCTCGACAACAAGTTCGAGAACGGCCTGCGGTTTGAGGGTGACCGTGGCTGGATCTTTTGCGCGCGCGGTTCGGAAAAGGTCACCGCCAGCGACCCCAATGTGGCGGCCGGCCCCAGCCCCTTCCGGGCCAGTGACGACCAGTTGCTTGCCCCGCTCGAGGCGGGAGAAACCCGCTGGATGCCCAGCCCCAATCACTACCTCAACTGGCTGGAAGCCATCGCCGCCAACCGCGATCCGATCGCACCGGTGGATCAGGCGGTCAAGAGCGTCCAGGCCTGCTGCGCCGCGTGGATCGGCATGAAGCTCGGCCGCCCGCTGACCTGGGATGCCGCCACGGAGTCGTTTGTCGGCAACGAACAGGCGAACGCGCTGCGCGGCCGCCCGGCCCGCCGCCCGGAATACGATCTGGGCCTCGTGATGAAGAACGCGGGACTGGCCTAGGGACATCCCACGCCCCCCTCTATTCACTAAACCAGTTACCTGATATCCCCCCCCCGTTCCGTAACAGCATTAATCCCTGACCACTCCCCTCCATGGCTGCCAATCTACCCTCCACTCACCCAACTCCGGTTGCCAACGGCAATGGCACCGGCTCCCGCGGCGCCTTCGCCATCATGACCAGCCTCTTCTTTCTCTGGGGCTTCATGACGGTGTTCAACGACATCCTCATCCCGCGTTTCAAGGAGGCGTTTACGCTCGATTACTTCCGCGCGATGCTCGTGCAATTTGCCTTCTTTGGCGCCTATTTCGTGGGCGCCCTGGTTTACTTCATCATCTCGGTGGTGAAGGGTGATCCCATCGCGCGGATCGGCTACAAGAACGGTGTCGTCCTGGGCCTCTTGATTTCCGCCACCGGCAGCGCCCTGTTCTGGCCGGCCGCCGCCCTCGCTTCCTACCCGCTGTTCCTCGGCGCGCTGTTTGTCGTCGGCCTGGGCTTTGCCATGCTGCAGATTGCCGCCAATCCCTACGTGACAATTTTGGGCCCGGAAAAAACGGCCTCCAGCCGGTTGAACCTGGCCCAGGGCTTCAACTCCTTCGGCACCACCACGGGACCACTGATCGGCGGTTACCTGATCTTCGAATACTTCGCGAAGACGGGCACGCACGGGGCGGACTCGGTCAAGCTGCCCTACCTGGGCTTCTGCCTCGTCTTCATCGTGCTGGCCGTGATTTTTTTCTTCATTCACCTGCCGCACATCGGCGAAGGCCGCATCGAAAAGGGCGGCGGCGCCCTCCAGTATCCCCATGTTCGCCTCGGCATTCTGGCCATCTTTGCCTACGTCGGCGGCGAGGTGGCGGTCGGCAGCGCCCTCATCAGCTTCCTGGCCCTGCCGGACGTGGCCGGGATGCCGGCCGCCGAGGCGAGCAAGTATGTGGCGATCTTCTGGGGCGGGCTGATGATCGGCCGGTTCATGGGCGCGGTCGAACTCGGAGAGATGTCCAAAACCCGCAAACAGACGTTGCTGCTCATCATTCCGCTCGTGGCCTTCCTCTTCCTGTGGGCCGCCAAGAGCTGTCCGATCGAGTTCCTCACCAATCACACCTTCGGCGAATTCGCCGCCCTGTGGGGCCGCCAGTTTCAGGACAACTGGACGGTATTCCGGAGCTATCTGCCGTTCATCGGCCTGTGCTGGCTGCTGTTCCAGTTCGGCCGGGCGCTCGCCGCCCGCACGCTGACGATCTTTTCGCTGACCGTGGTCGTGCTGCTGGCGACCGCCATCTTCGCCGGCGGCAAACTCGCCATGTGGTGCGTCATCGCCGTCGGTCTGTTCAGCTCCATCGGCTGGTCCAACACCTTCTCCCTGGCGATCGAAGGCGTCGGCATCCACAAGAGCCAGGCCTCGTCGCTGCTCGTGATGGCGATTCTCGGCGGCGCCCTCTTGCCCCCGCTGCAGGGTTTCGTCGCCGATCGCTTCGGCCTGCAGGGGTCGTTTTTCATCCCGCTGCTCGCCTACGGTTACGTCGCTTTTTATGGCGCGATCGGCCACCGGATGGGCCGGAAGGACCTGGCCAATTAATCCCCCGCTCATGCCTACCCTCATCCATCGCGACGTGGCGGCCCTCGCCCCGGTCATCCGGGGCTTTAAGGAAAAAATCCGCACTCCTGCCCCGGAAAGATTTTCCGGCTTGTGCGGGTTTGACGGCTTCATCGACACCTTCGTCCGCCTGCAATCTCCGCCCTCGATGGCCGAGTTCGGGCCGAAAGTCGCAGCAGCGGCCGGCGTGGCCGCGTCTTACCCCGCGCGGCATCTGGGCGACAAGTTCGGCGGCAACGGTCCGCTCTTCGCCGCCGCCCTGCATGACATCTACGCGGGCAAGATCGACGTCACCTATATCGGCGCGCTGGGCCACCCCGAGGTGTTGCCCATCTTTCAAGCGGCGCTGGGGGCCAAGACCAAGCGGCTCTACACGCTGGGCCGGGCCGCGCAAACCACCTGCCTGGAATTCACCGACGGCAAGATCATGCTGAACGACATGTCCGCCTGCACGGAGGTCACCTGGGATCGCCTGCTGGAGTGTGTCGGTCCGGCCGCCCTGGATGAGGCGTTGAAAGCGGCGCGCTTTATCAGTGCCGTCAACTGGGGCAAGCTGCCGCAGGCCGGTGAAATCTGGAGCCAGCTGGCCGCGCGGCTGGGCCAGCTGGGCGTGCCCGCCAAGAAAGTCTTCTACTTCATGGATCTGGCCGATTTCGAGACCCGCCCCGTGGTGGAACGGGAGGAGCTGGTGGCCCGCCTGGGGCCGATCACGCGCCAGTGCGAGACGTTGCTGAGTTTCAACCTGAAGGAGGCCTGGCAGATGGCCGAAGTTTTCGGCGGCGCCTACCACGGGCGCAAGGATGCCGATGCCGTGGCGGAACTCACGACCTACCTGCGTTCGCGCCTGGCCGTCGATCGCGTCGTGGTCCATCCGAACAATGGGGCCGCCTGCGCCAGCGCCGACGCCACGGTCTATGTGCCGGGTCCCTATTGCGCCGACCCGTTGATCTCGACCGGGGCGGGGGACAATTTCGGCGCCGGTTGCCTGGCCGCCGCCCTGCAGGGCCTGGACGACGCGGGCCTCGTGCTGGCCGGCAATTGCGCCAGCGGCCATTTTGTTCGCTCCGGCCGCTCCGCCACGTTTGCCGACATGGAAAAACTGCTCACAGCCTGGGCGGCCGGCACCCTCGCGGAGCGCCTGTAGTCTAACCGACCCGGCGGTCCCGCCCGACTCCTTTCAACCATCTCCCAGCATGCGTCGTCTCCTCTTGCCCTGCCTCCTCCTCGCCGGCACCGCGCTCCGCGCTGCCGTCGTCCCCGTCCCCACCGCCGTGGTGCCCGAGCGTATCCCCGGCGCGAAGCCCAAGAACGTCATCTTGATCGTCACCGACGACCATCGCTTTGACGCGCTGAGCTTCCTGGGGCACCCCATCGCCGAGACCCCGCACCTCGACGCCCTCGCGCGCAACGGCGTCCACTTCAAGAACGCCCTCGTCACCACCTCGCTCTGCTCCCCCAGCCGCGCCTCCATCCTCACCGGCCTCTACACGTTTCGCCACCGCGTCATCGACAACAACCGCCCCATCCCGCCGGGCACCCTGTATTTTCCCCAGTATCTCCAGCGCGCCGGCTTCGCCACCGCCTTCTTTGGCAAGTGGCACATGGGCGGCGAGGATGACCAACCGCAGCCCGGCTTCGACCGCTGGGTCAGCTTTCGCGGCCAGGGCGAATACCTCCCGCCGACCCCCGGCTACACCCTCAACGTCGACGGCCGCCGCGTCAAACAACAGGGCTACATCACCGACGAGCTCACCGACTATGCCGTGGAATGGCTCCGCCAGCAGAAGCCCGCCGAGAAGCCGTTCTTCGTTTATCTCTCCCACAAGGCCGTCCACGCCAACTTCACCCCCGCGGCCCGCCATGAAGGCAAATTCGCCGGCAAGAAAATCGTCCGCCCCGCCAGCGCCGCCAACACCCCGGAAAACTACGCCCTCAAGCCCCGTTGGCTGCGCGACCAACGCAACTCCTGGCACGGCGTCGACTTCCCCTACCACAGCGACCTCGACGTCGATCAATACTATCAACGCTACTGCGAGACCCTCTGCGCCGTCGACGACAGTGTCGGCCGCCTCGTCGACGAACTCAAAAAAATGGGCGTCTACGACGACACGCTCATCCTCTACATGGGCGACAACGGCTTCATGTTTGGCGAGCACGGCCTCATCGACAAACGCGTCGCCTACGATGCCTCCATCCGCATCCCCATGCTGATGCAGTGCCCCTCGCTCTTCCCGGGTGGCCGGACGGTTGAGCAGGCGGTCGCCAACATCGACGTCGGCCCCACCATCATGACCGCGATGGGCCTCCGGCCGCCGCCGCACATGGACGGCCTGAACTTCCTCCCGCTCGCCGAGGGCACATCCACCGCCTGGCGCGACAATTTTCTCTATGCTTACTACTGGGAGAAGAACTTCCCCCAGTCCCCCACCGTCTTCGCCCTGCGCGGCGAACGCTACAAATACATCACCTATTACGGACTCTGGGACCTCGACGAACTCTACGATCTCCAGACTGATCCCGGTGAAACGAAGAATCTCTTCTACGAGCCGGCATACCAGCAGACCGCCAAGGCCATGGAGGCCCGGCTCTACGCGCGCATGGAGGAACTCGGCGGCATGGCCATCCCCCTCAACGCCCCCACCGGGGGCATCAGCAACCAGCGGTTGCGCAGCCGGGATGGCGAGCGCGCCGCCGATTTCCCTTCGCCGCTGCTCGTGGACCAACCCGTCAACACGAACGCCAAGTGAAGATCCCCGGGCCCAGCCCCGGGCATTTGCCCGGATTAATGCAACGACCATCGACCACCGCGGGGAAAACTCCCCGAACCAATATGAACATGAATCGCAGATGGACCCGCACACTCGGCCTGCTGCTGGCCATGAGCACCGTGACACTCCAGTCGACCAGCGCGGCTGACCGCATTCTCCAGCAGGTTGACCCCTTTATTGGCACCGGGTATCATGGCCACACGTTCCCCGGGGCGACCACGCCGTTTGGCATGGTGCAACTCAGCCCGGATACTCGCACCAGCGGCTGGGATGCGTGCGGCGGCTACTACGATGCCGACACGGAGATCTGGGGCTTCAGCCACACGCATCTCAGTGGCACGGGCATCGGCGATTACGGCGACGTGCTCATGATGCCATTCACGGGCGACATCAGCATCAGCTCGGGCACTCCCCAGAAACCGGATTACGGGTATCGGTCCGCCTTCGACAAAAAAAACCAGTTCGCAACCCCGGGCTACTATCGCGTGCTGCTGGACCGCTTTCAGATCAAGGCGGAGTTAACGGCGACCCCGCGCGCGGGCGTGCACCGCTATTCTTTCCCGAAGGCAACGAAGGCGGGCGTGATCGTGGACCTGAAGCACAGCATCCAGAATCGTGAGATTCTGGCGGCGGGGATCGAAGTTCTCAATGATCGCGAGATCGCCGGCTGGCGGCATGTGCGCGGCTGGGCGCAAAACCGCTGGATCTATTTTCACGCCGAGCTTTCCCAGCCGTTCACCGCCGAACTTTTTGTGAACGACGTTTTGCAGCAAGGGAAGTCATCCGTCACCGGCAAGAACGTCAAGGTGCGGCTCAACTTCGCCACGGCGGACGCCGAGACGGTGCTGGTCAAAGTCGGCCTCAGCCCGGTGGATGGCGCTGGCGCGAAGAGGAATCTGACGGCGGAAGTGCCCGCATGGGATTTCGACGGCGTGGTGAAGCAAGCGGCCGCGGCCTGGGCGGAACCGTTGAACCGGATTCAGGTTAAAGGCGGAACGCCCGACCAGCAGAAAATATTTGCCACCGCGCTGTATCACACCGCCATCTGCCCCAACCTGGCGAGCGATGTGGACGGGCGTTATCGCGGCATGGACCAGAAGATTCATCAGGACACCAGCTACACGAACTACACCGTATTCTCGTTGTGGGACACCTTTCGCGCGCAACATCCGCTCTACACCATCCTCAATCCAGAGCTGGATCAGGCGTGGATTCGCTCGCTGCTCCGCAAGCACGATGAAGGCGGCATCCTGCCCATGTGGGAATTGGCCGCCAACTACACGGGCTGCATGATTGGTTATCACGCCGTGCCGGTGATCGTGGATGCTTACGTGAAGGGACTGCGTGACTATGACCTCAATCAGGCCATGGCAGCTGTCCTGTTTGCGTCGCAATACGACGATAACAAACCCATTCCCTACAACTCGGACGATGTCCGCGCGAAGCTGATGCCGAAGGCCAAGCTTTACAACGCCACCAAGGGGTTTGTTCCGGCCGATCTCGAAGGCAAGTCTGTCTCCAAGGCGCTGGAGTTCGCTTACGACGACTGGACCATCGCCACCCTGGCCAAGCGCCTGGGCCGCGAGGAAATTGCGACGGAGTATTTCAAGCGCGCCGGCTACTACCGCCAGTATTTCGATCCCCAGACCGGCTTCATGCGCGCCAAAAAAATGGATGGCCAATGGCTGGAACCGTTCACACCCACCGACTCAAACCACCAGAGCGGCGAATACGTCGAGGGCAACGCCTGGCAGTGGACGTGGTTTGTGCCGCACGATGTGCCCGGACTGATGGCGTTGTTTGGCGGCCGGGAGCCGTTTGCCGCGAAATTGAATGAATTGTTCACGACCAGTTCCGCCCTCACCGGCAAGGAAATCTCCGGCGACATCACCGGCTTGATCGGCCAATACGCCCACGGCAACGAGCCGAGCCATCATATCGCCTATCTCTTCAACTGGGCCGAGCAACCCTGGCGCACCGCGGAAATCGTCCACCAGATCATGACCGAGTTCTATCTGGCCACGCCCGCCGGCCTGATCGGCAACGAAGATGCCGGCCAGATGTCCGCGTGGTTTGTGCTGAGTGCCCTGGGCATTTATCAGGTGGCTCCCGGCGACCCCAATTTCTCACTCGGCCGTCCCTTGTTTGACGAGGCCCGCATTGCATTGCCGGGCCGGCAGCCCTTCGTCGTGCGGATGCAGAACGGAGCGGCGAATCATCCTTACGTGCAGCGTGTCACCTTGGATGGCGAGCCGCTGAAGACGCCCTTCATCACGTATGCCGACCTCATGGCCGGTCACGAACTGGTGTTCGAGATGGGGGCCGGAAAAACGGTCTTCTGGAACGCGCCTTGAAATGAATTCGCGTGTTATCTTCCGGCCGCTCCCCTCGTCTCCCGCGGGCTTCCTTAGTGGCTTCAACACGGTCGTCAAACCGGGGGCAGAGCACACCATGGCGGCCTGGGCGGCCGGCACCCTCGCGGAGCGCCTCTAATCAAACGGTCCCTGCGACAAACCCCACTTTTATTCTCCTCACCCGTTCGCCCGCTTCGTGGGTGCGCGCAAAAAAGCAACTCCTCCCTCCATGCCCTATCGATTCATCTCCCTGCTGGTTGCCCTGACGGGGCTGATCTTGCCGTCTGCTTCCGCCGGGACGAAACATTCGCCGGCCTCGCGCTTCATGTCCTACGAAGGCCGGGTCATGTGCGGCTACCAAGGCTGGTTTCGCGCCGCCGGCGATGGCTCCGGGGAGGGCTGGGTGCATTATACGAGCAAAGGCAGCTTCGAGGCCGAGAACCTCAAGGTCGATCTCTGGCCTGACGTCGCTGAATATCCGGCCACCTACCCGGCTGCCCTGAAAATGCCTGACGGCTCCGCGGCCCGCGTCTTCAGCTCGTGGGACGCCAGCACGGTCGACGTGCATTTCCGTTGGATGCGAGAATACGGCATCGACGGGGTTTTCATGCAGCGGTTCTTCCGCGTCACCCGCACCCCGGAAAGCCGGCAAAAGGGCCGCGTGATTCTGGGCCACGCGCTCAAGGCCTCCCAAGCGCATGGCCGCGCCTTGGCCGTGATGTATGATCTCTCGGGTCTGAAAGCGGAGGGCGAAGATTGCTCCAGCATCATTCAAGACTGGAAGGAACTCGTGGATGAGCTCCGCATCACCCAGCAGGGAGCGGATCAGACTTACCTCTATCATCGCGGCAAACCACTGGTCGCCATCTGGGGACTGGGTTTCCCGGACCGGTCCTATAACATTCGCGCGATCGGCCTCGAGAAATTGATCGATTTTCTGAAAAATGACCCGGTCTATGGTGGCTGCAGTATCATGCTCGGGGTGCCCAATTATTTCCGTGAGCTGCAGGTCGACACCCTCGCCGATCCCTACCTGCACGAGATCATCCAGCAGGCGGACGTGATCATGCCGTGGACGGTGCAGCGGTTCACCCCGAACCTGCACAACGAGCGGGAGCGCTTCGGGGCGCACGTGGCCGCCGACCTGGCGTGGTGCCAGGCGCGCCGCCTGGACTATGCCCCCTGCGTCTATCCGGGCTTCAGCTGGTATAACCTCAGCCGCGGGAAACCCGGCGGCGCGCGCCCGCTCGACCAGATTCCGCGGCAAGGCGGACGCTTCTACTGGGACCTGATCCGCACGGCCGCCGGGGCCGGGAGCCGGATGCTTTACGTCGCCATGTTCGACGAGATCGACGAGGGCACCGCGATCTTCAAATGCACGAACCAGCTGCCGGTGACCCCGGCCGCCGCGGCCTTGCTTTCCTACCAGGAGGTCCCCGCCGATCGTTACCTGCGGCTGACCGGTCTCGCCGGCAAAATGCTGCGCGGAGAAATCCCGGTCACCACCGAGTTCGTCCAGCTCGAACTCGGCTCAAAATAAAAGACCGGAGTCCCTCCCAAGCAGCGCGCTGTTCCCAGCCATCATGAATCCCCTCGTCAGGCTCGCCGCCCTCTTGCTGGTTTCGCTCGCTCCCGTCCTGCCGACCGCGGCGTCCGCCGCCGAGCCGTTCTTTTTTATCCAGCTCAGCGACCCGCAGCTGGGCATGTTCACGGCCAATGCCGACTTCGCGCAGGAGGCCGCCAATCTCGAGTTCGTCGTCACCGCGGTCAACCGCCTGCACCCCGCCTTCGTCATCGTGACCGGCGATCTCGTCAACCTGCCCGGCGACCCCGCGCAAATCGCCGGCTACCGTCGCCTCCTGGCGAAGATCGATCCCGCGATACCCGTCTACAATCTCGCCGGCAACCACGATATCGGAAACGTCCCGACGCCGGCGACGATCGCCGCCTATGTGGAAACCTTCGGGCCGGACCGCTACACCTTTCAACACGCCGGACTCACGGGCATCGTGCTCAACTCCACGCTCATTCACTCGCCGGCGCAGGCGCCGGAGTTGCTCGCCGAGCAGGATCGCTGGCTGCGCGCCGAGCTGCAGCGCGCTCAGGACGGCGGCGCCCGGCACATTGTCGTCTTTCAGCACCACCCGTGGTTCCTGCAAAGCGCCAGTGAGCCCGACCAGTATTTCAACATCCCGCTGGTGCGCCGCGCCGCGCTCCTCGCCCTCTTCCGCGAGTTCGGCGTGCGCTATCTTTTCTGCGGTCACTATCACCGCAACGCGGAGGCGACCGACGGCTCCCTCCAGGCGATCACCACCGGTCCCGTCGGCCAGCCGCTCGGCGGCGCGAAATCCGGCTTCCGCGTTGCGATCGTCCGCGACGATACGATCGAGCACCGTTACTATGAACTCGGCGAACTCCCCGTGCGCATCGACGTAAACCCGCCCGCCGCGAAGGAAGCCGCGACCAAAAATCCCAAATCACCATGAAGCGCCCCGCATTCCTTTCCCTCCTGTTCCTGGCCGCCTCGGGCCTACTCCACGCCGGCGACTCCGCTCCGCCTGACCGGACCAACGTGGTCATCATCCTCGCCGACGACCTCGGCTACGGTGACCTCAGCTGTTACGGCCACCCGAATTTCAAGACGCCGAACATCGATCGCCTCGCCGCGGCGGGGGCGCGCCTCACGCAGTTCAACTGTCCGGCGGCGTATTGCGCGCCGACGCGGGCTTCGCTGCTCACCGGCCGCTATCCCTTTCGCCACGGCCTGACGGGCAACCCGGCGCCGGATGGTCAGCGCCGCGAGGAAAACACCCTCCACCTGCCGGAGCGCGAAATCACGCTAGCCCAGCTTTTCCAACGCGCGGGCTACGCCACCGGCATGGTCGGCAAGTGGCACCTCGGCCACGCCCGGCCGGAGTGGCTGCCGACGCATCGCGGTTTTGACGAATATTTTGGCATTCCCTATTCGAACGACATGCGCCCCGTGCAACTGCTCGAGGGCGACCAGCCCGTCGAATATCCCCTCGTGCAGGCCAACGTCACCCAGCGCTACACCGCCCGCGCGATCGATTTCATCAGGCGCAACCAAGCGCGGGGCTTTTTCCTCTACCTCGCCCACGCGATGCCGCACAAGCCCCTGGCCGCGTCCGAGGCTTTCTACAAGAAATCCGGCGCTGGCCTCTATGGCGACGTGATGGCCGAGCTCGACGGGAGCGTGGGCCAGATCCTGCAGACCCTCCGCGAGCTTGGTCTTGAGGAGAAAACCCTCGTGATTTTCACCAGCGACAACGGTCCCTACTACGGCGGCAGCACGGGCGGTCTGCGCGGGATGAAGGCCAGTTCCTATGAGGGCGGCTACCGCGTACCCTGCATCGCGCGCTGGCCGGGAAAAATTCCCGCCGGCCACGTCAACCACTCACCCGCCGTGATGATGGACCTCTTCGCCACGACCTTGAAAGCCGCGGCCATCGCGCCGCCCGCGGACCGCGTGATCGACGGCCGCGACCTCATGCCCCAGTTCACCTCGGCCGCCCCCAGCCCGCACGAGGTGATTATCGGCCAGCTCGGGCCGCGCCTGGCCACGGTCCGCGATGCCCGCTGGAAGCTGCACATTCTCCCCGCGCCGGATCCGCGGATCAAGCTGCGGGAACCCGGCGAGCGCTGGATCGACCCGCGCGCCCCCGACGGCGTGACGATCCTCGCCCCTTTCGAGCAGTATCAGCCGGGCGATTATCCCGGCCTCACCACGGGAGCTGCGCCCGCCCCCCTGCAGCTTTTTGACCTGCAGGCCGACCCCGGCGAACAACACGACGTGGCCGCCGTCCATCCCGAAATCGTGGCGCGCCTGCGCAAACTCTACGACGAAATCGTCTTGGACGCAGCGCCGGTGCCGGCCGCCTGAATCCCGCCCCCAACCTCGGACCCAGACTACTTCCATGAAAATCACGACAACCCTCAGAACCTTGTGCTTTGGCACGCTCCTCGCCGTGCTGGTCACGGGTTGCGCCGGACCCGGCGTGGTGCGCGTCAACCCCACCACCCTCACCGGCAAAGTGATGGTCGGCTACCAAGGCTGGTTCAACGCCGAGGGCGATGGCGCGGGCCGCGGCTACAACCACTGGAGCCCCAGCGGCAAGCGGCCCGGCCCCGGTTCCATCCGCGTCGACCTGTGGCCCGATATGTCCGAACTCGGCCCGGACGAGCGATTCCCCACTGATTTTGTCCACGCCGACGGCACCCCAGCCGAGGTCTTCAGCTCCTATCGCCGACCCACCGTGTTGCGCCACTTCCAGTGGATGCAGGAGCATGGCATCGACGGCGTTTTCCTGCAGCGCTTTGCCGGCTCGCTGACCCGCGGCACTTCCCTCGCCGTCAACAATGCCGTCCTCGAAAACGTCCGCGCCGGCGCCAAGCGCTCCGGCCGCACCTACGCGCTCATGTATGACCTCAGCGGCTTTGCGCCCGGCCAGCCCGAGGTATTGATCGCCGACTGGAAAAAACTCCTGCAGGATACGCGCCTGACCAGCGACCCCGCCTACTTGCACCACCGCGGCAAGCCACTGGTGGCGCTCTGGGGCTGCGGCAACAATGACGCCAAGCCTCGGCCCACCCTCGCGGACTGGCTCAAGATTCTCACCTTCCTGAAGAACGATCCGGCCAGCGGCGGCGTCTCGATCATGCTCGGCATCCCCAGCTACTGGCGCGAACAAGGCCGCGACACCATCACCGATCCGCTGCTGCACGAGGTGCTGAAGCTCGCCGATGTGATCTCCCCCTGGACGCCCGGCCGCTACCGCACCCCTGAAGCGGCCACCCAGCATGCGCAGGAAACCTGGCAGCCCGACCTGACGTGGTGCAAAGCGCAGGGTATCGACTACCTGCCCGTCGCCTTCCCTGGCTTCAGCTGGTTCAACATGAAGGGTGCCCCGCTCAACGCGATTCCCCGTCTGCAAGGCCGGTTCTTCTGGTCGCAGGTAGTGGCCGCCAAGCGCATCGGCGCCGAAATGCTCTACGTCGCCATGTTTGACGAGGTCGACGAAGGCACCGCTATTTTCAAGGTCACCAACGAACCGCCCGTCGGCGAAGGCGCCCAATTCGTCACCTACGAGGGCCTGCCGAGCGACTACTATCTCCGCCTCACCGGCGCGGCCGGCAAAGTCATCCGGGGGGAAATTCCGGCCAACGATGACCTCCCCGACTTGCTCCCGATCCCCTCACCAGTTCCAACCTCGCCGCGGCCGGCCGCCTCAAGACAGAAAATCGATTGAAGCCATGAATTGCACTGTCCCCCCCTTCATTTCGCTGCGTTTACCGCGTCCGCTGTTCGTCGCCCGGGTCGATTGGCTCTAGCGTCGCACGCGCTGGCTAATTCACGGTCATCTCGGCTGCACCGGGCCAGGCTATTTCCACGCCGTCGGCCACGCCGCACGCGGCCAGCCCAATCCGGAAATGTAAAAATGGCGCCCGGCGCCAATTATGGTCATCCGCACCGCCATCTTGAGCCAGATTTTTGCCGGACAAGCCAACATCGTCCCGTGAATCATAGAGACGTTTCCGCCGACCGCCCATCCCCTTAAAAGGGGATACCTGCAAGTTGGGAAACATGCGACACTACGCTGAGATTGCTCGTGAGTCCCCGCCTAGGAAACCCCGTGCCCGCCAAGTCTCACCCTACCCTCCACCCCTGAAACGCCCCCGCCTCAACCTGATTTTGTCGCTCTCCGCCGGACTTTTCACCCCCCCACCTAGAACCGAAATACCCCCAAACCATGAAAAGCAAACGATCACGCATCCCTTGTCTTCACCTCCTGATCGGGGTGAGTTTGTCCATCCTGTCGCTGCCTGCACTCGCCCAAACGACCCCCGCCCAAACGGCGCCGGAAACGATCGTATTAAATCCCTTCGTCGTAACCCCTGAGTCCACCAGCGGGTATTACGCGTCGGAGACTTTGTCGGGGACGCAATTACGCTCCCAGGTCCGCGATCTGGCGAACCCGATCACGATTCTCACCGAGGAATTCATGAAGGACATCGGCGCGGTGAACTACGAGGAAGCCCTGGAGTTTCTGCCCAGCACCCAGGGATTCAAGACGGACTCCTCGGATCAGGAAGGTAACGGGTCGCGCAACAGCACCGCCTACATGGTGCGTGGGTTCCGCTCCAATACACTGACCAACAATTTTTTCACCAGCCGCATCAAGGTGGACAGCTACAACACCGAGACGGTGACCCAGTCCCGGGGACCCAATTCCCTGCTCTTTGGTTTGGGTTCCGTGGGTGGAGGTCTTGATGCGACCAACAAGGTGGGAAGATTCAATGCCAACAGCTATGGGCTGGAAGTGCGCTTCGATTCGGAAGGCACGAGACGCGCCAGTGTGGATATCAATCAGGTTCTCATCCCCAAGAAACTGGCGGTGCGCTTCGCCGGCCTGTCCACCGATCAACGCACCCCGCGCGATTTGCAGTATAGCCGGCGCAACTCGGCCTATCTGAATCTGACGATTCAGCCTTTCAAAGGCGCGACCATCAACGTCAATGCGGAAACCGGCAGAATCGACGAATCCCTGCCCCGGCCCTACATCGCCTATGACAGCGTTTCCGCTTGGCTAAACTCTCCGCTGACCCCGTTACAAAAAGCGAATACGATCGACAACCTCCTGAACACTTCCACGTCCGCGACGGTGCGCAATGCCGCCCGCAATATCATCACCGGGGTTACCCAGGGATTTTCGACTGCCAACTATCTCGTGTATATCATGAATGACCCGCAGCTGGGCGTGCAGAACTGGAAAAACAAATCCCGGGGTTCGGAGATCGTCGTCAACGGCGTGGCCCAAAATCAGACCAGCCTCTCGAAAATTTCCGTCGTGCCGGGGGTGAACTTCCCGTTGGACACCATGGTCACTGGACCGGCAGAGCATAATGACATCACCTTCGATAAATACTCGGCCTCGTGGCAGCAGCAGGTGCTGGAAAAAACCTACCTGGAACTGGCTGGCGTCTACGAGAAATCGAATACCGAGGACTGGCAGCCGATGCAACGGGGCGACTACGAGGTCTTCATCGACCCCAATTACTATCTCCCGACCCAGCTGGCGTCGAACAACCCGGATCCCACCAAACCGCTCAATCCCTATTTCGGTGTGCCCTATCTCGAGTCAGGTGCCTTGCTGCAAACCCGCGACTCAATCACGAAACAGTGGCGCGCAACCCTGACCCATCAAGTCGACCTGAGTCGCATTGAGCCCGTCAAGGGCTTCGATCTCGGCAAGTTCACCGCCGTTGCTTTCTATTACTATCGCACTGATGACACTTTCAACACGCAGAACGAGGAAGCGACCACGACGTCGGTGCGGGCGGACGGCACCATCGCCGGGAGCGCGGCCGGCACGGAAAACCTGATAAGACGGCGCTACTATCTGTTGCCGGGGCAGCCGGTCAACTTCCCCTCCTTGAACATCAATGAGCTCAGCAAGATCAACCAGGCGGCGAACCCCGCGGTTGCGGGTGGTGTCGTCCCCGCCATCACGGCGGCGATGGTGGCGCGCCTGAACAACAGCTATGCGCCCGAAACCACCGAATCCAAGGCCGCCATTGGCCAGTGGGAGCTGTTCTCCCGGCGGTTGATCCTCACGGGGGGTATCCGCCAGGATACCATCTCATCCCATAATTTCCTCTTTGACGTGATTCCGGTCACCCTGTTGAACGGCGGGAAGGGACAGGGAACGTTCGCCCCGGCGAAAACCACGGAGGTCACCAACACAAACGTCGGTGTCGTGGTCAAGGTCACGAAGTGGCTGGATGCCTTCGCCAACAAGTCCACGAACACCGTGGGCGCCGCCGGCAGCGCCTATAACATCAACAACGAATCGTTACCCAATCAAGAAGGCAACGGTTACGATTTAGGGTTGCGCGGCTTCTTCTTCGACGATCGGGTGATCTTGAAGCTCAATTATTACCACAACGCAGCCGAGAACCGGATCTCCAACCCGCTCCGGGATGGAGCGATCGGCATCGAAATGGCCCGCGTGAACGGCTATGTCGAGCGATACCTCGAGGGCATGGTCCTCAACGGATTTGGCACCAAGGTCACCGGGGCCAAACGCTTCACCGAATACCAGACGAGCAATGGCCTTTGGACGGACTTGGAGTCGGATGCGTCGGAAGGCTATGAGCTGGAGGTCACGCTTAATCCCACGAAACAGCTGCGCCTGATGTGCAACGTCTCATACAATGATGCGACGTTGGGCAGCACCTACAAATACACCCGGCCGTGGTATGATAAATACGTCCTGCCGTATCGTAATGATACGGCCATCACGTCGCTCATCGCCAACCCCGTGTTCAATGCCACCCGGACCATCGGCGAATATATGGCCGGCATGGAACGTCGCTTGAATTACCATGAAGCCCAGGTCGGGGGCTCCCGGATTCGCGGTAACAATTGGCTGGTGAATGTGGTCGGAAGCTACGCCTGGGACCAAGGCCCGTTGAAAGGCACGCGCGTGGGCGCCAGTGCGCGTTGGCGTGATGCCCCCACCATCGGCTTTCCGGAAGTGGCCGGCAACTTTGACACGAAGAACCCGTTCACGGGCGCCGAATCTCTGACCACGGATGCCTTCGTCAGTTATTCCTGGAAAACCAAGCTGCTGGACAAAACGACGAATTGGTTGGTTTCGCTCCGGGTGCGAAACCTCCTGAATCAGGCCGAATACTATCCCAACAACGCCGTCGACTACGGCAACGGCATTCCGCACATTTTGCAGAAGATGTATGTGCAGCCGCGCACGTATGAACTCACCGCCAGCATGAAGTTCTGAACCAGTCCAAGCTCCGTCGCCCCCGGTCGCCTGGCTGGGCGTGACGCGGAGCAACCAAAACAATCCAGCTGGATTCTTCCCCGAAGCGATCCAGCTGGATTTTTGCTTGCCCGGTCCCGGCCGGCGTTTCCACGCCGATTCCAGCGGATGGCTCCGTGCGCCGCACCCATGTGTCCGGTGGCCCGCACCGTCTTCGCCGCGATCCTCGCGGGGTTCTCCTGCCCCGTGCATTCCGCCGATGCGTCGAAGGTGGCAGCCCCCAGCCCAATATTCTCCTCAACATCACCGACGACCAATCCTCCGCCGCCCTCTCAATCGTGCAGAAAGAGCCGGGGGCCAGCATCCATCGAGCTAGAGGCCACATCGGTCGTCTTGCCTCCGACGGCAAAATGCGGCGACACCAAGGACACAACAGTGCCGAGCCCCAATACCTACCCCTAGCAGGCCCTTTGCCTTAAATAAGTGATCCTTGGTCCTTGGTCACCTACTCTCAGGGCAAGTCAGATAATTCACACCGCTTAAATCTCTCAATCTCAGAGGCCCGATATGGACGGCAACCAACCTGGTTGAGATAGAACCCTGATTTAATTCGGCGTTTTTCCGCCTACACAAGGTGTCTGTTACTGCAGGCTAATGAAACCGCTTATATAAAATCACTAGGGTTCTATCTACGGGAAATTGGCGGCCAGGTGCAGGTTCCGACCAGCAGGAGGTCTCGGGGCGCAGTTGAGGTCGGGCTGGCTCCGGCCGAGTTGCGACGGCCAGACGCCGCACTTTGGTGCCGGTGATCGGCGCCAAAGTTAAGCGCGGGCCGGGCCACCGGGCGAGGAGTCCGCGAAGCTTGCGGCCCCCCGCCGCCCTGCCATAACCGCGGGATGATGAATTCCGCGGCGCGCGTCGGCCTGTTCACCCTGCTTATCCTTGGCCGCGTGCTGGCGGCGCCCCCCGCCCCAGTCCCCGCGGATCTGCTCCACGAATTGCACTGGCGCAACATCGGCCCATTTCGCGGCGGGCGCACCCGGGCCGCGGCGGGCGTGGCCGGCCAACCCCATGTGTTCTACATGGCCCAGGTGAACGGCGGGGTGTGGAAGACCGATGATGCCGGCCGGACGTGGCGGCCGCTGTTCGATGCGCAGCCCACTCAGTCGGTGGGCGCGATTGCCGTGGCCCCCTCCAACCCGGACATTGTTTATGTGGGCAGCGGCGAAGGCCTGCGCCGGCCCGATCTGTCGGTCGGAGATGGCATCTACAAGTCGACCGACGCCGGTGCGACCTGGGTCCACCTCGGCCTGCGGGACGGCCAGCAGATTCCCGCCCTGGTCGTGGATCCCCGCAACCCGGACCGGGTGTTTGCCGCGGTGCTGGGCCATCCCTATGGGCCCAACGCCGAACGGGGCATCTTTCGCTCGCTCGACGGTGGCGTGACCTGGACCAAGGTGCTTTTTGTCGATGAGAACACCGGCGGCTCGGAGGTCTGCCTCGACCCGGCGAACCCGAATGTGGTCTATGCCGCACTCTGGGAATCACGCCTCGGGCCCTGGGACAGCCGCAATCATTACCGCGGGCCGCACGGCGGCCTGTTCAAGTCCACGGACGGTGGCCTGACCTGGCGGAAACTAACGCAGGGACTGCCGGCGGACCTGCAGCAGATCTTTCCCACCGTGGCCCCGAGCGATCCGCGCCGGCTTTATGCCGTTGTCGGAGTGCCCGCCGGCGGCGGCATCTATCGTTCGGACGATGCGGGTGAAACCTGGACCGCGGCCACGCCCGACCCGCGGCCCGCCCTCGCCATCGGCGGCGGCGATTTGCCGGTGCTGCGGGTCGACCCGCAGAATCCCGACCTCGTCTACAGCACCACCGTCGTGGCGTGGCGCTCGAGTGACGGCGCGAAGACCTGGAGCGCGCTCAAGGGCGCGCCCGGCGGCGATGACTACCAGAACCTCTGGATCAATCCGCTGCACCCGGAAATCATGCTCTTCGTCAGCGACCAGGGCGCGGTCGTCACGCTGAACCGCGGCCGCACCTGGAGCTCATGGTATAACCAGCCGACGGCGCAGCTCTATCATGTGTCGGCCGATCATGCGTTTCCTTACCGCGTCTACAGCGGCCAGCAGGAAAGCGGCTCGGTGGGCATCGCGAGCCGCGGCAACGACGGCTACATTTCCTTCCGGGACTGGCACCCGGTCGGGGCCAGCGAATACGGCTACGTCACCCCCGATCCGCTCGATCCCAACCTGGTCTACGGCGCGGGCCGCCTGGAAGTGTCGCGCTTTCACTGGGACACCGGGCAGGTCGAGGCGGTCACGCCGGTCCCGCTGGCGGCCGGCGAACTCCGCGCCGTGCGGACGCAGCCGATCATGTTTTCCCCGGTTGATCCGCACGTCCTGTATTATGCCGCCAACCGACTCTTCGCGACGAACGACGGGGGCCAGACCTGGCGGACCCTCAGTCCCGATCTGTCGCGGCCGCACGCCGGCATCCCGCCCAGCGTCGGCGCCCTGCCGGCCAAGGAGGCGGCGGAGGCGGACAAGGAACGTGGAGTCATCTATGCCCTGGCCCCCTCGCCGCTCGACCAGGCCGTGATCTGGGCGGGCACCGATGACGGCCTGGTGTGGCTGACCACCGACGGCGGGACGAAGTGGCTGGACGTGACCCCGCCCGGCGTGACCGCGTGGAGCAAGGTCACGCAGATCGACGCCTCCCGTTTTGATCGGCAGAACGCCTATGTGGCCGTCAGCCGTTTCCGGGTCGATGACCTGACCCCGTATATCTACCGCACGCACGATGCGGGCCGGACCTGGCAGCTGATCACCGGCGGGCTGCCCGCCGATGCGCCCGTCAACACCGTGCGCGCCGACCCGGTGCGGCCGGGCCTGCTCTTCGCCGGCAGCGAAAAGGCCGTGTGGTTCTCCCTCGACGACGGCGATCACTGGCGGTCGCTGCAGCTCAATCTGCCCCACACCTCGATGCGCGACCTGTGCCTCCACGACGCCGATCTCATCGTGGCCACCCACGGCCGGTCGTTCTGGATTTTGGACGACATCACGCCCCTCCGGCAGATTGACGCCGGCGCGACCCCCGCGACGGTCACCTTGTTCCAGCCGGCGCCGGCCGTGCGCGTGCGCAATTCGGTGAACACCGACACGCCGCTGCCGCCCGACGAACCCGTTGGCGAAAATCCCCCCGACGGAGCCATCATCGACTACCTGCTGCCCGCGCCGGCGGTCGGCCCGGTCACGCTGGAAATTTTTGAGGCCGGGGGGCGGCTCGTGCGGCGGTTCTCCGACGCCGACGCGCCCGAGATCACCGCCGCCAGTCTGGCCAAGCTCACCATCCCGTCCTATTGGGTGCAGCGGCCCCCGGCGCTGGCGACGGCGGCGGGGTTGCATCGCTGGGTCTGGGACCTGCACTACACGGCGCCGGAATCCCTGCGCCACCATTATCCCATCGCCGCCGTGCCCAACCGCACCCCGCGGCTGCCCGCCGGCCCCCGCGCCTTGCCGGGCGCCTATCAGGTGCGCTTGACGGTGGCGGGACACACCAGCACCGCGCCGCTCCTGGTGACCGCGGATCCACGGCTGCGGCTCAGTGCGGCGGACCTCGCGCGCAATTTCCAACTGCAACAGCAGGTGGCGGGAATCGTGGACCGGAGCACGCGGCTCCTGCGCCAGGCGCGCTCGCTGCTGGAGCAGGCCGGCGAGCGGTTCGCCCGGGCCCACGGTCTCCTCGCCGACCGCCTCAGCGCCTTCCAAAAGAAAGTTCAGGCGCAACTGGCCGCGCCAGCGGGCGCGGAGTTCAATCTAACCGGTATCAACAATGAGGCGCTGGAGCTTTACGGCCGGTTCGACTATTCGGACGCCGCCCCAACGGCCGGGCAGATTACCGATGCGGAGGCCCTGGCGCATGAGTTGCAGGAATTGACCGAGGCGTGGGAGAAGCTCCTCGCGGCGGAAGTCCCGGCCTTGAACGCGCAACTGACGGCGGCCGGCCTGGCCGGCCTCAAACCGGAACGTCCACCCGACGGCCCGGATGAGGCGCAGGAAGCCGACCTCGACTGATCCGACCAGCCGGCGGAGTCCGGCGCAAATCCGCCGCCCCGCCCTCGCCGCCTACGGAGCGAAGGCTCCGTTCTCCGGAGTATGTCGCATGCGGCCTCAATCGGCTCACCGCGGTCGGCTTCCGGGGGCGAACGCGCCAAATTGCTGGCCGAGGTGACCGGCGCCGAGAGAGGGAATTCGAACCCGCGATATGATTCCCGCGTTGGGCGCCAACAGCGCGCGGCACAGCAGCTCCAGAAGGAACTGACCTACTTTGGTGTGCGCGGGTGGCCAATTTCTCCTCGGTCGAGTCGCCTAAACTTGCGGCGCCGGAAGGTGGTGTGTCTCAGTCCGGGAATTTGCCGGGTGCCAAATTGGCGAGAAACTCGTCGCCCGGGACGCAGAGGACGCCGTCTTTTTTCAGGCGCTCCTTGCCTCGGTAAACGAAGGAGAGGCGGCTCTGAGGATAGTCCTCCGCGAAGCTTTTGAGGCCCCGCAGGTCCTCCGCCCTGACGTGGCTGGTGTTCTTCACCTCAATGGCGTGGAGGCCCGACTCGCCATAGACCACGAAGTCGACCTCCACCTGCGAACGGGTCTGCCAATAGTGAAGTTGATTGCCGCCGGCGGAATAGTCGCACCAGGCGCGCAAGTGCTGCGCCACCAGTCCCTCGAAGGCGAGTCCGTCGAGTTCGGAAGGGGCGTCCAAGGGGCCGGCCGGCCGGTTGGCCCGGAATACCCCGGCGTCGAAGAAATAGAACTTCGGATGGGTGGCGAGTTCGCGCTTGGCGCGCTTGCTGAACACCGCGAGACGGAAGCCCAGCAGCAGGTCTTCGAGGATTTCTAAATAGCCTTCCACGGTCTTGCGCTTCACTTGGCAGTCCCGGGCCACATTGCTGAGGTTCAGCACCGAAGCGTGGGAGAAGCTGATCGCCTCGATGAAGCGAGCGAAAGAACCCACGTTTCGCACGAGACCTTCCATCTGCACTTCCTCGCGGAGATAGAGTCCGCTGTAGGCTTTCAACGTGGCCCCGGGATCGTCGGCGGCCCAAACGAGAGGCAGCATGCCCTGCCGGAGGGCCTTGGAGAGGGAGAACCGGCTGCCAAGTTCGGCGGCGAGGTAGGGGTGAAGGGTTTTCTGGACCGCGCGACCGCCCAGGAGATTCACCCCTTGGCGGCGCAGCTTGCGTGCGCTGGAACCGGTGAGGACGAATTGCTGGCCCGTCTTGCGCTCGATGAGTAGTTGAACGACCTCCAGCAGCGCAGGAAGCTTCTGGATCTCGTCGATGATCACCTGCTCGCGCTTGGGATTGGCCTCGATAACCTCGATCAGCCGCTCGGGTTTGGCCGCAAACGAGCGGAGGTTTTCCGGGTCGAGCAGGTCGATGCGCAGGGCGTTGGGATACTGATGCTTGGTCCACAAGGTCTTGCCTGTTCCGCGTGGTCCGAGCAGGAAGAAGTGGTCTTTTCCAGGGATGAAGATTCGCGGAATGAATGCCATTCTGGGACGCAATATGGCGACTTCGTTGCCGTTATGCAATATGTTTCTCTTCCCGGCGCAGCAGAGTTCTTCTGCCCTGGAACGGGGCAGGCCGGCCCTTGGCGCACACTGAAGTAGGTCAGTTCCTCTAAGTTAAGGCTTCGTGAAGTGAAGGTTGGCTTAATCGGCCTGGCTTATCATGGCCGGCCGAGATCATTGTTGAACCGGCCCGCAGCCCTTGGTCGCGATTTTCCGATTGGTGAAATCGCGTTGCGCCCTCGTAAGGCCATCTTACGTCTAATGGCCAAGCCCTTTCCCGACACGCCCAATGCTTTCTTCAGTCACGATCGGCCCCCGTCCACCCCATCTGCGAGCGATGGGGTGTGATAGACGCAGGCCAAGAGGGGGATTCTTACATCCGGGAATCGTGATGACTTGGAGAGGTCTGTGAGTTTGCCGGTGCGGTAAATCCCCACACGAGCAACCAAGCGAGCAACACGTTTAGCCAAAGTATCGAAATGGCCCACGGCCGGCTGATCAGGTGACTGGCGGCCAGAACGTGCCATTCACCGGCGACCATCTGCGCGCCCAGAAGCGGCGCGGCAAGGTAAAGGCAGATTTTGGTCCGTCTTGGCAGCGAAGCGTTGCTTTTTGCCCATTTCAACAACTCTGCGGCAACACCAACAAATATTCCGATCGGCACTATCACCATTAGGGGCATGGCGAACACTGACATCAACAGGACATAGTCCGGGGCAATGCCATCAGAATTAGTCAAAATAGTCTTTAGGATTATAAATATGGCAAGAAAGCCAAGCAAGGCGCGCACGAGGAGGGTTGTGTGCCCGGCCGATGTTTCTCCTCGAAGAGCCCGTCTGATTTCCCACAACATTGCCCCGCAGGCCAGCGCAAGAAACGCCTGGAAGCCGAGCGAGACGAAGGCGACCCGTAGGGCGAACCCAAAAGCTTGCCAGTACAGCGCCAGCAAAAGGCTCGCTTCTACGATGCACAAGACGCCGAGGCCGGTGAACCAGAATGCCGTCCGGAGCGAAATGCCGCCAAAGCCGAGAGGCCGGCGAAACAGCACCGGCACCGCCAAGGCCCAGCCGCACATCTGAAAATAGAGCGGGTATTGCAGTTGGCCGAGCAGAAACGAGATCTCACGGCGAAGGGGTGTTTTGCCTTCCGACTCCGGCAAAGGCTTCAGCGCGACACTAGGCTTTGCTTGCGGCTTGAGATTTAACTCTTTCTTCCAATCATCAGGCACCCGGCCTGCTGCGATATCCTTTCTCCATTGATTGCGATTCAAGGCGTTTCTCCGATCCCAGGCATCCAATTGATAGACGGGGTAATCACGGTTCCCAAAACCGGCCCAGCCAGCGCCGATATTAGAGTATGCCGCAGATTTTTCATCCAAATCGATAAACTGGATGACCGTGTCGCGAGCGCCTGCTTCCATCAACTCCGTCGGCAGATCAAAATTCACGTGTCCCCTCTCCATGAGGGAACTTGTGCTTTGGACGGATGCGAGCAAATGGGCTTTTGCCGCCTCCAAGTCGTCCTGCCGTAACGCGACTCGGCCGAGCATGGCATGCGCATGGGTCACGCGCCATTCTAAATCTGCGCCGCGTATCTGGACGTTCTGGGGATTGGTTACACTCCACCACCGCTCCACCTTGGCAGATCGAAGTATCTGATTTGCCAACTCCTTTGTCCCTGTAAGATCGCCGGCTTGAAATCGAGTAAACATGATAGCGTCATCCAATCCGAAATCCCAATCATCACCCATGTAGGGGTCGCCATAGAACCGCGGTCGCTCTGCGTTCTTATATGCTTCCTTGGCTTCCCGCAAGCGGTCATCGGCTTCTTCATATTTGCCCTGCCTAAGCAAATCTACTCCGAGACTTTCAATATAGCGGGCCCCGTAGAACGTATTGAGGAATATCGATTGCGCCGCCTCCATGCTTCGCCTTTCTGCGTCGGCTTCGCCCGACTTGCTTTGGCGTCTCAGTGCTTCAATCAGCTTATCGAGCGCGGCCGCCGTGTCGGGGCGCATAATTCCATCGCCGGGGTAGGGCTTAGCATCCGACCTGCTGCGTCGCAACGCCAGCAGCTCACGAAACTCCTTCTCGGCCCGCCCAAACTCCCCGAGCGCCATGTAGCCATCTCCGAACGCATCGAGCAGATCACTCTTTGCTTCCAGAGGCATCGCCAAGTCGCGCCTAACGCGGTCCGCCGCTTGATCGAGGGTTTGCAGCACTTGGGCTCGCCCGGTCACGGGAAGAGAGCCCGACCCATAGTGATTAAATATTTCCCTGAGCAACGGAAGCGCGTAGGCGCTTCGCGCCGCTTCGATATTGGCCTTTTTGTCGCTCGCTTGGGCCTTGAGGTTTAGAAGATTTGTTTCTTCGCGGTGGCCCTGGGCCTG
Source organism: Lacunisphaera sp. (assembly GCA_029945445.1). Lineage (GTDB taxonomy): Bacteria > Verrucomicrobiota > Verrucomicrobiia > Opitutales > Opitutaceae > Lacunisphaera. The sequence goes on along the minus strand of JAQSCO010000060.1, from coordinate 26,771 downwards.
TTGGCCAAATTTCGACATCTCCTGCGCCGCCTGCACGGCAAATTCGTGCGCCGCCTTCTCTTTGAGGTAGGCCGTGGTGGCAATGATGATGCCGGCCGCGAGCGAAACGATGACGGCGGCGCCGGTGCCGAACGCGACTTTGTTACGGCGAATCGCTTTGCCCAGGCGGTATGCCGTGCTCGGCGGATGGGCGGTCACGGGCTCGTTTTGCAGATGGTGCTCCAGGTCGAGCGCCAGACTGGCCGCGGACTCGTAGCGTCGGGTGCGGTTTTTTTCGAGCGCCTTCATCACGATCCAGTCCAGGTCGCCGGCCAAGGCCATCGAAAGCTGCACGGGCGCGGTGCCACGCCGTTTCGCAATGGTGGTTTGATCGGCGGAGGTCAGGGTGGAAAGGCGAGTCGAGGGCCGGGGTGGTTCCACTTCGCGGATGTGCCGGCGAACTTCGTCCATGCCGATCCGCATCAGTTCCTTCGCTTCAAATGGCGTGCGGCCGGTCAGAAGCTCGTAGAGCAAAACGCCCAGCGAGTAGATGTCGCTCCGGGTGTCGACATCCAGGCTCGTCATCGCCGCCTGTTCGGGACTCATGTAGGCGGGTGTCCCGATGAATGACTCGAAGGCCGTAAAGAGCGTGGCATCCGTCAGCCGGCCCTGGGTCGCTTTTGCGATGCCAAAATCGATTACCTTGGTAACCGGCGCGTCGTCATTGACGGTGACAAGCACATTGGACGGTTTGAGGTCACGGTGAATGATACCCTTCTGGTGCGCGTGCTGCACCGCCTGGCAGACTTGGCAGAAATAACTCCAGGCGCTGGACGGTCGACAGGTTGTTGTCGTCGCAGTAGCGCGTGATGGGTATGCCCCGCACCAGCTCCATGACGAAATATGGTCGGCCAGTTGCTGTCGTGTCGGCGTCGAAAACCTTGGCGATGTTCGGGTGGTCCATCATCGCCAGCGCCTGCCGTTCGGCTTCGAACCGGGCGATGACCTCTTTTGTATCCATGCCAAGTTTGATGACCTTGAGCGCAACGCGGCGACGGATGGGCTCCTCCTGTTCGGCCATGTAGACAATGCCGCAGCCGCCCTCGCCGATCTTTTCCAGCAGCTTGTAGCGGCCCAATGCCTGGCCGATTGCCAACTCGGGTTGGATCGAGGCAAGGGCGGTCCGCATTGCGTCGCCAGGAGAGTCAGTCAGAAGCCCGCGGGATTGGTCGTAGATCCGCAACAATAGCTCAATCCTGGCCTGCAGCGCCGCATCGCCGCTGCAGGCCCCCTCGAGATAAGGGCCGCGTTCGGGTTGGGGGAGCGAGACGGCGGCGGCGAAAATGGCTTCTTCGGAACGAGGGGCTTTGTTCATGGGTAATAGGGGTTCCTGCTTCAATGCGTGGTTCCGGATGCCGCCGTCTCGCTATTTGGCCATTTTTACTACAAAAAATCGTGCGGGGGTGATTTTCCCCGAAGGTTGGAGTTTCAATCGCTGAGGTTGAATCGGGTGCCAATGGAGCTGAGAGCGCCTGTTGGCCAATGGGGTCTGGCTGGGCATGTCGGAAATTATTCGCTGTCGCTTCTTACCGGTGCGGCAAATGCGGCGTGTCGGGGCTATGGGGGCATCAACTCGGCTTTGAGCCAGACGCTGGAGTATGTCCACCAGCGCTTGGCCTTGGCGACCGAGATACCAAGCGCCTGTGCCGCCTCATCCACCGTCAATCCGGTGTAATATCGCAGTTTCACCAACTCGGCCATCTTCGGCTCGACCACGGCAAATCGCTCCAAGGCGTCGTTCACTGCTAGCACACGATCGTCGTCGGCCGGTGCGGCCAAGTCGACGGCACTCAGATCCTCCCGGAGCTGGCCGCCGCCGTGGCGCAAAGCCCGGCGGGAGCGGGCGCGGTCGATAAGGATGCGGCGCATGCTCTCGGCCGCGGCGCCAAAAAAATGGGCGCGATTTTGCCAGCGAGGCTGTTGATCACCACCGAGGCGCAGCCAAACTTCGTGAACCAATGCGGTCGGCTGGAGCGTTTGCCCTGACGGCTCGTTTGCCATTTTCGCGGCGGCCAGTTTGCGCAGTTCGGCATAGACCAGCGTTAGCAATTTGTCGGCCGCCTGAATGTCACCATGTTCAATCTGCTTCAGAATGAGCGTCATCTCCGGCACAACCGTAGCTAAACAAATTCACTGAACTGGTTAAAGCTCATAGTGCCGCGCGCCAGTCTCCGTGAAGACCCGGCCTACCGAATGTCGCTTACGAGGCCCAGTGGCTCTCCGCGTTCGGCTTCGGACGGCAAACGTGAATGTTGCCTACCGATGTGATAGACGCAAGCCAAGTGGGGGATTCTTACATCCGGGAATCGTGATGACTTGGAAAGACCTGCGAATTTGCCGGGGCGCTAAATCCCCACACGCGCAACCAGGCGAGCATCACGTTTAGCCAAAGTATCGAATTACCCGCGCCCTTACCCCCTCTGCACGAAGACTACGGGCCCTCTACGATCCCTCTCCTGCGCCGGGCCACGTTGAACCAACGGACCCACTCTATTCTTCCGCGGGGGTCCCGGCTCACTTCGCCGCGGGATAGAATTCCCGGATGATGGCGGTGAAGGCGGGCTTGGGGCGGCGCTGGGCATCAAAGACGCCCCAATGCTTTTCCGAAGCCTCGGGAGAAACCTCCGCCCCACCACCCTTCCAGTTTTCATCAAAGGCCTCGAACAGCAGCGTGGGCACCCGGCGCTCACGCACCCACGTGTAATGCTGCTGCAGGTAATTGAGCTGCGCCGCATCGGAAACCTCCGCCTTCATCAGGGTCCCTTCCTCGTAGGGACCGTTGCGCTTGGGGTCGTGCCGGCTCGCCCAGCCGGTCTCGCCGATCATCACGGGAATGCCGGCGTGGAAACGCACCGCCGCGTCATAGATGCCCTCGAGCCACGTCAGGGCCTGCGCCAGCGGCTGGCCGTTCCACAGCGCGTAGGCATGCAGGTCGATGTAATCGATTTCCGCCGCGACGGCCTTCGACTCGGGCTTGTTCCAGAAATTGTAGTCGTCGGCCACCGTGACGGGCTGGCGCACGGCGGAGCGCACGGCGCGGATATGACGGACCATCTCCGCCGGGTCCGTGCGGATGGCCGACCACTCCACGCAGTTTTCATTGCCCACGCACACCGCCAGCACCTGGTCGGGATAGGCATTGGCCAGCCGGATGCCCGCGGCAATTTCCACGGCGTTGCGGGCCTTGGCCTCGGCCGTCTTTTCCGGCTCGATCCAGACCCCCAGGATAAGTTTCACCGGGAGATGCCCCGCCTGCATGGCCCGCAGGGTCCGCTCGGAAACGATCTTGCTCTCGTAGACGCGGATGAGCTTCCAGTAACGGACCACGATTCCAAGGTCAGCGGCGATTTCCTCTTCGCTCGGCCGCGCCGGGCCGCTCGGGCTCTGCCCGTCGCGGTAGGGGCTGAAGGACACCCCGTTGCCGATCCACTCGTCGCCGATCATGTAGGAAACGGGCCGCCGGCCGCCGGGCAGTGCATCCGCCGCCGAAAGGCGGCCGGCCGCGATGAGCAGCAATACGACGAGAGCGAGGCGGTGGAGGGTGAAGCGGAGCGACATGGGAAAACGATTTTCTGTGATCAGACCCATGAGTCAATGGCCCAGCACCGGCGCCCCGTGGCGCCAACCCCGGCCGCCTTACCAGGGCAAGGGTTCGCCCGCGATCTCCGCGGCCCAAAATTTCCTGATCGTCGCCACCACTTCCGCGGGGAGGGGTCGCTCGGCCGCCGCGACGTTCGCGGCCAACTGGGCCTGGGTCTTGGCCCCGGGAATCACCGTCGCAATCTCCCGGTGCGCCAGGATGAACCCCAAGGCGGCCTGCGCCAGCGGCACGCTGGCCGGCAAAAGGGCGCGCAGTCGCTGGACCAGGCTGGCGCGGCGCGCTATCTGCACCGGAGTCCAGCGAGCGCGAATGCCGGTGAAGCGGGCACCCGCATCGTATTTTCCGCTGAGCCAGCCGGAATCGAACGGGACTTTGGCGATGACGCCGAGTCCGGCGGCGTGGGCTTCGGCCAACGCAGCCGCCGGCTCCTGGTGAAAGGCGTTGAACAGGATTTCGGCCGCCTGGCCGGGCGTCGTGCGCGCCAAGATCTGCAGTTCCGCCGCATGATCGAGCGAGGCGCCAAACCAACGCACCTTGCCCTCGCGCTGCAGCTCCGCGAGGGCGCCATAGAGGTCGGCCCCCTGCACTCCATCCAGCCGCGCCGCCGGAGGATTGTGCAGCAGCAGCAGATCAACGTGCTCGGTCTGCAGCCGCCGCAAACTGCCCTCCAGGGCAGGCCGCAGGGCCGCGACCGTGAAGTCGTTGGCCGGCTCGTCGGTGTGCCCGAACTTGGTGCAGATCACGGCCGCGTCGCGCCGGCCCCGCAGCGCCTGACCCAGCGCCGTCTCACTGGCGCCCTCCCCATAGCCGGGAGCCGTGTCGAAGAAATTGCAGCCGCAGGCAAGCGCCGCCTGCACCAGCCGGATCGACTCGGGCTGGTCCGGCCCACCCCACTGCGGGTTGTTCAGCTGCCAGGCCCCGAAGCCCACGACCCCAACACGCAGGCCGGTCCGGCCGAGGAGACGAGTTTCCATGCGGGCAAATTGCGCGCGCCCGGGCCGCGAAGGGCAAGCCACGATTGAAATCACCCGCCGGCCGCCAAGGGTAATGCTCTTGAGCTTCCGGGGCCTCCGCTGCTTCAATGCCTGCCTGCCGGCAGCCCATGCGCACCTTTCGTCGATCCCTGATAATCTGATCACGCGGCGAGCCGGCCGGCCCGCCCTTAATACCTTCCGCTTCGCTTTCGCCAGCAGTTCTCAAACCCATGAAAAAATCCTCCATGCTCCTGCTGGGCACCCTCGGACTGGTCGCGACGGGCGTCGTTGGCGTCCTCGTGTTTCTCCTCACCCGGGAGCAGCCGGGTGGATCCGTGACCGCCGCCAAAGTGGAGCAAGCCACCTACGCTCCTGTGCCGGTCGGCTTCCCGATCCAGGGCCACCCAATGATCAGCCACGTGAGCTGCGTCGATCTCGATCAGGACGGGCTCGTGGACATCATCGTCTGTGACGCCGCCGCCAATCGCATCGGCTGGATCCGGCAGTACCCTCGCGGGGTTTTCACCGAGCAATTCATCGGCGAGCCCGTGCAGGGGCCGGCCCACGCCGCGGTCTGCGACATCAACCAGGACGGCAAACCCGACCTGCTGATCGCCAGCATGGGCGTGATTACCCCCAGCAACGACAAGATCGGGAAGGTTGTCATCATGGAGAACCTCGGCGGCGGGCAATTCCGCAACCACATCATCGCCGAAAACATGGCCCGGGTGAACGACCTCCGCGGCGCGGACCTCAACGGGGACGGGCGAATCGACCTGGTGGTGGGGCAATTCGGCTACGTGCAGGGTGAATTCCAGTGGATGGAGAATCTGGGCGACTGGAAGTTTCTCAGCCACCAGCTGCTGAACATGCCGGGCACCATCATGACCCCGGTGGCGGACTTCGACCAGGACGGGAAGATGGACCTGGCCGCGCTGGTCTCGCAGGACTCGTCGCAGGTCTACGGGCAGGTGCATTTCTTCCGCAACCTGGGGGGCGGCAAATTTGAAGACCGCATGGTCTGGATCACCAATGACCTGAACCTGGGCAGCAGCGGCCTCGAAGTCGGAGACGTCAACGGCGACGGGCGCCCCGACCTCGTTTACACCAACGGCGACGGCTTCAACAGCGTCTTTGCCGCCCCCGCGCCCACCCACGGCGTGCAGTGGTTTGAAAACAAGGGGCAGGGCAACTTCACCTACCACCGCATCGGCGACAGCGCCGGGTGTTACAGCCCGCTCGTCGTGGACCTCAACGGCGATGGGAAAATGGACATCGTGACCGTCTCCGCCTTCAACAATGCGAAGGATTCCGCCGCGGCCTGGATGACGGCCTGGATGAATGACGGCCATGAGAACTTCACCCGGGTACCCCTCACCCATGAATTTTCCTCGCTGATCACCGTGGCGGCGGGGGACCTGTACGGCACCGGCGTGCCGGTGCTCGTCACCGGGGGTTTCCATTCATATCCCCCCTTCGAAAACATGAGCCGCGTGACACTCTGGCGGCGCCGGTAGGCGCAACGAAGGTGACACGCAGGGAAACCATCATCGCCGGCGTCCTGGTCGCGATCATCGCGGCCGGCGGCTGGTCCGCCCTCGTGGTGTGGCGGCAGCAGTCCCACGCCGCGGTGGCGGTTGCGGGGGTTCCCCCGATTCCCGACCTGACCCGCTGGCCCGCCGAATTCAAGCAGCTGCTCCGACAGGAGAGCACCGCGGTGGGCCGGGCCCGCATTCCCGCCGAGCCACTGGCCCGGCTCGCCGCGCTTTATCAGGTGAACGGCTTTCTCGGGGAGGCCGCCCAGTCCTTGGACGCGCTGCGCCGGCTGGAGCCGAAGAACGCCCTCTGGCCTTACCGGTATGCCGACCTGTCCCTGCGCCGGGGCGACAAGGCGGCGGCCGCGCAGGCGCTGCAGGCCACGATTGAGCGGAATCCTGATTACGCCCCCGCCTGGCTGCGGCTCGCCGCGCGGCAGGAGGAAGGCGCGGCGTTGGAGCCGGCCAGAAAATCGCTGCAACGCGCCCTGACCCTGGACCCGGAAAACCCGCGGATGCAGCACGAGCTGCTCGCCTTTGAGTTCCGGCATGGCGGGGACCCGAAGGCGCTGGACCAGCGGCTGCAGGCCCTGGAAGTTGCCCACCCGCGGATCAAGCCGCTGCACGAGCTGCGGGTTGATCTGCTCACCGCGACGGGCGACTTGGGCGAGGCAAACCGCGAGCGCCGGCTCGCCGAGGAGAGCGACCTTTCGCTCAGCACGGCGGACCCTTGGCTGGACAGTCTGACCGCGCACTGCTTCGACTCCACCCAGTTGCTGCTGCGCTCCGTGACCCTGGAGCGGGAAGGACGCCTCGACGAGGAGGAGAAGCTTCTCCAGCAGGCCGCGCACCTCGCCCCGCTGGCCGCTGCCAACCCCTACCTGTGGGACATGCTGGCGAATCTTTACCTGAAAATGGAGCGCCCCGCGGAGGCCCGCACGGTGCTGGAGACGGCGGTCGCGCAATTTCCGGATGAGCCCGAGATGCACCGTCTGCTGGCCCAGTTGCTCCGCACGGTGCACCAGCCGGAAACGGCCATCCAAGTCATCGGGCGCGCCATCCGCCGCTGGCCGGAGTTGGGCGCCCTCAAGGAGGTGCTCGGCGGGGCCCTGCGGGACGCCGGCAGAAATGCCGAAGCCCAGGTGGCTCTGCGGGAGGCGCTCCGGCTCGATCCGACTCTGACCGAGGCGCAATACACCCTCGGCTGCAGCCTGCTGGAGGCGGGTGACCGGGCGGGAGCGCAGGCCGCCTTTGCCCAGACCCTGATGATGCGGCCGGAATACCCCGAGGCACTCTTCGCCCTTGGCGCGATCCGGCTGGAAGCCGGCGACCCGGAGGGGGCCGAGCCACTTGTGCTCAAGCTCAATGCCCTGCGACCGGATGAGCCGAATGCCCGATACCTGCTGGCCTCACTGCACTGGCTCAAGGGACTCTCGGCGGAGAAAGCCGGGCAGCCCGCCGCCGCCCTCGCGGAATACCGCGCCGGACTCGGCGCCCAGCCGGACTACCCCGCCCTGCTGCGCGAAGCCGGATCCCTGACCCTGCAACTAGGACGGGCAGCGGAGGCGGCCGTCCTTTTGGAACATTACACCCATGCCGCACCGGACGATGCCCGGGGATTTCTCGTGCTGGGCGCGGCCTTGCAGAAAGCCGGACGGACGGAGGCGGCGCGCGCCGCATGGGCCCAAGGCCTGGGCATCGCGCGGAAGGCGGATGACCAGTCCGCCATCGAGGAACTCAGCGGCCGGCTCGCTCCGGCTGGCAAAACCAAGCCATAGATCGGGTCACCCGCCCGAGGCTTGAGGATCAGTGCATCCTGCCGCGGGCCGGGCGCGCACCCGGTCCGGCCAGTGCGCCGGGCGCGATCACTTCATTTTCCGGGAGCCGGGGGGACCGGGGCCGTGTCGAACTCCATCGGCTGGCGCACCTGCACGTAGGTGGGCAGGCTGTTGTGGGTGGGCGGAACGAATTTCGTCTGCTGCAGCGTGAGCAGGGCGCTCAACGAGACGGCCTCGTTGTCGGAGGACACGATGCGCGGGAATTTGACCGCGCCGTCGGCGTCGACCCAATACTCGACCACGCACTTGCCCTTGGCTGGCTTCCCGGCGGCATCAGTGTAGAGCATCACCTTGCTGGAGGCGACCTCGATGGGCTTGTCCAATTCCCCGGCCTTCGAGCGGTGATACGCCAATGGCTCGGGGTTGATGCTATAGATCCTGCCTTGCATTGCATCGGTCGCCGACTGGCCGAATGGCATCGGACCGCTACCTTGAAAGAAATTTCTCTGCTCGGGATCATAGAGGGTCACGGTCACCTGACCGACGGCCAGTATCGGCCGGCCGTTGGCGAGAGCGGGCCTGAAGGCCGCGGCCCGCAGGGCCGTTTCGGCTGCCGGGATCAACTGGTAGTGCGTGGCGGAGGTCGCCATGTGCTCAACGAGGCGGCCCGTCTCATCCAAGCGCACCTGGAAGTTTACCTGGGGATTTTCGAGCGGCAGGGCGCGCACTGCACTTGGGATGATGGCCTCGATCCGGTCGACCGGTTCCGCATTGCGGTCGGCCTGGGCGAAAGAGACGGTGCCCGCCGCCGCGACCAAAAGTCCGGCAATCATCCGGAGCAGAAGGGATGCGACTCGGGGGGTGGTATACATATGATGATAAATCCTCGCCGGCATGCTGCCGCCAAGGCTGGGAGAAACCTAGCCCGGCGACTGGACGCTGACAAGCCATCCTACCGGCCGGCCGGAAATTGTGCGGGGGCTAATCGAGGGCAGAAGCAAAGGGCCCCGGGGTGCGGCACGCCCGTAATTGGTCTCCGGCGGCCTTTCGCCTACCGGTCTTTCACATAGGCCCGGATCGCCTCGAACTGGCTGAGGCCGTCGAGTCCGGCCTCCGCCATCACCTTGGCGCCCGAGCCACTGCCGAGGAAGTGCCCGCCGCGGAACGGATGCAGCGTATGCGCGCGGCCGTAATCCGAGCGCACCCAGCGCGTCATGGTCGCCAGCGTGTAATCGGTGATGCCCATGGCCTCCATTTGGTGCGCCTGGGGAAAGAGCAATTCGCGCTCGCCCGGCGGCCGCAGGTCGAAGAGTTCGCTGGACGTGACGGCGTAGACGTTGAGGTCGATTCCCTCGCGGTCGAGCAGCGGCAGCGTGCCGGTGAGGAACGCGTTGGTCACGCCGGTGCCCTGCAGCACGATGGTGCCCGAGGACTGGTTGCGGGCGGCGCGCAGGCGGCAGACACCCTTGGCCGCGCTGGCGGCCGGCGGCAGCCCCAGGGCCGCCCGGTCGACCACGGTCTCGGGCGGCCGCGTGACAAACGGTGCGATGATGGCCGGCCGCCGGTCGAGGGCCGCGGAAACGAGATACCAAATCTCCGACGGGTCCCACGGGGTCAGCGTGATCATGGTCCCGAGCGGGAAGTTGTCCTGCAGCAGTTGGAGCGGCTGCGGGTCGGCATGCGTCGGACCGTCCTCGCCGGTTTTTAAGCCGGCGTGGGCGCAGACGATGAAGCACGGCCGGTAGTCGCCGCCCTCGAGGGCGAGGCGGGCCTGGTTGCCGATCGCGTGCAGCCGCGCGGCGATGTGCCCGAGCGGCGCGCTGAAGGCCCCATACGAGGAACCGGCACCAATGTGGCTGCCAAAGGTGGAGATGCCCGCCAGGATCGCCGTCATGGCATCCTCGCAGATGCCGCCGGTCGCAAGCTGCCGGGCCAGCGGGTTCGTGCCGCGGTGATAGAACCCCGCCGGGAACCCGTCGCCCGCCTTGCTGATGCTGGTCGAGGCCATGAGGTCGGCCGAGGCGACGATGAACGCACCGCCGGTCGCGCGGTTGTAGTGGTTGAGCACGCGGCCGAGCTCCTCACGCAACGTGGTTTTCGTGCCCGGCTTCAGGGTGAGTTCGGGCGGCAGATTCATCTGCGCCCCGGCGGCGATCGTATAGGCGGCCGCGAGCCGGGGTGCATCCGGGCGCGGGCGCAGCGCGCGCGCCTCCAGCCGCTCCCGGGCGGCGCGCAATTGCGCGGCGAGAACGTCCACCGTGGACCGGCGCGCCGCCAAGGCCGCGCGGATGAGGCCGAGGGTTTCCCAGTAGCATTGCTCGACGACGGTGGCGTCCATGCCCCCGCCGCAGATCTGCGCGTTCCCGTCGCAGCACGGGAGCGGGACCGTGTCCTTCGGCAGCAACGGGGCGACTGCCGCGTAGAATCCCGCGGAGCACAGCGCGTGGCCGGCGCCGTGGGAGGCCCGGCCCTCGATGCCATAATGCCAGCCCTTGACCGTCCGGTAGATGATGGCGGTCGGCTGGCCGTTGGCCTGAGCGAGGGCGAGCCGCTGGGCCAGCGTGATTTGCTGCCAGGAGAAACCGTCCGGGACGTAGATGACATTCCAGTCGTTGAGGTAGGCCAGCTCGGCCGGCGTCCATTGCACGTAGTCGCCGGGTGTCTCGCCGTCGCGGCAGACCCAATTCGAATCGATGGAGGACTGGTTCCAATCGACGTGGAGGACGACATTGCCGAGCGAGGCGGTGCCCGCGGCGGCGAGCGCCTCGGCGACGCGGCCTGGGGTCAGGCCGCCCTCCCCTTCGATGATGTGGACCCGCGGCGCGTCCGCGCCGTAAAGATCGGCCGCGCCCCAGGCGAGGCCAAGCGAGGCGGGCAGGCCCACCCCCGAGGCTCCGGTCGCGAGCCGCACGAACGGCGTGGCGGGGGTCGGGTGGCCGTCGAGGGCCTTGGCGTGAAACTGCCGCGCGAGCGGAGCGGCGTTGACGGGATTGCGGCGAAAACCGAGCAGATCCTCGAAGCGCAGCTGGAACTTCTCGTCCTTCGGCAGCAGGTCGGGCGCGCCGAGACGGGCGATCTCGTTGCGCAAGGCCCACAGGGCGTAGAGACCCAGTGCCTTGTGCCCGGCGGCATAGGAAATGATGTCCGCGTCGGTGCGGCCCGGTTGGCCGAGGTCGTAGTCGGTCGACGCAAAGAGGAGGCGCGCCACAAAGCGGCCCGACGAGATCGAGCCGCCCGGATGGCCCGACAGCGGCGCATAGTTATACATCACCGCGCACAGCGTGCGGTAGAGGAGGTCGAAGGCCTCGCAGTGGGCCAGGGCCGCGGCATCGAGGGGCGCGCCTTCCTGCGCGAGCCGCTCGGCGGCGTTCACGAACACGCCGCGGCGCGGGCCAAACTTGAAGGGCGCCGCGCGCTTGTCTTGTGGGGCAGTCGTTGCGGTTTCCTGGGCGGGCGTCAGCATAGATGTTGTCCCTTCGCGATGAACTTGGCGAAACCCGCACGGTCCCCTGAGGCGGCGCGAATGCGCAGCAGGCCGCTCTCGAGATCGGACAGGCCGGTGGCGATGGAAAGCCGCAGGTAGTGCTGGCCCTCGGAGCCGAGGCGCCCGAAGGAGCGCCGGTCCAGCGTGGCGACCTGGTAATCCCAGAGGAGGAACATCTGCACCAAGGTCGCGGGGCTCGTGCGCGCCCGCAGGGCGGCCGGGAGCTTGCGGTGGGCCGTGATGGCGCCCAAGTCCGCGCAGAGGCCGGCGATGTTCGGGAACAGATAGAAGGCCCCGCCCGGCTTCCGGCAGGTGATGCCCGGGATGGCGTTCAGGCCGGCAACCATCAGGTCGCGCCGCTCGACGAAGGCCGCGCGCATCTTGGCCATTTCGACGGCACTCTGCGGCGACTCGAGGGCCACGGCCGCGCCCATTTGGTTGTAGGCCGGGATGCAGGAGAAATAATTGATGTTGAGGTTGCGGAAAACCGCCGCCTCCTCCGCGGTGGGGAAAGCGGCCCAGCCGACGCGCCCGCCGGTCCACGCAAAGGACTTGGACACGCCCCCGGCAATGATCGTCCGCTCCGCCATGCCCGGCAGACTGGCGATCGAACGGTGTTTGTGACCGTCGAAGAGAATGTCCTCGTAGATTTCGTCGGAGTAGATCCGCGCCTGCGGCGGGGCCTTGCGGCGAATCACATCCGCGATGTCCTTCAATTGCTCCGCGGAGACGACGCCCCCGGTGGGATTGGAGGGAAAGTTGAGGATGATGACGCGGGTGCGCTTCGTGATGAGGGCCGCGAGTTCGCGCCCGGTGAAGCTGAAGCCGGCCGACTCACGCAGGTGCAGCGGCACGGGCTTGGCGCTGAGGTAGGTGGCGAAGGACTCGTAGATGGGGAAACCCGGGCTCGGGTAGATGACCTCGTCGCCGGGATTGCAGTAGGTCTGCTGCGTGAGGCCGATGGCGGGCTTCCCTCCCGGGAAAACCACGACGCGGTCCGGGGTGATCGAAATGCCGCGGCGGGCCGACATCGTGCGGGCGATCGCCTCGCGCAGGGGCAGGATGCCCTGCGGGTCGCAGTAGTGGGTCAGGTCGAGATCGATCTGCCGCTTCACCTCGTCGGCGATGTGCTTGGCGAGCGGAAAGTCGGGCTCGCCCAGATTGCACTTGATGACCTTGAGGCCGCGGGCCTCGAGCTCGCGGATCTGCGGGCCGATGCGAAAGGCGTTCTCGCTGCCAATCCGCTGCGTGCGGCGGGAGAAAAGGCCGGCGGGCAACGGGGCGGTGCCGGGCGTCTGCTGCAAAACTTTCTGGGGCGGCGCGGACAATAGAGCAATGCTCATGGCTTGGGGGATGGGAAACGCCGGCCGGGGTGGGAGAAGGCCAGGGCTGGGCCGGCTGCCTGCATTTTCGCTGAAACCGGCCGCGCCCACTCGGCAACGATTGGCGAAAGGGCCGCGTTTCTTGCCCCATGCGCCTAGCCCGTTGGGAGTAGGCGCCCCCGGCCGGTCGTGGGCAGGCTCCCCGGCGCACGAACTCCCCGGAACACGGCGAAGCGGGACCCGGACCGCGGGCGCTGAGCCCACCCCCACCGCCCCGCCCCCCTCGCGGGCTTTCGCCGAAGTGGGCCTAAGCCGCCGCGCAACGGGGGGCGTCTCCCCGACACCGCCGCGGCAACTTCGCCGGCACAATTTCCCAGGCCACGGAACGATTATCCGCCGACAAAGCCTCCATCAGCTCTCATGGTTCTATATCCTGATATTCCGTTGTATGCGTGTTTTCCACTGAGAGGAATAAATACTAGTTATCAACATTAGTGTTGATTACGGGTATTTATGATTAAGCTGATCTCATGTGGTCGGAACGCCAAGCCATCGAGCTATTTCATCTAGTATTCGTCATTCATCTGGGCAAGCGGGTGGACAAGGCCTTGTTTGCGATCAAAGGCGGCTGCAATCTGCGGTTCTACTGCAAGAGCATCCGGTATTCGGAGGACATCGATTTCGATATTCGCACGATGGCTCGCGCCACGCTGGAGAACAATGTGGATACAATTCTCGCTTCAAAAGCCTTGGCCGATGACCTGCGTGCCAAGCAAATCACGATCGAGCATGTGACTTCGGCGAAGCAGACCAGCACAACGCAACGATGGAAATTGGGCATCCAAGTGGGCGGCGGCCCATCTATGCCCACCAAGATTGAATTCTCCCGGAGAAAGGGTCTCGATCCCGATCATAAGCTGGAAGCGGTTGATCCAGGCTTGGTGGGGGCGTATCAGCTCTATCCGGTCTTGGCCCAGCATTACTCCAATGAAATGGCCTTCCGGCAGAAAATCGTGGCCTTAAGCCGGCGAAATGAAACGCAAGCGCGGGATATCTTCGACCTGAAACTACTACTCGACGGCGGCGCCGGGAAAGCCCCCCTGAGCGCCGAGGTGAAAAAAGAGATTCCCGCCGCGATCGAAAATGCGCTGACGATTGGCTTTGATGATTTTTCGGGACAGGTGAGAGCTTTTCTATTGCCGGAGTATTTTGCCTACTATGCCAAGGCGATCTGGGAGGATTTGCAGGCGGCCGTGGTCGCGAGATTGGAGGCGCTCGCATGAACCAGATGGAAGCACTGCATCGACTGCAGGGACTGGGTGTGCCTTCATTCGAAACCCGCGACGTATCCGCCTTGCTGCAGGTGAGTCCGGCGAATGCTTCCGCTCTGCTCAGCCGGCTGGCGGAACGCGCCTTGGTCGGGCGACTGACCCGCGGTCGCTGGATCATCGGGCATCAACCCAATACGCGGCTCGCCGAACAGATCGCGGCGCCCTCCCCCGCCTATGTATCCCTGCAATCGGCTCTCTTCAGGCACGGAGTCATCGAGCAGGTGCCCGGAGTGATTTATGCCGTGACCTTGGGTCGAGCCCGGAGGATCCGCACCCCACACGGCACCGTGTCATTGCATCGAATCCCTCCGGAACTATTCGGGGGATTTGAAACAATCGAAGACGGGGCTCGGGTTGCCACGATCGAAAAGGCCTTATTCGATCTGGTCTACCTTAGCCCTACCCGCTCGCGACTTTTTGTGAAGCTGCCCGAAGCGGCACTACCCCGCTCGTTCCGGTGGTCGGAAACCAATCGCTGGACCAAGCTGATTGCGGGAAAAAGCCGCCGCACTTTCGTGGCAACAAAACTGGCGGAATTGCGCCACACCTTAGGGCGCTAGCGGAGAAAATCTGTGGCGGGCCGGCCTGGGCCCCCGGGGCAACTTACTGCCTGGTCAGAGCAGCAGGCGAAGAACCTCGTTGATCTTTCGGCCCATCGCGCGGCGGCGCTCTTGGGACACGCGCCCGGTCACGGACTGAACGCTGTCCTTTGGGATGATGTAAAAGAACCGGCAGTCGGCGGTAGTCTGAAAGTCTAAGCCGTCCGCCCCATTAAGCACCACCTGGTACGACTTCACGGAATCGGCCGGCGCCCGCTTGGCGCATGCGAGGACGTTGACATTGGTGGTGTGCCCAGACGCGCACCACTCTTCGCCTGATACGACCACGCCCGGATGAAGGTCGCGATCTTGCGGCCGAATCCGGAACTGCACGATGTCCCACTGGCGAACCGTGGTCATTGTGGGGGGAAGCCGGCCGGGGCAGAGTTGGCCAAGGCGACCATCGGGTCTCCCTCATCGACCGAGAAGAACCCGAACGGGCGATGGGGGATCGGCTCAATCTCCGCTACAGGCTCAATCCGGTATAGCCGCTCCTTGCGCCGCAGATAGACCGATTGCCCCTTTCCGGCTTGGTCAAGTAGTTCGCCCAGACGGGGTTTAGCTTGCGATACTGTCAGTGGTTTGAGCATGTCATGCATATCGGTCTTATTTTGGTCTATTTCAAGTCTTATTGTAGGTCTATTTTCAGTTCTACACTCTGGCACGCCCAGTTCCCGCTTGGTGAGCGCAGGGTGAGCCGCCCTCTGTTCCTAGCAGACGGCGAAACAGCAGCCCTCGGGTGGCGGCGGGCACGCCCGGTGGACGTGGAGCCGCAGGTTCTTGCCCAGGTGCGGGGGTGAGGTGATACCTGTAGGCCCGACCGAGGACTCCGCCCTTACGGGGCGAGATATAATTGGCCGCTTTCCCTCTGGGCGAAGGCCCCAGAGCCCCTCGAGCGCGGCCTTCGCGCCGAGACGAAGGCGCGCGCAAGCGAGGGAATTGATTCTCGGCTCCGTCCGCTGAGCCGCGATCAGGGTGTCCGGGAACGGGGCGTTCATGGCCCGCCCGAAACCGGGCGGGCCGCGGGTAGACCGCACCAATCGCTCAGACGGTGATTCGGCGTTTGCGCCAGGCGGTGAAACCGAGCGCGCCCAAGCCGCAGAGGGCCGCGTAGGTGGCTGGCTCGGGCACCGCCGAGATGGCAAGTGAACTCGCACTGACGAAACCGCCGGCGAAGACGCCCAGGTCAGTCCCGTTCAGGGCGTAGCGCTCGATCTGGCCCGTGTTGATCATGGACACAAAAAAGGTGGCACTGCCCGGATCGAAGACGATCGCCGTGGGTCCGCCAGCGATCGGAGAGTAGAACACCGCGGGCGTCCAGGTTCCCGCCGCATATTCATTGATTCCGGTAGTGCCGCCAATGGTGGCGTAAAGGTTGCCCGCGCCGTCAAAAGCCAGACTATTGGGATAGTTCAGCGTGGAGGCGATCGCGGTGGCGGCGCCCCCGCCGGGGCCGACCCGGAAAATGGATCCTCCGGGACTGGCGGCGTAGTTCGCGCCATAGACGTTGTTGGCGCCGTCAATCGCCAGACCGAGGACCGAGCCAAAGCCAGTGGCGAAGACCGTGGAGGTGCCGCCGCCGGGCCCAAATTTTTCGATGGTCCCGTTATTCGTCATCGAGGCGTAGAGGTTGCCGGCACTGTCGAAGGCGAGCCCCGTGGGGTGCGTGATAAGGGTCGTGCCAAAGAGGCTGCCGACTCCTCCCGGGGTGTATTTCCAGATCGTGTTGGTGGCGGCGAGGGCCACATACAGATTGCCGGCGCTGTCGAAGGCCATGCCTTCGGGCTGCGATCCCCCGGGGGCGGTGGCAAAGGTGCTGCTGCCCCCGCCCAGCGGCAGGGCCGTGATCAAACCGGTTGAGTAGTCGCTCACATAGAGGGTCTGGGCCTGAAGTCCGACCGTGATCAGCAGACAAAAAGCGGCCGCCAGGGCCGCGCAGAGGGAATGCGATTTGAAGGCATTCAGTGGGACTGTGTGTTCGGTGGGCATAAAATGGCCCGCGGCGCGGGTTCGGCCGAAAACAACTCCATCGTCGCCCGTGATATCCGAGCGGCAACGTCCGGCCCACCTTGAGCTAAACAGCTTCGCCCCGGAGCATAAAGCTCATAGTGCCCCCCCGGCCCGCCCGCCGCGGCCCGAACTTCCCGTGGCCCCTAGAACGGGGCCTTCGCCCCGAGGGGAACGCGCGCCGCGGGGCGGGATTAATTCCCGGGCGGCGCGCGCGCCGCTATGGCAAAGACCGCAGCGAGAGCTGCGAAAATTCCGCGTAGTCCTCGCCCACTTGGTTCAGGACGCGCACGCCAAGGCCGATCTGTTTCGCCTCCTTCGGCGCCCGCACGAGCACGGCCAGCTCCACGGGATCCTGCCACTCGCCCACCGGCAAACGGTCGATGGCCCCGAGACCGATATACTGGCCCTTCGCATCCAGGAAAGTGATGATCAGGAAGGTCATGTTGCCGGGGCTGACCTGCGCCCGCACCCGCGCCGTGCCGGCATAGAGCGCCCCGCCTTCCGCCGGGTGCCACTGCGAGAGCGTCTCCTGCTTGCAGCCGGCCAAGTGGATCGCGTTGCCCGCGGCTTCGCGCCCGAGCGAGATTTGCCGCGTCTCATACGGCTCGCCGTGTCCGCGCCAGTAGCCGGCCCGCACCCAGTCGAGGGCCGTGAAGTCCGCCACCTCGCGCAGGCTGAGCCGGGTCAGCTCGCCGTCGATGATGAGTTCCTTTGGGGCGGCGCCGGTTGGCGCCGGAAGCAAGTCGCCAAACGCCGCCCGGAACCCGGGCTCCGCCGGGTCCGGCGGGCCCTCCCGCCGCAGGCGCCACAGCGCCCGGCGCCGCGGGTCGTTGCGGGTATATTCCTCCAGCAAGTTCGCGGTGATGGCCAGCGGGTGCCGCGCCTTCGTGCGGAGGAGCACGGTCTCGACTTTTTCGCGGGCCTGTCGCATCGCCCCCGCCGCGGCGACCACGGCCCGCGGATCGAGCGGCGCCGCCAGCGCCAGCCGCGAGAGGCGGTCGCGGGCCTCGGTGAATTCGCAGAATGCCTCCGTCACGGCAAACGCCGCACTCGTGAAATCCACCCGCGCGCGCACAAGTTCCGACCGGGCCAGCCGGCCCGCCGCCTCAAGTTGCAACCGCAGGGCCAGCCGCACCTCGGGCGGAAAGCGCAGCGCCTGATGCTCGTCCTTGAAATACTTCAGCCAATAGGAAGGCCGCGGCTGCTCCAGCCATTGCCGGTCGCACAAGGCAAAGAATTCCCGCATCGGCCCCGCCGCCTCCTGCCAGTATTCGCGGTAGTAGGTATCGAGCAGCGCCGCCGGGTCCTGCCTCGTGTCCCAGAGCAGTTCCGCCGCGAGCCAGAACTTCGGCCCGTCGAGCCCCCAGTTGGGAAACGCCTCAGCGTAGAACGCCCGCACCCCGGCCTCGTAGGCAAACGGGATGGACTGCGCTACGGCATAAAGTGTCGGGCGCGGCACAAGGAACGGCGCGCCTTCATAGTAATCGTAGATCCCGACCACTTTGGGCCCCGCGGCCACCCAGCGCTGCATCAGGTCCCGATCCTGCGCGGCGAACGCCGGGTCAAACCACTGGCTGCGGTCGGCCGTCAGAAAGGGCACGACGTTCGGCTCGACGCGAAAACCCGGCACGTTTTCCGTCCAGTCGTAGGCGTAGGTGCTGATGAGGCGGTCGGGAAATTCCGCGGCGAGGCCCTGAGCGACCTTGTTGGCAAAACCGAACACCAGATTCGAATAGTCCGGTTTCTGCCGGAAAAACTTCGGCGGCCCCACCAGCGTCTGCGTCTCCTTGGACTGGTCGTAACGGATGCTGTCGTTCATCGACAACCGCGCGGCGACCTCCGCGGGTGACTCGGTAAGCTGCTGGCGCAGGACGCCGATCGCATGCTCCGCCGCCGCCGCCGCCGCGAGATTGGGCTGCCACTCCTGTTCGCCCGGGCGCGTGGGAAAATATTTCTGCCAGTTGAGGAGCGGGGCCAATTCCGGCATGCGGGCGATATCCTCCGGCTTGAAAATCGTGCTCATGCTATGGCCATGCCCGATCACCGCCTGCAGCCGGTTGGCGCCGAACCACGCGGCGCCTTCGGGCGCAGTCAATCCCCCGAGGTTACGCGATACAAAGGACGGCGAAACCGTTTCGGTGCGGAAAGGCAGCCGCAGGTTCACCCGGCGCGGCACTTCCGTGCCCAGCGCTCCCGGCATGAACCAGTGCGCCCCTGTCTGCTTCTCCAGGAACCAGCCGGCCGCAGTGACGATGTCCTCCGGCCAGCGGCTGCGCAGAATGATCCCGCCCCGGGTCACGGCCATGCCCACGGGGCGCTCCAGGCGCGAGGTCCCCGGCAGGGGCAGCTGCGCCGCCTGGCGGGTGTTGCCGACGCTGATGCCGCGCTGCCAGAAACGCCACCTGCTCTCCCGCTGCACGGGAAAATGTGCGCTGTCGCGCCCGGCCGCCGCCGCCAGAGTCTCGCTCAGTAGGCGCGCCGCCGCTAACTCCGGCTCCGTGGGCTCGCCCGGCACGATGATCGCGCTCGATGCGCCTGTCTGGTCGAAGACCACGAACGCATCGCGGTTGCGGCTCGCGTCCCACCACAGCCAGCCCGCGAGCAGCGCCGCGAGCCCGAGAAACCAGGCAAGAATAAGACGGGCTTTGATCATGCTGGGAAAAGTGTCTGCATGTTGCCCGGAAGCGTTTTCCAGCCAGCGGTGCAAGCTTGCCGCAGCATTCTCGGCCCAGTTCGGAAGCGCCGCTGCCTTTCCGCATGGGTGAGCCGCCTCGGTCCCGGGGACGCCCCCTCTGCTTCACTCAAGGAGGGAGAGGTCACGGTTCCCGGATTAAAAGTTTGGGGAACCATCGTTTGAAGTCAGCAGGGTTTCTCGTCACGAGGCCCTGTCGGGTGATGGCAAACCCGCCGATTAGGATGTCGGCTACGGGTCGTTTGGGGACTTTCGCCAGGCGGCGGCTTTTAATGTAAGCATTCCAGGCCGGGTGCGACGCTTCGGTGTCGACCGCGGTCCAAGCTTCGCCATGTGAAATGCCTGAGTGCTCCAGGAATCTTTTTTGCTGAGTGATATTCCCTTCGAAAGCGACCGAAAGCTCCACCATTGTAACAGGTGAGATCGCCAGCCCGTCCGGGAGCAGTTTCTCTAGCAGCTTGGCTGAGGCCAGGCCAAATTGGGGATCGTCCTCGTAAACGTCGATCACCACACAGGTGTCAATGATCCACATCAGGCCGTCTCTCCTTCCCTGAGTTCCTTCATCCAGTCCTTTGTGCGCCGACTGGGCCCAGACCTTATCTTCCGGGCATAGCCCAGCATGGCGATAGGCCCAGGCGGTGCGTCGTTTTGGGTGAAAACCCTGAACTCGTGATCGGAAATCGGGGCAAACTTTAGCCGCTGCCCGGGACGCAGGTTCATTGCTTTGCGCAAGGAGGCTGGAACGGAAATCTGCCCGCGTTCAGTGAGAGTGCTTTGATTCATGCCGCCAACGTATCATGTAGGTTTATCATGTCAATCATGACACTATGACATGATAATAATGTCGGGGCGCTGGTTAGCGACTCCGCCACGCGGGCCTTGGCGACTATTCCGCCCGCTGGCGCGCGTCGGCCTCGATCAGCGCCTTGAGCGCGTCGAGCGTGGCCTTGGCCTTCGCCTTGGCGGCGGACAAATCGGCGGCGGACTTCACCGGCTCCTGCGCGAACAGATAGAACTTCATCTTCGGCTCGGTGCCGCTGCCGCGCGCGGCGAACGAGTAGCCGTTGGCCAGCGTCACAAGGTAGAGGTCCTGCGCCGGGATCAGCTCCTGGTCGGCGTCGTAGAACTTTTCGCGGCCGAAGTCCTGGAACTTCGTCACCTTCGTCTCGCCAAAGGCCTTCGGCGGGGCCGAGCGGTAGGTGTCGAGGATGCGCTTGATCTTCGCCGCCCCGCTCGCGCCCTCGTAGTAGATGTTGATGACGCCCTCGAGGAAGAAGCCGTATTTGAGGTAAATCTCGTCGAGGTATTCCGGCACGGTGAGGCCGCGCGACTTCACCCACGCCGCCACCTCGGCGAACATCAGGCACGCCGAGTTGCCGTCCTTGTCGCGGAGCATGTCGTTGGGCAGGTAGCCGTAGCTCTCCTCGGTGCCGAAGAGGTAGAACGTGCTGTGCTGCTGGAGCAGCGTGGCGCGCTCGCGGAAAGGGGTCGCGTCGTAGTCGAAGCCGGGCCCCATCGCCTGCACCAGTTTCTCCTCGTAGACGCGCATCTTGGCCGCGATCCACTTGAAACCGGTCAGGCAGTTGATGACCTTCACGCCGTGGCCGCGGCCGACCGCGTCCTGCAGCGGGGTCGTGACAAAGGTCTTCACGATGGCGGCCGAGGGCGTGCCGGCCGCCGGGATCCAGCCGAGCTCCTTGTATTTGGCGATGCGGTAGTCGGCGAGCAGCGCCCCCACCTGGTTGCCGGTGAGCAACTCGATCTTGCCGGCCTTGTTCCTGACCGCGGCACCCATGCGGTCCGCATCCGGGTCGGTGGCCATCACGAGGTCGTGCCCGCCCTTCTCGGCGAGTGCCACCGCGAGCGCGAGCGCGTCGGCGTTCTCGGGATTCGGCGACTTGACGGTCGGGAAGCGGGCATCGAAGGCCACCTGCTCCTTCACCTCGCTGAGATCCACGCCGGCATGCAGCAACAACGGCACCGTCGAAACGCCGCCGACGCCGTGGATGTTGGTGTAGACGACACGCAGCTTGGTCTTTTTGAAAACCGCCGGATCGAGCGCCGCCGACGCCGCGACGGCGAGATAGTCGTCATCGGCCTGCCGGCCGAGCGTGACGACCTGGGAAATATCCTTGGTGAGAAATTCCTGCACGGCCGACAGTGGCACGGCGTCGACCTCGGCGATGATGCCCTTGTCGTGCGGCGGCGTCACCTGCGCGCCGTCAGTGAAGTAGGCCTTGAAGCCGTTGTCGTGCGGCGGATTGTGGCTCGCCGTGATGACGACGCCGGTGTGCGCCTTTAGATGGCGCACGGAGAAACTCAGCTGGGGCGTGGAGCGCGGACCATCGAAGATCACCGCCTCGCCGCCCAGCCGCACCCACGTGGAGGCGGCCAGCTCGCAGAAATGCCGTGAGAAATGCCGGACGTCGTGCGCGATCACGATCTTCGGCTTTGCGCTGCTCTTTTGCCCAGCGAGGTATCGGGCCATGTAGTGGTAAAGGCCGACCACGGCGCGGGTCAGGGTAAATTCATTCAGGAGGTTGCTGCCGACCGCCGCGTGCTCGGGGCTGCCGGTGGCCGAGAGCGTGCCGGTCTCGGCCTGGGCCGCCACCTTGCCCATCGTGCGGCCGCGCATGCCGCCGGTGCCGAACTCAAGGTAGCGGTAGAAGCGGTCGTTGAGCTCGCTCCACTCGCCGCGCTCGATGAGTTCGGCGAGGCTCTGCTGCGCCCACGCGGGGAGATCGGCCTTGAGCCAGGCGTTCAGGTTGTCGGCGGCGCTCGCCATCAGCTTGCCATCCTTCGCGGCCTGGGAAATTTTTTCAGTGGGGGTCATGGGGAGGGGAAAATCAATTGTTCATGGTCCATTTGCCGTTTTTTTGGGCCTGAGGCCGGCGGAGTTTCGGCCAATGAACAGTGAACATTGAAAAATGAACAATGAAAAATACCTCGGGTATCACTCGAGGTAGAGCCCTTCCGCGATCGCGGGCCGGGGGGCGAGTCGGTTCCAGCGCTCGGCGAACGACTCGGTGTCGTAGCCGAAAAGCGGGGAAACTTCTATCCCGGAGTGCGGCAGGCCGGTCGCGTCGACCGGCACCACGGCCCCCGCGGCCTTCAGCCAGCGGGCAAACTGCCGCAGCTGATCCTCGCGCGCGGTCTTCGGCGAGTCCACGCCCTCGGCGTTCTTCACCGGGCTGAAATCATCCTCGCGCGCCGTCTCGATCACGACCGAGTTGCGCGCGAACGGCAGCGCGTCGAAGACGAACATCTCGAACTTCACGCCGTTCGCCTGCTCCGGCTTGAGCAAGCGGCCCGCGGCGTCGACTGTCGGGATTTTCTTGTCGGCCCGGTGGAATGGGAGGGCGACCCCGTCGCCGCCGGCCGCCATGCGCCGGGCGAATTCGCGGTCGATGAGATGGATGGCAATGCTGCCCGCGCTGTAGCGCAGCGCGCCGCCGGGATTCGTCTCCCGCTGCATCGCCATGGGCATGTCGCTGTATTCGATGACGACCACCTTGCCGTGCTGCAGGCAAAAGTGTCCGACCTTCTCCTCCGGATACGCCTTCGGCACCATCTTGCTGGACATTTCCGCACCGGCCAGGAGATGGAACCCGATGAAGGCGGGGTCGACACAGCGCACGATGGGATTGTCCACCTGGAAGTAGCTGATCGTGTCGATGCCCTCCCGCTGCATGAGGTCGAGCGCGCCGCTGCGGTGCAAGGCGCGCAGGGACCCGCCGTGGCCGTCGGGACTCAGCGCGAGCGACGAAGTGGATTCGAGGAGGATTTTCCCGGCGAAATCCACCGCCGGCATGCGGCCTTGCCGGAAGAAATGCACGCGGCCCTGGTCCAAGCCGAAGAAACCACGCTCGGTAAAGAAGCTCTCGGTTTGCTCGTGGTTCGCATGGCTCGTCATGATAAACCAATGCAGCGGCCGGCCATGGCGCAGCCCGCTGGCCTTGATCTTCTCGGCAAACAGCTGAAAGAGCGGTTTCTTCTTCAGCGGCGTGACCGCGAACGTGCCCTTGGGGCCGTCGTAGCCTAGTCGGGTCCCCTGCCCGCCCGCGACCGTGAACGCTGCAACGCGACCGGCCCGCAACGCGGCCTCACCCGCAGCCCTGGCCTTCGCCCATTGGGCCGCGTCGCCTCCGTTGGCCGGCAGCAGCGTGCACGGCGCCGGCGTCAGGCCGGCAAGATCCACGCCCGCGCCCCCGGCGGACTTCAGCACCAGCGTGCGGTTCAGGCGGTCCACTTCCGCAAGGTCGATCTCGCGCGCCTGGACGGCGAGCGCGTTGCGCGCGGCGGGCGCGAGCGAGTCCCAGAAGGCAAAGACCTGCCCCTGGCCGGCGTCGCGGTAGGAGGCGATCAATTGTTCATTGTTCATTTTCCATTGTCCATTTGTCATTGCTCATTGTGGCGAGCCGTCTGGATCGAAGCGTTGATCATCCGAGCCAATTGTCGGCATTCGTCCAACACAGGTTCAACCTCCGTTTCTGACAGCAATTGGGCCCGCTGGATCATTTGAAGCCAAATTTGTGTTTCGTTCAGTTCTTTCAGTGCAATGCCCATCTTGTGGATAAAATCCGCGCGGCTTTCTCCACCCCGGGCTTCACCATAGTTCGGCGCAGGCGAAGTCCCTGAACGGAGCATCTGCGTGGCAATGTGCTGCCCGGCATATGAACGAGGCAGTTTCCCACTCAGCAGAATAACTTTCACGCCGAAATCGATCAATCGCTCCTCCAGCTGATTGGCCTTCTCGCTTTTCATGGCAGAAACATTGGAAAATGAACAATGGTCAATGGACGATGATCACTTCTTCTCCTCCTCGAATCTGAACACAAATTCCTGCGTCTTCGCGTAGCCGAGTTTCTGGCGGATGATGCGCTCCACGAGCACCGGATCGTGCTGCAGTCGCTCCAGGTATTGTTGCTGGGCCTGGAGGCGGTCCACGGCCTCGTCCAACCGCCGCTGGTTCGTGTTTTCCTGCAGCCGCAGGGTCGTCAGGTCGCGCTGCATCTGCACGAAGAACGTGATGCCCCACAGGGCGACCCCCACGAAAAGCGCGGCGTAGAGTCCGAGGCCAAGTTTGCTGAAATTCACCGGTGGCAAGGCGCCAAGGTAAACAAGCCGCCGGAGGGCCAAGCAACGCTTTTTCAAAGGGGATTCACGCCGTTTTGGCGTGCTTTTTTCGCTGGGGCCCAAATACTTTCGCGCGATGTATCAGAGCTATTACGGCTTTTCGGAAATGCCGTTTCATATCACGCCGGACCCCAAGTTTCTCTACCTGAGCACCACCCATCAGGAGGCCCTGCAACACTTGAAATACGGGGTGCACGAGAAGAAGGGTTTCATCGTGCTCGTCGGCGAGGTCGGGTGCGGCAAGACCACCCTGTGCCGCAAGTTCCTCAGCGAACTCGATCCGCAGCACTACGACACCGCCCTCGTGCTCAACCCCCGCGTCACCGAGACGCAGATGCTCAAGGCCATCCTCACCGAGCTCGGCGAGCACAACCTGGCCCGCAGCAAGAACGACCTCGTCGCCCAGATGAATCAGGTGTTGCTCGACCGTATCGCCAAGGGCCGCGAGATCGTCCTCATCGTCGACGAGGCGCAGAACCTTTCCTTCGAGGTCTTCGAGCAGGTGCGCCTGCTGTCCAATCTCGAGACCGACAAGCAGAAGCTTTTGCAGATCGTCCTCATGGGCCAGCCCGAGTTGAAGGAGAAGCTCGCCATGGAAGAGCTCCGGCAGCTGCGCCAGCGCATCCTGGTCCACTACGAGCTGCGGCCGTTCGACCGCGCCGAGATGGACCGCTACATCCACCATCGCCTCACGATTTCCGGCAGCATGGGCCGGCCGCATTTCACGGCGTGGGCCCTGCGCCACATCTTCAAGGCGAGCCGCGGCATTCCGCGCATCATCAACAATCTTTGCGACAAGTCCCTCCTGTCGGCCTTCATTCGCGAGTCCGACGAAGTGAACTACTGGGACGCCCGCCGCGCCTCCAAGGACCTCGAGCGGCTGATCGATTGATACCGCAATGATTTTCCATCGTTCATCGTTCATTGTTCATTCTTCATTGGCCCGATCCGCTGCTGGACCGATGAACGTTGAACATTGGACGATGAACATTGAACAATTGACTGAGACGCCCGCCGCGCCTCCAAGGACCTCGAGCCGCTGATCGATTGATACCGCAATGATTTCCCATCGTTCATCGTTCATTGTTCATTGTTCATTGGCCCGATCCGCTGTTGGACCGATGAACATTGAAAACTGGACAACGAAAAATGAGCCATTGCCCGGGTTTCCGTCCGTCTCCCGCTGCGTCGCCCTTCCCCGGTCATTGGTTTCAGCAATGAACAATGAGCAATGGACGTTGAACATTGAACGATGGGAGCTTCGCTCCCCATGAGCCTGATCAACGACGCGCTCAAGAGGGCCCAGAAGCAGCGGACCGGCGACGCCCCGCCGCTGGCCAGCATGCCGAGCATCGGCGGCGAGTCGGCCGTCCGGATCGCCAAGCGCGCCAAGCCCGCCGGCTTCAACACGCTGCTCCTCCGCCTCGGCCTCGGTACCGGTGCACTCATGATCCTCGTGGTCGGCGGCTACTTCGCGTTCCGCGCGAAACCAGAAACCGCAAAGCGGAAAGCTGAAATATCTCAGAACGCAGCGCCTTTGCCCGCGGATGCAAAGCAGCCCGCCGGACAAACACCGGGTTCCCCGCAGGGAACAACCGTGCCCGCGTTTAGCCTGCCTGTGGTCGCGAAGCCCGAGCCCGTGGCGGCAAAGCCTGAACCGGCCGCGGCCGAAACGATTGTCGCCGCCAAGCCGCAGCCCGCACCGCCAGTCGTTAGTCCTCGGGTCTCAGGTCTCAAGCCTCAGGCCTCTGAGCCCGCTCAACCGGCTTCGCCGGCTCCCGTCGGCAAGCTCGACAACAAGGCGATCACCTACATCGAGAACCTGCGCGTCGCGGGCATCCGCGCCTCGGCCACTGACAGCAAGGTCCTCATGAATGACCGCGTTTACCGCCTGGGTGACACCGTCGAGCGTGAGCTGGGCCTGAAAATCGTCGGCATCACGTCCAGCTCCCTGACTTTCGAGAACGAAGCCGGCGCGAGATACACGCGGACGTTCTGATCATTGTTCATCGTTCATTTTCCATCGTCCAATGTTCATTGGCTTTGGCCATTTGCATTGCTCCCCTAGGTTCAGAAAATGAACAATGAACAGTGAAAAATGAACGATGAACGATTTGCCGCTGCCGGCGGCAACCTGCCGCCGCTAAAGTGACCTCAGCACTTCGTCCTTGCTTGCTTGTTTGGCTTGAGCAACAGCTCGCAGAATTGCGTTGAATGAGGTGGACCCCAAAAACTGGACAGGGGGGATGGTTAAATCCAAAACCAATCCA
>JAQSCO010000059.1:5021-9807 GCA_029945445.1 Lacunisphaera sp. | reverse complement strand
CGGCGATCTCCGGGATCGGA
The DNA here is from genome assembly GCA_029945445.1 of Lacunisphaera sp. GTDB lineage: Bacteria > Verrucomicrobiota > Verrucomicrobiia > Opitutales > Opitutaceae > Lacunisphaera. The sequence goes on along the minus strand of JAQSCO010000059.1, from coordinate 9,787 downwards.
AGATTCTTGCCCTTGAAGAAAAACGCCGAGGTGCGGGCGGCGACGCGCAGGCCCGGGACTTTGGCCAGCACGTTGAGCAGCTCCTCGCTCACCCCATCAGAAAAATACTCGCTGTTGCGCGCCTCGCTCAGGTCGGCGAACGCGAGCACGGCGATGGATTTGTCTTCTTCCCTCGCCGTGACGACCGGAACCGATGTCGCCGCCTGCACGCCCGCCAACGCCTGGGCCGGCGCCGCACGCTCACGCCGGCCGGTGACAAAGAACACCACGCCCACGCTCACCGCCACCACTCCGAGCGAGATCCCCAGCGCCGCCAGCGGCGCGGATTTTTTTGTAGCCGGGGTCGCTGACCCCGGTTGGCCGGCCGCGGGACGAGGGCGTCCCGCCTCCATGGACTTGCCGCCCAGCAACCGCTGGATTTGGTCGACAAACTGTGGCGTTGGTAAGGCGCCGGGCAGGCGGGTCCACTGCACTTTCATGAACTCGGGCGGCACAACGGCCCCGGCCTCGCGCGTGTCGTCGACGACCACCGGTGCCAAGAACGCCATGCCCTCCGCCATCAGGTGCGTCTGCTCGACGGCGAGTTTCCATTCGAGCCGGAAGTAGCCCTTGCCCCGCTCCTGGGTGTGCGAGGAAATGACCGGGATAAACAGCGCGCAGGCGTCGATCTGCTGCCGGATCTTGGCATCCCACGTGTCGCCGCCCCGGAGCTCGTTCTCGTCGAACCACACCTCGAGGCCCGACGCCCGCAGCGCCTCGGCGATGCGCCGCGCCGCCGCCGCATCGTCGCGGGCGTAGGAAAGAAAAACGGCTTTGTTGGTGTCGGTCATTTCTTCGGGCGCGGCTGGGCATTGGCGCGGGCTTCCAGCAGCTCCTTCAGCCCCGGATCATCGAGCACGCTCCTCGTCACCGGGTCGGCGGCGATGACACCGAGGTCGACCACCGCCGGGTCGACCATGATGGCATCGTGGCCTTGGACGCCCAGCTTCAGCCAATAAACGGCTTTCTCCGGCTGGCCGAGCAGCAGAAAATGATAGCCATACTCCGTCGGCGAATAGCCGCCCTGCTCGACGTGGGGCCGGAATGCCTCCTGGAGTTGCAACGCGTCGCTGGTCCGGCCTTCAAGGATTGCGGCCAGGATCTCCATGTTCTGGATGACCGCCGGATCCGCGTCCTTCACCTGGCGCACCGCCGTGATCGCCGCCCGCATTTCGGCGAACCGCCGGAGATTGCCATACGCCCGGACCAGCGCTTCGTAGCTGTCCTGCAGTTCCGGGGCGAGGGAAATGCAGGTCCGCGCGGGCGCGAGCGCGAGCTCATACTGGCCCAGGGCCAGATAGGCAAAGGCGACGTCCAGATGATTGACGGCCTGGAGGGGATTCAACTCCACCGCCCGTTTCTCCGTCTCGAGCATTTTCTGAGGATCGAGGATGTAGCGATAGTAGTCCCCGGCGAAATTCACGATCTCCGCGTCATTCGGCGCCAGCGCCAGCGAGCGGGCCACCGCTTCGCCTGCTTCCCGCCAGCGCCAGTCATACAGGCCCACAATATAACCCAGGGCGGACCACGCCTCGGCATTATCGGGCTCGCGCTCGATCACCAACCGGGCCCCCGCGGTGGCCCGGTCCAGCCCCTCCTGGTTGGCGCCCAGTGAGATCGTTCGGCTCCAGGCGGGAATCAGGGACAAAGACCGGGCCAGCCCGGACCGGGCGGGCAGGTAATCCGGATCCAGGGCCACGACCGCCTCAAACTGCTTCACCGACTCCCGCAGGTTCTCCACGCCGCGTTTCGCCAGCGTGGCCCGCGCCTGCAGGTAGAGCGTATAGGCCTCGGGCGTGGTCTTGGCCAAGGTCGGCACCGTCACTCCGAGCTTATCCGACAGCGAAGCCGCGATCCGGCCGGCAATCTCGTCCTGCAGCGCGAAGATGTCTTTCATGTCGCGCGTGTAGGTCTCGCTCCACAGGTGGAAGCCGTCGACCGCCTTGATGAGCTGGGCGGTGATCTTCACCCGGTCGCCCGACCGTTGCACGCTGCCCTCCACGACGTAGGCGACCCCGAGCTGTCGCGCGATGTCGGGGACCGGCACGTTTTTGCCCTTGAAATAGAAAGCCGAAGTGCGGGCCGAGACCTTCAGTCCGGGCACCTTGGCGAGCACGTTGAGCAGCTCCTCGCTGATGCCGTCGGAAAAATACTCGTTGCCCTTGTCGTCGGAAAGATTGGCAAATGCCAGCACGGCGACGGACGGTTCGCGCGAGGCCGCAGGGGCCGGAGCGGTCGGCGGAACCACTGGTGCAGGTGCGGGCGCAGGCTCGGCCTTGCGGAACACGCCCAGGGCGACGGCCACGCCGATCACAACGGCGGTCATGGCCCCCCAGGTCCGGCCGCGGGCGGATTTTCGGGACTCAGGTGGAACCCGACCTCCGGGCGGGTTTGTGGCAGTCGGATTTTGTTCAGCCCGTCCGGAGGCCGGGCTCCACCCCGCAGGAGGCGAAGATTTTGCAGCCGCGGGTTCCAACAGTCGCTTCACCTGTTCGACAAACTGTGGCGTTGGTAAGGCGCCGGGCAGGCGGGTCCACTGCACTTTCATGAACTCGGGCGGCACAACGGCCCCGGCCTCGCGCGTGTCGTCGACGACGACGGGCGCCAGAAAAGCCATGCCCTCCGCCATCAGGTGCGTCTGCTCGACGGCGAGCTTCCATTCGAGCCGGAAGTAGCCCTTGCCCCGCTCCTGCGTGTGCGAGGAAATGACCGGGATAAACAGGGCGCAGGCGTCGATCTGCTGGCGAATCTTCGCATCCCACGTGTCGCCGCCGCGCAGTTCGTTCTCGTCGAACCAGACCTCGAGGCCCGACGCGCGCAGCGCCTCGGCGATGCGCCGCGCCGCCGCCGCGTCGTCACGCGCGTAGGAAAGAAAAACGGCTTTGGGGGCGTCGCTCATGGTCAGAACAGCGGCGCGTTGTTCTTCGGGTCGTTCAGCAGCGCCTCGAAGCGCGGGTCGCCCCACAGCGGCTTCCAGCCGGGATTGATGCGCATCAAGTGAACATTGGAGCCGAAGGGAGTGCGGAGAAGTCGCGCGAGTTCGGCGAGCGCGGCTTCCTTGTCGCCCGCCCAGGCGAGCACCTGCGCCAACCCGCGACTGTGATTGGGGCCGATCATGGCATCGGAGGACACCGGCACCAATTCCACCGCTTTGCGGGCTGCACTCAGTGCCGGCTCCTTCTCGCCCAGCAAGGCATGGAGACTGGCGAGGCTGGACCAGAGGCTGGCATTGGCCGGTTGCTGCTTGAGCAGGCCTTGCAGCGTGGGAATGAGTTTTTCCGCCCAGGCGCGAGCGGCAGACAGATCATTGTTGCCCACCAAATTGAATATCATGGCGGCATCCCGGGACCAACGCACGTCGTCATACGGATCAGCGTAGGGATGTTCCTGGTCCAATTTCACGAGCGCGGCCCAGTCACCATGCAGCGCCAAGACGGCGCGCCGGATGAAGAGCATTTTGCTCGCACCGATTACCGTTGGCTTCTGGGTGGCCTGCCATTGGTCAAACGCTGCGATCGATCCGTTCTTCAGAAACTCCACGTAAGGGAAAACGCCGGTTTGAAACGGATCGTCGGGCGCAATTTCCGCCAGCCGACGGTAGGCCACGGCGGCCTCGTCATAGCGGCGCAAGCCCTCCAGCGTGTGGCCAAGTCCAAACAGGGTGTTGAGATTGCGCGGGTCGAGCTCCTGCGCGTGACGGAGGTTCGCGAGGGTGTCGGCCCAGTGTCCCTGCCGGCGCATGATAAACCCGATCATCGTATAAAGGTCGCCGGAGTTGGGTTTCACCAGCAGGACGCGCTGATAGTGCTCCGCCGCCCGGGCATAATCGCGGTAGCCGTAGTAAAAATAGCTGCCCTGCATCTCGATCACGTCTGGGTCGCCGGGAGCGAGCCGCACGGCGGTGTCGATGGCGGCTTTGGCCTTGGCCAGCCTCTCGGCTGAGCGGTCCTCATCCCCAAACACGGCGAGCCCGTGGATGGCCGCCAGATAACCCCACGCCTGGGCAAAATTCGGATCGAGCTGCACCGCTTCAGCCAGCGCGGCCTCGGCTTGGGCGCGTGACATGTCGGTGCGGGTGCCCACGAAGAAGGCGCGGCCCTTGAGATAGAGATCGTAGGCGGCGAGATTGTCCGTCGGGCGACGCTCGATGAGCGATTTCTCCTGCGGGGAGAGTGCGGCGGAGAGCGCGGCGGCGATGGCCTGCGACAGTTCGGACTGGATGGCGAAGATGTCCGTGATGTCGCGATCGTAACTCTTGGCCCACACGTGTTCGTCGGTCGCGGCGTTAATGAGCTGGCCGGTCACGCGCACCTTGCTGCCGACGCGGCGCACACTGCCCTCAAGGATGTAGGCGACCCCGAGCTCCTGCGCGATCTGCCGGATTTTCTTCGTCGTGCTGCGGTATTCCATCACCGAGGTGCGCGAGACGACCTTCAGGTCGCGCACGAGGGCGAGATTGGTAAGGATGTCCTCGTGCATGCCGTCGGCGAAGAAGGCGCTGTCCTTCTCCTCGCTCATATTGGTGAACGGGAGGACGGCGACGGACTTAGCGCGCGGCAGTTCCGGCGCGGGCTTGGCGGCGGGGGGCGTGACGGCAACCGGGGGCGGCCCAGCGACCGGCGCCGACGGACGCAGGGCGAAAAATGCCCCCGCGCCAATCACCCCAGCGGCCAGCGTCCCCCAAACCCAGCCGGGGATGGTTTTGTTTTGTAGGGGCGTCGCTTGAC
>JAQSCO010000059.1:0-5011 GCA_029945445.1 Lacunisphaera sp. | reverse complement strand
GCGCCCCTACAGCGGCAGAGACCGGCGCACCTTTCCCCTCCAGCAATTTCTTCACCTGCTCGACAAATTGCGGCGTCGGGAGCGCGCCAGGGAGGCGGGTCCACTGCACGCGCATGAACTCCGGTGGAACCGCGGACGAAGATTCTGAGGTGGCGTCGATGACCACGGGCACCAGAAACGGCACGCCGTCGAGCAGCATGTGCGTTTGCTCGACCGCAAGTTTCCATTCGAGGCGGAAGTAGCCCTTGCTCCGCTCCTCGGTGTGCTGAGAGATGATCGCGATGAAGAGCGAGCAATCGTTGATCTGTTTGCGGATCTTGGCATCCCACGTGTCGCCGCCGCGGAGCTCGTTCTCGTCGAACCAGACCTCGAGGCCCGACGCCCGCAGTGCCTCGGCGATGCGCCGCGCCGCCGCCGCATCGTCGCGGGCGTAGGAAAGGAAAACGGCTTTGGGGGCGTTGCTCATCGATTAGAACAGGGGTACGTTGTTCTTCGGGTCGGCGAGCAACGCCTCGAACGCCGGGTAACCCTTGAGCGGCGCGAACCATGGGCTGTTTTTCAACAGATGCACGTGGACGAGGCTGCTCGCGGCCAGAATATTTTTCAGTTCCGCGCAGGCGCCCGCCTTGTCCCCGGTCCAGGCGAGCGTGAAGGCATAGGAAAACGAGGTGAGCGACGCCGACAGGGCGTCCTTCGCCAGGGGGAAAAGTTCGTTCGACTTGCGCACCGCCGCCAGGGCCTCGTCGCGGTGGCCGAGCACGGCCTCGATCTGCGCCAGCTGGCCCCAGACGCGCGCATTGGCCGGCTCAGTGGCCAGGCGCGCACGCCGGTCCGCCGCCTCCTTCTCCAGCCGGTCGCGCACGTCCTTCACCCGGCCCTGCGCCGCCCGGATGAGCACCCCGTTCCAGTTGTTGTCGATCCCGAGCGCGCCGTCCGCCCAAAGTTCGGGCCGCGCCTGATCAATCTGGTCCGCCGTCGCCAGGTCGCCCTTGACCATGCCCCAGATCTTGCGGTGGGCCAGCAGGTCGTCGGGGCCGGCGCGCGCCGCCAGCGGGCTGGCCAGCAATTCGTCGACTTCCTTGGTCGAACCGCGCGCGAAGTAATGGAGCAGGGCGAGGGCAAACGACTCGCGGAGGGACTCGGGCAGCAGACGCACCCGGCGAGCCTGCTCGATGATGGCCTCGTCATAGCGCCGCATCGCGCGCAGCGAGATCACGAGGTTGCGCGCAATCTCAGTCGAACCGGGGTCGAACTGCTGAGCGCGGCGCAGGTTCTCCAGTGATTCCATCCAATGGCCTTGCCGACGCTGGGCCAGCGCCGTCAGGAACGGCCCGGTATACGCGTTGGGGAAGCGGCGGGTGGCCTGCTCGAAGTAGACCAGCGCCCGCTGATAGTCGCGGTGCGCATAGTAATAGTAGGTGCCGACGGCGATATCCACCCCAGGGTCGTTCGGCGCCAGGGCCTGCGCCCGGTCGATCGCCGCCTTGGCCCGGGCCAGCAGCGCATCCGACATGTCGATGAAACCAAAGCGGATCTGGGAGAGAATGGCGGCCATGTAGCCCCAGGCCTCGGCAAAATCGGGATCGAGCGTGACGGCACTCTGGATCACGGCGGCCTGCGCCAGGAGCTCTTCGCGGGTGTCGTTGCCGTCGCGGTTCATCTGGCGCGCTTTCAGGAAGAGGTCATAGGCGACGGGGTTGCTGGTGGGCCGGCGCTCGAGGTTGGCTTTCTCCTCGGGCGAAAGCGCGGCCTTGAGCTCAGCGGCGATCTTCTTGGACAACTCCGCCTGGATGCTGAAGACATCCGTCAGGTCGCGGTCGTAGGCCTCGGCCCAGACGTGCTCGTCGGTCGCGGCGTGGATGAGCTGGCCCGTGACGCGCACCTTGTTGCCCGAGCGGCGCACGCTGCCCTCGAGGATGTAGGTCACGCCGAGTTCCTGGGCGATCTGCTTCATCGTCTTGGTCGTGGCGCGATATTGCATGACCGAGGTGCGCGACACGACGCGCAGTTCGCGGATGAGCGCGAGATTGGTGAGGATGTCCTCGTGCACGCCGTCGGCGAAATAGCCGCTGTCCTTGTCCTCGCTCATGTTGGTGAACGGCAGCACGGCGATAGACTTGTCGCGCCGCAGCTCGGGCGCGGGCTTGGCGGTGGCAGCGGCTTCCAGCCGCTGGGTCGGGAGCGATTCTGCGGCAGGATGCCGCAGCCACAAAAACACACCCGCCGCGACGATGAGCGCGGCGACCGCGCCGAGGATGAGCGGCAGGCGCGACCCGGACTTGGGCGCCACCGCCGCCGCCACCGCCACCGCCGCGGCCGCGGCCTGGGCCGATTGCTTAAACGGGGGCAGCGTCGACATGGGCGGCTTCGCCGACGCGGTGAGCGCCGGCTTTTTCGGCTCCAGCAGCCGCTTCACCTGCTCGACGAATTCCGGGGTCGCGGCGCCCTCGGGCAGCCGCGTCCAGTGATAGCGCCTGAATTCCTCGGGCACGTCTGCGCCGTCTTCCTTCGTCTGGTCGATGGCAACCGGCACGATGAACGTGCGGCCGGAGCCCATGTCCTGCATGCGGTCGGTGGCGAGTTTCCACTCGCGGCGGAAATAGCCCTCGCTGCGCTCCTCGGTGCGTTGCGACACGATGGGAATGAAGAGCGCGCAGGTCTTGATCTGGGTGCGGATCTTCTGGTCCCACGAATCGCCGCCGCGCAGTTCGCTCTGGTCGAACCAGACCTCGGCCCCGGCCGCGCGCAGCACCTCGGCGATGCGCTTCGCCGCCTCAGTGTCCTCGCGGGCGTAGCTGAGGAAGACAGCCTTGGTGGGTTCGCTCATGGTCGGCTCACGTTCCTGCCGCCCTCGCCTCGCGCTGGGCGTCCGTCACCCACTTGATCAGCTCCTTGTTCGGGAGCAGCTGCCGCGCCTCGAAGCTGAGGCCATCGAGCACGCCTGCGGCTTCGCCGAGCAGGGCCTGGCGCTGGCTGCGGCCCGCGTCGTCCCCGGATTGGGCGAGGGCGAGCTGATAGAGGGCCCGGGCAAAATCCTGGCGGAAGTAAGTCTCGGTCGCCCCCGCCGCCTGCTGCGCCCGGTAGTCCGCGACCAATTTACCGAGCACCGCCTTCGCCTCGGCGGTCTGGTTGTCCAGCCGCAGTCCCTGCCCGAGTCGCGCCTGAAACCGCGCCAGCATGGCCTCGTGTTCGCTCTTGGTGAGACGGTTGAACTCCGGCGGATGCGCCAGCACATCACGCGCCGCCGTCACGGCCTGCTCGGTGCGGCCCTGCCGGAGGGAAGCCTCGATGAACCAGCCACGGTTGCGTGTGATCAGTCCCTGCCGGAAAGCGCGGTTGCCTTCGTTCGTTTCCTTGAGGTCCGCAATTTGCTGCGCGACGCCGGCCGTCATCGTTTGGATGGCCGCGTAGTTGCCCTCGGCCGCGAGCACGCCTACTTCCAGCAGTTTTTCCCCCATCCGGTTGATCTCGGCCAGCTCCGGATTGATGCCGCGCACCTTGACGAAAGCGGCCCCGGCCCTGATCCGCTCGACCAAGGCCGCCCGGGCGGCCCGCAGGTTGCCTTGTTGGGCCTCAAGCCGGATGATATTCTCCCAGGCACCTAAAAGACTGACGTCGACCCCCGTCTTGTTGCGCGGATCGTGCTCCCGTTCCGTCACCAAGCGATACTGCCGGAGCGCATCGGCCACCTTGCCCTGGTCCTCCAGCACGGAAGCCTGGTCCAGGCTGCCCGAGTTCCAATTCCGCCAGGCGAGGGTGTCCGCTGGGTTGAAGAGGGCATAGCTGCGGGCCGCCTCGGTCTCCTGCTCGTAGCAGGACTGGGCCGCGGCGAAATCGTGCCGCTCCTGCGCCACGGTGCCGAGGACATTGGCCGAGTAGAACCGGTCGATCATCGCGCGCAGGTCGCCCGGGCGGCGCTCCAGGACCTTGGCCGAGACCTCGCCGACGATCCGGGCCAGCCGCTCGGCTTCATCCAGCCGGCCCAGCCGGAGGGCCACGCGCGCCTGGGTGTCGGTGGAATCGGCATAGGCGGAGGCCGCGGTGAGGTCGGTCAGGTCCACCGCCCCGAGATCGGCGAGGATCTTGCGTGACTCCTCCGACGTGGCCAGGGCCGTTTCACCCGACTCGAGATGGGGCAGGAACGCCAGGACGTCCGCGAGGGCGAGCTTCGCCGAGCGGCCAGCCCGGCCGCTCGCGACGAGCGGCCGCAATATCCGCGCCGCTTCCTCCAGGGAGGCCTTTTCCTGCACGAACAACGTGGGGGTGACCCGCGCAAAGACGGCGAGGCCCAGCGCGGTGGTAAGTTCGTCGCTCGGGCCGTTGTCGGCCTGCAATTTCTCGATCAAGGCGCGGGCCTCGGTGGCCAACTGCGCAGCCTCGGCCCCGCGGCCACTCTCCCCGTAGGCGTTCGCCTTGCGGATCAGCGCCATGGCGCGGTAGAGGCGGGTCTGCGTCGTCACCAGTTCCGGCGGCAGGGCATCGTAGTAGGCCACGGCCTTGTCGGCCAGGTTGCCCACGATCTCGACGCGGCCGGTCGGACTCAATTCCTCGTAGAAATCCTCGAGGAGGAACGCGATGAGCTTCTCGGACTCGCTGCGCGCGCGCTCGGCGAGCTCGCGCGACTGGGCCGCCTGCACCTCGGCGGCCTGCGCGCGGCGGAGGCTCATCCAGCCGAACACGCCGCCGCCCGTCGCGAGCAGCAGCAGCACGATGCTCACGAGCGCGACGGCCCGGGCGCGCTTGAGCGCGCGCTGGGTCGCGGCCTCGCGTTCCCATTGCGCGGCGAGCTCGCGCCGCGAGGCTTCGAGCGCCTCGCGTTCGTGGCGCACGCCGCGGCTGGCGCCGATGACGCTACAGAGCACGTCGTGGGTGATTTCCACGCGGCGCATGTCGAGACGGTCCTCGACGCGCAGCAGGCGGCGGTCGACGAGCGCCGCGACGGCCTCGGGCGGGGCGCCGGCGGCGGCGAAGCCCTTGCGCACGCGTTCCTCGGCCACGCTCTCGCGGAAGC
>JAQSCO010000058.1 GCA_029945445.1 Lacunisphaera sp. | reverse complement strand
ATAACCAGCTCCCAGACTAACACTCCGGGTGGCTCGAAAACTTGAGGCCGGTCACGAACGTCCGATTGGCCCGGAAGGCCTCGAAGAGGGCATTCTGAGTTAGAGCAGTGGCTAACACACCCATGCGCGCCGAGCTGGATAAGCCCCAGGTTTTGTAGTGATTGTCCTGTCCAGCGGATGGGCTGATGTGGAAGCCCTGCGACAAGTAGAAATAGTAATCGTTTTCGTGGGGATCTGGGTAGCGGAAATTAGGATTCGCCTGTTTCTGCATCGCCGGGCCGGAGAGGAGTTCCAGCAAAACCACATACTTTCCGCCGGCAGCTACGATCTCGCTAAAGTCCTGGCCGAATTCATCGAAGCCATAGTCATTGAACATCGTCTTTTTAACCTTTGGGTCGGCGCCACCATAGAACAGGTCGGCTTGCACGTCGGGGTGATTCAACTGGACGATCGGCATCGGTTTCCCATCCGCGACAACCTGATCGAGCGTTTGGAATAGGCTTCTAAAATCACCATTGGGGTTTGTGAGCACCTTGTCGTAGCCCAGCACGTTAACGTGGTTGCCCGATGAAATCGTCGAAAATTCCTCGCCGTAGAGTGGGGCAAAGTTTGCGACCGTGGCATTATGAGCTGCTCGCTGCACCGACACTACCTGGAGATGCGCACCGCTAGTGGTCGTGATGCTGAGAGGGTCATTGGACTCGTATAGCAGGTGGTTCGTCGCGATCAGGATTCCGTCCGCTCTGTCCTTGGCGCCGGCTTCGGCGTCTTTGTGGTTATGCGGGGTGACGGCAAAGAAGTCACAGCCTGCCGACTTTGCCATAGCATAAGCCTCGGCAGGCGTGCCGCTACCGTCCGAGAAGAGGGTGTGCGCGTGCAGCAGGCCACGATAGACTTGGAACTCTTCTGCGTAGAGCGAGAAGCCAGCTACGATAAAAGCAATACCGGCAAGCCGGCTCACCGTGACAATCCTTCCGAACAAGGTATGGGCCTTCATTGAATTCTCCAATAGCTAGTCTGGTTAAGGCCCGTATCGGAAAATTACTTTAGACCAGTGGCCGGGACGAGCAAATTCTTCGGGCTGATTCGAGGCGAGTGCGGTGCCACGTCCCTATTTCGGGTAAGGTGTGGCAAGTCCGTTGACAGCGCTGGGCGGCGACGCCATCCAGTTGCCTGATCGTAGCATCCCTCGGGCCAGAGGTGGTGCCTCAAGATCCTGATGTCGTATGAAATCGTTCATCTCTAAGGTTTGCCTGCTCATCGTCTTGGCCACCTGCGCTCTGGCCGACGTCGATCTGACGAAACCGATTGCGGAACTCCGCTTGAAGGACGGCACTATCCTGCATGACGTTAGCATTAAGAGTTTCGGTAGCACTACGGTCATGGTTCGACATGCGAACGGAGCTGGAACAATTAGACTCGATCTATTTCCGGACGAAATGCTCTCGGCCCTGAATCCCGCGAGGAAGGGGGAAATTGCGAAGAATGAGACTCCACAAGATCAGCGGGTGACATCTTTCATGCGGAACCTGGCCGAGCCCCTTCCGGAAGGTATCTCACTAAATGATTGGTATGGGACACGCGAGTACAGCTCATTAATGGGCATAGCCGCTGGGCCGGCAGATGTTGCAGCACAAACTGCAAACAGATTTCTAGAATTCCTTAACAGTTCAAAAACGGTTGGTTCGCTTTACGACGCCCGTCTGATCAGCCTAGAGCGCGATTCAAATACCAAACTCTTGCAGTTTACTATCACGCTTACCGCCAAGCAACCGCCGGCGGCGAGCAAACCACCACCGTCTGACTCAAAGCCGGCAGCGATAGCGGAAGCAGTGCAAAACACTGCGACTGTCTCAAGGCAGCACACGGTGAACCCGGGTGGTAGTTTCGGGACTGTGATTCTAGGCCTAACTGGCATTGCCGGCCTTACGTTCTGGGCCCTGTATCGTCGGTCCGAGACGGGCCGGATGCATCGCCGAATGCGCGAAATCATCGATTCATTTGAGCACATCCTGCAGGGGCAAAAGGATCTGACCGCAAAATTACAAACGGAGATCAAGGCCACCGCGAGCGAGTATCTGAATGAGGTAAAGCGAGGGTATCTGATGAGTATTTCAATCGACGAGGTGCGCCGAGTAACACCGGGTTTGAGGCTGAAGCCACTTCACGACCGCGGATTAAATACCCTGCTCGCGGTGCAAGGCTGGGACGCCTCACGCTTTTCGCAATTGCGCGGAATCGGACCTGAGTCGGCGCGGCAGATTGCGTTAGCTTGTGCCGCCTTGACAAAGGCCGCCCTAGGTCAGCCGGTAGCACACCCGCGGCTGACCGATTCCAGTAATGTGGCGCAGAAGTTATTCCGGCAAATCTACGCATTCGGACAAGTGCAGGAAATATTATCGGGCCAGGAGGCGGCGCTAGGGGCGATTCTCAAGCAAGGGCGACCGCAATGTGCGATGGTAGGAAATCAAACCACGTTTTTGCGCTGGATGCTGGGTTCAGAAGACAAAGGTGCCTTGCAGACTGCACTGGTGGCAGGTGCGGCTATCGAAGCCAAACAGGCGCCCAAAGAAGAAATGGGTCACGCGTTGGTGGAGGGGAGAACTCGTCTGACCAGCGCCGTCGCGATATCCCAACAGCCGGTTGCGGCCCAGAGCGTGGCGGCAGACGTGGCGGCAAACGGCGAACTTTACCGCATATGCTTCATCAAATTGCTCGGCAACATGGCGAGACAGCCGCGCGAGCCGGTCCAACGGCTAGTGCAGGAGCAGGCTGAGCCCGCCCGAGATCCCGTCAGGGTGCGCACCCCTTCGGGGACCAACCCGGGGTTTTCCATCAACATCAGTATCGGCGAGGCCGAGCCGCCGGAGATTCCAGCGGGCAGTGCGGCTCGCGCGGCCGAATGCTGGGTGCCGGCAGGACGCAGTGCGACGGTTGGGGATCTTAAGGTCGCAGGCGGAATGATCTATGTGGGACGCAAACTTCCTTCGGTCAACGGGCGCACGGTCGAGCCGGCGCTGATCGATCCAGCGCAACCGTTCTCGGGAGGGGAGGCCGACTGCCACGTGCGCATGCTGAATTACTGGTCCAGCTATAGTTATGCTTCGCCGGCGGCGCGGGCTTCCTATCTGCAATGGTTGACCACGGGACGAAGCGATCCGGCAGCCGACATTGGCTATGTGTTCCTGTTTTTCTACGGATTGGAGCGGCGGGTTCTGGCCGATGCAAAGATTGACGAGACGGCGCGGACGGAAATCCCTGCCATCATTGAGGAGGTCCGTCGCCTGCGCTCCATCTACGGCCAAAATGGCAGCTTCAACCGGTATTCCGCCGAATTCATGGATTTCGTGGAGGCGTCGCAGTCGATGCAAGCCGGAGGGGCCGACAACGAGCAGCCGCCGCCGTTGACGCGTTACCAACTGACCTTTGGACTTCGCCGGAAGCTGGGGCAACTGGCCGCCGCCGGCAAACCACTGCCGCCAAACTGGGCATATACCTGGTATCATAACGATCCGCGCACCCGTTTGCCCGCGGCGGCCGAACGTTGCCCCGAACATACTGCACGGCTCTTTGCGTTCGAGTATAACCGGCAACTGGGCGAAGGCCTCGTGTTGCCGGCCAACAAGACCCGCTTGAAACTCACCTACCGTCCAGCCAGTGCGTCCTTCGGCAGCTCGCTGGCCCAGTCGGCGGACCTGCCGGATGTTTCCATCCTTACGGCCAGCTATGCGAAACTCGATGCGATTGCCGTGGAATGCTTCCGGCAATTGGACGCGTACAGTCGATTCGTCGGGCGGAACCGGGAAAGGAAGGACACTTTTGATGGCTTGGTGCTGTTACCCGTCAGCCTTTGGCCGGCAGCCTGGCAGCAGCAGGTCGCGGACCTGGCTAAGTTGACTGTCGGTGAAGTAGTGCCGACCCTGAAGTATAAGGATTTGCTTGTGCGCTTCGGGCATGAAGTGGCGCCGGCCCGGCTGACCTATGTGGGCTGGTGTCGATCGCTGGCAGCTGCCGGCATCGGCCTTGAGCCTGACCCGCGATTTGGCGGGGAGGTGCCGGATCTGGAGGACACCGTAGCCGTTTTTGCCACCGATGGTATCGAGCACGTTTCTGAAGGATTTGGCTTGGCGGCCCTGCTATTGCGATTGGCTGCGGCAGTGGCAGCAGCGGACGGAGCTTTCACCGACCAGGAAATGAAAATACTGCAGGACGAAATTCAGGGCAACGCCACGGTGAAACAGGAGGATAAACGGCGCCTGTTGGCGCGACTCGCGCGCTTCCGCGCGCAGGCGCCAGGGCTCACGGGACTCAAGCCGACCATCCAACAGATGAATGCCGAGGCCCGGGCCAAGGTCACCGATTTCCTGCTCACCATGATCTACACGGATCGCACGGTGGCGCCGGCCGAGGTCAAAGTGATGGAAAAGGTTTACACGCTATTCGGCATGGAGCCGGCGGCGCTTTACACCCGCCTGCACGAGTTATCCGCCGGGGCCAAGCCCACCCCGGTCTCGGCCGGACAGAAAGCGGGCCCGATCCAGCTCAATGCCGCGAAGGTGCAGCAGTTGCGGGCGGTATCCGATGAAGTGACCAAGAAGCTGGCCGTCATCTTCGATGCGGAGCATGCCGCCGTGCTGGCGGCCGAAAAGAAGGAAACCGAGGAACCAGAGCCGGCCCCCGTGGGCACGGCCACGCTGCTCGACCTCGATGTGGCCCATGCGGAGCTGCTCGCGCTGCTAGTTGGGCGGACGCAATGGACCCGGGCGGAGTTTGAGGAACTATGCGCGGACAAAGACTTGCTGCCGGATGGCGCACTGGAAAGAATCAACGACGCCGCTTTCACAAAATTTGACCAGGCGATCATCGAAGGAGAGGATCCTCTCGAAATTGCCGGCCAACTCCTAGAGGAAACCACCCATGCCTCCAACCATTAGACCCAGAGACCGGGACACCCTGATCCAAGCGCTGCGCACCGGCGTCGTGCCGCGCGTCGGCCAGCACCTGATCCAGGTCGGGCGGGCCCACGAAATTGACGCGCTCCTCAAGAATCTCGACAGCTTGGCCGATGGCGGCGCGGCCTTCCGGCTGGTCATCGGTGAATACGGGTCCGGCAAAACTTTCTTTCTGAATTTGATTCGGGCGATTGCTCTCGAAAAGAAACTGGTCACCACCACGGCCGATCTGAATCCCGAGCGGCGGCTACAGGCTTCCGGCGGGCAAGCCCGCTCCCTTTACGCGGAGTTGAGCAAAAACTTTTCAACCCGGACCAAGCCGGATGGCGGCGCACTCCCCGGCATCGTCGAGAAGTTCATCTATACGGCCACGACCGAGGCGAATGGCAGCGGGGTGGGAGTGGAGGTCATCATCCAGAAGAAGCTGGCGCAATTGTCCGAGATGGTGAACGGCTACGATTTTGCCCAGGTCATCCAAATTTACTGTAGCGCGGCCAAAGAGGGGAACGAGCAGAGGAAATCGGATGCCATTCGCTGGCTGCGCGGGGAATTTTCGACCAAGACCGACGCCCGCAACGCACTGGGCGTCCGCACCATCGTCGACGACTCCAACATCTACGATCAACTGAAGCTCTTCAGCGTGTTTGTCCGGCTCTGCGGATTCTCGGGTTTGCTCATCTGCTTGGACGAGATGGTGAACCTCTATAAATTGTCGAACGCGCAGGCGCGGAATGCCAACTATGAGCAGATCCTCCGGATATTGAATGACGTGCTGCAGGGTTCGTCCTCGGGGCTGGGGTTCCTGCTCGGCGGCACACCGGAATTCCTGATGGATACCCGGCGCGGACTCTACAGTTACGCGGCGCTGCAATCACGCTTGGCGGAAAACACCTTCGCCAAGGATGGGCTGGTGGATTTCCAGCACCCGGTCATCCGACTTTCCAGTCTCAGCCAGGAAGACTTCCTCGTTCTCCTCCAGAAGATCCAGCACGTCTTCGCCTACGGGGACGAATCGCAATACCCGCTGCCCGGCGAGGCCCTGCCGGCCTTCATGGCGCATTGTCAGGAAAAGGTCGGCGAAGCCTACTTCCGGACGCCCCGAACCACCATCACTTCATTTGTGAACCTGCTCGCGGTCCTGCAGCAGAACGCCGGGACCGATTGGAAAGACCTGCTCGGCCAGGTGGCGGTGGCGAAAGACGATGGCGGCGCCGCTGATCTTAGCCTTGAAGCTGACGCCACCGGCGCGGCGCCGACCAGCGATGACGAATTCGCCAAATTCAAGCTCTGAGCCGCGTTCCCGGAACTATGAAAAGCTGGATCCCCGGATCCAGCGCTGGATTTGGGAATCGGGCTGGACGGAACTGCGGGACGCACAGGAGCGGGCGATAACGCCGATTCTGGCGGGCGACCGCGATGTGATCATCGCGGCCTCGACCGCCTCGGGCAAAACCGAAGCTGCGTTTCTGCCGATCCTCACCCGGGTGGCGGAACCAGGGGAGGAAATGAAACTGGTGCTCTACATCAGTCCACTCAAGGCCCTGATCAATGACCAATGGCAGCGACTCGAACTGCTCTGCGAATCCTTGGAGATACCCGTAACGCCCTGGCACGGTGACGTGGCGGCCTCCCGCAAGGGCAAGTTTCAGAAGCGCCCGGGTGGCTGCCTGCTGATCACGCCCGAATCGCTGGAAGCCATGCTCATGCGGCAGGGACACGGCGTCACTGCCCTGCTGGCCGGCTTGTGTTACATTGTCATCGACGAGCTGCACTCGTTCATGGGTTCGGAGCGGGGCAAGCAACTGCAATCGCAACTCACGCGGATCGAGCGGCTGCTCCAGCGCCGGGTCTGCCGCATTGGGCTCTCAGCCACATTGGGGGATATGAACGGCGCGAAGGAATTTCTCCGGCAGAAGCATGGGGCCGAGGTGGAACTGATCGAGGCGAGGGAAAGCGGCCAGGAGCTGATGGTGCTGATCAAGGGCGTGGTGGAAAAGAACGCGCCTCCGGATGAAGAACAGGAGGAAGAAGAGACGCCGGACCTGATCGCCAAGGGCTCGATCGTCACGGACCTGTTCAAGGTTCTGCGTGGCTCAAACAATCTGGTGTTCCCCAACAGCCGGAGTTCGGTCGAATTCTTCGCCGACCGCCTGCGGCGGCGGTGCGAGACCGAACGGGTGCCGAATGAATTCTGGCCCCACCATGGCAATCTCTCCAAGGAGATCAGGGAGCAGACAGAAGCGGCCCTGAAACAAAAGGAAATCCCCGCCTCCGCGATTTGCACCAGCACGCTCGAACTCGGGATCGACATCGGCGCCGTGAAAAGCGTGGTGCAAATTGGACCACCGCCGTCGGTCGCGAGTCTCCGGCAGCGTTTGGGGCGATCCGGTCGCCGCAAGGGTGAACCCGCCATCCTCCGGGGTTTTGCCATCGAACGGCAGCTTACGGTCCAGTCGGCTCCCTCCGACCAACTGCGGGCCAGCCTGGTGCAAAGCGCCGCGATGGTCCGCCTGCTGACCCGGGGGTGGTATGAGCCGGTCCCCACCGACGGCTTGCATGCCTCCACCATGGTGCAGCAGGCCCTATCCCTCATTGCCCAGCATGGCGGCATTACCGCAGGCAAGTTATGGGAGATGCTCTGTTCCGCGGGTGCATTCTCCAACATATCCAAGGAATTGTTTTCCTCATTACTGCGATCGCTGGGAGCCAAGGAACTGATCTTCCAGGATCCAACCGGATTGATCCTGCTGGCGCCGAAAGGAGAGCAAATCACCGGTCACTATTCCTTCTATGCCGCCTTCAGTTCGCAGGAGGAATACCGCATCGTGACCGGAGGCCGGACGCTGGGCTCCATGCCCGTCACACGCCCGCTGGTGCCCGGTAGTTTTGTCATCTTCGGCGGACGTCGCTGGCAGGTCCTCTCCGTCTCGCAGGAAGATTTGGTCATTGAGGTCCAGCCCGGCGCCGGCGGTGCGCTGCCGAGCTTTGAGGGCAGCACTGGCGCCATGATCCATAACCGGGTCAGGGAGGAAATGCGCCTCATCCTGCAAGAGGGCGAGGTGGTGCCGTTCCTCGACAAGACCGGAATGACATTATTGGTGGAGGCCCGGGACAATTACCGCCGGCTCGGGCTGGAAAAAGTATGGATCAGGCAAGCCGGGAGCGAGGTGCACGTCTATCTTTGGAAAGGGGACCGGATCAATGACACCCTGATGCTCATGCTCCAAGCGCAAGGCATCGTGGCGATGAACCACGGTATCTATCTGGAAATTCGTAAGTCAGAGGAAGTGGTGGTGACTGACGTACTGGAGGAAATTCTCCGCTTGCCCCCTCCGGACAGCCTAGTGATTGCCGCGAGCATCCAAAACAAAATGCGGCAGAAATGGGATCCGTTGCTGCCCGAAGATTTGCTCAATGCAGGCTTTGCGTCCGAAAACCTTGATGTTCCCGGCACGCTGGCGGCGATGAAAGAAGCAATGTCCAGAAGCGAGCAAAGCCAACAAACGTGAGCATGGCTTTGCTTCTTCCAGGCTATCAGCATGAGACCCGCCGGTCCTTGTCCATAGACTTCAGCGGTTGCTTGCCTAAGTCCTGACTATGGCCACCTCGATCTCCGAAGGCTTCCGCCTTTTCCGAGCCAACCTCGAAATCACCGACCTGCAGGCGCCCGTCGTGGCGACCCGGCAGAAGGGGGTGCGGGAGGCGGTGGAATCCGGCTTTGAAGTGCTGGATTCGTTCCTAACCGGTTCCTACGCCCGCGACACCCTGATCGGGCCGCTGAAAAAGGCGGATGTGGACCTCTTCACGGTATTGTCTTCGCGCTACTACCAGAACCAGACGCCCCAGGGTCTGCTGGATCAACTCAGGGAACATCTCCGCAAGACCTACCCAACGACTCCGCGCGTCAGCAAGAACGGGCAGGCCGTGACCATCACCTTCACCGATTTCATAGTGGACGTGGTGCCGGCCTTCAACCGGCAGGGCGGGGGATATCTCATCCCTCACGCCAACACCGGAGAATGGATCAGCACCGATCCCAAGCGCCACATCGAGCTCTGGTCCGAAGCCAATGAGTTTCATCAGGGGGACCTGGTCCCGCTCATCAAGATGCTGAAGGCCTGGAACCGGGGGCACAGCGAACGCTTCCGCTCGTTTCACCTCGAGGCCATGGTGGTGAAGATCCTGACCAACGTAACGATCAGCGATTTTCCGTCCGGCCTGCGCTTTTTCTTCACCAAGGCGCAGGAAGCCACCGGTTACAAACTCGCGGACCCCGCCGGCTACGGCGGGGACGTTGGCGCCTACATGACCGGAACCCTGCTGACCGAGACCAACCAAAGCCTGCTCCGCGCGGAGGAGTGGGCGCTGGAGGCCGAGGCGGCGATCGCCGACGGCCGGATTGACCTCGCCTTCGACAAATACCGGATACTATTTGGGGATTACTTTCCCGCCTATGGCTAACCCGCTGGAACAGATCAAAGCCGAAGCCTCGCGCATCGAGGAGGACTCGCTGTATTCCGCCAAGGGACACTGGGAAGCTGCCAAGCCCTGGGAGCACCGCCACCTCTGGCTCGGCATCCCGACCACGGTCTGCGCCGCCGTCGCGGGGGTCTCGGCCTTTTCTAATCATCCCATCCTCTCAGGCGCGTTCTCCGTCATCGTCGCCGTCGGCACCGCTCTCGTCACTTTCGTCAATCCCAGCGAAAGGCACCGCCGGCACAGCGACGCGGGCAATTCCTACAAGGCGCTGAGCAACCAGTCCCGAATCTTCCGCACCATCGACTGCGACATTGAAACGGACCTGTCGGCGCTCACCGCGAAGTTGAAGGACTTGGCCCAGCATCGGGACGATCTGAATCAAGGTTCGCCGCTGATTCCCCGCAAGGCTTTTGAGGCCGCCCGCCGCGGCATCGAAGCCGGCGAGGCCAGCCACGAGGTCGATAAGCGCCGCTAGGGACAGATTTTATCCCCCCACGCCGTCCTAGCTGAGGATGAAGGATCTCTACATCAATTTGGACGGTCGCCGGATCGAACTCCGCAAAGCGGACTTCGGGGTCAGCACCGAAATCTACAAGGGAATGATCGGTGGCCAGTCGGTCTTTGAGGTCAAAGACGAGGTCTGGCGGGCGGCAAATTTCAGCCTACCGAAGGGTATCAGTGGGGTATACGTGAGTGGGTATCGCGATGGAGTGGCGCTCACAGCCGCCGGCACCATCAAAATAGTCGGGGAACTGGCGGCCTTCAGAACCGACCTGGCCGGCCAGCAGAAGAGCTACCGGACGTTGCTCGTTTCCACGGGTGACAATGCCCTTTTCTATGGGGAGGAATACAAGGACTACCCTCAGCATTATTACTCAGGAGCGCATCCCACCGGCGACATTTGGGGTAAGATTCATCCGGTGACCAAACTTGCAGTAAAGACCTTTGTCGGGATATCCGGATATTTGGGAGCGACGTGATGTTCCGGCGGGTCGGGCAAGGACTCGCTCAACAAATAATCCGGCAAAGCAGGCGTGCCGGCGCCATGCCGCCTAGAGTCCTAGCTTAGTCCGTAACTGGGTTTCCGCTGTCTGCCGTTTGCCCGCGTCCATCTTCCGCAAATTATAGAGTTTCCACTGCGGTCCCGGGAGCAGCTCGACACCCGGCAACCCGAGCAATGTCCATTTCGGCTCCAGCCGCTTGAGCGACAGGAGGAACTCCCGTTCCTCCTTGGTGAGTTCCGCATTGATCCGTGTGACCAGCTCTTCCCTAGCTTCCTCGAGCACCGTCAATGCCACAGGTTCCAGGGTCATGCCTTTGAACTGATCCTCGTAAACCTGCTTCAGATCCTTCCGGTTCGGCGTCAGCAGTTCGTTCATCGGCCGGTCATGGCTCGCCAGAAACACCACGAAGGCACGGCGGATCTCCGCCGTGAGCCCCTCGTTTTTCAGCAGCAGGTGCACGTCGAACAGGTCCCGCGGGTGCTGCCGGTCCAGCGCCGCGCAAATCTTGCCGCCATACAGGTCAGGCAGCGACACCACCCGCATCGTCGCCGACCGGCCGAATAGTCCGGCGGCCTTGGGTGCGAGGGTCAGGTCAGCCGTCGGATGCAACACGCCCCGCAGCACCGTGCTCGGCTCGATTATCACCTCGGCGCCACCTGGGCCCCGCACTCCCAGCTTCACCACGAGTTCTTGTCCCGCCGGCTGTTGTGCCCGGACCTTCAAACCCGGCAGGGCCCGCCGGATGTTCGCCGAGATGCGCCGCAGCGCCGCGTCGATGCCCCGCAGGCTGGCGGCTCGGTCCTCCACCGGCAGATACACCAGGTCGATGTCCACTGACAGCCGTGGGAAATCCCGCACGAAAAAGTTGATCGCCGTTCCGCCTTTGAGCGCGAAACACTGCTCCGCGTGCACAAACGGGAGCACCTGCACCAACAGTTCGGCTTGCGGAAAAAAGACACTGGTTCTCATGGGGCATCAGCCGGCACCGTCACCACGGCCGGCACTGTTATCAGAAATTTCGGATCAAGCCGCCCGCCCGCCACCAGCACCCGTTTGCCGCGCCCCAGTGATATCCTCGACTGATCAAGTTCTCGCAGCCACGGGTGCCGCTGCAGTTCGGCCAGATGCAGGAACAGCCGCTTCACTTTTACCGAGGTGCATTTTTCCAGCAGGGTCTGGAGCAGGGCAGGGCGCAGGGTGCCGAGTCCCTCGAACAGCAGTCTCGCGT
>JAQSCO010000057.1:46984-613335 GCA_029945445.1 Lacunisphaera sp. | reverse complement strand
AAGAATTTCGAGACCACGCCGATGTATCTCCTGCGGCGGCTGGACGCGCGCAAGCGCGGGTAGGCGAGACTGCAGGGCGGGATCGCTGATCCCGCGTTGGTCAGTCTGGAGGGCCCTCCAAAGACCGGCGTCAGAACCGGAATTTCGCGTAGCCCTCGACGCGGAGCGGCTGCTCCTGGAACACGAGGATGCTGCCGGAGAAGGCGTCGCCGTTGTGATACCAGTTGCGCTGTGCCGTGACGTTGAGGAAATCGAGGTTCACGCTCCACTGCTTCGTCTCGTAGAAGAGCGAGGTGTTGAGCACGTATGCGGCGGGAATGTGCCACTGGTCGTCGAGGTTGCCCTTCTGGCGGCCCCACCACTGGGCGTTGGCGCCGGCCCCGAAGCCGTTCTCGAGCCGATAGCGCACGCTGCCGTTGAGGAGCACCTTCGAGAAACCGAGCAGCGGCCAGTCGCCGGTGGGCACCTGGTTGCCGAACGGGTCGAAGGAACCGGTCGAGGTCCCCTTCCCGCCCGGGCCCTGGCCGACGAGGTAGGCGGCGTAGATGTCGCGCCCGCCCATCTGGAACGGCGACGAATCAAGGTAATGGCCGTCCTGGAACGTGGCGTTGAAGGTCGCGTTCAGGCGCGGGTGCGGCTGGTAGACGGCCTCGAGCTCGAGGCCGCGCACGACGATGTTGCTCTTGTCGCCGCCGAGCGAGATGCGGGAGCGCTTCTGGTCGAAGAGGGCGGCGCCGGCGAAGAGCTTGTTCTGCAGCAGGCTGAACTTCGCGCCAACCTCGGCGAGTTCGCTGAGATTGCGGAAGTCCTCGCGGTTGATGCGGCCGTCGGGCAGGTTGAGGATGACGCCGCCGCCGGTGACGTTGCCGTTGGCCGCGCGGATGCGCTGGTAGGTGGCGTAGAACGAGGTCGCGGGGTTCGGCCGCCAGAGGAGATTCACGTTGTGCGAGAACGACGCGACCGTCGCGGAATCATGATAAGGCGTGCCGGTGACCGCCTCGAAGGGATCGCGCGCCTTGGCGGCGAACCAGTCCTCGCGCAGGCCGACGAGCAGGCTGAGTTTGTCCGTGAGCGCGACTTCGTGTTGCCAGAAGAGCGCGGGATTCCAGAGCGAGGAGATGACAGTTTCAGGCGAGCCGTAGGAGTTCGGAAAGAAAAGATAGCCGTCCGGGCCGACGAAGCCGGGGAAGTAGGAGTTGGGATACTGCTTGGGCTGGCTGAAGACGCGCGTCGGGTCGGTGACGTCGAAGTTGTAGAGGTATTCGTTGAAATAATTCGTGTAGGACTTGCGGTGCTCGTAGCGGACGGTCGCGCCGAAGATGGCCGTCTGCGGCCGGCCGAGGTCGAGCTTCACGTGCGCCTCGGTGCGGTTCTCGGCGGTGTCCTGCCAGACCCACTCGGCGTATTCGGACTGGTTGTAGCGGTGCCGCTGGATGTGCTCGCCGAAGGTGCGGTTGATGAGCGTGAAGGTCGGCGAGAGCACGAAGGTCGAGATCAGCTGCGCGTGCCCGGCATTGGAATTGGAATAGTCGCCGCGCGCGAAGAGCACGCGGTCCCACGGGATGGTGACCTTGCCGGTGACGCGGATCGGGCCGGGGCCGGACGGCAGGTCGGCCGAGGTGCCGGTGTAGTAGGTGCCGTGGTCGATCAGGTCCTGGTTCGGGCGGTTGACGCCGAGGATCTCAGGCCAGTTCTGCCATTCCCACTGGGCGTTGAACTGGAAGGTGCGGCGGTTGTCGGGCTTCCAGGTCAGGGCGAAGTAGAGGTCCTCGCGGTCGTCCTTCACGCCGTTCTTTTTGTAGAAAGTGTCGCCGCCCTTTCCCTCGTAGCTGACGCGGTAGGCGAGTTTGTCCGAGATGGGCGCGGTGTGGTCGACCTGCACCGAGGCGTTGAGGTAGGACGAGCCGCCGTTGGGCACCAGCGTGCCGAGGCGCGTCGTGACCACGGTCTCGGCACCGGAGAATTTCGGCTGCTTGGTGACATAGTTGACGTAGCCACCGCTGAAAAAGCCGGCGCCAAAGACGGCCGAGCCCGGCCCGCGCACGATGTCGACGGCCTCGACGCCATTCCAGCTGGGGAGGAACCCGTAGAGGTTGTAGCTACGGCGCTGGCCGTTGAGGTAGGTCTCGGCGGTGTCGCCGCGAAGGTTGGGCGTCGTCGCAAGGCCGTAGCTGGCACTGGCGTAGCCGCCGGGGCTGTAGACGACGAACTCCTTCACGCCGTGGATGCCGCGCTCGTTGAGGAGCGCCTCGGTGATTGAGCTGACGGCGCGCGGTGTGTCGAGGATGTTGCGGGCGTCACCGAACACCGTGGAGAGGTCGCGCGTGAGCGGGTTGACGGATTGCTCGAGCGGCACGCCGGTGACGACGTAGCGTTCGAGCTGCAGCGTTTCGCTGTCCTGCGCGAAGGCGGCGGCGGACAGAACCAGGAGAAGGCCGAGGGAGCGGAGCGTGGGTTGCATTTGGATGAATGCCCGACCTCAAACAGACCCCGGGTCGGAAAAAGAGGCCGCCGCACCATGCGCCAACCTTGCTTGTTTCCTTCGCCGGTATGATCCGTTTCAGGTTCAAAGGGTTTAGCAGTCGTGCGAACCGCAATCTCAGCCCTCCGCGGAGGACACCCCTACGAGCGCCCGCAGGTTCGGCCGGGTTGCCCGCGCCGTCAACCGCGCAGTGCGTCACCTCCGGCCCCATAAACATGAAGGGCGCCCCTTGCGGGACGCCCTGCATGACCTAACACCAAGCAAACCGTAAGAACTACAAACAATGTTCGTCTATGAAAACGACGCACTGATGTCGTTAGGATAGACGCGACTCGTTCGAAAACGTTGAATCTTTCTTGCGGTAATTTTTGTGAACAAGTTTTCCGCAAATGATCTGGCGCTTAGCCATGGGGAGCAGTTGTTTATGCAACGGTGAGGTTCCTGGTCCGGGCCGCGGCAACGCGGCCGGCTATGTCATAAACACAAGAATCCATGAACACGCCCCGTCCGCATCTCTTCGGCCTGCTCGCAGGTCTGTTTCTCGCCGCTGGAATTGCCTTCGCCTCCGTCACGCTCGCCCGCGCGTGGACGCGCATCGCCGAATCCTCGGTCATCAACGTCACCGGCTCCGCGCGAAAAAACGTGCGCGCCGACCTCGTCGTGTGGCGCGCGGTTTTTTCCGTCGACGCGCCGACGCTGCTCGAGGCGCAGCAGAAACTGCGCGCGGACCACGCCAAGGTCGCCGCGTTTTTCAGCACGCACGGCATCGAGGGCTTTGCCGCGTCACCGGTGCAAATCAACGAGATCACGGCGCGACGGAAGCACGACGATGATGACGCCGTGACCAATGTGCGCGTTGGCTACCGGCTCAGCCAGTCCCTCGAGGTGCGCTCGCCGGATGTCGAGCGCCTGCCGAAACTCGCCAGCGACTCCAGCGAATTGCTCCAGCAGGATGTCGCGTTCGTGTCGGGCGGCTTCGAGTTCATCTACACCAAGGCCGGCGACGCGAAGATCGAGATGATGGCCGAGGCGACGAAGGACGCGCGGGCCCGCGCCGAGCAGATTGCGCAGCAGGGCGGCGGCACGATCAAGGAGCTGCGGTCCGCGCGCATGGGCGTCGTGCAGATCAACCCGCTCTACTCGGGCGCCACCAGCTGGGAAGGCAACAACGACACCTCCGCGCTTGAGAAAACGATCACGGCGACGGTCGCAGCGACGTTCACGCTAAAGTAGGACCGGTCTCAGGCGACATCTTGCGCCGCACTCCAAACTGGGCCGGTCAAAGACCAGCCCTACTCACAGATGGATCTCCGCCGGCATGACCTTGCCGGCGTTTTCCTGCACGGGCACGGCTTTCAGCGGATAATGGAACCGCTTCCCCTCGAAGTTGCGGAAGATAACCTCGTCGTCCGTGATCTGCTCCACGTAGTCGGGATTGATGGGCACCTTGCCGCCGCCGCCGGGCGCGTCGATGACGTATTGCGGCACCGCGTAGCCCGTGGTGTGGCCGCGGAGCGCGCGGATGATCTCGATGCCCTGGCGCACATCCACCTTGAAGTGGGCGCCGCCGGTGATGAGGTCCATCTGGTAGATATAGTAGGGCCGCACGCGCATCCGGAGCAAACGGTGCACGAGCGCCTGCATGACGTCAGCGTCGTCGTTCACGCCCTTGAGCAGCACGCTCTGGTTGCCGAGCGGCACGCCGGCGAACGAGAGGCGCTCGCACGCATCCTTCAGCTCCTGCGTGGCCTCCTTCGGGTGGTTGACGTGGATGCTCATCCAGATCGGCCCGTGCTTCTTGAAGATCGCGCAGAGCGCCGGCGTGATGCGCTGCGGCAGGAACACCGGGATGCGCGAGCCGATGCGGATGAATTCGACGTGCTTGATCGCGCGCAACCGGCCGAGCAGGTGGTCGAGCTTCTTGTCCGAGAGCAGCAGCGGATCGCCGCCCGAGAGGAGCACGTCACGGATCTCCGGGTGCGCCTCGATGTGGCGGAGCGCCTGCTCGTATTCGGGATGGAAGTTGTAGTCCTGCGCGTTGCTCACGAGCCGGCTGCGCGTGCAGTAGCGGCAGTAGGCGGCGCAACGGTCGGTCACGAGGAAGAGCACGCGGTCCGGATAGCGGTGGACGAGGCCCGGCACCGGCGAGTGGCTGTCCTCGCCGAGTGAGTCGAGCATTTCACCGGATGAGATCACGCTCTCGTCGCTGCGGGGAATGACCTGCTTGCGGAGCGGGCAGTTCGGATCACTCCGGTCGATCAGGTTGAAAAAATACGGCGTGATCGCGAGGGCCAGCTTGTGGGTGGCGAAGAGGCAACCGGCCTTCTCCTCGGGGGTGAGCGTCAGGTAGCGCTCGAGTTGCTCGACCGTCGTGAGCCGGTTCTTCAGCTGCCAGGTCCAGTCCTGCCAGTCTGCCGCCGGCACGTGCGCCCAAAGTCCCTGACCCTCGAACCAGATGGAGCGGTCTTCGGTGTAGGGCATGCGGGAATTAAGAGCTAGCTGGATTCGACCGGGTGTCAAATGGCGGAATCCTCCACCCGGCGGCCCGTGGCCGGCCAATTTGCGTCATTTATTTAAGTTTGCCGGAAACCACTAGACAGCCGCGCGCGAAACCTCTTTCGTGCTGGCCTAAATGCCCGCCCCCAAGCCCGCCATTCTTGCCCTTGAAGACGGCAGCGTGTTTCGCGGCGCCGCTTTCGGCGCCGAGGCCACCATTGCCGGCGAATGCGTTTTCAATACGTCGATGACGGGCTACCAGGAGATCCTCACCGATCCCTCCTACTTCGGCCAGATCGTGACGATGACCGCGGTGCAGATCGGCAACTACGGCATCAGCCCCGAGGACGAGGAATCCGGTGGCCCGAAATGCTCGGGCTTCGTCGTGCGCGAGGTCTCGCCCGTCGTCAGCAACTGGCGCAGCGTCATGTCGCTTAGCGACTATCTGGCCAAGCACGGCATCCCCGGCATCAGCGAGGTCGACACCCGCGCGCTGACGAAGAAACTCCGCGTCGACGGCGCGATGAAGAGCTGCCTCTCCACCCTGCCCCTCAGCGACGACGAGGCGGTCGCCCGCGCCCGCGGCTGGCGGGACATGGCCGGCAGCGACTACGTGAAGGATGTGAGCTGCCAGGAGCCCTATCTCTGGGGCGCCGACGATGCCTCGCGGTTCAACAAACAGTATCTGCCTGTCGGCACGATCGGCGGCGCCACACACACGCCCGCGAAGAAATTTAAAGTCGCCGCGTTCGACTACGGCGCGAAATACACGATCTTCCGCAAGCTCGTGCGCCACGGCTTCGAGGTGCATGTCTTCCCCGCCACCGCCACGGCCGCTCAGGTGCGCGAATACGGGGTGGACGCCGTGTTTCTCTCGAACGGCCCGGGCGACCCGGCCGCCCTGCCCTATATCCACCAGACCGTCAGCGGGCTGCTGCCGGATTATCCGATCTTCGGCATCTGCCTCGGCCACCAGATGCTCACGCACGCCGTGGGCGGCTCGACTTTCAAGCTCAAGTTCGGCCACCGCGGCGGCAACCAGCCCGTGAAGAACCTCGAGACCGGCAAGGTCTCCATCACGGCGCAGAACCACGGCTTCGCGACCGACCCGAAGTCGCTCGAGCAGACCGGTGCCGTCGTCACCGAGATCAATTTGAACGACAACACCGTCGAGGGCCTTCGTCACAAGACGCTGCCCGTGTTCTCCGTGCAGTATCACCCGGAGGCCGCGCCGGGCCCGAACGACGCCGATCCGCTCTTCGAGGACTTCTACCGGATGGTGGAGAAGCGGAAGGCTGGGAAGATTTAGGCACCACGAAATACACCAAATACACGAAACGAAACAGGCCGGTCTTTTGACCGGCCTTTCTATTTCTGAGTTTTCGTGTGTTTCGTGTATTTCGTGGTGAAAAATCCTACCCCAGGTGGGCTTCGAACTTCTTCGCATCTTCCGGCGTGTCAACGCCGATGGTCGGGTCGTCGGTCACCGCGATGGCGATCGGATAGCCCGCCTCCATCGCGCGCAGCTGCTCGAGTTTTTCGATCTGCTCGAGCTGGCCCGGCGGCATAGCCACGAATTTTTCGAGAAAGTCCGCCTTGTAGGCGTAAAGGCCGAGGTGCTTGTAGCAGGGATTCGCCTTCACCCAGGTGTCGTCGACGGTCAGGCCGAGGTCGCGCGAGTAAGGCATCCGGGACCGGGAGAAATACATCGCCCGGCCGGTCGAGTTCATGACGACCTTCACCTGGTTGGTGTTGTAGAAGTCGACCACACGCTTGAAGGGGGTGCACAGCGTCGCCATCGGGCAGTCGCCCTGGATGAGCTTGGCGAGGGCGTTAAGCTGGCCACCGCTGACCAAGGGCTCGTCGGCCTGCACATTGAGGACGTAGCTGGCCCGGACGGTGCGGTTGGCCTCGGCGATCCGATCCGTCCCGCTGGGGTGGCTGGCGGAGGTCATGATCGCCCGAAAACCCGCGCCCTCGAGGCATTGGGCGAGCAATTCGTGGTCAACGGCGAACCAGAGCGGATAGTCCGGTGCCTGGGCCGTGATGCGCTCCGCCACCCACAGCACAAGCGGCTTGCCCTTAATCGGATGCAGCAATTTACGCGGGAAGCGCGTCGACTCCAAACGGCACGGAACGATGATGGCAAAGGCGGGCATGCGGGGGTCTTTGTGATTGCAAGCCGGGGTGCGACCGGCTTTTGCGTTATCCTTTAATCCGAACCACCAGCCCAATCGCAATGGAAAAGAGTGACACCACATCAGCCGGCACCCACACGAAGGAACTCCTCGTGCAGAACAAGATGGGCATCCATGCCCGTCCGGCGGCCATGATCGTGCGTGTCACCAATAAGTTCAAGGCGGAGGTCTTCGTGGAGAAGGATGAGGAGCAGGTGAACGGCAAGAGCATCATGGGCCTCATGATGCTGGCGGCGGCCAAGGGCACGAAGGTCAAGTTCCTGGCCACGGGCGAGGACGCCCCCCAGATGCTGGCCGAACTCGAGGCGCTCTTCGCCAAGAAGTTCGACGAGGCGTAAGACAACTGCCCGCGAATCACACGAATTAACGCTAATGTAGGGCCGGTCTTTGACCGGCCTTTTTCATTTTAGCGATTCGCGTCTATTCGCGTGATTAGCGGGCTAAAGCCCGAAAACTCGTTTCGCATTCGCGGTCGTGACTTCCGCCAGCTTCTCGTAACTCACCCCAAACGCCCCGGCGCAGAACTCGGCCGTGAGCCTCAGGTAGGCCGGCTCGTTGGGCTTTCCGCGGTGCGGCATGGGTGTCAGATAGGGCGCGTCGGTCTCGATCATCAGCCGGTCCAAGCCCTGCGCCAGCGCCGCCGCGCGCACCATCTCGGCGCTCTTGTAGGTAATCACACCGGTGAATGACCCATAGCCGCCGCGTTTCGTGAGCTCGGCCATTTCCAGCGGACCCTCGGTGAAACAGTGGAACACCACCCGGCTCCATGTGACGCCGGAAGCATCGATCATCTCGACGCATTCGCGGAAAGCATTGCGCGAATGGATGACCACCGGGCAGCCGAGTTTCTTGGCGAGCCTTAGCTGCTCAAGGAACGCCGCCCGCTGCCAGCCGAAGATCTTCTCCGCCTCGGCTGCATCCTTGGGCAAATGGAAACGGTCGAGACCGATTTCGCCCAGCGCGACCGGACGGAGGGTCCCACCCCAGAATGCCTCCAGTTGCGCAACACGCCCGGCCCAGTCCTCGCCGACACTGCACGGGTGCAGGCCAGCCGTATGGTGGATGACCCCCGGATGTTCGCGGGCCAGGTCGCGATAGAGCGTCCAGTCGTCCGTGTCGGTGCCGATGGCCACCATGGCCTCGAGCCCGGCCGCCTGCGCCCGCGACAGGATCGCCGGCAACTCCCCGCGCTTGGCGAAGGAGTCGAGGTGCGTATGCGTGTCGATCAAGCCCATGCCGCGATTGAAGCCCGGGCGAAACCGGACGCCAGCGCTTTCGCGCCTGCAAAATGAACTTGCTGGCGCCACTCACGCCCCAAGCTTCGTCTGCGTGGAAAAGCCCGCTGCGCCTGCCCGTTTCTGGTCGCTCGACGCCCTGCGCGGCGGCTGCGCCATCGTGGTCTTCCTGTCGCACTGGCACCTGTGGTGCGCCTTTGCGCCGGTGGGCGCCGGGCAGAATTTCATCCATGCCTTCCTGCAAAACTGCCATGAGTGGCTGATCTTCACGACGTGGCCGACCGGCGGCCACCATCCGGCCGTGCTGGCCTTCTTTGTCCTGAGCGGATTCTGCATCCACTACCCGGCGGAATGGCGGCTGGCCCACGGCAACCGCACCCTGCCGGCGGGCGATTATTACCGGCGTCGTTTCCTGCGCATCATGCCCGTCTACTGGGTGGCCAGCCTGCTCGGCCTGCTGTTGGTCGGCCTCGAGTGGTGGTGGCCGACGGGCAATGCGCTGCTGCAATTCCATGCGCAGGCCCCGCTCCCCCACATCGTCGTGCGCTTCCTCGCCATCGCGGGCTTCTATCCGGAGGAGATTTTCGTGGGCAACTACATCCTCAACACCATCGCGGCCGAGATCGTGATGTATGCGGCCTACCCGTTTTTCCACCGGCTCGCCATGGACGGGCGCTGGCGGGCGCTGGGCCTGGGCTTCGTCCTCATGCATGCGTTCGCGATCGGGCTGCTGCGCCTCGGCTTCAGCCCGTATTGGGCCTTCAACAGCCTCTTCATGCTCGGCCTGTTCTGGTTCGCGGGCGCACTGGCCGCCCACGGATTTGTCGCCCGCCGCTGGCGCCTGGCCGGCTGGTGGGTGCTCATCGCATGGATCGGGTTCCTGCTGGTCAAGGCCGTGACGCCTTTCTACGGGCTGAACCTGATCAAGCAGGCCATGTGGGGGCTCGTCTGCGTGGTGGCCCTGCTGTGGGTCCTCACTTTTGAGGAACGGCACGGCACCTGGCGGCGCCAACAGATCGTCGGGACCCTCTGCTACGGCGGCACCATCAGCTACTCGCTCTACGCCGTGCACACCCCGGTCATGCTCATCACCACCTGGTTCCTCCTGCGGGTCGCCGGGTGCGAAAACTACCTCGTCCAACTCGCCGTCACCCTGCTGGCTGCCGCGGGCGCCACCGTGGCCTGTTATTATCTGGTCGAGCACCGGTTTTACCGGCCCCGGATAATGTCGGCCCCGCCGGCGGCCCCCTGAAAAGGGAAGCCAGCGCTCGCGCGCTGGCTTCCTTTGCACCCACACCAGTCAGTGTTTGTCTGGTGAAAATCAGTCGGTCTTGATCGTGATGTCGCCGCCGCTGGAACGGAGCTTCAGGCGCGGGCCGCCGCCATTGACACTGCCGACCAGCCGGCTCTTGCCCACGCCACCCTTGTCGATGGTCAGGGTCAGGCCCTCGGCATTGACGTCGCCACCCGAGGTGCTCGCGTCGAGCTGGAAGCCGGCGCCCTTGACGACGCGCACGCGCACGTCGCCGCCGGAGGTGCTGAGCAGCGTATCCTGCTTGATGGCCTCGGTGAGGACCGCCTTGACGTTGCCGCCCGAGGTGGTGGCGCTGATGAGCTGGGCGACGGAATTGATGGTGATGTCCCCGCCCGAGGTCGAAACCTCCGTCGGGCCGCCGGCCCGGTCGATCTGGATGTCACCGCCGGAGGTGCCGAGCTTGGCGCGGGCCGTGCCCTCGGTCAGGACGATGTCGCCGCCCGAGGTGTGGCCGTCGATGTCGCCGTCGATGCGGTCGAACTTCAGCCCGCCGCCGCTGGTGCGGGCGCGGACGTCGCCCTTCAGGCTGGCCACGGCGATGTCGCCGCCGGACGTGTTCAGGTTGAGGTTGAAATTCTTCGGCACCGTGACCGTGAAGCTGACCTGGACCGGCGGCCAGCTGCCCCAGTGCATGCCGATGCGGCCCTTCTCATACTTGGCCTCGGCCACAACATCGTTGCCGTTCTGCTCAAAGGTCATCGCGAGGTCTTCCAGGATTTCGTCCGCTTCCTTTTCCGACGAGGCGCGGATGACCTGCTTGGCCGTGATGCGGACCTCGGGCGTATCGGCGGTCCGGATGGTGATGTCGCCGCCCTGGGTCGAGGCCTTGAAGTTGCCGCCAGGCTGGACCGTGAAGGTCTTTTCAACCGTGCGCGTGATCTTGGCCGAGAGCACCGCCGGCGCCGCCAGCAGGGCCCCCAGCGTGAGCAGAGGAATCAGGGATTTCATAGGGTGGTATCTGGAAAACACGACCCGGCGCGGAAAGTTACAGGAATAATTCCGCCGCGGGCTCAGGCCGCCGGCAGAATGAGCCGCACCTTCATGCGGGCGAGCCGCTCCATGAGCCGCTGATCGCTCCGGATGGGCCACCAATCATAGAGGAACACCTCCAACGGACGCCACATCGCGACCCAGCCGACGATCTGCAGCCCGAGTTTCACGAACTCACTCCAAGGCCCGATCCGCCCCCCGGGCACCAGCTCCCCCAGTCCGAAGCACACCGCGAGGAATATCAGCCCGACCATCAGGCTCGTCCGCCCCCGGCGCATCAGCAGGCGGAGCTCCCGGTGCTTGATCACGGCGCGACTGGCGAAATAATGCCGCACCGCCTCCTCCGTGCCGGCCGCCCGGTCCGGCGGCGGGAGCGCGGCGAGATGGACGACCAGCTCCAACTCCGCCTTGTGCGGCAATTCCCGGGCCCAACCGACAATGAACTCCTCCGCCGCGGCGTCCAGATCCCGGTCGATGAACGGCGAGGGATCCATCGAGTTGAACAACTGCGCGAGCTCGCGCAGCTTCACTTCAATCCGGTTGGCCGCCTCGTTGATCACCTCGCGCCCAAGGTAACCGCCCAGGCGGTCTCGTCAAATCCCACCAGGCCCACGCCCGGCCCGAGCACAAACGGCCGCTTCACCAGCATGCCGTTGCCCGCGAGCAGGCCCAGCGCCTCCGCGTCGTTCAGGGCGGGCAGTCTGGCCGCCAGCCCCTGGCCGCGGTATTCCAGGCCGGAGGTGTTGAACAGCCGGCGCCGTTCCCCGCCGAGCGCGGCCAGCATCGTGCGCAGCTCGGCCGGCGAAGGCGGCGTGGTGCGGATGTCCTTTTCCACAAACGCCACCCGGCGCGCCTGCAGCCACCGCCGGGCGCGCTCGCAGGTGCTGCACTTGGGATGGAGGTAGGCGGTGAGCCGGCTCACTTCTTCACCGCGAAGATTTCCCCGAAGAACGACCGCATGTGCGA
Source organism: Lacunisphaera sp. (assembly GCA_029945445.1). Taxonomy (GTDB): domain Bacteria; phylum Verrucomicrobiota; class Verrucomicrobiia; order Opitutales; family Opitutaceae; genus Lacunisphaera. Next base: position 601,653 of record JAQSCO010000057.1, on the reverse strand, counting down.
CCACGAGCGCTTGGCGGCAGCGGCGTTGTAGGCGACCGGGATGTGGTTGAGCTTGCCGAGTTCGTCCGCCCCGGGATTGGTGAACGCATGCACCGCGCCGGCGTAGCTGATGAACTGGTAGTCGAATTTGCCGTCGTTCATGCCCTTCGTGAAGGCCGCAATGGCCTCCGGGCTCACGAAGCCGTCGACGGCGCCGTGGCAGATCAGGATCTTCGCCTTGTTCTTCGCGGCCGCGTCGGCCGGGGGCGGGATCAGGCTGCCGTGGAAGCTCACGATGCCGGCGAGCGGCGCGCCGCTGTAGGCCAGCGCCTGCACCGTCGCGCCGCCGAAGCAGTAACCGATGGCGGCGACGCGCGGCGCGTCCACGAGCCCCGTCGCGAGCAGCTGGTCGAGCCCGGCCTGCGCCCGCTCGGCCATGAGGGGCTTGCCGTAGAACGGGCCGGCGAGCTCGCCCGCCTTCTTGGCGTCGGTCGTCGTGATCCCCGCGCCATACATGTCGGCGGCGAACGCCACGTAGCCCAGTTTCGCGAGCTGCTCGGCGCGGCCCTTCGCATAGTCGGTCAGGCCCCACCACTCGGGCACCACGAGCACACCCGGTGCCTTCTTGTCCGCAGCGGCCTTCTCGTCGTCATAGGCCAGGTAGCCCTCGAGCTTCACGCCGGCGTGTTCATACGCGACCGGCTTGGTGATCAGCTTGGCGTTCAGGGCAACGGCCGCGCCCACGGCGAGGCCGGCGAGGAAAAATCGGGATGGGTTCATGCCGGCAAACCTAAGGCTGGTCTTCAAAATATCCAATTAAGAATACCTGTCGCTCCTGGGCGGAGCGAGGAATCCATCAGGCGGCGCACCCGCTACTGGATCCTTCGCTCCGCCCGGAATGACATTCCAGATTGAAAGCGTGCCCTGTGCGCAAAACCTGCGGGGATCGAGCCGCCTATTGCGCCGGCTTCACCCATTTCTCGAGGCACGCGCGCAGCTCGTCCTGCCGCACGGGCTTGGCCAGGAAATCGTCCACGCCGGCGGCCGCGCTCGCGGCGCGGTCCTCGGGCCGGACGTTGGCCGTCAGGGCGATGATGGGGAGCGGCTGGTCCTGCAACTGCCGCCGGATGCGCCGGGTCGTCTCAAGGCCGTCCATGCCGGGCATCTCCAGGTCCATCAGCACCGCGGCCCATTCCTCGTGCACCGCCAGCTGCGCGCCTTCGACGCCATTGTTGACGATTACCGGCTCGAGCCCGGTCTTGCGCAGGAACATCTCCACCACGCGCTGGCTGCCCCAGTCGTCGTCGATCACCAGCACACGGCCCTGCAGCCGCCCGCGGGTCTCGGCGGGGGCCGGCGGGGGCACCGGCGCGGTTTCCGCCCGCGGCAGCGTGAGGTCGAAGTGGAACCGCGCGCCCTGCCCCGGCGTGCTCTCCACCTTGATCTCGCTGCCCATGCAACGCACGAGGCTCTGCGAGATGGCGAGGCCGAGCCCCGAGCCGCCGTAGCGTCGCGTCATCGAGCTGTCGGCCTGCATGAACTTCTGGAAAAGCCTGCCTTGCGTCGCCGCGTCGATGCCGATGCCGGTGTCCTTGACCGCAAAATGCAGCACCGCGGTGCGGGCGTCGGACCGCACCACCCCGAGCGAGATTTCCACGCTGCCCTGCTCGGTGAATTTCACGGCGTTGCCGATCAGGTTGAGCAGCACCTGCCGCAGGCGCATCGGGTCGCCGGTGACCAGCGGCGGAAGTCCCGGGCCCGGCCGGAAGTGCAGCGGCAGGCCCTTCAGGCTGGCCGGCGTGCTGCACAGCGCGGCCACCTCCTCGACCAGCTCCTCCGGCGAAAAATCAATCTCCTCGAAATCGAGCTGCCCGCTCTCGACCTTGGTGAGGTCGAGGATGTCGTCGAGCAGGTGCAGCAGCGTCCCGGCGGACTTGCTGGCGATGCCGACCTGCTCCTGCTGCTCGGCCGTCAGCGGTGTGTCCTGGAGCAGCTGCAGCATTCCGGTGACGCCGTTCATGGGCGTGCGGATCTCGTGGCTCATGGTCGCGAGGAACTCGCTCTTGGCCTGGTTGGCGGACTCGGCGCGGCGTTTGGCGTCGCTCAGCGTGCTCACCAGTTCCTCGTTCTCGAAGATCAGCCGGAAAAGTTTCTGCAGGTCGAGTTGGTGCAGGCGCGCGGTGTTGTGCAGGAACAGCGCGTAGGTGATCGTGCAGCCCGCCAGCGTCCAGCTGCCCACCTCGTGGTAGGACATGAAGGCCACCGCCCCGGGGCCGAGCGTCGTGACGGTATACGCCACATAGCACAGGCGCACCGCGGCCAGCGAGCGGGCCGCCCCGGCGTTCATGCCGGAAATGATCAGGATGACCAGGCAGCGCGGCAGCAGTTCGGGCGTGTCGAGGAAGAGCCAGGTCCCCACGCCCCACACCACGCCGGCCAGCACGACGCCCGTGCAGAACGCCACCCGCCACGCGCCCAGTTCATCGTCGCGCCGCGCCCGCCGGTCAAACGCCCGGTTCAGGAGCAGCCGGACAACCGACAGGACGAAGATGACCGCCAGCCAGCCGAGCGTGAGCCGGGCCGGAAAATACGTCCACACGCCGGCGACGAGCACCAGCGCCAGCACGAAATTGGAAAACAAGCCGAAGCCGGCCGCGCGATACAGCAGCCGGGTCATCTCCCCCTCGACGCGCGCCGCGATGTCGGCGCGCACCGCATCCGCCGGCTGGGGGGCGTGGGTTCTGGTCATGCACGGCAAAGAAACCACCGCGCCCACCCTGCTCGCAAGGGAATTCTCCCCGGCGCGGCGCGGTATCTCAGGTGGACAATCCGCCGGAAATGTATTGCCGCAGCGACTCGGCTTCGGCGCGGTGCGAGTTGGCCACCCAGCGCGACACGTCGCCGATCGAAATCAATCCGCGCAACCGGCCGTCCTCCACCACCGGCAGGTGGCGGCAGCGCCGGTCGGCGAAGAGGTCCATCACCTGTTGCACCGTCGCGGTCGGCGCGATCGTCAGCACATTGGCCGACATCACCTTGGTGATCGGGGTCGTCTTCGGGTCGAGGTCGCCCGCGACGACGCGGGTGAGCACATCGCGCTCGGTGAAAATCCCGGCGAGGCTGGCGTCGTTCATGACGAGGATGGCGCCGATCTTGTGCCGGTTCATTTCCTGCACGGCATCAGCCACGGTTACGGTGGACGGCACGGTGCGCAACGCACCACCCTTGCTTTCGAGCAGGGTTGAGATGGAGGTATTCATGGGGGTATGACCGGAACATAGGCCGCGGCCCCGCGCTCACAACCGCAAAAACCGGCCCGCTTACTTGCGGAAAAGCTGGTCCAGCGAGCCGAGGCTCTTGAGCGGCGCGCCTTTTTTGCCCGTCACCGGCGCAATCGCGGCTGGCTTTGGCGAGGGCACCGGGCCGGCCAGGCCGGCGACCTCCTGCAAGGCCCGCTCGAGCCGCACCGCCGACACCGGCTCGGCCGTGCCGAGCTCCTGCGCGAAGAGGCTCACGCGGAATTCCTCGACCAGCCAGCGCACGTCGCCGGCCGCGGGGCCGAGTTTTTTCAGGGCGGCGGTAAACGGCGCGAGCTCCTTCGCCCGGGACTCATCCTTGGCAGCATCGCGCTTCCAACGCTCGGCCCGCGCCTGCATGCCTTTCAGATACCGCGCCAGCTGCGGCACGCGCTCGAACGGCGTGGTCTTGAGGAAGTCCGGCGGCAGCAGCGCAGCGAGGTCCGCGGCCAGGCCGGGGTAAGGCGCCTTGTGCACCTCCAGCGCGAGCCGCAGCGTGAAAATTTCCTTCAACCCGTCGCTGAGCCTCGGCACCAACCCGCGCAGGTCGCGCTTCGCCTCCTCCAGTTTCCTGGCGAACGCCGCCGCGTGCAGCGGCTGCACCTCGCGCCCGCCGACCCAACGCACGACCGAGGCCAGCGCGTCCGACTGCAGCGCCTCGGGGGTCGTCAGCGTCACCGCCAGCGGACCGAGCAGCCGCAGCGCCTTGAGATCCTTCTCCAGCCAGCCGAGGTCGTGGCGCAGTTGCGTGGCGAAGAGTTTGCCGAGGCCCGCGCGGGTGGCCGCCGCGGATTCCTCGGGCGTGGCGAACAACCGCACGGCGACGCCGGCGGGCATCGCCTTCAGTCCGGGATAGGCGTGCACGGGCACGCCGTGATGCTCGCTCACGGTGATTTGCTGGGGCAGGTCGCCGAACTTCCAATCGCCGGCCGGTTCGCCTTCCCACTTGGCCCGCGCGGCGCGCCACGCGCTGTTGTCGACCGTCGCCGCGTGCTGGCTCACTTCGCGGCGCCGGCCGTGCAGCTGCGTCTGGAGTTCCACCAGGCCGCGCGAGGCGCCCACGACCTTTCCCTGGTTGTCCACGATCTCGACGCGCACGCGCAGATGGTCGGGCAGCGGCTTGTCGCTCCACAAGGCCGGGTCGATCTTCACGCCGAGCCGCGGCGACAGCAGTTCGGCCAGCGCCTCGGCCAGGGTTGGCTGTTTGGGCCGGGCACTGATCAGCGCGAGATCGCGCGTCAATTTCTGCGCCGTCTCCGTCAGCGGGATCAGGCTGCGCCGCTGCTCCTTCGGCAGCGCCTTCAGCAGCAGTTCCACCTTCTCGGGCAAATGTCCCGGTACCGCCCAGTCGAGCGCGGCGGCGGTCAGCGTCCCGGCCTCGGCGATCGTCACGCGCACCGTGACGCCGTCTTCCGGTTTGCCTGGCTGGTAAGTATAGGCCAGCGGGAGCACGCGGTTGTCAACGGGCAGGGCCTCCGGGAAATCCGCCGCATCGTGCTCGACGTCGACCGACGGCCGCAGGTTGGCCTCGGACAGGAAAAGGAACTTCGGCTGCGTCGCCTGCTGGTGCCGCACGAAGTCGATGAGCTCGGGGACGCTGCTGATGCCGAGGTAGGGGCGGTTGCCCTCAACCGCCCTGGGATCCGCAGAAGGGCCGTTGGGGGCAACGGCCCCTACCAGCAACTGCGCCGCGTAGAACTGGTAGACCGCCTCGTCGAGGTTCATGTAGCCCGCGCTGCGCGTGCGGGTGAGCAGCGTCTCCGCCCGGTCGCGCACGCGGCGGTTGTGCGCGATGAAGTCGAACGGCCACGTGATCGTGTCGCCGACCAGCCCCTCGCGGATGAAAATCTCCGTCGCGTGCAGCGGGTTGATCTTCCCGTAACCGACCGAGCGCGTCTCCAGCTCGAGGTTGTAGAGCCGGCGGCGCTCCTTCACGAGCACGCGGCCGGCCTCGGCGTTCCAGAACGGCTCGCTGTGCGCGATGCGTATGATGTGGGCGCCGAGATCAAGCACCCACTGCGGATCGATGCGCGCGCAGGTGCGTGCATACACCCGGGCCGTCTCCATGATCTCCGCCGCCATGAGCCATTTCGCGACCTTGGCCTTGGGGGGTGTCTTGGAAGGTGGAACCCGACCTCCGGGCGGGTTTCTGATCTGTTCCCTCTTCTCGAACAACGCCGAGCCCGGGAAAACATTCACGCGCCGGTCGTGCGTCGCGTGGTAGTCGCCCTCGTCGGTGCGGGTCGCGATGTTGCCCAGCAGGCCGGCCAGGATGGCGCGATGGATGGAACGGTAGGCCGGCGTGCCGAGCGCGACCTTCACGTCCTGCCATTGCTTCGCGCCGTCGTAGATCGAGGTCCGCGGGAAACCCTCGCGCCCCTCCAGCGTGTCGACCAGCTGCGCATAGACGTCGCGCCACTCGCGCATCCGCATGAACGACAGGAAGTGCGTCGTGCAGAACTTCCGCAGCTTGCCGAGCGTCATGGCCTCGAACTGGTCGTGGTAGTCTTCCCAGATCGCCAGCAGCGCGAGGAAATCGGAATCCGGATGATTGAAGCGCCGGTGCGCCGTGTCGGCCTTCTCCTTCTGGTCCAGCGGCCGCTCGCGCGGATCCTGGATGCTGAGCGCCGCCGCGATGATCAACACCTCACGCAGCGCCTTCTCGGTGCGCCCCTGCAGGATCATCCGGCCGACCGTCGGGTCCACCGGCAGGTGCGCCAGGTCGTGCCCGACGTCGGTCAGCGCCCCGAGCTCGTCGATCGCGCCGAGTTCGTGCAGCAGCGCGTAACCGGCGCGGATGCCCTTGGCCGGCGGCGCGTTCAGGAAGGGGAACTCCTCGATGTCGCCGAGGCCGAACGCCTTCATGCGCAGGATGACATCCGCGAGGTTGCTCCGCTGGATCTCCGGCTGGGTGAAGCGCGGCCGGTCGTTGAAGTCCTGCTCGGAAAAAAGCCGGATGCACACACCGTCGCTCACGCGGCCGCAGCGGCCCTTGCGCTGGTCGGCGCTGCTTTGTGAGACCGCCTCGACCGGCAGCCGGCGCGTGCGGCTCGACGGCACGTAGCGGCTGAAGCGCGCCAGACCCGTGTCGATGACGAAGCGGATGCCGGGAATCGTCAGCGAGGTCTCGGCGATGTTGGTTGCGACGACGATCTTGCGGCTTTGCGTCGGCGCGAACACGCGCTGCTGCTCGGCATTGGTCAGCCGGCCGAACAACGGCACGACCTCGAGGCGCCCGAGCCGCCGGCCCTCGAGCAGGTCGCGCGCCTCGCGGATGTCGCGCTCGGTGGGCAGGAAGACCAGGATGTCGCCGGCGCTGCTCTCGAGCAGCACGCGCTCGACCGCCTCGACGGCCGCGTCGAGGTAAGTGTATTCACCTTGCTTGCCCTCCGTAGCCTTGGCGGAGGATGGGTCGCCCTTCATCTCGTCGATCGGCGAGTAGATGACCTCCACCGGATAGACGCGGCCCGACACCTCGATGATCGGCGCGCCGTCGAAGGCCTTGGAAAACGCCTCCGTATCGATCGTCGCCGAGGTGATGACGATCTTCAGCTCCGGCCGGCGCAGGCGCAGGCGGCGGAGATGCCCGAGGATGAAGTCGATGTTGAGCGAGCGCTCGTGCGCCTCGTCGACGATGATGGTGTCGTAAGCGCGCAGTTCCGGGTCGGCCTGCAGCTCGGCGAGCAGCATGCCGTCGGTCATGAACTTGATGACGGTCGCGTCCGTGGTCTGGTCGGCGAAGCGGATCTTGCAGCCGACCTCGCGGCCGTAGGTGACGTTCAGTTCCTCCGCCACGCGGCGGGCGACCGAGGTGGCGGCCACGCGCCGCGGCTGCGTGCAGGCGATGCGCCCGCGCTCGCCCCGGCCCGCCACGAGGCACATCTTCGGGATCTGCGTGGTTTTGCCCGAGCCGGTCTCCCCCGCGAGGATCAGCACCTGATGGTCGCGGATGGCCGCGACGATCTCGTCCGCCCGGGCGCTGATGGGCAGCTCGGGCGGATACTCGATGCGGAAAGGCCAGGGTTTGTTCGCGCGGGCGGACATTTATAGGTGAATTTTTAGATTCCTTGCCCGCTCCCGAATGGCAAAGTCAAACCGTATGACCGCCCCCGCGCCCACCCCGCCGCAAAAGGCGCTCAAGCGCGTCACCGGCCTCTCCCGGATCAACGGCTGGAGCGTCGTGCTCGTGGCCGGGCTCGGCGGGCTGGTCGCCCTGGCGATGGGCGACTGGCTCAGCGTGGGGCTCGGGCTGCTGGTCGGCGGCCTCGGCTGGCTGGAGGTCCACGGCCACCGCCTGCTGCGGAAGCGCGATGTCACCGGCATGAAATGGCTGATCCGCTCCCAGATGCTCCTGCTCGGGTTGATCCTCGCTTACTGCGCGAGCCGGCTCGGCAGCTTCGACGCCGAGAACATGCTGTCCAACCTCACCCCCGACATGGAGGCCATGCTCAAGGAGGCCGGCCTCAATCGCGCCGACATCGTGCCGCTGGTGCACCAGATGTTTCTCGCCCTCTATATTTCCGTGGCGCTCGCCTCGATCATCTACCAGGGCGGGCTCGCGCTGTATTACCGGAGCAAGATCCAACTCGTCACCGAGGCGCTCACGATGCCGCCGGTGCCGCCGTCCCAGTCGGTGTTTTAAGAGCCGCTTGCCTAAGCCTCCGGCCGGGCTATTTCTTTTAACCCATGTCCAAGGAGCGCTACATCGAGGCCAAGCAGAAGTGGGCCGAGAAGCAGCTGGCGAAAGGCTTCCAGCCCCGTGATGTCGCCGCGCCCGGCCGCCTGCCGCCCGGCCAGAAGCTCACGACCCGCTTCCCGGTGCTCGACCTCGGGGTGCAACCGGAGATACCGCTGGCCGACTGGAGCCTCACGCTCGACGGCCTGGTCGAGAAACCCGCCGTGCTCGACTGGGCGAAATTCAACGCGCTGCCGCAGGTGACCGACGTGAGCGACTTCCACTGCGTGACCACCTGGAGCAAATACGACTGCGAGTGGAGCGGCGTGGCCTTCACCACCCTCTTCGAGCTGGTCGCACCAAAGCCGGAGGCGAAGTTCGTCTACTGCACCAGCTACGACGGCTACTCGACCAACGTCCCGCTTTCGTGGTGCCTCGATGACGACGTGCTGGTCGCCACGAAGTTCGCGGGCGAGCCCGTCCCGCGCGAGCACGGCGGCCCGGCGCGCATCATCATCCCCAAGCTCTACGCCTGGAAGGGCGCGAAATTCGTCAAGAGCCTCACCTTCCTCGCCGAGGATCGCCTCGGCTTCTGGGAGGTGCGCGGCTACCACAACGTCGGCGACCCCTGGAAGGAAGAGCGCTACGCCTGAACCATTTCAATCCCCCATCCCCCATGAGCACCCCGGCATTTTTCCCGCAGGACATCATCATCAAGAAACGCGACGGCGGCGCCCTGTCCAAGGACGAGATCGAGTTCTTCGCCCGCGGCGTGAGCGACGGCAAGTCGTTCGCCGACTACCAGGCCACCGCGCTGCTCATGGCCATCTTCTGGCGCGGCATGACGCCGCAGGAAACGGCGTGGCTCACCGACGCCATGATGCGCTCGGGTGACGTGATCGACCTGCGCGACATTCCCGGCGCCAAGGTCGACAAGCACTCGACCGGCGGCGTGGGCGACAAGGTCTCGCTCATCCTCGCCCCGCTCGCCGCCGCCTGCGGCCTCAAGGTCCCGATGATGAGCGGCCGCGGCCTTGGCCATACCGGCGGCACGCTCGACAAGCTCGAGGCGATCCCGGGCTTCAAGGTCCAGCTCACCGTCCCGGAGTTCCGCGCCATTCTCCAGAAGGTCGGCGCCGCCATGATCGGCCAGACCCCGCAGATCGTTCCCGCCGACCGCAAACTCTACTCGCTCCGCGACGTCACCGGCACCGTCGAGTGCATCCCGCTCATCTGCGCCAGCATCATGAGCAAGAAACTCGCCGAGGGCATCGACTCGCTCGTGCTCGACGTGAAGTTCGGCAAGGGCGCGTTCATGAAAAAGAAGGAGGACGCCCTCGCCCTCGCCCGCGCCATGGTCGACGTCGGCAAGGCCGCCGGCAAACCCGTCTGGGCCCAGCTCACCGCGATGAACCAGCCGCTCGGCCGCGCCGCCGGCCACACCACCGAGGTCATCGAGTCTATCGAGTGCCTCAAGGACCGCGGCCCCGCCGACCTGATGGAGGTCACCTACGCCCTCACCGGTCACATGCTCGTCCTCGGCGGAGTCGCCAAGGACATGGCCGAGGCCCTCGTGAAAATGAAAGCCGCCATCGCCCACGGCTCGGCGCTCGAGAAATTCCGCCAGATGTGCATCGCACAGGGTGGCGACGCAAGGGTGGTCGATGACTACAAGATCCTCCCGGCCGCAAAGAAACTCCTCTCCGTCAAGGCACCGGCCGACGCCAAGGGCTTCGTCAGCGAGGTCGACGCGCTCAAGTGCGGACACGCCATCATGGCTCTCGGCGGCGGCCGCGCGGCCGTGACGGATAAGGTCGACCACGCCGTCGGCATCGCCGACCTCATCAAGATCGGCGAGCCCGTCGTCCCCGGCACGTTGCTCTGCACGCTGCACATCAACGACGACGCCAAGGGCGCCCGCGCCGAGGCGCTCATCCGCGAGGCCGTCAAGTTCACGCCCACGGCGCCAACGCTGGAGCCGCTGATCCAGGACCTGCTCAAGTAAGCGCCCGTCGCCGCAGTATATAGTTTGACTGCGACCAGCCTTGCGGGTCGCGGGCGCCTCGCCCAGGTTGGGCGTCCACCCATGAGCCTTTATCTCGGCATCGACAGCGGCACCCAGAGCACCAAGGCGGTCATCCTCGACCTCGACACCGGGCGCGTCGTCGCCGAAGCCCGCGCGCCGCACACGCTCATCGCCGGCCTGTCGGCCGGCCACATGGAGCAGCATCCGCAGGAATGGACCGCCGCGCTCGATGCCGTCATCAGCGAGGTCGCCACCAAGATCGACCGCTCGCGCGTGCGCGGCATCGGCGTCTCCGGTCAACAGCACGGCTTTGTCCCGCTCGATGAAAATGGAACTGTCATCCGTCCGGCCAAGCTCTGGAGCGATACCAGCACGGTCGCGGAATGCGCGCTGCTCACCAAGAAGCTCGGCGGCACCAAGGCGGTCATCCGCCGCACCGGCCTGCCCTTCCTGCCCGGCTACACCGCCCCGAAGATTCTCTGGCTGAAGCGTCATGAGCCCGCTAATTTCAAAAAACTCCGCCACGTCCTGCTGCCGCATGACTACCTGAACTTCCACCTCACGGGGAATTACTTCATGGAACCCGGCGACGCCTCCGGCACGGCACTGCTCGACGTGCGCCAGCGCACCTGGTCGCGTGAGGCGACGGCCGCGATCGACCGGAATCTCGCCGACTGGCTGCCGCCGATCTCAGGATCGCACGAGGCCGCCGGGGCGCTGCGCCCGGAGCTGGCACGCAAGTATGGCCTTTCGCCCGAAGTCGTCGTCAGCGCCGGCGGCGGCGACAACATGATGGGCGCCATCGGCACCGGTAACGTCTCACCCGGAGTCGTCACCGCGAGCCTCGGCACCAGCGGCACCATCTATGCCTTTAGCAAAAAGCCCGTCGTCGACCCGCAGGGCGAGATCGCGGCGTTCTGCTCGTCCACCGGCGGCTGGCTGCCGCTGCTCTGCACCATGAACCTCACGCTCGTCACCGAGCAGTTCCGCGCGCTCTTCGGCTGGGACCACGCCGCGCTCGAGGCCGCGATCGCCGGTGCACCCGCCGGCGCCAGCGGACTCACGCTCGTCCCCTACCTCGACGGCGAGCGCACACCCAATGTGCCCCGCGGCACCGGCGTGCTCTACGGCCTCAACCGCCGCACGCTGACCTCCGGCCATCTCGCCCGCGCCGGCATGGAGGGTGTGACCCTCGGCCTGAACTACGGCCTGCGCCGGCTGGAAAAGCTCGGTGTCAAGGCGAAGGAAATCCGCCTGACCGGCGGCGGCGCGAAGTCCGCGGTGTGGCGCCAGATCATGGCCGACATTTTCGGCGTGCCCGTCGTCGCGATGGTCGAGGACGAGGGCGCGGCCCTCGGCGGCGCCCTGCAGGCCGCCTGGTGCGACGGCTGGCGGCGCGGCGAAAAGCCCACCTTGGCCGCGCTCGCGGCCAAGACCGTCGCCGTCAACGAGAGCACCCGCTGCGCCCCGAACAAGGCGCACCGCGCCGTCTATGCAGAAATGCAGGCCCGGCAGGACAAACTGAGCCTGACGCTGCGCGAGACTTTCGAGCGGCTCGGTTGAGTCACACTCTTGTAGGGCCGGCGCTTGCCGCCGTGCCGGTATTCGTCCGCAAGGCGGCCCGCCGGCAAGCGGCGGCCCTACCGGCAGCACGCTCAGCGGTTGCCCAGCGCCCGCGCCGCGCGCGCGGCGTTCATCTGCGCTTCCTGGAAATTCGGATCCAGCCGCACCGCTTCGTGGAATTCCTCGAGGGCCTCGGCCGGCCGGCCGGCCTGGGCCAGCGCCACGCCGAGATTGTTGTGCAGCCGGGCATCGTTGGGCCGCAGCAGCACCGCGGTCTCGAACTGCGTGATGGCGTCCTCCGCGCGGCCGAGTTCCTGCAGGACACTGCCATAATTGGAGCGCGCCTCGGCATCGTGCGGGTGCGCGTGCAGGAAGGCCTCGTAGTGGGTCGCCGCCTCGGCCGGGCGGCCGGCCTGCGCGAGGGTGTTGGCGAGGTTGTAGCGCGGCTCCGCAAAATCAGGCTTGGCCCGCAGCGCGGCCTCGAACCGGGTGATCGCCTCCGACCCGCGGCCGAGCTGGAGGAGTGCGTTGCCAAGATTGTTCAAGGCAAACGGATCGTCCGGCTTGAGCACCAAGGCTTGCGCAAAACCCCGGCGGGCGTCCTCCCAGCGGCCGAGTTTCATCCAGACATTGCCGAGGTTGTTGTGCGATTCGGCGGAGCGCGGCGCGACCCGCACCGCCTCCTGCAGCGCCGCGAGCGCCTGGTCGAGCCGGCCCTCGCGCTGGTGGATGGCCCCCAGCGCGCCAAATGCGCGCGCATTGCCGGGGCGCTTGAGCACGGTGTCCTCCCATAAGGCGAGTTCGGTGCGGTAATCGTGATTGCGACGCACGGTTGCGGCCGTGAGCGCGATAGCCAGCACGGCGAAGACGGCGAAGCTTCGCCGTCCCCACGCCACGTAAAGTCCCGTCACGGCCAAGGTCACGATTGCAGCCAGCGCGAGGTAGACCCGGTGCTCGTTCATGGTCTGCGTCACGACCGGCACGAAACTCGAGCTCGGCGCCAGCACCGCAAAGAAAAACAGGCCGCACCAGCCCGCCGCACGGCCGCGCCACGCCGCCCACAAGCTGGCGGCAACGAGCGGAAACAGGATGAGGGCCTGCCACCAGACGTCGCCCCATCCGCCCGCGAGCGCCTTGCCGTAATCGAAGACCAGCGGCTGCGGCCAGACCGCGAGCCGGAGGTAGTGCACCACGGCGCCGATCTGCGTGAGCGCGTAGGCCCACGGCGAGACTTCGCCGCCCAGCCCCGCGGTGCCGCCGCGATTGCCGGTGCTGAGCACGAGCCAGCCGAGCAGCAGCCACGTCGCGGCCAGCGCGAGATGAAGGCGTCCGCGTTTCTGCCAAACCTCGCGCCAGGTGTTGGTCAGAAATACCCGATCATAGAGCACAATCATGACCGGCGCGGTGACCATGACCTCCTTGGTCGCCATGCCGAGCAGACAGGTCACGAAGGCCAGCGGCCCCCAGATTTTCGCGGCGCCGGGCTCGGTCGCGCGAATGAAGCACCACAGCGTGAGCAGATACATCAGCCCGACGAGCGACTCGGCGCGTTGGATGATGTAGGTCACCGCCTCGGTCTGCAGCGGATGCAAGGTCCAGAGCAGCGCGACGGCCAGGGCGAGCCAGAATGAGTCCTTTTGCAGGAGCCTGTTTACAGGCGATGTCAGATTCACGCCACCGGACTGGAGGGGCGTCCCTTGCGGACGCCCGCGGGCGCCGTCAAGCGGCGCCCCTACACCCGGCAATCGCCGCAGCGTCCGCCGCACGACGCCGAACAGCGTGCAGCCCGCCGCGACGTGGATAAGCAGGTTCAGCAGGTGGTAGCTCCAGACCGCGGAGCCGCTGAGCCGGTGGTTGAGCGCCAGGGTGAAGTTGAGGAACGGCCGGCCGCTGACGGTCAGGCCGCCCGCCGCCGGCGGCGCCCACGCCGTCATCAGGCTGTGGATCGTCGGATTGTCCCGGATCGAGGAGTTGTCGTCGAACAGGAACGGGACCGAGAACGTGTTGTGGTAGGCCAGGGTCGCGCCGCCGACGATGCCCAGCACCGCGAGGCAAGTGTCGCGGAGTCGGGGGGACGATTGGGCCGGCGGGGTGGTCACGGAGGAATGCCGCAAAGTAAAAGTCCGCCGGCGGGGAAGCCAGCGGACTTTTCAAATGGTGCCCGAGGCGAGACTCGAACTCGCATGCGGTTAGGCACAGGCTTCTGAGACCTGCGTGTCTACCAATTCCACCACCCGGGCAAAAAACAGAAGGGTCATGGATACGTCCCGAGCCGGGTGGCGCAAGAGTTTTGTTACGCCGGCCTAACTCCGCCTACCGGGCGTGTTTGCGTTCGTGCTCGAGCAGGCGTTGCTTCCGCCAGATGCCGCCCGCGTAGCCGCAGAGCGAGCCGTCGGCGTTGATGACGCGGTGACACGGGATGACCAGCGCCAGCATGTTCGAACCGTTGGCGCGCCCGACCGCGCGCGGACCTTTCGGGATGCCAAGTTTTTTTGCCATCTCCGCATAACTGCGGGTCCGGCCGGGCGGGATGCGCTGCAATTCCGCCCAGACCCGCTGCTGAAACTCGGAACCGACCGGCGCAAGGGGCAGATCAAAACCCAGCGACTCGCCGGCAAAATAGCGCGCGAGCTGCCCGCGGATTTTCTCCAGGATCGCGTTGCTGCCGGGCACGACGGCGCACTGCAACCGGCGGCGGAGGCCGGCGAGTTCGCGCTCCAGTCCGCGGCGGTCGGCGAACTCCAGCAGGCGCAGGCCCGCCTCATCAGCCAGCGCGAGCATCGTGCCGAGCGGGGTCTCGATGCGCTGGGCGAGCAGACAGTGGCCGTCCTTCGCCCCGCGTGGCGGCGCGCCGAAAATACGGGTGAACGCCTCGCGGAAACCGCTGGTCGACTCGTAGCCGCGCGCGAGTTGCACATCAATGACGGCCTGGCCGGCCTTCACGTCGCGCAGCGCCAGGCCCATGCGGCGGGCGCGCTGGTAGGCGTGAAAGGTCATGCCATGGTAAGCCTGGAACTGGCGGCGGGCGGTCGAGGGCTCGACGCCCATCGCGGCGAGGTCCTTGTCCGAGACGCGGCCGTCGGCGGATTCCTCCACCGCGCGGCGCAGGCGCTCGACGAGGGCGGGCACGGGCTTGGTGCTGTCCATCGGCCGGCACAGGCGGCAGGGCCGGTAGCCGCCGTGCAGCGCCTCGTTGATCGTGGGGAAAAATTCGACGTTCTCGGGCTTGGGCTTTTTGGCGCGGCAGGTCGGGCGGCAGAAGATGCCGGTCGTCTTCACGCCGGTGTAGAACACGCCCTCGTAGGCGGCGTCGCGCCGGGCGAGCGCGCGATACATCGTGCGCGGTGTGGGCAGGGACTGGATCGGGGCGGCCATGACAGGTTCGGGTTGTATCATGCAGGCACCCTAGCGCAACCGTCGGCGATAATTCCGCCGTTTTTCGGGCAGGTTATTTTCCCGGCAGGAAGTCGCGGTGGTCCGGCACTTCCTTCGCGCGGCGACCGCTGCTCAACCGCACGAAATACGGCTCCGGCGGGATGATGCCGTCCTCTTCGCCGGGCTCCACGGCTTCGCCGGCCTCGGCCTCGTCGTCGCCGGTCTCGATCACGACGTCGGAAAGATCGACGTAGTCGTCCTCGAAATATTGCGAGACGCGGCGCGGCGTGGGATCGAGCCACACCAGCGGCGTGGCCAGATCGCCCTTGGTCTTCACCGGCACGAAATGGCAGGGAAAGCGCTGGCCGGTGTAGTGCTTGATGAAGTCGCTGAGCCACTTGTTGGCCAGGCCTTCACGTCGGGTAAGGAAGACCACGTCGGCGAAATGAATGATGGCGTCGAACCACTGACGCAGCACCGGGTGCTTCTCCGCGAGCGTGCAGTCCATCACGCAGAAGATGCGCGCGAGCTCGGCGCCGTGCTCCTCCAGCCAGGGCTTGAGCGCCTCCAGCTGGTCGAGCGGGTCGGCGTGCGCGTCGGCGATAAGAAATACCGTCGCGCCCGCCGGCAGGTCGACCGGCGGCAGCGCCGGTTTCGTCCATTGCCAGCGGCGGACCTCCGTGTTCGTTTGGGCCGCCAGCTTCGCGTCCGCCGGATCGGCGGCCTCCGTTCCGGCCAGCAGGACGAGGGCCTTTCCCTCCGCGGCGAGGCCGTTCTCGATCAGGTCGCGCACGATCGCGCGCCGACCGGAGCCGGGCGTGCCGAGGATGAAATAGACGGAATTCATTTCACACGAAGATCGCCAAGAGCACTAAGAAGGCAACCCGTGGATGCGGCGGCGACTTTCTGCAGTAGGGCCGGTCTTCGACCGGCCTCAAGGCGTGCGCGAATCCTATGGGGCCAGTCGGAGACTGGCCCTACTAGTCTCAAAGCTTGAAGGTCCGGTTCTGCGCGGCGTGGCGCATCCAGTGGTCGAGCAGCACGAGCGCCGTCATGGCTTCGACGATGACCACCGCGCGCGGCACGACACACGGATCATGGCGACCCCGGGCGAGCAGTTCGGTGTTCTTGCCGTGGACATCCACGGTCTTCTGCGGCCGGAGGATCGTCGCGGTGGGCTTGAAGGCCGTGCGGAACACGAGTTCCTCGCCGTTGCTGATGCCGCCCTGCACGCCGCCGGAATGGTTTGTGGTCGTGCGGACCTTGCCGCCCTTCGCCATGAAGGGATCGTTGTGCTGCGAACCTTTCAACAAGGTGCCGGCGAATCCGCTGCCGATCTCGAAGCCCTTGGTCGCGGGCAGCGAGAGCATGGCCTTGGCGAGATCGGCCTCGAGGCGGTCGAACACCGGCTCGCCGAGCCCGACGGGGACATTGCGCACGCGGCACTCGATGATGCCGCCGACGGAGTCGCCTTCGCTGCGCGCCTGCTTGATGCGCTCGATCATTTTTTTTGCCGTGGCCGCATGCAGGCAGCGGACGGACGAGGCCTCGACGTCGGCCAGCGTGGGAAATTTCGCGATGTCCGGGGCCGAGATGTCGTGGATGCGCGTCACGTAGGCGCGGATCTCGAGCTTGCTGGCGAGGTGGAGGAGTTTCTTGGCGACGACGCCGGCCGCGACACGGCCGATGGTCTCGCGCGCCGAGGAACGTCCGCCGCCGCGGTGGTCGCGGTGGCCGTATTTGGCCTGATAAGTGTAATCGGCGTGCGACGGACGGTATTTCTCGCGCAGCTCGTCGTAGGCACCCGGACGCTGGTCAGTGCTGCGGACGGCGAGGGAGATCGGCACGCCGGTGGTCAGGCCCTCGAAGACGCCGGAGAGAATCTCGACCTGGTCGGCCTCTTTGCGTGGCGTGGTGATGTCGCTCTGGCCGGGACGACGGCGGTCGAGGTCGGCCTGGATTTCTGCGGCGGTCAGCGGCAGGCGCGCCGGGCAGCCGTCAATGACCACGCCGACGGCCGGCCCGTGGCTTTCGCCCCAGGTGCTGATGCGGAAAAGTTGGCCGAAGGAATTGGACACAGCGCCCGGAGGGTTAAGCCAAGGCGGCTTGCAGGCAAGCCCTAGGTGGGGCATAGGTGGGGCATGAAGTTTTTCATCCTCAGCGGCAGCCACCGGCAGGAAGCACAGACCCTCAAGGTGGCGAAGTATGTGCAGGCGGTGCTGGCCCGTGAGCACCCCGGCGCCGAAACGCACCTCTGCAGCCTGAGCGGCAATCCCCTGCCCCTGTGGGACGAGACGAGCGGCGGCGCGCCCGATGTGCTGTGGGATCCGATCTCGGCCGAATTGAAGGCCGCCGACGCGCTCGTGATTGTCACCCCGGAATGGGGCGGCATGGCGACGCCGGGCGTGAAGAATTTCCTGCTCAACTGCACGGCCGACGAGATCGGTCACAAGCCAGGGTTGATTGTGACGGTGTCGGCCGGCCGCGGCGGCACCTACCCGGTGGCCGAGCTGCGCATGAGCGGCACGAAGAACAACCGCCTCGTGTGGATACCCGAGCACGTGATCATCCAACATGTGGAGCAAACCTTGGGGGCGCCGGACGGCACAGCCGACCTCGGCAAGGAGGACGCCACCCAGCGCAAACGGCTGCGCTATGCGCTGCGCCTGCTGGAGGAATACGGCAAGGCCCTGCAGCAGGTCCGGGTCAGCGGCGTAATCGACCTCAAGGCGTTTCCCAGCGGGATGTAGGACAGAAAGCCCGCCGTCGCCCTCCGGGCTATGGCGCGGCAGCCTTCGCCTTTATGTGGCGCAAATCTTGCCGGCTCCGGTGGCTGGCTCGCCGAGCCGTAGCTCCGAAGGAGCGAAGGCTGGTGCCCCCGCCCGGAATTGAACCGGGATCACACGTTTAGGAAACGCGTGCTCTATCCATTTGAGCTACGGGGACTAACCACTTTCCCAAACAGTCCCGCCACGCGGCTTTGGCAATCTAAAAATGCCCGTTGACAGGGACTGACCGATTCCCAACCTTCCGACTCCTTTTTCAATCATGAGCACGACCGAAACCAAGACCCAGACCCTCAAGCCGGAGGAGATTCCCTACACCAGCCCGCAGCTGATGAGCCGTTTTATCACGGACACCGGCAAGATCCTGCCGCGCAAATACACCGGCTTCAGCGCCAAGCAGCAGCGCAAGGTCACGTCCAACATCAAGAGCGCGCGCAACCTGCTCACGATGCTGTAATCCGTTGCCAACGGAGCCAGTTCAGCCGGAGCATCCGCTCCGGCTTTTTTGTCGCCCGATTTTCATGCCCGCCCGCATCCATCCGCCCACCCCGAGCAACCTCCGACGCCTGGCGGCGGCGTTGCGGCGCGGCGCGTTGGTGGCGGTGCCGACCGAGACGGTCTACGGGCTCGCGGCCCATGCCCTCGACGTCCGGGCCTGCCGCGCGATCTTCCAGGCCAAGGGCCGACCCGCGAACGACCCGCTGATCGTGCATGTGCTCGACCTCGCGCACGCGGAGCAGCTGGCGGAGTTCAATCCCGCGGCGCGCCGGCTCGCGCGGCGCTTCTGGCCCGGTCCGCTCACCCTGGTGCTGCCGAAAAAAACCTGCGTGCCGGACATCGTCACCTCGGGCGGCGATACCGTCGCCCTGCGCGCGCCGGCGCATCCGCTGGCGCGGCGCCTGTTGCGGCTGGCGAACATTCCCCTCGCGGCCCCGAGTGCCAATCTTTTCGGCTACATCAGCCCGACCGAGGCCAAGCATGTCACCGACGGCTTGGGCCGGCGGATCAAGCACGTGCTCGACGGCGGCGCGTGCGCGGTCGGAGTTGAATCGACTATCATCGACCTGACGAATCCGACCAAGCCGCGGATTTTGCGGCCGGGCGCGGTGAGTGCAGCGGCTCTGGCGAAATTTCTCGGCCGCCCCGTGGCGCAAGCCCCGCGGAAGGCCATGAAGGGGCGGCAGCTCGCGCCGGGGATGCTGGCGCGGCATTACAGTCCGCGCACGCCTCTCGTCCTGCGGAGCCCACGCGGCCGGCGGCCGGATAACGTGGCGGGAATCTTCCTGCGCAAGCCCGCCGGGCGCACCGGGCGCGACATCTACTGGCTCAGCGAACGCGGTGCGCTGGCCGAGGTGGCGCGGAATTTATACCGCGTGTTGCGCGCCGCCGATCAGGGCGGGCACCGGCAGATTTGGGCCGAACCCCTACCCGCGGCGGCGGGCGGTCTCGCCGTCGCGTTGCATGACCGACTGCAGCGGGCGGCGGCGAAAGCCTGAACACCCCGCCGTGAATCAGCGGTGCGGCGCTTCGCCGTCGCGCTTCGCCATCGTCACGTAGTAGTCCTTGTAGGACTTGTCGTAATACTGCGCGTAGTAGTAGCCGGAGACCGCGAGGTTGAGGCCGTTGAGCACGGCCCCGAAGCAGGGCACATTCACCTCGAGCAGCTTGCGGGCGCTGAACTGCGCGGCCTTGCGGCGGACGCGGTTGAAGAAAATGCAGAACAGCGACCCGTCCACGAGCGGGAGAATGATCAGCGCGTCGCTCACGGCGGCGAGCGGCGGGGTGTCGATGAAGATCCGGTCGTAGCGCTTGCGCAGGTCGGAGAGCATCAGCTCGAAATTCTTGCTGTTGAGGATCTGCGTCGGGTTCTTCGCGCGGCCGCCGGCGGGGATGATGTCGAGGTTCGGGTGCACGCCCTTGCACAGCACCTGGTCGATGGTCTGTGTGCCGGCGCACACGTCGATCACGCCCTTGATATTTTCGAGGCGGAATGACTTGTGGATATTCGGCTTCCGCAGATCGCAGTCGACGATGACGACCTTCTCGCCGTGGGCGGCAAACGTGAGCGCGAGATTCGTGGTCGTGAAGGATTTGCCCTCACCGGGGATGGTGCTGGTGACGAGGATGGACTGGGCGCGCTTGCTCTCGTCCTTGAGCCGGAGGCTGGAGTGGAGGGTCAGGAAGGACTCGACCACCTGCTTGTCCTGGTTGTTGACGACGATCTGGGCCTTTTCCGGCTGCTCCATGCGCTTGATCTCGGGAATGATGCCGACCAACGGCAGGCCGACCACGGACTCGATATCGAAGGAGCTCTTCACGCGGTCGTCGATGTAGGCGACAAAGAAGGCGAAGGCCGTGCCGAGGGCGAGGCCGCCGAGGAAGCCGAGGGCGAGATTGAGGGGAATGTTGGGCGAGACGGGCTTGGGCGAGGGAGCCGCCCGGTCCATGACGCGGGCGCTCTGGGTCTCGATGGTGCTGCTCATCGAGGTCTCGCGCATGCGGGCGAGGATATTGTTCAGCAGGTGCTCGTTGATCCCGAGGTCGCGCTCGAGGTTCGAGTATTCGACGGCGAAGCGATCCAGCTCGAGGGACTCGGTCTCCTGCCGGCTGAGGTTGGCGCGGGCCTCCTCGTCGTTGCGCTTGGCGGTCTGGAAGTCGGCCTCGACCATCGCGGCGGTCGAGTCGATGGCGCGGCTCAGTTCCTTCTCGGTCTGCGCGATGGAATTCATCGCCTCCATCATCTTGGGGTGCTTGTCGCGGTAATGATCCCGCAGCTGGGCGATGAGAATTTTCTGCGCGGCGACCTGCTGCACGAGCGAGCTGATCAAGCTCGAGCTGGAGATGAAGGGCAGGTCGAGCAACTGGGCCGGGATGGCCTTGCGCTCCTGCACCTGCCGCCAGCGGATCTCGGCCTCGTTCAGGCGGGAGGTGGTCTGCGTGACGTAGGCATTCAGGGCCTTGAGTTTTTCGGTGACGATGTCCTTGCGCTGGTCGAGGGACACCAGCTTGTTCTTCTCGCGGTAGGCCTGGAGATTGATCGCCAGCTCCTCGACCTTCTTTTTCTGCTGCTCGGCGCGCTCCTTCAGGTCGTCGACCGCCTTCATGGAGTCCTCGATGCGCAGGCGCGAATTGTAGGCGATGTATTCGTCGATGAAGAGATTCGCAACCTTCGACGCCACGAACTTGTCGGGATGGGTGTATTGCACCTGCAGGACGAGGCTCAGGCGCACAGGGACGATCTTGCGATTCTTGAAAATTTGCTCCGCCGGGCTGACCGGCTCAGTATTGCCCTCGCGTTGGTAGGGGGCGAGAAACTGCTTGAGGTCCTCGCCCGTCAGGCGCTCGGAAACGCGCTGGATGATGGCGAAGCTCTCGAGCACCTTCACCTGGGTGTTCAGGTCCTCGGCCGAGCGGATGTCATTGTTCACGACGGCCTGCACCTGCATGACCACGGGGTCGCCGCGCAACACCTGCACGCTGGCGACGGACTGGAAGAGCGGGACGCGGGTGAAGGTGTAGATGGCGGCCGCCGAGAAAACGAGGGCGAAGACCAGGACGATATACCAGACGCGCTCGCGCAGGATCAGCACGTAATCCTGCATGCTGCGTTGCATCTGCGTGTCGCCGCCATACCCCGCCGCCCCATAGCCGCTGTAGCTGGTGCCGTAGTAGGTATAGGGGTAGGCTTCGGGGGAACCGGATGCTTTGTCCGCCTTGGGCGCTGTGTCCATGTTGATCAAAATTAGAATAATTTCTCGGGCACGAAAATCACGTCGCCCTTACGCAACAACCACTGTTCGGCGGAACCACCCTTCATCAGGCTGTCAACATTGACGGTGAAATTCTCGACCTTGCCGTCGGCGTTGGTGCGGGTCAGCTGTACGCGCTTCAAATCGGCGATGCGCGATTGCCCGCCGGCCCGGGCGATCGCCTCAACCAGGCCCATCCTCTGCTCGGGCGGGAACCCCACCGCGCCCGGCTGATTCACGGAGCCCACCACCTGGACGGTCCGCTGGGTGTATTCCAGGACGGTCAGATTGATCTGCGGATTAACCAAGTAGTCTTTGTCAAAAAGGCTGCGGATGATTTCTTCCGCCTGCCGCACCGTCTTGTCGCGCACATCAATGGTGCCGATCAAGGGGAGCGTAATGGTGCATTCCTGCGTGATTCGCACTTCCCGCAACAAATCGGGTTCCTGAAAAACAAGCACCCTGATCAGGTCGGATGGCTGCAGCACATAGTCGGTCGCAGGGGCCGGCGGTTGGTCTTCAGCCCGAAGCCCCGCGGCCAGGAGCGGAAACGCGAGCCAGACCAGAAGGCGGCAAAGACGGGAGAACATGGACTTGGGGAATAAAAAACGGAAGAAGATCAGCGACCTCCTTCCGTCAGCAAGTCAAGGGTGTTAGTCAGTAACGGACACTGGCTCCGAGGCTGAACACATTATTGGTAAATTCGGAGCCCGCACTCGCCTTGTTGGAACTATTGTTGCGATAGATGTAGTTGGCGGAGAAATTCAGATACTGGTTATAAGCATAAGCCGCCCCGATCGACCCCTCGATGTAGTCATCGGTGCGGGTCGGATACTGGATTGCGCGGCGGCTCAGGCCGGCGTTAAGCGACCATTGCTCCGAGAGCTTGCTGCTGGCCGAGGCGCCCAAGGTGAAGTTCTTGGTGTTATCGCCGGTGCCGGAATTGCCAAAATCATTGCTGGCGTTGAACAGCAGCGTGGTCTTTTCGGAATACAGGTAGGTGAGATTGGCATCCATCCCGAACAGGGACTGATTGGCGCCTTTGTCAAAGGAGCGCTGCGTGTAGCCGAACTTGACCTGCCCGGTCAGTTTCGGCGTAAATTCACCACGGGCACCCAGATTGAAGAAATTGTCCCTATTATCGATGGCGCTGCCCGTCAATTTGCTTGAGCGATAGGTGTAGCCAGCGCTCCATTCCAGTTTCGGGCTGTATTGGTAAAAGAAATCAACCGGAATAGACACCACGTCACTGCTGGTAAATGCGGTCGGAACATAGTCGGTCTTGACATACGACACCCCGATCGCGACGGAAGATTTCCCAGTAACACCGAACTCCGTTTTTCCGCCTAGATTGGTCACGTTCCTCCGCGCAATGTCGCTGGAAAGCGTCGCGCCGACTTGGTTTTGGGCGATTTCATTATAAGAGGCATTGAAATTGGCCTTGGTCACTCCGTTGGTGTAGCTGGCCGTGGCACCGACATTCGCCAGCTCGGTGTTCTGTTTGGTATGCGTGCTGTATCGACGGATTTCCTCGCGATAATACACGTCTCCCGTTGTGGCCGAACCCTTGCCAAAGACCAAATCAAGCCCAGGCGTAAAGCTGAAAACCGTGTCGCTCTTGCTTGAGGAGCTCAGATAAATATTGTCGTCAGACTGGACTGCTGCGGAAGCAGTTACGAAAAGCTCGGCGTTATCGCCAACTGCCATAAAGGGAGCGGCTTGGGAGGATGTGGCCAGAAGCCCGGTCAGGAGCGCAAGGCGTGCGTAGTGTTTCATAGGTAATGGATGTATAGGCGGCCGCGCATCAATACGGCCGGCAGTTAAAAAGATGCAAATCACTTTCCTGTTCAAGCCTATACTTGAAACATTTCCCGCGCCAAATCTGCAAATTTTAGGGTTAATCCCGTATAAACGCTCGTTATCCGAATCGGGTTCCCAATAATTTCGGCATGCGGTGGCTTCCTGCCAGTCTTGCGTCCGGGGAAAAGGGCCCGCTGGTGCGCATCCCTTGGGGACGACTGGGGCTCTTGGCCTTCACCTTTTCCGTGAGTATGTGGCTGGCCGCTGTTTTGGGCGCCTGGCTGTTCGTGAAATACTACCGGCATATTCCTGCAGTCCGCTATGCCGATCTGCTGCTGCCCACCCGCTGGCCGGCGTATCGCACCAGCGAGGGGAATTACTACATCGCGCACGCCGCGGATCTGCTGAAAAAGGGCGAGGCGAATGCCGCCCTGTATCAGTTGCGGGCGGGCCTCGCCAAGGCCCCCGCCAACGCCGGGGGCCGCACCACCCTCGCGGGTTTGTATCTCGCCTTGCGCCGCCCCGACCTGGCGCGCGACCTGTTGCTGGACGGGCTCCGTTACCTGCCCGACGACCCCGCCTACTTGCAAGCGACCCTGTCCTTCCTCCTCGAATTCCAGGAGGACGCCAAGCTGCTCGAGGTGGCCGGCCAGCAGTTGGACTCACCGCGCCGCGCCGCGATCCATCCCGTGGCCGCCATTTATGCCGCCACCGCCGCCTACTATCGCGGCAACTACGATCGCGCGGAGGATCTCATCATGCAGTATCGTCTGCGCGACACCGCCGAGGGCGCCACCCTGCTCGCCCGGATTGAATGGGAACGCGGTTACCCCGAGCTGGCCCTCTTGCGGCTGGATGCGCTGCTCGCCCTGCAACCCGGCCATGATGGCGCCCGCGCGCTGCTCGCCAGCTACTACCGCGCCCTCGGCCGGACCAGCGCGCTGGAATCGGCCATCGTCGAGCGCCTCGTCAGCGACCCGCTTGCCCCGGCCCCGCGCATCGAGTATCTCCGTCTCCACGCGCAACGCGGCGACCGGGCAAAACTCGACCGCGACCTAGAGACTTACCTCAGCCAGTTCCAGCACGACCCCACCGCCCTGCTGCTGCTCGCCGACTTTGCCGCCGCCACCGGCCGGCCAGCCCTCGCCCGCCGCGTGCAGCAGATTTTCAGCGACCGCCCTGAAAACAACGGTGCGCCCGCCCTCATGGTCGCCGAGGCCCACATCGTGGCCGGCGAATACCAGGCGGCCCTCGGCCTGATCACGGACTATGCGCGGGATTATCCGGAGTGGGCCAGCCAGTTTGCCTCCGTCTTTAACGGCCTCCAGGCCGTCGCCCTCTACGGCCTCGGCAAAAAGGACGAGGCCCGCCTCCCTCTCGACCATCTCCTCGCGCAGAAAAATCTCCGGGCCGACCACCTCGTCGCCGTCTCGAACCGCCTCGCCGCCCTCGGTGCCCGCGACCTCGCCCTCGCCGCCCTCGGCCGCGCCGTCGAGGCCGACCCGCTCAACCAGGCCGCGCTCACCAACCTGCTCCGGCTCGAGCTCGACACCGGCAGCCTCGCCGCGCTGCCCGCGCACCTCGCGCGCTTCCTGCACACCCGCCAGCCCTCGCGGGAAATACTCGCCCGCGCTTACGCCACGCTCGGCAGCGACCGCTATCTTTTCTTCCCCCCGCAGGCCGGCCAGCTCGCCGCGCTGCGCACGGCCCTCGCGTCCAACCGGCCTTAGGCGCGCAGCACTTCCGCCAGCGTGGTGAGCAGCCGCTCGTTCTGCCCGGGCGTGCCCACCGTGATGCGGATCCACTCGGGCAGGCCGTAGGGTTTCACCGGCCGCACAATCAGGCCGCGCTGCTGCAACGCCCCGAACACCCGCGGGCCGTCGCCCACTTTCACGAGGAGGAAATTCCCCTGCCCCGGCACGAATTCCAGGCCGAGCGTCTTGAACCCGTCGCCCAGTTGCGCGAGGCCCGCCTGATTTTCGCGCCGGCAGCGCGTCACAAATTCATCGTCGTCCAGCGCCGCGATGGCCGCCGCGGCCGCGATTCCGTTCACGTTAAACGGCTGCCGCGCCCGCTGCAGGATGGCGATCAGTTCCGCCGCCGCGTAGCCGTAACCGATGCGCAGCGCGGCTAGTCCGTAGATTTTGGAAAAAGTCCGCAGGCAGATCACTTTTCGTCCTGCGGCGATCAGCGGCCGCAGGTCGGGCGGATTGTCCAAAAAATCCACATATGCCTCGTCGAGCACGAGGATGACCTGCGGGGGCAGCGCGCGCACGAGTTCGAAAATCTCCTCCGCCGTGTTCGTCGCGCCGACCGGATTGGCCGGGCTCGCGAGGAACACCAGCCGCGTGCGCGGCGTGATGGCCGCCGCCAGCGCGCGCAAATCCTGCCGCATGTTCACGAGGGGCACCTCGACCGGCTTTGCGCCGAACATCACCGTCACCAATTTGTAGACCACAAACGCCGCCTGGTGCATCACGCACTCGGTGCCCGGCGCGAGGAACGCGTGGCCGAGCAGCTCGATGAGTTCGTTCGAGCCGTCGCCGATGATGAACTGGTCCATGCCCAGCTTCCACTTGGCCGCCAGTTTTTGCCGCAGCGCAAAATAGCCGCCGTCAGGATAGAGATGCGCCTCGCGCAGCGCCCGCTCCGCCGCCGCCACCGCCTTGGGCGACGGCCCATGCGGATTCTCGTTCGACGCCAGCTTGACGATGCCCGCCGGATCGAGGCCCAGTTCGCGCGCCACCTGGTCGATGGGCTTGCCCGGTTCGTAGACCGGCTGCGTGAGGATTCCCGGGTTGGCCAGCTGGGCGAAAGTCATGCGTCCAGCCCACCGGTTTGTCCGGCCCGGTTCAAATCAAAACCCGGGCCGCACGCCGCGATTACGCCGTTCGCGGTAACTCAGCGCCGTTTCCCGCGGCTCGCCACGTGCACCCACTTCATGCCCGCCGCCTCCGCCGCCTGGATGCCGGGCGCGGCGTCCTCGAACACGAGGCACCTGGCCGGCGCCACCCCCATCTTTTCGGCCGCGAGCAAAAACATGTCCGGCGCCGGTTTGCCGTGCGCCACATCCTCCGGTGTCACCACGACGGGGAAAAGATCCTTCAGGTGCATCAGCTCCAGCGTGTGCCGCACGATGTCCCGCGGGCCGCCCGAGGCCACGCTGACCGGGATGCGCTGCGCCACGGCCTGGCGGGCGAACGCCACCACGGCCTCGATCAGCTTCATCTCGGACTGGAGCTCGAGGAACAGCGCCTCCTTCTGGTGAAAAACCTTTTCCACATCGATCGTCAGCCCATAGTGCTCGGCCAGCAGCTTGGCCACGCGCCGCGTCGGCACTCCGCCGAGCGAGTAAAACAGGTCTTCGCTCAGCTCCTCGCGCAGGCCGGCGTGCTGCATCGCGCGGTTCCACGCGCGGTAGTGCAGCGGCATCGTGTCCACCAGCGTGCCGTCGAGATCGAAGATGTAGCCGGCGAATTCGCCGGCGGGAATGTTGAGTTTCATGGCCGGCGCCAGCGGAGCGCCCGGCCCCGCCCCGCGCAACGCCAAACGTTGACGCCCCGGGCCGTTCT
This sequence comes from Lacunisphaera sp., assembly GCA_029945445.1. Lineage (GTDB taxonomy): Bacteria > Verrucomicrobiota > Verrucomicrobiia > Opitutales > Opitutaceae > Lacunisphaera. The sequence goes on along the minus strand of JAQSCO010000057.1, from coordinate 574,832 downwards.
GCGTCACAAATCCGTCATCATGTCCCAGCTCCTCGGCAAACGCGCCCTCGTCACCGCCGGCGCCCAAGGCATCGGCCTCGCCATCACCCGCCACCTGCTTGCCGCCGGTTGCGATGTCTTCGTCCACTACCACCGCAGCGCCGCCGCCGCCCGCGCCGTCGAGCCCGCGGCAAAAAAACTCGGTCGGCGCTACGCCCACGCCAGCGCCGACCTGACCGAGACGGAAGGTTGCAACCGGCTCGTCGCCGAGGCGGTTAAATTCCTTGGCGGACTCGACGTCCTCATCAACAACGCCGGCTCGCTCCTCGCGCGCAAGAGTCTCGCCGAGGCCGACGATGACTTCTGGGCCGAGACCATGTCGCTCAATGTCGGCAGCGTGCGCCGCGTCACGCGCGCCGCGGCGCCGCACCTCATCGCCGCGGCGCAGACCGGCGGCGGCGCCAGCATTGTGAACCTCTCTTCGCTCGCCGGCCGCAAGGGCGGCCACGGCGGCTCGCTGGCCTATTCCACCGCCAAGGGCGCCGTGCTCACGTTCACGCGCTCGCTCGCGAGCGAACTCGGCCCGCTGGGCGTCCGCGTCAACGCGCTCGCGCCCGGCCTCATCCTCGGCACGACTTTCCATGACACTCACACCACGCCCGAGTCCGCGAAGGCCACGGTCGCCGGCATTCCGCTCGGCCGCGGCGGCAATGCGGACGATGTCGCGCGCGCCGCGGTCTACCTCGCGAGCGAATACGACGGCTTCATCACCGGCGCCACGCTCGACATCAACGGCGGCATCTACGCCTGCTGAGCCGGCAGGCGGTTTCCCGCCCAATCACCCCGGGCGAATGTTCGTAATACGAACATTCAGCTCGGACGGGTCACCGGGTTGAGCCGGCGCTGCCACGCCAGCGCCACGGTCACCAGCGCGATGAGCGCGGGCACTTCGACCAGCGGCCCCACCACCGCGGCGAACGCCGCGCCCGACGCGAGGCCGAACACCCCGACGGCCACCGCGATCGCCAGCTCGAAGTTGTTGCCGGCCGCCGTGAAGGCCAGCGTCGCCGCCCGCGGATAGTCCGCCCCCGCGCGCACGCCGAGCCAGAACGTGGCGCTGAACATGATCGCGAAATACACCAGCAGCGGCACCGCGATGCGCAGCACGTCGAGCGGGATCCGCAGCACGGTGTCGCCCTTGAGGCTGAACATCACGAAGATCGTGAAGAGCAGTGCACCGAGCGTCAGCGGGCTGATGAACGGGATGAACTTGCCGTCATACCACGCCACGCCCGCCGGCCCGCGGCGCAGCGCCAGCCGCCCGAGCCACCCGGCGAGGAACGGGATCCCGAGGTAGATGAACACGCTCTGTGCCACGTTGCCGATCGTGACGCTCGAAAGGTCCAGCACCCCAAGGTCGACCCCCACGAGCGGCGGCAGCACCTTGAGGAACAGCCAGGCCAGCGGGGCGAAAGCGAAGACCTGGAACAGCGCGTTGAACGCCACCAACCCCGCGCAGTATTCGCGGCTGCCGCCAGCCAGGTCGTTCCACACGATCACCATCGCGATGCACCGGGCCAGGCCGATCAGCACCAGCCCGGCGAAATAATCGGGCTGATCGCGCAGGAAGATCACCGCCAGCCCAAACATCAGCACCGGTCCCACGAGCCAGTTCTGCAGCAGCGACAGGCCGAGCACCTTCCGGTCGCGGAAGACATCGCCCAGTTCCTCGTAGCGCACCTTCGCGAGCGGCGGATACATCATTACGATCAGCCCGATCGCGATGGGCACCGAGGTCGTCCCCACGCTCCACGCGGTCAGCGCGCGCGGGAGCCCCGGCAGGAAGCGTCCGGCCAGCACCCCTGCCACCATCGCGAGGAAAATCCATGCGGTCAGGTAGCGGTCGAGAAACGAAAGGCGCGCGACGACGGGATTCATGGCGTGGTCCGTCTCAGCGCGTCATGCCCGTCTCGCCTTCGAGCTTGAACTGCTGGCCGACGTGCCGCACGGCGACGGCGTCGAGCAACTTGTCGTCGGGAAATGCGCAGAACAGATCCACGCGACGGGCGATCTGCGAGGCCACGGTCACAAAGAAGCGGTATTTCTCCTCCTCCGTCCCCTCGGCGCCCGCCGGATCGGGCGAGCCCCAGTGCGCGATCATCGGCTGGCCCGGCCAGATCGGGCAGGCCTCCTTCGCGTTGTCGCACACCGTGATGACGAAATCGAACAGCACGTTCTTGAACTCGTCCCATGACTTCGAGCGAGCGTCGCTCGCATCAAGCCCGTATTTTTCGGCCAGCGTGCGGACCGCAAGGGGATTCACGCGGCCGGTCGGATGCGAGCCGGCGCTGTGCACCTCGAAACGGCCGCGGCCCTTGGCGCGCAGCAGATACTCGCCGAGAACGCTGCGCGCCGAGTTGCCGGTGCAGAGAATGAGGACTTTGTAAGGCGTCTGGGTGGTCATGGAAATTCAGGTGCAGCCGCCCGGGCTGGCCTCGGCGAACTTCGGCGCCAGTTTCTTCAGCCGGGCCAGGTCGCGCTGGAACAGCGGGTTCTCCCGCGCGCAGTCCTGCAGGCAGGCCAGGTTGGTCTTCAGTTCGCGCGAGGGTTTCGCCGGCAGCTCGTAGACCATCCAGTTACCCTCGCGCTCAACCTCGACCAGCCCGCGCGCCCGCAGGTAGGCGAGATGCTTGGAGATCTTCACCTGCGGCTCGCGCAGGATTTCCTGAAAGTGGCAGACGCACAGCGGGCCCGGCGCCAGCACGTTCAGCAGGCGCAGCCGGGTGCGGTCGCAGAGGCATTCGTAGATTTGGACCAGCTCCATGCTGCTTCTATATGCCTGCGAAGGAATATGGCTCAAGCTCAATATCCCCGCCGATGCAGGTAATCGGTCGCGCGAGCCTAGGCGCGGCGGCGGAGCCGCGGCAACAGTCCCAGTGCGCTGCCCAGTCCCAGCCACAGCGCATAGGTGGCCGGCTCGGGCACGGCGACCGGCGTGAAGCGCAGAAAGACATCGCCCGCGGTGAAGAGGGCAAACTCCCCCGCCCCGCCGCCTACAAAGGTGTCGAAGGTGCCGCCGGCCCACACGCCGTTAGTGACGAGCAGCGGATGCAGGGTGCCATCCGCGAGGTTGCCGGAGCCGGAGCCATTGGTGAAATCAATCACCATCCAGTCCTGCTCGGTCTGCCAAAATGTGGCGTTCAGCGCAGGATTGGCGTTGCCCGGCCGCGAACTGAGGTCGAGCAGGGAAAGATCCAGATCGAGGCGGGTGGTCGGATAAATCTCAGAGTTGGTGCCCGCCCCTGTGAAGACAATCCGGTCGAACTGGGCCGTGTCGCTCGTGGTGAGCGCGCCCAATTCCCATTTGATCACGCCCCCCGCGCCGCCATTGGACACATAGATCGAATCCATGGTCATGGTGCCAAGACCGTTGCCGGGACTGAGGAAGCTACCGCCCGCCATAAAGACATCCCTGTTGATCGTGGCATTGCCGGAAAGCGTCGTGCCGCCGTAAACGTTAATAGTCGATGCCACGCTCACCGCGCCGATCAGGCGCAGCTCGCCGCCGTTGACCGTGATGCCGCCACCGGAAAGAGTAACGCCGCCACTGAAGACCGCCAGGCCGGTTCCCGACTTGGTGATGTTTGGCCCGGGGGATAGATCGTTGACCGCACCGGTGAAGTTAACCAAGCCACCGCTGTCCGCTTTCACCTCGATGTCTCTCTCCAGCACCACGTCGCCGGCAAAGGTGGACGTGCCGCTGCCCGCCATGCCCAGCGTGGTCTGGCCTCCCTCGTTGTTATAGTGGTAGACATGGACCGGAAGAGAAAGGGTGATGAGGTCTTCCAACAGCAGGCTGAGGTCGTCGCTGGCGGCGGTGTCGGTGGAGTGGCCGACTTCAATTTCGCCACTTGAGGTGCCAAGGGCGTTGCTGTGGCCGACAATGAGCGTGCCTTTGCTGAGTTTGGTCTGACCGGTGAAGGTGTTGGCGGCTTTAAGCACCAGAGACCCGGGGCCGGTTTTCTCGAGAGAATGGGAAGTGCCGGAACCGGAGCCGGAAATGATGCCGGTCAGGGTCAGCGTGGACGAAGGATTGCTAACCCTGAGAACCCCGAGATCGCCCTCAATCTGGATGGTGCGGTTGCTGCTGGCGGTTCCTCCGGTATACATGACCTCACCGTGGGCGCCCCCTTCACCGGCATTATAGCCCAACTGCAAACCTGAACCGGCACCCAACGGTCCGTCGGCTAAGTCATCATTAAAGACCGGCACCGTCACCCGTCCGTCGTCATTGTAGCCGTTGCCCAGATAAAGCTTGCCCGTGAACGTGTTGGCGCCGGACAAAGCGACGTCGCCTACGATCCGCACATTCTTGCCGGCACTCGACTCGGAGATCACCCCGGTGGAAATAATCTGGGCCGAGCCGTAGTCGTTGAGCGGCCCGCCTTGAAATTTAACATCTTGCTGCAACGTGATCGGCCCGGTGAGGGTCGCCGACCTGCTCGCATAGGTTTCAAATTCGATGCTGAAGTGAGGGGCGAACTCGTTCGTGCCGGAAATCGTGATCGGATCGGCGAGCGAATAGCTGAAGTCTCCGCCACTGACATAATTGAAGTTCAAAGTGCCTTGCCCAATCACGATGCCATTGCCCGCGGTCTCGGGTCCCAGTGCGCCAGGATGATTATAGACCAGGGTGCCGCGCGTCAGGGTGGTCACCCCCGCCAGGCCGGGATTGGCTGTGTTCAGCTGCAGCGTTCCCCCAGTGTTGAACGACTTGTCCAGTTCGAGTCCGACGGTGCTGATGAGCGGAACGTTGAATGCCGCCGTGGTGTCTTCCACCGTGATGTGTGAATCCGTCAGGGTAATGCTGCCGACGCCGGTAAAGGTGGTGGTGCTGCTCGGATTCCAATATATTGCACCGAGATCCATGCCTCTCGTTTGAATCGCCGTGGCCACATCGATGGTATAACTGCCCCCCGCAATATATGTGTCGGTCTCCGGGGTGAGCGAGATGGGAAACACCGCGCGGACAGAGCCATCATTGAACCAGACAGCGACTCCGCCGTTGGCCCAGTTTGGCGTGCTGGTATCCCAGATTCCCCCACTCGTGCCCGTGTCCGCGGTCAGGCCATTGGGATCCCAAGTATAAGTCGTCTGGGCCTGCAGTGCTCCGGCAGACAGAATAAAGACAAGCAGAAGGATGAGACGGGAGGCACGCATGATTGACTCTGTTGCAAAGCAATAGCGCCCAAGTCCAGCACGTCAAACCACCTTATCCCCCAAATAAGGTGAAGTAATGGCCTCAGCGCCGGGCGCCGCCGCGAGTCAGGCGGCTCTTCGGCCGCTCGGGCGCGACCTGCGGCATGCCGCCGCCGTCGAAGATGCCCGAGTAGGTGTAGTTGAAGCCGTCCGCCTTCTTCCAGTCGATGCTCATGCCGATGAACCGCTCGATGCTGCGCGCGTCGCGCCAGGTCTCTTCGGTCACGAGCGTGAAGGCGTCGCCGGTCTTGTGCGCGCGGCCGGTGCGGCCGATGCGGTGGACGTAGTCTTCGGGATTCTCCGGGACGTCGAAGTTGATGACGTGCGACACGTCGGCGATGTCGAGGCCGCGGGCGGCGATGTCGGTGGCAACCAGCACCTCGTGCTTGCCGGACTTGAAACCCTTGAGCGCATCCACGCGCTCCTGCTGGCTGCGGTCGGAGTGCATGACCGCGCAGGTGTGACCCTCGTGCTTGAGCCGCGCGGCTACGTAGTCGGCGCCGCTCTTGGTGCGGGAGAAAATGATGACGCTGTGGTATTTCGTCTCCTCCAGCAGGTGCGCAAGCAGGTCGAACTTCTGCGCCTGCACCACCGGGTAGAACGCGTGCGAGATCGTCTCGGCGGTTGAGCGCTCGCGGCTGACCGCGATTTTAAACGGGTCGCGCAGCGCCCAGGCGGCGAGCTGCTCGATCTCGGGCGGCAGGGTCGCGGTGAAGAACAGCGTCTGGCGCGACTTCGGCACCTTGGACACGATGCGCTTCACGTCCGGGAGGAAGCCCATGTCGAGCATGCGGTCCACTTCGTCGAGGACGAGGGTCTCGATGTGGTCGAGGCGGATCTCGCCCTGCTCCATGAAATCGAGGAGACGGCCGGGCGTGGCGACGAGGATGTCCATGCCGTGCGCGAGGTCCTCCCGCTGCTTGCCGTAGCCGACGCCGCCGTAGATCACTGTCGTGCGCAGGTCGGTGAACTTGGAATACTCCTTGAACGACTCCTCGACCTGCAGCGCGAGCTCGCGCGTGGGCTCGAGCACGAGGCAGCGGATTTTGCCGTGAGCGCCGAGGCGTTGGAGGATCGGCAGCGAGAAGGCCGCCGTCTTGCCCGTGCCGGTCTGGGCCGAGCCGATGACGTCCTTGCCGGCCAGCACGACCGGGATCGCCTGCGTCTGGATGGGCGTGGGGATTTCGTAGCCTTTCTCCTGCACCGCGTAGGCGATGCGGTCGCCGAGGCCGAGCGCGGAGAAGGTCGTCGCCATCTTCGGCACCTCGGGCAAGGGCTTGGCGGCGTGGGCGGCGCGCGGGGCGGGCGCGGCCGGACGAGCGGGCTGCGGCGAACGGGGCTGCGCGTGGGCCGGAGCGGCGGGGCGGGAAGTCTGACCGTGGCCGCCGGGGCGCCGGTCATGGCGGTCGTGACGCTGTTCGCCTGTCTTGGGCGCGGGCCGGCTGGATTTGTGGGCCGGTTTGGTCTCGGGACGCTTGGTGTCCTTGGTGAATGACTGCCGGATTTTTGAAATGAGCTTACGTAGCATGGAAAATGAGGGCTTTGGTATCAGGTTCCCCCGCCCGCATTGCAATCCCTCATCTTAAAAGCGGTGCCCCGCCCCGTCCCGGCGGTTCAAATCCCGCTCTTGATCTTGTCCAGGATGGACATGGACAAGGCCTCGTCGCCGAACAGCCCGACGCGAATCTTGATGTTGGTCAGTTTCTTGCCGGAGTTGGTGATGGTGATCTCGACCTTCTTGTCCAAGGCGGTGCGGGCCACGAGGACGGCCTTTAGCGCGTCCTTGTTTTCGCTGACCCGGGCGAATTCCAGTTCCTTGATCGAGCTGCGGGCGGAATCGACGACCTTGTTGTAGTCGTAGTTGAGGTTCGTCTCCAGCTCGCCGCGCACATAGGCCACGGCGCTCGCCCCCGCACCCGCCGCCACGGCGATGCAGCCGGAGAGTGCCGCGAGCGAAACACCGAGCAGGACGGCGGCCAGCAGACGGCGCAGGGAATGAGAAACGGGCGAGAGGGTTGTTTTCATAAGCGGATGATTGCTGCTTCCGACATCAACCGAAGCGCTTTGGTCCCGCAATGCCGTAAAGCACCGCCAAGCAATATTTACGCACAATTGGGCAGCAGTCTCCGACGATGCACTCGCCTCCAAAATGAAAAGGCCCCACCCTCTGCCCATGCCCTGCACCCTCCGCTCCGCCACGGCCGCCGACGTGCCGCTCATCCTCGCTTTCATCCGCGACCTCGCGATCTACGAGAAACTGCTCCACGAGGTCGTCGCCACCGAGGACACGCTCCGCCGCACGCTGTTCGGCGAAACGCCCGGCGCACAGGTCGTCATCGCCGAGGCCGACGGCCGGCCGGCCGGCTTCGCGCTCTATTTCTTCAACTACTCGACCTTCCTCGCCCAGCCCGGCCTCTACCTGGAGGATCTGTTCGTGAAACCCGAGTTCCGCGGCCAGGGCACCGGCAAGGCCCTGCTGCTCCACCTCGCGAAAATCGCCAACGCCCGTGGCTGCGGCCGCATGGAGTGGTCGGTTCTCGACTGGAACGAGCCCGCCAAGGGCTTCTACAGAAAACTCGGCGCCAGGCCGCTCGACGACTGGCGCATCATGCGGTTGACGGGACCCGCCCTCGCCCAATACGCCTGAGCCAGACGGACTCGGGCCGCGCCGATTTCCGACTGGCGCATCCATTGGCCAGACCCAACCGTATATGGCGGAATGAAAACCCTCCTGCTGCTGCCGGCCTTGCTCGCCGTTACCGCCCTTGCCCAGCCGTCCGCCACGATGCGGCCCGCGCTGCTCAGCTCGCTCGACGTCGAAATTTCCTCATCGTCCAAGGAAAATCTTGAGCGCGGCGGCACCGGCTACGGCACGGTGTCGGTGCTCAGCACTTCGCTCAGCGTCTCCGGCCGCCACAGCCTCGATGCGAGCACCATGTTCATCTATGGCCTGGCTTATGAACGGCATGACCTTGACGCCACCACCGGCCTGCTGCCCGGAAAGCTCGCGGAACTGTCAGTCAACCTCGGCCTGCAACGCCGGTTCTCCGCCACTTGGAGCGGGGCGGTTTTTGCCCGGCCCGGTTTCTACAGCGACTTCGAGCATCTCACGAGCCGCAGCCTGAACCTGCCCGTGCTGGCCATGCTCAACTACACGCAGAGCTCCACCCTCACCTGGAACTTCGGGCTCAACCTCAATGCCTTTTCCGACCACCCCGTCCTGCCCATTGCCGGCGTGCGCTGGCAGTTCGCCCCCGACTGGACCTTTAGCATCGGGTTTCCCCAAAGCGGCTTCAGCTGGCGCACCGGGGACTGGCTCACGCTGCGCGCCGGCGTCGGCTTCACTGGCGGCAGCTTCCGGGTCACCGAGAACCGCGGCGTGCCCGCCCCCGGCATCGCCCGCCTCGCCGACACCTATCTCGATTTCCGGGAGGTGCGCGCGGGCCTGGGCGCCGATTTCAACCTGTCTTCCGGCTTCAAGCTGGCCGTCGACCTCGGCGCCGTCACCGATCGGAAGTTCGACTACTTCGATCGCGATTTCCGGCTCGACGGCGACACCGGCCTCTACGGCACCGTGGCCCTTCGCGCCAGCTTCTGAGCCTGCGACCTCACAATTCATCTGCCCCGCCGACGGCCCTTCCGGGCCGTCTTTTTTTGTCCCCGTTTCCCGGCAGCGGGAAAATTGTCATGGTCACACCACCGATTTTTGCCAACTGTGCCGGTATCAATTTGCCCAGGCTGCTGCTGCCCGACGGCCGCAGTTTCGGCTATCTTCCGCCCTTCGATCCATCCACGCCATGATCCAGACCCTGACCCCGCCCCGCGCGAAGCCGGCTGACGCCGCGTTGTCGCAGCCGCTCTACGCCGAGCTGGCCAACTCGCTCCAGTCGCTCATCGAGCAGGGCACGCTACGGCCGGGCCACCGCGTGCCGTCCGTGCGGCGCATGGCGCTGCAGCGCGGCGTCAGCATTGCGACGGTGTTGCAGGCCTACACCGTCCTGGAAAACCGCGGCTACCTCGAGGCGCGGCCGCAATCCGGTTACTACGTGCGCCCGCGGCCGCCTTGCCTCAGCCCCGAGCCGCGCATGGCGAAGCCGATGGCCAAACCGTCCTACGTCGGCGTGAAGGACCTCACCGCCGAAGTCATGGAACGCTCCTCCAACAGCGACTTCATGCCGTTCGGCGCCGCCTGCCCGCACCACAGCCTTTTCCCGAACAAGAAGCTCGCGCGGCTCCTCGGCTCCGTGGCCCGCCGCGACCCCACCCTCATCAGCCGGCTCGGCATGAACTGGGGCTACGAGCCGCTCACGCGCGAGATTTCCCGGCGCTACCTGCAGGGCGGCGTGCCGCTCGCGCACGACGAACTCGTCGTCACCATCGGCTGCTCCGAGGCGCTCAACCTCTGCCTGCGGGCCGTCACCAAGCCCGGCGACACCGTCGCGATCGAGACGCCCGCCTACTTCGGCTTCCTCGAGATGATCGAGAGCCTCAACCTGCGCGCGCTCGAGATCCCGACTTCCTCGCGCGAGGGCATCTGCCTCGACGAACTCCGCGACGCCATCGAATCGAATGACGTCAAGGTCGTGCTCGTCGTGCCGAATTTCCACAATCCGCTCGGCAGCCTGATGCCGGACGAAAAGAAAAAGAAACTCTATGACCTCCTCTGCGAATACGACCTGCCCGCCATCGAGGACGATGTCTACGCCGACACGCACAGCGGCGATTTCCGGCCCAAGCCCCTCAAGGCCTGGGACCGCGACGGCCGCGTAATGCTCTGCTCCTCGTTCGGCAAGACGCTCGCGCCGGGCTTCCGCATCGGCTGGACCGCGCCGGGGCGCTACCTTGAGCGCGTGCGGCGGCTCAAGTTCACCAACACCATGGGCACGCCCATCGTGCTGCAGAAGACGCTCGCGGAATTCCTGCGCGACGGCGGCTACGACCATCACCTGCGCACGCTCCGGCGCGCCTACCACCAGCAGTTGCACCTGTTTGCGCAGGCGATGCAGCGCTACTTCCCCGAGGGCACGCGCTACAGCCGGCCGCAGGGCGGCAACGTCATCTGGGTCGAGTTCCCCGCCAAGGTCGACACGCTCAAGCTCCACCACGAGGCGCTCAAGCACCGCATCAACACCGCGCCGGGTGCACTCTTCTCCGTGAAGGACCGCTACAACAACTGCCTGCGGATGAGCTGTGGCCTGCCGTGGTCGGACGAAGTCGAGGCCGCGCTGGCGAAGCTCGGCGAGCTGATCAAGCAGCAGCTCTGACCCCGCGCCAAATAACCCGCCCCGTTTCCGCCGTTTACCGCGCCGTAGTTCCACCGGAGCGTAGGCGGGCTGGCCGAAACTTTACCTTTACCTTTTGATTATCCACTTCCTCCGTCCTCTGAATCCAACGTGACCACTACTGAAAAAACTCCCACACAGGCGGCGCTCATCGCCGGCCTGGTCACCATCTACCTGGTCTGGGGTTCGACCTACCTCGCCATCCGCGTCGCGGTGGAGACGATCCCGCCGTTCCTCATGGCCGGCACGCGCTTCCTGGTGGCGGGCAGCCTGCTCACCGCGTGGATCGCGCTCACCGGCGGCTTCCGGGCCACGCCGCGCCAGTGGTTCGACAATGCCATGATCGGCGCCCTGCTGCTGCTCGGCGGCAACGGCATGGTCGCGTGGGCGGAACAGACAGTGCCGTCCGGCATCGCCACGCTCATCATCTCGGTCAGCCCGCTTTTCATCGTGCTGCTTGACTGGCTGGTGCTCGTCGTGGGCAAGGACGAGACGCGCGGCACGCGGCCCACGGCGGCGACCTTCGTGGGCCTGGCCCTCGGCTTCGTGGGCCTGGCGCTGCTCGTCGGTCCCGACCTCAGCCAAAGCGCCGGGCGCCTCGATCCGTGGCGTGTGGGCGGGCTGGTGCTGGCCTGTCTTTCCTGGGGCGCGGGCTCCATCTACATCCGTTATGCGCGGCAGCCCGCCGCTCCGTTCACCGGCGCGGCCATCCAGCAACTCACGGGTGGCGTCTGGCTGGTCATCGTCAGCCTCGCGCTGCGCGAACCTTGGCATTTCGAGCTTGCGGCTGTTTCCAGCCGCTCGCTCATCGCGCTGGGCTACCTTGTCGTTGCCGGCTCGCTCATCGGCTTCACGACGTTTGCCTGGCTGTTGAAGCACGGCACGCCGGCCAAGGTGTCGACCTACGCCTACGTCAATCCCGTCGTCGCGGTGTTCCTTGGCTGGCTGATCCTGCACGAGCCGGTGTCGCCGCGCATCTTCGTCGCGGCCGGCGTCATCATTGCCGGCGTCGCCCTCATCACCGTGGCGAAGAACCGCAAGTCCACCCCGCCGGGCCGATCGCCAGTGGTTCTCGCGCCGGCCGAGCCCGTCCGCGAGAACGCCTGACCATGCCGCGCCTCACGCGCGGCCTTCTAGTCACAACACGCGCGCCTGCGCGATCGCCGGCGCCTGCGCGGGCAATTGGGTTGCGCCGTGGCGCGCGGCCGGGCAGAAACACCGGCACCCCCCGCTTGGTTCACCCTTTGCCCATAACCCCATGAGCCCGCCTGACTCGGCCCCTTCCTTCGTCGCGCCCGCTCCCGCCCGGGCCTCGCTTTTTGACCGGTGCCTCCGCGGCCTCGCCCGGCTGGGCCTGGTCGGGGCGCTGACCTTCCTGCTCGGCCTGGCCGTGATCACGGTCTCGCCCTTCATCGCGACCGCGTTCGAGGCGCTGATTTCCCCGGAATCCAAACTGCCGAAGCTCGTCGGGATGCTGATCCTGCTCTTCGTGATCGTCGTGCCCATCGGCCTTTTCTGGGTCGCGCACCGCCGGCGCTGGGGCGACTCGTGGCTGTCGCTCGCCGCGGGCTACCTTCTGCTGGCGCCCGTCTTCGTGTGGCTGGCCTGGGACGAACCCACCGTCCGCTTCCCGGTGTCGCTGGACGAGCTGTGCCCGCCCGGCCCGCAGGCCGAGGCCAGCTGGGCCGTGACCCTCGCCTTCACCCCGCGCGACGGGAAAGCCGCCCCGCGCACGTATTCCTCGCCGAAATTTCCCTTGAGCGCCGCCGGCCCGGACAAGCCCGCCGAGTGGCAGGCCTACTTGGAGAAAAACCGCGAGGCCCTCCACACCGCGTGGGCCAACTTGCCGGAGCGTGCGTGGTGGGCCGAGCTTAATTCCTTCGCGGTTCTCGGCGACCTCATGCCCGCACGCTTCGACGCGCCGATCATCAAGTTCGCCCCCTACCGCTCCACCTCGCAGCTCGCCTGCGCGGAGGCCGGCCTGCTCGCGCTCGAGGGCAAGGGCGACGAGGCGATGGACACCGTGCTGCCGGTCCTCGAGGTCGGCCGCAAGCTCGAGCCCTCGGCCCGCTCGCTCGTGCGCTTCATGGTCGGCCGCGTCATCCAGAAGATGAGCCTGCACACCGCGCGCTTCATCCTCGACCACGCCACGGTGTCGCTCGATCGCAAGGCCCGGCTCGCCGCGGTGCTCGCGGGCGGGAGCGGCGGCCCCGCCGGCGCCCGGCGCATGCTCCTGATCGAATACGCGATCTCCACCAACTACCTCCTGACCCAGTTCAGCGACCAGGATCATCACCGGCCCGCGTGGAAGCGCGGCCTGTTCGCCCTGTTCCACTTCGTCTACAACCCGGTCGCCACCGCCAACCGCTACGGCGCGCTGACCGCAGAGCTCGCCGACCTGGCCGAGCGCCGTGAACTGGCCAGCTTCGGCACGCGCGCCGCCGCCTTCTCCGCCGAGAACTCCCGACCGCAGTTCAAGAACATGGCGGGCGGCCTGATGCTCTCGATGACCATCCCCGCCTACTCCAAGGTGCTGGATTCCTACTGGAAAATCGAGGACACGCGCACCGCCCTCGCCGCCGATCTGGCCAAGTGAGCGCGGCTCACTCCGCAGGCTGCAGACTTTGCTTCAGCCGCTGGCGCGCCCGGTAGAGGCGGTTTTCCACGGCCTTCGCCGTGCAGCTGAGCGCCGCCGCGATGTCGGCCACGGATAGCTCCTCGTATTCAAAAAGCACCAGCGCCGTCCGCAGTTCGAGCGGCAGCTCCGCGACGGCCGTTTGTACCGCGGCGATCTGCTCGTGCCGCACCGCCTCCGTGGACGCCGGCGCACCGGCCGGCGACTCGTCGGCGGTTTCCCCGCCGGCCTCGGTCCAGGCGTTGAGCGACAGCGCCGGGCGGCGGCGCCACCAGCGCAGCCGGTTCTTCGCCTGGTTGGCCGCGATGGAAAAGCACCAGGTCGAGAATTTCGCGCCGGCCCGGTAGGAGTCGCGCTTCGTGTAGACGCGCACAAAAACCTCCTGGGCGAGGTCCTCGGCCTCGGCCGTGTTGCCCACGATCCGGAAGATGAAGCGCTTCACCGGTCCTTCCCAGCGCGACATGAGCGCTGCCAATGCCGTCGCCTCGCCGCCTTGCAGGCGGCGCATCAGATCCTCGTCGCTCGGGCTGGCGCCCGGGTCGGCTTCCATGGGTTCAGCGGGGGTGATTCAGGTGCAGGTCAGGCGCGACCAGATGGTCGAAGCTGGCGATTTTCGGCAGGACAAGGGCGAGGTAGCGCGCGCCCTCCGCGGGCGACATCTCCGCGGCCACCTGCCGCACATGCCGCGCAATGGCGGTTTCGCAGTGGATGCGCAGTTCCTGCACCCGGGCCTCCGCCGCCGCCACCGCGCTCGCATCGCCGCGGCCGGCCTCCTTGAGCGTGTCGCGCATCCTGGTCGCTTCCTGGATGAGCCGGCAGTGCTCCGCGCAGGAAGGCGCGTAGGCCTCGTGCAATTTTTTGATCGCGGCGAACTGCCCGTCGTTCAGGTGAAAATCCGTGCGCAGCCACTCCATCGCGTCACGCTGCCGGATCGCCGCATGCAGCGCGGAGTCGGTGTTCAGCCGGAAGCACATCAGGCCGATCGAGGCGGCGGCGAACGCGAGGAGAGCCCAGGTCCCAAGGAGGTAGCGCATGGCGCTCAGGGCTTGAGCACCGCCTGCACGCGCGGGTCGAGATCCACCAGGTAATTGACGACCATCGTCTCACGCTCGGCGCGCATTCGCGCCTGGGCCAGGGCGGTGCCGGAATAGGCGGCGACCCCGAGCATCACCACCGCGGCCAGGGACCAGGCGGTGGCGTGCGACCGCACGTAGGCGGGCCAGTTTTCCTGCGTCCGCGCATCGACGCGCTGCCAGACCGCCGCGCGAAAGTTCGGGTCGGCGGGGGGGGCAACCCGCCAGCGGTGCAGGACCGCGGAAAGGGAATCACGGGGAGAGTTCATTGGGATGATGGAACAATATACACTGCAGGAGGCGAAACCACTCAAGAATCCTCCAAAAAGAAATCCTGAGGGATTTCCGGCCCGGCGGTGTATGACTGGATAACAACGCGCAATCCGTGCGCCGTTCACCGCCCAAACGATTATCCCCATGAAAACCCTCAAGCTCCTCATCGCCGCCGCCGTTCTCGCCGGCGTCTCCACCCTCGCCTTCGCCGGTCCCGGTCCCGACTGGTTGGCGCGCGCCGAGAAGGAACGCGCCGCGGCGAGGGCGCAGGCCGCCGCCGCCCAAGCCGCCACCCAGCCCAAGACCGAAGCCGCCCCGCCGGTCGTCGCCTGCACCAACTGCAGTTGCGGCGCCATGAAGAAATCCTGATTCGCCCGGCGGATCAGCCCCACCCGTCCAGCCGCGGTCTCGCGGCTGGATTGTGTTTTGTCCCAAACCAGCAACCTTCTCCCCTTATGAAAAAACTGCTCCCCCTCCTCGCCCTGCTCCTCGCGGCCGGACTGCCGCCCGCCCTGTCCGCGCACGACCATGCCGACAAGCCCGCCGCCAAGACCCCCGCGGCGCCCGACGCCGCCTGGCTCGCCAAGGCGAAGGCCGAATACCCGCTCAAGACCTGCGTCGTTTCCGACGAGGAAATCGGTGGCAGCATGGGCGAGGCCATCGACTACGTTTACCAGCAGGACGGCAAACCGGACCGCCTCGTCCGCTTCTGCTGCAAGGACTGCGAAAAGGATTTCCTCAAGGAACCGGCCAAATACCTCAAGCTCATCGATGAGGCTGCCGCCAAGGCAAAGAAGAGCTGAGGCCGCGCATGTCCGCCCGGCGTATATTCGCAATCGCTGCTACTCTGGCTGCCCTCCTGTTTGCGGGCTGCACCGGCCCGTCATCCGCCGAGCGGTCGGCCCGCGATCAGGTGGAACAAATCGGGGATCAACTCAAGTCCACCGCGATCAAGCCGGCCCTGCCTTCCCTGCGGACGGATTCACCGCTCGCGGATTTTGCCCGCTATGCCGTGCTGAATCATCCCGCCGTTTTCGGCGCCTATCAGGATTGGCGGGCCAGCATGGAGGCGATTGCGCCCGCCCGGGCCCTCCCTGATCCCAAACTCACGTTCGAGGCAGACATCGCCGACACACTGATGACCTTCATGCCGGGGCTCATGTTTGACTTTATGACCCCCGGGAAACGCGCCGCCATGGGTCGCGAGGCCACTGCGGCCAGCCAGGTCGCCTACCGGGTTTATGTTTCCACCGTGCTCCGCACCGCCGCGGATGTCCGCAAGGGTTGGATCGACCTCGCCTATCAGGACGAGGTCATCCGTTTGCGCGAGGCTTCGCTGACCACCTTCGATCAAGCCCTGGCCGTGGCCCAGGTAGACTATACCACGGGTCGCGGGATGAGCACTCTTGAGAACCAAATCCGGCTTGCCAGTGAGGTCACCCGCCTGCGTTCGGATCTCGCCAATCTCCAGGACCGCCGCACAGCGATCCGCCAGGCGTTCAAGTCGACGCTCGGGCTCGCTGCCTCGGACCCTGATCCGGCTTGGCCGCAGATCGCGCTCACCAGCACCGTGCTGCCCCCGGACGAGGAATTGTGGCGGCGCACCCAGGAATCCAATCCCGGACTCGCCCAGATGCGCGCCATGGTGGAAATGGCCCTCGCCGGCGTCGCGGTCGCCCGGAAGGCCGGCACGCCCGACTTCAGCCTCGGCCTGATGGCTGACCTCAAGGCCGACCCGCTCATGCTCCGTCCAACCGCCACCGTGACGCTGCCGATCTGGCGCGGTAAAATCGCCGCGGCCATCGCCAGTGCCGAGGCCCGGCGGGATGCGGCAAGCGCCCGGGTCAGTGCCGAGCAGTTGAACCTGGCCGCCGAACTGGCGCAGATGCTCTTCATGGTGCGCGAGTCCGACCGCATGATCGCCTACATCGATCAGACTGCCCTGCCCAATTACGATCGCACCATCGCCTCCGTCGAGGCCGGCTACCAGTCCGGCATGACCGGCCTGGCGATGATCCCCGAGACCCGCCTCATGGCCATCGGCATGCAAGCTGAGCGGGCGGCCGCCCTGCGGGATCGCGAGAACGCGGTCACCGGCCTGCTTCTGATGATCGCTGCCGCCCCGGCGGGTTCGCCCCTGCTCGCGGAGAGCCCCGCCGTCTAACCCTGAATTTCCGCCCATCCATGAAACCGCCCGTCCTTCTTATCCGCCTCGCTTTTTGCGCCGTGATTGCCCTGATCGCCGGCTTCTCCCTGCCGGACGCCAACGCGGCCGAGCAACTCTACACCTGCGGCATGCATCCGCAGATCATCAAGAAGGAGCCCGGCAACTGCCCGATCTGCGGCATGAAACTGACTCCGATCCGCGCCAATTCCAACGGCCGCGCCGCGGCCGGCGAGCGCAAACTCAAATACTACAAGTCCACGATGAACCCCGGCGAAGTGAGCCCGAAGCCCGGCAAGGATTCCATGGGCATGGACCTGGTGCCCGTCTATGAGGACGAGGACGCCTCTGCCTCCACCATCCAGATCGACGCGGCGACGATCCAGCGGATGAACCTGCGCACGGCCCTGGTCGAGCACGGCCCGGTGCGCCGCGAATTCCGCACCGTCGGCACCGTCACCTACAACGAGGAAGGCCTGCGCGACATCACGACCAAATACGAAGGCTGGCTGGAAAAACTGTTGGTGAACACCACCTGGGCAGTGGTGAAGGCGGGCGACCCGCTCTTCGAAATCTACGCGCCGGACGTCTACAATGCGCAGCTCAACTACGTCGTGGCGCTGCGCGCCGAGGGCGAGGCCGGCGGGGCCCTCACCCGCGGCGCCCTGGCCCGGCTGCAGCTGTACGACGTGCCGGCGGATGTGATCGCCGAGCTGAACCGGACCAAGGAACCGCACCGCACGCTCGTGTTTCGCGCGCCCGCCGACGGCGTGGTGATCGAGAAGATGGGCGTCACCGGCCAGATGATGAAACCGGGCGAGCGCATCTACCGGCTGGCCGACCTGTCTTCGGTCTGGGTGCAGGCGGAGATTTATGAGAAGGATCTGCCATTCGTGCGCACGGGCGATCCGGCGACCGTGCGGACCAGCTACGGCCCGGAACGATCATTCGATGGCAAAGTCGAACTGCTCCTGCCCCAGGTGCAGGAACAAACCCGCACGGCCACGGCACGCATCGTTCTTCCCAACACCGACCGCTTCCTCCGCCCCGGCATGTTTGTCGACGTGCGTTTCACCACCCAGCTGGCGGACGATGCCGTGCTGGTGCCCGATATGGCGGTCCTGCGGAGCGGTGAAAGCAACACCGTGTTTTTGGCCCGCCCTGACGGCAGCTTCGAACCGCGCGAGATCAAGCTCGGCGCCCGCAGCCAAGACAACTTCTATGAGGTGCTTTCCGGCCTCGTCGCCGGTGACCGCATCGTCATCTCAGGGCAGTTCATGCTCGATTCCGAAAGCCAGCTGCGCGACGCGATCCAGAAGATGCTGAAATCATCCGGCCCGGCAGCCGAGATGCCTGCTCCTCGCGAGTCCCAGGCGAGCCTCCCCCAAAAACCGGCGGCGGCGGTCGGCGGCATGGCCGGCGCCGCAATGTTGCCCGCTCCAGCCCTCACCCTTTTGCAGGCCCTCGCCAACGCGACCATCGGCGGGGCGGACGCGCTGGCCAAGGATGACCTGCCCGCCTACCAGAAAGCGTTGCCTGTCATGCGTCAGAAGCTCGCAGAATTCCTGACGGTCTACGAGCACGGCGCGCATGGTCCGCTCGGAAAATTCAAGGATGGCCCGGCTGATCCCACCGATCTGAAGACCGCCCGGCGCGATTTTGCCTATTTCGGCACCGGGGTGACCGACCTCGTGCGCGAGAATCACCTGCATCACACGGCCGGGCTGCACATCTTCCAGTGCCCGATGGCCCCGGGTATCGGCACGGGCCGCTGGCTCCAGCGCACGGCTGAGTTGAGGAATCCCTATTACGGCGCCGCGATGCTGGAGTGCGGGGAAGAGATCGATGCCTCCGCTGTCCCGCCAACCGGCACAACCGGTCCATCCGTCCGCCCGGGCGTGACGGCCCTGCCTCCCGGGCATCCCCCCATCGGGGGCTTGTCGGTGGTCGCCTATCTCCAGACGCTCGCCGATGAAAAATCCGGCGGCGGCAGCGACGCCTGCGGCAGTTGCGGCATGAGCAAAGCCGCGATGGCGGCCGGCGAGCCCTGCGCCACCGACCACCAGGCCGGTGCCAGCAAACTTTAACTTCGCGGCAGCATGCTCAACGCGATCATCAATTTCTCCCTGAAGAACAAGTTCCTCGTGCTGGCCGGCACGGTGGCGCTCGTCTTTGGCGGCATCTACTCCCTGCAGCGGATTCCCCTCGACGCGATCCCGGACCTGTCGGACACGCAGGTCATCATCTACACCGAGTGGCCCGGCCAGGCCCCGCAGATCGTGCAGGACCAGGTGACGTATCCCATCACGACCAAGATGCTGTCGGTGCCGGCGGCGAAGGTCGTGCGCGGCTACTCGTTCTACGGCTTCTCCTTCGTCTACGTTATTTTCGAGGACGGCACGGATCCGTATTGGGCCCGCAGCCGCGTGCTCGAATACCTGAACGGACTTCAGGGCAGCCTGCCCGCCAACGTGGCGCCCCGCCTCGGCCCGGATGCGACCGGCGTCGGCTGGGCATTCATGTATTCGCTCAATTCCAAGAATCACGACCTGGCCCAGCTCCGCTCCATGCAGGACTGGTTCCTGCGCTATCAGCTCGCGAGCGTCGAGGGCGTGGCCGAGGTCGCCTCCGTCGGCGGGTTCGTGAAGCAATACCAGATTACCGTCGATCCGCACCGGCTCCACGCCTACAACCTGTCGATCAGCGAAGTGGCCATGGCCGTGCAGAGAAGCAACGGCGAGGTGGGCGGGCGTTCCGTGGAGATGGCCGAGAAAGAATTCATTCTCCGCGTAAAAGGCTACGTCTCGTCGGTGGAGGACCTGCGCAAGGTCGCCGTGGGCCGCGGACCCGGTGGCACACCGATCCTGCTGGGCGAAGTGGCAAACGTGGGACTCGGCCCCGACATGCGCCGCGGCATCGCGGAGCTGAACGGCGAGGGTGAGACCGTGGGCGGGGTCGTCGTCGTGCGTTACGGCGTCGACACGCGCCAGGTCATCCAATCCGTGAAGGCGCGTCTGGACGAGGCGATGGAGAGCCTGCCCGCGGGCGTCACTTACACGGTCGCCTATGACCGCACGGCGCTGATCGACCGGGCGGTACGCACGCTCAAGGAAAAGCTCATCGAGGAAAGCATCGTGGTCGCACTTGTCTGCCTGCTGTTCCTGATGCACCTGCGCAGTTCCTTTGTGGCGATCGTCATCCTGCCGATCGCCGTCCTGGCCTCAATCTCGGTCATGTTCGGGCAGGGCCTCAGCGCGAACATCATGTCACTAGGCGGCATCGCGATCGCCATCGGCGCGATGGTCGACGCCGTGATCATCATGATCGAGAACGCGCACAAGCACATGGAGCGTGATGCCGGCAAGAAGCCGCACTGGGACATCATCCGCGACGCCTCCATCGAGGTGGGGCCGACGCTGTTCTACTCGCTGCTGGTCATCACGGTTTCCTTCCTGCCCGTATTCACGCTGCAATCGCAGGAGGGCCGCATGTTCAAGCCGCTCGCGTTCACCAAGACCTACTCCATGGCGGCAGCGGCGATTCTGTCGATCACGTTGGCGCCCGTGCTGATGGGCTTCTTCATCCGCGGGAAGATTCCGGCCGAGGAGAAGAACCCGGTGAACCGCTTCCTGATCTGGCTCTATCACCCACTGCTGGACCTGATGATCAAGTTTCGTTGGGCCGTGATCATTACGGCAGCCGTGATCGTCGGCTGGGTGTTCTTTCCCTGGAATTCGATTGTCGCCCGTGTGTTACCGGATGGCCGCGCGAAGGAAGTCGCCCTGAAAGCCGGCCGGGCATTCCCCTATCAGAACATCGGCTCCGAGTTCATGCCGCCCCTCTACGAGGGCGACCTGCTCTACATGCCGACGACCTTCCCCGGCATCTCACCGACGAAGGCACGCGAACTCATCCAGCAGACCGACCAGATCATCAAATCCTTTGCCGAAGTTCATCATGTGTTCGGCAAGATCGGGCGGGCGGAGTCCGCCACCGATCCGGCGCCGATGGACATGATCGAGACGACGATCATGCTGAAGCCCGAGGAGGAGTGGCCGGTCGTCGACCTCAAGGACGACAACGGCAAGGTCCTCGCCCACCGGCGGCGCACCATCGACGAACTCACCGCGGCGTTGAACAACGCGGTGCAGATTCCCGGCCTTACCAACGCGTGGACGATGCCGATCAAGACGCGCATCGACATGCTCGCGACCGGCATCAAGACGCCCGTCGGCATCAAGGTCGCCGGGCCCGACCTGCGCGAATTGGAGCGGATCGCCGGTGAGATCGAGGGCGTGATCCGCCGCGCCCCCGGCACCAGCAGCGTGTTCGCCGAGCGCGTCATGGGCGGCAACTACGTGGAATTCGACATCGATCGGGACGCGATCGCGCGCTACGGCCTGACCGTGGGCGAAGTGCAGCAGGTGCTCGAAGTCGCCCTGGGTGGCATGCCGCTGACCACCACGGTCGAGGGGCTCGAGCGTTACGGCGTGATTCTTCGTTATGAGCGCGATTACCGCGAAAACTTGGAAGCACTGCGCGAAATCCTCGTTCCGGTCAAGGGTGCGGCGGCAGGCGGTGGCATGGGCTCAACCGGTGGCTCGGCCATGGCGCAGGTTCCCCTCAGCCAGTTGGCAAAAGTGCGCGTCGTCGCCGCCCCGATGGGCATCAAGAGCGAGGCGGCGATCCCGAATGCCTGGATTTACGTCGACGTGCAGGGCGTCGACCTCGGCAACTACGTCCGCGGCGCGCAGAAGACGGTCAATGACGCCATCCGCGCCGGCGAAATCAAGGTGCCAACTGGCTACAGTATTCTCTGGAGCGGCCAGTATGAATACATGCAGCGGGCCGAAGCGCGGCTCCTGCTCGTGGTGCCTCTCACGCTGCTACTGATCATCTTCATCATCTACCTGAACACCAAGTCGTGGATAAAGACGCTGATCGTCTTGCTCGCGGTGCCATTCTCCCTCGTTGGCGCCTTCTGGGCGCTCTACCTGTTCGACTACAACATGAGTGTTGCGGTCTGGGTCGGTATCATCGCTCTCGCCGGGCTCGACGCGGAGACGGGCGTAGTGATGCTGCTTTATCTCGATCTGGCCTATGAGGAGTGGAAAACGAAGGGCCGGCTGCTCACGACCACCGATCTGCGCGACGCCATCTATCACGGCGCCGTGAAGCGCGTGCGCCCGAAGGCCATGACGGCCGCAGTGATAATCGCGGGCCTCATGCCGATCCTTTGGAGCCACGGCACCGGGGCGGACACCATGAAACGCATTGCCCTGCCGATGGTCGGCGGCGTCATCACTTCCACGCTAATGGAGCTGCTCGTCTACCCTGCCATCTTCTATCTCTGGCGCAAACGCGGCCTGCCGGCCCCGGCTACGATTGCCAGCCCCGCCGCTCAACCGGAACTTCAAACATGAGTGCCGATTCCACTCGCGATGAAATTTGCGTCGTCTGCGGCAAGGCCACGGAAGGCAACGCCGGCACGGCGCACCTTTACCACGACGGCCGGCGCTTTGCGCTGTGCTGCCCGATGTGCGTGGAGATGTTCCAGCGCGCACCTGCGCGCTTCGCCAGCGGGGAACACAGGCAGACCCTGGTTCAGCAAATGCTCGATGAGATCAAATGGAGAGAATCAGGGAGCTGATACCCGGATACGCGGGAACGTTACTATAAACACCTCTACCGTATTGGTGAACATGAGAAGATCGAGTCCGACCCCTCAATGTCCTGGACAAGAATATTCATGAACCAATCACAGGAATCATTGCTGCCTTCTCAAAGGGAAATGCGCCGGTGCTCGGGAGGCAACCCACAGCGGCGGATTGGGGCTACGGGCCGGTGATGGGCGGCGGGAAATCCGCGAGGGAACTTCTGGTTTTACCCCATAGCAATGTGGCTTCGACCAGAGCAGGGTCTGTAAATGAACCATACAGACGGATGGATGAATGGAGAATGGAGCGGCGGAATGTGGCTTTGGACAGTTATCGGCACTCTGGTGGTGGTCCTGTTGGTCGTTGTGATAAGCAAGCTGTCCAAGAAATAATTCCCCACCTCTCGCCGACACGGTGCCAGCAGATTTCTGAGATCCAAAAACGAGAAGCCAAATTGCATCGCGCCAACGCCGATACGCTTGATTGTTCGATCCTGCCGTTTGGGCTGATCCGGGAAAGCCAAATCCAAACGCCACAATCTATATTATGAATACGTGGCTCTCACTGTTACCTCCGCTGATTACCATAGCGGTAGCCATCTGGTCGAATAGGATTGTTCCTGCCTTGCTGATTGGATTGTTGGCAGGAAGTTATTTTTTGCATCCCACCCTCACCGGAGGATTCGAAGGTGCCGTGGACAAGATTGTGGAAACCCTGACGGACAAGGGAAACCTTCAGGTGCTCTTGTTTCTGTATTTGTTCAGCGGCCTGATCGGCATAATCAAACGCTCGGGGGGAATTACAGCCTTCTCCGCCAAAGCCGGGCAACACATCGAGAGCGAAAAAGGGGTGTTTCTCACCATGTGGGCCTTGATTCCCGTGACGTTCATCGACTGCGGCTTCCGGATTGTCGGCGCTGGTTCGATCACCCTGGCCCTGGCCGAAAAATACCGGATCAGCCGGGAGCGACTCGCCTTCATGCTGAACAATACCGCCAGTCCGGTGGTCGAACTCATCCCGATCGCCACCACGTTTGTGGGGTTTAACGTCGCTATTGTTGCCCAAGGCTTGAAGGCCGCCGGAATCGCCGGGAATACCTCGGCCTATGGCATTTGGTTGCGGGCCATACCCCTGGAGTTCTTCAGCATCGCCGTGCTGTTGATCACCTTTGCTTCCATCTTCATTAAATTCAAACCGCCGGCCCAAAGCTCCAAGGAAACTCACCCCATCAACGGCGACAAAATGCGCATGAACATGCAGGAAGCCAAACCGATCATCGAGCCCAGGGTGATCAACCTGATTGTTCCGATGGTGTCGGTCATCGCTCTCAGCGTCTTCTTCTTTTGGTTTTTCGGGAGCCCCAAGGCCAAGAGCATCTCCATTCTGGCGGCCATCGCCGATTCGGAGCCGAATCGCGCCATGCTTGTCGCTCTGGTCATCACGCTTGCCATTACCGCGGTCTGTTACTTCGCTCAAAAATATTCCCTCCGACAGCAGACGGAGGATGTGATCTCAGGCGGAAATGACATCATGACCACTCTGGTTATTCTTAGCATTGCCTGGCCCTTGGCCGCCGTTTCACAGGACCTAGGTTTGAACGAACTGATCAAGCTCCAGCTAGGAACTTCCCTGCCGGCTTGGAGCGTGCCGGTATCGCTGTTTCTGTTGTCTTCCGCGGTGACCTATTTCACCGGTTCAGGTTGGGGGTCTGCTTCACTGATCATGCCCTTCGCCATTCCCCTGGCGGCATCGGTTGGCGCAGGCCTTCCGCTTTGCGTCGCCGCCGTC
This sequence comes from Lacunisphaera sp., assembly GCA_029945445.1. GTDB lineage: Bacteria > Verrucomicrobiota > Verrucomicrobiia > Opitutales > Opitutaceae > Lacunisphaera. The sequence goes on along the minus strand of JAQSCO010000057.1, from coordinate 550,722 downwards.
ATTACCGGGGGAACTTTCGGTGACGTTACCTCGCCGGTCGCCGGTATGACCAACATGTCGTCCAATATCGCCCATGCCGACCATGGAAAATATATAGCGTATGCCGGACCGCGTAATTTCAGCGCCGCCGCAATCGCCGCCATTCTGTTCACGCTAGCTGGAGTTTTTCAATGAAGGCGCGGCCCAATTTCTCCGGCCTGACCGGGCAACACACCGGGAGCCAGTCCCCCTCCCGCTCCCGTGATTTCGGGCAACGCCAGCTCGCCGTTTCTCTCAACGAGCAGCGCACCGCGTTCAAGGCGTTCCTGGTGGCGCGCGTCGGGAGCGCGGCGGAAGCGGAGGACATCCTCCAGAACGGCCTGCTCAAGGCACTCAAGCGCGCCGACGAACTGCAGGACGACGCAAAACTCACCGCCTGGTTCTACCAAGTGTTGCGCAACGCCGTGATTGATCACTACCGCTCCCACGCGGCCGGCCGGCGTCGGAACGATGCCTTTGGCACGACCATTGCCGCCTTGGGCGAGGACCTCGCCGCCGCTCCGCCCGGCTGGGAGGCGCAGCTCTGCACCTGTCTTGGCAGCGTGGTGGACACCCTCAAGCCCGTGCACGCCGAGCTGCTGCGCCGCGTCGACCTGAACGGCGAATCCGTGCAGGCCGCGGCCAAGGCGCTGCAGATCACGCCCAACAGCGCCAGCGTCACCCTGCACCGGGCCCGCAAGGATCTCCGCGAGAAACTCCAGACCTTCTGCGGTGCCTGCGCCGACGGCGCGTGCCTCGACTGTGATTGCGTGCCGGGAAAACGGCAGGAGGTGTAAGATTCCGTCCCGGGCTCCGTCTGCAGGGATGAACCCATTCATCCTATGACTAAAAGCTCCCTCCCCGCCACCACTTCGCCCTGCGGCTGTCTAAACTGCCTGTGCCACCGCGGCCCGCGCTGCCGTTGCCACGCCTACAATACCCTGCTCGCCCTCGCTTTTTGGGATTTCGGCCGCGTCCTTCGCCGCCGTCGCTCCTCCGCCTGATTTCCCTCCATGAACCATTCTCACGCACACCCTCACGGCCCCTCCACGCCGGATCCAGCCGGTGCACCCGCGCCCGGCCACCCGGTCTACATGGGCCTGCCGCATGAGCGCTACCTGCGGCCGAAGCTCTACTTGGCCGCGGCGCTGACGGTGCCCGTGCTCGCGCTCGCCATGGGCGGGATGCTGTGGCCGCAGGCCTTCCACCCCTGGCCGGCCGGGCTCAACGGTTGGCTGCAACTCGGGCTGACGACTCCGGTTTTTTTCTGGTGCGGCGCCCCGTTCATCCGCCGCTGGTGGATGTCCATCCGCGAACGGGACTCCAACATGTTCACGCTGACCGTCACCGGCACCGGGGCGGCGTATTTCTACAGCGTCGCCGCGGTGCTGTTCGCGGAGCATTTCCCCGTCTCGCTGCGCGGCGCACACGGCGTCCCCCTCTATTTCGAGGCCGCGGCCTTCATCACCACGATCGTGCTGCTCGGCCAGATCCTCGAACAGCGCGCCCATGCCCGGACCGACGAGGCCATCCGCGGGCTCATGAACCTGGCGCCCAAGACCGCCCACCGCCTCCGGGCGGACGGCACCGAGGAAGATGTGCCCGTCGACCAGGTGCACATCGGCGACCGCCTGCGTGTGCGCCCCGGTGAAAACCTGCCGGTTGACGGCTCGCTCGAGGAAGGCTCCGCGGAAATCGACGAGTCGATGCTCACCGGCGAACCGCTGCCCGTCGTCAAGGTCGCGGGCGGGGCCGTCAGTGCGGGCACCCTGAACACCACCGGGTCATTCGTCTACCGCGCCCGGCGCGTCGGGGCCGACACGCTCCTCGCCCAGATTGTCCGGCTCGTGGAGCAGGCGGTCGAGAGCGAGGCTCCGATCCAGCGGCTGGCCGACCGCGTCTCTGCCTGGTTCGCGCCCGTCGTCCTCGGCATCGCGGCCGTGACGTTCCTGGCGTGGGGCCTGTTCGCCCCGGAGCAGGGCTGGCTGCACGGACTGCTCAACGCCGTCGCCGTGCTCATCATCGCCTGCCCCTGCGCGCTCGGCCTCGCCACCCCCGTTTCGATCGTCACCGGCATCGGCCGCGGGGCGCAGGCCGGCGTGCTGGTCAAGGATGCCGCCGCCCTTGAACGCCTCGCCGGCGCGACCACGCTGCTCATCGACAAGACCGGCACGCTGACCGAGGGCCATCCGCAGGTCGCCTTCATCCAGCCGGCCGGCGGCTTCACGGAAGCCGAGCTCCTGCGCCTCGCCGCCTCGGCCGAATCAGCCAGTGAGCATCCCTTGGCGCGGGCCATCGTCGCCGCGGCGCAGGCCCGCGGGCTGCCGCTGGCTCCAGCCACTGAATTCATCGCGCAGCCCGGTGCCGGAGTCAGCGCGAAACTGGACGGTCGCCGCGTTGAGATCAGCCGCGCCCCGGCCCATTATGAGTTGCCCGGCCATACCACGGCCACGCTCGTCAACGTGACGGTTGACGGCCAGGACGCGGGCGTGATCGCCCTGGCCGACGCCCTCAAGACCGGGACCGCCGCGGCCATCGGCGCCCTGCAGGGTCTTGGCCTGAAGGTTGTCATGGTGACTGGTGATCGCACTGCGGCCGCCCGTGCGGTGGCTGCCCAGCTCGGGCTCGATGGTTTTCACGCCGAGGTTACCCCGGCCCGCAAGCAAGAACTCGTCCGCGAGCACCAGGCCGAAGGCGAGCGCGTGGTCTTCGCCGGCGACGGACTCAACGACGCCCCCGCGCTGGCCGCGGCGGACGTGGGCATTGCGATGGGCACGGGCACCGACGTGGCCATGCACAGCGCCGGCATCGTGCTGGTGAAGGGCGACCTCGCCGCGCTGGTGCGCGCCGTTCACCTGAGCCGCGCCGTGCTGCGCAACATCAAGCAGAACCTTTTCTGGGCCTTCGCCTACAACTTCGCCGGTCTGCCGCTGGCCGCGGGTGCGCTGTATCCGTTTTTCGGCTGGCTGCTCAACCCGATGTTCGCCGGCGCCGCGATGAGCCTCAGCTCGATCACGGTCGTGGCCAACGCCCTGCGTCTGCGCCGGGTACGGTTGTAACCGTTGTGTTACCGAACACCCCTGGCCGCGGGGGGAACTTCGCTTCCTTTCCCGGGGTCTTCCATGTCATGAACCGACGCCTACTCACCACCTTCATGCTCGCGGCCAGCCTCGGCTTCCTGACCGGCTGCCAGTCCATCGACGACCGAATCAAGGAAAAACCCGCGGTCTTCGCCGGGCTCGATGCCGTCACGCAGAACAAGATCAAGCAGGGCATCATCGACCTCGGCTACAACGAGGACATGGTTTACCTCGCGCTGGGCAAGCCGGACCAAAAGCGCGAATCCACCAGCGCCGACGGCAAGACCACAACGTGGATCTACAACACCTATTATGACCGCTATGAGGGCACCGCCTTCGTCGGCTATCACCGCAGTGTTTACTTCGATCCCTATCTCCGGTCCTACCGGGTTTACAATCGCCCGGTCTACGCCGACGCCTACCGCGAGGAGAAGGAAGAGCGCATCCGGGTCGTCTTCAAGGGCGGCAAGGCCGCGGTCATCGAGCAGTCGAAGGATTGAGCGCCGGGCGGGATCGCTGATCCCGCCTTCACATTTTGAAAGGTCGGACTCCTGACCGACCGCGGCCGGCCGAGAAGCGCGAGTTTTTGGAGGGCCCGCGTTTCTGCGGGCCGGCTCGCAGGGACGCGAGCCCTCCTTTGACGGGATGCGGCGATCCGCCCTACAGGATTTTCCGCAGCTTCGGCCCGATGCGCCGCGCGAGCGCCTGATTCGCATAGCCCACCCACGCCACCGGCGACGTCGTGTCGAGCGGCACGCGCAATGGTTTCCCGTCGGGCGCCGTGACAACGCAGCCGAGCTCCTGCGCGATCAGCGCGGTGCAGATGTCGTAGGGATGGCACGCCAATGCCGAGCGCACGCGCAGTTGCGCAAAAGCCAGCGGCCGCAAGTCCGCCACAAAACGGTCGTGCCCCATAAGCAGCTCGTAGATCTGTCCACCGCTGCTCAGGTATTGGTCGTCGAAGATTTCCACCCCCGCGCCGAGCCGGCGCCACAGCTTCTCCTCCCGCCCCGCCAGCCACGCCTTGCCGGGCGGAAAGAACTTGGTGAATGATGCGAAGCCGTGCGCCACGTCGCGGGCGCGCGACGGCCGTGGTGTAAATTTCTTGCGCCGTCCCGTGCGCAGGTCGATCCGCTCCACCAGCACGCCGCCGCCACGCACCGCGCTGAGTTGGTCCGCCAGCCCCTGCTTGCTGGTCGGCAACTCGGTCATCACGGCAACGATGATCTCGCGCAGGGTGGTTTTCGCGCCGCGCTGGGGCGCCAGTGCGGCAAGGCTCCACGCGCTGCGCTTGTCATACATCAGCCCGCGCGTGCCGTCGATCGGATCGAGGATGCACTTATAGCGTGTCTGCGCGACCGGCGTGCCGCGCGGAAAGGTGACCGCCGCGCCCTCCAGTCCCTCCATCACCAACTCAACCGGCCAGCGGCGCGGCCAGTTTTTGGCAAACCAAGCCAGCACCGTGCGCTCGCTGACCTTGTCGATGCCGTAAATCGTGTCCGCCGCGGTGACGGCCGCCACCCGGGTCAGCCGCCGGACGCCGCGGTGCCGGGCCGCGCGCAGCGAGTCGCGGATGTCATCCTGCAACCGGCAGAGCAGCCACCGGGCCTGGTTGGTATTCATGAGGGCCTCTATAATATTTGACCATGAACAAGCTGGGGCAACATCACGTCACATGGAGCCAGCCCACTGCGCTATTCCTCTCGCGGCCAATCACGCGGAGCCTAATTCCGCCCGAGCTGACGCTCGCCGCCATACCACGAGACCGAGCATCGCAGCTCCAGCCAATGCCGCACTGGCAGACGGTTCCGGCACGGCCGTCACGAACAATTCCAAGGTTGGCGTGGAAGAGGCCGCAAAATCATAATCGAACACCGTGACCGTCACATCATAACCGCCCAGTTGGTAGCTGGTCGCACCATTGTAAATCGTGGCTCCCGAAAACGCCCCGTAGTTAGCCACTTGTATTCCGTTGGCTGGAAATGAAAAAGTTGTGCTCGGGAAAGTGTTGTCGAACACAACGAGATTGGGCGCGGCACTAAACGGACCGGTAAACGTCGTTCCTGTGTTGGAAAAGAAAAGCCCAAGTCCCTGGTATCCGGTGCCGGCGCCGCCAGTGTGGCCCAGGGTAAAGGTGTTAGCCCCGGGTGAAAGTAAATAGAAGAAGCCCGTGGATGCGTTGACCGTAAACGTGGTGGCACCCGTAGCCGGCACAAATGTGTCGTATAATGAAGCATCAGTGTAACCTCCGTTGCTAGCCGCATAATACTGCAGCGCGCCGGTGAAGTAGATCTGCGCGTGCGCGGTTCCAGTGATGCCACAAAGCAGTGCCACCACAGCAGCTGAATGGCGCGAAATTGTCATGGATCAATTGGTTGTCGGGGTGCTCCACTTGCACGGCACCAACTAAACAGCGTAGTGCACTGGCAGAATGACGAGAGCCCAGCAGAACGCCCTGCAATTGCAACTCTGCAGCTTTCGCTAGTCGTAAATCTCTGCTTCGTCACAAAGCACAAATCCAAATGGGTGAATGAAGCGACGGCGACCAGCGCCTGCTTGCAACTGTGTTTATGACACAGCAAGTTGGGCCTATGCAAAAGACCCCGAGTCCCACCAAGAAAACGGCCAAGCCCGAGGCGCCGGCGGCCCGCCTGCTTTCGCCGCGCCGCAAGACCACCCAGGCCACCACGCTCCATGAGCTGGCCCTCGAGCAGCTCGCGCATTTCCACATCGACCCGAAGTCGGAGGCCGGCCAGCCGCTGCTCGCGCTCGCCGAGAAGCTTTACGGCGCGCACGGCGACGTGATGGACCTGTGGGAGGCGACCACGCGCGAGCTCGGCCGCCTGCCGCGCTCGGACCGCCTCGCGCTGTTCAACGCAAAGAAGTTCCTCTCCTTCCAGCTGGCGAAGCTTCTCGACACGCTGCAGAACCCGTCGCGCAAGACGCACCAGTCGCTGCGCTACTCGAACACGACGATGCTGGCGAAGGGCCCCTACCCGATCTTCGACAACGTCACGGCCATCTTCTCGGCCACGCCGGTCATCACCCGCACCGCGACCTACCTCTACGCGTGCTCCGAGTGGATCGACGACGCCTTCCAAGGAAAGGAATTCCTCCACGAGATCTATTCGCGGCTGATGAACCCGACCTCCATTTCGCTCGCCAACCACATCGTGGACATCGAGGCGGGCCCGATGGCCGGCGAATACATGGCGTGGAACTTCAACTCCGGCATGGGTGCGATCGACGCCGCGCTCTCGCACCTCGTCGGCTACCAAGATGTCGTCCTCTCCTCGCGCAACATCTACGGCGGCGCCTACCAGTTGCTGCACGACTGGTTCGGCAAACGCTCGAACCTCGACGTCGGCGTGGTGTTCTTCGACGGGTTCACCAAGGGGGATTTCACCAAGGCCCTCGCCGGCGTGAAGAAAACCTACGCCGACCGCCTCAAGGCCGGCCGCCGCGTCTACGTCTACCTCGAGAGCCCGTGCAACCCGCACGGCGTGTTTCTCGACGTGCCGGGCATCTGCGCCGCGGCGCATGCCGCCGGCCTCACCCTCATCTGCGACTGCACGGTCGGCACGCCCTTCCTCGTCCGCCCCCTCCAGCAGAAGGATCCGGCCGAGCGCCCCGACTACGTCATCCACAGCTACACCAAGGATCTCACCGGCCACGGCACCACGACCGCCGGCGTCGTCATCGGCCGCAACGAGGACATGTTCCTCCCGAAGGGCGACACCTCGCCGTCCGGCAAGAGCTGGCACGACACGCTTTTCTGGAACGTCTACTACATCAAGGGCGCGTTCCTCGATTCCGACAAGGCGTTCGAGGTGCTCACCGGCATGAAGACGCTTGAGCTGCGCATGCTGAAGAAATGCATCAACACCCTCGTCTTCGCGCGCTGGCTCGCAAGCAACCCGCTCGTCACGGTCAGTGGTCCGGCCAACCCCGAGGACCCAAACCACGCCATCGCCGCCCGGCTCTCCTATCTCGGGCTGCCCGCGCCGCTGTTCACGATCAACTTCGAGACAGCTAAGATCTCGCGCGTCACGCTGGAGCGCTTCTTCGATTCGCTCGCGCCGATGTTCGGCCACATGGTGTCGCTCGGCCAGAGCAACACCCTCGTGCTTTGTCCCGCCCTCACCTCGCATTCGGAGCTCAGCCCCGAGGCGCTGAAGGAGGCCGGCATCACGCCGACCACCATCCGCATCTCCGTGGGCGACGAGTCGCCGCGCGAGCTGATCGGTGATTTCCTCCAGGCCACGCGCGCCATCGACGAGGAGGTCCCCGGCTTCAGCGGCAAATTCATGGCCGCCGCCGCGATCGACCGGACGGCCGACGAGATCTACGCCGACGTGCACCGCCGCCACGCCGCGGCCCAGCCGCGCTTTGCGGAATGCGTGAAATGAGCTTCCTGGCCCGCTTGGCGCTGGGGGTGTTTTGTCTGCTCGCGGCGGGCCGGGCGGCCACGCCCCAGTCCGAAGGCACGATCCAGTCGCGATCGTTTCCCTCGGCGCACCTGGGCAAGGACCTCGCCTATCTACTCTACCTGCCGCCCGGATTTGATGCGACGGGCACCACCCGTTACCCGGTGGTTTACCTCCTGCACGGTCGCGGCGACAAGCTGACCGCGTGGACTACGATCAAGCCCGAGCTCGATCGCATGATCGCCGAAGGCCGCATCCCGGCCGTGATCGCCATCATGCCGGATGCTCCCTCGAGCCGCCGGGCCGGCTACTACATCGACTCGCAGTTCACCGGCACGGACAAACTGCCGGCGGGGGAACCGGTGGAGTCGGCCTTCACGCTGGACCTCGTGGCCCACGTCGATGTTACCTACCCCACCAAGACCGACCGGCTCAGCCGGGTGGTCGCCGGCTACTCGATGGGCGGCTACGGCGCGCTGCGCTATGCGCTGGTGCACCCGGAATTGTTCGGCGCCGCCATCGTGCTCAGTCCCGCTGTGTATTTTCCGCTGCCGCCGCCGGATTCCAGCACGCGCGAGTTCGGCGCGTTCGGCCGGGGCGCACAGCTGTTCGACGACGCGATCTACACAGCAAAGAACTATCCGGCCGTGATCCCGGCCTTCGTCGCCACCGGCCTGCCGCTCGTGATGTTCATTGCCGTGGGCGATGACGAGCGCGCCCTCGCCGACCCGGCCCAAGCCAGCCACGACCTCGATTACGAGGCGCACACCCTCTACAACCACATCCGCCGCGTGCCGGGCATCACCTCCGAGCTGCGCGTCATCAACGGTCCGCATGACTGGGCGACCTGGCGACCAACCTTCATCGAGGGGGCGGAGTATGTTTTCGCCAAGCTCCCGCCGCGTGCTGCGGCCCAGCGGTGATCAGGCGGGGTTCCCTGCCCTCTGCTCCTTGGGCGTAAAGACGGTCAACCCCTGCAGCGACTCCGCCACCGGGGCGGCAAAAAAGAAACTGGCCGCATACCCGACCACGATCGAGAAGAGGATCGAAATGCCGAGGTAGAGAAACGGGTGGACCAAGTGGTGCCACCACACCACGAAAGTCGCGATAAAGCTGAAGCCCATGCCGATCAGCACACCCTGCCAGTTGGCGCGGCGCGTGAACATGCCGAGCGTATACGCCCCGCCAAACGCGCCGCCGAACAGGCCGGCGAACTCGATCGCAATGTCCAGGAAGGAATTGATGCTGAAGCGTGAGAGCAGCAGCGCGAGGCCGATGCCGATCACGCCCGCGATGACCGTGACCCACTCAGCCAGACGGATACTGGTGGCCGGATCAGGTTTCTTCGCCAGGCTTTCGTAGAAATCGACCGAGACCAGGGTCGCCACGCTGTTGAGAATGCTGGATAGCGTGCCCATGGCGGCGGCGAACAGCCCCGCCAGCACGAGACCGGTCACACCCGCCGGCAACTCGGCGGCGATGAAGAGCGGCAACGTGGCGTCCGTGCGCAACAGGGGATTCATCCGTTCCGGGAAACTGAGGTAGAAAACATAAAGGCCGGTGCCGATGAGATAAAGAATCAGGCTACCGGGCAGAATGAGCGCCGCAAAGATCCAGATTGAACGCCCCGCCTCCTTCTCCGATTTCGTCGCGAAGACCCGCTGCATCAACACCTGGTCCTTCGGGAATGTCAGCACCGTCTCCATCAGCTGCAGGAAGATAAAGCCCCAGATTGTGGCCTTGGTGAGGTCGAAACTCCAGTCGATCAGCTTGAACTTGTCGTCGGCCACGGCAGTCGCGATGAATTCGCGGGCCCCGCCCCTAAGCGACCAGATGACATAGGCGATGGCGAAGAACAGGCCGCCGAATTTCACGGTCACCTGCGCGACATCGGTCCAGATGACCGCCTTCATGCCGCCGAGCGCAGTGTAGGCGATGGTGACGACGCCCATCATCAGCACGCTCCAGACGACATCGATCCCGGTCACCGTCGAGATGGCGAGCGAGGGCAGAAACAAGATGACGCTCATCCGCCCGCCAAGATGCATCAGGATGCACATGCCGCTGCCCGCGAGCCGCACGGAACGGTGGAAGCGCTGGTCCAGGTAATCAAAAACGGAGGTGAGCGAGAGGCGGCGGAGCAACGGCACGATCCAGATGGCGACAAAGACCAGCGCGATGATATTGGTGATGTTCCCGAGCAGATAGGTCCAGTTTGTGGCATAGGCCTTGGCCGTGGTCGCGATGTAACCGATCGAGCTGGAGTTCGACGCATAGAGGCTGATGCCCGCGGCCCAGAAAGGAATCGAGCGACTGCCTACAAAAAATTCGGCGGTCGTCTTCTTGCCCTCCGCGCGGTAGCAGTAGACACCGATCCCCGCGATCAGCGCAAAATACAAGACGATCATCACCCAATCGAGCGGCCGCAGCAGCTGCTTGTTGCCCAGGATCTCCGCGGTGCGCATGGCCCCTCCAGCCTCTAGCCAAACGAGGCCGTTGCGCCAACCGGCCCCGAGGAGTGCGTCCCCGGTTCGCGCCATTCCCTGCGGGGCGACAGAAGCCGTCGTGGTGTGGTAGGTGAAAAGTTGGATTCGCGGCGACCCCGTCGCGTCCGGCGGCATCTGCAACAGGTAAAGGACGTGGGCCTGACCGAGGGGCCGCGCCGCCCCGGAAATCACCTTGCCAGGAAGCGTGCGCTTCAACCGCCAGCCGCCCGCCGCGGTCCAGACCCAAAGCTCATCCCCTCCCCCCTTAGGCGCGGCGGCGGTGACCACCATGGTTAGATCCTGCGACGTTACCGTGCCCACCCCATCGGAATGATCGGACCAAGTCGGCAGGATCGTCCATTGCGGCCGGGGCACCGCCAGGTTGAGGGACCACCAATGCGGGCTGCCGCCGGCATCAACGCCGGCGAGATAAAGCACTCCGCCCTGGACGGCGCCATGCGCGACCCGCAGGGGCACCGGGAACGGCGGCGGCTGGTCTTCGCGAGGCCCGTCGGCCGCCGCAAAGGCAACCAGTCGCTCCAGGAACCGGCCCGAAGGTGGCCCAAGCATGAGCCAAGTATGGGAGCCGGAGGCCAAAATCCCGCGGATGATCGGGCCATCCATTCGGGGACTGACGTTGTTCCATCGCGCCGCGACCGCCTCGTAGCGCCACACCGCCCCCTCGCGCACAACCAACGGCGTATCTGTGGCGGCCAGATCCGTGCTGGCGGCCGCTTCGGGCGGCGCGACCAAGATCCCGTCCTGCACCGACACCAGGTTCTCAGCCCGCAGCGGGGCAAGCCAGCCAAGCCACAGGCAAACAACAACCAGCCGGTCTAGCCGCGGCAGTTTCATGGATTTGAGCAGGAGCATGGCACTATTTGCTGCTGAACGTCGAGTTCCGGCCTCAAGCCGGCCGCGCCGTTACGGAGGTAGAGACCAAGAAAAAGCTCCAGCTGTCCGGCAGGCGAACAGCTGGAGCCTGGATTCAAACTCAGAACTTCACCGCATACGACACCGAGATCACCCGGCCGCGGCCGGCGAAATAATTATTGAACTGGTCGATCTGGGCCCAAGGCAGGATGTAGAATTTGTCCATCAGGTTTTCGATGCCGACCGAGAAATCGCCCCATTTCGTGGAATAGCTGGCGGTGAGATGCGCGAGGGTCAGCCCCCCGGTGTGTTCTTCGCCGGCCGCGCCGACATTGATGTCGCGGGCGAAAAGCTTTTCCACATCGAGTGTCAGGCTGGTCTTGGGCATGAATTTCCAGGTCGTGGAAAGGTTCAGCTTGTCCGGGCTGACATTGCCCATGCCCTGCTGGCGGATCAGCGGCCCGGTCTGGGTCGTCCGCGTGTAACCCGTGGTATGCGAATAAAGGGCCGTGAATTTGAGCGTAGAGTTCACTTTGTATTCCCCGGTGAACTCCAAGCCCCTGAGCAGGACCGGCCGGCGCTGGAGAACGAAATCCTTCGTGACGGGATCGATCGACAGGGTCGCGCCGAGCTCGGAATAGGAGCGGTAATAGGAGGTGCTGAAACTGAACTGCTTGCCATGCCAACTGACCCCGCCCTCCTTGTTGTCAAAGACCACGGCCTGCAGATCGAGGATGCCCGCCACCGACTGACCAGAGTAGTTCACATTCCGGAGCGGGATGCCAACGTTCGGCAGTGAGTAGCCCTTGCTGTAGGAACCGAAAACCGACCAGTTTTGCGGCAGCCGCACGATGACCCCCACATTGGGCAGAGTTTCGCTGTATTTCAGGGTGCCGCCCTGGACGAACGACCGGTTGGCAAAATAGACCGTGGTATAATCATCCACCTGCAGTTGGCCGCCTTCATGGCGCACACCGCCGCTCACGGTCACCGGCCCTTTGGTGTAGGATGCCTGCAGGAAAGGCGCCTTGCTGGTGTAGTTCATCGGGGGCACCCACACCCGGTTGGTCAAGGCCAGTCGCTGCTGCGCGATCTCATCCAAATAGTCAAAGCCCGGGGTTATTTCGAGCCCGGTAACTCCAAACAGATCCTTGCCTGACCAGGAGCTGCGCAGGCCCTTTTTCTGCGAGTTGATTTCCGACTGGTCGACGAGTGTGCCCAGGGGGGCGAACAGCGGATCCTGCTTGTCAGCGCCGCCGAGCTCCGCGACAAAGCGCATGGCTTGGCTGGCCTTATAGACCTGCACGTTGAGGGATCCGCCGAAGAGCGCCTCGTTCTTGTAGGCCAGTGCATACTGGCTGAAATCGTTGAACTCACTCTTGGCTCCGGCCGGCACGCCGCGCTTGGCCGAGTCGGTGAGCCCCAGGGCCCGGTCGCCCAGATCCGGCACATAATGCCCCTTCCCATCGATGCGGAACTGGCTCACGGTCAGGGTGAGGCGCTGGGCATTGTTCTCCCCAAAATTACGCCCGACCTTGATAAACAGGTTCTTTGATTCCGAATCGTTGGTGGATCCGCTCGCGCCCAACCCCAGCCTCCGGCCATGGGCATCATAGCCTATGCCACGCTTGCCAAAGGCCGCTCCGAAGATGATGTCGTTCGCTCCCTGCTTGTTCATGTAATTGAGCCCGACCCGGTAGCCGCTGCTGTCGTTGTAGCCCTGACCGTAGAACTTCGTATTAAGGATCGCCTCGCTGCCATCCTTGGTCGGACTTTTGGAAATATAATTGATGATGCCGCCGGCCGCCCCGATGCCTTCTGCGGCGGAGGGGCCGTTGATCACCTCGATCTGAGAAATGATATCCATGTCGGTGAAGGTCGCATTGCGGCTGCCTTCACGCAGGGGCGTGGTCTGGGAGATGCCGTCAAAGAGCCGGAGGGCGACGCGGCCGCGCAGCGTCTCGCCGGTATTCTGCATCTGCTGGGTGGCGGGTGCATAGCCCGGGACCGTCCGGGCCAGCACCGCGGTGGCGTCATCCGTGAGCAGCATCGTGTTCGAGATTTCCTCGTTGGAGATCAGCTTGATCGCGCCGGGGATCTGGTCGATGGCCTTGGGCGAGCGATAGCCCGTGGTCACGGTGTATTTCTGGAGTTCGACCACTTCATCTTTACTGGCGTCCGTTTTGGCGGTCGTGTCTGGCGCGGCCTGCTGGGCGGAGCCAGCGACGGCGAAGGCGGCGAACAGCAGCGAGGCAACCAACGCGGCGGCGGGTTTGGCGGGGGCGGGGTGTGTTTTCATAGGCAGATCAGGCAATCGTTTGCTCTTGGGTTGGGGTGGCGGAAAAGACGGCGGCGCGGGGATCAACCGGCCAAAGGCCGCAGGCAATGTTCCAGGGGCGCGGGGACGGACGAAAGCATGGGGCAGGCGTGGGGCGGGCAATCGTCTGTTTAAGCAAACGTTTGCATAAATCACCTTTTTCGCCTTTTAACCCTCGTGTCAACTTTTTTGTCACCCAGTATTGAATCGCATGAGTCCCCGCCTGAATTTCCCCCCGCCCTCCCGTGTGCAGCTTGACGGTCTGCTGGGCCGGGCGTTGGCGGCGAATCTCACCGCCCACCTCGCACGTTTCATCGCGGATGAAACCAGCCCGCCAATCGCTTTGTTCTGCCCCGGGCACACCGCGCACAACCACGAAGGCGACTGGTATGGCGAGCACGCGGGCAAATGGCTCTGCGCCGCCGCGCGCGCCGCTCAACGCACCGGCGAGGCCAGCCTGACGGCGAGTGTGCGCCGGGTCGCGGACTATCTGCTCAGCGTGCAGGGGGCCGATGGCTACCTCGGCACCTATGCCCCGGCGCGGCGCTTCATGTGCCGGCAAGGCCCCGGTCCCCGCACGTGGGATGGCGCCCCCGGCCAGCGCACCTGGGACATCTGGGTGCACAGCTACCTGATCCTGGGCCTGCTCGAGGCTGGCCGGGTGCTCGCCGAACCCCGCTATGTCACCGCGGCCCGGAAAATCGGCGACCTCTGCTGGCAGACCCTCAACGAGGGCGGGATCAACATCACCAGCCTCGGCAACCATCACGGCCTTTCCGCCACGGTGCTGCTTGATCCGGCCGTCGAACTTTATCTGGCGACGGGCGAGGAAAAATATCTGGACCTGGCCAACCTGATCCTGAAGCAGGCGAGCGAGTCCCCCGCCCTCGAGCTGCTGCCCCAGGCGCTGGCGGACACGGATGCCGCGTTGATCGCCACCGGCAAAGCCTACCAGCTCTCCTGGAATCTCGTCGGGCTTGCCAAGCTTTATCGGGCCTCGGGCAATCCGCTCCACCTGCAGGCCGTGCAACGGTTGTGGGAAAACATCCGGCAGTATCATCTCACCCTCGGCGGTGGGCCCTGGGGCGGCGTGGCGCATCGTTCGCGCGAGGTCTTCAATCCGAAGCCCGTCTTCAGCCCCTACGGTTACGTCGAGACGTGCTCGACGTTCTCGTGGATCCAGCTGAATCGCGAGCTGCTCAGCCTGACCGGCGAGGCCAAGTATGCCGACGAGATTGAGAAATCGGCCTACAACGACCTGCTCGGCGCGCAGGCCCCGGCCGGCGACAACTGGTGCTACTACTCCTTCCCGAACGGCCGGCGCGTCTACACCACTTACTGGCGGTGCTGCAAGTCGAGCGGCCCTTGGGCGCTCGAGGAACTTTCCGCGGTCGCCTACAGCCAGACCGAGGAGGGAGATATCGCGATCAATCTCTACGGGCCCGGCCAGGCGACCCTGCCCACTGTCCAGGCCGGGCTGGTCCGGCTCGAGCAGGCAACCGCCTACCCGTTCGATGGCGCGATCCGCCTCGCCGTCACGCCCGAACGTGCCGCGCAATTTTCGATCCTCGTGCGCATACCCGGCTGGGCGGAACAGGCGACCGTGCAGATCAACGGTGAAGCCCCCGCACCCGCCACGGCCGGAACCTATCACTCGCTCTCGCGTCAATGGCGGGCGGGGGACGTCATCACGCTGCAGCTGCCCATGCCGCCGAAACTGCACCGGCAGGTGAACCGCAATTTTCAGGAATCACGCGCCCCCGACGGCTCGGCGGTCAGCCAGGAAGTGCTGCACTTCGACTACGCCGCGATCACGCGCGGCCCGCTGGTGTATGCGACGGGCCTGATCGACGGCTTCAAGGTGGAGGAAACCATCCGGCTGCCGGCGGGGCCCGACCCCGGCCTGCTGCAGGTGCGCGCGCCGGCCGCGGTCGGCGAGGCCCCCGCTGTGCAACTTAATCTCGGCTACCGGCCGCCGCTGACTTTCCTGCCCTACTTCGAGGCCGGCGGCCGCGAAGACGGCACGTGGCGCCTCACCTGGCTGCAGGTCGCACCAGGTTGAAGCCGCCCTGGCGCGTGGTCAGGCCGCTTTCGCCTTCTGCAGGAAGCGCCGCAGCTCGACCTGATGGGGCATCGCGAACGCCGCCCCGGGCTTGGTGATGGAGAGCGCCGCGACCGCGGTCCCCAGCCGGGCCGCCTCGGCAATCCGGCCCGGATACCGCACGAGCCCGGCGGCAAAGCCCCCGCAAAACGCATCCCCGGCCCCGGTGGTGTCGACGACGCGGATGCCCCGGTGTGCCGGCATGAACAGATGCCGGTCCGGCATGGAGATGAAGCAACCCCGGCTGCCGAGTGTGACAATCACCGTCGGCACATTGAATTTCCGACACAGGGCATGCAGCGCGTCCCACGCCATCGCGTGGAGCTCCGGCTCATTCAAGCGGCGGCGGATGCCCGGCAGGCCGCGCACGAGGGTGATGAACTCACTCTCGTTGGGAATCAGGACGTCCACGTACCGGAGCAACACCGGGGCAAAGTCGGCGCGCATCGGCGCCGGATTCAAAATGGTCGTCACGCCCGCCGCCCGCGCCGTCCGGAGCACGTGCGCCGTCGTGGCCAGGTTCGACTCCAGTTGGGTCACCACGACCTTCGCCCCGGCCAGCAACGCGCGCGGCACATCGGCCGGCGCGAGCCGGGCGTTGGCGCCGGGCTCGATGACGATCTGGTTCTGGCCCTCCTTGTTGATCAGGATCACCGCCGTGCCCGTGGCCTGGCCCGGTTTGAGCGCGAGGTGGCAGCCGATTTTCTCGCGCCGGTAGAACGCCGCCACCTGGTCCGCAAACGCGTCTCGGCCCATCGCGCCCACAAAGGCCGTGCGCACGCCGGTGCGGCCGCACGCGATGGCCTGGTTGGACCCCTTGCCCCCCTGGCCGGTGGCCAGCCGGGCCATGATGGTCTGTCCGCCGCGCGGAAACTCGTCGCAGGTGAAGGTGAGGTCCTGCATGATGCTGCCGACTACGACGACGTGCGGGGTGGAAGACATGAAATGGGAAAGGGGTGAGGCCGCCGCCCAGCAGGCCGGGGTCAGGCAAAGCTGGTACAATCCATGCAAACGTTTGCTTGACCGGAAGGTCAAGCGAAACCTTTCCGCCGGTCCGGCGGACTCAGCAGGATTTTCGCACGATCAATTCCGGCAGCAGCTTCAGGCTGCTGGCCGGCCGCTTCGGGTCCTCGATGCGTTTCAGCAGCAGTTCCGCCGCGCACTTGCCCACCTCGTAGGCGGGCTGGCGGACCACGGTCAGCGGCGGGTTGAACACATCCGCCAAGGTCAGTTCGTCAAAGCCGACGATGGCCACCTGCCGCGGAATCTTCAGCCCGCGGGCCGCGATGGCTTCGAGCGCCCCCGCCATCATCAGCCCGTTGCAGACGAACAGGGCGGTGGGCGGATCGGACAGGGACAGCAGTTCGTGCGCGAGCACCCGCCCGCTGTGCTGCTTGAAATCACCAAAGCGGATGAGTTCCGTCTTGAGCGTGATCCCGGCCTGGGCATGGGCGTCCTTGTAGCCGCGCAGGCGTTCCCGCCCGGTCGACGAATCAAGCGGACCGCCGATCACGCCGATCCGCCGGTGCCCGCGCGAGATAATGTGCTCCACCGCCCTCAGGGCGCCGATGTGGTTGTCGACCTCGACCTTGTCGAGATTCCCGCTCGAGACACTGCGGTCCACGCAGACGACCGGGGTGCCGTTGCGCACGACCTGCAGCACGGCCTGATCCGTCTCCTGGATGGGCGGAATGATGATCCCGTCCACCGACTCGGACTGCATGACGTCGAGGTAGAAGCGCTCCTTGGCCTCGTCCTCGTCGTAATTGCAGAGCAGGAGGGCGAAGTTGTTCTTATAGGCCACGTCCTCCACCCCGCGGGCCAGGTCGGCGAAGAAGATGTTCTGGATGTTCGGGATGATCAGACCGAGCAGATGGGTGGAGCCCGCCTGCGTGCGCAGGCGGCGCGCAACCCGGTTGGGCTTGTAACCCAGCTCGCGCATGACCTTCAGCACCCGCTCCTGGGTTTCCGCGCCGATCTTGCCGGTCTGGTTGATCACGCGCGAGACCGTGGAGATGTTCACCTTCGCGCGGCGGGCGACATCGATGAGGCTGGGAATCTTTTTCATGCAGGGCTTCCGGCGAACATATGCCGGGCCAGCGTGAAGCCAACGCCTCCCCGCTAGCAAGCCCCGAGCGCCACCGGCGTTGGCCGATTTTGGTAGACACGGTCCGTCGTTCACGCAAACGTTTGCGTAGTTTGCCTCTCCCCCGCCCGGGCGCCGGCCGGGGGATCGCCCGTTCATTTTACCCCTCGCAAAAATGAAAACCCTCCAACTGGTTTCCGCCCTCCCTGCGTTCACGCTCCTCTGCCTCGGCGCCTGCCTCACGGGTCGCGCGGAAACCGCCTCGCCCCCCGACTCTGCCCGCGCGCAATTGCCCGCCCGCTGGTGGGAAAAGGCGTCCGGCATGCGCTATTTCGTCGTGAGCCCGCAGCAGAGCACCCGCGAGTTCCTCTCCATCCGTGATGTCGCGTCCATGACGGCGAAACTCGAACAGGTCCGGGCGCAGGGTTTCTCGTCGATCCACATCGTTTCACCGGCGGATGGCGGCGTCAGTTTCGGCGGGCTGGACACGAAGAACCACTACGCGCTCCGCCCGGATGCCGGCAGCATGGATGATTTCCGGCGGCTGGTCCGCGTCGCGCACAGCAAGGGACTGGCGGTGACCGTTTCCTACAATCTCGGCTATGCCAGCACCGAGGCGCCCGCCTGGCTCAAGGCCTGCGATGACGTCCGCGCCGGCCGCAGCAGCAAGGAGGCGCGCTGGTTCGTCTGGAGCGACAAGGGCGACGCGACGCCTCCGGCCAGCAATCTATTCTTCAATCCACCGGGCCGCGGATTCTGGGAATACAGCGCACGGGCGGGAAAGTATTTCTGGACCCGCTGGGGCGGGGCCAACGCAGCGGACGAGGACGTCCGCTTTCCGCAATACGACTGGTCGACCCCCGAGTTTCAGCAGGAGGCGGAGCAGATCGTCCGCTTCTGGATGAACACCGGCCTCGACGGCATCATGATGGACGCGGTCAACTGGAACAGCAACAGCGACTGGCAGAAGAACCGCCAGCGGATCACCGAGGTGATGGCCTCCTACGGCAACGTCTGGATCCAGGGCGAGGGCGCCGGCGGCTTCGGCGACGACCAGGTGCCCTGGATCACCGAGGGCAAGTGGAACAGCGTCGAGGACTACGGCCTCGGCACGTGGTGGGTGGCGGGCAGCCACGTGATCCTGAAGGCGTTTCAAACCGGCGATCCGCGCTCCATCGAGCCCGCCCTGCGCAATTCCCACGACCGGGTGGTCGCGGCCGGCGGCAGTCTGTTCGCCTCGGCCCTGAAGTTCGAGGATCCGGTCGTCCCGACCCGCCGGGAAGCGCCGCACCTGTCGTTTGCGGCCCAAATCGGTCTTGGTGAATTCATCGGCTACGACCTGCGCGACATGAAGGCGGAGCCCGATGGCGAAATCCAATGGCTGCTGCATCTGAAGCGCGACCACCCCGCGCTGCAGCAAACCGGCAGCCGCCGCCAGATCCCGACCAATGCGGACGACAAATACTACGCCTTCATCCGCACGGCCCCCGACGGCGCGGAGCGGGTGCTGGTCGTGCTGAATTTCCAGCGCGGGTTTCAGAAAATCGAGATCAACCTGAGCGGGATCGACACCGGCGGCTTGGTGGAGCTGAAAACCGGCGAGGAGCTCGCGCCCACCGGCCTGCTCCGCACCGGGCTCTACAGCTACGGTTATCGGTTTTATCTCCTCAAGCCCGCCGCCGCGAAATAGCGGCGCCCATTTTCTCGCCATCGCCCGCAACCCCTGCCAGCCTGCCGTTCGCCCTCTCTCCACTCCCGCATGAGCAAACCGCAGCGCGCCCCCTCCCCCCGCCTGGCCGAATTCCAGCTCTCGCACGCCCGCAACGGCCCGCACCTGCCGCTCCCGGCCAGCGCGCCAGGCTGGCCGTTCCAGACCATCGGCCAGTGGCGGCAGGAACCGAACGCCGGGGCCGCCGCCTGGCGGCGCGATTTCCGCGAGTGGCGGCAGGAACATCTCACCCGGATGGGTTACAGCGGCGCGAACTACGAGCGCCCCGAGTTCCGCTGGTCGCAGCGCAACTTCGTCCATGCCCAGATGATGATCGAGGACCGGTATTTCTACGACCCCATCGCGGGTCGCTACACCGTCGACCGCTACCTTGATGACCTCGTGGCGCGTTACGGCGGCATCGACAGCGTGCTCCTGTGGTATGTCTACCCGAACTGCGGCATCGGCGACCGCAACCAGTTCGAGCTTGCCGCCGACCTGCCCGGCGGCCTCGCCGGCCTGAAGCAGGCCGTGGCCGATTTCCACCGCCGTGGCGTCAAGGTCTTCATCCCCACCATGCCCTGGGACAACGGCACGCATCCCGCCGGCGTGCCCGACTGGGAGGCCGTTGCCCGTCTCGCCAAGGCCCTCGGCGCCGATGGCGTGAACGGCGACACCTACAGCGGTTTGCCCCGCGCCTTCCTCGAGGCTGCCGACGCCGGCGGCCACCCGCTCGTGTTCGAGCCCGAGGCCGTGCCGCTCTCCGACGAGGCGCTGATGTGGAATCTCCAAAGCTGGGGCAAGCTCATCCCCACCGAGGTCATCCCGCCGGTCAGCAAGTTGAAGTGGCTTGAGCCGCGTCACATGACGAACACCGAGAACCGCTGGGGCCGCGACCGCACGAACGATTTCCACTACATTTTCTTCAACGGCACCGGCTACAACGCCTGGGAAAACATCTGGGGCGTCTGGAACCAGTTCACGCCGCGCGACGCCGCCGCGCTCCACCGCATCGCGCACCTCTACCGCCAGTTCCCCGACCTGCTCGTCAGCGCGGACTGGGAGCCCTACGCGCACATGCTGCAGCCGGGCGCCTTCGCCTCCATGTTCCCCGGGCCGGAACTGACGCTGTGGACCGTCGTCAACCGCAACGAATACGACCTCGCCGGCGAACAACTTCCCGTCACGCATCGTGCCGGCCGGCGCTACTATGACGCCTGGAACGGCAACGCTCTTACGCCCCGTCTGCTGCCGGACGGCCAGGCCGCGCTCGCCTTCCCGCTCGAGTCGCGCGGGTTCGGCGCCGTGCTCGCGGTCGAATCCGGCGCATCGCCCGCCGGGCTCGAGTCTTTCCTGGCCCGCCGGCGCGAACTCACGGCCGCACCGTTGCAGTCGCTCTCGGCCCAGTGGCGTGCGCTGCCGCAGCAGATCGTGCCCATCGCGCCGACCAAACCGGCGGCCACCGCACCGGCCGGCATGGTGACCATCCCCGCCGGCGAATTCGAATTCAAGGTGGGCGGCATCGAGATCGAGGGCTTCACGTGGGCGGGACTCGATTTCCAATACCCGTGGGAAAATTCCGCGCGCCGTGCGCACCTGCATCGGATGACGCTGAAGTCATTTCACATCGATCGCCATCCGGTCACCAACGCCGACTTCAAGAAATTCATCGATGCCTCCGGCTATCGGCCCAAGGACGACCACCATTTCCTGCGCGACTGGAAAAACGGCGCACCCCAGACCGGGTGGGAAAAGAAACCCGTCACGTGGGTCTCGCTCGAGGACGCCCGCGCCTATGCGGCGTGGGCGGGCAAGCGCCTGCCGCACGATTGGGAGTGGCACTACGCCGCGCAGGGCACCGATGGCCGCCTTTATCCCTGGGGCGACAACTGGAACGCCGCCCACCTGCCGAAACCCAACCAAGGGCGCACTCTGTTGCCGCCCGCCGACGTCGACGCCCATCCGGGTGGCGCCAGCCCGTTTGGCGTCATGGATCTCGTCGGCAACGTCTGGCAATGGACCGACGAGTTCACCGACGAGCACACGCGCGCGGCCGCGCTCCGCGGGGGCAGCGCGTATCAGCCGCAGACTTCGCACTGGTATTTTCCGCAGGCCTACCAGCTCGACCAGCACGGCAAATACCTGCTGATGTCCCCGGGCAAGGACCGCAGCGGCATGCTCGGCTTCCGCTGCGTCGTCGACGCTTCCTGATTTTCCCCATGCGCAGCAAACTCTTCGTCCCCGGTTCCCGTCCGGAACTTTTTCCCAAGGCCTTGGCCGGCCCGGCCGACGCCCTGTCGTTCGACCTCGAGGACGCCGTGCCGGAAGGCGGCAAGGCAGAGGCCCGCCGCCTCGTCGGCGAAGCGCTGCAGTCGCCCGGGTTCGCCGCCTCCACGAAAATCCTGATCGTGCGCGTCAACGGCCTCGCCACGCCGCATTTCGAGGCGGATTTGTCCGCGATTGTTGGGCCGCGGGTCGATCTGCTCAATCTGCCCAAGGTCGAGTCGGCGGACGATGTGCGCACCGCGGTCAAGGCTCTCGCCCGCCTCGAAAAAGAGCGCGGCCTGTCCCGCCCCATCGGCCTCCTGGCCAACATCGAGTCACCCCGCGGCCTCCGCCTCGCCGCCGAGATCGCCGGCGCCGACCCGCGGGTCGCCGGCCTGCAGATCGGATTCGCCGATCTTTTCGAGCCGCTCGGCATTGACCGCACCGACGCCGCGGCCGTCCACCAGGTGAAGCTGGCCGTGCGCCTCGCCGCCGGCGAGGCCGGGCTCTGGGTGTGCGACGCCGCCTATGCCGCGATCAAGGATCTCGAGGGCTTCCGCGCCGAGGCGCTCGCCGCCAAGCGCCTGGGCTACATTGGCAAGTCCTGCATCCATCCCAGCCAGGTCGCGCTGGCCAACGACATTTTCCTGCCCACCGAGGCCGAAGTCGCCTTCGCGCGCCGCGTCGTCGAGGCCGCCGCGCAGACCAAGGCCGGGGTCTTCACCGTCGACGGCCGGATGATCGACGCGCCCTTCATCAAGCGCGCCCAGGCCGTGGTCGCCATGGCCCGGCAGTTCACGCCGCCGGCTGCCTGATTTCGTCCGCATGCCTCTCAAGAAACGCGACTACACGCCGGCCGCCCGCGGCCCGCTCAACGGCCTCCGCGTTCTGGATCTCTCGCGCCTCTTCGCCGGCAACGTGCTGACCCAGGTCCTCGGCGACTTCGGCGCCGAGGTCATCAAGGTCGAGCCGCCCGAGGGCGACACGCTGCGCGCGTGGCAGACCAACGGCGTGTCGACGCATTGGAAAATCTATTCGCGCAACAAGCAGAGCCTCGCCCTCGACCTGCGCAAACCCGAGGCGATCGAGCTGCTGCGCAAGCTTGTCCCCACCGCGCATCTGCTCGTCGAGAGTTTTCGTCCGGGCGTCCTGGAGAAAATGGGCCTGGCGCCCGACCTGCTGCTCAAGCTCAACCCGAAGCTCGTTGTCACCCGCATTTCTGGCTGGGGCCAGGACGGCCCCTATGCGCAGCGGCCGGGTTTCGGCACCGTCATCGAGGGCATGTCGGGCTTCGCTTCCTTCAATGGTTTCGCCGACCGCGAGCCTGTGCTCCCGCCCATGTATCTCGCCGACGGCGTCGCCGGACTCTACGGCGCCTCGGCCGTCATGATCGCCCTCCGCGAGGTCGAGCACAACGGCGGCGCCGGCCAGGTCATCGACCTGCCGCTGCTCGACCCGCTCTTTGCCATCCTCAGTCCGCAGGCCGCCAATTACCGGCTCACCGGCAAGGTCAAGCCGCGCACCGGCAGCCGCTCGACCAATTCCGCCCCGCGCAACGTCTACCGCTGCCAGGACGGCAAGTATGTTGCCCTCTCCGGCTCGACGCAGGGCATGGCCGAGCGCCTGCTCCGCGCCATCGGCCGTCCGGAACTCAACGACGACCCGCGCTTCCGCACGAACGCGGCCCGGGTGAAACACTCCGAGGAACTCGACGCCATCATCGGCGAGTTCATCCGCCGGCACACCCAGGCGGAGAACGTCACCTTCTTCGAAAAGGCCGAGGTCACCGTCGGCCCGATCTACGACGTGGCGCAGATCCTCGAGGATCCCCATTTCATCCAGCGCGAGATCGTCGCCGACTATCCCGACCCCGAGACCACGACGCTGCCGATGCACCATGTCGTGCCCCGCCTGGCCGGCACGCCCGGCTCGATTCGCCATCGCGCGCCCGACCTCGGCGAGCACAGCCGGTCAATCCTGGCGGAACTTGGCCTCGATGAGGCAGCCTGCGTCCGTTTGATCGCCGACAAGGTGGTGTTCGAACCCGCCGGGCGAAAATGAAATCCCCGCCACCGGACAGCGCGGGCGGACTTTCCTTCGGGCGCGAGGACCAGCCGGCATCCGCGCGGTTGCACTCGGCCCTGCTGCTCGTGGGGGCCGGGTATCTGTTCCTGACGCTGTGCGACTCCCGGGAGGGCGTCGCCAACCTGGCCCTGCGGTTCCTGCTCAAGGATCACCTGCACCTGACGGCGACCCAGCTGGCCGGCTTCTTCGTCATCATCAAGCTCGCCTGGTATTGCAAGCCGTTCGCCGGCCTGCTCGTCGACAACGTGCGGCTCTGGGGCACCCGGCGGAAGGGGTATCTGGTCGCCTTCTCCGCCACGACCGCCGTGCTTTGGGCCGCACTGGCCTTCAAGCACGATACCTACGCTTCCATGCTGGTCCTGGTGCTGGCCATCAACTTTACGCTGATGATGGTGCACACGACGCTGGGCGGCATGCTCGTCGAAGTGGGCCAGGCCTACAGCGCCACCGGCCGCATCAGCGCCGTGCGCAGCGGCACCGAGAGCCTTGGCTGGCTGCTGGCGGGACTAGCCGGTGGCTGGATTGCGGCGCGCATGCTGCACCATGGCTTTCTCATCAATGCCGGCCTGATGCTTGTGCTGACCTTCCTGTTCGCGAAAGTCCTGCGGGAAAACCCGGCCGGGCCGGACCAACTCAAGTGGACCCTGGCGCAGTTCAAGCCCCTGCTCGGGCTCCGCACCCTCTGGACGGCCGCCGGCTTCTGGGTGCTGATCAAATTTTCGCCCGGGTTCGGGACTCCGTTGTTTTATTACCAGAGTGAGACCCTCGGCTTCAGCCCGCAGTATATCGGATACCTGGGGTTTGTCTCGGCCGCCGCCGGGCTGCTCGGCAGCGTCGGCTACATGCGGATCTGTCGCCGCGTCGCGCTCAGCAAGCTGCTGTGGCTGGGAGTCACCTTGCATGCGGCTTCCTCGCTGGCCTACTTCGCCTACCGGTCAATGGGCTCGGCCATGGTCATCGAGGCCGTGTATGGGCTGTGCACCGCCCTCGCCTTCATGCCGATTTTCGACCTGCTGGCCCGCGCCACGCCGAAGAATTTCGCCGCGCTGGGCTACGCCCTCATCTTCAGCTTGGGCAGCCTGTCGGTGTCGGGATCAGATTTGTTTGGCTCCTGGCTTTATGAACGGCTGGACCACAGTTTCGCCGGCATGATCATGCTGAATTCGGGCAGCTCCGCCCTTGTGCTGCTGGTCATTCCTTTCCTGCCCCGCCTGCTGGTCATCCACCGGGACGGGGAGGAGCCGCCGAAGTGAACCCGCCTAACCCAAGTCTGCGGCCAGCCACTCCGGCCGACGTGGCCCTCGCGCTATCGTGGACACCGGAGGACGAGGCGCTCCGCTGCTGGGCGGGGCCGAGCACGCGCTGCCCGGCCACGGCAGAGTCGCTGTGGGAGGACCTCAAACACTCTGACGCTGCGACGTTTGCGTTCGTCTCCCCGGCGGGCGACATGCTCGGTCTCGGCCAGGTGCGTTTCCGGAAGCAAACCTACGGTCACCTCGCGCGCATCATCGTGTCACCGCACCATCGCGGCCAGGGCTTGGGCCGCGCGCTGTGCGTCGCACTGATGCGCGCGGCGGTCCGCCTCCACCCGATCACGGCCTTCTCGCTCTATGTTTTTCCCGACAACACGAACGCCATCGGGCTCTACCGCGCGCTCGGCTACGTCGAGAAAGGGATGCACCCGAAGTTCAACTGTGTGCTCATGGAGGCGCCGCTGACTGCGGTTGGACCCCTGTAGGGTCGCCGCTTGTCGGCGGACCAGATCCGGCACGGCGTCAAACGCCGGCCCTGTCTCAGCCTTTTTTCGGGAATGGCGAAGTCGTCTCGCGCTTAAGCTCACGGGTCATAAGCGAGTGGAGCGCATCAGCGGGCTTCTTTTGCTGGTAGAGAATCGCATAGACCTCGGTGAGGATCGGCGCGGTGATGCCGCGCTCCTTGCAGAGGCCGTAGAGCGCCTCGGTCGTGCGGTGCCCCTCGACGACGGTCTTGCGGCCGGCGAGGAGCTCGTCAACCGACTTGCCGGCGCCGATCTTCTCGCCGAACTCGCGGTTGCGGCTCCAAGCGCCGTGGCTGGTCGCGACGAGATCGCCAAATCCGCTCAGGCCGTAGAAGGTCTCGGGCTTCGCGCCGAGTGCCACGCCGACCCGGAGCATTTCCGTGACGGCGCGGGTGAGCAGCGCCGCCTTCGAGTTGTCGCCGAGCTTGAGGCCGTCGCTCAGGCCGGCGGCGATGGCGTAGATGTTCTTGAGGCTGGCGCCGTATTCCGCGCCCGCGAGGTCGTCACCCGTGTAGATGCGGAGGGTGGGACCGCTCATCGCCGCCTGCACCTTGGGCACGAAGTCGTCGGCGCGCTGCGCCGCCATCACCATCGCGGCGGGCAGGCCGCGGGCCACCTCGGCGGCGTTGGTCGGACCGGTGAGCGTGCCGCAGTTCAGGCCCGGCAGGATCTGCGACATCATCTCGCTCGGCCGGAGGTGGGACCCGATCTCCAGCCCCTTCACGAGGCTGAGAAAAAGCTGCAGCCGGGAGGTGTCGTGCAGCACCGTGCGCATCTGCTCGCACCAAGCGCGCACGGACTGCGACGGGCAGGCGATGAGCGCCACGTCGGCCTCGACGAGCGCGGAACGCAGGTAACTGGTGACGATCAATTCGTCCGGCAGGCGGATGCCGGGCAGGTAGTCGCTGTTTTCGCGGGCGGCGCGGATCGCCTCGGCGTGCTCGGGCCGGCGCGTGACGAGTGTCGTGTGTTGCCCGCGGCGGGCGAGATGCGCCGCCATCGCGGTGCCCCAGGCGCCGGCGCCGATGACTGCGAAATTGAGGGGGCGCGGCGCGGGCATGGGGAAAACCGTCAGGTCTTGAGGAAACCGGGGATTTTTTCGCCGGCAACCATAGCTTCGAAATTTTCGCGCGCGTTGACCAGCTCGAAGCGGCTGCCGGACACGAGGACCTCGGCGGCCATTGCGCGGGTGTTGTAGCGGCTGGCCATGGTGTAGCCATAGGCGCCGGCGCTCATGAAGGCAACGAACTCGCCCTCGCCCACCGTCTGCAGCGTGCGGTCCTTGGCGAAACAGTCGCCCGACTCGCAGATGGGGCCGACGAGGTCGGCCTTGAGGGCGGGCCGCGAGCTGTCGCGCAGCAGCGGCACGACCTCGTGGTAGGCCTCATACATCGCGGGGCGGACGAGGTCGTTCATCGCGGCGTCGAGCACGAGGAAATTCTTCCCGGCGCCGCGCTTGAGGTATTCGACGCGGGAGAGCAGCACGCCGGCGTTGCCGACGAGGAAGCGGCCCGGTTCGAGGAGGATTTTCAGGCCGAGCGGCGCGAGCAACGGCGTGAGCGCGGCGCCGTAGGCCTCGGGCGTGAGCGGGCGCTCGCCCTCGGGTCTGGCGGTCCACCACGCGGCGTCGCCGCTGGCCAGCGCGTCCTGGTAGATGATGCCGATGCCGCCGCCGATGCTGAAATAGGTGATGCCATAGTCCTGCTGCAGCTGCGCCGCGAACGGCACGACCTTCTTCACCGCCTCGATGAACGGCTCGGCCGAGGTGAGTTGCGAGCCGATGTGCATCTGCACGCCCTTGATCGCGAGGTGGGGATACTTTGCGGCGGCCGCGTAGGCCTCGGCGGCGACCTTCAGCGGGATGCCGAACTTGTTCTCGCTCTTGCCGGTCGTGATCTTGGCGTGCGTCTTGGCGTCGACGTCCGGGTTGATGCGGATGGCGATGGGCGCCTTGCGGCCCAGCTGGCCGGCGACGTGGTTGATGCGCGCGAGCTCTGGCTCGCTCTCGACGTGGAAACCGAACACGCCCGATTCGAGCGCGAGCTTGATCTCGGCCTCGGTCTTGCCGACGCCCGCAAAAACGCTGCGGGCGGTGTTGCCGCCCGCCGCGGTCACGCGCCGGAGCTCGCCGCTGCTGACGAGATCGAAAGCCGCGCCGAGGTTCGAAAAAAGCCTCAGCACGGCGAGGTTGGAGTTCGCCTTCATCGCGTAGCAGATCTGCACGTCGAGCCCGGCCAGGCTGGCGGCCAGGCGGCGGTAGTTGTCCGTGATAGTCTGCGCGCTGTAGACGTAGGTGGGCGTGCCGTGGAGCTGGGCGACCGCGGTGAGGTCGACAGATTCGCAGTGGAGCTTCTGGCCGGTGTAACGGAAGTGATGCATCGCGGTAAAGTGAGCGTGAAAGGTGTCCAGATAGCCAGATTCCCCTTGAGTGGAAGCGCTATTTTCCGGATGAAGGAGTCCATGTCCTATCGCCTGCGCCACCTGCTCAATCAGCTGCCGATCGCCTTCGGCCAGCGGAGCGACCGGCGCCTGCGGACCACCCGCCTGAAGCACGCGCAGTTTGCGAGCTTCCTCGAGGAAACCGGGTTCGGCCACCATGACGTCGACCACCACGAACGCGGTCTCCGCTGGCGGCGCACGGCCAAGCGGCTGTTCCTGGGGGCGACGGCCTTCGGCGCCGCGTGGGTTGCGCTTGAAAGTGCGCGGGCCCTGACGCTGTTCTGAGCCGCACGGGTCCCGTTGCCGCCAGTGGGCGGCCCGGGATTTTGTCCGAGCCGGGCGGCAAACAAAGCGGGTTGCCAGCCGCGGCCGGGCGCGACTTAGTGCCGACTCGTGCACCCGAGTGAAGAACTCTATCCGTGGATTTCGGCCGGCGCCCTCGCGTGGGGTGTGCTCGACTGCTTTTTCGGTTACCGCCTCTTCAAGATCACCCTGGCAGTGCTCGGCGGCCTGAGCGGCGTCGTGTTCGGCCAGGCCGCGGGCGCGGCCCTGGGCATGGGCGGCGCCGGCGAGATCGGCGGCCTGGTCGTGGGCGGCCTGCTGGGCGCGGGTCTCGCCTACCTGTTGTATATCGCCGCGGTGTTCGTGGCGGGTTTCCTGTTCGGCGCGACGCTCGGCATCCTGCTCCTCGCCAATTTCAACCACATGGTCGCCCTGCTGAGCGGCGGCGTGATCGGGGTCATTGGCGGGTTCCTCGCCGTGAAGCTCCAGCGCGTGCTCATCATGCTCTCGACCGCGCTGCTCGGGGCCTTCCGCGCGATCCTCGCTCTGTCGTTCTTCACGAGCCGCATGGATTGGGTGTATTATTTCCAGCATCCGGATCAGATGCCAGCGCTGATCGACAACAACGCATGGATGTTTCCGGCCATCCTCACCCTGGCGGCGGTCGGGACGATCGCGCAGTTCGAACTGGGCGGGAGGGCGGCCAAAAAGAAAGACCCGCCGAAGGACGAGTAGACTTGCCGCGCCCCGGGGGCGCCGCACAATCCGGCCCGATGAAGAAACTGCTTACCCCCCTGTTCCCCCTGCTGTGCAGCGCCCTGTTCCTGGCCGGTTGCGGCCACGGAGGCGGCGACGCCATCGCCGTGGGACTGAGCGCCGAACTGACCGGCATCGAACGCGCCAGCGACGGCAACGTGTCGGTAAAGTGGGACATGGTGAACCCCAATGTCTCCTCCTACCTGCTATCGCGCGTGACGAACAAGATTTTCCTGAACGGAACCCTGGTGGGCACGACCGTCGACGCCGAGGCCATGGCGCTTCCGGCCCAGCGGACCGTCAACAAGGTGAGCAAGCTGACCTTGGCGGGACCGGACGCGGCCCGCCTCATCGCGGAGGTGGCGGCCCGCGGCCGCGCGGCTTATCGCGTGGACTCGCAGTTGGTCATCCTGCTTTACGGCGATGTGACGGAAAAGAGCGCCCTTACCCATGCGGGTTCGGTGCCGGTGAACGGGAAATAAAAAGCGGCGCCCGGGTCGCCCCGGGGCCGCCATGTCAGGTCGGAATTTTCGCCTTCAGGCCGCTTGGCAGTCCACCGTCGCTTTGGCGGGGCGGCGGCCGAGATTGACCGGGAAACGGATCGGCCGGTGCAGTTCGCGGGGTTCGCGGCTGTATTGGTCGATCGTCCAGGCCACCAGGCCGGTGGTGAACAGGATGGCGGTGAAGTCGGCGGCGTCGAAGTGACGACCGCTCGCGAGCGACGCAAGACCCAGAAGGGTGGCGGTGAGGAGCGAGATAAGAGCGGTTTTCATGGCGGGAGTTGGTTGATGTCTCAAGAACACCGCCCTCCGCGAAAAGTTGCAGAATCGCGCAACTGCCTGCCGAGAAAGCAAAAGGCGCGGCAACGGGCCGCGCCGGAAAAACGTGACTCACGGAGAACTCAGCCCGCGCCACCTGCGGCCGCCCCGGAGACCGGCTTGAAGCGGGTCCGGAAGAGCGCCTTGGCGTAATCGCGGTTCAGCCGCGCGATGAAATCATGGGTGATGTTCTTCGGGCACACGGCACTGCACTCGTATTGGTTCGTGCAGTTGCCGAAGCCGGCCGCGTCCATCGTCTGCACCATGGCCAGCACGCGACGGTCGCGCTCGGGCTGGCCCTGCGGCATGAGCCCGAGGTGCGAGACCTTCGCGGCGACGAAGAGCATCGCGCTGGCGTTCTTGCAGGCCGCGACGCACGCGCCGCAGCCGATGCAGGCCGCCGCATCCATGGCGAGATCGGCGTCCTCCTTCGGCACAGGAATCGAGTTGGCGTCCGGCGCCGCGCCGGTGCGGACGGAGATGAAGCCGCCGGCCTGCTGGATCTTGTCGAAGGCGGCGCGGTCGGTGACGAGGTCGCGCTGGATCGGAAAGGCCTTCGCGCGGAACGGCTCGACGACGATCACGTCGCCGTCCTGGAAGCTGCGCATGTAGAGCTGGCAGGTGGCGATGCCGTGACCCGGGCCGTGCGGCTTGCCATTGATCGTGCAGGAGCAGGTGCCGCAGATGCCCTCGCGGCAATCGTGGGCGAAGGCGATCGGCTCCTCGCCCTTGACGGTCAGGCCGTCATTCACGACGTCGAGCAGTTCGAGGAAGGACATGTCGGGATTCACGTTTGCAGCGGGATACTCGACGAACTTGCCGGGGGCCGCCGGGCCGGGCTGGCGCCAGACGCGGAGCGTGACGGAGAAAAGTTTCTTGGAAGGTTTTTCAGCGACCATGATGGGGGACCTCGCGATTATTTGTAGGAGCGAACGCTCATCTTGGTGAATTCGTAGTTAAGGGGCTCGGTGTTGCGCAGCGGGGTCTGGCCCTCGCCTTGGTATTCCCAGGCGGCAACGTGGCCGAATTTCTCATCGTCGCGTTTGCACTCGCCGTCGGGGTGCTGGTATTCCTCGCGGAAGTGGCCGCCGCAGCTTTCCTCGCGGGTGAGCGCGTCGCGGCAGAGCAGCTCGCCGAGCTCGATGAAATCGGCCACGCGGCCGGCCTGCTCGAGCGACTGGTTGAGCGTATCGGCCGAACCGGGGACGAGAACGTCCGCCCAGAACTCCGCGCGCAGCGCGGGGATCTTCTGGAGCGCGGCCTCGAGGCCGGCCCTGGTGCGCGCCATGCCGCAGTGCTCCCACATGATCTTGCCGAGGCGCTTGTGGTAATGGCTGACGGGCTGCTTGCCCTTGTTGGAGAGGAAACGCTGCGTCATCGCCGTGACGTTCTGCTCGGCCTGCGTGAATTCGGCGCGATCAGTCAGGGTCTTCGCGCCCGGCTTCTGGCCGGCGAGGTAGTCGCCGATCGTGTAGGGAATGACGAAGTAGCCGTCGGCCAGGCCCTGCATCAGCGCGGAGGCGCCAAGGCGGTTGGCGCCATGGTCGGAGAAATTCGCCTCGCCGAGCACGAAGAGGCCCGGGATGTTGGACATCAGGTTGTAGTCCACCCAGAGGCCGCCCATCGTGTAGTGCACCGCCGGGAAGATGCGCATCGGCGTCTGGTAGGCGTTCTCGGCGGTGATCTCGTGGTAGATGTCGAAGAGATTGCCGTAGCGCTCGCGCACGGCGGGTTCGCCAAGGCGCTTGATGGCGTCGGAGAAATCGAGGTAGACGCCGAGGCCGGTCTCGCCGACGCCGCGGCCCTCCTCGCACATGCGCATGGCGGCGCGGGAGGAAACGTCGCGCGGGGCAAGGTTGCCGAAGCTCGGGTAGATGCGCTCGAGGTAGTAATCGCGGTCGGCCTCGGCAATGTCGGCGGGATTCTTCTTCGCATCTTCCTTCTTCTTCGGCACCCAGATGCGGCCGTCATTGCGCAGCGACTCGGACATCAGCGTGAGCTTGGACTGGTAGTCGCCGCTCACCGGGATGCAGGTCGGGTGGATCTGGGTGTAGCAGGGGTTCGCGAGGCAGGCGCCGCGCTTGTAGGCGCGCCAGATGGCGGTGGCGTTCGACTGGCGGGCGTAGGTGGAAAGGTTGAAGACGTTGCCGTAACCGCCGGTGGCGAGCACGACGGCGTCGGCGCTGTGGCGGGTGATGGCGCCCGTGATCAGGTCGCGGACGATGATGCCCTTCGCGTGGCCGTCCACGACGACAAGGTCGAGCATCTCGGAGTTGGTGTGCAGCTCGACCCCGCCCTGCCCCACCATGCGCGACAGCGCGGAGTAGGCGCCGAGCAGGAGCTGCTGGCCGGTCTGGCCGCGGGCGTAGAAAGTGCGCGAGACCTGCGCGCCGCCGAAGGAGCGGTTGGCGAGCAGGCCGCCGTATTCGCGGGCGAAGGGCACGCCCTGCGCGGCGCACTGGTCGATGATGTTGACCGAGACCTCGGCGAGGCGGTGGACGTTGGCCTCGCGGGCGCGATAGTCGCCGCCCTTGAGCGTGTCGTAGAAGAGCCGGTGGACGGAGTCACCGTCGTTCTGGTAGTTCTTGGCGGCGTTGATGCCGCCCTGCGCGGCGATCGAATGGGCGCGGCGCGGGCTGTCGTGGAAGACGAAGTTCTTCACGCGGTAGCCGAGCTCGGCCAGGGTCGCGGCGGCCGAGGAGCCCGCGAGGCCGGCGCCGACGACGATGATCTCGTATTTCCGCTTGTTGGCGGGGTTGACGAGCTTGATCTCCGTCTTGTGCCGCTGCCATTTGTCGGCGAGCGGACCGGCGGGGGTCTTGGATTCAAGTTTGGCCATGGCGGGAAAGGGTCAGGAGTGGAGCTGCACGAACCCGCCGAGCACGGCGAGCGGGATGGCGGCGTTAAGCAGGAAGTAGCCCCAGCAGTAGGCGACGGCGAAGCCCTCGAGGCCGCGCGTCCATCGCTCGTTCTTGAGGCCGAGCGACTGCAGCAGGCTTACGACGCCGTGGCTGAGGTGGTAGCTGAGCAGACCGACGGCGATAATGTAGAAGACCGAGACGCTGACGCTCGAAAAGCCGTGGACGACCATGTTGTAGACGTCGCGGACGGCGGGACCATTGGCGAGCTGGTAGGTGTGCTCGCTCCACTCGGGATGGCCGATGCGCACGGTGAACTGGGCCAGATGAAAGAGCAGGAAGGCCAGCACCACGAGGCCGGAGCGGGCCATAAGCCGCGAGGCCAGCGTGGCGCGATTGGTATGTTCAACGCCGTAGGCCACGGGGCGCGCCGCGCGATTCTCGAGCGTGAGCTGGATGGCGAGCCAGAGGTGGATGACCAGGCAGGCGAACAGGAAAAGGCGGATGAGCCAAAGCACCGCGCCGAGCGACTCGAGCATGTGACCATAGGCGTTGATTTTCTCAGGCGGGAGAAAAATCTGCAGGTTGCCGATCAGGTGGCCGGTCACAAAGCCGAACAGCACGAGTCCGGTGAAGGCCATCAGGAGTTTTTTTCCAATGGACGACTGGAAGAGCGAACCGAGAAGATTCATCGCGTGGATAGCTTGGGAAAGGTGTCGGGCGGCCGGGGTGCCAACAGACACCCAAGATAAACCAACCCGGCCAAGTAATGTAAAGGATGCGCCGGCCCGGCACACCGATTAATTAGGGTGCCTAAAACATCCGAGAAGCCCGGGCGACGGCTGACCGGCAACGATCTCCGCCGCTGAAGGCGTCAGCGCGCGAGCGGCTTGAGCAGCGAGAATTTGCCGCTCGTGGCCGGCTGGATGAATTTCCGGCGGAATAAGTTCACGCGCACGCCCTCGCCCAGCGCCGCGGCGAGCGCGTGCTCCATCCCCTTCGGCGCGGTCTCGTCCGCCACATACTGGAAGTCCCAGCGGTTGTCCGAGCCCTGCACGAGGCTCCAGTGCCAGCACGCGAAATTATCCGGCAGCGCCGCATCAATCTCGAACGCCGACACCACCCGGCCGTCGGCACTGAAAAACACATCCCGCTCGCGGCCGAGGA
Organism: Lacunisphaera sp.; assembly: GCA_029945445.1. Taxonomy (GTDB): domain Bacteria; phylum Verrucomicrobiota; class Verrucomicrobiia; order Opitutales; family Opitutaceae; genus Lacunisphaera. The sequence goes on along the minus strand of JAQSCO010000057.1, from coordinate 517,179 downwards.
TCCGATAACCCGTGGACGTGCGGCGCACGATGTCGCCCGTAAAATAGCGCAGCAGCGGCATCGCCTCGCGGTCGCGCGTCGTCACGTTGATCTGGAAGACATCGCGCAGCGCGCCCCGGCCTGAGCCTGTCGCAGGCCACGGCACGAGCTCGACGAACGCGTTGCCGTCAATCGCGCGCAGGTTGTCCTGGAACGCGTCGCCAACGAAAATGTAGCCGGCCTCGGTCGAGCCGTAGAGGTCCACTTGCACGGCGCCGGGAAAAGTTTCCGCGAGGCGCGCACTGTGCTGCCGGCTGGCCTTGCCGTAGGTCAGGATGACAGTGCGCACGGTCGGCACGCTCACGCGGCGTTTCTGGAGCGCGCGCGCCAGCAGCGAAAGATAGATGGGCTCGCCCTCGATGACCTCGGGCTTGAGCGCCTGCAACTCCAGCGCGATGCGGTCCCACTCCGCCTCGGGAAAGGCGAACGGGTCGCTCGAGAGGTTCAGGTAGACCGTGCCGTCGAAATAGCGGTTCGGGAACGGATGATCCTCGTAGGGACACAGGTTGCTCGAACAGCCGATGGGCGCGAGCACGGCCTTGCGGTAAGGCCGGTCGACATACTGCGCGAGCTGCGGATGCGCGAGGTAGGCGCGGCGCAGCTGTGCGTTCCACCAGCCCTCCTCCATCACCACGGTCATCGGCCGGGCCGTGGACCCGGAGGTGTGCTCATATTCGTATTTCTTCGCGGCGAACCCGCGCTCGATCTCCGCGTAGTCCGCGAAAAACGCCGTGTGCCCACGGTCGAGGATTTCCTGCTTCGTCAGCACCGGGATCTCCCGGTAGCACGACCACTGCAGGGGGTCCGGGTGCAGCGGGAAGCGCTGTCCATAGAACGGGCTGCGCCGGTAGATGGCGCGGACCTCGTGCTCCAGCGGGGCCGGCAACCGGCCGGCCTCGCCGGCGCCAAGCGCTTCGGGCGAGTTGGCAAAGGTGGAGGCCGAAACCAGGGTTTCCATGAGGTGCGGGGAGTGAACTCCGGGCCGGACCAAAGTCAAACGGCGGACTTCCTCAGTTCAGCCCACACCGGCGTGAACAGCAGCAGGGCGTCCAGCACCATGGCGTGGGTGATCTCGCCGCGGTAGGCCATGGCGTAGACCTCGTCCACCGGCCGCGTCATGATCTCGAATTCCTCGTCGGGGTCCCAGTCCGGCTTCGCTGACCGCTGCGCGTCCTCCAGCAGCACCAAGTGACAGCGGTTGCTCTGCATGGCGGGGTTCGGGTGCACGGTGCCGAGCAGCCGCGCCCGGGGGCCCGCGTAGCCGGTCTCTTCCCGCAATTCGCGCCGGCCGGCCGTGATCGCGTCCTCGCCGGCGTCCATCACGCCGCCGGGGATCTCCACCGAGAAATCATTCGTGCCGTAGCGAAACTGCCGCACGAGCACGAGGTGCCGCTCGGGCGTGAGCGCGATGACGTTCACCCAGTCCGGCGCGTTGATGACAAAGAAATCCTGCGGCCGGGGGCGCTGCGGGTGCTGGAAGTCCACGCTCTGCACGTCGAAGATACGCGTGTGCGCGACGCGGCGCGTGCCCAGTTTTTTCCAGCGCTGCGGCGGGGGCGGTTGGTCGGGCATCGGGGAAATAAAAATGCCTCCGCGACCCGGGGTCTTGGAGGCATTGGGGATTTTTTTTCGGAGGATTACTTCTTCGGGATCTTGATCTTCTGGCCGACCTTCAGCTTGGCGGGATCGAGGCCGGGGTTCTCGGCTTCGATCGTGTCGACCTTCGTGGCGAACTTCTTCGCGATCTTCGAAATCGTGTCACCGGGGGCGACGGAATAGTTGCCGTTGGCGTCGACGGTGCCGGTCACGGCGCCGCCGCCACCCTTGCCGGCGGGAGCCGCGGCGCGGGCCTTCTGGGCCTCCTCGATCTTGGCGAGCTTCGCGTTGATCGTGCCGATTTCGGCGCCGACCTGATCGAAGGTGCTCTGGATGCCGGTGCGCAGGGACTTGACGTCCGCGTCGGCCTTGGAAGCGGTCGCCCGCACTTCGCTTTCGAGCGTGGCGATCTTCGGGATCTCCGCGTCGTGCGCAGCCACGGTCTTTTGGAGCGTGGAAAGTTTGAAGAGGGCCGTGATCGAGAGGACCAGGGCGAGACCGCCGGCGATCACGCCAACGAGAGGCAAGATGCTGCCGGAACCATTACTGTCGCGAGAAAGAGTATCCATGTGTGTTAAGAGATTGAGGGTGCGTATATAGGGCTGGGCCCTTCGGTGAGGCAAGAAGCAATTATTGCCACTTTTAACCCCCGGGACCGGACGGAAGCCTCTCACGGCCAGTTGGAAACGCCTGATGCGACAAGCCAACCATTGACAGGACCCGGCCATACCCGTCCCATCACCACCTGTCACGGGGTGTAGCTTAGCCTGGTAGAGCGCCTGGTTTGGGACCAGGAGGTCGTAGGTTCGAATCCTATCGCCCCGACCATTTTCCCGCCGTCCCCCCGTGATCGCAAATCACGCTCCACGCTGACGCGGACAAAAAAGATATCGGCAAGGCGCCGATTTTCCTCCAATGGTTACGCCAACAACAGGGCCAATCTATGAGGACACTACGGCTTGGTCTGTTGATAATTGCCCTTCCGGCATTCGGCGGTGCGGTGCACGCGCAGGTTTCGATTGTTTCCAGCTACACGGAGAACTTTGACGCCCTCGGCACGGCCCTGCCCGCCGGCTGGGGCGTGTGGACCTCGTCCACGGCGACCGGCAATGGCACGACCTTCACCTGGGCGACCGCACCCATCGCCAATAATGCCACGGCGGGAGCCACCAACTATTTTCGCAATTTGCCCGGGGCCTCCCAAACGTGGACCTCGTCCCTCTCCACCGGCACGGATCGCGCCCTCGGCTGGCGGGCCGGCAATGCCGCCAGCCGGGATGGCTCGGTCACCTTCAGCCTGGCCCACACCGCCGGATATAATCTCACGAGCCTGAGCTTCCAACTGTTCACGCCGAACAGCATCGGCACCGCGGGCACGTTCCAGCTGCAATACCAGCTTGGCGCCAGCGGGACATTCACCCAGCTGGCTTCCGTTTCCTACACCAACGACACCGCGCAAAATCCTTTGACGGTTACGACGATCACTTTGACCAGCGGTCAACTCACCGCGCTGAACAATCAATCCGGCCAGGTGACCCTCCGCTGGGACAATACCGCCACTTCCGGCACGGCCTTCTATTCCCTGGCCTTGGACAATTTTTCCTACACCGCCACGGCCATCCCCGAGCCCTCGACCTATGCCGCGATCCTCGGCGTGGTCGCGCTCGCCGGGGTGCTGAGCCGGCGGCGGAAGCCGCGACCGGCCGCTTGAACAGGATCTATTTTGGAAAACAAAAAAGCCCGCCGGATTGACGGGCTTTTCGTTTGGGAAGAATTGCTCTGCTTACTTGCCGGTCGGCTTGAAGCTGATGCCGACGGACGGCTTCGCCGTGGCCGGCACGGTCGCGGGGGCACCGGTCGCCGGCAGGCTGGCCACCAGGATCGTGGCGCGCTGCGCCCACGGGCCATTGGCCTCAATCAGGCTGACCTGCTCCGCGAGCTTCCGGACTTCGTCGGCCTTGCCCGCCGCGGCGGCGAGCGAAGCGAGATGGTAGGCGGCCTCGGCGCGGGTGGACTTGAACACCGCGGGGTCGGCGCTCAACGCCTTGAGGGCGGCCTCGCCGCCCGCCTGGTCACCGCTGCTGAACTGGCTGAAGGCCGCGCCGAGCTTGGCGCGACCGAGCAGCGCCTCGTTCTGCAGGCTGCCCGCGGCCTTCGTGTAATACGTGGCGGCGGACTTGAATTCGCCGGCGGAAAACTTGCTGTCGGCCACCCGCAGGTAGGCGACCCCGGCCAGGGCGTGGCCGTTGTGGGCATCGGCAAACGTGGCGAGCCGGTCGGGACTGTCGGCGACCTTGGCGTAGTCGGCCTGGAGGTCGGCCTCGCGGCTGGCGGCGAAATACGACCAGCCCTCGCGGCCGGCGATCACCAGCAGCGCGGCGGCGATCACCATGAAGATGAAGTTGCGGTTGCGGTCCCAGAACTCCTGGGCGATGACCTCAAAACCGGGCTCCACGACGACGACGGCATCGGCCGGCTTCTCGCCGTGGGGACCAAGATTGGTGGGGATGGGTTGGCTCATGAACCGTGGAAGAGAACAAATGCCCCTCTGCGCCTCAAGGCTAAAGGCGGCCCCCTCAATCGAAGACCACGGTCTTGTTGCCGTAGACGAGGATGCGGTTTTCGAGATGCCACCGCACCGCCTGGGCCAGCACCGATTTCTCGAGGTCGCGGCCCTTGCGGACGAGGTCATCGACGCCGTGCCGGTGCGTCACGCGGACGACGTCCTGCTGGATGATCGGGCCGTCGTCCAGCACCGCCGTGGCGTAATGCGCCGTGGCGCCGATGAGCTTCACGCCGCGCTCGTGCGCCTGATGGTAGGGCTTGCCGCCCGCGAAGGCCGGCAGGAACGAATGATGGATGTTGATGACGGGCGCGCCAAGATTCTGAAGAAACTCCGGCGAGAGCACCTGCATGTAGCGCGCGAGCACGACGAACTCCACGCCGGCCGCGCGCAGGATTTCCAGCTGCTTCGCCTCGGCGGCGGCCTTCGTCGCCGCAGTGACCGGCACGTGGTGAAACGCCAACCCGTAGTGCCGCGCGGTCTCCGTGAGATCGGGATGATTGGAAATCACGCACGTGAAATCTCCCGCGAACTCCCCCGCCCGGCCGCGCAGCGCGAGGTCGTGGAAGCAATGGTCCTCGCGCGAGACCAAGATCGCGCCCTGCGCGCGGTGGCCCGAGTGTGCCACGCGCGCCGCCATGCCGAGCGACGCCGCGAAGGTCTTGAGTTCGGCGATCTCCGCCAGCGCGTCACCACCGGCGGGAACCCATTCGATGCGCTGGAAAAATTCCCCGGCCTCCATGTCGCGGTGCTGGTCCGCGTGGAGGATGTTGCCCTGCCGCGCATAGATCCACCCGGCGGTCTTCGCCACCAGCCCCGGTTGGTCGGGACCGTGCAGCAAGGCGACAAGTGTGGCGGGCGTTTTCACGGCCGGAGTGTCACATCGGCACGACGCTGTCCTTGTATTGCTGCAGCGGGCGGACGTCCACGAGCTTGTTCTTCAGGGCGCGGATGCCGTCGAGCGCGGCATGCGCGCCGGTGAGCGAGGTCATGATGCAGACCGAATTGCCGACGGCGGCCGTGCGGATGGCGTTCTCGTCGTGGCGCGGGATCATGCCCTTCGGCGTGTTCAGCACCATGTTGATCTCGCCGTTCTTGATCATATCCACGCAATTGGGCCGGCCCTCGAGCAGCTTGTTCACGAACTGCACCTTGAGGCCGTGGTCCTGCAGGAGCTTCGCCGTGTTGGCCGTGGCGACGAGCGAGAAACCGAGTTCCGCGAAGCCGCGCGCGAGGGCGACGGCCCCGGGCTTGTCGGAATCCTTCACGCTGATGAACAGGGTGCCGCTGAGCGGCAGGCCGGGCTTGGCCGCCATCTGGGTCTTCGCAAAGGCGATGCCGAGGTCGTCGTCGAGGCCCATGACCTCGCCCGTCGAGCGCATCTCCGGCCCGAGCATGATGGCCGCCCCAGGGAAGCGGTTGAAGGGGAACACGGCCTCCTTCACGCACCAGTGCTTCGGCTTCACCTCGCGGGTCAGGCCGAGCTCGGCAAGTTTCTTGCCGGCCATCACCTTCGCAGCGAGCTTCGCCAGCGGCACGCCGATGGCCTTGGCCACGAACGGCACGGTGCGCGACGCGCGTGGGTTCACCTCGAGCACGTAGAGCTGGTTGTCCTTGATGGCGAACTGCACGTTCATGAGGCCGACGACCTTGATCGCCTTGGCCAGCGCGTAGGTGGCGAGACGCACGGTCTGGATCATCTCCGGCGAAAGCGTGTGCGGCGGCATCACCATCGCGGCGTCGCCCGAGTGCACGCCGGCGAACTCGATGTGCTCGAGCATGCCGCCGATGATCGCGGTCTCACCGTCGCAGAGGCAGTCCACGTCGAGTTCGATGGCGTCCTCGAGAAACTTGTCGATCAGCACGGGCTTGCCCGGCATGACCTCGAAGGCCTGACGGATCACGGCCTTGAACTCCTCCTCGCTGTAGACGATGAACATGCCGCGGCCGCCGAGCACGAACGACGGGCGGAGCAGCACGGGATAACCGATCTCGGTGGCGAAGATCAGTGCGTCGGTCTCGTTCAGTGCCGTGCGGTTCGGCGGCTGCTTGAGCCCGATCTGGTCGAGGATGCCGGCGAAGAGCTTGCGGTCCTCGGCGAGGTCGATGCTCTCCGGCGTCGTGCCGATGACATTCACGCCACGGGCCTTGAGCGCGGCGGCGAGGTTGAGTGGCGTCTGGCCGCCGAACTGCACGATGGCACCGGAACACTTCTCCTGCTCGTAGACCTCGAGCACGTCCTCCAGCGTGAGCGGTTCGAAGTAGAGCCGGTCGCTCGTGTCGTAGTCGGTCGAGACGGTCTCGGGGTTCGAGTTGATCATCACGGTCTCGAAGCCGATCTCGCGCAGCGCGAACGACGCGTGCACGCAGCAGTAGTCGAACTCGATGCCCTGGCCGATGCGGTTCGGGCCGCCGCCGATGATCATGATCTTCTTCTTCGCGGACGGGATGATCTCGTTCTCGTCGCCGTAGCTCGAATAATAGTAAGGCGTGAACGCCTCGAACTCCGCGGCGCAGGTGTCCACCAACCGGTAGGTCGTGTTGACGCCGGCCTGCTTCCGGTGCGCCCGCATCAAGTCGAAGTCGGTCTTGAGGATGTGCGCGAGCTGCGCGTCGGAGAAACCGAACTGCTTCGCCCGGCGCAGGGTGTTGACGTCGAGCGTGGCGAGCGTCTGCAGCCGCAGCGCCTCCTCCATCTCGAAAATCTCGCGGAGCTGGTGCAGGAACCACGGGTCGATCTTCGTCAGGTCGAAGATCTGGTCCACGGTGTAGCCGGCGCGGAAGGCGTGGCGGAGATAATACACGCGCTCGGCGTTGGGCGTGCCGAGCTTCTGGCGGATGATCTCGTCGGTATAGACCTCATCGCCGCCGTATTTGCCGCCGCCGCCGAAGCCGCGGGCTCCGGTCTCGAGCGAGCGCAGGCATTTCTGGAAGGATTCCTTGAAGGTGCGGCCGATGGCCATGGCCTCGCCGACCGACTTCATGGCGGAGGTGAGCGTGGTGTTGGCGCCGGGGAATTTCTCGAAGGTGAAGCGCGGGATCTTCGTGACGACGTAGTCGATCGTCGGCTCGAAGCTGGCGGGCGTGAGGCGCGTAATGTCGTTGCGCAGCTCGTCGAGCGTGTAGCCGATGGCGAGCTTGGCCGCGATCTTGGCGATGGGGAAGCCCGTGGCCTTCGACGCAAGCGCCGAGGAGCGCGAGACGCGCGGGTTCATCTCGATGACGACCTGCCGGCCGGTCGCCGGGTCGATGGAGAACTGGATGTTCGAGCCGCCGGTCGCGACGCCGATCTCGCGGATGACGGCGAAGGAGGCATCGCGCATCACCTGAAATTCCTTGTCGGTGAGCGTCATCGCCGGCGCGACCGTGATGGAGTCGCCGGTGTGCACGCCCATCGGGTCGAAGTTCTCGATGGAGCAGATGACGACGCACTGGTCCTTGTGGTCGCGCATGACCTCCATCTCGTATTCTTTCCAGCCGAGCAGGCACTCCTCGACGAGCACTTCGTGCACGGGCGAGATCTCGAGGCCGCCGTGGACGATCTGTTCGAACTCCTCGCGGTTGTAGGCGATGCCGCCGCCGGAGCCGCCGAGCGTGAAGCTCGGGCGGATAATGAGCGGCATGGTGCCGATGTAGTCGGCGGCCTTGCGGGCGTCATCGAGCGTGTGGACGGTCATCGACTTCGCGACGTCGAGGCCGATCCTAAGCATGCACTGTTTGAAAAGCTCGCGGTCCTCGCCCTTCTTGATGGCGTCGGGCTTGGCGCCGATCATCTCGACGCCGTATTTCTCGAGGATGCCGGCCTTGTGGAGCTCCATCGAGAGGTTGAGGGCGGTCTGGCCACCCAGCGTCGGCAGCAGCGCGGACGGACGCTCCTTGGCGATGATCTTTTCGAGGATGTCGACCGTGAGCGGCTCGATGTAGGTGACGTCGGCGAACTCCGGGTCGGTCATGATCGTCGCCGGGTTGGAGTTCACGAGGATGACCTTGTAGCCCTCCTCCTTGAGGGCCTTGCATGCCTGGGTGCCGGAATAATCGAATTCACACGCCTGGCCGATGATAATGGGGCCGGCGCCGATGATCAGGATGGACTCAAGGTCGGTGCGTTTGGGCATGCGCGTAGATTTCGGTGAGGCTTGCGGTGCCCCTCTGGCGGAGCAAGCGGGAAAGCGAAATATGGCGCGCGCGACGGGCTGGCTGGGGCAGAAGCTCGACACCGACCCGTCGGTCGAGGAGATCCGCCGGAATTTTCCGATCCGCCACCCGGTGCGGTGCGCCGCATCGGCAGGGCGCGTTATCCTTTACGCGCCGCTGATGACATCCGCCGTCGAAAACCGGCGGCTTACCCCTACCCGGAAAAGCTCAACCCAGGCGGCTGACGTCGAGGCCGAGGGTCTTGGCGGCGTGGGCCTTGTCGCCCTGGCAGGCGTGCAGCACGCGTGCGATATACTGCTTTTCCTGCCCGGCGAGATAGTCGGCCAGCGCGGGCCAGTCATTCAGCTCGTGGATGCGCAACGGCAGCTGCTCCGAGGTGATGATGCGGGACTCGGTGGTGGTGACGACCTGGGAAACCACCTGGGTGAACTCCGCGAGGTTGCCCGGCCAGCGATAGGCGCTGAGCGTGGCGAGGGCATCGCTGGTGAACTCGACCTGCTTGGCGTCGAACTGCGCGTTCGCGGTGCGAGCCGCGACGTCCTTGAGCAGCAGGGGAATGTCCTCCAACCGCTCGCGCAGCGACGGCAGCTGCACCGGCAGGGAGGCGACGCGGTAAAAGAGCTCCTCGTTGAAGCCACCCTCCTCGGAAAGTTTCTCGAGGTCCTCCTCGGTGGCGCAGATGAGGCGGAAGTTGTGGGCGTTGTTGCGCAGGACGGACACGAGCTCGGCCTGTGCCTCCTTCTGCAGGCTCTGCAGGTGGAGCAGGAACAGCGTGCCCCCCTTGGCCTGCTGCACCCAGGTGCCGCCGGAACCGTTCTGGCCGAGCAACCCGGCGCGGAGGCTGTCCATCGAGCTCAGTCGGCAGTCGATTGGGACCAACGGACTGCCCGCGGGGGTGCCCGCCGCGTGGAGCAACTCGGCCGCGATCTCGTGGCCGCTGCCCAGCTCGCCGGAGATGAGGATCGGCGTGTGGGCATGGGCGAGCTTCTTAAGCTGGGCGATGAGCCGGTTGATCTTCGCGCTCACGCCGACGAAGCGCGCCTCAAAGTCGCCGGCCCGGGCGGAGGGCGAGGCGCCGGTGGCCTCGCGCTCGGCCACCGTGCGCCTGAACTCCATGCCGCGCTTCAGGGCCTGCATGAGCTCGTCGACCTTGAAGGGCTTCTGCAGGTAGTCGAACGCCCCGAACTTCAGGGCCGAGATCGCGCTCTCGGTGCTGGCGTAGGCGGTCATGATGATGATGACGGCCATGGGATCGAAGAGCTTGAGCTGCTTGAGGAGGGTGATGCCGTCCATCGGTTTCATGTCGATGTCGGCCAGCACGAGGTCGAACTTCTCGGCCTTGTAGCGGACGAGCGCCTTCTCCCCATCGGTGGCAAATGCGGTCTTGTAACCGGTCGGCTGGATGACGGCCTCCAGCATCTCGTGAATCGAGATGAGGTCGTCGACGATGAGGATGGAGGGCATGAAAAAAGGACAGGTGATTTTGGCCCGCGCCGCCGCGGGCACGCAAGTCGCTTTAGGGCAACCCGGGTGCGGCTTGGCTTACTGGAGGCCGCCGGCCACCGCGCCGAGCTGGAAGATCGGCAGGAACATGGCCATGACGATGCCGCCGACCACCACGCCGAGGAACACGATGAGCAGCGGCTCGATCAGCGAGGTGAGCGCGCCGACCATGGCGTCGCTCTCGGTGTCGTAGAAGTCGGCGATCTTGTTCATCATGCCGTCCACGTTGCCCGTGGTTTCACCGGCCTTCACCATATGCTTCATCATGGGCGGGAAAAAGGGATTGATGGCCATGACGTCGGAGACCTGGCCACCTTGGCTGACGTTCTTGGCGATCTCAGCGCAGGCGTCCTCGACCTGGCACATGCCGCTGGCGGAGGCGACGATCTCAAGGGTGCGGAGGATGGGCACGCCCGAGCGCATGAGCGTGGCATAGGTGCGGCAGAAGCGGGAGAGCGCGATCTTGTGGACGAGGTTGCCGAAGATGGGCGCCCTGACCAGAAACAGGTCTTTCTGGCGGCGGCCTTTGGGCGTCGCGATGTATTTCGAAGTGAAGTAGTAGATGCCGTAACCGGTGAGCGCGATGGCCCACCAGTAGGCCTTCATGAAATCGCTCAGGTCGATTAGCATCTGGGTGGGCTTGGGCAGCTTGGCGCCGAAGTCCTTGAACATGGCGGCGAACACCGGGATGACGAAAATCAGCAGCACGTTGACCAGCGCGGTTGCCAGACCGATGACCGCAACCGGGTAGGTCATGGCGGACTTCACCTTCTTGGTCAACTTGACCGTGGATTCGAAGTAGCCGGCAACTTTGCCGAGAATTTCGGCGAGACCACCGGAGGCCTCACCCGCCTCGACCATGGAGATGAAGAGATTCGGGAAGGACCGGGGGAACCGCTTGACGGCCGCCGAAAAGGACGTGCCGGTGGAAATGTCGTTGCGCACATCGCGGATGACGATGCGAAAAACCTGATCCTCCGTTTGATCCTGCAGGGCCTCAAGGCAGGAGACGAGCGGCAGACCGGCTTGCAACAAGGAGGCAAGCTGGCTGGTGAAAAGTGAAAGCTCGCTGAGGTCGAGCTTGTAGCTCTTGGCCTTTTTCTCGAGGGCCTTCTGTTTGGCCATCGCTTGCGCCGCTTTGACACTGGACTGTGCTTTTCCTGCCGCTGGATTCGCCATATTGCGGCCCAATATGTGTATTCCCCCAGCGCCGGCAATCCCTTTTAGCGGACTCCGGTGACGCCGCGATCCAACAAAAGCTTGAACGGCCGCTCTCGGGGGACACTCTGCCCCCGAGTGAAAATGCGGCTATAGTTTAATGGTAAAACCTCTGCCTTCCAAGCAGGTGTCGTCGGTTCGATTCCGACTAGCCGCTCCAGCCTTCGCCGAGCGCAGCGAGAACGAAGGCTGCGGTCTCTCGGTCTGGCGAAGGACGGCATTTTACTCCCGATTCGCACCCCGAGTGGCGGTGGCTCGACCAGCCAGTCATGCGGCAAAGTGCCCGCGGCTTTTTGAGCCTTTTTTGACCGGCCTCAGAGCATGAAGTAGTTTTCTTCCATCCCGAGGAAGCGCCGGCTCGGCGGGGCATAAACCACGCGCCAGACGTCCGCATAGCGGGTCCACGGGCCGGGCACGGGGCCGTCGTAAACCAGCTGGAGTTTCGCCTCGGCCCGCGCCGGTGAACGCAGCCGTTCGAGAAACAATTCGTGCCCCTCCTCCAGGGCGAAAAACAGGCTGCGGCGCTCGAGGGGATGCGCGCTGGCGGGCAGCTGGTCGCGGATCTTGCCCGCGTGGCTGAGGGCAAACTTGGTCACGACCAGCGCGTGACGCTCCATCTCCGAGGCGGCCTTCCGGCAGGCACTGTCGAAGTCCATCGCGGCGGCGTGGCCGTAGGCGACAAACCCGGCCTCCGTCCGTCTAAACAGGATAACCGTGATGCCCGGCGCCTCCGAGCAGATGATCGCCGCCCGCACCCCGGGCCAGCGCGTCTCAGATTCCAGGGCGGACAGGCGGCCTTCCCACCAATTCAGCAGATTGAACCGCTCGGCTGCCTCCAGCATCGCCCCCGACCGGGCCTGCCGGCGCCAAAGTCCCGGGAAGGCCGCCAGGCCATTGCTTGAGGGATCGACGTCAAAACCGTATTTGGACCGTTCGGGGCCGGCGTGCAACTGGGCCTGCGCCCAGCGCTCCATCGCCTCCGAGACCGCCATGAACCTCGCCACCATGGGCGAGGCCGCCGTGCCGCTGCCGTTGGCCTGGCTGTAGAGGCTGCGATCTTCCCGCGGGGGAACCAAGCCGGGCCGCAGGTAGGCGTTGGCCAGAAACCGCCGCTCACCCAGCACCGTGACGTCCGCGATCTCCAATCGTTCAATCGGACCACCCGCGGAGGCCAGCACGTTCCGGTAGCGGAATGCCGCCAGATTAAGCATGGCGCCAAAGCCAGCCTATTGACCGGCTTCGGGCGTGAACTGGCAGGGCAACTCAGTGAATTCACAGCCGACCGCATCGTGCGAGATCGTGAGCGCGGCCTGGTTGTTCTGCAGCATGGGATCCAGTTTTTCCGCGAGGCGGGTGAGGCCGGCCGTTAGAAAGAGGCTCGAGGTGAGCCCGGAGAGCGATTTGATTGAGTTCATCGGCTGCAGTGTCGCAGAAGTCCCGCGAAGAACCGATTTTGAAAACAGCCTGTATTACGGGCTACCGGACTCCCGGCTGCCACAATTGCTTCACCTAAAGGTAGGTTGATGAGAAAATTGCTGCGCGCTCGGGCATTAGCCTATTATTTGACCTGCCAGTGACCACGCTTCCCAACAGGTTTACGGCTATCGCCTTGGCCGTGTCGCTCGCGCTGACAAGCGCCGGCTTGTTTGGCGCCTGGCAGGATCATTCAGCCGGACGGCCGATCTTGAATAATTTCTCATCGAAGGAATTTGGCAGCGGGGAAGCCAAATGGACGGTCCTCCAGGACAAACTGGGGCGTTTGTTTGTCGGCGGGGACAAATTAGAGGTCTTTGACGGGTTGTCGTGGCAGTCCTTTTCGATGGGCAACACCTATGCCTTGCGCACCCTGGCCTTTGGCGTTGACGGCCGGCTGTGGGCCGGAGCCATCAACGAGGTTGGTTACTTCACGGAAGACGCCCTCGGAGTTTTCAAATATCATTCCTTGGTCGCGCAGCTTCCGCAGGAATATCAGCTGGTGGGCGACGTCTGGAGCTGCTTCCCCATTGGGCGGGTGGTTTACTTCGTCTGTCGGGACAAGCTCCTGCGTTGGGATGGGACCGTCTTTCAAGTCCAGCTCTTCCCGGGCAAGACCCGCCTTTTCCCGGTCAAACTGGGCGACGAATACTGGTTTCAGCACTGGGAAACGGGACTTTATCGGCTGACGGAAGAGGGCGCCAAATTGGAAATCCCCGCCACCGCTCTCCCGGAAGCCGGCCTCTTTGGCCTGAGGCGGGATGGGCGGGGCCTGGTGCTCGCCACTGGTAACGGTTTCTACCGGCCGGGCAGTCCACCGCAGCAGATTTCCAGCGACGAACTGAACAAATTCTTCATCGACTCAATAATTTCGTCCGTCGCCATCCTGCCCGATGGCCACTTTGCGGTCGGCACGATCACCGGCGGCATCGCCCTTGTCAGCCCGACGGGCGAATTACGCCGCATCCTGGACACTGGCGACGGTTTGATGACGCGGGGAATCTACTCCATCCAGGCCAATGCCGATGGTGAACTCTGGTGCGCGACGGCCAGCGGCATTTTCAGCTTCGATGGCCGGGGGCAGTCAACCTTGTTCAATTCGCTGAACGGCCTGCGGGGCAAACCGACCAAGCTGATCCAATCGGCCGACTCACCGCTTTACGCGCTGACGATCGAAGGCTCGTTCCAGTTGGCCCGCACGCCGGCTCATGGTGGGCATTTTCAGCCGCTCCCGCCGCTGGACAAATTCTATGAAGATTTGCTGGTCATTCCGGGCGGCCTGCTGCTTTCCCGGAAGAATGGAATGGATTTTTTCGATGGCACGGAGCTCCGCTCGGTTTTCGCCATCTCCGCCCGCACGGTATTTTTAGCCACTCCGGCGCGGACGGCCCCGCTGACCTACTATCTCTCTGAATCACGCGGTCTTTCCAAGTTAGTCCGGCAGGCGGACGGCACTTTCGTGCGCACGCGCCTGGTGGAACTGCCGGATGCGTGCAATTCCATCCAGGAAGACTCCACCGGCCGGCTGTGGCTCGGCACGGTCAGCCGGGGGGCCTTTACCTACGATCCCGGGTCTGGAGACCTGAACGCCGTGAACGATCCCCTCACCGGGCAGCCGTTGGTCGGCGAGATCCTGGTGCAAGGCGATGACCGGCGCATCCTCCTCTTTCTGGACGGCCGCGTGCTGCAGGCCGGCCCTGACGGAACCGGTATCAGGCCGCTGACGGGCGTCCCGGCATTTCATCTGGTGGCCCCGCCCACCCAGCGGGGCGAAGACCTCTTGCTCGCGTTCAAGCGGACGGGGCCCGGCGAAAATTCCCCGCAGGGCCTGGGCGTTTTATCCGTAAATGATGCCGGTCAGGTTTCCTGGCGGGAGCTGGATGTGCCGACCCTGTCGGCCATCGGTTTTGTGAGCACGATGAAATTCTCGGAGGACGCCGGACGGCCGCATCTGTGGATCGGCGGGACCGAGGGTGTCCTGCGGCTGGACTACGAAGCTCTTCCCGTCGTCCAAAAACCGACCATCCCGTTCATCCGGCTCGATCCGCGGAGCGCCGGACAACTCCGCGACGCCTCCGGCTTTTCCTTCTCCTTTCGGGACCACCAGCTCAGCTTCCGGATATTCCCGGGGGAATATACGAAAACCAAGGACTGGGTCTTCCAGTCGCGGCTGGCCAATGGTGAATGGTCCGCGCCGACGGCACAGCGCTCGTTCGAGTTCAGCAATCTCTCGGAAGGCGACTACCGCTTCGAGGTTCGCGCGGTCAATGCCGCCGGCCTCACCAGCGAACCCTCGGTCTTTGCCTTCCACATCCTGCCGCCCTGGTATCGTTCGGGTTGGGCCCTCGCCGGTTATCTCCTCGGCGTCGGCTTGGTGGTGGTGGCGGTCATCCGGGTCCGCGAGCGCCGGATCCGGGCGCGCAACGAGGAGCTGGCAACCCTCGTCACCCTGCGCACCGCCGAACTGGTGAAGGCCAACGCCGCCAAGGATGAGTTCCTCGCGGGCATCAGCCACGAGATCCGCAACCCCATGAACGGCGTCATCGGCATCGCCGACAACTTCAAGACCGACGGGCTCGACCCGGAGGGCCGGCGCAAATTCAGCCTGCTCCGCCAGTGCGCCACGCACCTCTCCTCGCTGCTGGAGGACATCCTCGACTTCTCCAAGGTGCAGGCCGGCGCCGTCGAGATCGAGGCGAAGCCCTTCGACCTGCCCGAACTGATGGACTCCATTACGGCCATGACCGCCGCCGACAGCGAGAAGCGCGGCATCCCCGTCGAGATCGCCGTCTCGCCCGCCGTGCCCGCGAAATTGATCGGCGACCCCAAGCGCGTCCGGCAGATCCTGCTCAACTTTGTGAGCAACGCCCTGAAGTTCTCCGGCCGCGGCAAGGTGTGCGTGACGGTCTGGTGCAAGACCATGAGCCCCGCGGCCACCGAGGTGATCTTCGCCGTGTCGGACGAGGGGCCCGGCATCTCGCCCGCGGAGCAGGCGCGGCTGTTCACGCGCTTCGAGCGCGGCGCCGCCGCGCAGCAGGGCCGCGTGCCCGGCACCGGCCTCGGCCTGGCGCTGTGCAAGGGCCTCGCGGAAAAAATGGGCGGGCGCATCTGGCTAGAAAGCGAGCCGGGCCAGGGCTCGTGCTTCTCCTTCAGCGCGCCGTTCGCGATCGACGAGTCCGCCGTTTCATCCGCGCCCGCCGCCATCACCGCCGCGCCCGTCCCCACCCGGGCCAGGGCCGCGCTCGTCGTGGACGACCAGGAATACAACCGCATCGTCCTGACCGACCTGCTCGAGGCCCTCGGCTTCACCGTGCACAATGCCGGCGACGGCACCGCGGCGCTCGCGCTGGCCGCGCGCGAGGATTTCGACGCCGTGTTCCTCGACTACAACCTGCCCGGCCTGAGCGGGCTCGAGGTGGCGCGCGGCCTCCGCGCCCTGCCGAACAAATCCGCCGCCGCCGTCATCATGGCGACCACGGCCTTCAGCACGCCGGAAAAACGCAACCAGTGCCTCGCCGCCGGCATGAACGCGTTTCTCGGCAAACCGGTGACCAGGGAGCGGCTGCGCCAGGTCCTCGCGGCCGCCCTGCCCGCGGGTCCCGCCGCGGCACCGGCCCCGGCGCGCCCGCCGGCCGACGGGCTGGCCAACCTGCGCCTGCTGGCGGCGAAGAAAAAAATCTCCTTCGCCAGTGAGCTTGCGCTTTATCTCTCCGAGCTCGAGGTCGAGCTCGGCCATCTACAGGCCGCGGCCGAACGGGAGGACGGCACCGCCACCGCGCACTACGCCCACCTGCTCTATGGCCGCTGCGCCTTCATCGCCGAGCGCGAACTCGAGCAGGTGCTCCGGAAAATCGAGGCCGACTCCGCGCTCGGGCAATGGGCCGGCGTGCAGCTGCGGCTCACGGATCTCGCCGCCCGGTTCACCGGGCTGCGCCTCAGGTTGGCTTCTTCTGCCCCAGTTGCTCCACCCGCGTGAGCCCGTTCACGATGGCGTAGTGGATCAGCTTCGGCGTCGTGTGCACGTCGAGCTTGCTCATGATGTCCCGGCGCCGCGACTGCACCGTGGCCGGGCTGATACTCAGGATCGTGGCGATTTCCTCGTCGGTCTTGGATTCGCCGATCAACGAAAGCACCCGGGTCTCGTAATCCGACAGTACCCGGATGAACGCCTTGGGATCGCGCCGGATGCTGGCGCTGGATTCGTTCACGATTGGCGTGTAATACACCCGGCCGGCGAGCACTGCGTGGATCGCCTCCGTCAGCACCTCCGGGCGCTGCTCGTTCTTGTCCACGAAGCCGTGCAGGCCGATGCGCTGCACTTGCAGCATGGTCCAGGGATCGCGGTGCGAGGAGATGGCGAGGATCTTCACCTCGGGCAGCTCGTCGAGGATGGTCTTGGCCAGCTCGAGCCCGTCGCCGTCCGGCAGGGAAATGTCCATGAGCACGAGGTCCGGCCGGTGCGCGCGGATGGCGATGAGCCCCTCCCGGCAGGTGCCGCAGCGCTCGACCACCTCGAGCCCGAGGTCGCGGCAGTGGTAGGTGAAGAACTCGGCCACCAGCCGCTGGTCCTCGACCACGATCACGCGGCCGATGCTGGCCGTGCCGCCGGCTCCATTCCCCGGGATTGTAGCGGTTGAACTCACTCTTCTCATCGAATCAGGGCGCGCAAAATATTTTAGCCTGGTGCCGCCACATTGGGGTTCCTCTTCCCAGGGGTTGCGCCATAGCGTGGTTTTTGGCCCGGATGGTTCACTATGAACATCATCTTGTTTCACTCCCGCGAAGTCGAGCTTCCCCTGCCCCGGTCTGATCCGCGGGCGGGTCATATCCTCGATGTGCTGCGCCGTGCGGCCGGCGATTCCTTCGCCGCGGGGCTGATCAACGGCCCGCGCGGCCGCGGCACGCTAACCGCGGTGGAAAGGGAATTCCTGCTCATCACCTTTGCGTGGGGTGAATCCCCGCCCCCGCCCAGCCCGCTTACCCTGTTGATCGGCTTGCCGCGCCCGCAGACCGCGCGCGACATCCTGCGCGATGCGACCTCGCTGGGCGTCGCCGCGCTGCATTTTGTCCGCACGGAGAAAGGCGAGGCCAGCTACGCCCGCAGCAAACTCTGGCAATCCGGCGAATGGCAGCGCCACGTCATCGCCGGGGCCGAGCAGGCCTTCTGCACCCGGTTGCCCGAGGTCACGCATGGCCGGCCGCTCGCCGACGCGCTCGCCCGCCTGCCGGCGGACGCGGCCCGGCTGGCCCTCGACAACTATGAGGCCCCCGTGGCTCTCTCCGCCTGCAACCTGGCCGGCCGGTCGGCCGCCGTCCTGGCCCTCGGGGCCGAGCGCGGCTGGTCGGCCGCCGAGCGCGAACAATTGCGATCCGCCGGCTTCGAGTTCGCCCATCTCGGCCCGCGCGTGCTGCGCACGGAGACGGCGTGCGTCGCCGCCGTGACACTGCTCAAGGCCCGGCTCGGCTGGCTTTGAAGATGCAGGCCGTCGGCTGGCGGCCACCCTTGCCCAGCCGCTTCACGCAGGTCCAGTCCGCGGGAGACAGTTCGATCTCGCCCGGCATCTCGAACACGATGAGCGGATCCGCCTTGTCCTTCAGCAGCTCGGCAAGCCGCGCAAAAATCTTCGGCCCGACCTCGCGGATGACTTCGTAGGGCGGGTCGATGAACACCAAATCCGGCACCGCGGTCAGGTCCACGCTCGTCGCGTCGGCCGTTATGACGTGCAAGCCGCCGGTGTCGCGCCCCAAGCTTTTGCAGACCGCGGCCAGGTTCTGGTGGATGAACCCGGCGGTGCGTGCGTCGCGTTCGACGAACACCCCGCCGTCCGCGCCGCGGCTGAGCGCTTCCAGCCCGTAGGCGCCGCTGCCGGCGAACAGGTCGAGGAATTGCGCGCCGGGCACACGCGCCGCCAGGCTCGAGAAAACTGCCTGCCGCAGCGCGTCCGTGGCCGGCCGGACCGCATCGCCCTTGGGCAGCGCGAGGGGAATGCCGCGCGCCTGTCCGCCGGTTATGCGCATGACCGCCCCCGCGTGAAAACCAGCCCCTGGCGGAGAAGTTTAACCCGTTGAACGTCAAACTGCGGAACACTTGCTGCTGGGAGCGGTTGTAACATAGCATTTGCACGACAACGGGGACCGACTTAGCTCTTCCCCTGCCGTTGTGGGGCCAGCCACCTAACTGGCTATCACAGTGCACAAAGGCAATGCCTTACCCAGTTCACCAAGCATGTTTTCCCGACCCTCAGTCTGGCTGATCCTCGCTGCCCTTGTGGCGGCGATGCCTCTGCGCGCCGAGGAGCAAAATGCCTGGCCGTTCGCCGTGCGGCAGATAAGGCCGGATGGCAGCCGGGAGTCGGCCGAATATGTCGGTCCGCTTTTTTTCTCCCAGAACAGCGCGCTGGGTGACATCCACGGTTTCCGGCCCATTTACCTGCACGTGCAGGCGGGGGAAAAGGAGAGCAGCTCCTTCGTCTATCCGCTCTTCACCTGGGAAAAAGAGCCGGGCTACCGGTCCTTCAGCTTCTTCCAGCTCATCAACCGCCGCCGGACCGCTGAGACCGGCTCGCCGGAGGTGCGGGGCTTTGATGTCTGGCCGTTTTATTTTTCCAAGGAAACCGGCGACCCCGCGACGACCTACCATGCCCTCTTCCCCGTCGCGGGCACAATCAAGGCGCGGCTGGGTTACGACCGCATCCATTTTGTGCTTTTCCCTTTCTATCTGCAGACGGAGCAGGCCGGCGCGCAGGTCACGCATGCGCCGTGGCCGTTTCTGCGCTTCATCAACGGCGAGGGTAACCACGGTTTCGAATTCTGGCCGCTCTTCGGCCACCGGGGCCGCGCCGGCGATTACGACAGCCAGTTCTACCTCTGGCCGTTCGCCTACAAATCCGTGAAACACCTGTCCGACCCGCAACCCGACGTGAAGCTGGGCGTGCTCCCGTTCTACACGCGCGAGACCGCCCCGGGCCTGGTCAGCGAAAACTACGTCTGGCCGTTCTTCGGCTACACACACCGCACGGAGCCCGAGCGCTACAACGAGCAGCGCTACCTCTGGCCGTTCCTCGTGCAGGGCCAAGGCGACGTGCGCAACGTCAACCGCTGGGCCCCTCTCTATACGCATTCGGTGATCAAGGGTTACGATAAGACCTGGTTGGTCTGGCCGCTTTTCCGCCACGCGCGCTGGACGGAGTCCGGCCTCATCCAGGAGCAGAACCAGGTTTTCTGGTTCCTCTATTGGTCCCTCAAGCAGAGCAGCGCCACCAATCCCGCGGCCGCCCCGGGCCACAAGACCCACCTCTGGCCGCTGTTCAGCTCCTGGGACAACGGCGCCGGCCAGCGCCAGTTCCAGCTGCTGAGCCCGTTCGAGGTCTTCTTCCCGACCAACGAGCCCATCCGCCTGCTCTATTCGCCGCTCTTCGCGCTCTACCGCCACGACCAGCGCGCGCCGGGCGACGTGCGCGGCTCGCTGCTCTTCAGCCTGGTCAGCTGGAAAAAATCGCCGACGGAGCGCGAGTTTCACCTCGGCCCGCTGACCTGGCGCCGGAGCGGCGGCACCGGCTGGAAATTCTCCGTGTTCGATTTTTCCTCGCAAGCAACTAACAAGGCTACCGCCGCCCCGCCGCCATGAACCACCTGAACGCCATCTTCGGCCATATCGGGGGCACCCTGCTCCTGCTCGGGCGCTCGCTGAAATTCGCCGGGACACTCCCGCGCCAGCATGCCCGTTTCTTCGAGCAGTGCTACCTCATCGGCTACACCAGCCTGCCCATCGTCACCATCCTGAGCTTCTTCATCGGCAGCGTGCTGGCGCTGCAGAGCGGCTACAGCATGGAGAACTTCGGCGCGAAGCAGTTCATCGGCACGCTCGTCGGCCTCACGATGGCCCGCGAGCTCGGCCCGGTCATGGTCGCGATCCTCGTCGCCGGCCGCGTCGGCTCGGCCATCACCGCCGAGCTGGCCTCGATGAAGGTTTACCAGGAAATCGACGCCCTCGTGACCATGAACATCCCGCCCGAGCGCATGCTGGTGCTCCCGCGCCTCGCCGCTGTGCTCGTGATGATCCCGGTGCTCGCCGTCATCGCGAACCTCTGCGGCTGGTATGGCGGCGCCCTCGTCTGCCAATACACGCACTCCATCTCCGTCGACTCCGAGTCCTACTTCAGCGCCCTGAAGGCCTTCATGAAGCCGCGCGACATCATCGACGGTCTGGTCAAGACCGAGACGTTCGGCTTCGTGATCGTGCTCGTCTGCTGCTACATCGGCCTCAACACCCGCGGCGGCCCGCGCGAGATCGGCGCCTCCGTGACCAAGGCTGTCGTCACCTCGCTCATCCTCATCCTGGTGCTCGATTACTTCGTCACCAAGGCCCTCCTCATCGCCACATGACCTCCGCCCCTTCCTCCTTCACCTCCTCGCCCTTCGTCGGGAAGACGTTCGGGGTCACCGTCTCCCACCTCAACAAGCAATACGGCCGGACCACCGTGCTGTCGGACATCAGCTTCGAGGTGCGGCCCGGCGAGATCTTTTGCATCATGGGCCCCAGCGGCTCCGGCAAGAGCGTCCTCCTGAAACACATCGCCGGCCTCGAGACCGCCACCAGCGGCGAGGTGCGCATCGGGGATTTCGACGCCGCCGACCCCGCCACCCGCGACAAGGTGCACCTGGCCCTCGTGTTCCAGGCCGGGGCGCTCTTCAACTCCCTCTCGGTCTATGACAACCTCGCGCTCTATCCGCGCGAGCACCGGCTCTGCAACGAGGCCGGCATCCGCGACAAGGTCATGCACGCGCTGTCCATCCTCTCGCTGGAGAAGGCCGCGCGCAAATTTCCCTCCGAGCTTTCCGGCGGCATGAAGAAGCGCGTCGCCATCGCCCGTGCCCTCGTGATGGAGCCGCAGCTCCTCCTCTACGACGAGCCCACTTCCGAACTCGACCCCGTGATGTCGGCGACGCTCAGCGAGATCATCGCCACCCTGCGCGAGCAGACCGCGGTGACCAGCATCGTCGTCACCCACGACCGCGACCTCGCGATCAATATCGCGGACCGCATCGCCATCATCATGGACGGCAAGATCCGCGCGATGGGCCCGACGGCGGACTTCAAGGCGCCGCAGGATCCCGCCATCGCGAACTTCCTCACCCCGGTCATCGACCTCAAGAATCCCCGTTTCAAACAACTGGAAAACAGCCATGAATAATACATCACAAACCATCCGCGTGGGCCTATTTTTCGTCCTGGGCCTGGCGCTTGCCTGGATCACGTTCGAGTCGCTCAACGGCGGCCACCTCTTCAAGTCGCAAGGCTACACCCTCGTGGCCGGCTTCGCCAACCTCAAGGGCCTCAAGACCGGCGACGAGGTGCGCATGGCCGGCGTCAAGGTCGGCGCCGTCCAGCTCACCCGCCTCGCCCCGCACCGCGTCGAGGCCCTGCTCATCATCGACCCGGGCACCAAGATCCCGGCCGATGCGGTCGCCAGCGTCGAGCAGTCCAGCCTGCTCGGGAGCAATTACCTCGGTGTCACCTTCGGCACGCCCGGCAACACCCTGCTCAAGGATGGCGACGAGATCAGCACCAAGGCCACCGTCGATATGAGCGAGGTCATCAGCCAGCTTGGCACGCTCGGCTCCAAGCTCGAACAGGTCATCGGCGACATCGGCAAGTCGATGGGCACCGGTGGCGAGAACGGCAACCTCTTCCAGCGGCTCGACAAGCTCGTCACCGAGAACGGCCCCAAGATCACACAGACCGTCAGCAACCTGCAGGACATCACCGCCAAGATCAAAAACGGCGAGGGCACGATGGGTAAGCTCGTCAACGACTCGAAGATGCACGACGACCTCGTCGCTTCGGTCAACGAGATCAAGCTCGCCGCGGCCGACGCCCGCACCTTCCTCGGCGACACCAAGGGCATCGTCGCCGACGTCAAGAGCGGCAAGGGCACCCTCGGCGTGCTGCTGTATGACGACGCCACGGCCAACAGCCTGAAGACCTCCCTCGCCAACCTGCGCGACGTCTCCGACAAGCTGAACAGCGGCAAGGGCACGCTCGGCAAGCTGATCTCGGACGACACCCTCTACCTGAGCGTGCAATCCACGATGAAGAAGGCCGACCGCGCCCTCGACGGTCTCGGCGACCAGGGCCCGATCACCGCCGTCGGTGTCGTGGCCGGCAAACTGTTCTGATGAATGGCGGGCCCGCCTCCCGCGGGACCGCCACGATGTCACTGAACCTCCAACTCCTGCCCGGCGAATTCGCCGCCTGCCGGCTGCCGCCTGCCGAGCCCCTCCCCGCGTGGGCTGGCTCTGCCGTTTTTAGTTCCGTCACGCGCACGGCGGACGAGTTGTCGATCATCTGCCCTGCCGCCGCGGTGCCGGCCGGGATCAAGGCGGTGCGCAGCTGGCGGCTGCTAAAAGTCGCCGGGCCCCTCGACTTCGGCGCCGTGGGCATCCTGGCCTCAATCACTGCGCCGCTGGCCCGGGCCGGCATCAGCCTGCTCGCCGTCGCCACGTTCGACACCGACTACGTGCTGGTGAAGACCGAACGGCTCGAGGAAGCCCTGCGCGCGCTGGAAGCCGCCGGGCATAGCGTGCGACGCAGCTAGGCCTTCTTGCGGTAAAGACCGTCGAAGGCGTCGGTCCAGGTTTGGCCGCCGTCGGTCGACTGCTCCCAGTGCTGGCGCACCGAGCCGTCGGCGTTGGGCGTCCAGGTGATCTTCTCGATCATCTGTCCCTTGGAATTCCGGTGCTCACCGGTGAGCACCATGCGGCCGTTGACAAGGCCGCCTGCGAGCTCGAGCACGCCGCCGCCGCTGCCGACCCAGAATTGCTGCCACTGCTTCTTCGCGCGGTTGTAGACGTTGAGGCTCTTGCCGTTCCCGCCGGCGGGCACGGGCAGTCCCGTCCAGTTTTCCAGCAGGGCCGCGCCGCTGGAGACGGACTCGATCTTGCTCAGGCCGGCGGGCTTGCCGTCGGGCGTGGTGACGTTCCATTCGCCGATCCAGAAATCAAACTGGTGTGATTCCGGCGGCAAGGGCGGCGGGGTGGATTGCGCCAGGGCACTGGAAGCCAGGCCCAACAGTGCTCCGCAGAGCACGACGATGAGGGATGTTTTCATAGGGCAATGGTTTTCAGGGAGGCGGCGGGCGGCGGATGTAATCGGCGTCGTAGACCTTCTGCCAGGACGCGCCCCCGTCACGGGACTGCTCGATGACCTGCCGCACGTGGCCGCCGGGCAGCGGGGTGAGGGTCGTCTGGTCGAGCAGCCGGCGGTCGTCCCGGAGCAGGATCTCGCCGCGAAAGCGCACGCTGCCGGCCGGCGCGTCCGCGACCTGCGCCTTTTCCTTCACGCCGCCGCCATCGGTAACCCAGACCTGCTTCCAGCGCTTCTCGGGCCGGTAGAAATAAAACCAGCTCTTGCCCTCGCTTCCGTTGGCATCGCTCCAATTTTCAAGGATCGCTTCGCCGCGCAGGACCTTCTCGATGCGGTTGTGTCCGTCGAGTTGGCGGGAGAAGTTGTCGTAAACCTCCCACTCCCCCACCCAGAAATCCAGCGCGTGTCGCGCGGCCTCCGCGGCCTCGGTCTCCGCCGGCCGGGCCGGGCCGGCGGTCAGCGCAGAGAGAAGACAACCGCAAGCAAGCAGGAGAAATGTTCGGGCTGGTTTCACAACGCGGGCAGCCGGGCGGCCACGGAGACGGGCCGAACCTCACGGGTCGCCGCCCGCGAGGCAACGCCCCGTCGTCCAACGGCCAAAAAAACACGCCCAACCGCCGCGCCAGGACAGTCAGTGCCGGGCGGTGATGAGCGAGGCGACCTTGTCCCGATAGGCCCGGCCCACCCGGATGGCCGACCCGTCACTGGTCTCGAGGGCATGGTCGCCGTAGTGGATCGCCTTCAGCTTGCGCACGTGCTCGACATTCACGATGGCCGACTTGTGGACCCGGACAAAGCGCGTGGCATCGAGCCGCGCCGCCAGGCCCGCCAGGGTGTCGCGGATCAGCACGGAGTTCTTCCCCGCGTGAATCTTCAGGTAGTCGCCCTGCCCCTCGATCCAGACCACATCGGCATGCTCAATAAAGTGCAGGGCACCGTCCGCTTTTACCACGATGCGGTCCGGCAAGCCGGTGGGCGGCGGGGTCGCCACCCGGGCGTCCTGCTGGCGGAAATAATCCATCAGTTCGTCGAACTGGCGGTTGATCTGCGCCGGATGCCGGACGCGATGGCGTGCCTTGGCCCGGTCCACGGCGGCGGAAAACCGCCGGTTGCTGAAGGGCTTGAGCAGGTAGTCGACGGCGTGCAGGTCAAACGCCTTGATCGCATATTCATCAAAGGCCGTCGTGAAGATCACGATGGGCCGCGGCCCGGCCGGCAACTGCTCGAGAAACTGGATCCCGGACATCCCGGGCATCTGCACGTCGAGGAAAATCAGATCGGGCCGCTGGTCCTTGAACACCGCCAAGGCCGCGCGGCCGTCGGGCGCTTCCGCCACCACGGCCAGCTCCTCATCCTTGGTGAGCATCCGGCGCAGGCCGCTGCGGGCGAGCGGCTCGTCATCCACAATCATCACGCGTATTTTATTCATGGGCTTTGCGGGGGGAATGGTTGTCCGCCGGCGGCCCGGGCCGCACCGGCACGCTGATCCGCACTTGTGAGTCCTCCGCCCGCCCGAACTGGCACTCGAGCGTGTAGTCGGCACCGTAGGTCTTGGTGAGGCGGTCGCGGGTGGTGGCCAGCCCGATGTGCGCCCCGGCGGCGGCGGCGGCGGGCTCGTCCACCGCGTCATTGCGGACCGTGATGTGCAGCCGGCCGTCCAGGTTCCGGATCGTGATCACGATCCAGCCGCCGGCCATGCGCCGGGAGATGCCGTGCTTCACGGCGTTCTCCACCAGGGGCTGCAGCAGGAGGCTCGGCACCGCCACGGAGAGGCAGGACTCCTCTACTTCATAGCGGACCTGCAGCCGGTCGCCGAAACGCACCTTCTCGATCTCCAGATAGCTCTGGGTGAAATCAAGTTCGCGGGCCAGCGAGACCTGCTGTTCGCGCGTGTTGTCGATCAGGCGCCGCAGGAGCGCGCTGAGCTGGGCCAGCGTCTCGATCGCGCGCTCGTCCTGCTTCTCGCGCACCAGCATGGCGACGGCGTTGAGCGAGTTGAAGAGGAAGTGAGGTTGCAGCTGCTGCTTGAGGGCGTGCATTTGGGCGTCGAGCAGCTGGGTGTTCAATTCCGCGTGCGCCACCTCGGCCGCGCGCTGGCGGTCGTAAAGTTCGTGCATGTGGCGCACGCCGATGATCAGCCAGTAGATCAGGATATCGACGAAGTTCCGTCCGTTGAAATTCAACACCAGCGAATTGAAAAATCCCATCGAGCCCCGGTCCGAGCCCTGCGTGAGCTCGCTCAGGCCGACCCGCCATACGTAGTTGGCGAACATCGCCAGGATGCTCAGGCTCAGGTGGGCGGCGAGGGCCAGCCACCGGCGTTCCCCCTGGAGGGGTATCGCAAGGTAAAGCCGCCGGACCAGTGGTGTCACCAGGGCCCACAACGCCACGCGCAGGAACTGGCCGTAGGCCACGTCGCCCAGTGATATCCCGAGCCCGCGGGGCGCGACCGTCAGGTAGAGCTGGACCGTGAGCACGAGCCAGACGGTCAACCAGATCAGCCCGAGCAGCAGGCGGGTATTCCAATTGGTCTTCACTGGAGCGAGCAACAAGTCCCCGCGGCCGGGGATGACAAGCGTTTAGTCGCACCGGGTCGCGGCGCGGCCGGCGGATATCGGCGGGACACCCGCCCGGCAAAGCCGTTGCCGGTCTGGTTATGGCCGTTCATCGCATTTCGCCCGGAGGGCCCAAAAAAGGCGGCGGGAAAAAATTCCGCGCCGCCTTGCCATGGCCGGCGGGCGTCCGCCGAAAAACTCAGAACCGATACTTTACGTCCATGAAATAGAAACGGCCGAAGGAACCGTAAAACCCCGAATCGGCCGGCGGATCCGAAAACGTGTTGGGATCGACCGGCGGAAACTTGTTGAAGAGATTGTTGATGCCGGCGGTCACGCGCAGGCCCTTGAGCATCGGGAGGAGCTTGCCGGCGTCGAGGCCGCCCTGAATGTCGAACGAATAGTAGTTGGGGATTTTCGTGACGCCATCCGAACTCAGCACGGACTTGTCATAGGTGCTGGCGATGGACGCGGTGTAGGCGCCCGAAGTCCAGCTGAGGGTCGTGTATTCCCGAATCTTCGGCAGGGTGCCAAAGCCATTGGTGCCGGCGAAATCCGTGGGGGGCGCCGTCGGGGAGGGAATCTGGACGAAGTCGCGGATGTAGTTCCACGAGGAGGCGAATTCCCAGGTGCCGAGCCGGTTGGTCCAATCATACCGCACCATGAGGTCCAGGCCGCTCTGGTTCTGGGCCGCCGTGTTGACATTGAACTGGTCGACATAGACATTGGCCGGATTGATGTGCAGCTGGCCGGGAGTCGTGACCAAGGTCCCGCCCAGTTGACCAAAGTCGCCCAGGTGAATGTAGGGGGCATAGATCGATGCCGGACCGAGCCGCTCCACATCCTGCACCATGGTAGTCGGTGACCCCAGCGCCCCGACCAGGTCGGTCTCCTTGATGTTGAAATAGTCGATGGAAACCGAGAAGCCCCGCAGCGCCTTGGGCGAATACACGAGGCCCAGGTTGAAGCTTTTCGCGTGGGAGGGCAGAAGATTGGCATTCGCGCCCGTCTGCTGTGCGCCCTGAATCGGGGCGAAGTTGACGCCCAGCGGCTGGCCGGCCGTATTGTAGGCCGCGACGCCGCCCAGCGAGGGCGTGGCGCCGGAACCGGTGGGCCCGAAGAGACTGAACAGCGTCGGCGCGGAGAAGGACTTGGCATAGGTGGCCCGAAACAGCAGCTCGTCGTTGAAGGGCAGCCAACGGAGACTGGCCTTGGGCACCGTGGGCTTCTCCTTGCGGATATCGCTGTATTTTTCGTGCCGGACCGCGATGTCCAGATCCATCGTGTAGAAGCCGGGCAGATGATTCTTGGGACTCGTGATCGGCACTTTCACCTCGAGGAATTCGTCCGTGATGTGACGGCCCTCACTGAAGGGATTCACGGTCACGCCATTGTTCCACAACCCGGTGCCGGTCGCCGGATCGATCGTGGAGTTGGCATCCGCCCGGACGGCGAGGGTCTCTTTGCGATAGCCCGCCCCGGCCGCCAGGTAGACCGGGCCCGCGGGCAGGTCGAAGAGCCGGCCGTTCAACCGCACGTTGGTGGAGCTGAGCCGGCTTTCCGCGATGGTGAAGGCCTCGCCAAAAATATTGGCCTGGGCGAACTTGACCGGGTCCTGATGGATCGCGGTCAGGTTGATCAGGCCGGCGTTGATCGCCGTCGTCAGCGCCGCCTGCAGGATCTGCCGCTCCGCGATCGAGATCGTCTTGGCGTTGTTGTAGAGAGCGTCCGCGGTCCAGGTCCATTCGCTGCCAAGCTTGCCGGTTAATTCGGCGGTGGCGCGAAGCGACGAGGTATCATTGGAGTAGTTGCGGTTGCCGGCATCGAGGAAACGGTTGCGAACCTGTGCCCGGACGTCGGTAAAAGGTATGCCTGGCAGTCCGGTGTTGCCTGCGTTCGAGTTCACCCGGAGCACGATGGGCTGCGGATTGAGGTTCGTGTTGTTGAGGGTCTTGGCGTAAAGCACCGTAGACTTGAAAGTCAGGGTGTCACTGATCGCCTGCTGCAGGGCGATGCTCGCAATCTGCTTGTCCAGTGCCCCCGAAAAAGTGGGCCGGCCCGAGGTGTCAAAACCGAGCGGCACATTGGCCGCCGGGGTCGCCACGTAAATGCCCGCCGCCGCCAGCCCTGCCAGCGTCGTGGGCACGCCCGGTCCCGTCGGCGCCTGCTGGAGCGAGGAATTGAGCCGGTAAAAATTGCCGTTGTTGTCGTTGACGACCCCCGCGTAGCTGGAACTGAGGAACGCGGGCGAGGTGTAGTTGAAGTCGCGCTCGAACAGCGGATCCTGCTTGGCCCACTCGGCCGAGATGGTCAGGTTCGTCGGCCCGGCGGAGGTGCCGGCGACCAGGTGCATGGTGCGTTCGCGATAGTGCGGGCCTTTGTCCGTGGGCGTGATGGACATCGATCCACCGAGTTCCAGGCCCTGGAAATTTTTCTTCAAAATGACGTTCACCACCCCCGAGACGGCGTCGGAACCGTAGATGGCCGAGGCGCCGTCCGTCAGCACCTCAATGCGCTCCACCGCCGAGACGGGCACCACGTTGACGTCGACGAACTGATAGCCGCCCGCTCCGGCGACCGGACTGAAAGTGGCGCGCAGGCCATCGATCAACACCAGGGTGGTCGTGTTGCGCAGGGCAACCTGGGAGCCGCCCTGGGTGCTGTTGGCCCCCGTGTTGGCATTTTCGACGCCAATGTTGAGGCCGCCCACGATCTGCGGGACCGCCTTGCGGAGCACATCAAGGATGCTCTTGTTCACGCCCGTGCGATCGATTTCCTTGGCGGTGACGACCACCACGGGAGAGGCGTTGGCTTCATCAATCGCCGCCGGAATATAGGAGCCGGTGACGACGAATTTTTCGAGCTTAACGGGATCGTCTTTCCGGTCGGCCGCCGCCGGCTGACCGAAAAGGAAACCGGGGAGCAAAAGGGAAAACAGGGGCGCCGCCAGCAAGGCGGCACGCCGGGTCTTCCCGACAACTAGCGGGGAGCAGTTCTTCATGGTTGGGTTTGGTTGGGGGATGGCCCGTTTTGCCGGGCCCTCGCTTGCGGCCGGATTGTCCCGGCCCGCAGGACAGTACAACGGTTTTGCGGCCATCGGCCGCAACTACACCCGCAACGGCTGAAGATGCTTCCTGAAAACGCCCGTTCCCCGGCGGCCCAAACGGATCGGCCGGACTCCCGCGACCTCCGGCCGGGCCAAAAAAAGCAGCGGCTCCGGGTGGAGCCGCTGCGCCGGTGATAAAATTTCGCGGTGGGCTCAGAACTCCTTGCGGAGGCTGGCGTAGATGAAGCGGCCGTAGTTGTTGGCCGTGCGGGTGTCGTAGCTGTCGTTAAACGCACCGGCCGCATACGGGGCCAGCTTGTCGAAGACGTTGTTCGCCCCGATGGTCAGTGCGGTGCCGCCGAGGTAGTGGTTGCCGCTGTCGAACCGGTAGCTGACCTGGGCATCGAAGGTGTCGAAGGCGGAGATCATGCGGAACCCGCCGACCTTGAGCTGCGTGGTGTCAGCCAGGTAGGCCGAATAGGCCGGATCCGACTTCGGCGTGCCGGCCTGGTAGAAGGCCAGTTCCTTCGGCGACAGCACGAAGAGCGGGTCATCCTGGTAGGCCGCGATGTGGTTGAACGTCACGCCGGCCGTGAGGCTCTTCCAGCTCCAGCGCACGCTGGTGTTGCTCTTCCACTTCGGCACGCTGCCGGGGGAGATCGGGTCGCCGACGGTGCTCACGAACTTGCCGAGGTAGGTGACCTTCGGCAAGCCGGGGGCGTTCTGCTGGTCGAACTTCAGGAACTGGTTGGCCTGGGCGACGAAGGTGAACCGGCCCCAGTCGGAGGTGTTCATCGTGTAGGTCGCGGTGTATTCAAGGCCGGAGACTTCGCGCGAGGCGATGTTCAGGAAGTCGGAGAGCACGGCGCCCTTTTGCGTCACGCCCGGAAACGCCGCCACGAAGCTGCCGGCGTTGTTCAGGCGACCGTTGGCCGAGCGGCGGACCTGCGCGGCGAACGGCGCGTTCGGGTTGATCGTCGCCGCGTTGCCGGGGACGAAGCCCGCGCCCTGGCCGGCGGCGTTGGCGGCGAGGACGGCGTTGGCGTTGTTGGCAATGATGCCGGAGACGCTGATGTGGTAGAAGTCCACCGTGACGGCGAGGTTCTTCACCAGGTTCTTCGGCTGGCCGACAAAGCCCACCGACCAGGCCTTGGATTCGGCCGGTTGCAGGGCCGAGTTGCCGCGGATGACGATGGTCTGCTGCGCGAGCGTCGGGAAGCCGAGCGGGTCGGCAATCGTCGGATTGCTCGTGCCGGTCGGCGCAAAGACCGTGCCGGCCGTCGGGGCGAGGAAGCCCTTGCTGTAGGTGGCGCGGAACTTGTAGTCCGCGGTCGGGGAATACTGGAGGTTCACGCTCGGGTTGGTCTTGTTGAAGGAGCGGGAATCAAACAGTGCCGTGGCGGAGTTGGTGCCGCGGACCGTCTGCTCCTCCTTACGGGCGAGCGCCCCGAGGCTCAGGTCGTGGACGAAGGGAATATTGCTCTTCGCCGAGAGCAGCGGAACCTTGACCTCGGCGAAAACCGAACGGCTCAGGTTCTCGGTATGATTATGGATCGCGAACGCGTTCAGGCCCAGCACCGAGCCGGAGGCATAGAGGCTGTCCGCATCAAACGTGGTGCCACCACTGTTATATTCAAACCCGCCCGCGAGGCCGATGTCGCCGGCGGGCAGACCGGGGAAGGAGCCGGTGACCCGCGCATCCCAGGTCTTGGACGTTGCATCGGTCAGCTGGCGGGCCTGGACCTCGGAGACCCTGAGGGCCCGCGTCTGGTCCCAATTGTAGGTCACCCCGCCAATGGTGGCGGTGCCAGTCGAGAAGGCCAAGGCAAACGGATTGAAGCGGCCGGCCGCAATCTCGACGTCAAGCATGGGCAAGGAAGGCACGCCGGTGTCCAGCTGGCGGTATTGCTGGTTGTCGATGGTGTAGGTGGATTCCCAATTCCAGCCCGAACTGCCGATCTCGCCCCGGAGACCGGCGATGTATTTGAAGTCGTTGTAGACTTGTTCGTTCGCGCGGTTGCCGAGCTCGACCGAGCGGTAGCGGAACAAGTCCACATCCGCGGCGGTGCTGAGAATACCCTGATTATAGGGACCGAAGGTGGTGACATCACCCGTGGCCGGGCCAACGTTATCCATGGTCAGGGCGAACGGAGCGGGCGCCAGGCCGTTCAGCGAAGACAACTGGGAATAGAAGAAGGTGCCGAAGAACTCCAGCGCCTTGCCGGCAATCTGGTGATCGATGTTGAAGTAGAGCGACTGGCGCTTCTGGCCGGGCGCCGACGGCGAATACTGGCGGAAGTTGAACAGCTGGTTCGAGCTGAACGTATTCTGGTCCATCGTCACGTAATTGGCCAAGGATGTGGGCGTGCCAGTGAAGCCGGGGGCGAGAATCAGCGGATTACCGCCGGCCGTAATGTTACCGGCGAAGGTCGGCGAACCACCGTTGGTGCCGCCAAAGCGACGGTTGTCCGAGTTGGCGGAATTGGGCCGGGAGCCCGCATACAGCGTGCGCTTGTGATAGTAGCTGCCCGTGACGACCACCGCGGTCTTGTCATTGGAGGCACCCGCAATGAAGTCCGTCGTCAACCGGTCGGCCGTGCCGGGCTTGCGCGTGGCGGACCCGCCGCCGATGTCCACGGTCAGGCCGGTGTAGTGCTTTTTGAGGATGATGTTCACGGCGCCACCGATGGCGGCGGAACCGTAGATGATGCCCGCACCGTCACGCAGCACCTCGATGCGCTCGATCGCCTCGATCGGGAGCACATTGATGTTGGACTGGTTGCCCGCCGGGCGCCCGTCCAGCAGCACGAGGGTCTGGGCGGCCCCCTGGCCGCGCAGGCTCACGAACGCGGCCCCGGTGCCGCCGTTGGAGTCGTTTTCGTTCGAGTTGGCGCCGCTGCTCACGAAGGACGGCAGGCTGCGCAGCGCCTCGATCGGGGTCATAGCACCGGAAGCGCGGATGTCCGCTTCCGTGAAGATCGCCACCGGGGCGACCGGCTCGGCGGTGGCCTGCGGGATGAAGGAGCCGGTGACAGTGAACTTCTCAAGTTTCAGCGTCTCATCTTTCTTGTCGACCGTGGCGGACTGGGCAAAAGCGGCGGAGGCCGCGAAGACAAACAGGGTGGACGCGAGCAGTCGCGCCAGCCCCCGGTTGCGGGGAGTGCGTGTGGAGTTCATGCGGATTACGGTGTGTGTGGGAAGAAACGGGACCGGAAGGTCCCGTCTCACTGGTGTCATAAACGCCGGGTGCGACGAACCGCACAATTCCGGTGCGACCACCCTACCGCCTTGCGATACCAGCCGCATTGGCCGGCCAACCGGCCGCCATTTTGCCACGATGAATCAAAAAAACACGCCGAAGCTCACAGATGCGCCTTCAGATCGTGCACGAATGTGCGGCTGACCTTCAGCTTCGCGCCGTTCGTCAGCTCCACCGTGTATTCGCCGTAGAGCGCCGGGCTGGCCTTCTTCATGTGCCGAAGGTTCACGATGGTCGAGCGATGGATGCGCACGAAGTGCGCCGGGTCGAGCTTCTCCATCATCCGGTGCAGCGACATGCGGACGAAACGCGCCTTGTCCGTGACGTGCAGCCGTACGTAGTCGCCGTCCGACTCGATCCAGAGGATGTCCTCTGGCGCCATCACGTGGATCTCGCCGTCGCAGCGGATGAAGAGGCGGCCGTCGTTCTCGCGGGGCTTCGGCGTGGCCTCCACGCCCTCGCGCAGTCGCTGCATCGCGGCCATGACCTCGTCGAGCCGGCGGGCCAGGCCCGAACGGTCGTGGTCGCGCACCGCGGCCTTGGCGCGGGCGAGGGCCTCGGCAAAACGCGCGCGGTTGAAGGGCTTGAGCACGTAGTCCACCGCCTGCACCTCGAACGCGCGCAGCGCGAAGTGATCGTAGGCGGTCACGAACACGACGTGCGGCAGCAGCTTGGCGGGGAGCTTGGCGAGCACGTCGAAGCCGGTCATGCCGGGCATCTGCACGTCGAGAAAGAGCAGGTCGGGCTGGTGCTGCTTGATGGCCTCGAGGGCCTGGGGGCCGTTGCTGCACTGGGCGACGATCTGGATCTCGGGATCGGGCCGGAGGAGGGACTCGACGTTGTCGCGGGCAAGCACCTCGTCATCGACGATCAGGGTGCGAATGAGGG
Source organism: Lacunisphaera sp. (assembly GCA_029945445.1). Taxonomy (GTDB): domain Bacteria; phylum Verrucomicrobiota; class Verrucomicrobiia; order Opitutales; family Opitutaceae; genus Lacunisphaera. Next base: position 483,738 of record JAQSCO010000057.1, on the reverse strand, counting down.
CAGTTGTGGTATTCATGGGGAATTGGACTCAAAGGGCAGGATGATCTCGGCGCGGACGCCATGCGGCGGCTGGTCGCGCAGACGGAGGAGCGCGGCGTCGCCGTAAAGCATCTGCAGCCGCGTGACCGTGTTCTGCACGCCGATGCCGCGGCTGAGCACCGCGTCGTCCTTGGGCAGCGGGGGGCCGTCGTTGTAGACGGTCAGGATCAGCCGGGTGCCGTCGCGGGCCGCGCTGATGCGCAGGAGGCGGGCGGCGGGATCGCGCGAGATGCCGTGCTTCATGGCGTTTTCCACGAGCGGCTGCAGCATGAGGCCCGGCACGAGGGCCGGCAGGCACTTGGGGGCGATGTCGAGCTCGACGCGCAGACGGTCCTGGAAGCGGATGCTCTCGATGGCGAGGTAGCGGTTGAGGAATTCCAACTCGTGCGCGAGGGTCTCCTTCGCCTCCTGGCGGTGGTCGAGGGAGCGGCGCAGGAGCTCCCCCAGCCCGGCGACCACGTCCTCGGCCTCGCGCGTGCGGTTGTTGCGGATGAGGCTGGTGATGGAATTGAGGGTGTTGAACAGGAAGTGCGGGTGCAGCTGCATCTTGAGCGCGTCGAGGCTGGCGCGCACGAGGCGGGTCTCGAGCTGGGCGTTGGCGACGCGGAGTTCGCCGGTGAGCCGCTGGCCGGCCCGCCATTCGCGGTAGTAGGCGACGGCGTAGAGGGCCAGGATCAGCGCAAGGTAGACCAGCGCCGGCAGGTAGCTCCAGCCGCCCAGCCAACGCAGGTCATTCACCACCACCGGCAGGAAGTTCGCCGGCAGGTGGTTCGCGAGCAGCACCCGGGCCGCCTGCAGGATGATAAACAGGCCGGTGATGAGTGCAGCCGTGAGCCCGTGGAGGCCGATGGCCCAGAGCCAGTGCCGGTCAATTCGCATGAGGCTGGCCTGCAGCCAGAGAATGCCCGGCGCCAGCAGCCACCAGATCACCTCGAGGGGCCATTCATTCAGCCGGGTGCTGCGGAAGCTCGCCTGCGGATCGCCGCTCAACCAGGACCAGGCATCCCACAACAACAGCGCCAACAGGCCGGCCGTGCCGGTCAGCCAGACGATCAGCCAGAACCGCCGGTTGCGCCAGGGCGGGGTCGCCGTGTTGCCGTGGCCGTTGTTCATAGCCGGGGATCGGGGTTGGGATTTGAGTGAAGGGGCCCGGGCTCCAGCCAGAGTCGCCGGAGGGACTGGCGCGCCAACGGGTCCTGATACCAGCCCCGAACCTCGTCGGCCAGCAACGACTGGCGTTGCTCAAACATCACCGGCACAGAGGGCACCGCCGCCATGATCAGCCGCTCCGCCTTTTCCAACAGGGCCAGGTGCTCGGCGCCGGTCTTCGTGTTGGCGGCGGTGAGCAGCCGGACGACCTCCTTGTCACTCCACTTGTTCACGCTGTATTCGGACGGCCAGAGGTAGCCGCTCATCAGGTCGCCGGCATCCGGCACGGTGGCAAGCAAGGTGCCGTAGAACACATCGTAATCGCCCTCCGCGGTCATGCGCTTCGAGCGCACGGGCCCCGGCTCGTAGACCAGATGGGTCTTCACCCCCAATTCCCGATACCATTGCTCCGTCCAAGTGGCCGGATACGGGTCAGACGTTTCCCACAAGGGCAGGGACAGATCCAACACAGGAAACCCCTTGCCGCCAGAGTAGCCGGCCGCGGCCAACAGACGCCGCGCCTCGTCCGCATTCTCCTTCAACAACTGCAGGCCCGGCCGGCCGGGCATGTCGGGCACCATCGACCACGCCGGCGTCATGCGACCGGGGTTGAATTTTTCCACCGGGCTGTTCCGGTCCAAGGCCAGCGCCAGCGCCTGCCGCACCCGCACGTCGCGCAAGGGGCCGCGGGTCACGTTGAAATCAATCGTCGTCACGCCCAGCACCAGCTCCAGCTCCCGTTTCACGGGCCGGTTGGTTGGCATTTCCATTTCCTCCCAGGGCGTGGGCGAGACCACGTCGACCGCGCCGGCCGCCAGCAGCAGCACGGCGGCGGACGGACTGCCCGTCCGGATGAACTGCACGCCCGCGAGGCGGACGTCCGTGCGCCCGTGGTAATAGGGGCACGCTTGCAGGCGAAAGCCGTTGTCGTTGGCCGACTGCAGCTGGAAGGGTCCGTTGGTCACCAGTTTCGCCGGGTTGGAGAAATAGGCCTTGTCGGCGAGCACCTGCGCGCTGCTCGCGTGCAGCGGGGCAAGCAGTGGATCGGCCAGCTCCGCCACCAGTGTCGACCGGATCTGGTCGAGCTCTAGCCGCAGCGTCAGGTCGTCGAGCGCGTGCAGGCCCACCGCCGCCAGGTCCTTGATCTGGCCGCGGTGGTAGGCCTCGGCGTTGTGGAGGGGAAACAGATTTTGCGCCCACGCCATGGTCTGCCGCAGCAACCGACTCCAGCCGCGCACGAAATCGTGGGCCGTCACCGGGTCGCCATTGCTCCACCGGGCGTCCGGCCGGAGTTTCAAGGTGAGTACCTTGCGGTCCGCCGACCACTCCCAGCTCTGCGCCGCGGCCGGTAACGGCTCACCGGTGTCCGGGTCGCATTCCACCAGCGGCTCCCACAGGCCCAGGATGAACTGGTTGCCCGGCGCCATCGGAAAACTGCGGCGGTTGGGATCGGGCACCAGATGCTGCGTGTAGGCCACGCGCAGCACGTTCTGGTCCTCGGGTGCCCGCGGGATGACCGCGAGCGCACGCCGCGGGCCCAGGAACACCCCGGCCATGAGGCCGCCCAGCGCGAGCAAAGCCAGGCCGATCCACCAATGGACGCGGGGAGTCGTAGTCATTGTGTTTCTTTCCCAACCTACCAACGGCCGCAGCCAACGCAATGCGCCGCTGGGCTACAACGCGGGTGTGGCTCGGCCCCATGCCGGCGCGATGAAACGCCAATCTGCCGCGCCCAGTCTCATCGGGCAGCTGCGGCCGGTCGCGGACTTCGGGAGATTCGGCGTGCCGGCCTAGGTCTTCGGGCCGCCCTGCGCATAATAGCGCGCGCGGAGCCGCAGGCCGTTCAGCCGGATGAAGCCGGTCGAGTCGCTCTGGTTATACCAGCTCTTCACGCCCTCCATCGACGCGATCTTCATGTCGTAGAGCGAATACTTCGACTTGCGGCCGCAGGTGATGATGTTGCCCTTGTAGAGCTTCAGCCGGACGGTGCCGGTGACGTGCTTCTGCGACTCGTCGACCAGCGCCTGCAGGGCCTCGCGCTCGGGGGCGAACCAGAACCCGTAGTAGACCAGCTCGGCGTATTTCGGGATGAGTGAGTCGCGCAGGTGCATGACCTCGCGGTCCATGGTGAGCGATTCCACCTGCCGGTGCGCCTGCATGAGGATGGTGCCGCCGGGCGTCTCGTAGACGCCACGCGACTTCATGCCGACGAAACGGTTCTCGACGAGATCGACGCGGCCGATGCCGTGCTTGCCGCCCAGTTTGTTCAGCGCCTTCAGCACGCCCGCGGGCGAAAGCTTTTTGCCGTTCACTGCGGTGCAGTTGCCCTTCACGAAATCGAGCTCGACGTATTCCGGCTTGTTCGGTGCGTCCTCGGGTGACACGGAAAGCTTGAACATGCCCTTGTTCGCCTTGGTGGTCGGGTCAAACCACGGGTCCTCGAGGATGCCGGCCTCGTAGGAGATGTGCAGGAGATTGCGGTCCATCGAATACGGCTTCTTGAGCGACGCTTCGACGGGTATCTTGTGCACGCGGCAATACTCGATCATCTCCGCGCGGCCGGGAAATTCGTCGCGGAATTTCTCGATCTTCCACGGCGCGAGAATCGTCAGCCGCGGATCGAGTGCCATGTAGGTGAGCTCAAAGCGGCACTGGTCGTTGCCCTTGCCGGTGGCGCCGTGGGCGACCGTGTCGGCTTTTTCCCGCTTGGCGATCTCCACCTGGGCCTTGGCGATGAGCGGCCGGGCGATCGAGGTGCCGAGGTAATACTGGCCCTCGTAAATGGCGTTGGCGCGGATCATCGGGTAGATGAAGTCGCGCGCGAATTCCTCGACGAGGTCGAGCGTGTAGTGCTTCGTCGCGCCGGTTTTCTTCGCTTTGGCGGGCAGGCCTTTAAGTTCCTCCTCCTGGCCGATGTCGGCCGCAAAGGTGACGATCTCCGCGGCGTAGGTTTCGCGGAGCCATTTGACGATGACGGAGGTGTCGAGGCCTCCGGAGTAGGCGAGCACGATCTTCATGGTGAAGTCCGAGTGTTGATATTCACCGCGACCGCGCAAAGTAAAAATGGCGCAGGGCGAGTCAGTTATCCGCTAAGCGCGTTGCCTTCTGCCTCGGTGTCCGCATGATTTTAGCCACTCCCATGAGGCCCGCCCAACCCCGGCCCGGTTCCTCTGCCACGCGCGGATTCACGCTCGTGGAAATCATGATCGTCGTGGTCATCATCGGTCTGCTGGCGGCGCTCGCCATCCCGGCCTTCCAGCGTGTGCGGCAGGCCTCTGAGAACAGCCGGATCGTGAATGATTTTCGGGTCTTCGCCCAAGCCTTTGAAGTTTATAGCACACAAAATGGCACTTGGCCGGCCAACGTTGGCGCCGGGGTGGTGCCGCCCAGCATGTCCGGAGATTTCAAGACCGATGTTTGGCAGAAAGTGACCCCCATCGGCGGTCGCTGGAATTGGGACAAGGGCAATTTCGGGATCACCGCGGGCATCTCCATTTCTGGTTACACTTGCGACGATACGCAACTGGCCCTGATTGATGCCAAGCTGGACGACGGCGATCTTACCACCGGGAATTTCCGCGTGGTCTCGACGGGACCAAACCGCGTGATGCTGGTCCTCGAGCAGTAGCCGGGCTCAGGCGCGGTGCCGCGCGAGCAGGGCGAGGATGGCTTTCTGGACGTGCAGGCGGTTCTCCGCCTCGTCGAAGATCACGCAGCGCGGATTGTCGAGCACCTCCTGCGTCACCTCTTCGCCCGCATGCGCCGGCAGACAATGCATGAAGAACGCATCCGGTTTCGCCGTGGCAAAAAGTTTTCCGGTCACCTGGAACGGCAGCAGGCGCCGGCGCCGCTCGGCGGCCTCGCTCTCCTGCCCCATGCTGGTCCAGACGTCGGTGTAGACGAGGTCGGCGCCCGCCACCGCCTCAAACGGGTCGCTGGTGAATTCAAACTTTGCCCCGGCTTTCGCCGCGAGTTCGCTAATTTCCCGGCCGGGAGCGGCGCTGGCGGGTCCGCCCAGCGACACCTTCATGCCGAAAAGGCCGGCGCCGAGGATCCACGAGTTCGCCATGTTGAAGCCCGTGTCGCCCAGGAAAGCCACCTTGCGGCCCGCCAGCGCGTCCATCAGGTCGCCGGACGGCCCGGCCCAGCGTTCCGCCGCCGTGAAGGCATCGGCGTAGACCTGGCAGGGATGGAGAAAGTCCGTCAGCGCGTTCACCACCGGCAGACCGCCGTGCTCCGCGAGGTCCGTCAGGTCTTTCTGCGCATAGGTGCGGACCACCAGCCCGTGCACGAAACGCGACAACACCTTCGCCGTATCGGCAATGGTTTCGCCGCGGCCGATCTGGATGTCGTTGGTGTTGAGAAAAAGCGGATTGCCACCGAGCTCGTGGATGCCGACCTCGAACGACACACGCGTGCGCGTGCTCGACTTGGCGAAAATCATCGCCCAGGTCTGCCCGGCGAGCGGTTTCTCGTGCGCGCCGCGCTGCCGCTTGAAATGCCGCGCGAGGGCAAAAATCTCGCCGGCCTCGGCGCGGGAAAAATCCGTCTCCTGGAGAAAATGCCTCATGGCGCGGGTGCGGGGGGGTTCTTGGCGAGGACCGACCGGAAGATGGCCGTGGCCCGGTCCAGCTGTTCCTTGGTCGCAATCAGCGGCGGAAGCAAGCGGATGGTGTTGGTCCCGGCGGACGGAGCCAGCAGGCCCGCCTCCCGCAGCGCCGTGATATACGGCGCCGGTTCGCCATGCATGAGGAGGCCGATCATGTAGCCGCGGCCCGTGACGGCCTTCAGCTGCTGCGGGAACTCCGCCATGAGTTTCTCCAATTCGGCTTTCCACGCGACCCCGTTGGCCTGCACTTTTTGAAGAATGTTCTCCCGCTCGATGACCTCGAGCACCGCCAGCGCCGCCGCGCAGGCCAGTGGCGTGCCACCGAAGGTCGAGCCGTGCGAGCCGGGCGTGAACAGCTCGGCGTGCTTCTCGGCGGCCCAGATGGCGCCCATCGGGTAGCCGCCGCCGAGGCCCTTGGCCATGCCAATGGCGTCCGCGCGGATGCCGGAATGTTGGAACGCGTAGAACGTGCCGGTGCGGCCGAGCCCGCACTGCACCTCGTCGAGCATGAGCAGCAGGTTGTGCTGGTCGCACAGCTGGCGCAGGCCCCAGAGAAATTCGTCCGTGCAGGGCGTGATGCCGCCCTCGCCCTGGATGGTCTCGAGGAAAATGGCCGCGGTGTTCTCGTCCACCAGGTCGGCAAAACTCTGCAGGTTGTTCAGCTCGCCGAAGGCGAAGCCCGGTAGCATCGGCCGGAAACCCCTCTGGATCTTCTCCTGCGGCGTGGCGCTCATGCCACCGAAGGTGCGGCCATGAAAAGCGTTCTTCGCGCAGATGATCTTGAAGCACTTCGCTTCGGCGCCGGATTTGCGCACGCCATGCAGCCGCGCGAGCTTGATCAGCCCCTCATTGGCCTCGGTGCCGCTATTGCAGAAGAAGACCCGGCCGGGACCGGCGCGCTGCACGAGCCGCCGCGCCAGTTCGCCCTGGTTGGGATTGCGGAAGAGATTGCTGCAATGGATCAGCTCGCCGGCCTGCCGGCGGATGGCCTCGACCCAGACCGGATGGCAGTGCCCGAGCGCGGCCACGGCCACGCCGGAAGTGAAGTCGAGGTATTCGCGGCCGGTGTCATCCCACACGCTGACGCCCGCGCCGCGCACGATCGTGAGCGGCGGGCGGCCGTAATTCTTCATGACGTAGGCGTCGTAAAGCTCGGCGGTATTCGTGCGGACGATGGCGGGCTGGCTCATGGTAAAGGGAAGAGGCGGAGCTTATGTATCAGGGCGGCAAATGCACGCGCACAATGCGCCGGGCACCAGCTCAGCCTTGCACGATTTCAGTGCCTACACCCTGGTCGGTAAAAATCTCCAGCAGCAGGCTGTGCGGCATCCGGCCGTCGACGAAGTGGACGCGCTGCACGCCTTCCTGCAGCGCGCGCACGGCGCTCTGCACCTTCGGGCGCATGCCCTTGTCGATGACGCCCTTCTTCTTCAGGCCGTCGACTTCGCTGATCTTGAGCGTGGCGATGAGCGAGTCCGGCTTCTTCGGGTCGGCGAGCAGGCCGGGCACGTCGCTCATGTAGACCAGCCGGCGCGCCCGCAGCGCGCTCGCCACGCGCCCGGCGGCCGTATCGGCGTTCACGTTGTAGGGCTTGCCATCGAGCCCCTCGGCGACCGGCGAGATCACGGGCATGTAGCCGTCGGCGATTTCCTTCTTGATGAGCTTCACCTTCACCTCGGTCACGTCCCCGACGTAACCGAGATCGACGGGATTGCCGTCGTCGTCGGCCTGGAGCTTTTCGCAAACCAGCACGGTGTCGCCCGGCAGGCCCTTGGGCCGGGCCTTGATGGACGTGAGCATGTCGCACACGTCCTTGTTCACGACCTCGTCGAGCGTCTTCTTCACGATGGCGATGGTCGCCTCGTCGGTGACGCGCAGGCCGTTGATGAAATTCGCCTTGAGGCCCGAGCCGTCCATCGCGCGGCTGATGGCCTTGCCGCCGCCGTGCACGACGACGACGTTGATGCCGACCGCCGCGAGGAAGGCGAGGTCCGTGGCCACGCGGAGGCGCACGGTCGGGTCGGGATCGTCCATGAAACTGCCGCCATATTTGACGACGAAGATCGAGCCCTTGAAATCCTGAATGTAAGGCAGCGCCTCGAGCAGCACCTTGGCCTTGGAGATGACTTCGGAAATTTCCATCGCGGAGGCGGCGGACCGCCTACTGGTTCACGTGGACGACCTTGGCCGGCGGGAAACCGTTGAACCAGGTCGCCGACGCGTGGCTGTAGGCGCCGATGTTCACACTGTAGACGAGGTCGCCGCGCTCGAGGTTGGGCAGGTTCTCGGCCATCGACACGACGTCGAGCGCATCGCAGGTGGGGCCGAACACACAAGACAGGCTCGTCGGGCCCTTCTTGAAGGCCTTCACCGGATACTTGCAGTGGTCGAAGATGACGCCCGAGTAGGTGTGGTAGACGCCGTCGTTGATGTAGTAGCTCGTCTTGCCATCGCGCACGGCCTTGCCGATGACGGACGCGACACTTGTGCCGCAAACGGCGGCGAGGAAGCGGCCGGGCTCGGCGAGCACCTGGATGTCCTTCGGGAACAGCCGGTCGAGCTCGGTGTTGATGACCTTGGCCAGTTCCTTGAAGGGGCGGACGGAGGAATCATAGGGCGCCGGAAAACCGCCGCCGATATCAAGAAGGTTCATCTTCGTGTAACCGCGCTCACGCGCCTCCTTGAAGATGTTGGCCGTCAGGTTCAGCGCCTGAACGTAGTTCTCGAAGTTGGTCGTCTGGCTGCCGACGTGGAAGCTGATGCCCTCGACGGTCAGGCCGACGCGGTCGGCCTCGAGAATGAGGTCCACCGCCTCGCCCGGCAGCGCGCCGAACTTGGACGAAAGTTCCACCATCGCGCCGGTGTTCGGCACCTTGAGGCGCAGCGCGAGACCCGCGTTGGGCGCGTGCTTCTTGATCTTGTGGATCTCCTCGATGTTATCGAAGGTGACGAGCGGCTTGTATTTGTTGAGCTGCTCGAGCGTGTCCGTCGGCTTCGTCGGATTCGCGTAGATGATCTTGTCCCAAATCCAGTCCTGCCGCTTCTTGGCCGGCATTTTCCTGATGTTCTCGTAGACAATCATGAACTCCGGCATCGAGGCCACGTCGAAGCTCGCCCCCTCCTTGAAGAGGGTACGGACGATCTGCGGATCAGGGTTCGCCTTGACCGCGTAGTAGACCTGGATGCGCGGCAGGTGCTTCCGGAACTCCCGGTAGACCTTCCGCAGCGCGTCATGATCGATGACGAACAGCGGAGTGCCGTGTTGCTGGGCGAGTTTCTGGAGCCGCGCTTTGGTGATCATCGATGGGCCGTTACCCGGCGTCCGTGACGAGGAAGTTCTTGAACTGCCACGGATCCTTCTTGTCGAGGTCGGCATCATTATAGCCGGCAAAGGTCGTGTCGCGGTTCTGCAGCGGGGTCCAGTCGTAGGGCTTCGAGATCCACTTGCCGAGATACGGCTTCGAGATCTTGAGCACGTAGTCGTGCGGCAGCGCATCGGGGACCACGACGCCTTCCGCCGGGTTCTCGATCATCCACATCGTGGCGGCGACCACCGAGATGGCGACCTGCATGGTGGTCGCGTTCTGGTGCGGGACCAGGCGGCGGGACTCCCCGATGCTGAGGTCGGAGCCGACCCACCAGGAGTTGTAGTCGTGGCCCATGATCAGCGCGCCGAGGACGTCGGCGCCGCTCGTGATTTCGTCGTTCATGATGCGCTGGTTCTCGTTCAGGTGGTAATTGTAGCCGCGCATTTCGTTCAACGAGGCGATGGCCTCGTCGCACGGGCAGTAGGCGTAATGCATCGTCGGACGGTAGACGGCCTTGCCGTCCTTCCAGACCGTGAGCTTGTCGGAAATCGTGAAGGCTTCGCCGTGGCGGACGACCATGCCTTGGATGTTCCAGTTCGGGACGAAGGAACGGACCCAGGTGTTCATGCCCATTTGGGCGAGACAGATCTGGTTCTTCGGCCCCTGCTTGTGCTGGAAGGCGTTTTTCGGAAGCGTCTTCTCGTGCGTGCCCCAGCCCATCTCGGAGGTCGTGGTGCCTTCCTCGCGGAAGCCCTCGATGCTCCAGGTGTTCACGAACTCGTCGATCTGCTTCGGCTGGTCGGTGATCTGGGTGTCGCGCTCGGAGCAGTGGATGACCTTCACGCCCAGCGCCTGCGCGAGGACGTTGAACTGGCGGGTCGCGATCAGGCCGGCGATCTTCTTGGCCTTCGCGCCCTTCGCTTTCTTGTCCTTGATCAGCTTGGTGCCGATGTCGATGAGGCCCTGCTTGACGAAGTGCGAGATGAGGCCGGGGTTGGCACCGTGCTCGATGACGGCGGTCGGGCCCTTGGTCTTCCACTTCTTCAGCATGCGGCGCAGGTTCATGTGCCGGTAGTAAAGCGTCTTGGTCGTCGGGTGGGCGTTCGGGCCGGCCGCGTAAGGATCCCAGAGCTCGGTCGAGGTGTTGATGTAGCGCACGCCGTGGTCGTGGCACCACTGGAGGATCTCGCAGGCGTCGATGTTCCAGGCGAGGTCGATGAGGATGTCACCGGGGCCGACGTGCTTCGCCAGCAGTTTCGTCATGTTCTTTTCCGTGACACGGTCGCGCAGGAAGCGGACACCCTTCTTGATCCACGGCGCGAGCTTCGCCTGGCGGTCGGCGAAATCCATCACGGTGACGTTCTTCGCGGGCACCTTGAGATGCTTGAAGAGGATGGGCAGGGTGCACTCGGCGACGGCGCCGTAGCCGACGAACAGGATATTATTCTTGAATGGGAGCATGAATTCTAAGTGTTGGTTTTTCTACTGAACCCGCTGCGAAACCCCGCGGCCGGTCATTGGAAAATTTGCACAAAATCTGGGGGCGAATCGCACGCGACTGCAAGCGATTATTGAGCAACAAACCGGCGACAAATCCGCGGCCGGACTACTCGCTCTTGTTGTAGTTCACGTAGCCCTCGGTCAGGTCGCTCGCCAGCAGGCGGAACGTGGCCTTCCCGAGGTGGAGGTTCAGCGTGATGGTGAAGCGCTTCGCTTTCACGATCTCCTTCCACTTCGGCTTCAGGTCGGCATGCGGCCGGCCGGCCGTCATGGCCGGCGTATCGTTGTAGAGGATATCCAGCTTCGCCTCGACCAGCTTGGCCCCCGCGTAGCCGGCCGCATCGGCCAGACGGCCCCAGTTGGGGTCCTCGCCATACCAGGAGGATTTGACGAGCAGCGAGTTGCCGATGGCGCGCGCGACCTTCTCGGCGTCCTCGGCCGAGGCCGCGCCGTTGATTTTCAATTCCACGACCTTGGTGATCTTCTCGCCGTCGGAGACGATCTTCTCGGCCAGGGCCTCGCACGCCTTCCAGACGGCTTCGGCGAAGAGCACGCGCAGTTCGCGCGGGCTCTTGTCACCGACGCTGACGCCGGAGTGGCCGTTGGCCAGCATGATGACGGTGTCGTTGGTGCTCATGTCGCCGTCGACGGTGATGCAGTTGAAGGTCCCGCTCACGGCCTCGGAGAGCGTCTTCTGGAGGAAGCTGCGCGGCACGGAAAAGTCCGTCGCCAGAAACGCGAGCATCGTGGCCATGTTCGGCTGGATCATGCCGGCGCCCTTGGCGATGCCGGAGACGAAGTGCTTCTTGCCGTCGTAGGTGAAGCTCACCGTCACGGTCTTCGCGCGGGTGTCGGACGTGAGGATGGCGTCGGCCGCGTGCTTGCCGTGCGCGGGCGTGCGGCCCTTCTCGCTGACGGCGCGCTCGAGGCCCTTGAGTAACCGGGGCATTGGCATCGGCTGGCCGATGCGGCCCGTCGAGCAGACGAAGAACGAAGCCGGCTTGAGGTTGAGCGAGGCCGCGGCGCGCTGCGCGGTCAACTGGGCGTCGCGCAGGCCGTCGGGGCCGGTGCAGGCGTTGGCGTTGCCGGAGTTGGCGATGATGCCGTGAAACGGCCCGCCCTCGGCGAGGTGTTTCTGGCAGAGCAGCACCGGGGCGGCCTTGACGGCGTTGGTGGTGAAGGTGCCGGCGGCCGTGCAGGGCCGCAGGGAGAAAAGCAGCGCAAGATCGAGGCGCTTGAGGTCGTGCTTTTCGCGAATGTCGCAGGGCACGCCCGCGCATTCGAAGCCGGGGACGTCGGTGATGCCGGCGCTGTCAGGGGTAACGGTCAGTTGGGTCATTAGGGGATAACTGGATTCTTCGCGGCACGCAGAACGTTATCAGGCGAGCCCGCCGGTCTCGGGGAAACCGCACCAGAGGTTCATGATCTGCACCGCCTGGCCGCTCGCGCCCTTCACGAGGTTGTCGACGGCCGAGGTGATAACGAAGTTGCCCGTCCGCGCGTCGTGCACGGCGGAGAGGTCCACCCGGTTGGTGCCGGTGACGTGGGCCGTATCGGGCGTCTCGCCCGAGGGCAGGATGGCGATAAAAGGCCGGCCGGCGTAGGCCGACTTCCACGCGGCGTAGAGCGACTCGATCGTCGCGCCCTTGGCCGCCGGCACGGTGATGGTCGTGGCGATGCCGCGCCGCATGGGCGCGAGGTGCGGGTTGAACTGCACGATGATCTTCGCCCCCGCGGCGCCGGAAAGCTGCTCCTCGATCTCGGCGAGGTGCCGGTGCTTCACCAGGCCGTAGGCCTTGGCGCTTTCGGTGCGCTCGACGTAGAGATACATTTCGTCGACCTTCTTGCCGGCGCCGCTGACGCCGCTGAAGGAGTTCACCACGATGTGCTCGCGGGAGACGAGGCCGGCCTTGAGCAGCGGCACGAGCGGCACGAGCGTGCTCGTCGGGTAGCAACCGGGCGCGGCAGCAAGCTTGATCTCGGCCCGCCACTTGGGATCGGTCAGCTCGGGCAGGACGAACCGGGCCGACGCCAGCAACTCGGGCGCGTGGTGCTTGCCGTAGTAATTCTCATAGGTCGCGAGGTCCGCGATCCGGAAGTCGGCGCTGAGGTCAATGACCTTGCGGCCGGCGGGCACGAGGGTTTTGGCGAAATCCGCGGCGGCGCCATGCGGCAGGGCCAGGAACCAGACGTCGATATCGTTCCGGGCGGCGAGCGCCGCGGCATCGGAGTCGATGAACTTGAGGTGCTCGGCGGCCGTGCCGCGCAGGGCCGGGATCAGCTGGGTGACGGGCTTGCCCGCGTGCTGGCGTGACGTGACCACCGTCAGTTTGACCTGCGGATGACCGAGGAGGAGCTTGACCAGAACTTCGCCGGAGTAACCCGACGCGCCGACGATGCCGACATTCATTTCAGGAGTGATAGGATTATGAATTCCCAGAGGGGAATCGAGAAGTTTCGTGATTGCTAAAACACTTCCCGCAGCCTGCTGCGGGATTTTCTGGTCAGGATAGGACGCCGCCCGGTGGTGGCGGCGTTCAACCGCAAAAAAAGCAGCGGAGGCCGTGGGGCGCTCCGCTGCGGGTGAGTCGAATTTCCAGTTTCGGGCGATTAACGCTTGGAGAACTGGAAGCGCTTGCGGGCGCCGGGCTGGCCGGCCTTCTTGCGCTCTTTCTCGCGGGGATCACGGGTGAGGTGACCGGCCTTCTTGAGGGTGACGCGGAGCTCGGGATTGAACTTGAGGAGGGCGCGGGCGATGCCGTGGGCGACGGCGCCGGACTGGGCGCTGATGCCGCTGCCGGCGACGTTCACGATGACGTCGAACTTCTCGCGGCTGTCGGCGGTGACGAGCGGGGCGACGGCGCGCTTCACGAAGTTGTCGTGGGTGAAATAGGACTCGAACTTGCGGTCGTTGACCGAAAGCTGGCCGGAGCCGGCGATAAGGCGCACGCGGGCCGTGGCGGACTTGCGGCGGCCGGTGCCGAGGTAGACGGTGGTTTCAGCGCTCATGGATTACTTTAAGGCGACGGGGTTCTGGGCCGCATGATCGTGGGTGGCGCCCGGGAAAACCCGGAGCTTGGTCAGCATCTTGGCCGCGAGACGGTTCCGCGGGAGCATGCCTTTCACGGCCTGCATGATGATGAACTCGGGCTTCTTGGCGCGGACCTCGGTGAGCTTGCGATACTTCTCGCCGCCGACGTAGCCGGAGAACGACATGTATTCGGTGTGCTCTTCCTTCTTGCCGGTGAGGACGACCTTGCTCGCGTTGATGACGACCACGAAGTCGCCGGTGTCAACGTGGGGCGTGTAAGTGGGCTTGTGACGGCCGCGCAGGATGTTCGCGGCTTTGACGGCGAGACGGCCCAGCACCTTGCCTTCGGCATCGATCAGATGCCACTTGGGGGGTTGCTTAGTCTCATTCTTGGCCAGATAGGTTTTCATGCGGAAAGGGGCCAAAGGGAAGGATTTCGCCTACCCCTGTCAACCCCGAACCCTTCACATTTCTGAAAACCACCTATGGAGACGCTTAACCCCTCAAAAATCGGGGTTTACACCGGGCGGCGGCCTGAGATCCCGTCGCGAAACGCATTGAAGTGCAACCGCAATGATGTGTTGGTTTGGCCGCCACCGTTGATAAATTTGCCGCCGCCATGCACCGCTCCCTCTACTGGATCACCCTCGCCGCCGGAATTCTCGGTTTCACCGGGATCGCGCTCGGCGCGTTCGGCGCCCACGCGCTCAAGGACACGCTCGCCGACCGCGGCACTCTCTCCACGTGGCAAACCGCCGTGCTTTACCATCTCATCCACGCGGTCGCGCTGCTCGCGCTCGCCGGCATGGCTGGTGACTGGGCCAACGCGCGCTGGATCGGCGCGTGCTGGCTCCTGGGAGTGATTTTGTTTTCCGGTTCGCTCTACTGGCTCGCCTTGGGCGGCCCCAAGGTTCTCGGTCCCATTACTCCGCTCGGCGGCCTGCTCTTCCTCGCCGGCTGGCTGCTCGTGGCGTGGAACGCCTTTCGTCAAGCCCAGGCATGAAACTCCCTCCCCCACTGCTCGCCGCCCTGGCCGTCCTGCGCTCCGCGGGCGGCCGTCCCCTGCTGGTCGGCGGTTGCGTGCGCGACTGGCAGCTCGGGCTGGAACCGAAGGACTTCGACGTCGAGGTCTACGGACTCGATTACGAGACGCTGCGCCGGGCGCTCGCGCCGTTTGGCCCGACGGATGTCGTCGGGCGCAGCTTCGGCGTGCTGAAGGTCCGGCTCGAGGGCGCCGAATACGATTTCAGCCTGCCGCGCCGTGAATCCAAGACCGGCGCTGGCCACCGCGGCTTTGCGGTTGCGCCCGATCCGGCGCTCACCGAGGCCGCGGCGGCGGCGCGACGCGACTTCACGATCAACGCGATGGCCTACGATCCGTTCACGCACCGCGTGCTGGATTTCCATGACGGGGCCGGCGACCTGCAGAAGAGAATCCTGCGCCACACGAGCGCGGCCTTCGTGGAGGACCCGCTGCGCGTGCTGCGCGCGTTCCAGTTTGCCGCGCGTTTCGACCTTACCCTCGCCCCGGAGACGGCCGTGCTCTGCCGCTCGATCAGCGGCACTTTTGCGGAACTGGCCGTCGAGCGCGTCTGGGGCGAATGGGACAAGTGGGCGACCAAGGCCAGCAAGCCCTCGGCCGGCCTCGTCGTGTTGAAGCAGAGCGGCTGGCTGCAGCATTTCCCCGCGGTCGCCGCGCTCGACGGCGTGCCGCAGGAGCCCGAGTGGCATCCTGAGGGCGATGTGCTCGTGCACACGGGCCACTGCCTCGACGCCCTGGTGAAGCTCGAGACGTGGCGCGCGGCGGCGCCCGCCGGCCGGCGGCTGCTCTCGTTCAGCGTCCTGGCCCATGACTTTGGCAAACCCTCGACGACCAAGCAGGCGGAGCGCCGCAGCAAGCTGCGCTGGGTCAGCCCGGAGCACGAGGCGGCCGGCGGACCGATCGCCGAAAGCTTCCTGCAACAGATCGGTTCGCCGCTCGAGTTGATCCCGCGGGTGCGCCAGCTGGTGGTGAACCATCTGCTGCATCACCAGGGGGCGGAGGAATACCGCGACACCACGGTGCGGCGGCTCGCCCGCAAGATCGAGCCGGCCACCATCGACGAACTGATCGCGGTGATGCAGGCCGATCACCTGGGCCGCCCGCCGCTGGTCTCCACCGAGACGGTGCGTCGCCTGGATCACCTGCGCACCGCCGCGCGCCGGCTCGCGCTGGAGCACGCCGCGCCCAAACCCATCATCCTCGGCCGGCACCTCGTCACCCTGGGTCTGCCGCCCGGACCACAGTTCAAGCCGGCCCTCGACGCGGCATTTGAGTCGCAGCTTGACGGCGCCTTCACCGACGAGGCGGGCGGCCTCGAGTGGATGCGAAACTATTTGCGGGCGCATCCGCCTGTTTTAAACTCACCCCAGATTCCCGCCCCATGAGCACTCCCAACCAACTTGAACAGCTGAAACAATTCACGCAGGTCGTGGCCGACACCGGCGACTTTGCCAGCATGAAGGAGTATGCGCCGCAGGATGCGACGACCAACCCCAGCCTGATCCTGAAGGCCGCCGCCATGCCCGGCTACGCCCACCTGCTGGACCAGGCGGTGAAGGACGCCGGCGCCTCCGCCAGCACGGCGCAGGTCATCGACCGGTTGCTGGTGCTGTTCGGCAGTGAGATTCTCAAGATCGTGCCCGGCCGCGTCTCGACCGAGGTGGATGCGCGCCTGTCCTTCGACCGCGACGGCTCCATCGCCAAGGCCCGCGAAATCATCGGCCTCTACGAGAAGGCCGGCATCCCGCGCGAGCGCATCCTTATCAAGCTCGCCTCGACCTGGGAGGGCATCAAGGCCGCCGAGCTGCTGCAGAAGGAAAAGATCAGCTGCAACCTGACCCTCCTCTTCTCGTTTGCCCAGGCGGTCGCGTGCGCCGAGGCGCAGGTGCAGCTCATCTCGCCCTTCGTCGGCCGCATCCTCGACTGGTATAAGAAAAGCACCGGCAAGGACTACGCGCCGGCCGAGGATCCGGGCGTGAAGTCGGTCACGGAAATCTACACCTACTACAAGAAATACGGCCACGCCACCGAGGTCATGGGGGCCTCCTTCCGCAACAAGGGCGAGATCACCGAGCTCGCCGGCTGCGACCTGCTCACGATCAGCCCGGCGCTCCTCGGCGAACTCAAGGCCAGCTCCGAGCCGCTCGCCCGCAAACTCGACCCGGCCAAGGCGAAGGTCGCCGACCTCAAGCAGGTCACCTTCGACGAGAAGGGCTTCCGGTTCGCGCTCAACGAGGACGCCATGGCCACGGAGAAGACCGCCGAGGGCATCCGGGTCTTCGCCGCCGACATCGTCAAGCTCGAGCAGCTCATCCGGCAGAAGCGCGGCTGAGTGCGGTCTCCGCGCGCTTTCGCCCATGATCCGCGCCTTCCAGTGGGACCTTGCGCGGCAGGTTGAGCGGCTGGACTTCCTGCAGGCCCTCCTGCCCCGCTACGCCGCGTGGGGCTACGAGGAGTTATACCTGCACCTCGAGGACGCGGTGCACTACCCCAGCCTGCCCGGCATCGCCCGCGACGATGCCTACACCTATCAGGAACTGGGCGAACTGGTGCTGACGGCTGCGCAGAACGGCATCCGGGTCGTGCCCATCGTGAACCTGCTCGGGCACACGCAGTATCTCATCAAGCATCCGGACTGGCGCGACCTGAACGAACTGCGCGACGAGCGCGACCGCCCGCTCGCCACCGGCCAGCTCTGCCCGCTGCATCCCCGCACGCTGGAGGTGGCGGACAAACTGCTGCGCGACGTGGCGCCGTATTGCACGGCCGGCAAGGTGCACGTCGGGCTCGACGAGTCCCTTCACCTTGGAAAATGCCCGCGTTGCCGCGAGGAAGCCGCCCGCCTGGGCCTGGGCGGGCATTTCGCCGGCCATGTGAACCGGCTGCACACCGTGTGCGGCGCGCTCAATCTCTCCCTGGGCCTGTGGGCCGACATGCTGTATTTCACGCCGGAGGCCATTCCGCTGCTGCCGCGCGGGATCACGGCCTACGACTGGTATTACTATCCGTTCGCCAAGAAACCGCGCGTGGAGTTCTTTAACTTCGCCGAGCGCGACCTGCAGCCCGCGCTGCAGAAGCAGGGCATCGCCTACTATGGTTGCCCGATGAACGGCGCCTTCCGCCACGAGCCGCTGCCGGTGTTCGGCGACCGCCTGGCCAACATCCGCTCCTGGTGGCAGCGCTGCACTGCGGTGAAGGCGGCGGGCTTCCTGGTCACGGCCTGGGAACCCCAGCGGCTCGCGCTGGAAACCACAACCCTTGTGGATGCGGCGGCGGCGAACCTCTGGCTGGAGCCGGATGCCGATGACTCCACGTCCATGCTGGCCCGCGGGCTCGAACGGATTTTCCAGGCCAAGGCGCCGCGCGATCTGGCGCGCACGCTGCTCGCGGCCGACGCGTCCGCGTTTGCCGGCTACGCCCGCTGGCAGATCAACGACCGCTGGGACACCTTTGCCGGCAACGAGGGCCTGAAACCCTACGAGCGCGAACGGACTTTTTTCGCGCGGCTCGGCCGGGCGAAGCTGCCCGGGGCGCTGGCCGCCAGTGTTACCTTTCGATCCTATCTGGCGGAACGCGATTGGTTCGTGCGGCAGGCCGCGAGGGACGTGTTCAAGCTTCGGCGGCTGTTGTCCAAGGCGGCACGCCCTGAGGCTGCGCTCCACCTCAAAGCCATGTCGGGTGCCGCCACAGTCTTTGCCCAGGCCTTGAAGACCGGGCGCAAGGCGGCGCAGGCCATGTGGCGGCAGACGCGGAACCCTCATGCCCGCGGCCCCAACGAGTTCGTGCTGGATTTGGACGAGCGTCGGCTGGCGGACTGGCGGACGTGGCTGAAGCGAGCCGCCCGGCAGCCGGAAATCGCCGCGGGGGCCTCGCCGGTGTGCGGCGCGTGGCAGTTGCAGTTCATGGTGCACAACTTCGCCCCCGCCGTGCAGAAGGTCGTCGTCGAGCAACAGGCCGGCGACGGCACTTGGCACGAGCTGGCGGGCCGCTTCACCCTCGAGTTCCGCGCTTACGCCGCCCGACCGCGCACGAAGCTGAAACGCGAGTTCACCGTGCCGGTCGATTCAGCCGGCGCCAAGCTGCGCATCGCGGTGCGGGGCGTCGGCCAGGTGGCCATCAGCCACGTCACGCTGACCGACGGCGTGACCGAACGTCGGGCGCGGGTTTACCAACCGGCCAAAATTCTCGGCAAACGGGCACCCGCCCGGGGCTTCCCTGCGGCCGACTGGCAGGTCAACCAGGCAAGCCTAGCCGTGACCTTCGGTTGAATGCCCGCCGCCGGCTTTGCCGTTGCCAGCCCGGAGATTTGTTGGCTCGATGCCGCCATCAAAATCCACGCCACCATTCTCCTCGGTTTGCTGCTGATCGCGCCGGCCGCGCGCGCCGCGGAGGGCGCTTTTGGGAGGACGCTGACCCCCGAGGAAAGCCAGGCGGCCGGACTGGCCAAGCTTTCCCCGGAAGAACTGGTCCGGCTCGAGGCCTTGGTGGAGCGCTATCGGTCCGGCCAGGTCGCGGTCGCGACCCAAAAGGCGGCGGAAGCCCGCAGCGCGGAACCGGCCAAGCCCAGGAAGCTCATGCCTGAGTGGGTGGGGGCGCTCATCACCCTGCAGCACACCGTCGACAAACCGGAAAGCGACCAGACTTTGGAGAGCCGTCTCACCGGCAACTTCACCGGGTGGAGCGGGCGCTCGACGTTCCGGTTGGAAAACGGCCAGCTCTGGGCCCAGGCCAACAGTGACAGCTACGACTACTCCCCGACCCTCCACTCGCCCAAGGTGAAGATATCGCCGGCCTCGTTCGGCACGTTTTGGCTGCAGATCGAGGGGGTCAACCAGCGCTGTCGGGTGAAGCCGGTGAAACTCGATTAAGGGTCCGCCGGCGTTCTCGTCCGCAAGGGCTTTTCATTTATTCTTGTGGCGCGGCCTGGTGTGGCGCAAGGCCGGCGCCTCTTCCGTCCGGGCAAAGAAAAGCCCCGGTGGATTGCTCCACCGGGGCTGAAGGATTACAGGAATCCCCAGGTCAGACCTGGCTTAGAACTCCTTGCTGAGGCGGGCGTAGATCTGCCGGCCGTAGTTGTTGGCCGTGCGGGTGTCGTAGCTGTCGTTGAACGCACCGGCCGCATTGGGGGCCAGCTTGTCGAAGACGTTGTTCGCACCGATGATGAGGGTCAGCCCCTTGAGGTAGCTATTGTCGCTGCCGAAGCGGTAGCTGACCTGCGTGTCGTAGGTGTCGAACGCGGAGATCATGCGGAACCCACCGACCTTCGGGGCCAGGGCGGCCGACGTGCCGAGGAATGTCGCGAAGGCCGGGTCGGACTTCGGGGTGCCGGCCTGATAGAAGGCGAGCGTCTTTGGCGAGAGCACGAACAGCGGGTCGTCCTGATAGGCGGCGATGTGGTTATACGTCACGCTTGCGGTGATGTCCTTCCACTGCCAGCGGACGCTGGTGTTGCTCTTCCAGGTCGGGAGACTGCCGGGCGAGATCGGGTCGCCGACCGTGCTCACGAACTTGCCCTTGTAGCTGATCTTCGGCAGGCCGGGGCCGCTCTGCTGCTCGAAGCGCAGGAACTGGTTGGCCTGGGCGACGACGGTAAACCGGCCCCAATCCGACGTGTTATACACGTAGGTGGCGGTGTATTCCAGACCACGGCTGTTGCGCGAGGCGATGTTCAGGTAGTCGGAGAGGACCGCACCGCGCTGGGTGACGCCGGGGAAGGCGGCCGAGAAGCTGCCGGAGTTGTTCAGGCTGCCGCTGGCCGAGCGCCGGATCTGCGAGGCGAAGGGCGCGTTCGGGTTGATCGTCGCCGCGTTGCCGGAGACGAAGCCCGCGCCCTGACCGGCGGCGTTGGCCGCGAGGACGGCATTGGCGTTGTTGGCGATGATGCCCGTGACGTCGATGTTGTAGAGGTCAACCGTGAGGCTGAAGTTCTTCAGCAGGTTCTTCGGCTGCGCGACAAAGCCAATGCCCCAAGCCTTCGACTCGGCGGGCTGCAGGGCGGAGTTGCCGCGGATGACGATGGTCTGCTGGGCGAGCGTCGGGAAGCCGAGCGGATCGGCAATCGTCGGGTTGCTGGTGCCCGTGGAGGCAAAGACCAGACCGGCTGACGGGGCCAGGAAGCCCTTGCTGTAACTGCCGCGAATCTTGTAGTCCTCGTGCGGGGAATACTGGAAGTTTACACTCGGATTGGTCTTGGTGAACGTGCGGGAATCGAAGAGGTTGGTCTTCCCATTGGTGCCACGAACCGTCTGAGTTTCGCGGCGGGCCAGGGCGCCGACGGTGAGGTCATTGACGAAGGGAATGTTGTTCTTCTTCGAGAGGATCGGCACCTTGATTTCACCGAACACCGCGTTGCTCGAGGCCGAATTGAAATCGTGGATGGCGAACGAATTCAAGCCGAGCACCGAGCCGGAGGCATAGAGGGAGTCCGCATTGAACTCGGAACTGCCTTTGCTGTATTCATAGCCAGCGGCCGCACCGAGCGAGCCGGCCGGCAACTCCATTATCGTGCCGGCGACCTTGGCATCCCACGAGGTGTTGACCGAATCGCTCAGCTGGCGGGCCTGAATCTCGGCGGCCTTGAGGGCCTTGGCTTGGTCCCAGTTGTAGGTCACACCACCGACGGTCGCGGTGCCCGTCGAGTTAGCCAAGGCAAACGGATTCCAGTTACCCTTTTTGACTTGGGCATCCAGCAACGGCAGGGAGGGAACACCGGTGTCGAGTTGGCGATACTGCTCATTGTCGACGGTGTAGGTGATATCCCACTTCCAGCCGGTGTCGCCGATTTCGCCCTTCAGGCCGGCGATATACTTGAAGTCGTTGTAAACCTGCTCATTCGCACGGTTGCCGAGCTCGACCGAGCGATAGCGGATGAAGTCGGTGTCGTCTTCCAGCAACTGGCTCGCGCCGAGCAGCTGGTTGTAGGGACCCCACTGCATCAGGCTGCCGTTGGCGGGCCCCAGGACCGGGTCAACCGACAAGGCGAAGGGCGCCGGAGCCAGACCGTTGAGCGAGCGCAGTTGCGAGTAGAAGAAGGTGCCGTAGAATTCCAGCGCCCGGCCGGCGAGCTGGTGATTGATGTTAAAGTAGAGCGAATTCCGCTTCTGGCCGGGGGCCGACGGCGCATACGCGCGGAAGTTGAACAGCTGGTTCGAGCTGAACCCGTTTTGATCTATCGCGACGTAGTCTCCCGCGCCGGTGGGGCTCGCCGAGGAGCTGAAGCCGGGCTTCAGGACGACGATGCCGAGAGCGGCGGACTGGACGTTGCCGGCGAAGGTCGGCGAACCACCGTTGGTGCCGCCGAAGCGACGGTTGTCGGGGGTGTTCGAGTTCGGACGCGAATTGGCATAAAGCGTGCGCTTGTTGTAGAAGCTGCCCGTGACGACGATCGAGGTCTTGTCATTGGAAGCACCCGCAATGAAGTCGGCGCTGGAGCGATCCGCCGTGCCGGGGCTGCGCGTGGCCATCTCGCCACCGATAGTAACCTTCAGTCCGGTATAGTTTTTCTTGAGGATGACGTTTACGGCGCCGCCGATGGCGTTCGAACCGTAAATGATGCCGGCGCCGTCACGCATCACCTCGATGCGTTCGATCGCCTCGATCGGCAGCACGTTGAGGTTGGATTGGTTGCCGGCCGGCAGACCATTCAGGAGCACCAGGGTTTGGCTGGCACCGACGCCGCGCAAGCTGACGAACGCGGCGCCACTGCCGCCGTTGGAGTCGTTTTCGTTCGCACCACTGCTGCTGACGAAGGACGGCAGGCTGCGCAGGGCCTCGATGGGAGTCGCAGCGCCGGAGGCCCGAATGTCGGCTTCCGTGAAGATCGCCACCGGGGCAATCGGCTCGGCCGAAGCCTGGGGAATGAAGGAACCGGTGACGGTGAACTTTTCGAGTTTCAGCGTCTCTTCCTTCTTATCTTCCTTCTTTTCAACCGTGGCTGTCTGGGCAAAAGCGGCCTGGGCCGCGAACAGGGAAAGCCCGACGCTAAGCAGCGCCAAAGGCTTCCGTAGACTTACGGAGCTATTGTTCATAGTTCTAGGTGTGTGTTGTGTTAGTAAGAAACCACCATGACCGGCTAATTTCTTGCGCCCAATGGAGCATTTCCCGCGTTGAGATTCAATAACTTTCTAATTTGTAAAAACCCAGGCGTTTATTGCGGTATACCTAATTGAAGGGCTTGCCACCGGTTGACTCCCTACATTCCCCACTTCAAGTCTGTCGCTGCCGTTCACCCCAATGGCCCCGCGTTGAATATGCTTTCCCTTCCTGCCAACGACCCCGCGCGCCGCAGCTGGCTTGAGTCCGCCAATGACGCGGCGACCGACTTCCCGTTGCAGAACCTGCCTTACGGCGCGTTTCGGACGGAGGCTGATGCCGGCGCACGGATCGGCGTGGCCATTGGCGACCGCATCCTCGATCTCCGCGCCGCCGCGCAAGCGGGGCTGCTGCCCGCCGGCGTCGCGCCCGCCTGCCAGTCATCCGTTCTCAATGCCCTGATGGCGCTCGGCGCGCCGGCTTGGTCCACCTTGCGTCAGCGGCTGAGTGAACTGCTCGGCGCCGACTCGTGCCCGGCTGTAGCAATGCGGACGCGCGTTGAAGCGTGCCTCGTGCCGCTGCGCGCTGCCACCATGCTCCTGCCCGCGGCGGTCGGCGACTACACGGATTTCTACGCGTCCAGTTTTCACGCCACCAACGTCGGCGCGATGTTCCGGCCGGGACCGCCGCTCCTGCCCAACTACAAGTGGGTGCCCGTCGGCTATCATGGCCGGAGTTCGTCGCTTGTGGTCAGCGGCACGCCCGTCCGCCGGCCGTGCGGCCAGATCCTGCCGGCCGACGCGACTGTGCCCGTCGTCGGTCCCACCCAAAATCTCGACTACGAACTCGAGCTGGGCGCCTTTGTCGGGTCGGGCAACCAACACGGTGAATCCATCCCGCTGGCGCAGGCCGCCGGCCAGCTTTTCGGCGTCGTGTTGCTCAACGACTGGTCGGCGCGCGACATCCAGTCCTGGGAATACCAGCCGCTCGGCCCCTTTCTCGCCAAAAATTTCGCGACCACGATCTCGCCGTGGGTGATCACGTTGGAGGCGCTCGCGCCGTTCCGCGTCCCGGCCTTCCCGCGCCCCGCGACCGATCCGGCGCCGCTCCCCTACCTCAGCGACCCGGGCAACGCCGCGCTCGGCGGACTTGACCTCACTCTGGAGGTCTGGCTCCTCACGCCCCGGATGCGCGCGGCCGGCGCCGCACCGCACCGGCTTTCCTCCGGCAATTTCCAAAAAATGTATTGGACGCTCGCACAGCTGCTGACGCACCACGCCAGCAACGGCTGCAATCTGCGCCCCGGCGATCTCCTCGGCAGCGGCACGGTCTCGGGTGAAACCAAGGACTCGCGCGGCTGCCTGCTCGAGCTGACCTGGCGCGGCGCCGAGCCCCTCACCTTGCCCAACGGCGAGGCGCGCCGCTTCCTGCACGACGGCGACGAGGTCATCCTGCGCGGCCACGCGGAGCGCCCCGGCGCCCGCCGCATCGGGCTCGGCGAATGCCGTGGCATCGTGCTGCCCGCCGCAACCTGACCGCGCACCGGCTCAATCGCGTGGACGCTGGTCGCTTCGCGCTCGCCCGAAACCAGCTTCATTCCACACGTTCTACCGCATGAAAAAAATCCTCATCCTCCTTTCCCTCCTTTGCTGGCTAACCTCGGGCCGGGCCGCCCCCGACAAGGAAAAGCTCAAGGCCGAGGTCGCCGCCATGGAGGACGCCTTCTGCGCCATGGCGAAGGAGAAGGGCCTCAACGCCGCGTTCGCCCATTTCGCCGCGCCGGACGTCGCGTTCATCGACACCGATCCGCGGAAATTCCGCGGCCCGGCCGCCGTGCAGGAGCGCATGGGACCCGACCAGCCGGGCGTGGCGCTCACCTGGTCCGCGTCCTTCACCGACGTCTCTGACGACGGCACCATGGGTTACAACTACGGCCGCTACGAATCCCGCCGGACCGGCAAGGACGGCAAGGAGGTCGTGCGCGGCGGCTGGTTTCTCACCATCTGGAAACGCCAGGCCGACGGCTCCTGGCGATACACCATGGATACCGGCGCGCCCGACCGTCCGCCCACTCCGCCGGCGCCCCCAACCCCGCCCGCTCCTCCGGTCGCGCCCAAGCCGGCCGGCGGTTAATCCTCGAGCGGCCGCAGCATCAGCCGGTAACCCATCGCGTCGGTCGGCCGCGCCTCGGGCGTGACCTCGACGCGCGACGCGGCGCGGCACACATACTCCCACTCGACCTCGCTGGGCAGGTCGCGCCACGTCACCTGCTCGACCGGCCGCGTCTCGTCGCCGAGAGCGCGGCTGTTGCTGGGATTCTTGCCCGTGGGCGCGCGGCAGGTCGTTGCGCTGCCGACCGCGCTCGTCCGGCGGGGAGCCGAGATAATAACTGCCCGGCGGCACCCACTTGAACTTCAGGGCCGGGCCGTCCGGCAGTGTCACCGTCACCTCGGGCGGCGGCACGAGTTGCAGCGGAATGGCCGTCTCGGATTCGTTTTCGGTCCCGCCGGCTTCGCCCTCCCAGTCGAGATAGCCGGGGGCCTGCACGAGCACCGTCTGCGCGCCCCGTGGCAGGTCCAGCATCACGCGGCCCGCGGCGTTCACCGGGTGGTTATGCGCCTTGAAGGTCGCGGCCGCCCGCCCGGGTCGCATCCCGTGCCGAGCTTCGACGGCTCGCACGCGTTCTACGCGCTGGGGGGGATGACTGCGCCCCGGCCTCCGGACATTAGTATACTATTAGTTGACATCGTCGGAGAGGCTCTATTGTCAACTAATAGTATACTAGGGTCCGAGGTCATTGCCTAGGATGCTCGCGCACGCGGGTGATGGTTTCAGCTGCCTCAGCCTTGCGGGGTGAGGGCACCATGCCCACCATAGGAAACCCTCACAGCCGCGCCTGGTATTTCTGCGCGAACTCCAGCGCCATGTCGGCGTCGCGCGCCGTCACGGTGAAGTGGCCCATCTTCCGGCCCGGCCGCGGCTCCGTCTTGCCGTAGAGATGCAACCGCACGTTGGGCTGCGCGAGCAGCGCGTCCCAGTGCGGTTCACCCTGCGCCCACGCGTCGCCGAGGATGTTCACCATCACGACCGGTGAGAGCAGCGTCACCGCGCCGAGCGGCAGCCCGCAGATCGCGCGCACCTGCTGCTCGAACTGCGAGGTCATGCACGCGTCAAGCGTCCAGTGCCCGCTGTTGTGCGGGCGCGGCGCGAGCTCGTTCACGAGCACCTCGCCGGCTTTCGTGACGAAAAACTCCACGCCCATCACGCCCACGAGGTTGATTTTCTCGGCGATGAGCCGCGCGAGTTTCTCCGCCGCCGCCGTCACCGCCGGCGCCACGCGTGCGGGCACGATGGAAAAATCCAGGATGTGGTTCGTGTGGATGTTCTCGGCGACCGGGAACACCCGCACCGCGGCATTCGGTGAGCGCGCGACCACCGCCGACACCTCGCAGGCAAAATCCACGAACTGCTCGATCACCACCGGCTGGCCGGCGAATTTCTTCACCGCGGCGGGAATGTCCGCCTCGCCCATCACCTTGAGCTGCCCCTTGCCGTCGTAGCCGAAGTCCGCCGTCTTCACCACGCAGGGCACGCCGACCTCGCGGATGCCCGAGAGCACATCGCCGGGAGCGGCGACCTCGGCGAACTTCGCGTGCGGAAATTTGTTGTCGCGCAGCCAGCGTTTTTCCCGCGAGCGGTTCTGGGCGGTCTCCAGCACGCTCCAGTGCGGGCGCAGCAGCGTGAGCGCCTCGATCGCCTGCAGCGGCGCGGCGGGCACGTTCTCGAATTCATAGGTGACGACGTCACACTCCTTCGCGAAGGCCGTCAGCGCCGCGGTGTCCTCGTAGAGCGCGTTGACCTCCTGATGCGCCACGGCGCCGGCCGGGCAGCCGGTCTGCGGCTCATAGACGTGGACGCGATAGCCGAGCCGCGTCGCGGCTTGGGCGAGCATCCGGCCGAGCTGGCCGCCACCGAGGACGCCGATGGTCTTCCCGGGAAGAATCGCGTGGCCCGCGCTCACGGCAGCTTCGTCTGCAGGATTTTTCTCGTCTGCCCGGTGCGGAACTTCTGCCAGGCGCGGCGCGTCTTCGCGTCACCCTGCGCCAGCAGCGACGCGGCGAAAAGCGCGGCGTTGATCGCGCCGGGCCGGCCGATGGCAAAGGTGGCGACCGGCACGCCGCCGGGCATTTGCGCGATGGAGAGGAGCGAGTCGAGGCCGTGGAGCGACTTGGATTCGACGGGCACACCGAGCACGGGCAGGGCGGTGAGCGAGGCGGTCATGCCCGGCAGGTGCGCCGCGCCGCCGGCGCCGGCGATGATGAGCCGGAGGCCGCGCTTCTCGGCCGACTCGGCGTAGCTGACCATGAGCTTCGGCGTGCGGTGGGCGCTGATCACGCGCTTCTCGAATGGCACGCCGAGCGCCGCGAGCGTGGCCGCCGCGTGCTGCATCGTGTCCCAGTCCGAGGCGCTGCCCATGATGATTCCGACGAGTGCTTTCGCCATGGGACGAGCGAAGGGCATTAACAAAAAGGCGCAAGGCTGGAGGAGCCTTACGCCGGAAGTTATGACGGCCGGCGCCTCAGAGCAGCGCCGTGCCCTTCGGGACCCGGACGATGGTCGTGCCGGCGATCTTGTCGTGCCAGGATTGCTTCTCGTCGTCGAAGGCGACCCAGATGAACCCGAGGCCGGCCACGGCGGCCGAAAGGAAGGCGCTCAGGCCCCGCACGATGGCGATGCTCCAGTCGATGGGGCGGTCATCGAGCCGCACCACCTTGAGGCCGCAGACGATGCCGCCGATGGTCGTGCCCTTGGTCGCCCACATGATGACGCAGTAGACGGCATACCAGAACGGGGGGATGCCGGGCAGTCCATGCCAGATGATGCCGTTGAGCATGCCATAAGCGATGCCCACCATGGCCATGTCCAGGAAAGAGGCGGCGATACGGATCCAGAACCCCGCCCGCGGCAGCGTTGCCGCGGAAATCACCGGCGGCAGCAACACCGGCGGTGCGGCCATCTCGCCGGCGGTCATGCCGGATACGGCCATGCCGGCGCCCGCCGCCACAGGGGCAAGGCGTGGCAGCGGCACGGGACGACTCGCCTTATATTGTAGCAGGAGCGTATAGAGCACCACCCCAAGACCGAGGATGCCCAGCAGCTTGTAGACCACGAAGCCCACCACCGGCACGGTGTAGAGCAGGAGCACGATGATGCCGCCAATGAGCACGGCGACCGCGGGATGAGCCAGCGGGCCGTCGCCGAAAAGTTTTGTGAGGCGCCGGCCGAGCCAGGCGAGCATGACCGTCTTGCCAAAAAGTCCGGCGAAGAAAAGCCCGAGAGAAAAGAGCGGAATCAGGGCAAAGCCGATGCCGATGGCCAGGGTGAGCGCCAGCAGGATGAAGGCCACTGGTGTGAGTAGCAGCGTCAGCACCGCGCTAAGCAGCGAATAGCCGGGCCGGTCTTCCAGGGTCTCGACGCACTTGGTCACGCCGGTCGGAGCCATCAAGGCGAGCAGGAGGTAGAACACCAGGAAGCTGACGGCGATCACCCAGGCCCAGTGCAGGTTGGGCCCGAAGGCCAGCAGCCGGCCGTAGAGCGCGCACTCGGTGAACCACGCCTGCAATTTATCGAAATTGAAATGCCGGCCGCCGATCGCGATGTTCTGCACGTTGCCGTGCGCGACCGCCTTGGTGTCGCGCTTCATCTCGCCGCCGATGCAGACAATCTCGCCATCCACGATGGCGTCAGGCCCCAGCTCGATGTTGCCCAGCACCGCGACAATCTCGCCCTTGACGTGGCCGTTGACGTAGACGTTGCCCAGCACGGCCACGGCGGCATCGCCGACGGTCCCGCCAGTGATGCTGGTGTTGCCAATGACCGAGACGACGACATCGCTCACGTCACCCGCCGAAGTGGAGGAGCCCAGGATGGAGACCACCGTGTCGGCCGATTCGCCGGCGGCCAGCGTGCTGCCATGCCCGAAGCTGACGCGTTCATTGTTTGACCGGCGGCTGGAGGATGCGCCGATACTGCGGATTTTTCTGGAGGTCTTCACCTCTGTGGCGGGTTTTTCCGGCTCGGCGGACTTCTCCTCCACCTTCTTGGCGTCGTCCGCGGCGGCGACCGGCGGCTTGGTTTCCTCCGCTGCAGGCGTCGCGGCCGCAGCGGGTGCTTCGGTCGCCGGGGCGGGCTTGTCCGCCTCGCTCGTCTTGGCGGCAGTGGCGGCTTGCTCCGTCGTCGCCGGGGCCGGGGTGGCCGGGGGCGTTACCTGCTGTGCGCGGAGCGCCGGCAGGCTGGCCAGCGCAAGGGCGAGCCAGAGGACGGAAAGGATCGGGGTCAGCTTGAATTTCATCGGAAAAAAGACAGGTCAGTTGTGGCGGTAGAGGGTGCGGTAGGCGGCGGCGCCGAGGCCGAAGAAGGTGGCGTAGAGCGCGGCGACCAGCGCCACGCCGCCGTAGAGCCAAAGCGAAGGGATGCTGCCGAAGACATTGGCGGTGAAGTCGGCGGTCCACACGGCCGCGTGGTAGAGCTTGGTGAAGAAACCGAGCCGCGCGCCGGCCGCCGCGGCCAGGGCGCCGGTGTCGACGCCGTTGAACACCAGGTAAAATGCCGCCAGGACGCCGCCAGTGACTGCAGTCGCAAAGGCCAGGAAGGCCGCGCGGACCGCCGCGGGCCAGTAGCTCCAGCTCTTGTGATACCATGCAACCGCCGCCTGGTGCTCGAGCGCGGCCAGAACGCGCGCCTCCAGCGAGCGCGGCGCGCGGCGCAGCGGGAGCGAACGGAGCTCGCGGTGCACCAGCTGTTCGAGCCGTTCAGGCGACAACGCCGGCCGGACCGTGCGCTCCTGAATGGCCGCCTGGAGGCGCGCCTCGAAACCCGCCGGGGCCTTGCGCGGCGGGAGTGCCCGCAGCTCGCGGTGGATGAATTGCTCAAGTTCCTCGGGAGTCATTTTTTTCATCGGGGGCTCCTCAGGTTTGGAATTGTTCGTGGGTGGCGCCGCTCCGGACGAGGATCTTGGCCAAGGCCTCGCGGCCGCGCAGGATGTCGGTCTTCACCTTGCTGAGGGAGACGCGCATTTTCTTCGCGATGTCCTCGTAGGGCATGTCCTCGAAATGATAGAGCGTCAGCGGCACGCGCTGGTGATCGGGCAGCTTGGCGAGCGCCTGTTCGATCCACTCGCGGCGCTCACTGGAGTCGACGCCGGAGAAAAACGTGTCGGGCGCGGCGAACTCGACTTCCTTCTCGCTGCCCTCGTCGTCCCGGTGCACGAGATCGGAGAAGAAGCTCCAGCGCTTCTTGTAGCGCTGGATGTGGTTGATCGAGAGGTTGGTCGCGACCGTCTTCAGCCAGCCGCCGGCGGTCGCGCTCGTGCGCAGGTTGTCGAAATGCTCGTGCGCCTTGATGAAGACTTCCTGGGCAATGTCCTCCGCCTGCGTCTCATTTCCGATGAGCCGCACCGCGGTGGAGTAGACCATGTCCTGGTAGTTGCGCATGAACGTAGTGAAGTCGGGCGGGACCGTCACGCCCGGGGGAGTGGTTGGGTGCACTGTGGGATCTTCATTCATGCTAAGAACACGGCGTGCTGCGGCAGAGTTGCAGAAACCTCCTGCCACGCAAATCCCGAGCCGCCAAGCCATAACCCCCTGCAATACACCCGCCCCACCGGGAAAGTCGCAGCACCCGCCCGCCCGCGCCTAAAGTCACTGATTAGCCGGTGTTTTGCTCCGTTTGGCCTACCGGGCCGCCCTTGCCAATTAATCCCGCTGCCCAAAGCTCAGCGCAAACGATCCCTATGTCCGCTTTCCTTACTCCCGACCTGAAAATCGAATCCGCCGTCCGCGCCAAGGGCGAACAGCTCTTCGCGCTGATGGACCAGCAGCCGCCCCCGGCGCTGTTCTCCAAGAAGGGCGCCTACGCCCGCCTGATGGATTGGTCGATGAAGGACCCGGTTTTCAAGACCCAGCTCTTCCGCTTTGTCGACGTCCTCCCTTCCCTTAACTCGTCCGCCGAGATCGTCCGGCACCTGCAGGAATACCTCGGTGACAAGGCCGTCGAGCTCAACCCCGCCCTCAAGGCCGGCCTCGCCGCCTCGTCCTTCGCGCCCGCGCTCGTCGCCACCCCCGTCAAGGCGCAGATCGTCGACATGGCCAGCCAGTTCGTCGCCGGCGAGACCGGCGAGGATCTCATCAAGCAAATCCGGAAGAACACCAAGCTCGGGCTGGCCACGACCATCGACCTGCTCGGCGAGGCCGTCGTCAACGAGGCCGAGGCCGACGTGTTCCTCCAGCGCAACCTCGAGATCCTCGACTCCGTTTCGAAGTTTTTCGCCAAGGAGCCCGCCCCGGCCTTCAGCGATATCGGCCCCGGCGGCCCGATCCCGCGCCTCAATCTCTCGGTCAAGATTTCCGCGCTCACGCCCGACGTCCATCCCGCCGACCCGGAGAATTCCATCGCCGCGCTCAAGGAGCGCCTCCGCCCGATCCTCCGCCGCGCCACCGAGGTCGGCGCGCTGATCAACTTCGACATGGAGAGCTACAAGCTGAAGGACCTCACGCTCCAGCTCTTCAAGTCGATCTTCGAGGAACCCGAGTTCGCCCAAAAGCCCGCCATCGGCATCGCCGTGCAGGCCTACCTGCGCGACTGCGAGGCCGACCTCCGCGACCTCGTCGCCTGGGCCCGGCAGCGCCACCGTCCGCTTTCCGTCCGCCTCGTCAAGGGCGCCTACTGGGACTACGAAACCATCATCGCCCAGCAGCGCGACTGGCCCATCCCGGTCTGGCAGAAGAAGCCCGAGTCCGACGCCAACTACGAGAAGCTCACGGTGTTTCTCCTCGAGAACATCGACATCGTCACGCCGAACTTCGCCTCGCACAACGTCCGCTCCTGCGCCCACGCCATCGCGCAGGCTGAGCGCCTCGGCATCAACCCGCAGGCCTACGAGTTTCAGGCGCTCTACGGCATGGCCGACGAGCTGAAGGCTTCGCTCCTGCAGATGGGCCACCGCGTCCGCGAATACTGCGCCATCGGCGAGCTGCTCCCCGGCATGGCCTACCTCGTCCGCCGCCTGCTCGAGAACACCTCCAACGAGGGCTTTCTCCGTATCAAGAACATGGGCGAGGCCACGAAGGAGCAGCTCCTCGGCAACCCGGTCAACGCCATCGCCGCCGCGGCCGAGCCGCTCGCGCGCCAGCCGCGCCCGCCCGGCACGTTCATCAACGCCGCGAACACCGACTTCACCCTCGCCGCCAACCGCGAGAAGCAGCGCGTCGCCCTCAAGCATTACGAGGCCACCCAGCTCGGCAAGAAGTGGCCGGTCATCATCAACGGCAAAAAGATCACCGACCGACCCTACCTGCCCTCCGTCAATCCCGCGCGCCCCGCGCAGGTCGTCGGCTATTGGGCCAAAGGCACCGTCGCCGACGCCGAGGCCGCCGTCGCCGCGTCCGTGGCGTATTTCCCGAAGTGGCGCGCCACGCCGGTCGCGGAGCGCGCCGCGATCCTCCTGCGCGCCGCCGATCTCATGGAGTCGCGCCGCTTCGAGATCAATTCCCTGCTTATCCTCGAGGCGGGCAAGCCCTGGGTCGAGGCCGACGGCGATCTCTCCGAGGCGATCGACTTCCTGCGTTTCTACGCGATCGAGATGGTGAAGCTCGCGAAGCCCGTCGTCACGCAGGCCGTCCCCGGCGAGAAATGCACGCAGATGTGGACGC
The DNA here is from genome assembly GCA_029945445.1 of Lacunisphaera sp. GTDB lineage: Bacteria > Verrucomicrobiota > Verrucomicrobiia > Opitutales > Opitutaceae > Lacunisphaera. The sequence continues at coordinate 451,319 of JAQSCO010000057.1, read as the reverse complement.
CCCGCGGCGTCGGCGTGTCGGTCGCGCCGTGGAATTTCCCGCTGGCGATCCTCACCGGCCTGACGGTCGCGCCGCTCGTCGCCGGCAATTGCATGATCATCAAGCCGGCGCGGCAGACCTCGATCATCGGCGCGCTGCTGATGGAGGTCATGCTGGAGGCCGGCACGCCCCCGGGCGCGCTGCACTTCCTCCCCTGCTCCGGCGCCGACGCCGGCGCGCACCTCGTGGCGCACCCGCAGATCGACTTCATCGCCTTCACCGGCTCGCGCTCCGTCGGCTGCGACATCTACGCGACCGCGGGCAAGGTTCTCCCGGGCCAGCTCAACCTCAAGAAGGTCGTCTGCGAGATGGGCGGCAAGAACGCCCTGATCATCGACAACGACGCCGACCTCGACGAGGCGATCCCCGGCGCACTCTACAGCGCCTTCGGCTACGCCGGCCAGAAATGCTCGGCGCTCTCCCGCCTCATCGTGCTCGAGGGCGTCTACGACAAGTTCGTCGAGCGCTTCCTCAGCGCCTGCCCCAGTTTTCCCGTGGGCGATCCCGTGCACCCCGGCACCATCGTCAACCCGGTCATCGACGAGGCCGCGCAAAAATCCATCCTCGGCTACATCGAAGCCGGCAAGAAGGAGTGCAAGCTCGCCTGGCAGGCGACGCTCGCCCCCGAGCTCATCGCCAGCGGCGGCTACTACGTCCCGCCGACCGTGTTCACCGGGTGCAAGGTCGAGCATACCATCGTGCGCGAGGAAATCTTCGGGCCGGTGCTCGCGATCATGAAGGCGAAGGATCTCGATGAGGCTTTCGCCATGGTGAACGCCTCCGACTATGCGCTCACCGCCGGCATCTTCTCGCGCAGCCCGCGGACCCTCGAGCGTGCCCGGGAGGAAATGTTCGTCGGCAACCTCTATATCAACCGCGGCTGCACCGGCGCCATTGTGGAGCGGCATCCCTTCGGCGGCTTCAAGATGTCCGGCGGCGGCACGAAGGCCGGCGGCAAGGAGTATCTCGAGAACTTCCTGTTCCCGCGGCTGGTCGCGGAAAACGTAATCCGGAGAGGTTTTACCCCACCGGAGGAAGACTAACCCTTCGGCGCGGCCGTGAGCGCGTTGTCGGGGTGCGGCGTGACGCGCTGGAACTTGCTCCACGCGTATTCGACCCGCTCGCCAAGCTTGTTCATCGCCGCGGTCGCGGTGCCAGACGGCTTGGCCGCGTTGGGATTGTCCGTCTCCCCGCGCCGCGTGGAGGGATTCATCTGCACATCGAAATCGAGGTCCAGCACGCGCCCGAGGCCCAGCGCGACGCGAAAGGGTTCGTCGATCCCCGCCTCGATCTGGTCGATGGCATGGGTCGTCCTGTTGACCGTCACCTTCAGGTTGACCCGGTCCATGGGGAACAGCCAGCTGTGGTCGTTGCGCAGTGGCAGATGATACCGCACCACCTGCGCGGTTTCGTCCGCCACGGTCGCGTGCTCGAAATCGAAGAACCCGCCGAGCGGTTTGCCGGGATTCAGGCGTTTCTTCATCTTGCGCTGCTGCCATTCCGCGCGGCGCCCGGCCGCGGGCAGCCGGCCGTTGACGGACAACAACTGCCAGCGCCGTTCGCCGGGCTGCGAGGGATCGTAGCGCTCCAGGCGCTCCTCCTTGATCGCGCCCCCGTCAAACTCCCGCACGAACTGCGTGAACGCCCATTGGTCGCGTTCACCAATCCACTTGTCCACGGCCTGGCCAAGCAACGCCGGCACCGCCGCCCGCGCGAGGGTCGCGGCAGCCAGCAGCCAGAAGGAAATGATCGGCCAGCGCATGGATGGCCCGGAGGGCCACCCTAACGACCCGCAATCACGGGTCCGGTGCCGGTCAATCGCCGCTCAGTGCCCGGCGCCGTGGCTGTGCTCCTGAATGTATTCCTGCTTGAGGCCGAGATTCTCCGGCGCGTGCAGCACGAGCATCTTCATCCGGATGTCGGCCGGCACGTTCGCGGCCGTCAGCTTCGAGATCACGATCATCAGCCCGATGGCGAGCGGCACGGTCCAGATCGCCGGCTGCTCGCAGAGGATGCGGGCCAGCGGGTTGGCCTTCCAGAAATCTACCAGGTTCACCATCTTCAGGTCGCTGAGATTGATGACGGTCGTGCAGGCCAGGGCCGCGAGGCCGCCGGTCAGCATGCCGGTCGCGGCGCCGGTCATGGTCATGCCGCGCCACCACACGCTCATGAAGAGCAGCGGGAAATAACTGGCGGCAGCGATGGCGAAGGCCTGGCCGACCATGAAGTTGATCTGGAGCTGCTCCACCTGCGAGCCGAGCAGGATGGCCACGGCGCCGATGACGACCGCGGCGATCTTGAACATCCGCATCCGCTGCTCCGGCGTCGCGTTGGGCCGCAGCATGCGGCCGTAGACGTCGTGCGCCAGCGCGCCGGTCATCGAGACGAGCAGGCCGCTGAAGGTGCTCATGAACGCCGCGAAGGCGCCGGCGCAGGTGATGCCGCTCAGGATGCTGCCCCAGACGCCGCCGACGGCGCGCGGCAGCTCGAGCACGATCTTGTCGGTACCCTTGGCGCCGGTGGCCGCGTAGAGCTCGGGCAGCAGGTCGCGCCCGATGACGCCGAAGATCGGCGGGAACACGTAGAAGATGCCGATCAGGATCATCACCCACATGGTCGTCTTCTTGGCCGCGACGCCGTCGGGGTTGGTGTAGAACCGCACGAGGATGTGCGGCAGGCCGGCCGTGCCGCAGACGAGCGCGATGATGAGCGAGTAGGTATAGAGGAGCGAATACGGCCGCGCCTGCTCGGCGGTGAGGCCGGCGGCCTTGGCCGCCTTGGTCGTGAGCGGGCCGAAGGGCGAGATCCACGGCGCGTCGGCCGGCGCCTTTTCGACGAGCGGCTTGCGCTCGACGGTCCGGACGATCGCGGCGGGTTCGGTCGCGGCGGACGGCGGACGGCCGTCGTTGGCGCCGAGGTGCGCGCCGTAGAAACCGTAGACCGACATCAGCACGAAGACCGGCACGCTGATCGCGAACATCTTCATCCAATACTGGAACGCCTGCACGAGCGTGATGCCCTTCATGCCGCCGAGCGCGACGTTGAGGGTGATCACGGCGCCGACCACCGCCACGCCCACCCAGTAGGGCAGGCCGGGAAAAATATAGGCGAGCGTCGTGCCCGCGCCCTTCATCTGCGGCATGGTATAGAAAAAGCCGATGAACAGCACGAAGCAGACGGCGATCTTGCGGAACAACGGCGAGTCAAACCGGCCCTCGGCGAAATCCGGGATCGTGTAGGCGCCGAACCGGCGCAGCGGCCCCGCGATGAACAGCAGCAGGAACAGGTAGCCGCACGCGTAGCAGACCGGATACCACAGCGCGTCGTAGCCGCTCGACATCACCATGCCCGCCACGCCCATGAAGGACGCGGCCGACAGGTATTCGCCGGAGATGGCCGAGGCGTTCATGCCGACCGACACCGAGCGGCCGGCCACGAAGAAGTCGCTGGCGGTCTTGGAGGTCCGGGCCGAGCGGAACCCCATCCAGATGGTCACCGCCACGGTGACGAACGAGAAACTGAAGATCCACGGATCCACCCCGGCGAAGAAACCGCCCGCCGCGAGCATTTGGGGAAGGTGCATGGCTCAGTTCTCCTTCCGGTTTTCGTGCACCATGCGGACCTCGTCCTCCTCCAGCCAGATGGAGCGGCGGATGAAGAAATACGAGACGGTCCAGACCAGCGGGAAACACATCACGCCCAGCAGCAGCCAGCTGAGCGTGAAGCCCGCCACGCGGGTGGCCATGAGCGCCGGGGCGTAGTAATTGAGCAGCGGCAGGCCGATGAGGCCGACCATAAACGCGGCCGCGCAGGCCACGGACAGTTTCAGCTGGCGGCGCATGAGCAGGCGGAGGAACTCCTCGCTATGCACGGCATCCGGGGGCGGGGGCGGAGACATTGGGCTGCAAGATGCGAGCCGCCCCGGGACAGGCAACCCGGTTTTTTGCGAAACGTCAGACCCGGCGCCCGCCCGCCTAGAAATCCATCAGCTGCAGCGGCCCGATCTTCACCTGCAGGCGCTCGTCGTAGGACTTCACCCGCTTCCATTCGGTGCGGGTGCGCGTGAACGTGCCGCTCACCGGAATGAAGAGAATCGAGGCGTCGAAATCGCCCGTCAGGGAAGTGAGCACCGGCGGGTATTTCGGATCCACCACGGTGAAGTCCATGCTGGCCTCCCCCGCCTTGATCTTGGCGATCAGTTTCACGCGAAACGACTCGCGGATGGTGAAGGAGACATTCTCGATCTGCACGGCCGACCGGGCGACGGTCACGAGGACCTGGAACTTGTCCATCGGAATATCCTTCTGCGGGCTCGACACCGGCACCTCGAAAGTCACCCGCCCCTCCTCCCCGCGAATCACCAGCGGATGATCGAGATCGGGGGTCACGCTGTTGCCGCCGATGCGCAGCTGGGCGGGCGGCGGCACGTAGGTGGGGTCCTTCGCGGCCTGGGCGGCGCGGGACACCCGCTCGCCGCGCTTTTCCCCGCGCTCGCGGGCGGCCTTGAGCTGCCTCTCCGTCGGCGGCTTGCCCTCGACCTGCAGGGGCGTGAACTGCTCTGCGTAGGGTTTCGAGGGGTCGAAGCGCATGATGGTCTCGCCGCGCTCCCGGCCCTTGCTCGTCTTCGCGACGGAGCTTTCCGTGTAGGCCCAGTGCTCGGTGTCCTGGCTGCTGTTCTTCATCGCGGCCTTGAACAGCGCGACCTCGTCGGCCGTAGCCGGGCGCGGCTGGTCAGCGGCGCGCACCGTGGCGGCGGTCAGGAGGAGGCTGAGGGCAAAAAGCAAACGGCGCATGGTCCTTGGAACCATGCGCCGGGAATTTGTTTCGGCAAGATTTACGATCAAGCCGGCCTACATGCGGCAGATGAGCAGTTCGCGCTCGAACATGAGCTCCTTCGGGAGGTGCGAGTGCAGGTCGATGAAGAGTTCCTCGTGCCCGAGCACCTCGGCGCGCCACGCGGCGCGGTCGAAGGCCTGCAGCTCCTCGAACTTCTCCTTCGGGAAATCCATGCCGTCCCACTCGAGGTCCTGATAGCGCGGCATCCAGCCGATGGGCGTCTCCTTGGCCCGGCCGCCGGCGCGCACGCGGTCCACGATCCACTTGAGGACGCGCATGTTTTCCGAGAAGCCCGGCCACATGAACTTGCCGTCCGCGTCCTTGCGGAACCAGTTCACGTGGAAAATGCGCGGCGTCTCGCTGAGGTTGCGCTGCATGTTGATCCAGTGGCGGAAGTAGTCGCCCATGTTGTAGCCGCAGAACGGCAGCATGGCCATCGGGTCGCGGCGGACCTTGCCGACCGTGCCGGCGGCGGCCGCAGTCATCTCCGAGCCCATCGTGGCGCCGACGTAGACGCCGCTCGACCAGTTGAAGGCCTGGTAGACCAGCGGCATCGTCGTCGCGCGGCGGCCGCCGAAGATGAACGCGCTGATCGGCACGCCCTCGGGATTCTCCCAGTCGGGGTCGATCGTCGGGCACTGGGACGCCGGGGCGGTGAAGCGGGAGTTCGGGTGCGCGGCCTTGGCGCCGGTCTGGAGTGCCATCTCGGGCGTCCAGCGCTTGCCCTGCCAGTCGAGGCACTCGGCCGGGGCCTGCCCGGTCATGCCTTCCCACCACACGCCGCCGTCGGGCGTGAGCGCGACGTTGGTGAAGATGGTGTTCTTCGCGAGCGCGGCCATGGCGTTCGGGTTGGTCGAGTTGCTCGTGCCCGGCGCGACGCCGAAGAAGCCGGCCTCCGGGTTGATCGCGTGCAGGCGGCCGGCGGCGTCGGGCTTGATCCAGGCGATGTCGTCGCCGACGGTCCAGACCTTCCAGCCCTTCTTGGCGAAGGCCGGCGGCGGGATCATCATGGCAAAGTTGGTCTTGCCGCACGCGCTGGGGAACGCGGCCGCGACGTAGGTCTTTTTGCCCTGCGGGTTCTCGACGCCGAGGATGAGCATGTGCTCGGCCATCCAGCCCTCGTCGCGCGCCATCGCGCTGGCGATGCGGAGCGCGAAGCACTTCTTGCCGAGCAGCGCGTTGCCGCCATAGCCGGAACCGTAGCTCCAGATCTCGCGCGTCTCCGGGAAGTGGACGATGTATTTCTCCTTGTTGCACGGCCACGGGACATCCTGCTGGTCCTTGGCCAGCGGCAGGCCGACGGAGTGCATGCAAGGAACGACGCGCTTGAAATCCTTGTCGATCAGATGAAACACCTTGGTGCCGATGCGCGCCATGATGCGCATGTTCACGACGACGTAGGGCGAGTCGGTCAACTGGACGCCGATCTGCGACATGGGCGAGCCGATGGGGCCCATGCTGTAGGCGAGCACATACATGGTGCGGCCCTTCATGCAGCCGTCGAAGAGCCCGCGCAGGGTCTTCTTCATCTCATAAGGGTTGACCCAGTTGTTCGTGGGGCCGGCGGCCTCCTTGGAATGCGAGCAGATGTAGGTGCGGTCCTCGACGCGGGCCACGTCCCCGGCGTCCGAGCGCGCGTAATAGCAGCCCGGCCACTTGTGTTGGTTGAGCTTGATGAACGTGCCGGCGGCCACCATGACGCCGCACAGCGCGTCGTATTCCTCCTGGGTGCCATCCACCCAGTGGATGGCGTCGGGCTGACAGAGGGCCTCCATTTTCTTTACCCATTGGATGAGATGGGGGTTGTTCGTCAGGGGCTTCGTATTGGGCTTCATGGGCGTTGAGAGTGTCGAAGGCCGGGGGTGAGTAAACGGGAAAGACCCGGCGGCCGGGGTGAATGAAGTTAATTTGTGTTCAGGATTAGCGGGGGCGTTTTGCGCCTCGCCTGTAAAAAGCCCGCGGCTACGCTGCGCGCATGATGAAGCTCTGCATTTTCGCCGGGACGGCGATCTTCGGCACGCTCGGCGGCCTCCTCGCCACGGTGCTGGGCATGGACTCTTTTTCGCTGGGCTCGATCGTGCTGAGCGGCCTGGGCAGCATGCTGGGCGTGTGGGTGGGCTGGAAAGTCGCGCTGCATTATAAATAATCGCGCGCGGCGTTTCAGTAACCGATCGCGGCGTTGGTCCGGCGCGGATCGGCGTAGCCGGTGTAGCCGCCGCCGGGATTCAGTTCGATGGCGTTGATGCCGCCGAACAGCCGGCCGGTGCCAGGCGGTTCCGCGAGCTCCACCTTCCAGCCGAGCCGGCGCAGCTCCGTCGCATCGGTCGCCGGATAGGAAAGCTCGCCCTCGATGGACTCCTCGTCGTTGCGGCGCCAGTTGCGGTCGAAGTGCACGCGCGTGTCGCCGATGGCCTCGGCCAGCGGCCGGTTAAGCGCGAGCCGGTCGAGCAATGCCTGCAGCATCGCGGTCGGGATGCGCGCGGCGCCCGGAATGCCGATCGCGAACACCGGCCGGCCGGCGCGGAACACGATCGTCGGCGAAATCGTGCTGCGCGGGCGCTGGCCGGGCGCGAGGTAGTTCGGGCTCCGCGGCTCATTGAAGGAGAAATTACTCATCGAGTCGTTGAGCACGACGCCGGTGCCGGGCGGGACGACGCCCGCACCAAAGTGGAGGCTCTGGGATTGCGTGGCGCAGACAATGTTGCCCGCCGCATCGGCGACTAGGAAGTGCGTGGTCGCCGCCATCGCGCTGTCAGAGGAGCCGCTGTCGTCGAACCACGCCGCCTTGGGCACCACCACCGTGTCGGCCGCGGCCTGCGCGCGGATTGCCGCGATGGAATCCGGCGCGACCAGCTTCTCGAAATTGAACCGCGCCGCCGGCGCATCACCGGCCGTGCGCTGCACGAGCGGCTGCACCACGCGCCAGACCCGGCCGATGCGGTCCATGTTCGCCGCGGAGCGCAGCGGCCCGCCGGCGAAGGTGTCGTCCTCGAGCGCCTTCATGATGGTGAGGAATAGCGGCGCGCCGTTCGTCGGCGGCGGGCTCGAGGCCAGGTGATAACCGCGGAAATCAATGCCGATGGGCTCGACCACCCGCGCCTCGTAGTGCGCCAGGTCGTCCGCGGTCAGCACGCCCCCACCCTTGGCCGACGCCGCGAGGATGGCCTCGGCCACCGGGCCGCGGTAGAAACCGTCGCGGCCGTTCTTCGCCAGCATCTCGAGCGTGGACGCGAGGTCGGCGTTCGCCAGCCGCGAACCGATCGCCGGCAACTGGCCACCGGGCAGGTAGAGCCGCGCAATCTCGGCATCGCCGCGGCGGAGTTTCTTTTCCTGCTCGGCAAAGAAGTCGCGCGTCTTGGGCAGGATCTCGAAGCCCTCGCGCGCGAGCTTGATCGAGGGCGCGACATCGTCGGCCCATTTTAATTTGCCCCATTTCCCGTGCGCCGTCCACAGGCCCGCCGCCAGGCCGGGCACGCAGACCGCGCCGTAGCCGTAGCTGTGGTCCTCGTCGGGGCGTTTCTGGTAGTCGGCCACGTCGAGCGAGCCGGCTGCGTCCATCGCCTCGATCACGTAGGTCCGGCGCGTCGTCGCCTCGTAATAAAGCAGCATGAGCTTGCCGCCGAGACCGGAGCCGTAGGGCTCGGTCACGCCGAGGGCGAGCGAGACGGCGATCGCCGCGTCGATGGCGTTGCCGCCGGCCTTGAGCGTGTCGAACCCGGCCTGCGCGGCCTGCGGGTGACCGGCGACGACCATGCCGTGCGGCGCGCTGACCGGGTCGACCTTGACCGGCACCGCCGCCGCGACGACGGCCAGCGTGCCGACGAACCAGCAGAGGGAGAGGCGGACCAGGCGGTGCATCAGGGATCAGGACCGCAGGACCTCGCGCGCCTCCGCGCTGGCGGCATCGTAGCTGCCGTCCCACTTGGCGATCACGAGCGTGGCGACGGTGTTGCCGATGAAATTGGTGATGGCGCGCGCCTCCGACATGAAGCGGTCGACGCCGAGGATGAGCGCCATGCCGGCCACGGGCACGGTGCCGGTCGCGGCCAGCGTGGCCGCCAGCGTGATGAAGCCGCTGCCGGTGACGCCCGCCGCGCCCTTCGACGTCAGCAGCAGCACGCCCAGCAGCCCAAGTTCCTGGGCGAGCGTAAGCGGCGTGTCGGTGGCCTGGGCGATGAAAATCGACGCCATCGTCAGGTAGATGCAGGTGCCGTCGAGGTTGAAGGAGTAGCCCGCGGGCACGACGATGCCGACGACGGACGGCTGGCAGCCCGCCCGCTCCATCTTGCTCATCAACCCCGGCAGCGCCGCCTCGGACGACGAGGTGCCGATGACGATGAGCAGTTCCTCGCGGATGAACTTGATGATCTTCCACAGCGAGAAGCCGGCGAAACGCGCGATCAGCCCCAGCACCACGGTGATGAACAAGAAGCAGGTCAGGTAGACGCAGGCCATCAGGCCGGCGAGGGACTTGAGCGAGCCGAGCCCGTATTTGCCGATGGTGAAGGCCATCGCGCCGAAAGCCGCGAGCGGAGCGAGTTTCGAGATCAGGCCGACCATGACGAAAAAGACCTTGGAAACATCATGCAGCAGCACAACGACCGGCCGGCCGATATCCCCGAGGTGCGCCAGCGCAAACCCGAACAGGAGCGCAATAAGCAGCACCTGCAGAATCTCGCCCTCCGTGAACGCGCCGACAAAGGTCGCGGGAATCACATGCAGGGCCCAGTCGACAATGCCCAGGCTGGACGCGGCCTTGGTGTATTGAGCGACCGCCCCGGCATCCAGCGAAGCCGCCGTGGCGTGCACGCCGGTGCCGGGGGCAAAGGTGTTGGCGACGACCAGACCGATGATGAGCGCGAACGTGGTGACGACCTCGAAATAAAGCAGCGACTTGAGCCCGACGCGCCCGACCTGCCGCAGGTTGCCCATGCCGCCGATGCCCGCCACGACCGTCGTGAAGATGATCGGCCCGATGAGCATCTTGATGAGCTTGATGAACGCATCGCCGAGCGGCTTCAGGGAGGCGCCGAACTCCGGCTCAAAATGCCCGAGGAAGATGCCCGCCACGATCGCGATCAGCACCTGGACATAGAGGTGGGAGGCAATTTTCTTCATGGGGTAGCCGGCATTAAGATGAGCGCGCCGGGTGAATCGAGGCTGAACCGGGACTGAACGCCGGTTAAGGCTGATCCGTCAGGCTCAATCACCCCAATACGGATGTAGGGCCGGCGCTTGTCGCCGGGCCGTTGTTCGCTCGTGGCGCGGTCCGCCGGCAAGCGGCGACCCTACATTCCGATTGCATGGATGCGGGACCTACAGCCGCTTGGTCAGCTGGATCGACCACGACTGGCCGCGCGCCATCAGGTTGTAGATGGCCGGATCGTAGCCGCGCGAGTCGCTCGAGAGCGGCGGCTTCGCGTTGAACAGGTTCACGACGCCGACGCGGATGGTCATGTCGTTCGTCCATTTGTTATTGGTGCGGAGGCGATATGAGACGCTGGCGTTGTAGCTGATGGAGCTGTTCACCCGGTAGCGGTAGACCGTGGTGCCGCCGGTGAAGACCGGCACGATGTATTTCGGGTTGCCCAGCGAATCCGCGATGGACTGCGTGGTCGTCGCGCCGCTGTCGCTGTAGTCGCCGATGTAGTAGGCGGAAAAGCCGGCGCCCCAGGCCTGGTGGCGCCAGTTGAGCGCCATGCTGCCGCGCCACTTCGGGGTGGCGCCGCCGACGGCGGCGGAGTTGGTCCAGAGCAGGTCGGTGCGCGCGGCGCCGGCGCTGTTGTAAGCGTGGAAGTCGATCAGCTTCGTCCACGTCGTGTTGAACGTGAAGTTGCCGATCGCCAGGGCGGGAAACTTGTAGTTCAGGTCGAAGTCGAGGCCGTTCACGAACTGGGACGACTTGTTGAAGTAGGTCGTGCGGAGGATGTCGATGGCGCCGACCACGGCCTTCTGGTTGCCGGGCGTGCGGGTGGAATTGAAGAGCGCGAAGGCGTCGCGGTCGGCCTGCGTGACCGCGAGGCGGACGACCGAGTTGTCGCCCAGGTAGTTGGCCGTGCCGGAGCCGAGGTCGATGTTCGCGATGGGGGTACCGGCGGCGAGCGCGGCCTGCGTGGCGACGTTGAGCGCCTGGTTGTCGTCGGCGATCGAGCCGGACGCGGCGATCACGCTTGTCTGCGCGATCTCCCAGTAGTCGACGCCAAAGGACAGGCCCTTGACCTTCGGCACCTCAATGACGAGGCCGGCGGATTTGCCCTTGGATTCCTCGGGCTGGAGGTTCGGGTTACCCGAGGCGACGCTGCGGCGGTTGGACGGGCCGTCGGTCGGCAGGCCCGTGACCGGGCTGCGGTAGGTATCCGTGCTGCCGGTCACGGTGCGGATGAGCGTGCCGGTGAAGAGCTGCGCAAGGTTCGGCGCATGGAAGCCCTCGTTGTAGGACGCGCGCACCATCACCCAAGGCAACGGCCGCCAGTTGGCGCCGAATTTGGGCTTCGTGGTGCTGCCGAAGTCGGAGTAGTTTTCATAGCGCGCGGACGCGGAGAGTTCGAACGAGTGGACCAGCGGCAGGCGGAATTTATTGCCGGCCAGCGGCACGACCACCTCGGCATAGGCGGCGGCGACGTGTCGGGTGCCGTGCGTGTCGGAGTTCGGCGAGAAACCGAGGAAATCGTTCGTGGACGGATCGAGGCCGGAGCCGGCGGGATTCAGGCCGGCGTAGGGGGGGCGGACGTCGTCGTAGCCCTCATAGCGCCACTCGCCGCCCACGGCCGTGCTGATTGAATTGCCGCCCCAAGTCGGGAGCAGGTCGCCGGACGCGCGGATGTCGCCGCTGCCGAGCTTGGTCGTGCCCTCGCGGACAAACTGGGAGCGGAAGGTCTGCTGGACACTCTCCGGATTCACGTAGTCGCCGGTGACCGCGAGCGTGCCGCCCTGCACGGCGAAGGTGCGGGTGAAGGGGTTGAACGCCGTCGCCGGGGTGGTCTGGTTGATGGCGGCGATGATCTTGCTCTTGCGGCTGGGGCCCTCCTCGTCGTCGCTGACCTTGGCCTGCGAGTAGAGCACCGCGCCCTCCCACGACCAGGTGTCGAAGAGCTTGCCGCGCACGCCCGCGACGCCGCGGTAGATCGTGTCGGTGACCGTGGCGGTGCGCTGCATCAGGTCGCTGAGGCGCTTGTTGGTGATCGAGACCGCGGAGGGCGTGCCGGTGAGGCGCGGCGTGCCGTCGGCGTTGGCCGCGCCGGTGGGCGACCAGAAACGGTCGCCGAAGGGATTCCAGGGGTTGGTGGACGGCACGATGATGAATCCGTCCGTGCTCTGCGTGATGCCGTCGGGCTCGCGGAAGGTCAGGGAATCCGCACGGTAGAGACTCAGGTCGGAGAACAGCGTGAGCTTCGGCGTGAGATCGTATTCGCCGCTGGCGAAGAGCGAGGTGCGCTTCGACTCGGGCTGGATGACGCGGTAGGCGTTATTGTTCCAGTAATAGTCGTGCGTCGCGCCGGCACGGCTGGGCGTAGCAGTCAGGAACTGCACGCCGCCGGTGCCGTTGGGGGCGAGGAAGAACTGGCCGGAGGTGGCGGCGAGGGTGGACGGCACGCCGGTCGGGCGCGCGCCGGTGAAGCCGGTGACGTTGCCGAACGCGTCGGTCGCAGTGATACTGCCGAGCAGGTAGTTGCCGTATTGGGTGGTGGCGGACCGCAGGTTGAAGGTGGTGTTCGTCGAGACATTCCACGGCGCCGGCGCGCGGTAGCTGTTGTCGGCCTCGGCGGAGAAATCGCGGTCGCGGGCGAACATCGCCGCGCGGTTGTAGTAGTCGGCGGTGATCATGGCGCGGCCCTTGCCGCTGGCGAAATCAAATCCGTGCGTGAGTGTGGCGCGGTATTCCTGGCCGTCGGAGTAGTTGGTCTCGCCGAAGCGCAGTTGCAGCTCCGTGCCGCGAAAATCGGCGCGCGTGATGTAGTTCACCACGCCGGCCACTGCGTCGGTGCCGTAGACGGAGGAGGCGCCGTCGCGCAGCACGTCAATGCGATTGAGGCCGCGGGTGGGCAGCTGGTTGATGTTGGTGGACAGCGTCGGCACGCCGGCCTCGGCCTGGCTGATGGGGTGCGGGGCAAGGCGGCGGCCGTTCAGCAGCACGAGCGTATTGCTCGAGGGGATGCCGCGCAGCGAGACGGTGGCGTTGTCGCCGCGCGCGGTGGCGCCGAGCGTCGCGGTCTCGTTGCCGGGCAGGCCGGTGACGAACGGCAGCGCGGTCATCAGGTCCGAGGCCTGCGCGGCGTCGCGCCCCTCCATCGCGTCGCGGTCGAGGACGGTGACGGGCAGGGCTTTTTCCTGATCGAGCCGCTTGATGTTCGAGCCGGTGACGGTGAACCGTTCGAGCTGCACCACGGGCCCCTCGGCCGCGACATTGGCCGTGGGCGCCTGCTGGGCGGGCAGGTTCAGGGTGAACAGGGTGGACGCGAGAAAGACGGCAGCAAGGTGCCGGCGGTGAGGATATTGCGGTTTGCTCATGGTGATCGGTTGGGGTGAGGAGTCTTAGTCGGGAAAGAGCAGGCGGACGGCGAAGGGCGCCATGGCCTTGTTGACATGGGCTATCCCCGGCGCCGTCGCAAGGGTCCAGTGAAAGGGAACGTGCAGGGCCTCGGCCTCCGCCTTGGCGTGGGCAAAGAAAAACTGGCCGCGCGCCAAGCGGTAGAGCCCCTGTGCATCCGATTCCGGGGTGTGCCGCAGCGCGGGATGACCGGCGTCCGTATCCGCCTCGCCCAGGAGCACCACCATCGGACGCGCGAACGCGACCCGCAGCGCCGCCGCGTCCGCCGCGGTGCCCTTGAGCCCGTAGGGGAAGCCAGTGGCGAACGTGGGCAGCATATACCACCCGGCGTTGGCGGCGATGGCCCGGGTGACCCGCGCCTCCGGCACAAAGTAGAGGAAGCGCTGCACGAACTGCGCCCCGGCGGAGTGGCCGTAGATCATATAGTCCTTGCGGCGCGTGCCCAGCTGGCCGGGCAGCGCGTCAAAGAGCGGTTCGATCACGCTGAACGACCACTGCCCGCGCGGTCGCGGCCCGCCGGCGGCATCGAACAGGTTGCCCGAGTTGAAGGCTTCCTCGCCGGGAAACTCCGCCTTGGAAAATTCCGGCACGACCAGCAGGAAATGCTTCTGGTCGGCGAACTCGATCCAGTCGCCGAGGTATTCCTCGGCGTTGCGGCCGACCCCGTGGATGACGAAGAGCACCGGGGCGTCCGCCGTCAATCCCGCCGGCCGGTAATACCAGACCGTGAGCTTGTGCCCGCCGTTCTCAAAGCCGAAGTTCCCGCGGCCGGCCGGTGCCGCCGGCTGGCCCATGAGGCTCACCAGCCCAAGACTCAGGGCGATGGTCAGATGGCGGAAGAATTTCATGCGGGGTGCGGGAGGCAGCTCATGCTCCCGGGCGCCGGCCGGAACGGCGGACGGTGGACGGGATTGTGCCGCAGTGGGGTGGCTGGAACTGTAGCAGTTCCGGCGTGACCGCCAAGGTGGGAGACTTGCCGCGTCCATGGCGTATATCTACGTAGTCGGGCCGGACCCGGGCCGGTGCGGAGGAAGGGCTCACAGCGGAATGTAGCAGACCGTGCTCGAGATCAGGATCATGATGAAAATCAGGCACGTGGTCAGCGGGCCGAGGTAAACCCGGCCGGTGAGCCGGAAGAAATGGCGGTTGAAATACGGCAGGATGAACATCATCGGGACCACCCCGAAGAGCAGGTTGATGTAGAGCCAGCCGTCGGTCCAGTGGACGGTGCCGGTGGCGGCAAGGGCCGCGTATTGCACGATGACGATCAGCAGCAGGCCGAGGGAGTTGGCGACGCCCGCCAGGAGCATGCTGCGCCACTCGGGCACGCCGGCCGGCCGCATGGCCCCGTTGACGCGCAGGGAATTGGCCAGAAAGAACGGCAGGAACGCCGGGGCATACAGCAGCAGCAGGACCAGCAGCGTCGGCTGGAAAACGCGCACGCCGATAAACGCGAAGCGATAATCCACCTGGAAGAAATAGTGCACGCCAAAAAGCAGCCCGAAGAACCCGGTGAACAGCACCAGGGCCAGGACCGCGGTGCGGGCCAGCTCCCGCGCACTGGTCTGCGTGCCCCACCTGGCGGGCGTGACACCGGCCGCCTGGCCGGACCAGCGGTGTCCGAGGTAGAACAGCAGGAAGCCGACGAGGCCGTTCAACAGCGCCCACAGCATGACCGCGTTGTTCATCCGCTGGGGAAAGAACCACGTCTGCTCGCGGCCCGAAGCCTCCGCAAAAAGTTTTTGCGACAGCTCCGCCAGCGGAATGTAGGAGAAGCAGGCCACCAGCGCCCCGGCCACCAGCAGGACCCAGAAGACCACCCGGCCCGGGCCCTGCGCCCGCGGCTGCGGTGGCGGGATCGAATGCACGAGGGGCTGGAAGAAACGGACGTGGGCCAACAGCAGTTGCGCCGCGGGCACGAGGGCGACAAAAGATGCCACCAGCGAGACCAGCGTGAGGAGTTCCTTCCAAAACCAGACCTGATCGTGGCTGGCGAGGCCGCTGTTCAGGCCGAACACCTTTTCGAAGTATTCAATCTGGTTGGCCGTGGCCGTGATGCTGTAAGGCTGGAACGGATGGATCATGCGCTCGTTGTGGACCACGCGGAGGTTGCTCTCCGCCACCGTCCCGTAGTAGTGGCCGATCTCCACTTCCGTCACGGGCGCCTCCGCCCGGCCGGGCGGGGAGTTGACCAGGCGCAGCGCCTCGGGTGCGCGGCGCATGTCGCCGTTTTTCATTTCATTGCGGTAGGCGCCCTCGTCATACAGCGCGTAACTCATGCCGACGTTGCAGCGGACGTGACGCAGGACCTTGTCGGTCATGGAGAGCACGTAGCCGGAGACGAACACGGACTGGAGCTTGCTCGGGCGGCCGGTCCGCGCGGCCTCGCGGCCGAAATAGCTGGCGGCCAGGATCGCCGCGTTGCCGCCGGCCGAGTGGCCCGTGACGCCGAGGCGGGTTTGGTCGACGTAGTTCAGGATGCCGGTATCCGCGACGAAATCCACCACGGCAAACATGCCGTAGCCCTCGGTGGTCGCGGACTGCGGGGTCATCGAGGAACTGGAACCGCCCTGCGCGTAGGGATCGATGGTGATGGCCACGATGCCGCGCCGCGCGAGCTCCATGGAAACGTTTTCCAGGGATTCCTTCGAGCGCTGGAAGCCGGGCACCACCACGACCAGCGGGGCTTTGTTTTCATTCGTTGCGGTTCTCGGCCGAAAGAGGTCCGCCGTCAGCCACTGGCCGTTCTGCATGGGGAGCTTGAGGTCGACAACCTGCACGCGACCCCATGAGGACTGGACCAGCGACGCCAGCAGCGAACACACGACCACCGTCAGCAGGCAGGCGGCCAGCAGGCGACCGCTGCTCCGGCCGGCCGGAGCGGGCGGACTGGGTTGGGGTTCCGGGGACAAGCCGCCAGCATAGCAGCTTTGTCGTTGCGGCCACAGACGGGGCCCTCGCCCCACTGGCAGCGTATATCTACGTAACGGCCGCCAGCCTGGTCTTGCAGTGGGCGGGGACATGCGTGTGCTTGGTTCAGTCATGCCCGTCCCCACCCCCACCGCCGCGCTGAGGTTCGTGCTCGTCGACGACACGGCGACGTTTCGCGGGCTGCTCAAGGACGCGCTGCAACGGCGGTTCCAGCCGTCGGTGCTGCAAGATTTCGGTGACGGCCGCGAGGCGCTGGCCGCCTGTCTGGCCGCCCCGCCCGACCTGCTGATCGCCGATCTCTACCTGCGCGACATGGATGGCCGCGACATCGTCCGCGCGCTGCGCCAGCGCGGCATCAACACCAAGGTGGTCATCCTCACGGCCCACCCCGAGGCACAGCTGCCGGCCGAGCTGGTGTCGCTGGGTGTCGCCGGCTTCGTGGACAAGAATTCCCCGCTCGAGCAGATCGACCGCGCCGTGCAATGCGTGCTGGAGGGCGGCATGTTTTTCTCCGCGACCGTGCCGCCGCCGGTGCCGTCGTCGTTGGCCAGCGAGCCGGCCCTGCCGCGCGCGGGGGCCGAGATCCTTTCCGAGCGCGAGCAGGAGGTCGTGCGCCTGGTCGCGCGCGGCCTCGTGTCGAAGGAAGTCGCGGACCAGCTCGGGCTCAGCCCGCGCACCGTGGAAAAGCACCGCGCGCGCATCCTGGCCAAGCTCGGCCTGCGCGACGTGCCGATGCTCGTGCGCTGGTGCCTGCGCAACGGCCTCGGCTGATCAGGCGGCTACCGGCAAATTCACGCGGAACACCGCGCCGTGCCCCGGCTGCGACTGCACCTCCAGCCGGCCGCCGAGCAGCGTCAGCAGCTCGCGCGCGATGAACAGGCCGAGCCCGGTCGAATCCTCGCCGATGCCCGTCGGCTGCGCGGAGAGCCGCTGGTGCGGCGAGAACATGCGGGCAAAATCCGCCGGCCCCAGCCCCGGGCCGCTGTCGCGCACCTCCGCATAAACCCAGCCGGCCGCCTCGCCGAGCTCGATCGTCACATCGCCGCCCGGCGGCGTGAATTTCAGCGCGTTGCCGATGAGGTTGTCGAACACCTGGCGCAGGCGCTCGCCGTCGGCCTTGACCTTCGGCAACGGCGCCCCGGCCGGCACGAGGACCAGCTTCTGGTTTTTCGCGGCGGCGACCGGCTCGAGGCTCGTCACCGCGCTGCGGGCGATTTCGCCAAGGTCGTGCTCCGCCGTGTGCAGCTGGAGGTTGCCGTCCTCCATGGCCGCGGCATCGAGAAAATCCCGCACGAGGCTGCGCATGCGCGTCGTGTCCGCCTGGATGCTGCCCGCGAGGCGGCGGACGGCCGTCTCGTCGGTGGGATTGCGGCCGATCAGGCCTGCGGTGGCGTTGAGCGCCGAGAGCGGCACCTTCAGGTCGTGCGAGGCGATCTGCAGGAGGCGCGACTTCAGCCGCTCGGCGGCCTCGGCGCGCTCGCGCGCGTGCTCGGTCACCGCGTGCATCCGCCGCTCGGCGCGCAGCCGGTAGCGCTGCAACAGGGCGATCGCCCCCAGCAGGAGCAACCCGCCGGCCAGCCCCGTGGCGAGGGTGATGGTCTGCGAACGGCGGCGCTGGCTCTCGGCGTTCTGCAGTTCCTGGTCGCGCTTCAGCAGCGCGATCTCGAGCTCGCGCTGCTCGGCGCCGTAACGGGCGCGCAGCTCGCTCATGCGCTGCCGGTCCTGCTCGCCGCGCATCTGCTCGGTGGCGGCGGCCGACTTGCGCTGGTAGTCGAGGGCCGCGGCGAAATCGCCGCGCGCCTCGCTGGTCAGGGCGAATTCCTGGTAAAGGTCGGCGAACACCTCCGTACTCTCCAGCGTCTCGGCGAGGGACAACGCGGCCTGCAGGTGGCCGAGCGCCTCGTCCGTGCGGCCGGCCTTGCGCAGCACGAGGGCGAGCCGGCGGTGCGTGTTGACGAGGTAGCGCCGGTATTTGAGCGCCTCGAACGTGGCGAGCGCCCGCTGCAGGTAATCCAGCGCCTTCGGCGGATCGCCGCGCGCCTCGGCGATCAAGCCGAGGTTGGTGAGTGATTCCGCGATGGCCCGGCGGTTGTTGTAACTCTCGCGGAGCTTCAGCGCCTGCTGGTGAATGAGCTCCGCCTGGTCGAGATTGCCAAGGCCGAGGTGATAGTTGCCGAGGCTGTTGAGCAGGCTCGAGCGGATGCGGATGTCGCCCGCCTTGGCCGCATATTCCAGCCCGAGCTTGAAGTGCTGCAGGGCGTCCTCGTTGCGGCCGTAGCGCTGGTAGGTCAGGCCCAGCCCGCCGTGCGTGCGGGCGAGCAGATCGTCGTCGCCCAGCGTCTGGGCGAGCTTCAGCTCCTCGAGGTGGCTCTCGAGCGAGTGCGGATAGTCGGTGAGGTTCCAGTAGAGCCGGCCCAGCAGGTAGAGAAAGTCCACCTGCAGGCGGACGTCGCCGAGCTTGCGCGCGCGGGCGAGCCCCGCGCGCGCGCCGGCCAGGCCCGCGGGATAATCACCGCGGCGGCGCTGCAGGTTCACGACCGTTACGAGTGCATGCACGGCCTCGGTCTCGGAGCCGGCCTTGGCCAGGGCCTGCTGCGCGGTTTCCCAGACCTCGTCGCCGTCGGGCGGCTCGGCGTCGGTCGCGGGGGAGAGCGGCGGGCCCGCCTCCCGCGCGGGCCGGGGCGCCGCGGGCTGCGCGCGGCCCGGCGCCGTCAGGACGCCCAGCAGGAGGCTGCCGGTCAGGAGGAGGCGGAATATCCGGGGCACGGCCGCAATCCGGCAGAGAGCCCGGGGCTTTTCAACCCCAATAGGCGCGGACCGCGCCTACCTTCGCGTCGGCTCGATGTGCACCGTGACGTCGTCGATGCTGTGCGAAGCGGAGGCGAGCAGGGCGTCCTTCACCGCGTGCGCGATGTCGTGGCCCTCGCGCACCGTGAGGTTGCCGTCGACCTGCACCTGGATGTCGACGAGGAGGCTGAGCCCGCTTTTGCGCATGCGGACCTTGTGCAGCGCCTGCACGCCCGGCACGACCAGCGCCAAGGCGCGCACCTCGTTCTCCAGATTCTGCGGCAGCGCCGAGTCCATCACGTCGCCGAGCGCCTTGAGGAACATGCCGACGCCGTTGAAGGCGATGATGACACACGCAAACAGCGCCGCCCAGTCGTCGGCGGTTTCCCAGCCCTTGCCGCCCCACAGGGCGATGGCGATGCCGACGAACGCCGCCGCCGAGGTCAGCGCGTCGGACCAGTGGTGCAGCGCCTCGATGCCGAGCGCCGTGCTGCCCACGGCCTCGCTGGCCGACGCCATCCGGCGGGAGAACAGGGCCTTCGCGACGATCACGCCGGCGAGCACGACGAGCGTCCACCACGCCGGGCCCTGGTGGGGCGTGATGATCTCGTGCACCGCGTGCCAGCCGACCCAGCCGGCCATGGCGAAAATGAAAAGCGACACCGCCATGCCGGCCAGCGACTCGGCCTTGCCGTGGCCGTAGGGATGGTCCGCGTCCGGCGGGCGCGCCGCCACCTGGAAGCCCATCCACACGAGCGTGGAGGAAAGGATGTCGAGCATCGACTCGGCCGCGTCGGCGATGAGCGCATAGGTGTGGCCGAAGATCCCGCCGGCGAGCTTCACGACCGCGAGCACGGCGTTCAGCCCGATGCCGCGCAGCACAAGCCGGGCGCTTTCCCGGGCGCGCCGGGTCGTGCGGGCATGCGTGTCGATCGAGGGCATCGGCTTACCCTAAGTTTTCGCCCGGCGCATACAAGCCTGCACGCAGCCACGGCGGCATTGACCGGCCCGCCGGCCGGGCCTACCTTGCCCCTCACCGCGTATGTCCGACACCGCCGCACCGCTGGCCGCCGATCCCGTGAAGCAGTTCTCCGTGTTCATCGAGAACCGCGTCGGCCGCCTGCACGACCTCGTCGCGCTGTTCGCCAAGCACAACGTCCACATCATGGCGATGACCACCATCGACCAGACCGACACCGCGCTCGACCGGATCATCGTCGACGACCCGGAACGCGCCCGCGAGCTGATGGCGGCCAATAATTTCTTCTTCACCGAGTGCGAGGTGATCGCGGTGGAGATCACCGACGAGTCCCAGCTGGGCGCCGTGCTCCGCGCGCTGCTCACCGTCGAGGTAAACATCCATTACGCCTACTCCTTCCTGATGCGGCCGCGGGGCCGCTCGGCCCTCGCTCTCAGCGTCGAGGACAACGACATCGCCGCCAGCGCGCTCAACACGAGCGGCTTCAAGGTCCTTACGCAGCGCGACATTTCGCGGTAGCACCCGCGGGTTTTGTTTTGCCGGTCGCGCGCGGATCGACTGGGCTGGCGCCCACATGAAATTGCGCCTGCTTGTCCCCCTGCTCGCACTCGTGGCCGCCGCCGTCGCCGCCACCGCCCAGCCCGCCACCGAAAGCCAGCTGAAGAGCCTCACCGCCCGCGCCATCGGCCCCGCCATCATGGGCGGGCGCATTTCCGACATCGCGCTCGACCCGCGCAACCCCGCGGTCTTCTACGTCGGCTTCGCCACCAGCGGCGTCTGGAAGAGCACCAACCACGGCGTGACGCTCTCGCCCATCTTTGACGACCAGCCCGTCCAGTCCATCGGCGCCATCGCCGTCGCCCCCTCGAACACCGATGTCGTCTACGTTGGCACCGGCGAGGGCAACGACCGCAACTCCTCGGGCTGGGGCCTCGGCGTCTTCAAGTCCACCGACGGCGGCGGCAAGTGGACGGCTGCAGGCCTGAAGGACTCGCGCACGATCCGCCGGCTCGTCGTGCATCCGACCAATCCCGACATCGTCTTCGCAGCGGCCGGCGGCTCGCTTTGGGCTGACGGCGGCGAGCGCGGCCTCTACCGCACCACCGACGGCGGCAAGACCTGGAAGCTTGTCCTCGGGGCCCCCGCCCCGCATGACGCGGTCACCGGCTGCTCCGACGTGGTGCTGGACCCGGCGAATCCCGACGTGCTCTACGCCGCGCTCTATGCGCGTCAGCGCAAGCCTTGGGGGTTCCTTTATGGCGCCGGCGCGACCAAGGACGGCGCCGACGTGGGCGGCATCTTCAAGTCCACTGACGGCGGCAGCACCTGGACCAAGCTGACCAACAACCTTCCCGGCCAGCTCGGCCGCATCGGGCTCGCCGTCGCGCGCAGCAAACCCGGCACCGTGATGGCGGTCGTCCAGAGCGACGAGGGTGGCACCAGCGACATCGACCAGAACCACAGCCGCCGCGGCGGCATTTTCCGCACGGAGGACGCCGGCGCGACCTGGACGCGCGTGAACAACTTCAATCCCCGCCCCTTCTACTTCAGCCGCCTCGACATCGACCCGGCCAACGACCAACGCGTCTACGTGATCGGCTGGCACGTCTATGTGTCCGAGGATGCCGGCAGGAATTTCCGCGAGGACCGCTCGGGCAAGGTCCACTCCGACGTGCATGCCATCGCCATCCAGGCCGGCAGCGTGCCGCCCCCCGCGCCCCCGAAGCCCGACGACAAGGCCGCCAAGCCCGTGCCGCCGGTCTCGCAGCGCCTTCTCATCGGCACCGACGGCGGCCTTTACCAGACCTTTGATGCCGGTGAGAACTGGCAGTTCCTGAACTCCGTGCCCTCGGGCCAGTATTACCGCATCGCCCTCGACAACTCCGCGCCCTACCGCATCGCCGGCGGCCTGCAGGACAACACCAACTGGGTCGGGCCCTCGCGCACCAGCACCAAGGAGGGCATCCGCAACTCCGACTGGACCATGATCGGCGGCGGCGACGGCTTCTACGCCGTCTTCGATCCGGAGGACAAGGACGTCATCTTCGCCGAGTCCCAGGGCGGCACGGTGCACCGCTTCAACGGCCGCACCGGCGAGATGCGCGACTCCCAGCCCAAGCCCACCGAGGGCTCGAAGGGCTTCCGGTTCCAGTGGTGCGCGCCGCTGATCGGCAGCGCCCACGCCAAGGACGTGCTCTACCTTGGCGGCAACCGCGTCTTCAAGCTCACCAACCACGGCGAGGCCTTCGAGATCATCAGCCCCGACCTTTCCTACAACGACCGCGACAAGACCGCCACCGTCGGCAGCGCGGCCGAGAACTACGCGATCGTCTACGCCCTCGCCGAGTCGCCGCTCAAGGCCGGCCGGCTTTTCGCCGGCACCGACGACGGCCGCCTCTGGCTCACCTCCGACGAGGGCAAGCAGTGGACCGAGCTCACCGACAAGATCCCCGCCGAAGCCCGCGGGAAGTGGGTCGCGCGCATCGAGCCGAGCCATTACGACGCCGAGGCCGGCTACGTGGTGTTCACCGCCTACCGGGCCGGCGACGACGCGACCTACGTCTACCGGTTCACCAAGCTCGGCGCGGAGTGGACGCGCGTAACCGGCGACCTGCCGGCCGCGACTCCCGCCATCGTGCTGCGCGAGGATCCGGTGAACGCGAATCTGCTCTACCTCGGCACCGAGTTCGGCCTCTTCACCTCGCTCAACGCCGGCAAGAACTGGGTGAAGTTCGGCGGCCTGCCCGCCGTCCGCGTCGACGACATCCAAATCCATCCGCGCGAGGCCGACGTCGTCATCGCCACGCACGGCCGTTCGCTCTACGTGTTCGACGACAGTCGCGCACTGCGCGAGTTCACGCCCGAGATCGCGGCGAAGGACGCGCACCTCTTCAGCATCCGGCCGGCGCACGGCCGCCTGCTGCTGCCCGGCTGGGTCGATTCCGGCGGCACCGGTTTCTTCGAAGGCAAGAACCCGGCCGAGGGCGCGCTGCTCACGGTCTGGGTGAAGGAGTTCACCGGCGAGAAATTCAAGATCACCATCGCCGACGCCAACGGCCGCGAGGTCGCGAAGTTCGAGCAGGCCGGCGTGCCCGGCTTCAACCGCCTCAACTGGGACCTCCGCCTGCAGAAGGACTATCGCTTCGAATACATGGGCGACGACGCCGACCGCTTCGCCCCGCCCGGCGACTACACCGCCACCCTCAGCTACAAGGACGTGAAGACAAAACAGACCTTCAAGGTGACCATCGAGCCGGGCCTGCGCCCGTTCGGCACCTATAAGAACTGAGCTCCGCCCTCACCGGCCGCGCAGGGACGCCGGCTCGGCCTTCTTCTTGTCGTCGCCGTCGTCGGCACCGGGGCCGAATTCAAAGCCGAAGAAGATGAAAACTTCCAGCCGGGGGGCATCCTTGGTCGCGCCCCACATCGGCACCAAATCAACGTGGGTCTCGTCGGTGGGACGCCACTGCAGGCTCGGCCCGATGGCCCAGCGCCGCTCCGGATGCGCGCGCGAGTCCTTGTCCGACTCCTCCCAATACCGCGTCTCCAGCCCGATGCCCAGCTTCTCGTTGAGGAGTGTGTAGCCGATCGCGCCGCTCACCGCTCGCTCCCGCCGGCGGTCGTCGCCGACCTGATTCTCGTAGAGGAAGTTGACGCCCCAATGCCACCGCGGCGAAAGCTCCGCGCCCAGGAGCAGCTGGCCTTCGAGCGCATCGGCGGCCCGGGCGTTCGACTTCCACGCCACGCTGACCGTGGGGTTGAGCGGAAGCTTGTCCCAGTCGGCGAGGGCGTAGCGGAGTTCGACCGCCGTGCTGTCCCGGTGCCATTTGCCCGGGCCCGGCTCACCCTCGCGGAAATTCTGCAGGGTGTTCTCGAGGTCCACCTGCAAGCGATGCGGCAGGCCCAGCTCGATTTCCTGCCGGAAAAGATTTGTCGCGAAACCCCCGGCCACCCGGGCCGAATCATAGCCCAGTTCCACCTCGGCCTGTCCCTCCGGCTGGACATAGACGCGCGTCGCGACGAAGCGCCGCCGCGCCGTCCACTCCGGCTGCAGATAGCTGCCCATCGCCTTGTTTTCGCCGGGCACGGGCTGCCCGTGCACGGTGAGGGTTTCAAGCTTGGTGGAATTCTCTGCGGGCGCGGTTTGCGCCCAGGCCCGGGTCACCCCCAGCAAGCCCAGCAGCGCGATGCCCGCGGGCGTGCAACGACGGAACGGCAGGGAGAATGAAGTCATAGGGAAACGCGGCATAATGGGCGCGCCCTACCTTCTGGCAATCCCGCCGCGCGCAACGCCCGCCCGGGCGGATCACCCCTTCACCGCGGCCATTTTGTCGCCTTCGAGCAGGTAGATGCCGGTCAGGTAGCCGTTCTCATACATCTCGCCGACGCGCAGCTTGCCGTCGAAGGTGATCGGGATGTCCATGAGCGGCTTCACGCCGGCGCCGGTCATCTTGACGACGACCCACTCGTTGATCTTCGGCATCACGCCGTAGCAGCACATCATCGGGTCCTTCACCAACAGGAATTCCACGACGAGGCCCTTGTCCATCTTGGTCGGCAGCATGAAGCCGGTGACGGCGACCTTCTGCTGGTCGAGCGCCTTGATCGCGGCGGGAATCTGGTCGGCGCCGGAGGGCGGCTTGGCGTTCGCCACCGTGGGGTCGTAATCCGGCGGCGTGAAGGTATACGACGCCAGCCGGTCGAAGCCCACCGTCTGGTAGTCGCCGTCCTTCGGCGCATCGGCAGCGCGCAGCACGAGGGTGCCGCCGAGCAGAAGGACGAGGAGACGGAAAGAGAGCTTCATGCGCCGCAACCTAGCCACGACGAGCCGCCCGTCAAAGAATTTGCTGGGCGCCGGCCTGTCGCCGATCAGGAAATCGGCGACCACCTTCACGACACCGGCGCAATGGTCTCGGCGACCGGCACGCGATAGGCCTTGAGGGCCGGCACGATGCCGCCGAGCACGCACAGCCCGACGAAGGTCGCCGGGCCCCACCAGAAAACCGGATTCCATTTCAAGGGCTCGAGCACCACGCCCGTCTGCGCCTGGATGAGGGAGGCCACGAACAACGCGAGCCCGGCAAAAACCGCGAAGCCCGCCGCCGCACCGAGCAGGCCGATGGCGGCCGCCTCGCCGACCACGGCGCCGAATACCGTGCGGCGCCGCGCCCCGAGCGCGCGCAGGATGGCGATGTCGCGCGCCCGCGCGCTCATCGAGTTATAGATGCTCACCAGCACGGAGCCCGACGCCATCACGGCGACGAGCCACGCGATCAGCGTCAGCACCTGGTCCATCCAGCCGATCTTGTTGAACAACTCCGCCACGATGCTGCCGATGGGATAGGCGAACGTCAGCCGGCCGCCCGAGGCGTTGAGCTGGTTGTTGAGCATCAGGCCGGCGGCGGGCGCGCGCAGCTGGATAAGCACGGCGCTCAGCTCCGTCGCCGCGAGCGGATTGTGGCCGCTCATCGTCTGCACGCCCTCGAGCGGAATCCAGATGACGCGATCGACCGGCGTGTTCGTCGGCGCGAGCACGCCGACGACCGTGTAGACTTCCGCATGCTGCTCGCCGTCGGGATTGAACGCGAGGCCGTGGTAGGGGCGGAACGTCGTGCCGGCCTTCCAGCCGAGCCGCTGCGCCGCGTAACTGCCGACGACCGCCTCCAATTTGCCGATCTCGAAAAACTTTTCGCCGGCCCTGACCGCGTAGTGCCGGCCGGGCAGGAACTCGATATCCGAGAACAGCGCGGGCACCGTGCCGACGATCCGCCAGCCCTGGAAATTGTCGCCGAGTGCGATCGGGATGGCATTTTTCACCGCCGGATGGTGGCGGATCATTTCAAAATCCTTCGCCGCGATGTTGCCGGGCGACGCCTCGAGGTGGAAGATGGCGTTGAGCACGAGCTGAAGCTTGGAGCCGCGCGCGCCGAGCACGGCGTCGAAGCCGGAGTTCGTCGCGGCGAACACGGCCTGCGTCTGCGTCTTCACCACCCACACCGTCAGGAGCAGGCCGGCCGCCAGCGCGATGCTGGCCGCCGTCACGAGCGTCGCGAGCGCGTGCTGGCGGAGCGAGCGATAGATGAGGTTCCAGATCATGGTGCGGCCCCCGCCAGCGCCCGGTTCATGGCGGCAAAATCCTGCATCTGCTCGAACGTCGCCAGCACGCGCTCGTCGTGGCTCACGAGCAGCAGCGCGGCGCCGGACTCGGCGCAGACCTCGCGGATGAGCGCGAGCGCCTCGCGGGCGTTGCGGCGGTCGAGGTTGCCGGTCGGCTCGTCGGCCAGCACGAGCTTGGGGTGGTTCGCCAGCGCGCGGGCCACGGCCACGCGCTGCTGCTGGCCGGTGGAGAGCTGCCACGGGAAATGCCCGAGCTTGTCGCCAAGCCCGACGCGCTGGAGCAGGGATTCCGCGTAGGCGCGGTCCACGCCGCGGCCGAACGCCATGCCGAACTCCACGTTCTCGAGGACCGTGTGGCCCTGGAGCAGGTTGAACGTCTGGAAAATATACCCGATGGTCGCCGCGCGCAGCCGGTCGCGGGCCGCCTCGCCAAGCGTCGTCACCTCCCGGCCGTCGAACCGGATGGTGCCGCTGTCCGCGGCAAGGATGCCGGCGATGAGGTTGAGGAAGGTGGTCTTGCCCGTGCCGCTCTCGCCGCGCAGCGCGAGCTGGGCGCCGGCCTCGAGGGCGAACGTCCGCACGTCCACGACGCGCTGCACCCCGGCGCCCGCCGGCCGGGCGTAGGTCTTCACGAGGTCGTTGATTTCGAGCAGCGGCATGATGATAAGATTAATGAAGCGAAACTGGCGGCCGTGATTAAGCCAGCTAAGACGTCGGCGCCGGCCTGCGGTGGCGCGTGATTTAACTGGCCTCACCCCGGGGCGTTTGGCAAGTTCGCGCCCTTAAAAGCAACCCCCCACCTACCCCAAAGATGCTTACTCCCACGTCCTGGAAAAAAATCGGCACCCTGGCTTTGCTGCTGGCCGCCGCCGCCACCCCCGCCTTCGCCGGCGAAGCCGACATCAAGATCCCCGACCTCACGCACGTCCATTTTGACGGGCTGGGCGGCGTCAGCGGCGTCACGCTGATGTATCTCGGCATCCTGATGTGCGCCATCGGCGCCGTCTTCGGCCTCGTGCAATACACGCAGACCAAGGCCCTGCCGGTGCACTCGTCCATGGCCGGCGTTTCCCACATGATCTGGGAGACCTGCAAGACCTACCTGTTCACGCAGGGCAAGTTCCTCGCCATTCTCTGGGTGCTGATCGGGGCGTGCATGGTCTACTACTTCGGCGTCCTCTCGCACAATTCCGCGGTCAACGTCGTCGTCATCCTCCTCGCCTCCGTCCTCGGCATCCTCGGCTCCTACGGCGTGGCGTGGTTCGGCATCCGCATCAACACCGTCGCCAACTCCCGCACGGCCTTCTCCGCCCTCAAGGGCAATGCGCTCAACACGCTCTTCATCCCGCTCCGCTCCGGCATGAGCGTCGGCCTGCTGCTGGTGTGCGTCGAGCTGTTCTTCATGATCTGCATCCTCGTGTTCCTCCCGCGGGAACTCGTGGGCCCCTGCTTCATCGGCTTCGCCATCGGCGAGTCGCTCGGCGCCTCGGTGCTCCGCATCTGCGGCGGCATCTTCACCAAGATCGCCGACATCGGCTCCGACCTCATGAAGATCGTCTTCAAGCTCCCCGAGGATGATCCCAAGAATCCCGGCGTGATCGCCGATTGCACCGGCGACAACGCCGGCGACAGCGTCGGGCCGACGGCCGACGGCTTCGAGACCTACGGCGTGACCGGGGTCGCGCTCATCTCCTTCCTCGCCCTCGCCCTCGTCGACAGCCAGGAACTCTGCGCCATGCTCATCGTCTGGCTTTTCGTCATGCGCGCGCTGATGATCGTCACCTCGCTGGTCTCCTACTTCATCAACGAGATCATCTCGAAGGCCAAATACGGCAGCCTGAAGGATTTTGACTACGAGGCCCCGCTCACGCACCTCGTCTGGATCACCTCGGCGGTGTCCATCGGCATCACCTTCCTCGCCTCCTACTTCCTGCTCGCCCACCAGCCCGGCGTGAATTCCGCCCTGTGGTGGGTGCTCTCCGTCATCATCAGCTGCGGCACGATCGCCGGCGCGCTCATTCCGGAGTTCACCAAGGTCTTCGTCAGCACGAACAGCCGCCACGTGAAGGAAGTCACCAACTGCTCCAAGCACGGCGGCGCCTCGCTCAACATCCTGTCGGGCCTCGTGGCCGGCAACTTCTCCGCGTTCTGGATGGGCCTCGTCATCATGCTGCTCATGGCGGCGTCCTACTACTTCTCGCAGAATCCCGCGCTGCTCGCGCTGATGCCGGCGAAATTCATGTATGCCGCGCCGATCTTTGCCTTCGGCCTCGTGGCCTTTGGCTTCCTCGGCATGGGCCCCGTCACCATCGCGGTCGACAGCTACGGCCCGGTGACCGACAACGCCCAGTCCGTCTACGAGCTCTCGCAGATCGAGGGCAAGCCCGGGATCGCCGCCGAGATCGAGAGGGACTTCGGCTTCAAGCCCGACTTCCACAACGCCAAGTATCAGCTCGAGAAGGGCGACGGCGCCGGCAACACCTTCAAGGCCACCGCCAAGCCCGTGCTCATCGGCACCGCGGTCGTGGGCGCCACCACGATGGTGTTCGGCATCATCATGCTGCTCCAGAAACTCTATGAGATCCAGGTCGCCTCGGGCGTCGCGGGTCCGTTCAAGGAGGTCGTCGGCGCGCTCTCCATCGTGCAGCCCGAGATCATCCTCGGCCTGATCATGGGCGGCTCCGTCATCTACTGGTTCACCGGCGCCTCGATGCAGGCCGTCGTCACCGGCGCCTACAGCGCGGTCGTCTATATCAAGGAGCACATGAAGCTCGACGCCACCACCGCCTCCGAGAAGGACTCGAAGGAGGTCGTCCGCATCTGCACGGTCTACGCGCAGAAGGGCATGTGGAATATCTTCATCGTCGTGTTCTGCTTCGCCCTGGCGCT
The DNA here is from genome assembly GCA_029945445.1 of Lacunisphaera sp. Lineage (GTDB taxonomy): Bacteria > Verrucomicrobiota > Verrucomicrobiia > Opitutales > Opitutaceae > Lacunisphaera. The sequence continues at coordinate 422,193 of JAQSCO010000057.1, read as the reverse complement.
GCCGTTCTTCAACGCCTACTTCTTCATCGGTTACCTGATCGGCATCGCGTTCTTCGGTCTCTTTCAGGCCATCTTCATGGCCAACGCCGGCGGCGCCTGGGACAACGCCAAGAAGATCGTCGAGGTCGAGCTCCGCCAGAAGGGCACCGACCTGCACGCCGCCACCGTCGTCGGCGACACCGTGGGCGACCCGTTCAAGGACACCTCGTCCGTCGCAATGAACCCGGTCATCAAGTTCACCACGCTCTTCGGTCTCCTCGCCGTCGAGATCGCGGTGACCATGACGAACCAGGCCCTGAAGACCGGCATCGGCGTGTTCTTTTTCGCCGTCGCGCTCGTGTTCGTGTATCGCAGTTTCTACCACATGCGCATCCCCGACGAGAACAGCGCGGGCATCTGACATCACCAACTCCTCCTCGCCTGTGGCGAAAGCCACTGGACGAGCCTCGCCATAGCCCGCAGGGCGACGGCGGGCCCGGCCGCGGCTCACGCCGCGGCCTTTTTGTTGGACAACATCCGCGAACCCATGCGCGTTTTTTAACATTGCCCCCGCTTATATACCGGCCCGGCCGGTCATTTCGGTTGTCAGCCCATCCCGCCGGGTCAAAAGCTCGGTTTCGACAGATGGCCGTGGTTCCCCCGCCCGGCCGAATTCACCGCCATTGATTCGGGCGCTTGTAGTCTCAAACCCCAACCCCTCGTCCGCCATGCCCACGAAACTCCTGATCCTCCTGTCCGCCCTGTTGCTCGTCACCGCCGGCTGCGGCAGAAAGAGCTCGCAGAAAACCACCGTCGGTGGCGTCACCGTGGAGCAGAAGGGCGATGACGCTACCGTTGAATTCAAGGGCAAGGATGGGGAACCAGGCATGAAGATCATGTCCAACGAGAAAGGCGGGGTCCTGCCGGCGGAGTTTCCCAAGGACGTGCCGATCTTCAAGGACGCGTTGGTTGTCTCCGCCTACATCGCGGGAGATGCGATGCAGGTGCAGACCACGTTCAAGGCTCCGCTGGAGGAAGGCATGAAGTTTTATGAGGAGAAAATGAAGGTCGATGGCTGGGAGGTCAGCGTCATGAAGATGGAGATGATGAACATGGTGACCGCCAAGAAAGGCCAACGTCAGTGCACCGTGATGTTTTCCACGGAAGACAATCTGACCGTCGCCTCGATTTCGACCAACGTGGCCGGTAAGTAGTCCGAACGGCCCCGCACGCGAGCTGCCCGACCCCCGCCCGACCGAATCAACCGCCACGACCCAGTCGCCAATTCCCATGAGACGCCTCCCCTTCTGGCTGGCCACGCTGAACCTCGGTCTGGCGCTGCTGGCGCCGGCCACGGTCGTTGCCGCCACCAAGGCGGCGGCTCCGGCCACCAAGGGCAGTCCGGTTGCTTCGCCCAAGGCCTCTCCCCCGGAGACCGACGCCGGCGCGAAGGACCCGGCGGATTTTCCCCGGGCGTCGGGCCTCGTGCGCAAATCCTACAGCCAGGATCCGGGCCGACTCTACGACACGGAAATCGCCACCTACCACGCGCAGGCCGCGATGGATACGGTCGCGGCCTACTACCTTGAACAACTGCAGACGGCCGGTTGGAAGAAGGTGTCCGACTCCGTCAGCGGTTCCGATATGAACCGGCTCCGGATGATCGAGTGGCATACGCCCGCTAAGGAGGCCGAGGTCCGGTTCTATGCCGCCAAAGGCGGCGGCTCCGACCTGCGGGTGCGCATCTTCACCTTCAAGACGACCCGGCCCACCGCCGCGGACATTGCACCCGCCACCGCCACTCCGGCGCAGGCCGCCGCGAGCAACGCCGCGGCCAAGTCCAAGGCGCTGGGCGCGGCACCGCTGGGGCCGCCGCCGACCGGCTTCAAGATCCAATCCGATAACGCCTACGAGCACAATCTGTCGTGGTCCGACGCCGGTTCGGCGACATGCGACATCTACCGGGTGGATTCGAGCGGGGGGACCCAGGTGGCCAACCATATCACGGCGAAGAAATTTTCCGACCGGGCCTTCCTGGAACCCAACACTCTCTATCGTCTGGTCGTGCATTATGCGGATGGCCGCGAGGGAAATCTGGAATACACCTATGTCAATCCACCCCAGCCCCTGGTTGTAACCGACCTGCAGGCAGTCCTGTCCGGGCCGGGCAAGCACAAGCTCACCTGGAAACAGACGAGCTATTATGAGGTCTACTGGCAGCCGAAGACCAATCCTCCGAATATCTACCAGGTTTACGGCCCGACCTTGCCGGCAGAAGGGTTGGGGGTCAGCACCAATTCGATCGAACTCACCGATGTGCCCGTCGGCAACCAATCGGTGCGGGTCGCCTTATTGTATGGTTATGGTGACCCGCCCCAGTGGGTGCCCGCTCCCAAGGTTGCCACGGTCAATTTCGACGTGCTGCCTGACCGCGGCCGCTATCGCATTGTCTTTCTGGGCCTGCAGTGCTGGCACGAGTCGAAGGACGACCCGCTCCAACTCGACGGCAAACGCGACGAGGTCTACGCCGGCGCTTACACTGTGAGAGTGGCGCGCTATAGCAGTAACGTGACCCCGGCTTCCGGGAGCTTTGCCCGCACTAAGGTCATGGGCGACACCAATGGTTTTCCCTACCGCCTGCAGGCCGGCACGGCGAGCGACAAGGGCGGCATCCAGACCAACGACTTCGTGCCCGACGCGACGATCACCACGCCGAAACCGGGAGTGGTCACGGCCAGCGACCGCTTCCCGCTGCTCGTCTGGGAGGGAGAACTGCGCGACTCGAGTGATCTGCTGGTCATTGCGCCGGTGTTATTTTCTTGGAACAAGGACGACGATGGTCCGTGGAGCAACTGGACCGGCTGGTGGTCGTCGCCCAACGGCTCGGCCCAGCTGCGCGATTCGGCGCGCCAAGGGGTGAAACCCGACAAGCTCGGGGTTACTCTCTCCGGGGAATGGCAACGGGACAAATGGGCGGGAGGTTACATAGACCCCCTTGCCGGTTCCTTTGACTTCCTCGACCCCGATCGGAAGCGCCGTTACGGGCCGGGTTTCGATCTGAAGGCTGACCGGCCGATCGGCCTGGAGGATCAGCATGGCAGCGGTGTGCTGAACGTCCCCGATCTTGTCTGGGCTCCGCGCGGCCTCGTGCTGACGCGCACCAACCTCGAGGCCAAGCTGGGCGGCAAGGTTGCGGTGGTGTATTCTTGGGCTTTCATTGATGAAAGCAGCGGCAACACGAACGCGGCGCTCGAAGGCGAATACTACCTCCACATCCAGATCGAACGGCTCCCCTCGCCGCAATGACGAGGATCGGGATTGGAGGCGGCCCATGCCGCATATCTTGTGCGGCCGGCCAAGCTGGACGGCGCCTACACCCTCTACATCCAGATCGAGCGGCTGGCCCCGCCACCTTAGCCTAGGCCGGTATTGGCTGCTTCTTCTTTGGGGTCGCGCTCGTGTTCGTGTATCGCAGTTTCTACCACATGCGCATCCCCGACGAGAACAGCGCGGGCATCTGAGCCCGGCTTTCCCTTCGCTTCTTCCAAGGCCGCGGTTCCCCCGCGGCCTTTTCGTTTTCCTGCCCGAACCCATGCCGCATATCTTGTGCGACCGGCCAGCGGGCCTAATACCGCGCGCGGTGACGTGCATCGCTCTTCCTCCTCGCCGCGCGGCCTGCCACCTTGCCCCTTGCACGCCGGCCTCCCGTCGCCCGCCGCCTCCCCTCTCATGCAATTCCCCACCATCATCCAAGGCGGCATGGGCGTCGCCGTCTCCAACTGGCGGCTGGCCCGCGCCGTTTCCCTGCTGGGCGAGCTCGGCGTCGTCTCCGGCACCATGCTCGCGGTCATCCTCGCGCGCCGTCTGCAGGCGGGCGACCCCGGCGGCGACATGCGCCGCGCGCTCGCGCACTTTCCCATCCCGGGCGTGGCCGAGCGCGTGCTCGCCGACCACTACCTGCCGGAGCGGACGAAGACCGCCCTGCCGTTCATGCTGACGCCGATGACCTCCCTGCAACCCGGCCCGGCGCTGACCGAGCTGACGGTGGCGGCGAACTTCGTCGAGGTCTTCCTCGCGAAGGAGGCGCACCCCGGCGTTGTCGGCATCAACCTCATGGAAAAAATCCAGCTCGCGACCCTGCCCTCCCTTTACGGCGCCATGCTGGCCAACGTCGACTACGTGCTGATGGGCGCGGGCATCCCGCGCTCGATCCCGGGCGTGCTCGACCATTTCGCCGCCGGCGCCGCGGCCGAGCTCCGGATCGACGTCACGGGCGCGCAGACCGGCGAGGAATTCTACACGAAGTTCGCCCCGGCGGCCCTCTGGCACCACGCGGCGCCGAGCCTGCCCCGCCCGAAGTTCCTCGCGATCGTCTCGTCGGCCACGTTGGCGCTGACGCTGGCAAAGAAATCCAACGGCCGCGTCGACGGCTTCGTGGTCGAGGGCGAGGTCGCCGGCGGACACAACGCCCCGCCGCGCGGCCCCCTGCAGCTCAGCCCCGCTGGCGAGCCCGTCTACGGTCCGCGCGACGTGCCGGATTTCGCGAAAATCCGCGAACTCGGTCTCCCCTTCTGGCTCGCCGGTTCCTATGCCCGGCCGGAAAAGCTCGCGGCGGCGCTCAGCGTCGGGGCGACCGGCATCCAGGTCGGCACGGCGTTCGCGTTCTGCGAGGAGTCGGGCATCCTGCCGGAGTTGAAGCTTGAGGCCATCCGCGCGAGCCGCGCCGGCCGGTCGCGGGTGTTCACCGATCCGGCTGCGTCGCCGACGGGTTTTCCCTTCAAGGTGCTGCAGATGCGGGCCACGCTTTCCGAGCCGGAGGTCTACGCGGCGCGCACCCGCGTCTGCGACCTCGGCGGCCTGCGGGAGGTTTACCGCAAGGAAGACGGCAGCGTCGGCTACCGGTGTCCGGCCGAGCCGGTCGAGGCCTACGTGCGCAAGGGCGGCAACGCCGCCGACACCACCGGCCGCAAGTGCCTCTGCAACGGGCTCGCCGCCACCGTGGGGTTCGGCCAGCGACGCGACGGCGCGCCGGAGCAGCCGCTGGTCACCGCGGGCGACGAGGTCGTCGATCTCGCGCGCTTGGTCCCGGCCGGCGCCGAGAGCTATCGCGCGGAGGATGTCATCCGCTATCTGCGCGGGTGATGCGTCTGTCCGGGCGAACTCCCGTCTTGGCGGCCCGGGGCCGGCCGGTTAACGGTTCGACATGTCCGACCCGCTCCTGATCATTGGCGTGTGCGCCGGCGGGGCGCCGGCACTTCGTCACGCTGGTGCTGGCGTGCTTCACGCCCATCCCGCCCAATTTCCATGAAACCCAAATTCCTCCTGCTCCCGCTGTTTGCCGCCTGCCTCGCGTTCACCGCCTGCAATTACGATTCACCCCTTACGACCAAGCCCACCCGCCGGGTTGACGAGCGACTGCTCGGCGACTGGGTCGCCGTGGATAAGGACAGCCAGAAGGAGGAGCTCATGCATGTGCGCCAGCTTGACGACTCCAACTACGTCGCCGCCTTCGACCATGACATTTACCGGGCCTTTCACTCGGACTTCGCCGACATGGCTTTCCTTACCGTCCAAGACCTCAACTCTTCGGACCGCCTGTATCTCTACATGGCGTGGGAAGTTTCCGCCGACGGCCGCCAGCTCAAGCTGCGGACCGTGAGTGACAAGATCGTCACCGGCAAAAACAAGGGCCAGGCCGCCCTGCAGAAAGCGCTTCAGGAGAACCTCCGGAACCCGTCGCTGCTGAACGAAGTGCTCGTTTTCAACCGCTCTGCGCGCCGGAAGAACTGAGCCTCAAGTCCGGAAAGCGGGAACCCGGGGGCCGCGTTGGATACTTATTCTGGTGAGGGCCGGGTTTCCCCGCCCCTGCTCTGGCTCATTCAACCTCAATCCTCCTCCTGTCATGCTCCGCTGGGCTTTTATCTTCCTGCTTTTCGGTCTCATCGCCGCCCTGTTCGGCTTCACCACCCTGGCCGGCGCGGCCATCGGCATCGCCAAGATCCTGTTCTACCTCTTCCTCGCCCTGTTCCTGGTGCTCCTGCTCATCGGTCTCTCGGTCGGGGGCAAACCCAGCAAATAGCCAGGTCAGCTCCGCCTCGCCGGCGGCTCGCGCTCTTCGCCCAGCTCGATGAGCTCGAACGCCGTGCACGCCGGGTGCTGCGTCAGGCCGGCCTCAGCTTTCACCTTGGCGACGAACCCCGCCGTCCGGTCATTCCAGCCGAGTTTGCGAATGTGCTCATTCCACACCATCGCCTGCGTGCGGTTGGGCCGGAACCCGTGCGCGAAGATCCACTCGGTGATCTCCTCGTCCGCCCCGCCCTGCTGGACGCGGGCCGTGAGGTCCTCGAACTTCACGTTGAGGAAGCCGCACAGCTGGCCGTCGAGGCCGACCGAGAGGCCGTAGTTGCGGTGGAAGTCCTCCGGCAATTTTCCCGCCTGCATCAGGCGGATCTTGTCGAGCATCCGGCCGAGGTGGTGCAGGCCGCCAAGCGTCTTGTCGTAGGGTGAGCGGAGTCCTTCCACAGCGGGCATGGCAATCAGTCAAACGAGCAGAAATCTTTTGGCCACAAAAAGCACAGAAGACGCAAAAAATACCTTCGGGCCCATAAGAGCTTATGCAGTTTTTGCGCTTTTTGTGGCTAATCTGTCTTTGCCTTACACCCGCCAAGCCTTCCTGCACGCAGTCTTGCGGCCGGGCCGTTCCTCAGGATGCTCCGTTGGCCTGTCGATGAAATCAAACCGCAATTACCCGCTGTTGCTGTCCGGCCAGTTCCTCGGCGCCTTCGGCGACAACGCCATTCTCGCCGTCATCGTCGGCCAGCTCACCTACCTGCAGAAGGCCGGCGCCATCACCGCCACCGAGCTGCGCACGAGCAACACGATCTACACCAGCCTGCTCTTCGTGCCTTACGTGCTGCTCGCGCCGCTCGCGGGCTACCTCAACGACCGCTATGCGAAGACCTCGTGGCTCGTCGGCGGCAACGCCCTCAAGCTCCTCGGCACCGGCCTCTGCGCTCTGAGCGTCTGGTTCGGCCCGACCTGGCAGGGTGCCGGCTACCTCGTCGTCGGCATCGGCGCGTGCTTCTACGGCCCGGCCAAATACGGCATCCTTCCCGAGATCCTCCCGCGCGAGCGTCTGGTGAAGGCCAACGGCATGGTCGAGCTGCTCACCCTCGTCGCCATCCTCGGCGGCGCCATCGCCGGCTCGGTCCTGGCCGACGTATTCAAGGACCGCGTGCTCGTCTCCTACGCCGTGCTCGGCGGCATCTTCGGCGCGGCGCTGGTGCTGAATTTCCTGATGACGCCCACGCCGCACAAGGCCCACATCCGGCTCGGGGACAGCGTGGGTGAATTCACCAGTCACCTGCGCGACCTGATGACCGCGCCGCGGCTCTCCCGCATCCTGATCGGCACGGCCCTCTTCTGGGTCTGCGGCGCGGCGATGAAGATTAACTTCCAACCCTGGGGCCTCGAGGTGCTGCACCTGCCGGACAACACCCAGATTGCCCTCCTCGGGCTCTGGCTCAGCGTCGGCGTGATGGCTGGCAGCATCCTCGCCGGGCAGTTGCACGCCGTCGGAGATCTGCGCCGCACCAAGGCCTACGGCCTGGCGCTGGCCGCGCTGCTCGCCCTGCTCTACACCGTCGACTCCTTCGGCTTTTGGCGCCTGCCCACGGTGCAACTCGGGCCGCTGCATCTGGTGGTGCCGGTCGTGTTGCTGCTCATCGCGGCCGGCGTGACCGCCGGGCTCTTCCTGATCCCGCTCAACGCCGCGCTGCAAGCTGAGTCGCACCCGGACAAGCTGGGCAAGACGATCGCTGTGCAGAATCTTTTCGACAACATCGGCATGCTGACCGCCGGCACCTATGTGTTTGTCAGCGTCAAGCTCGGTCTCAGCTCCAGCGGCGTGTTCCTCGGGCTTGCCCTCGGCGTGGCCGTCGTCGTGGCCTGGATGAAGTTCGCCGCCAAGCCCGCCGCCTCATGAAAACCTTGCTGCACTTCATCGCTCGCCTGTGCTTCCGGTTCCGCGCTTTTAATGTGGAGGTGCTGAACACCCCCGGCCCGGTGCTGCTCGTGCCAAACCATGTGTCGTGGCTCGACTGGCTGTTCCTCACCTCCGTGCTCGATGACGACTGGAAGTTCGTCACCTCCCGCACGACGGCGCAGGCGAGTTGGGTGCACCGGAAGATGATGATCAACCGCCGCACGTTCCCCGTGGACAACTCCTCGCCCTACGCGGTGCGCGACATGGCGGATCACCTCAAGGCGGGCGGCCGGCTCGTGCTGTTCGCCGAGGGGCGGATCACCCTCAGCGGCAGCCTCATGAAGGTCTACGACGGGACCGGTTTCCTCATCCGCCAGACCAACGCCAAGGTCATCACCTGCTACCTGCGCGGCGCGAGCCGGGTGCGTTTCGTGCGGCACAAGGGCTGGCGCCGGTGGTTCCCGCGCGTCTCGGCCCACTTCAGCCCGGCGCTGGCCGCCCCGGTTCTGGAGCATGTTTCCAACGCGGTCGCCCGCCAGAAGGTCACCACGTGGCTGCGCGACCGGATGGTGCTCCAACAGTTCGAGGTCGAGATGGCGCACGGGCCGCAAAATGTGCTCGCTGCCGTCTGCGAGACCGCCGCCAACATCCCCGGCCGCATCGCCCTCGAGGATGTGACCTTTCAGGAGCTCACCTACCGGCGCCTGCTGGTCGGCGCGGAGGTGCTGGCCGGCGAGTGGCGCCGGCGCCTCGGCCCCGCGGCCGGCGAGCCGGTCGGCGTGCTGCTGCCGAACGTGAATGCCCAGCCCGTCACGCTGCTCAGCCTCTGGGCCGCGCAAAAGGTGCCGGCGATGCTGAATTTCTCCACCGGCCTGCCGGTCATGCTCCAATGCGCCCAGCTCGCCGGGCTGAAGCACCTCGTCACCTCGCGACAATTCCTGGAAAAAGCGCGGCTGAACATCACCCTGCTCGCGGAGGCCGGCCTCACTTTCCATTACCTCGAGGATATCCGGCCACAGCTTTCCAGTTTCGCGAAATTCGCCGCGCTCGCCCGGCACACCTTTGACTGCGGCGCGGGCCTGCGCGACACGCCGCTCGCGACGGAGGACACGGCCGTGATCCTCTTCACGAGCGGCTCCGAGGGCGTGCCGAAGGGCGTGGCGCTGTCCCACCGCAACCTGCTCGCGAACATCCGCCAGGCGACCGCGGTCATCGACCTGACGGACGACGACCGGTTCTTCAACGCGCTGCCGATGTTCCACAGCTTCGGCCTGCTCGGGGGCACGCTCTTTCCCCTCGTGCGCGGTTGCTACACTTTCCTCTACCCGTCACCCCTGCACTATCGCGTCGTGCCCACCCTGGTCTACGAACTCGCCTGCACCGTGCTGCTGGGCACGAACACTTTTCTCAACGGCTATGCGCGCAAGGCCCACCCCTACGACTTCAACTCGCTGCGCTACCTCATCGCCGGCGCCGAGAAGGTGCAGAGCGCGACCCTCAATCTCTGGGCCCACAAATTCGGGGTGCGCATCCTCGAGGGCTACGGCGCCACCGAGTGCAGCCCGATGATCAGCTGTAACACCCGCATGGAGCCCAGTCTGGGCTCTGCCGGCCGGCTTGTGCCCGGCCTCGAGTACCGGCTCGAACCCGTCGAGGGCGTCGCGGAGGGCGGCCGGCTCTTCGTCCGCGGCCCGAACGTCATGAAGGGCTACCTCAACGCCGAGCCCAACGAAAAATTCCAGGCCCTCGGCGGCTGGTATGACACCGGCGACATCGTCCACGTCGATGCCGACGGCTACCTGCACATCCGCGGCCGCCTGAAACGCTTCGCCAAGGTCAGCGGCGAGATGGTCAGCCTCACGGCGGTCGAGGATGCGCTCGCCGGCGCCTTCCCGCAGTTCGGCCTGCGCTGCGCCGTGGCCGTCATCGCCCGGCCCGACGAGGACAAGGGCGAGAAGCTCGTCGCCGTCACCAACGAGCCCAAGCTGCAGCTCGCCGACCTGCGCGCCGCCGTCAAGGCGAAGGGCCTCAGCAATCTCTGCGCGCCGCGTGAGATCGTCGTCGTTACCAGCATTCCCAAGCTCGGCACCGGTAAGACCAACCATCGCGAATTGGAAAAGTTGATCGCGGCGCCGGCCGCGCCGCCCTGACGGCCGGGCCTGTTTTTGAAAACTGGACTCGGGGCGGGCGGCCCGGCAGCCTGCCGGTTCATCCCCATGAAATCATTCCGCCTGTTCCTCCTCCTCGCCGCCGGCACGGTCTCCGCGCTGGCCGCCGACAAGAACTTCGACGCCTGGGCCGAGAACTTTTCGGCCGACTGGGTGCGCAGCAATCCCACGTTCTCCACCCTGCAGCAATACCTGCCCGCCCGCGAGCAGGACGCGCTCGACCGCCAGCTCACGCCCATCACCAAGGAATCCCGGGCCAAGCGTGTCGCCCTGGCCAAGGCCGCGCTTGCCGCGCTCGCGAAGTTTGACCGCAGCCAGTTCGACGCGACGCAGTGCATCTCCGCGGCGACGATCGAGTGGTCGCTCAATGGGGTCGTCGCCAGCGAGCCGTTCTCCGACTACAGTTTTATTTTCAACCAGTTTCAGGGCCTGCACGTGAACATCGTGAACTACCTGAGCCAGTCGCACCCGATCCGGAACAAGCGCGACGTCGAGAATTACCTCGCGCGCCTCGCGCTCGTGGCCGGCCAGATCGACGAGGGCGTGAAGCAGGCGACGGACGCCGCGACGCGCGGGTTCCTGATGCCGGACTTCATCACCCAGTCGACCCTCGGACAGTTCGAACGCTTCCTCGCCGACGCCCCGGCGCAGAACCGCTTCGTCGCTTCGCTCGACGAGCGCGCGGCCAAGCTCAAGGACGTCACCGCCGAGGAGCGGGCCAAGTTCGTCGCCGAGGCCGAGCAGATCACGACCGCACAGATCATCCCCGCCTTCCAGCGCGCGCAGGCGATGCTGCAGGCGCAGCTGCCGAAGACCACCGACCACGCCGGCCTGTGCTGGCTGCCGGGCGGCGACGCGGCCTATGCCAACGCCCTGCGCCGCAACACCACGACCGACCTGACCGCCGCCCAGATCCACGAACTCGGCCTGCAGGAAGTCGCGCGCATCGAGAAGGAAATGGACGGCTACTTCCGCCAGCTCGGCTACCCCACGGGCACCATTGAGCAGCGTTTCCAGAAGCTCGAGCTCGACCAGCAGCCGAAGGAGACCGACCCGCGCCCGGCAATGCTCGCGCGCTTTGAGTCCATCCTGCGCGACGCCCAGGAGCGCTCCAAGCTCGTGTTCGACATCACGCCCAAGGCGCCCGTCGTCGTGAAACGCGAGCCGCCGTTCACTGAGAAGACCGCCGCCGCCCACTACACCGGGCCGGCCAAGGATGGCTCGCGCCCCGGCATCTTCTGGGCGCCGCTGCCCGGCCCGTTCGAGATCGCGACGATGCGCACGCTCGTCTACCATGAGGGCGTCCCGGGCCACCACTTCCAGATCGCACTGCAGCGCGAGACCGACAGCCTGCCGCGCTACCGGCGCGACGGCGTCTTCGGCGGCGGCTCGGCCTTCGCCGAGGGCTGGGCGCTCTACGCCGAGCAGATCGCCGCCGAGAGCGGCTGGTATGACGGCGACATCGTCGGCCACCTCGGCCAGCTCTACGACGAACTCTTCCGCGCCCGCCGGCTCGTGGTCGACACCGGCCTGCACGCCATGAAGTGGACGCGCCAGCAGGCGATCGACTTCGGCATCAAGGCCTCGGAGGTGGAGCGCTACGTGGTGAACCCCGGCCAGGCCTGCGCCTACAAGATCGGCATGCTGAAGATCCTCGAACTCCGCGCCAAGGCCCAACAGGCCCTCGGGCCGAAGTTCGAGATCAAGAAATTCCACAACCTCGTGCTCCAGACCGGCAACGTGCCGCTCGCGGTGCTCGGGCAGGCGGTGGACAACTGGCTCGCGACGACCAAGTAGTCGCGGCGTAAAAAACCGCCCGACTGTTTCCCGGCCGCAGGCTTGCACGGCCGGCCGGCCGGTGCGGAGATACTCCCGTGTCCGCTCCCGATCTCGACGCCTACTTTGCCCGCATCGACTACAGCGGTCCGCGCGCACCCACGCTCGCCACCCTGCAGGCGATCGCGGGCCACCATGTGGCGGCGATCCCGTTTGAAAACCTCGACGTGCTGCTCAACCGGCCGCCGCGCCTCGATCCCGCGGCGCTGATGGAGCAACTTGTGCACGCGCAGCGCGGCGGCTACTGCTTCCAGCAAAACGGCCTGTTGCTCCACGTGCTGGGCGCGCTCGGTTTTGCCGTCCGGCCGTTGTCGGCCCGCGTGCGCATCCAGCGGCCGCGCGACTTCGTCCCGCCGCGCACGCACTTGTTCCTGCGGGTCGAACTCGCCGACGGTCCCTGGATCGTGGACGCGGGCGTCGGCGCGGCCTCGCTCACCACGGCGATCCGCTTTGTGGAAAACCCTGAGCAGGCGACCCCGCACGACACCCGCCGCATCGTGCGCGAAGGCGGTAGTTATTTCCACCAGATCAGGCTGAACGGCGAATGGTCTGACGTGTGCGAGTTCACCGGCGAGGAGATGCCGCTGATCGACCGCGAGCTGGCCAACTGGTGGACGAGCACCAATCCCGAGTCGAAGTTCCGCCAGAACCTGATGGCCGCGCGCTCCCACCGGGACGGCACGCGCTGCGCGATCCTCAACCGCGAGTTCACGCGGCGCCGCGGCGCGGAGGTCCTGGAGCAGCGCGAGCTCACCTCGCCGGAGGAGTTGCTCGCGGTGCTGGCCGAGCACTTCGGGCTCCACTTCCCCGCCGGCACCCGCTTCGGCCCGCCGGGTTCGCCGTGGCCGCAGTGAGGATGGAAAGGTGGAACCCGGCCTCCGGACGGGTTGATTGGGGCACCGTGAAGAAACCGGTCCGGGGCCCGGTTCCAGCGACTGCCACTGCGCCCAAAGAAAAAGGCGCGGACCCTGCGGTCCGCGCCTGAGAGATATAACAATAAACCGGCCTTAGAACTTGAGGCTCAGCTTGGTGTAGTAGAACACGCCGTTGAAGCCGAAGGGCGAGACGCTGTTGTAGGGGAAGATGCCGGCGTTGTCGCTGCCATTGAAGGCCGCGCCGTTGACCACCTTCGAGCGGATGTTCTCGTCGGGATAGACGTCGAACAGGTTGTTCGCGCCGACGGAGAGCATAATATTCTTGTTGTAGTGGTAGGTCACATCGAGGTCGGTCAGGAACTTGGCGCTGAAGGTCTGGATGATCTGCCGGTTCGCGGTCGTGCCACCGACCGCGCCAGGCACGGCGGGGGCGAAGGACACGTTGTAGCCCGGCGTCAGTGCATCGATCTGCGCCTGCGTGGCGCTGCTGAACGCGACGAGCGAGACCTCACCATACCGCACCTCGCGGGCGAGGATCGAGAACTTGCCGATTTCCCAGCCGGCGGAGAGGTTGACGTTGTCGCGCGGCTGGCCCTTGACCAGGCGCGTGACCTCCGTGAGGTCGAGCAGCGGCGTGGTGGTGATGGCGGCGAGGGCGGCCGGCGGGGTGGAGACGCGGTCGGCCTTCGTCGTGTTGTGGTTGTAGCCGGCCGTGAAGGTCCACTTGCCCGCGGCGCTCGTCTTCCACACATAGCGGCCGCTGACGTCGACGCCCGTGGTGGTGGTGTCAACGGCGTTGGTGAAGTAACGACCGCCACCGATGCCCGTGATGCCCTGCGACGCGAGGAAGGTCGTGACGTTGGTGCCGTTGTTGTTGATGAAGTTCGAGGAAAGCACGATGCGGTCCTTGATCTTGATATTGTAGAAGTCCACCGAGCCGGAGAAGCCGGACGACTTCGGGTTCCAGGTGAAGCCGCCGCTGTAGCTGGTCGATTTCTCGGGCTTGAGCGGCTTGGCACCGAAGGCGACGGCCGCGGGCGCGTTGACCGGGAAGGTCAGGATGTCGAACGGAATGCCGCCGATGAAGTTGGTGGCGGTGGAGCTGAACCACTCCTGCGCAAGGTGCGGGGACCGGAAACCGGTGCTGACCGAGCCGCGCAACGCGAAGTCGGCCGGCAACTCGACGCGGGTGGCGAACTTCACGGTGCTGTCGCGGCCGAAGTCGCTGTAGTCCTCGAAGCGGCCCGCGAGATCGACGAGCCACTTGTCGGTGAGGTTCTGCTCGAAGTCGACGTAGACGGACTTAGCGTTGCGCGTGTGGCTGCCGGCATCCGTGGGCTTGAAGCCAGGGAACACCTGCGCGCCGAGGGCGGCGAGGCCGCCAGCGTTGGGGCCGTCGAGGATCGTGATGCCGCCGTTGCGGTAAGAGTCGGGATCGCCGGCCTTGATGGTGTATTTCTCGGTGCGGTATTCCGCGCCGGTCGCGAACTTCAGCGGGGTGGCCAGCGCGGTGCGGAAGTGCGTGGTGAGATCCAGGTTGGTGGTCCACTGGTTGAACTTCAGCTGGCCGTCATAGAAGGCCTTGCCGCTCGCCGCGCCGAGCGAGACGTTGACGGAGTTCGAGGTGCGATAGTCGAGGGCGTTGGTGCCGTAGTTGGTGCTCAGGTCGTAGTTCCACTCGCCGGTCTGGGCCTTGATGCCGATGCCGCCGGAGAGATCGTTGACCTTGGTGTCGATGAACGGCAGGAAACCGTCCCCGTAGATGGCGCGGACGTTGTTGTCCTGGCCGGCACGGCGGTAGAAGCCGGCGCCATTCGCGTGGCGGATGCTGTTGCCGCCGAAGAAATACAGCTCGCTGCCGTCCTCGAGCGGATAGCTCGCGTTGAGCCAAAAGCCCTTGTCCTTCGTCTTCGGATCGCCAAAGCGGTGATTGAGGCGGCGGACCGTCACTTCACGCGGATCGAGCGTGCCGTTGGACGGGCTGAGGCCGGTGCCCGAGCCGTAGTTGGCCGAGATGGTCGTGGGCAGGCCGGTGGTCGTGCTGGTGCCGAAATACTGCTGACGCGTATCCGGCAGGCTGCGGTTGGTCGCGCCGTGGTCGCGGAGGTAGACGTCGACGAAGATCGAGCCCTTCTCGCCAAACTTCGCGCCGGCGAAGGCGTCGAGTTTGTAGTCCTCGCCGTCGCCCTCGCCCGTCTGGCCGTAGCCGAGGGTCAGGCCCCAGCCGAGGTCCTTGCGGAGGATGACGTTGATGACGCCCGCGATGGCGTCGGAGCCGTATTGGGCGGAGGCGCCGTCGCGCAGGACCTCGATGCGCTCGATCATCGCGGCCGGGATGGCGTTGAAGTCGGTCGACACGGAGCCACGGCCGATGGAGCCGTTGAGGTTGACGAGCGCGCTGGTGTGGCGGCGCTTGCCGTTGATCAGGACGAGCGTCTCGTCGGGCGCGAGGCCGCGCAGGGTGGCGGGACGGATGTGGTCCGTGCCGTCGGTGAGCGACGGGCGCGGGAAGTTGAACGAGGGAATGTTCGCCTGGAGCATCTGGCTGGTCTCGTTGTAACCGCCCTGTTTCAGCTCGGTGCCGCTGACCACGTCGATCGGGACCGGTGACTGGGTCACGGTGCGGTCATTGAAGCGGGAGCCAGTGGCGACGAACTTTTCCAGTTCGATCGTCTTGGCCGGGGAGGCTTCCTGAGCGAAAAGCCCGGTGATGCTGGCGAGGGTGAACAAGGCGAGAGCCGCGTAAACGCGGCTCCGCGGCTGGCTGCGGTGGAACGCAGTCAGGGAATCAGACATAGGTGTGTTCATACGGTAGGTGCAAACAACTCAGCCTGACGACAGGCTGGCTTGGGTTAGTGCCCGAAGGGTATGCGGGTTAGGTGGAAAAACAAGCCGCAGAACCGGGTTTATGACCCACGTCTGCGTATCTTTCCCGCGCAGCCACTTAACCCAATGACCCAGCCGCGGTCCCGGGGTTCAGGGCGGACCGGGCGGTCGATTTGCGCCTTGTCGCACCGGCGATGCGACGGCTTCATTTTATCATGCAACACCCCCCCCGCCTGGTTTCCTGCCTGCTGATGGTCGCCCTGGTTTTCGCCGCCTCGCCGGCCGTCCACGCCCAGCGCGCTGCTACCGAGGCCGAGCACGGCGTGGTCGTTTCCTGCAACAACTACGCCTCCGACGCCGGCCTCGAGATCCTGCGCAAGGGCGGCAACGCCGTCGACGCCGCCGTCGCCACCGGTCTCGCGCTGACCGTCACCTTCCCCTTTGCCGGCAACATCGGCGGCGGCGGCTTCATGCTGATCCACCTCGCCGACGGCCGCGACCTGGTCATCGACTACCGCGAGACCGCGCCCGCCGCGGCGTCGAAGGACATGTATGTCGGACCCGACGGCAAGCTCATCAAGGGCACCGGCTCCTCCACTGAGGGCTGGAAGGCCAGCGGTGTCCCGGGCTCGGTCGCCGGCTTCGCGCTCGCGCAGCAGAAATACGGCTCGGGCAAGGTCACCTGGGCCGACGTGGTCGAGCCGGCACGCCGGTTGGCCGCCGAGGGCCACCTCGTTTCGCCGTGGACCGCCGCCAACCTCAAGCAGTGGGCCAAGCTCCTTGGCCAGTTCGACGAGTCGAAGAAAATCTACCTGAAGGACGGCGCTTTTCATGCCGCGGGCGAAAACTGGGTGCAGCCCGACCTCGCCACGACCCTCGCCCGCCTGCAGAAAAACGGGCCGCGGGAATTCTACGAGGGCGAGACCGCCCGGCTGATCGCCGATGCGATGGCGAAGCACGGCGGCAACATCACGCTCGCCGACCTCAAGAACTACAAGGTCGCCGAGCGCGCGGTTCTCCGCGGCCAATACCGCGGCTACGAGATCGTGACCATGCCGCCGCCGTCCTCCGGTGGCATCGCGCTGCTCCAGATGTTCGGCATGCTCGAGCCGTTCGACGTCGCCGCGCTGGGCTACAATTCCGCCGCCAAGTATCACCTCTTCGCCGAGGTGATGAAGCGCGCCTTCCGCGACCGCGCCGAATACCTCGGCGACCCCGACTTCGTGCAGGTGCCCGCCGCCAAGCTGCTCGACCCGGCCTACATCAAGGGCCGCATGGCCGACTACTCGCCCGACCACGCCACGCCCGCCGCCGCGGTGCAGCCCGGCCTCGGCAAGTTCGTCGCCGCCGCGCCGCACGAGTCCACCGAGACGACGCACTTCTCCGTCGTCGACGCCGCCGGCAACGCCGTCAGCAATACCTACACGCTCAACGGCGCCTACGGCTCCGGCGTCACCATCCCGGGCGCCGGCCTTCTCATGAACAATGAAATGGACGACTTCACCTCGCTGGTCGGCGCGCCCAACATGTTCGGCCTCATCCAGGGCGAGGCCAATGCCATCGTCCCCGGCAAGCGCCCGCTCTCCTCCATGACGCCGAGCTTCGTGCTCAAGGATGGCAAGATCGTGCTCGTCACCGGTTCGCCCGGCGGCCCCACGATCATCAACACCGTCTTCCAGATCATCTCCAACGTGATTGATTTCAACATGCCGGCGGATCAGGCCGTCGCCGCGCCCCGCATGCACCAGCAGTGGATGCCCGACAGCATCACCTTCGAGCGCTATAACATCAGCCCCGACACCATTTCGCTCCTCAAGGCCAAGGGACAAAACATCCGCGAACGCGCTTCCTACGAAGGCTGGTCGCAGGGCGACGGCGAAACCATCGCCATCGAGCTGAAGACCGGCCTGCGCTACGGCGCCCCCGACCCGCGCCGGCCGGATGCGAAGGCCGCGGGCTACTGAACGGGCGCGGCAGGCTGCGCGCGGAACGTGAGCGTTTTGGCCGGCGCGCTCAGCCCCTCCCCTGATCCTCCGCCAATTTACTCGTTGCGCAGCGCGACCACCGGGTTGACGCGCAACGCGCGGAGTGCGGGCACCAGCATGGCGAGCAGGCCCGCCACCCCGAGCGCGAGCAGCGTGCCCGTGAAGGTCACCCCGTCGTGCGGGCTCACGCCGTAGAGGAACGTGGCGAGCACCTGGCCGGCGAAGAAGGCGAGTCCAAGCCCGATCACCAACCCGAGGCCCAGCTGCCAGCCGCCCTGCCGGAAGATCAGCCCGAGGATGTTGCGCGGCGAGGCACCGAGCGCGACCCGCACGCCGATTTCCTGCGTGCGGTGGCTGACGGAGTAGCTCATCACGCCGTAGAGGCCGATGGCCGCGAGGCCGAAGGCCACGAGGCCGAACACCCCGAAGATCCAGGCAATGAGTTTTTTCGAGGCGGCGGCCTCGTCGAGCATCTGCTGCATCGTCTGTGCAAAATAGATCGGCAGGTCGTCGCGCACCTCGCGCACCGCGCCGCGCAGCACCGGCGCGAGCAGGGCCGCGTCGCTGCCGCGCGCCTTGAGGAACACGCTCATGCGGTCGAGCTCCTGGTCGGCCTGTACATAAGGGACGTAGGCCTGGGGCGTGACGTCATTGTTGAAACGCCCCTGCATGGTCTGGCGGATCACGCCGACGATGGTGATCCACTCCACCTTTTCGCCGGGCTTGCCCGAGCCGCGGCGGAAGCGCTGGCCCAGCGGACTCCGGCCGGGCCAGTATTTCTCCGCGAAGACCGTGCTGATGACGGCCACGGCGGGCGCGTCGGTGTTGTCGGCGTCCGTGAGCTGGCGGCCCGAGAGCAACGTGATGCCGAGCGTCGGCAGATAGCCTGGCGAGACCGCCTTGACGGTCGCCACGGGGCCGCGGGCCCCGGTCGGGTCGGGCGCGCGGCCGTCGATGATCACCGGCTCGTTACCGCCGAAGGTCGGCTGCGAATCCACCAGCCCAAAGCTGGCGATCTCCGGCCGCGTGCGCAGCCGCTCCTCGAGCTGGCGGAAAAAGGCGCGGCGCTTGTCGATGCCCATGGATTCCTCGTCGAGCAGCGCCACACGGCCGTGGAAAATGCCGGCGGTCTCGAAGCCGAGCGGCGCCGCCTGCACCTTGAGGACGGTGCGGACCATCAGGCCGGAGAGCACGAGCAGCAGACAGGACATGGCGACCTCGCCGATGACCATCAGGCGCGTAAAGCGGCCGAGGCTGAATCCCGTCGAACCGCGGCCGCTGTCCTTCAGCACCGTGTTGAGGTCGGTGCGCGAGGTGCGCAGCGCCGGATAAAGGCCCGCGAGCAGGCACGTGACCAGCGTGAGGCCGACCGTGTAGAGCAGCGCCGGACCATCAATCGAGAATGTCATCCAGTAAGGCGGATGAAGATCGGCGATGTTGTTGCGGAACAGCACCACCCCCACCTGCGCGAGCCCGAGACCGAGCAGCATGCCGCCGAGGGTGAGCGCGAGCGTCTCGGTGAGCAGCAGGCGGACGATGCGGCCGCGCGCGGCGCCGAGCGCGCTGCGGACGGCGATCTCCTTCTCGCGCAGGGCGGCGCGGGTGAGCAGCAGGTTGGCGACGTTGGCGCAGGCGATCAGGAGCACGAAGAACACGGCGGCGAGCATCACGCCCAGCAGTAATTTTGTCTCCGGATCGACGAACGCATCACGGATCTTCTGCAGCTGGAACGTCACGCCCTTGGTGTCCGCGGCGTGCTCGGCGCTGAACCGCTGGGCGGCCGCCGTCAGCTCGGCCTGCGCCTGCGCGAGCGTGGCGCCGGGCTTCAGCCGGCCGATCACGAGGAGGCCGCGGTTGTCGCGCTTGTCGGTGCGGTGCAGGTCGCGCAGCGGAAAGAAGAGCGCCGCCTGCTCAGGAAAGCGGAAGTCCGCCGGGGCGACGCCGATCACGGTGGACCAGGTGCCGTTGACCTTGAGCTGCGTGCCGATGACCGCGGGATCGGATTTGAAGCGGTTTTGCCACAGCTGGTGGGCGAGCACGACCGTCGGCGCCGCGCCGGGCCGGTCGTCGTCGGCCGTGAACCAGCGACCGTGCTCGATCGGGGCCTGCAGGATCACGGGCATGGCGGCGGTGAAACCGGTGCCGTCGACGCGCTCGGGGTCGCCGCCGGGGCCGCTGACGGTCGCCGTGTTGCTGGTGTAGGCCCCGAACTCGGCGCAGGCCTGCTGTTGCGCCCGATATTCCTCGAACTCGGCCCAGGAGAGCCCGGAGCGGTCGGTCGGGTCGTCTGATTTTTGCGTGACGACGAAGAGCACCCGCTGCTGCTCGGGCACGGGCAGCCCGCGCAGGGCGATGCCGTTGACGATGGAAAACATCGCGGTGTTCACCCCGAGGCCGAGGCCGAGCGTGAGCACCGCGATAATGACGAACGCAGGACTCTTGGCGAGAGACCGGAGGGTAAGGCGGAGGTCGGACAGCATCGGCGTGGAGGGGTGTGCCCCAAGAACCCGCCGCCCCGCCCGGAAGTTGCAGGAAACACCCTCAGAGCGGTGACAACCCCACCACCAGCCCGACCACCGCGCCAAACGCCACGTGGCCGGCCAGGTGGCTCAGGCCCACGAGCAGGTCGGCTTCCTTGAATTCCTCCAGCGGATGCTTGTCCGCCACCACCCACACCAGCATGAGGCTGACGAGCAGGCCGTGCAGCACGCCGACGCCCAGCCCGAGCATGAACGACAGCGGCATGTGCGTGTAACCGAGCGTCACCATCAGCAGCGCATAGACCAGCGCGAACCCGATCGCCGCCGTCGCGTGCACCACGAGGCCGACGCGGTAGGCGTTGGCGCGCTCCTTGGTCAGCAGGCTGCCGAGCGCGAGGATCATGTCGCCCTTGGCCAGGCCCGCGCGGCTGATCAGCCACATCGCCAGCTCCATCGCGAGGCCGCCGAGCACACCGGCCACCAGCGAGGTGCCGAGATATTTAACCAGAAACATGGTCGTGGACATGTGGACTCCGGGGTTGTGGGGGTTTCGGGACCGGGGCGAAAGCGCGTCACGGTTGGCCCTGCCGCCAGTGTGCGCCTTGCGCGGGAAAACTCCATCCGTTTCTCGGCGCGCCTTTCCCGTGGCCGCGGCTTCCAGCCGCAGTCTGCACCAGCTGGAAGCCGGCGACACTTTACCCGCAATAAATTCTGGCGTCGCCCGCGGCGGCGGATTTGCTGGCAGGCGTGAATCCGTTCGCCCTGCTCGCCCCGGTTTTCCTCGCCTTCGAGCTCTGGCAGCTGGTCGTGAGCGAGCGCTTCATGGGCATCAAGCAGATCCGGGTGAACGCCGACCCGCGTGAGCTGCCGATGGCCAACTGGATGGCGGCCACCTGGGCGGGCGGGCTGCTCATCTATTTCCTCTGGATGACCACGCTGCTGCTCCACCCCGTGGGCCGCGCGCAGGGCATCGTGCTGCTGATCGTGACCGGCCTTGGCTACGCCATCCGCACGACCTGCGGGCTGCAATGGGTGCTCGTCGTGCTCACTTTCGAGGGCTCCATCCGGGTCGGCATGCTCATCTCGCTCCTGGGCATGTCGTGGCGCGCGCTGCTGCGGTAGGGCATGGGGCCCGCGCGTTCTCCGGCTACAGTCGCGAGGGCTGCGAGCCGGCGGGATTGGACTGCGCGAAGAATTCCTGCGCCTTCGTCAGCAGCTGGCTGTAGCGGCCGTAGTCCCCGGCCCACGAATTGGGCACGCAGATGCGCTTGATGATCCCGTGCCCGACCCGGTCGGGCGCCGCGCGGTCGGGCGTCAGTTCCAGCGTGAACTTCGGGTCGTGCGTGTGCACCACATAGTGCGCGCCGTTCCGCCGCCCGTCGCGGTCGATGCGCACGAAATGGGGAAATGGCTCCGGCACGCCCGCGACTTTGCCAGCCGCCCCCGGCCGCGCAAGGCTCCTTTAGCCTTGAGAAACCGCCCGTCCCGGGGGAAAACCAGCGTGCGCGCGAACCGCCTATGAATCTAGAACCTGCCCCCCGCCTCTCCAAGACGGTGTTTTTGCTGATCGACGCCGGCCTGTTGCTCACCGCGTTCATCATCGCCTACTTCGCCAAGAATCCCTACGCCCCGCTGCCCTTCATCAGCGCGGTGCTCTTCGTCGGCGCCGCCGGCGTCGTGGGGCTCGTCCCCTTCCTCATCGATTACGCCGCCGACTCCGCGGAATACGTCCAGGCGGAGCGCGCCCGCGTCACCGACCAGGTCCAGCGCCTCAACGCCGCCAGCGAGAGCCTCGCCCGCGCCGCCGCGCAGATCAAGGCGGTCGAGGAGGCCGTCCACAAGACCGCCCACGCCGCCGAGAACCTGCCCTACCGCATGCAGGAGAAACTCGCCGAGTTCAACGCGCAGCTCGCGCAGACCGAGGACGAGGAGAAGGAGCGCCTGACCGAGGAGCTTGCCACGCTCCGCCAGGGCGAGAGCGAGCGCCTGTCGGGCATCGCGGAAAAAATCCACAAGTCCGCCGCCGAACTTTCCGCGCTCGAGAAGACCACGCGCGCGCAGCTCGCCGCGCTGCAGGACGCCGCCGCCAAGCTCGACGACAAACTCAAGGCCACCCTCGCCAAGATCGCCGAGGTCAGCGTGACGGTCGTGGCCCCCCCTGTGGGCGGGGTGCCCTCACCCCGCGTTGAAGCCAAGCCGGAGCCCGTTGCCGAGCCCGCCCCCTCACCCATCGTGGAATCCGTTGCCGTGGTTGACACCGCAGCCACCGGGCCCTCTGTCGTCGACGACTCAAAGCCCAGGAAACCCCGCGCGCCGCGCAAGCCCAAGCCCGAGGACACCCTCGCCGCCATGTCGGCCGAACCCGCCGCCGGAAACGGCCACTCCGGCGAATCCCCCTTCCCCGACGCCCCCGCGGAACCGGCGTCCGCCGCGCCAGCCGAGGCCGCCGTTTCCTCCGATGGGGCGACGCGCCTGCTCGCCACCGCCTACATCGGCATCGGCAACAAGCTCTTCATCCGTGGCGACGGCCCGGGCCTGAGCTGGGACAAGGGCGTACCCATGCAGTTTGTCTCCATCGGCAAATGGGGCTGGGCCACCGACGACGCCACCGGGCCCATCGCCGTCAAGCTCTACAAGAACGACGAGACCGCGGCGCTCTCCGGCGAGATCTTCCTCGAGCCGGGCAAGCACGTCGAGCTCACGGCGATTTTCTGATCAGTAATGCGGCGGACGCTCGTCCGCGCCGTCGTCCGCGGCGCGGCTCGACGCCACCTGCCCGCGCAGCTTGGTGATTGCCTTGCGCAGCTTCGCCACCTCGTCGGCCAGCGCGAGCATCGCCTTGTCCTGCTCGACGGTGTGGCGCTGCAGGTGCGCATAGCGCTCCTCCAGTTTGGTCAGTCGCTCGGCGTCGTTCATCGGCCGCAGAATGCAGATTGCGCGCAGGGAGGCAACCCGCCATGAAATGCGCCTTCATGCAACGATTCGGGTCCTTCGTTCACCTGCTGCTGATCCTCTTGGCCGTCTCGTCCTGCACGACGCCGCCCGCCCGCCCGCTCGCACCGCTGATCCTCGTCTCGATCGACGGCTTCCGCTGGGATTACCTGCAGAAATACGACGCCCCGACCCTCAAGGCCCTCGCGGCCGGCGGCGTGCATGCGCAGCGCCTGACGCCCTCGTTTCCCTCGAAGACCTTCCCCAACCATTTCACCCTGGCCACCGGCCTGCGGCCCGAGCACCACGGCATTGTCTCGAATTATTTCTTCGATCCGGCGTTCAACGCCTCCTTCAACAAGAACTCACCCGCCGATAACGCCGACCCGCGCTGGTGGCAGCAGGGCGAACCGATCTGGATCACCGCGGAAAAACAGGGCGTGCGCAGCGCCTGCTACTTCTGGCCGGGCAGCGAGGCCGAGATCCACGGCACGCGCCCGAGCTTTCACCTGACCTACGACGGCAAGCAGACCTCCAACCAGCGCGTGGACGGACTGCTCGCGTGGTTCGACCTGCCGGCGGCCCAGCGCCCGCGCTTCGGCGTGCTCTACCTCGAGGTGGTCGACGTGGTCGGTCACCGGGCCGGGCCCGACTCCCCCGAGACGGCGGCCGCGGTCAAGGAGGCGGACGACGCCATGGCCCGCCTGCTGGCCGGCCTCAGCAGCCGCGGCCTGCGCGACCAGACCAACCTCGTCATCGTGTCGGACCACGGCATGTCAGAACAGAGCGCCGACCGCGTGATCTTTGTCGAGGACCTGATGAACGTTTCCCAAGTGCAGGTCGAGTCGACCGGGCCAAACGGCGGCGTGCGCCCCAGACCCGGCACGGTCACGCCGGCCGAGCTCGCCGCCTCGATCCGCGCCAAGGCGCCGCCGGCGCTCAAGGTTTATCTCCGCGAGGAAGTGCCGGCGCAGTTCCACTACCGCGACAATCCCCGCATTCCGCCCGTCGTGCTCGTGGCCGACGACCACTGGAACATCGAGAGCCGGCTGGGCTGGACGAAATTCGCCAACTCCTACAACCGCGGCAACCACGGCTGGGACCCGGCGACCCCGAACATGGGCGCGCTCTTCCTCGCCAGCGGCCCGGCGTTCCGCCGCGGCCACGAGTTGGCCGACGTGGACAATATCCATCTCTACAACCTGCTTTGCCGCGTGCTCGGCCTGCAACCGGCGCCCAACGACGGCGACGACCGCCTCGCGCGCGAGGTGTTGGCGCGCTAAAAGCGCGTTGCAGGCTTGGGCCGACGGGCCCAAGCCTTGTTTCCTGATGAAACGACTTCGCGCCAGTCTGGTGCTGCTCGCCACCGCCTTCGCACTGGTGTCGTGCACCACGCCAGTCCAGCCCACGCGGGCCGAGCTGCTCGTCCTGATCTCGATCGACGGGTTCCGCTGGGACTACCTGCAAAAATACGATGCGCCGACCCTCAAGGCGCTCGCCGCCGGCGGCGTGCACGCGACGCGCCTGACGCCGTCGTTTCCCTCGAAGACTTTTCCCAACCACTACACGCTCGTCACGGGCCTCTATCCCGCGCACCACGGCATCGTCAGCAATTGGTTCTACGACCCGGCCAGCGGCGACACCTTCGGCATGAGCAAGCCCGCGAGCAATCGCGAGGAGCGCTGGTGGGCCGCCGGCGAGCCGGTCTGGATCACCGCGGAGAAGCAGGGCGTGCGCAGTTTCTGTTATTTCTGGCCCGGCTCCGAGACGGAGAACCACGGTGCGCGGCCGAGCCGCTACAAGCCGTTCGACAACAAGGTGCCGGCCCCGCAGCGGGTGGATGAGTTGCTGGGCTGGCTCGCGGGGCCCGCCGCCGAACGCCCGCGCTTCTGCACCCTCTACTTTGACCTCGTCGACACCATCGGGCACAAATACGGCCCGGTCGCCCCCGAGACCGGCGCCGCCGTGAAGGAGGTGGACCACAACGTGGCCCGCTTGCTCGCCGGCCTGACGCGGCTCGGCCTCCGCGACCGCACGGACTTGGTGATAGTCTCGGACCACGGCATGTCGGAGCAAGGCCCCGACCGCGTCATCTTCCTCGAGGACCTGATGAAAGTCTCCGAGGTGCAGGTGGACTCCAGCGGTCCGGTCGGCGGCGTGCGCCCGAAACCCGGCACCATCACCGCCGCGGAGCTCGCCGAGCAGATCCGCACCAAGGCGCCGCCACAGTTGCACGTCTGGTTGCGCGACGAGAGCCCCGCGCGCTATCACTACCGGGGCAATCCGCGCATCCCGGACGTCGTGTTGCTGGCCGACGACCACTGGAACATCGAGAGCAAAGTCGGCTGGCCGAATCGCATGCTCACCTACAGCAAGGGCAACCACGGCTGGGACCCGGCGACCCCAAACATGGGCGCGCTCTTCCTCGCCAGCGGCCCGTCCTTCCGGCGCGGTGTGGAGATCCCCGACGTGGAAAACATCCACCTCTACAACCTGCTTTGCGCCGCGCTCGGCCTCAAGCCCGCGCCCAATGACGGCGACGACCGGTTGGTGCGGGCCGCGCTAGCCCAGTAGCGCGCGGAGTTCCGCCGGATCCGTCACCGGCGCGTGGCAGGTGAAATTCTCGCAGACGTAGGCCGTGGCCCGGCCGCCGACCGGTTTCATTTCCGCAAGATAGGGCTTCCGCTCCGCCAGCCAGCGCTGGCCTGCCGCGCCTGACCTGAGCTTGTCGAACGGGCCCTCAACGCAGAGCAGCGCACGACGCGGCCCGAGTTGCTCGTGCAAGACCGCGGCGAGCGCGCGGAAATCCGCCGAGGCCGGATCGCCGGCGAGCACCACCGTGCGCGGCGCGGCCAGCGCCAGCTCCAGCGCGCACAACATCTGCGGCAGCGCGTGCGGCGCCCGGCTCCATTGCGGGCGCAGGGCCCCGATGGTCCGCCGGGCGCGGGTCGTGTAAGAGCCATCTGAAGCCGCGGCACCCTCGCCGCGGTCCGCACCGATCATCCAGTCGAGCCGCAGGAGGTTCATCGCGGCAACCGAGTTGGGGGCGGGCTCCGCGCCGTCGTAATCCTCCTTCAGGCGGACGATCACGGTCGGGTCGTCCGCCCGGGAATTGAAATACCCGCCGCGCTCCGCGTCCCAGAAAAGCTCGTCCATCTTCCCCTGCAGTTGCTCCGCCCACTGCAGCCAGCGGAGGTCGAAGCCCGCCTCGTAGAGATCGAGCAGGCCCGCAATCAGCGCGGCATAATCCTCGGCAAACCCCGTGATGTTGCTGCGCCCTTCGCGCCAGCTCCGGTAAAGCAGGCCCGTCTTCGCGTCGTGGAGCTCGCGTTGGATGAATTCCGCGGCGCCCGTGGCCGCCCTCAGGCAATCGGCCTCGCCGAGCACCTGTGCGCCCTTGGCGAGCGCGGAGATCATGAACCCGTTCCAGGCCGTGATGATCTTGTCGTCGAGGTGCGGGCGCGGCCGCTGCGCGCGGGCCACCCGCAGTTTCTCCAGGCTCGCCAGTAATTTCTCCTCGGCATCAGGCAGCGCCAGCTGGAATTCCGCGGCCGTCACCGCGAGCGAGCGGCGCTGGCGCAGGATGTTCTTGCCGGTGAACTCACCCTGCGGGTCGTGCGCGACGTTGCCGTCCGGCTTCGCGTCGAAGTGCGCGCAGAAAAACGCGGTATCCGCCCCGAGCACGGTCTCCAGCTCCGCCTTGGTCCAGACATAGAACGCACCCTCGGCGTGCTCCGGTTTCCCGTGGACCAGCAGACTGTCCGCATCCTCGGCGGAGTAGAACCCGCCCGACGGGCTGGTCAGGTCGCGCCGCACGTAGTCAAAGATGTCCCGCGCCAGCCACGCGAAGACCTCGCGCCCCGTTGCCTGCCGCGCCTCCAGGCAGTTGAGCGCGATCTGCGCCTGGTCGTAGAGCATCTTCTCGAAGTGCGGCACATGCCACTGCTCGTCGACGGAGTAGCGGTGGAAGCCGCCGCCGAGCTGGTCGTGGAGGCCCCCCTCGGCCATGCGTTGCAAGGTGTGCGCCGCGAGGTTGACCGCCTCCTGCCCTAGCTCCGTTGATCCGCCCTGCAGGGCCGCGGTGCGGAACAGGAAGTTGAGCACCGAGGCGCGCGGGAATTTCGGTGCGCCACCGAAGCCGCCCCACTGCGCGTCGTGCACCTCGTGGAAATACTGGAAGCATTTTTCGAAGGCCTCGCCCGCCGCCTCGTGCAGCGGCAGCGGCTCGCCCGCCGGCGCCTCGGACCCGTCACCCCCGGCGGCGTGGCGCTGGAGGGTCGCGACGATCTCAGCCGCACCAGTCTCGATCTTGGCGCGCTGCTCGCGCCAGTGGCGGGCGATGGCGTTGAGCACCGAGGTGAAGCCCGGGCGCCCGGACCGGTCGTCCTTCGGGAAATACGTGCCGGCATAGAACGGCTTGCCGTCGGGCGTCAGCCACGCGCTCAGCGGCCAGCCGCCGTGACCGGTCGTTTGTTGCACATAGGTCATGTAGACGCGGTCCACGTCGGGCCGCTCCTCGCGGTCGACCTTCACCGGCACGAAGTCGCGGTTGAGGATCTCCGCGGCGCCGGCGTCCTCGAACGACTCGTGCGCCATCACGTGGCACCAGTGGCAGGTCGAGTAGCCGATGCTGAGGAAGATGGGCTTCTGCTCCGCCCGGGCCTTGGCGAGCGCGGCCTCGCCCCACGGGAGCCAGGCCACGGGGTGGTCGGCGTGCTGGCGGAGGTAGGGCGATTTCTCGGCGGCAAGGGCGTTGGGCATGCGCCGCCAAACTCGGCCAAAGTCCGGGAGACGCAAAAAAAATCGTGGCCGAAACGAGAGTTGCCTCCCCGGCGGGGCGGCGGCGAGAGTGCGCGCCCGCCGTGCTCGCCTCCTGTCTCGCCGCCTGCTTCTTCGCCCTCAACGCCACCTGCGCCAGCCGCAGCGTGCAGGCCTCGGGCCCGATGTTCGCCAACCTCGGGCGGCTCATGGTGGCGGTCTGCCTGCTCGGGCTGTTCGCCCACACGCTCGGTCACGGCTTCGGCAGCGCGAGCACCGGATGGTTCCTCCTGAGCGGCGTCGTCGGCATGGGCCTGGGCGACCTGGGCGTCTATGCGGCGCTGCCCCTGCTGGGTTCGCGGCTGACGGTGCTCATGACCCAGTGCCTCGCTGCACCGATCGCGGCGCTGGGCGAATGGCTCTGGCTCGGCACGCGGCTCACTGCGGCGCAGGCCCTGTGGGGCACCGTGATCATCGGCGGCGTCGTGCTGGCGCTGATGCCGAGCAAGTCCAGTCCGCCGCGCGTGCGGGTGCGCCCCCTTGGTTTTCTTTTCGGTCTGCTCGCGGCCGCCGGCCAGGGCTTCGGCGCGCTCGTCAGCCGCAAGGGCGTCGAGGCCGCCACCGCCGCGGGCGAAGCGGCGCACAACGCCAGCTTCGGCCTCAACGCGGCCTACCACCGCATCCTGGCCGGTCTCGTCTTCACCGCCCTCTGGTTCCTCGCGCTCCATCTGCTCGGCCGGCGGCCCGCCCGGCCCGCCGCCGCCGCCGACCCGGCGACAAAGCGCCGCGCCTGGTTCTGGCTGATGGCGAACGGTCTCGTCGGCCCGGTCCTCGGCGTCGGCTGCTACCAGTGGGCGCTGGCCACCACGCCCAGCGGCATCGTGCTGCCGATCGCCGCGACCACTCCCCTTATTGCCATCCCAATCACGTATTTGCTGGAAGGCGAGCGGCCCTCAAAGCGCTCGCTGCTTGGCGGGGCTATCGCGGTCGCTGGCGCCGTGGCACTTACGCTGGCCTAAGGCCGTCCTTGACGAGAACGGCGTGGCGCGGCTTGCTCGCGGGTTCGCCATGCTGACCATCGCCGACGTTTCCAAGTCCTACGGCACCCGGGAGCTCTTCTCCGAGGTGTCGCTCTTCGTCGCGCGCACCGACCGCTTCGGCCTCGTCGGCCCCAACGGCGCCGGCAAATCCACCCTCTTCAACCTCATCCTCGGCGAGGAAATGCCCGACGACGGCACGATCGAGTGGGAGCGCGGCGCGGACTTCGGCTACCTGCCGCAGGAAAGCGCGCCGGTCGGCGACGAGACCGTCCTCGCCATCGCCACCAGCGGCAAGAAGCTCGTCCCGGAAAACGACGACGACTACGACATCGACTGGACGCTCGAGCCGCGCGCCAAGAAGATCCTCGCCGGCCTCGGCTTCCGCGAGACCGACCACGACAAGCAGGCCAAGTCCTTCTCCGGCGGCTGGGTCATGCGCGCCCACCTCGCGCGCCTGCTCGTGAGCGAGCCCGCGCTGCTCCTGCTCGACGAGCCGACCAACCACCTCGATCTCGAGGCGCTGCTCTGGTTCCAGGACTACCTGTCGCGCTACCCGGGCGGGCTGCTCATCGTGTCGCACGACCGCGAGTTCCTGAACTCGCTCTGCAACGGCATCCTCGAGCTCCGCAGCGGCACGCTCAACAAATACACCGGCAATTACGACGATTACCTGAACGAGAAGGACGCCCGCAAGGAGCAGCAGGCCGCGCAATTCAAAAACCAGCAGCGCGAGATCGCCCACCTGCAGAAATTCGTCGACCGCTTCGGTGCCAAAGCCTCGATGGCCTCACGCGCCAAGTCCAAGGAGAAGCAGATCGAGCGCCTGAAGGACGTGGCCGTCGAGGAGCCCTGGGAGGACCTCAAGCGCATCAATTTCCGTTTCCCGCAGCCGCCGCGCTCCGGCCTGAAGGTCATCAACCTCAAGAATGTCCACCAAGCCTACGGTGACCATGTTGTCTACCGTGACCTCAACTACGATGCCGAGCGCGGCCAGAAAATCGTGCTCGTCGGCCCGAACGGCGCCGGCAAGTCCACCCTGCTCA
Source organism: Lacunisphaera sp. (assembly GCA_029945445.1). Taxonomy (GTDB): domain Bacteria; phylum Verrucomicrobiota; class Verrucomicrobiia; order Opitutales; family Opitutaceae; genus Lacunisphaera. The sequence continues at coordinate 392,288 of JAQSCO010000057.1, read as the reverse complement.
AGATCCTGGCCGACGTGATCCCGATCCAGGGCGGCACGCGCGAGATCGGCAGCAACGTCGTCCCTGGTTACTTCGCACAAAACCGTGCCGACAACCTGAAGCTCGACCTCACGGTGTTCGAGAACGTCATGGAGCTGCGCACGAACGAGAACCAGCTCACGGAGCAGCAGGCGCGCGCCGTGCTCGGCGGCTTCCTCTTCCGCAAGGACGATGTCCACAAGAAGGTCTCCGTGCTCTCCGGCGGCGAGAAGTCCCGCCTCGCACTCGCCCGCCTGCTCGTCAACCCGCCCAACCTGCTGCTGATGGACGAGCCGACGACCCACCTCGACATCCCGTCGATCGACGCGCTCGTCACCGCCCTCAAGCAATACGAGGGCACGTTCATCTTCATCAGCCACGACGTGTATTTCATCCGCGCGCTGGCGCAGACCGTCCTGCACGTCCACTCCGGCCGGCTCACGCCCTACGCCGGCAACTACGACTATTACCTCGAGAAATCCAAGGCCGGCAACGCCCGCGCGGCGCTCACGGCCGGTTTCACCGACGCCCGCCCGGTCCAGAAGACAGAGGCCAGAAGCCAGAAGTCGGCCGAACCCAAGGCCAGCAAGCCCAACCCGGCGGAAGTGAAGAAACTCCGCACCGAAGTCGGCCACCTTGAGGAGAAGGTCTCGCAGCTCGAGACCAAGCAGAACGAGCTCACGGCCGAACTCGAGGCGCCCGAGACCTACACTTCCCCGGGCAAGGCCCAGCACCTGAACCGCGAGCTCTCCGTCATCGTGGACCAGTTGCAGGCCGCGACCACCGCATGGGAAACCGCGGCGGCCCGGCTCGCCGACCTGGAAAAGCAGTAGGGCGGGACCGCGCCGGTCACACCCTGACCCTCCGGCTGATCCCGCCCCTTGATCACGGCCGGTCACCCCTGACCGGCAAAGACTTTTGGTTCAGCCGCGGTGCGTGAAGAGATTGCGCGCGGCGAGGAACGGCGCCGTGGTGAACGAGGGCTTCGGCGCCGGCACGGCCGCCTTGGCCGCCGCTTCCGCGGCGAGTTCCTGCTCGCGTAGCTTCACCCACGCTTCGCGGCGGCCGACCTCGGTCTCGCGCTGCGCGAGCTTCTCCTCGCGGTCCTTGAGCGCGAGGCGGTCGTCCGTCAGGCCGCGGCGGGCGGCCTCGAGCAACGCGTGGGAACGGGCGTATTTTTCCCACTCGGAGTCGAGCGCGGCCTTGTCCTGTTGCGCGGCCGGGGTGACGTAATACTGCGACGTCGGCTGGGCCGGCTGGTTGTGGTGGGCGTGGTCGACGAGCAGACGGAGACGTTGTTCATACTCGCGAAGGCTGGCCTCCTTCTCGTGCATGGATTCAATGTCGCTGGAGATCTGCGAGCGCAGTTTGGCGAGGTGCGCGGCCTCTTGGCTGTCAGTGGAGGTGATCGGGTTCATAAGTGGTGCGACTCGACCTTATCACTCTTGTTGCCCCGCGCCTAGAGGCGCCCGGGGTCTTTACCCGGCCTTTACCCCGGGAGCCCGGCTTTTACTCAAATATGAAATCGATTCTGAATTTGTGGGCGGGATGCCCTCATCCCCCGAGGCACGGCTCACGCAGGCCATATCCCACGGGGTGGGGGCACCCCGCCCACACTGGAAAAATTCACGCCCGGAACATCACGTCCTCGCGGTTGAACATCCGCACCGCGAGGGCGAGCGCGAGGGCCGCGTAGAGGCTCGAGGAGCCGAAGATGATCGCAATGTATTGCCAGTGCCAGACGCCCGAAAGCATCTCCTTGCACACGAGCGACAGGTTCAGGATCGGCACCAGGGCGAGCCGGAGATTGAGGTCGATGCCCGGGAGCATGCCGACGACGGCTGGCATGATGACCACGAAGATCATCGGCGCGACGTAGCTCTGCGCCTCCTTGTAGCTCTTGGCAAAGAGCGCGACCGTGAAGATGACCGCGGAGAAAAGCACCGCCACCGGCAGCACCATCGCCACCACGCCGAAAAGCCCCAGTGGATCGATCATCGGCATGACGGCGGCCCCGCCCTGTGCGGTGTTGGTCGCCGCCGCGAGGCGCGCAGTGCCGCCGCCGGTGAAGAGCATGCCGCCGAGGAAGGCGCTGATGCCCATCGAGAGGAGGGAAAACATCATCGCCGAGAGCGACCCGGTCAGCACCATGAGGAACTTGCCGAGCACAATGTCGACGCGCGGGACCGGGCTGCACAGCAGGGTCTCCATCGTGCCGCGCTCCTTCTCGCCCGCCGTCAGATCCATCGCGGGATACATCGCGCCGGTGAAGCAGAGGATGATGATCAGGTAAGGCACGAAGCCGCCGAGCATATTGCCGCCGACCTTCTCGGGCGGCGCGACGTTCTCGCGCTTGAACTCGAACGGTTTCACCAGGGTCGCCGGCAGCGACCGCTCGGCCAGGCGCGCCGCGACCGTGCGGTCGCGCAGGTCGCGGAAGAAGCGCTCCAGCTCGGTCACGCCGAAGCCCGACTTCAGCTCGCCCTCGTAATTGTAGATGATCACCGGCTCGGCCGACCCGGCCTTCAGCCCGGCCTCGAACCCGGCGGGGAGCTGCACGGCCGCGCGGATCCGCTTGTCCGAGATCTGCTGCTTCCAATCCGCGGCGGCGGTAATCACGCGGAGTTTCTTCGCCTGCTTCAGCTCGGCCACGATCCCGGGCGAATCCTCGCCGCCCAGCACCATGATGGCGGGGATTTCCTCCCGGGCCTTGGAGAAGATGCCCGAGGCGATCTTGCCCACCCCAAAGAAGAGCGCGGGCATCAGGAACGTCGGGATGATGATGGTCGAGAGCAGCGTGCGGCGGTCGCGGAGCGAATCGCGCAGCTCCTTGAGGTAGACGGTCAGGATGTTTTTCCAGTTCATGGGCGGGGCTCAGATTTTCAGGGTGGCGGCCAGCTCGGCCTCGCCGCCGACGGCCTTGACGAAGACCTCCTCGAGGTCCTGCTCGCCGAAGCGGGCGCGAAGCGCGGCGGGCGTGCCCTCGGCCACCAGCCGGCCGTTATGGATGATGCCGACGATATCGCACAGCTTGTCGACCTCGCTCATGATGTGCGTGGAGTAGATGACGGTCTTGCCGCGGTTGCGGCAGTCGCGGACAAACTTGACGATCGCGCGCGCCGTCATGACGTCGAGGCCGAGGGTCGGCTCGTCGAAGATCATGATCGCCGGGTCGTGGATGAGCGTGCGGGCGATGGAGGTCTTCTGCTTCATGCCGGTGGAAAACTTGTCACAGCGGCGGTCGAGGAACTCGTGCATGTCGAGCTCGTCCGCGAGCACCTTGATGCGGCCCCTGATCGCGGTGTCGGCCATGCCGTTGAGCCGGCCGAAATAATAGACCAGCTCGCGCGCCGTGAGGCGCCCGTAGAGCGCGGTGCTCGCGGCAAGGAAGCCGACGTTGGCCCGCACCTTGTCCGCGTCCCTGGTGACATCGAAACCCGCCAGCGTGGCGTCGCCGCTGGTCGGCTGGAGCAGCGTGGCGAGCAGGCGCAGCGTGGTGGTCTTGCCCGCGCCGTTGGCGCCGAGCAGGCCGTAGATCTGCCCGGGCCGGCAGGTGAAGGACACGTCGGCCACAGCCGTGATGGTGCCGCGCTTCTTGTCCTTGAAGGTCTTCGTCAGGTGGCGGGCTTCGATCATGTTTACAGCGGGGTTGGGCCGGGGAACCGGCCAATCAGGTGTCGTTCGAGCGCGCGAGCAGAGCCACGGTGATGCTGCCGCCGACGGCGAACGCCACCGCGGCGCCAAGGGACTTGCTCATCGCCCAGCCAACGCCGAGACCCACGGCGACGGCCAGGCCGAAGCGTGCGCGGCAGAAATATTGCAGCCATTTTGACGTGTAGGTTTTCATAAACTGGTTTTTGCGCCTCACAGGCTCATGCGATCGCGGAAATCCTGGGCCTGGCGGCGGGAAAGCTCAACCTTGAGGCCGCCCTTCAGCTTGACCAGCAATCCGCCGCTGAACCAGGGCTCGATGCCTTCGACCCAGGCCAGGTTGATGACCTGCTTGCGGTTGGCGCGGAAGAAATGCTTGGCGTCGAGCCGCTCCTCCATCGCGGACAGCGAGCGGAAGAGCTGCGGCTTCTGGTCGTCGAAATGCAGGCGCGTGTAGTTGCCCTCGGACTCGAGCAGGCGGATGTTCTTCACCGGCACGAACCAGCAGCGGTCGCCCTCGCGCACGAAGACCTTGTCGTCGAGGCCGAGGCGGTCGCGCGCGCCGGCGAACGGCGCGGCGGAACCGTGGGGCCGGACCTTCTCCAGTGCGGCGACGAGGCGGTTGGGATCGACGGGCTTGAGCAGGTAGTCGAGCGCGTTGAACTCGAAGGCCTTCACCGCAAACTCGTCGTAGGCGGTGGTGAAGACGACGAGCGGCAGTGGCGGTTCGAGCTGCTCGAGCAGGCTGAAGCCGTCGGCCCCGGGCATCTGCACGTCGAGGAACAGGAGGTCGGGCTTGAGCGCCGCCACCTTGGCCGCCGCATCCACGGCGTCCACGGCCTCGCCGACGATCTCGATATCGGCATGCGCCGCGAGCAGGCGGCGGAGCTCGTTGCGCGCGAGGCGCTCGTCGTCGATCAGCAGGGCTTTCATGAAGCAGCGGGAGGCACGGGAATCAGCACGTCGACGGTGACGCAGCCGGGCGGCTCGGCGAGCAGCGTGAGCGTGGCCTGGTCGCCGAACAGCAGGCGCAGCCGCTCCGAGGCGTTGCGCAGGCCGACGCCGGTGGAGGAGCCGGCGCGGGCGACGGCGGGGCTGACCGGTTCGGCCAGGTCGCCCGGGTTGGTGACGCAAATGTGGAGCACCGCGGTGTCGAGTCGCGCGGAGATGGCGATTTCGCCGCCTTCGCGGCGGGGGCCGATGCCGTATTTGACCGCGTTCTCGACGAGGGTCTGCAGCAACATCGGCGGCACGCTGAGTGCGCGCACCTCCGCCGCGATGTCCCAGCGGACGCTCAGGCGGTTCTCGTGGCGGATTTGTTCCAGCGCGAGGTAGTCCTCGACGATGCGCAGCTCCTCCTCGAACGGCACGGTCTCCTGCTGGCCGGACTGCAGCGAGTAGCGAAGCATGTTGGCGAGGCGGGTGACGGCCTCGCGGGCGCGCGGCGCGTCCTCATCGATGAGGGCGCGCAGGCTGTTGAGCGAGTTGAAGAGGAAGTGCGGGTTGAGCTGCGACTTCAGGGCGCGCAATTCGGCCTCCTTGACGTTGGCCGCGAGGCGCAGCTGCTCCAACTGCAGGCGGTTCAGCCGCTCGAAGAGGTGGTAGAAGAAATAAATGCACAGCCAGCCGATGAACAGGGTGAAGCCGTTCAGCCAGCTCAGGGTGAGGATCAGGGCCACGCTGTATTTCGTGGTCCACGCCAGGCAGACCACGCCGTAAATGTAGCCATACCCCACTCCCGACCAGAGGGCGGAAAGCACCGCGGAGGTCGCCAGCACCCGCGGGATCAAGGGCCGCCAGCCCAGTTCCTTCCAGCCTCGGCGGGTCATGAAGGGCCGCACATAGTGCGAAAGCAAAAGCCCCATGAGGCCCACCATCACAATGATGGCGACAGACACCAATTTGTCGTGGGGCGCGTCCTTTTTGTCGGTAAAGGGCAGGAAGGCGAGTTGCGAGACCATGAACAGCGACCAGCCCGCGACCTGACAGAGCACGTAGAGTCGCTCCTTCGCGCGCCGCAGCTTGGCTACGGCGTCGATCGGCGGGTTCTTCGTCATGGCCAGACGAAACAACCCGGCCCGCACCTCCGCAAGCCCGTCCAGCGGGCGCAGTCCGGACACGGAGGTGACCTGTTCAACTGACATCCGTTGGAATAAGAGGTAAATCTCCCGCCGCCACAGCCCGGAACGGGACGAACGGCCCGGCGGCAGGATGAACGGGCGCACCCCGGGGGTTGCGTTGACTTGGGCAATGCCTCTTCATGCATGGCTGTCATGACCGGTTGGTTCCCCACAAACCTCGACTACTGCGCCTTCCTTGCGTTGGTCGGGCTGCTGTGGACCGGGCTGGGCTTCTGGCTGCAACGCACCGGCCGGCTTGGCCCCCTGCCCGGGCTCACCTGGCTGCTGCTGGCCGCGGTGCTGGCCGGCGGCTGGTTCATCGTGGACGACGCCGGCCGCAACGCGCAAAGGAACCTCCGGCAGCAGATGGAACTGCTCCTCCCTTACTACGTGCAGGAATTCCAGCGGCTCGGCCATGCGCGCCTGCCGGAAAATGTCGCCGGCGACGACCCGCACTATCTGGAACTGATCCAGACGGAAATCCGCTGGCTCAAGCTCAACCCCGCGATCGCCGACATCTGCACCTTCCGCCGCCGCGCCGATGGCACCGTCATCCTGCTGGTGGATTCGGAGACCGATTACGACCACAATGGCCGCTACGAGGGTGACCGCGAGCAGCGCACCCCGCCCGGTGAGGTCTACACCAACATCACCCCGGCGCTTGAGCAGGCTTTCCGTGGCACGCCTGAGTTTGCCGATGCCATCAGCACGGACCGCCGGGGCACGTGGGTCAGCGCCTATGCGCCGTTGCGCGCTGCCGACGGCCGGGTCGAGGCCGTCCTCGGCGTGGATCTTGAAGCGGCGGAATGGCTGGCGCAACGGGCGCAGGCCCGGCGCCTGTGGCTGTGGGTGCTGGGCGGCGTGGTCCTGCTCATCAGCGGGCCGGCCGTCGTCATCGCCGTGCTGCGGCACGAACTCGCCGCGCGCCGCTCGGCCGAGCGCCACCTCCGCGAGCAGGACGAATTGCGGCGGTCCATCTTCGACCAGGCCCCGGGCGGTGTCGCGCTGGCCGACCTGCGCTACCGGCTGGTCGAGGTCAACGAGGCCCTCTGCCGCATGCTCGGCTACACCCGCGCCGAGTTGCTCCGCCTGACCTTCGTGCAGATCACGCATGCCGACGATGTGCCCAAAACCTACCGCCTCAACGACGGGCTCGTCGCGGGGCAGCCCGGGCCCACGCAGGTCGAGAAGCGCTACATCCGCAAGGACGGCTCGGTGCTGCACGTCAGCCTGGAAGTGGGCCTGATCCGCGACGAGCGCGGCGCGCCGAAGTATTTGGTCGGCCAGATCACCGACATCACGGAGCGCCGGCGGGCGGAAGCCGCGCTGGTCGCCCACCAGCAGCAACTGGCGACCGTCCTCGCGCACACGCCGGTCGTCCTTTTCTCCCTTGATGCCAAGGGCACCTACACGCTGTGCGAGGGGGCCGGGCTTGGCGCGCTGGGCCGCCGCCCCGGCGAGGCGGTCGGCCAGTCCGCCTTCGACCTCTACGCGGCGCGGCCCGATATCATCGCCGACTTCAAGCGCGGGCTCGCCGGCGAGACCTTCACCAGCCAGCGGGAATACAATGGCGCCGTTTTCGAGCTGCACGGCACGCCGTTGCGCGAGGCCGACGGGCGCGTCGGCGGCGTGCTCGGCATCGCGCTGGACGTCACCGTGCGCGCCACGGCGGCGCGCGAGCGCGAGAAAATGGAGCGCAAGCTGCTCGAGGTGCAGAAGCTCGAGAGCCTGGGCGTGCTCGCGGGCGGCATCGCCCATGATTTCAACAACCTGCTTACCTCCATCCTCGGCAACACCAGCCTCGTGCGGCTCGCGCTCGGGGAAACTTCGCCGGTGCTGGGCAACGTCGGGCAGATCGAACAGGCCTCACAGACGGCCGCCGGTCTTTGCCAGCAACTCCTCGCCTATGCCGGCCGGGGCCCGGTCGCCACGCAACCGGCCGACCTCAGCACCCTCGTCCGCGATACCACCGACCTGCTCCGGGTCTCTGTCGGCAACCAGGCCCGCCTGCAGTTCAACCTCGCCCCGGTGCTCCCCGCCATCCACGCCGACCCGGCGCAGATCCGGCAGGTCCTGCTCAACCTCGTGCTCAACGCCGCCGAGTCCATCGGCCGCCGCGATGGTGTGATCGAGGTGAGCACCCGGCGGCAGGCCCTCGCGGCCGCCCTGCCGGACGCGGCCCGGCCCGACCAGGAGTTGCCGGCCGGCGACTATGTCTGCCTCGAGGTGACCGATAACGGCCCGGGTTTCGACCCCCCGGCGCAGGCGCGGGTGTTTGATCCGTTTTTTTCCACCAAGGGTACTGGCCGCGGACTCGGCCTGGCCGCCGCGCTGGGCATCATGCGCAGTCACCAGGGGGCGCTGCGCCTCACCAGCCAGCCGGGGCAAGGCGCGCGCTTCACCCTGTTTTTCCCGGCCCAGGCCCCCACCCCGCCGGCCACCGCGGAAAAACCCCGCGGCCCCGCCGAACGGACCTGGCGCGGCAACGGCCACGTGCTGGTGGTGGACGACGAGGACGCCGTGCGCGCCACCGCCGCCCAGATGATCGCCTACTTTGGCTTCGAGGTGAAGCAGGCCGGCTCGGGGCCGCAGGCCCTCGACCTCGTGCGCACGAGCCCGAATCCATTCGACCTCGTGCTGCTCGACCTCACGATGCCGGGGATGGACGGTTACGCGACCTTCACTGCGCTGCGCGAGTTGCGGCCCGGGCTGCGCATCGTGGTCTTCAGCGGCTACAGCGCGCAGGACGCCCGGGCGCGCTTCGCCGGCCAGAACCTGAACGGCTTTCTGCAAAAACCCTTCGGCGCCGGCGCCCTGCGCGAGATCCTCAGCCAGGTCCGGCCGGACAACCCCGTTCCCGTGTGAAACATTCCGTCGTCGTCGTCGGCAGCTTCAACCAGGACCTCGCGTTCTATACGGAGAATTTTCCGCAGCCGGGCGACTCCGTCGTCGGGGACTTCCGCCCGGGGCCCGGCGGCAAGGGCTTCAACCAGGCCGTCGCGGCCTCGCGGGCCGGGGTCTCCACCCTGTTCATCGGGGCCGTCGGGCGCGACGCCTTCGGGGCCCGCGCGCGGAAATTCGCGCGCGAGGCCGGCCTGCACGCGCACTTCATCGAGAAGCCCAAGCACGCCACGGGCGCGGCGAACATCACCATCAACGACGCCGGCCAGAACCACATCATCATCTCCCTCGGCGCCAACCTCGGCCTGCGGCCGCGCGACATCCCCCAGGCCCTGCTCGCGCCGGCGCAGGTGGTCGTGTGCCAGGGCGAGACGGACTACAGCACCGTCGCCCACGTGCTGCGCACCGCGCGCCGGAACGGCGCCATCACCGTCTTCAACCCCGCGCCGATGCGCGCGGCCTTCGACCTCGCGCTGCTGCGCTACACCGAGGTGCTCATCCCCAACGAGGGCGAGTTCATCGCGCTGGTGAAGAAATGCCCGACCTGCACGGCGCTGCTGCGCACCACGCCCTTCAACGCCGCCCGCGAGTTCACCGAGGCGGTCCTGCGGACCCTGCCCTCCGACGCGCTGCACCGCCTGTGCCGCTGCCTGCAGGTGCCCGTGGTCATCATCACGCTCGGCGCGCGCGGCAGTTTTGTCTCCCAGCCCGACGTCTACCTGCGGATCAGCGCGCACGACGTCGAGGTGGTGGACTCCGCCGGCGCGGGCGACGCCTTCGTCGGCGGATTCGCCGCCGGGCTGGTGAAGTTCAAGCACAACATCTTCGAGGCGGCGCACTATGCGAGCGCCGTGGCCGCGCTGGCGGTCATGCAGCCGGGCACCGCGGCGGCCATGCCAATCGCGCGGGAGATCGCGCGCTTCCTCAAGAAGCGCGACCACCAGTGAGCCGCCGGCGCGCGGCCCGTTGACAGGAAGGCGGGCGCGCGTCAACGTGCACCACCCTATGCTAACATCCCTGCGCACCGCCCGGGCGGTGCTCCTCCTGTGCTGCGCCCTGCCCGCGGCTCTCTTCGCGGAAAAGCCGTTCGCCTTCGCCACCACGCCCGGCCAGCTGCCGAAGACCGTCGTGCCGCGCCACTACACGCTGCGCATAGCGCCCGACCTCACGGCCCGCACCACGACCGGCATCGCGCGCATCGAGCTCGAGGTGCTCGCGCCCGTGACCGAGCTCGTGCTCAACGCCAACGAGCTGGCGATCGATTCCGCGACGCTCACCGACGATCCCGCCGCGCCGCGCTCGCTGGCACCGAAGCTCGATCCGGCGAAGCAGACCCTCACCCTGCCCGTCACGCTCGCACCCGGGATGCACACCATCACCATCGCTTACCGCGGCCAGATTGGCACGCAGGCCGAGGGTTTCTTCGTCGACAAATACCCCACGCCCAGCGGCGACAAACTCATGCTCGGCACGCAATTCGAACCGACCGACGCGCGCCGCGTCTTCCCCTGCTGGGACGAGCCCGTCTACCGCGCCACTTACGACATCACCCTCGTCGTGCCCGAAAAACTCATGGCCGTCGCCAACATGCCCGTGGAGCGCGAGGCCGCGCTCGGGCACGGACTCAAGGAGGTGGTCTTCGCGCGCACACCGGCGATGGCCAGCTACCTCGTCGCGCTCTACGCCGGCGAGTTCGAGACGGTCGAGGGCGAGCAGGACGGCGTGAAGCTCCGGATCATCACGACCGAGGGCAAGCGCGCCAGCGCCGTCTACGCGCTCGAGGCCACGAAACGCATCCTCGCCTACTACAACAATTATTTCGGCGTCCGCTATCCGCTGCCCAAGCTCGACCAGATCGCCGTGCCCAACGCCTTCGCGACCTTCGGCGCGATGGAAAACTGGGGCTGCATCACCTACATCGACACCGCGCTGCTCTACGATCCAGCGACCGGCTCGCCGGCCGGCCGTCAGCGGGTGTTCGAGGTCATCGCCCACGAGATGGCGCACCAGTGGTTCGGCGACCTCGTGACGATGGCGTGGTGGGACAACCTCTGGCTCAACGAGGGCTTCGCCTCGTGGATGGGCACCAAGGCCAGTGATGCGCTCAACCCCGACTGGCAGCTCTGGGTCCGCGCCGGCGAGGCGAAGGAGGGCGCGATGGCCCTCGACGCCCGCCGGACCACGCACCCGATCCTCCAGCCCATCGCCAACGAGAGCCAGGCCAACGACGCCTTCGACACCATCTCCTACCAGAAGGGCCAGGGTTTCCTCCGCATGCTCGAGTCCTATCTCGGCGAGGACACGTTCCGCGCCGGCCTGCGCCTCTACATGGAGCAGCACAAGTATTCCAGCAGCACCACGGCCGACCTCTGGGCCGCGCTCGGCACCTCGTCCGGCAAGCCCATCGTCGCCGTTGCCACCGGCTGGACCGAGCAGCCGGGCTTTCCCATCGTGTTGGTCTCGTCCGCCGGCGAGGGCGCCGCCCGCACACTCCGCCTCGCGCAGTCGCGCTTCAGCGTCAACGACCCCGCCGCCGCGCCGCTTACCTGGAAAATCCCGCTGACGTTGGCCAACACCGCCAATCTGGCGGCCAAGTCGGTGACGCTGCTCGAGGACCACCCCGCCACCGCGTCCTGGCCCGCGGGCGCCGGCACGCCCAAGGCCAACGTCGGCAACGCCGGCTTTTATCGCGTGCTCTACGACGAGGCACTCACCGACGCACTCCGCCGGTCGATCACCACCCTGCCCGTCGCCGACCAGCTCAACCTGCTCGGCGACACCTGGGCGCTCGTCGAAGCCGGCCGCTCGCCGGCGACCGCGTGGCTCGACCTCGCCGAGCAGCTGCGCGCCAGCCCGAGTCAGCCGGTCTGGGAACACCTGCTGGCGAAACTGACGCTGATCGACCGCCTGCAGCTCGACCAGCCCGGCAGCCGGGCTTTCCGGGCCTGGGCCGCTCAACTCCTCGGTCCCCGGCTCGCGCAGCTCGGCTGGGACGCCAAGCCCGGCGAATCCACCCTCGACGCCACTCTGCGCGCGCGGCTCATCGACGCCCTCGGCAACTACGGCGATCGCGCCACGGTCGAGGAATGCACGCGGCGCTTCCAGGCCTATCTGGCCGATCCCGCCAGCCTGACCGGCAACCTTCGCGGCCCCGTGCTTGACGTCGTGGGCCGTTACGCCACCCGCGAGACCTATGACCAACTCCACGCGCTCGCCCGCGCCGCCAAGACGACCGAGGAAAAACGCCGCGCCTACGCCGGCATGCAGGCCGCGCTCGACCCGGTCCTGGCCCGTGAAACTCTCGCCCTCACGCTCGGCAGCGAGATGTCCACTACGGAGGCCGCCCGCAATGTCGCGGCTGTCGCCTTCAACGAGCACGCCGCGCTCGCCTGGGATTTCACCCACGCGCACACCGACGAGCTGTTGAAGCGCACCACTTTCTTCGGCCGCAACGTCTTCCTGCCCCGCATTGCGAACGCGTTTACCGACGCCCCGCGCGCCGACGAGCTGATGGAGCTCGTGCGCCAGAAACTGCCCGCCGACGCCCTGACCGAAGCCGCCAAGGGCGCCGACCTCATCCGGCTCAACGCCGCGGTGAAGAAGCGCGAGCTCCCGGCCATCGACGCCTGGGTCAAGGCGCGGGTGAAACTGCCGGAGTGAGCCCGTCATGCTCCGCTTGCGCGCCAAGCTCTACAAGGTCACCCAGGTCCGCTGGGTCGACCTGCCGAAGCGCAAGATCGACCCGCTTGGGCTGACGCGCGTCGAGACCAAGGGCGCGAGTCGGGGCTGGAACGCGCTGCTGCGTTTCAACGAGGATCTCGACCGCGTGGTGCTGCTCCCCGGCAAGCGCGGCGGCTACAAGCTCGCGTTCAAGGTCGAGCTGCTGAAGGCCGCGGGTGTCGACGCGGGCGACACGATCGAGTTCACGCTCGAGTCCGACACCGCGTCGCGCGAGCCCGAGTTGCCCGGGGAGATGGCCAAGGCTTTCTCGGCCCGGCCGGAGCTGCGCGAACGGTGGCTGACGCACAGCGTTGCCCTCCGCCGCCAGGTCGTCCGCTACATCGAGCAGGCGAAAAGCGCGGAGGTCCGCGCCAAGCGTAGCTGGATTTTTCTCGAGCGCCTCGCCGAGACCGGCTCGCTCAGTCACCCGGATTACAAGTAGTCGGGTGATTCTTGCGGTCCTTACTGCAGGAGGGGCTTTATGCCCCGATGGGAAGCAAGCCGCATTCGCCGGATCGGGGCGTAAAGCCCCTCCTACAGTTACGGGCGCCCTTGATTCCTGAAGGAGCCCCGCCTAATTGTTCGGAATGAAGCCCGAGCCCTTTGGCTCGTAGAATTTCCGGGCGTAGAACGGCACGTATTGGGCGATGCCCAGCACGCCGAGGACGAAGAAGTCCTCGCGATAAACGCCGCCCAGGAAAATGCCGAGCAGGCCGCAGGCATCCGCCAGCGCGAGGCCGACGATGAACATCACGAAGGCCGCCTTGGGGTCCGTGGCGCGCGGCAGCGCCAGCCAGCGGATGATGATGCTCACGAAGAGCGGCACGAAGCCGACGAGGTTGAGGAACGGGTTGGCGCCCGGCGCGGGCGGTGCCAGCGGGCCGCGACCGAGAAAACAATAGCTCAGGATCTGTCCGGCCAGGATCGCGGCCCAGATGATCCACCAGATCAGCAGTTGCGCACGGAGGCGCGGTGCGTCGGGACCGGGGATCATGTTCACGCCCCGATCGGGTGCCAGGTCGTCTTGAACTCGAGCGTGTCGCGCAGCTCGTAGAGGCTCTGGGCCTTGTCGGAGAACCAGTCGACGGGCTCTTCGGCCTTGTGCAGCTTCACGCGCTTCACGCTCTCGGCGGCGCCGAGCTTGAGCGCCTTGCGCTCGTCGGCGTTGGCGACACCGGCGATGGCGCGGAGGTGCGTATGGGTGGCGAAGGTCGGGACCATTTCCTTGCGGAAGCCCGTGAGCAGGTTGACCACGCCGCCCGGCAGATCGCTCGTCGCGAGCATCTCGCCGAGCACGATGGCCGGATAGGGCTGCGCGGTGGAGGCGAGCGCGACAACGGTGTTGCCGCTCGTGATGACGGGCGCGATGAGCGACACCAGCGCGAGCAGCGGCGCCTCCTCGGGCGCGAGCACACCGACGATGCCCATGGGCTCGGTGACGGTGAAATTGAAGTGCGGCGAGGCGACGGGGTTAACGTTGCCGAGCACCTGCTCGTATTTGTCGGCCCAGCCGGCGTAGTAGATCAGGCGGTCGATCGTCGCGGTGATTTCCTTCGCCGCGGCGGACTTCGACGCGCCGCCGACCCGGAGAGCGTCGGCCATGTCGGCCTTGCGCGCCTCGATCATCTCGGCGAGCCGGTAGATGATCTGGCCGCGGTTGTAGGCCGTGCGCCTGGCCCAGCCCGGGCCGGCCTTGGCGGCGGCCTCGACGGCGTTGCGCAGGTCCTTGCGGGTGCACTGCGGGATGTTGGCAAAGAAATTGCCGGCGGCGTCCTGCAGCGGGAACGTGCGCGCGCTCTCGGAGCGGATGAACGCACCGCCGACGTAGACCTTGGGCGTTTTGGTGATGGGGAGACGGTTCATGGGGTTTCAGTAGCTTCCACCTCGATTTCGTCGACCGTCGGTCCCCCGCCCTGCAGGTAGGTTTTCTCCTGGTAGGCCTTGGCGATAAAAATCCAGACGGCCACGCAGCCAATGGAGAGCCAGGCGAAGAAGTTGTAGTAGGAGGCGCCGTGCAGCTTCGTGGTGCCATCGGGGTTGGCGATGAAGAAGTGGACGAGGGCCGTGAAGGCATTGCCCGCGGAGACCGACAGCAAGTAGAGCGCCATGACGATCGACTTCATGTGCTTCGGCGCCTGGGTGTAGGAGAACTCCAGCGCGGTGATCGACACCATCACCTCGGCGGCGGAGAGCAGCGCGTAGGCGGGGATCTGCCAGCCGATGTTGGGCCGCAGGCCGGCCGTGATCTGCGTCTCGATCCAGGCGCTGACGAAGAACGACAGCCCGGCCACGATGAGCCCGAGGCCGATCTTCCGCAGCGGGGTGAGCGGGAAGACCTTGTCGATGGCCGGGTAAATCAGGTATTGGAAGAGCGGGATGAACGCCAGGATCATGATGGCGTTGAGCGCCTGAATCTGGGAGGCGATCCAGTTGATGCCCGCGAACTGCAGGTCCATCTTCTCGGCCTGCAGCACCCACTCGCCCCCGCTCTGGTCCCACAGCGACCAGAAGATGGCGACGAAGATGAACAGGATGGAGAGCCGGCCCATCGCGGAGAGTCCCTCGCGGTTGAAGGTGTCGCGGATGAAGCTCTTTCCGACCGGCGGGATGTGGGCGAACTTGTAACGACCCGCCCAAAAGACCGAGGTCGCGAGCAGCATCAAGCCGGCCGGCACGCCAAACGCCAGCCCCGGACCGTGGTGCTTCAGCAGCCAAGGAATGAGCAGGATGGAGAAGAACGAGCCGAAGTTGACCGAGAAATAGAACCAACCGAAGGCCCGCGAGATCAGATGCTGGTTATCTTTGCCGAACTGGTCGCCGACGTTTGAGGAAACACAGGGTTTGATGCCGCCGGCCCCGAGCGCGATCAAGCCCAGTCCCACCCCGAGGCCCAGCCGCGTGTGATCCAGGGCGAGGACCACGCTGCCGGCGCAATAGACCAGCGAGACCCAGAAGATCGTGCGATACTTGCCCCAGAAGGCGTCGGCGAGGATGGCCCCGAGCATCGGGAAGAAATAATTCGAGGCGACAAACCAGTGATACCACTGGTTCGCCTCGTTCTCGCTCATCGTGTCGCGGATGCCCTCCCGGTTGACGAGGTATTGGGTCATGAACACGACGAGGACGGCGCGCATCCCGTAGAAGTTGAACCGCTCGGCGGCCTCGTTGCCGATGATGTAGGGGATGCCCGGGGGCATCTTGTCCGTCTTGAGCGGGGCGGTGAGGTAGGGTTGGGGCATGGGAAAAGGGTCAGCGCAAGATCAGGCCGAGGAACCCGAGGACCAGCAGGCCCGCGCCCACGACGAGCCAGAGCCCGCGCGTGTGCTGGCGGCGGGCGGCCTGTTCAGTCTCCTCGGAAAAAGCGCTGTCGGGCAGGTCGAGGCCGTCGTAGCGGGTGGCGTCCTCGTTCCAGCCGGAGCGCTCGTCGGCGCCGCAACCCGGACAAGCCCGGGCGTTCCGCGGCACGGACTCGCCGCAAACGGGGCAGACATCAGGGGGTGAAAAAGCATGGGCCATGTAAATTTAACCACGAATGAACACAAATTCACCCGAATGGAATCAGAGGACGATCCGTTCCCATTCGAGCTTCGGTTTCCTGAAATTGATGATGAGACCGACACGGTATTTGGTAATGCGGAGATAGTTCAGCATTTGGCCGCGTTCCATGTCAGTGATACGCTCGATGACTTTGGCATCCACAACGACCGCCTGATTCGCGATAAGATCGGGAATATACTCTCCAACCTGAACATCCTTGTAGAGAACCTCGAATCTCCGCTGCTGTTCAAATGCGATACCCTTGAGTTTGAACTCAACCACGAGCGCGTTCTCGTACGGTTTTTCGTGCAATCCGTGTCCAAGCGTGTTGAGCACTTCGAGAGCGCAGCCCATGATCGAGTAAACCAGCTCCTTGTGTAATATTTGGCCCTGTTCGTGTTCATTGGTGTCCATTCGTGGTTCACACCAGTTTACAGTAATCGAGCAGGCCCTGGCGGCCGCCCTCGCGGCCGAAGCCGGACTCCTTGTAGCCGCCGAAGGGCGATGTGGGGTCGAACTTGTTGTAGGTGTTGGCCCAGACGACGCCGGCCTTGAGCTCGCTGGACATCTTCAGGATGCGCGAGCCCTTGTCGGTCCACACGCCGGCGCTGAGGCCGTAGGCGGTATTGTTGGCCTTCTCGACCGCCTCGTCGACGGTGCGGAACGTGAGCACGCTGAGCACCGGGCCGAAGATCTCCTCGCGCGCGATGCGGTGGCTCATCGATACGCCGGAGAAGACCGTCGGGCGGAAATAATAACCCTTCGCGGGCAGCTTGCACGGCGACTGGAACATCGTCGCGCCCTCCTTCACGCCGGCGGCCACGAGGCGCGTGATGGTGGCCAGTTGCTCCTGCGAGTTGATGGCGCCGAGGTCGGTGTTTTTGTCGAGCGGATCGCCGACGCGCAAGACCTTGATGCGGTTCTTCAGTTTCGCGAGCACCTCGGCGGCGACGGTCTCCTGCACGAGCAGGCGCGAGCCGGCGCAGCACACGTGGCCCTGGTTAAAGAAGATGCCGTTGACGATGCCCTCGACGGCCTGGTCGATCGGCGCGTCGTCGAACACGATGTTCGCCGCCTTGCCGCCGAGTTCCATGGTCATCTTCTTGTCGGTGCCCGCGAGCGAGCGCATGATGATCTTGCCCACCTCGGTCGAGCCGGTGAACGCCACCTTCGCCGCGATCGGGTGGCCCATGACGGCCGCGCCGGTGTCGCCGAAACCGGTGACGATGTTGACGACGCCCGCGGGCAGGCCGGCGTCCTGGAATATCTCGGCAAGCTTGAGCGCGGTGATGCTGGTCGTCTCGGCCGGCTTGATGACGACGCAGTTGCCCATCGCGAGCGCGGGGGCGAGCTTCCAGGCCATCATCAACAGCGGGAAATTCCACGGGATGACCTGGCCGACGACGCCGAGCGGCGCGACCTTCCGGCCCGGGGCGACGTAGTCGAGCTTGTCGGCCCAGCCGGCGTGGTAGAAGAAATGCGCCGCGGCCATCGGAATGTCGAAGTCGCGCGATTCCTTGATCGGCTTGCCGCCGTCCATCGTCTCGGCGACGGCGAACTCGCGGGCGCGGTCCTGCAGCAGTCGGGCGATGCGGTAGATGTATTTGGCGCGCTCCTTGCCGGGCATTTTGCCCCAGACGGTGTCGTAGGCCTTCTTCGCGGCCTGGTAGGCGGCGTCGACGTCGGCCGCGCTGCCGTGCGCGATCTCGGCGAGCTTCGACTCGTTGGCCGGGTTGATGGAGTCGAAATACTTGCCCGAGGCCGGGGCGACAAACTTGCCGCCGATGAAGAGCTCGTAGCGCGGCTTGAGCTTCGGGTCGGCGGTCTCGGGTGCGGGATCGAATTCCCAGAGGTCGCCGAAGATGAGCTCGGGCGCCGGGCGGCCGTGGGCGCGGAACGCGGGGCGCGGAAATTTTTTGGCGGAGGTCAACGTGGGCATGGGAAAATCAGTAGGATTCGGCGGCTTCGCTGAAGTAATACGGGGCCTGGTAGGCGCCGGTGCGCTCCTTCTCGATCTGGCGGAGCAGGTCGTTGAGGAGCGAGGAGGCGCCGAAGCGGTAACGCGTGTTGTTGAGCCACTCGTCGCCGAGCGTCTCCTTGACGGCGATGAGGAACTGCAGCGCCTGCTTCGCGGTGCGGATGCCGCCGGCGGGCTTCATCGCGATCGGTGTGCCGGTGTCGAGGTAGAAGTCGCGGATGGCCTCGAGCATCACCTGGTTGTTGCCGAGCGTGGCGTTGAGCGTGGTCTTCCCGGTGCTGGTCTTGATGAAGTCGTTCGGCCGCAGCACGCGCATGGCGAGGAAGGACGCGGCGCGGATGTTGTCGTAGGTCTCGAGCTCGCTGACCTCGAGGATGACCTTGAGCGTGGCCGGACCGCAGGCCTGCAACACGGCGGCGATCTCGTCCTGCACGAGCTGGAATTCCCCGGAAAGAAACGCGCCGCGGTTGATGACCATGTCGATCTCGTCGGCGCCGTCGGCGACGGCGCTCCTCACCTCGGCGAGGCGGGTCTTGAGCGGAGCCTGGCCGGACGGAAACGCGGTGGCGACCGAGGCGATGCGGACGGGCGTGTCCTCGCCGAGCGCGCGGCGGGCGTATTTGACCATCGCGGGGTAGACGCAGACGGCCGCAACCATCGGGACCGCCGGGTCCTCGGCCGGGCTCAGGGCCTTCTGGCAGAGCGACTCGACTTTGCCGGGCGTATCCTTGCCCTCGAGAGTGGTGAGATCGACCATCGAGGCGGCCAGCTTGAGGCCGAAGAGCTTTGAACCCTTCTTGATGCTGCGGGTGGTGTATTTGGCGACGCGCTCCTCGATGCCCACGTGGTCGACCGGGCCGATTTCATTAAACAACCGCCGGAACGCGGCGTGCGCTGTGCCTGTCATGGTTTGCTCACTATCCCGTCTCAGCCTCCTGAAAACAACGCCAAAGTCGGCCCGCGCTTGCCAGCCCCGGCCGCCCCGCTAGGCTGGCCGGATGAGCGATCCCGTCCCTCCCCTCGAGCCGCACGGCGAACTCGTCATCCGCACCATCGCGATGCCGGCCGACACCAACGCCAACGGCGACATCTTCGGCGGCTGGCTCCTGGGACAGATGGATATCGGCGGCGCCATCTACGCCCGCAATCTCGCCCGCTCCCGCGTGACCACCGTGGCCATCGACGCCATGTCGTTCATCAATCCCGTCTACGTCGGCGACATCGTGAGCTGCCACGCCTCGCTGGTGAAGGTCGGCCGCACTTCCATGCGCATCGACGTCGAGGCCTGGGCCCAGCGCGTCAAGAGCGGCGAACTCGTGCGCGTGACCGAGGGCATTTTCACCTACGTGGCCATCGACGACGCTGGCCGGCCGCATCCCGTGCATCGCATCTGATCCGCCAAGTTGGCCTTCCCCCCATGAAAATATTCCTCCGGCTGCCTTTCTTCGCCGCCGTCGCCACCGCGGCGCTGCACGCCCAGAATCCGGTTTCCCAAGCCCCCCGCGCACCGGTTGGCAATGCGCTGATCGCGCCCGCCGGCCTCGAGCAGATGACCGCCAACGCGCGGGCGGCCGATGACGAGCGCCTCGCCGCCACCAAGGCCGGCGACCCGGCGCGGCTTGACGCGATCTTCTCCGACGAACTGCGCTACGCCCACTCCAGCGGCAAGGTCGACACCAAGGCCAGCTACTTGCAGTCGCTGGTCAGCCACCGCACCGTCTACGAGTCCTTCGAATACCAGGAGCGCAACTTCAAGGTCGCCGGCCCGGGGATCGTCCTCATGAGCGGCCGCGTTGTCATCCACGCCAGCAATGACGGCCAGGCGGTCGTCAACGACCTGAACTTCCTCGCGGTCTGGCGGGAGGAGAACGGCCACTGGCGTTTCCTCGCCTGGCAGTCCTGCAAGAACCCGCCGCCGGCTCCCGCGCCGGGCAAGTGACTACGGCGCCCCGGCTCCTGGGCCGGCCGGTTTTTCCCGAGGTGCCGCCGGCGTCGGTTGACGCCACCGACGGCCCGGCCCAGCTTGATCGCCCCGTGCCCAAGCTTCCCTCCCATCCCGATGCCGCCCGCGGCGCCCTCGCCGCCACCAGTGGATTTCTTTTCTGGGGCCTCGTGCCGGTCTACTGGAAACAGATGCAGTCGATCCCGGCGTTCGAGCTCATCGCGCACCGCATGGTGTGGTCGCTGGTGTTCCTGCTCGGGGTGATCGCGTGGCAGGGCAACTTTCCCGCTCTGCGCGATGCGTTCCGGAGCAAGCGCCTGGTCGGGCTCAACCTGCTGAGCAGCGCGTTGCTGACGGCCAACTGGACGATCTATGTGTGGGCGGTCAACAGCGGGCATGTGATCGAGTCCAGCCTCGGCTATTTCCTGGTGCCGCTGGCCAACGTCACCTTCGGCTCGCTGCTGTTTCATGAACGGCTGCGTCCGCTGCAATGGGTCGCCATCGGCTGCGCCGCCGCCGGCGTCGGCCTGCTGCTCGTGCGACTCGGCCACGCCCCGTGGATCGCGCTGACCATCGCGGTCACGTGGGCCGGCTACGGCCTGCTCAAGAAGAAATCCGCGCTCGGCGCCATCACGGGCCTGACCGTCGAGACGCTGCTCCTCTTCCCGCTCGCGGCGGCGGCGCTGCTCTGGTGGCACCACACCGGGGAGGGCGCGCTGGGCCGCGTGGACGTGCGCCTGCATGTCTACGTGCTCAGCGTCGGCGTCATCACCGCCCTGCCGCTGCTGATGTTCGCCTACGGCGCGCAGCGCGTCCGGCTGACCACGCTCGGGCTGCTGCAATACCTCGCGCCCAGCGTGCAGTTCCTGATCGGTTATTTTTTCTACCATGAGCCGTTCGACGCCGTGCGCCTGCAGGCTTTCGCCGTGATCTGGTGCGGGTTGGCGATCTACAGCGCCGACGGCTTCTGGGTGCAGCGGCACAGCCTGCTCCGGGCCGCCGGTGCGACCTGAGCCGGCCGCCGCCACCACCTGATGCGACGGCGGAGCTTTGATATCTTGCCCGCCGGTTGATACCTTGCCATAGGAGCAGACGTCTTTCCGTCTTACCCCATGAAAAAACTGCTGCGCTTCCTCGTGCCCGCCTTCGCCGGGCTTGTGTCCGTCACCCTCGCCCAAACGCCGGCCCCCGTCCCGGTCGCCGCGGCCCCGGCTATGCCTGCGCCCGCCGCGCTGGTCGACGCCTCCGCCCCCATCCCGAAGACCGGCAACACGCGCTTCTTCGAGCTGCATGAGAAATTCCTCGCCCGCACCAAGGCCGGCCCTATCGGCGTGCTGTTCCTCGGCGACTCGATCACCGAGGGCTGGGTGAAGGCGCCGCACATCTGGGAAAAATATTTCGGCGCCTACCAGCCGGCCAATTTCGGCATCAGCGGCGACCAGACCCAGCACGTGATCTGGCGCATCGAAAACGGCGAGCTCGCCGGCATCAGCCCCAAGGTCGTCGTCCTCATGATCGGCACGAACAACTCCGGCGCGCACACCGGCGAGCAGATCGCCGACGCCAACAAGAAGATCATCGAGATGATCCGCGCCAAGATTCCCGGGGTGAAGGTGCTCTTGCTCGCCATCCTCCCGCGCGATGCGCGCCCCAACCCGGACGGCCTCATCACCGAGGCGGCGATCGCTGATGCCGCCAAGCGCGTGGCCGCGAACGACCGCGCCAATGCCCTGCTCGCCAAGCTCGATGATGGCGTGAACGTGCACTTCCTCAACACCAACGCCATCTTCCTCGGCCGGGATGGACGGATCCCGTGGACCATCATGCCCGACCAACTGCATCCGACCGCCGCCGGCTACCAGCTCTGGGCCGAGGCGCTCGAGAAGCCTCTGGCCGAGCTGATGAAGTAAGGGCGGCGCCGCGGCCTACTTCTTCTCGAAGTCCACCAGCTCCATCTCGAAGACCAGGGTGGCGTTGCGCTTGATCGCCGGGGGCCGGCCGCGGGAGCCGTAGGCCATTTCCGGCGGCACGATCAGCAGCCATTTCTCGCCGCGCCGCATCAACTGCAGCGCCTCATCCCAGCCCTGGATCAACTCGCCGCGACCGATGCGGGCGCGGAGCGGAGCCTTGGGGTCGGCGGTTTCATCAAAGACGGTTCCGTCAAGCAGCATGCCCTTGTAGACGACACTGCACATCGCCCCGTCGCCGGCCGGCGCGCTCTTGGGGTCGGTCGCCGGCTTGAGCACGATGTAGCGCAGGCCGGTGTAGGTGCGCTTGGTGTTGGGCCATTTCTTTTCGACGATCTCCAGGTCCTCCATGGGCAGCTTCTCGCGCTGCGCGTGCAGCGGGGCGGCGCCGAGGGCGAGCAGGGCGAACGTCAGGAAGGCGAGGCGGCGGAGGGCGGCAGGGGTCATGGCTTTTTCGGGGGCGGAGGAAGGCGGAAAGTAAAGGCGGGGTCCGCCGCCGTCGAGGTTTGTTCGGCCCGCTCGACAGGCTCAGGGCGGGCGGGCGATGCGGTCTTGTCGGTCTTCACCGTCGGCATGTCCCCGGCCGGCCCGGGCGCAGCGGCCGCGGCGGCCTTCACGATCGCGGCCGCCGGCGGGGCCGGGCGGGCCGCCGTGACCGCGGGCTGCGCCGCGAAGCCGCGTTCGATCAGCTCGAGCGACTTCAAGTCGCGGGCCTTGCCCTTGTCGATCTCGCCGCCCGGGCCGAACGAGCCCATGATGACCGCGATGACGCGGCGGCCGTTGCGCTCGGCCGTCGCACTCAGGCAGTAGCCGGCGCCCTCGGTGTAACCCGTCTTCAAGCCGTCGACGCCCGCCACCTTGCCGAGGAGGTTGTTGTGATTGATCATGTGCTGCGGCCCGTTCTTCCGCCCGGCGCCGAAATCGCGGCTGCGGATCGCCGTGTATTTCAGCACGTCGGTGTGCTCAATCAAGTGCCGGCACAGCACGGCAAAATCCCGGGGCGTGCTGAGATCGCCGTCGGCGATGCGGCGCCCCTTGGGCGGCAGGCCATGGGGACTGCGGAATACAGTGTGGGTCAGGCCGAGTTCGCCGGCCTTGGCGTTCATGAGTTCGACGAAGGCCTCGACCGATCCGCCGGCCGCGCGGGCCAGTGCGTGCGCCGCGTCGTTGGCCGATTGGATCATCATGGCATAGGTCAATTCCTCGACGGAAAAGGTTTCGCGCGGATCAAGGAAAACCTGCGTGCCGCCCATGCGCGCGTCCTCCGCCGTGATCCGCACTGGGGTTTGCAGCGTGAGCGCGCCGCTGGCCAGCTTGTCGTGCAGCACGGCGAAGGTCATCAGCTTGGTCATGCTGGCGGGCGGGTTGGACACGTCGGCGTTTTCCTCCAGGAGCACGCGGCCGGTCGCGGCGTCGGTGACAATGAAGCCGGCATAGGCCGAGCGGGCGCTCTTGTCGGCCGCGCAGGCGGCCACGCAGGCGAGGGAGAAGGTGGCAGCGGCAAACAGCCGGCGGAAATTGCTCATGGGAAAGCGCCACGCCAGCGGCCTGCGCCGGACCGTGCAACCAAATTTCCCGTCGCGCCAGCTTGCGGGAGCAAATTCACACCTCTTAGCTGTTTATTGCCCTGCCCCCCTGGTCGTCATCCTGTGTCCGAAGGAATTTATTTTCGCCGGCGCGGCGGAGGGGCGGACTCGCGCCCTGAATTTCGACGGCCCACAGCCGGTGGAGGCGCTCGCGGGCGTTCGCGGCGAGCCGGGGTGGAACCGGGCCAATTGAGGTTGGGTGGCTTATCCCTAAGCCGCCGTTCGGCCTACGGCGCGTTAGAAATACCGCGCCCTACCCTCGGATCGCCGGATGTTTCGCGACCAGGCGGAGGGCCTGGCACAGGAGCGTCTTGCCCGGCTCCATGCGATGCCACGGTGAGGCGCCGGAGGGATGCGGCAGTGGGATGCAGTCGACCGCATGGTCGCGGTAGTTGATCGCGAATTTTTTCCCGATGATGTCGTTCAACGGCGCCGGCGGCAGGAACTGCGTGATGGCGAGCTTGCCGACGGGCAGCACGAGCTGCGGCCGGAGCAATGCAAACTCCGCGGCCAGCCAGCGGGAGCAGTTCGCAATCTCGTCCTCGGCCGGCACGCGGTCGCCGCCTGTCGCCTTTTTCCCCGGAAAGCAGCGGCAGACCGCGGCGAAGTAAACGCGGTCGCGCGTCTCGTCTTCGGTCCAGCCGAGTGCCTCGTTGAACCACTTGAACAGCGTCTTGCCGGCGGTCCACGCGAAGGGCCGGCCGAGCTTGGGCTCCTTGTCGCCCGGCGCCTGGCCCACAAGGAGGATGCGGCTGCCGACCGGCCGGCCGACGACCACTGGCGGGTGCATGTGCGGACAGAGCGTGCAGGCCGAGAGCTGGCTCAGATGCTTTTTGACGGCCGTGACGGAAGGGCTCATGCGCTGCGAGGTTGGCCGTGCCGCCACCAATGGGAATCGGAAAAAGAAAAAGGCGGAGCCACAAAGGCTCCGCCTCGAAAGTTTGGTTCGCAGGTGCGAACGGGGGATTAGTAGCGACCGCCGCCACCACCACCGCCGCCACCGTAGCCGCCGCGGCCACCGCCGCCGCCGCCACCGTAACCGCCGCGACCGCCACGGCCGCCGCCGCCGCCGCCGAAGCCGCCGCGACCGCCGCCGCCGCCGAAGCCGCCACCCGGGCGCTCTTCCTTGGGACGGGCCTCATTGACCTGCAGGGCGCGACCGCCGAGCTCGACGCCATTGGTCTTCTCGATGGCCATCTTGGCCTCATCGGCCGTGCCCATGGTGACGAACGCGAAACCGCGGGGGCGGCCGGTCATCTTGTCCATGGCGACATAGGTGTCGGTGACGGCACCGAACTGCTCGAAGTGCGAGCGGAGCTCGGCCTCGGTGGTGTTGAACGATAGATTTCCAACGTATAGTTTGGAATTACTCATGTGATAATTCGTAGATCCTTCGCCATCTGCCAGTCCGTTCCCACTATGGGTTTCGAAATCATCACTTAAGCCAAACGCTCAGCCAACGACTCACCAGATGCTGTCATCAAAACGCTATCTCTAACGAGGCGGCTAAGGACGCCCAGGATGCCGGGCAACGCAAGGGTATTTTATTCACGGCCCGGGCAACCCGTCCCAGGGCAGGCAGTTGCCTGCGGCCGGCGCGCGCCTCAAATCGTGTATTTTGCGCGAATATCCTCGGGCAACCGCACCGCGCGGGCGGTCTCGGTCGAGACCATGACGTAGTCAAACCAGCCGTCGCAGCTGAGTTTCTGGTCCGCTGAACGCACAATTTGGAACTGCACCTTCACGCCGATGAGGGTGAATTTCTCGATCCAGGTGCGCACCACAAAGCGGTCGCCCAGCCCGAGCGGGCGTTTGAAGTTCATCTGCGTCGCGGCCATGAACCAGCCGAAGCCGCGCTTCTGAAACTCCGCCATCGGCATCTTGTAGCAGCGATCCATCTGGTCGAAGCGGGCCGCGAGCACATAATCCATATAGCGGCTGCTGTGGACATGCTGATACATGTCGATGTCGTCGGGCCGCACCTGCAACTCGGTTTCGAACTTCGAATAGACCAGCGACGGATCCACGGCGGCCGGGTCGGAGGGGTTGGACGCCGGATTGTTCACGAGCGGAAGGGTGCCGCCGGCCACAGGCGGTGGTCAAAAGAAAAGGCGCCGGCCAAGGCCGGCGCCGA
This sequence comes from Lacunisphaera sp., assembly GCA_029945445.1. GTDB lineage: Bacteria > Verrucomicrobiota > Verrucomicrobiia > Opitutales > Opitutaceae > Lacunisphaera. The sequence goes on along the minus strand of JAQSCO010000057.1, from coordinate 366,734 downwards.
ATAGTGCCTGGGTGGCCCCTTCAGGAAGCGCGCTGGTAGAACTCCTGCCGCATCCAGTCCCGGATCATTTCCTTGTCGTAGCGCAGCGGGTCGTTGGGCGGCATGCCGAGCGTCATCAGGAAACCGAGATTCTGGAGTCTGCGCTTGCCCTCGCTCACGACCGTGCCGTTCGCGTCGAGGAGACGGAATTCCAGGTTCATCCGTGGCGGATAAATATCCTTCACGATGCGGACGTGATCAAAATCGATGCCGCGCCACGGCTCGAAATCCCCGGCCAGGTCCACATCGGTCACCTTGATCTCGAGGGATTGCCCGGCGCCAAGGTATTTGGCGGCGAGCGTCACCATCTGTGCTTTGAGCTCGCCCAGCAGATACTCGTGGTCGCGCTCCGAATCCATGAAGCCGTCCTTGATATCGGTGAACTTGTCCGGCGTGACAAAAGTGACCTTCACTTGAGCCGCCGGCTTTGCCGCATCCGCCGCCTGGGCGGCGCAGACTGCGGCCAAACCGCAGGCGAAAACGAGCAATAGTTTTGTTTTCATGGCTGTTGAGAACCAAATTACGGCGGTTTGTTTCAATAGCAACCGACCTAACCGGCATTCATGCTTGGCGCGATACCCCAAAGGCGGCTTGATGTAGTCAAACGAACGTTTTATACGATCGTATTAGAGAATGAACCAGCCCTTCCCCAGCAAAACTCCTGCGCGGATCCTTAATGCCGCGGAGATGCTCTTTGCCCAGCATGGTTATGACGGCACATCCATGCGAAATATCACGAGGAAGGCCGGAGTGAACCTGGCGGCCTCCCACTATCACCTTGGCGATAAGGAATCGCTCTACGCGTTGGTCTTCACGCGTCGCCTGCAACCCGTCAATGAGGCCCGCCTGGCCCGGCTCCAGCAAGCGGAACTGGCGGCGGCCGGCCGGCCGGTGCCCCTGCCCCTCGCGCTGGACATCATGGCCCGTCCCCTTTTCGAACTCTGCGCCGATGCGCGCGGAAGCGGCCGTTATTTCGCGCGTATTCTCGGCCGCAGTCTGACGGATCCACTCCCTTTCATGGATGGGCTGCTTGCCCGGCAATTTCAGCCGGCCATGGCCCGTTTCGCCCAGGCGTTGCGCCGCCACGCGCCCAATCTTTCTCCCGAGGAATTCCTGTGGCGGCTCAGCTTCGTGATCGGGGCCATGCATCACACCCTCGCCACCCTGCACTGCATGCAAGACCTGACCCGTGGCATCTGCCGCAATGACGATCATGGCAAAGCTCTCACCCTTTTCGTCGAGTTCGCCGCCCTGGCCCTGACCGCTCCTGCAACAGCAAACTTGAAATCCCCGGGGGCCTGACGGTTTCGGCCCTTTGTCTGTGTCAACCAAGGCATCATTCGCCGGGGTGCTTCGCGGCCCGCAAGGTATCGCGGCAGGAAAAATCGGCCCCGCCCATTATCCATGACCGGATACTGGCGGAGGAATTTGGCGATGAAATATCCGGGAATTCCACAAACCGGTGCGATTGGGGCGCTCATCGTCACCTTGTTTGTCAGCCATCTTCGGCCTCTCCCCAGGACACGATCACCCCCGCAACCGGTTGATCCCTCGCCAGTCAGCCGCTCCGGCTAACTGGTAGTTTCTCTAATCCCGTGGCTGCAGCGCAGTGCTACAGCCGCTTTTTTATTGCGCCGGCTTGCACTGGCGCAGGATTTGCATGTGTTGCAGTCCGTCATCGGGGGTGCTGACCACATTGCTCGATCACCGGGAGTCTCCGGCAACTTCGCACCGCCTTCGGGCGTATGCTCTTTTGCCGGGGAACAAAACCGGTCCCCGCCGCACTGACCAGCGGCGGTCCAACACCAAGTATGATCTTTTCCGCAATAATCCTCAGTCTTCTCTCGCTGCTCGTGGCCACTGACCCCGAGCCAGCGGGGCCGTCGCTTCCGCCTTCCCCCGAGCCGCCCTTGCGGCCGGTGCGCAAACCGTCCCTCGCCAAGGAGAACCGCCCGCAGTCCGAGCAGATCGCGGCTTGACGGCGCTCTTCCGCATCCACGGCAGGGAACCGAGCGTAGAATACTTGGTTATCTTTGTATGACAGAGATCGCCGGCTTGCTCTGCGGCAACCGGCGGGCTTCCCTCCCCGCTCCCTTTCCAAGACTATCATCGTGCCTTCCCCCAAGAAATCAGCCCGCAGCCTGCTCGGTTCCCTCGTCCAGTGGATTGACACGGACTACTCGGTCGAGCCGCCGGAAGTCGTTCGGGCCCTGCCCGACGGCGTGAACTGGGTGCGCTGCATCCCGTTCGTCATCCTGCACGCCGGCTGCCTGGGCGTGATCTGGGCCGGCTGGAGTTGGTTCGCGGTGTGGGTGGCGATCGCGCTGTATTTCATCCGCATGTTCGCGGTCACGGGCATCTACCATCGCTACTTCTCCCACAAGACCTACAGCACGTCGCGCTTCGGTCAGTTCCTGCTAGCCCTGCTCGGCGCCACCTGCGTGCAGCGCGGCGCGCTCTGGTGGGCCTACCACCACCGCCACCATCACCAGCATTCCGACGAGCCCGAGGACGCCCACTCGCCGCACGTCCACGGCTTCTGGTGGTCGCACATCGGCTGGATCACGAGCCGCCGGAATTTTCCCACCGATTATTCCAAGATCCGCGACCTCGCGAAATACCCCGAACTCGTTTTCCTGAACCGCTTCGACATCCTGGTGCCCGTCCTGTTCGCGATCGCGCTCTTCGCCGGCGGCAACTACCTCGGGCACGCCTTCCCCGCGCTGCACACCAGCGGCGCGCAACTGCTCACGTGGGGTTTCTTCATCAGCACCACCGCGCTCTTCCACGGCACCTCCTGCATCAACTCGCTCGCGCACCTCATGGGCGGCCGCCGCTTCGAGACGAGCGACGATTCGCGCAACAGCTTCATCCTTTCCCTGATCACCCTCGGCGAGGGCTGGCACAACAACCACCACCGCTACATGTCCGCCACGCGGCAGGGTTTCTATTGGTGGGAGATCGACATCACCTACTACCTCCTCAAGGGACTTTCGTTGACCGGTTTCATCTGGAATCTCAAGGCCGTCCCTGAATCCATCTATCAGGAAGCCGCCCAGCGCCACCATCAGGACACCATCGCGCGCTTCTCGATGTCGTCGGTGCAGCACGAGATCGACACCCTTCGCCGCGTCGTGCCCACCGCCGCCGCCATTGCTCTTGCCACGGTGAATTCCGCCGAAGTAGTCGCGCAGAAGAAAGCCGACGGTCCCGCGATCCACAGGAATGTCGCCGGCCTTGTCGTGGGCGATCAGCCCCCGGCATCCGCCCCCAAGTCTGAGGCGTAAGAAAGTCTGACCGCCCGGCACCCGGGTGTTCCCCCCTTTCATGGCTTCAGTCGCGATCATCGGCACCGGCATTGCCGGCATGGGCTGCGCCCATTTCCTGCACCGCCATTTTGCCGTCACGCTCTTCGAGCAACACGCCTACACCGGCGGCCACACCAACACGGTGACCGTCGAAGAGCCGGCCGGCCCGCCCAGCCCTGAGCCGCGTCGAAGGGTACCCATCGACACGGGCTTCATGGTCTTCAACTACGAGACCTACCCGCGGCTCACGCGGCTCTTCGGCCAGCTCAATGTGCCGGTGAAGAAGACCGCGATGTCCTTCAGCGTGCGGCACGAGGATTCCGGGCTCGAGTTCGCCGGCTCCTCGCTCAACCACCTTTTCGCCCAGCGCCGGAATCTTCTCCGCCCGCGTTTTTATCGGATGCTGTTCGCCGTCGACCGTTTCAACCGCGAGGCGCTCAGTGCGCTCAACGACCCGCTCTGGCAGAACGTCACCCTCGGCGACTACGTGAAGGCCCGCCGCTACGGTGACGATTTCTTCAACCTCTACCTCGTGCCCATGAGCTCGGCCGTGTGGTCCACGCCGCCGGAGCAAATGCTGGCTTTCCCCGCGACGACCCTGCTGCGTTTCTTCCACAACCACGGTTTCCTCGGCCTGCACACCCAGCACCAATGGTGGACCGTCGACGGCGGCGCCCAGGAATACGTGAAGCGCCTCACCCAGCCCTGGCGCGACTGCATCCGGCACAACGCGCAGGTTGTTCGCGTCCGCCGGGAACCGGGCGGGGTCACCGTGACCACCGCCGCGGGTGAATCAGCGCGCTTCGACCGGGTCATCCTCGCCTGCCACGGCGACCAGGCCCTGCAGTTGCTCGCGGATCCGACTGCGGATGAAACACGGCTGCTGCGCGAATTTCACTTCCAACCCAACGTCGCCACGCTGCACACCGACGCCGCCGTGATGCCCCGCACCCGGCTGGCGTGGTCCGCGTGGAACTACTCCATCGCCCGCGACCCCGCCGGCCGCCTTTCGCCGGCCACGCACTACTGGATGAACTGCCTGCAGGGCGTTTCCGACCGGCAGGATTATTTTGTTTCCATCAACGGGGCGGAACGTATCGCACCGGCAAAAATCCTCAAAACGATCCGCTACGAGCACCCGCTCTTCAGCCTCGGCGCCGTGCAGGCGCAGGCGGCAATACCCGCCCTTAACGCCGCCGCCCGTGGCGCCACCGAGACCTACTTCGCCGGGGCCTGGCAGCGCTATGGTTTTCACGAGGACGGACTTTTCTCCGCCGAACGGCTCAGCCAGCAGTTGCTCGGGCGCGACCCGTGGACGGTTTAGCCGTTTACGTCCGGCCCCGAAGAAAATAACCTTGCTGGCGTGCATCCCGCTTCGGTTCCGGGGCGTAACAACTCCCAGTGAATTCCTGCCTCTACGAGTGCCATGTGCTGCACCACCGGTTTTCGCCCAAAACCCACCGGTTTGTGTATCGCATCTTCATGTTCGCGATCGACTTGGACGAGCTCGATGCCCTGCACCGCCGGCTCCGGCTCTTTTCCTTCAACCGCCCCAACGCCTACAGCTTCCGCGAGCGCGACTTCCTCCCGACCGACGAACCGTTGCACAACGCCACGCCGCCGGCCGCCCGCGCCACCGCGCCGGCCAGCCTTAAGGCGCGCCTCGTCGCCTACCTGGCCGCACGTGACATCGATCTCGCCGGCGGGCGCGTCATGCTGGTCACCCTGCCGCGGGTCTTCGGCTATCTCTTCAACCCGGTCTCATTTTATTTCTGCTACGACCGCACCGGGCGCCCTGTCGCCTCCATCGCGGAGGTCACCAACACGTTCAAGGAAATGAAGCCGTTCGTGCTCGGGCCGGAGACACACACTGGCGGAACCTTCTCCCTGCGGCTGCCGAAATATTTCTACGTGTCCCCGTTCACCGACATGGACGTGGCGTTCGACTTCACGCTGCGCGCGCCCGGCGAAAAATTGTCCGTCCAAATCGACGACTACGATGCCGGCCAGCGCACGCTGACCAGCACGCTCACCGGTGTGCGCTCGCCGCTGACCGACCGGCACCTGGCTTGGTTCTCCCTGAAATACCCGCTCATCACCCTGAGGGTCATTTCGCTTATCCACTGGCACGCCCTGAAGCTCTACCTGAAAGACGTGCCGTGGTTCGCCAAGGCCGCCCGGCCCGAAGCCCAGCGTGACCTCTACCGGCCGCACGCCAGTCTCGCGCCCGCTTCTCCCCGCATCAAGCCCAACGTCCCCTCCGCCTCGAAAGCATGAGCCACGATCTCGCCACCACCGCCCCGTCCGCGGCTTCCGACCGCGCCCCAGCGTCCTCCTTTTTCCAGAGTGCCGTGCTGCACGCGTTCGACGAAATGAAACTCGGCCGCCTGCGCCTCGAATTGCCGGACGGCAGCATCCGCGAATTTGGCGAGCCGGGCGTCGTCGCGCAACCGGTGGCCCCCGATGTCAGCAACACCGCCTTCCTCCGCGTGCGCCACGCGGCCTTTTTCACCAAGAGCGGGCTTTACGGTGACATCGGTTTCGCCGAGTCCTACATCGACGGCGACTGGGAGACGCCCGACCTCACCTCGCTGCTGGGCTGGTTCGTGCTGAATGTCGAAAACGCGCCGACCCTGACCGGCTCGCAGCAGGCCAAGTCCCTCGCGCTGAACCTGCTCCGCCTGGGCAACCGCCTCGGGCACCTGCTCCGGCCCAACACCCGCGCCAACGCCCGCCGCAACATCAGCGCCCATTACGATCTCTCGAACGACTTCTTCGCGCTTTGGCTCGACCCGACGATGATGTATTCCGGCGCCCGCTGGGCCGGGGCCGCCACGCTCGAGCAGGCGCAGGTTGCCAAGAATGACGCGCTCTGCCGCAAGCTGCACCTCCGGCCGACCGACCACGTCCTGGAGATCGGCACCGGCTGGGGCGGCTGGAGCCTGCATGCCGCCAAAAATTACGGCTGCCGCGTCACGACGCTCACCATCTCGCGGGAACAATACGACCTCGCCCGCCGGCGCGTCGCCGCGGCCGGCCTCGGCGACCGCATCGAGGTCCGGCTGCAGGATTATCGCGAACTCACCGGCCAGTTCGACAAGATCGTCTCCATCGAGATGCTGGAGGCCGTCGGCCATCGCTACCTTGGCGAATACGCCGCGGTCTGCGACCGCGTGCTCAAGCGCGACGGGTTGATCGCGCTGCAGTTCATCACCTACCCGGATTCGCGCTACGACCAGCTGCGGCATGGCGTGGATTTCATCCAGAAGCACATCTTCCCCGGCTCGCTCCTGCTGTCGGTCAACCGGTTGAACCAGCTCTTCGCGGAGCGCGGCGGCTTCGTGCTGCACGGCCTCGAGGACCTGGGCCGCGACTACGCGCGCACCTTGCAGGAATGGCGCAAATCGTTTCACGGCCGCCTCGACCGTGTGCGCGCGCTGGGCTTCGACGACCGCTTCATCCGCAAGTGGGACTACTATCTGTGCTACTGCGAGGCGGCGTTCGCCCTGCGCAACATCTCCGTCGTGCAGACCGTGCACACGCGGCCCAACAACCTGTCGTTCTGAACCGCGCCATGCTCTGGTTTCTTCGCCTCCTCTTCGGGTTGGTCCTCGCCTCGATGCTCTGGGTCACCAGCTGGGCGAGCCTCCAGTGCCCGCTCTTCGCCGTGCCCCGCGACGTCTATGCGCATCCCTGGTTTATCGCCACGATGTTCGACGCCTACTGGGGCTTCACGACGTTCTTTGTCTGGACCTGCTTCAAGCAGACCTCATGGCTGGCGCGGATCGCGTGGTTCCTCGCCATCATGCTGCTCGGCAACATCGCCATGTCGGCCTACTGCCTGAGTGAGCTCTTCTCCGTGCCCGCCGGCGGCAAGCTCGCCGACCTGTTGGTCGCGCGCCGCGACGGCCCGGGCTGGTTGGGCCTGGGCCTCGCCCTGGCGGGCCTCACGGTCGTGGCGCTGGCCTGAGTTCATGAGCGCCCTGCTGCTAATTCTTTCGGCGCTGGTGGGACTGTGCGTGGTCTTCGCCGGCTGCTACATGCTCGCCCGGCACATCAACAACTACGGCATCGTGGACATTGTGTGGTCGTATGCCTTCGCGCTGCTCGCCCTTTTCTACGCGGGCTTCGCTCCCGGCTGGCCTGGGCGCAAAACGCTCATCGCCACCATGGCCGCACTCTGGAGCCTGCGCCTCGGCACGCATCTCTACCGGCGCGTCATGGGCCACCATCCCGTCGAGGACGGCCGCTACGTGCAGCTGCGCCAGGACTGGGCCGGCAACTTCGCCCCGAAGATGTTTGGCTTCTTCCAACTGCAGGCCGCGTCGGTCGTGCTGCTCGGTCTCGCGTTTTTCATCGTCTGCCTGAACCCGGCCCCACGGCTTCATCCACTTGAAATCACCGCCGCCGTGCTATGGTTACTGGCCCTGGGTGGTGAATCCCTGGCCGACGCCCAGCTCGCGGCCTTCAAGCGCGACCCGGCCAGCCAGGGCCGCGTCTGCGATGCCGGCCTGTGGCGTTACAGCCGTCATCCGAATTACTTTTTTGAATGGCTCATCTGGGTGGCGTATTTCGTCTTCGCCCTGGCGTCGCCCTGGGGCTGGGTCGCGGTCATCGGGCCGGCCAGCATCCTTTTCCTGCTCCTGCGGGTGACTGGCATCCCGCTCACCGAGGAACAGTCCATCCGCTCGAAGGGCGAGGCCTACCGCCGCTACCAGCAGACGACGAGTGCCTTTGTGCCGTGGCTTCCCCGAAAACTTCCATGATCGACACCTTGCTCGAAAAAGACCTGCTGCCCGACTGGCTCATCCGCGTCGGCATCCGCCGCCTGCTGCGCCAGCGGCTGCGCGAGATCGACCACCCTTCCCCGGAGTTGCAGGTCGCGAAATTCGCCGGGGAGCTGCGGACGATGCCGATCGCCGTGAACACGGCCGAGTCGAAGGAGCAGCACTACGAGGTGCCGACGCGGTTCTACCAGAAGTGCCTCGGTCCGCGCCTGAAATATTCCAGCGGCCTCTACGAGCGCGGCGACGAGACGCTGGCGCAGGCCGAGGAGAAAATGCTCGCGGCCACCTGCGAGCGGGCACGACTGACGGAGCGACTCGAGATCCTCGAGCTCGGCTGCGGCTGGGGCTCGCTCACCCTGTGGATGGCAGAGAAATATCCGGCGTCCCGCATCACCGGTGTCTCGCACTCCCGCACGCAACGCGAACACATCATGGGTGAGGCGAAAAAACGCGGCCTGGCCAACGTGCACGTCATCACCTGTGACATGAACGACTTCACGATCGACGCCAGCCGCTTCGACCGCGTCGTGTCGGTCGAGATGTTCGAGCACATGAAGAACTGGCCGCGCTTGATGGCGAACATCGCCCGCGGGCTGAAACCGGGCGGGCTGTTCTTCGCCCACGTGTTTGTGCACGCCCGGTTCGCCTATCACTTTGTGGTCCGGGATGAAACCGACTGGATGAGCAAATATTTCTTCACCGGCGGCCTGATGCCCGCGCACGACCTGTTCGCGCGGTTCCAGGACGACCTCCAGCTGGTCGAGTCCTGGAAGGTCAACGGCACCCACTATGCGCAAACCGCGGAGCACTGGCTGCAGAACATGGACGCCCACCGCGCGGAGATCATGCCGCTCTTCGCCGAAACCTACGGGGCCAAGGACGCCGTGAAATGGTGGGCTTACTGGCGCGTGTTCTATCTCGCCTGCGCCGAGCTGTGGAATTTCCGCGCTGGCGGGGAGTGGCACGTCAGCCACTATCTGTTCCGCAAACCATGAGCCACCGCCTGTTGCTTGCCTTGGGCCTGCTGGCTCTCGCCCCCGGCCTGCACGCCGCGGACGCGGATGCGTTGGTGCGCGCCGCGCTGGCGGCGGAAGCGAAGGTGGATTGCGAGGCGGCCCTGAAACTTTTTCAGGCCGCCGACGCCGCGCGGCCGAACGATGCCTTTATCCTCCAAAAAATCGCCCGGCAGTATTCCGACCTGGTGTCCGACCAGGCGGAAGTCGTGGACAAGAAGCGCTACGCGCAGACCGCGCTGGAATACGCCCGGCGCGCCGTGGCCTTGCATCCCACGGATGCCGTCAATGTGCTCTCCGTGGCCGTCTGCCATGGGAAACTCGCCCTTTACAGCGACGCCAGGGAAAAAGTGCAGTATTCCCGCCTGATGCACGAGGAAGCTGAGCGCGCCCTTGCGTTGGATCCAAACTACGCGTGGGCGCACCACCTGCTCGGCCGGTGGAACTACGAGGTGGCGTTACTCGGCGCGGCGTCGAAGTTTTTCGTGCGGCTCGTTTACGGCGGACTGCCGGCGGCCTCGTTCGAGGAGGGAGTGCGACAGTTGCAGCGCGCGACCGAGCTCGAACCCGGGGAACTTGCGCACTGGATCGAGCTCGGCTTTGCCTACGCAGCGGCGGGCCAGCCGGACCTCGCGAAAAAACAATGGGCCCGCGGACTCGCCATGCCGTCGCGAGCCAAGCCCGACGAGCCGGCCAAGCAGCGGGCCCGGGAGGCGCTGGCACGGCTAAACCAGCACTAGCACGATGGCGGCGACCATCAGGGCGGCCCCGAGCAGGCGCAGCCCGAGCACGCCGCCGGCGAGATGCTTTTCGTCGTTCGCGAACCAGTGGCCGATCGACCACACGAGCAGCACGCTGAAGAGCCCGCGCACGCTGTAGACGATGTTGACCGCCGTGGCGCTGCCCACGATGACCAGCGCAAGGATCACGCCGGCATTGTTGACCGCCATGAGCAAGGCCCCGGGTGCGACCCAGCGCCAGGCCGCCGCGTTCAACGCCCGGAGCGGCGCGTGGAAAAACGGCACAAACCCGCAGGACAGCAGCCCGACCAACAGGAACATCGGCGGCAGGTAATTGGCCAGGCCCCAGGCCGGCACCCATTTTTGCACGAGCACGTCGCCGAGGCTGAAGGACACCGCGCTGCCAAAGGCCAGCAGCACCGTCGGGCCGATGGGGCGGCGCCCGGATTTTTCCCCGAGATGCAGCAACCCGATGGCGGCGGTGCTGAGCAGGGCGCCGAGCCACCATTGCCGCGGCACCTCACCCGCGCGCAGCAGGCTGCTGAAGAGCGCGACCAGAATGACCTTGGTGCCCATGACCGGCGTGATCACCGACACATCGCCGCGGTTGAGTGCAAGGAAGGTCAGGGCCTGGCCACCGAAGAAGAGCACCGCCGTGGCCGCGGGTTGCCAATAGTCCGCCAGCGGATGCCCCTGGCCGCCGGCGCGGAACCACACGGGCACGAACAGCAGCACGATGATCCAGTTGGACAGGAAGCTGGTGCGCCAGACGCCCACCCCGAGGGCCGCCGCCCGGCGCACGGTCAGGGCGCCGAAGACGTAGATCAGGGCGCAGGCCAGTGGCAGGAGCAGACTGAGGTGAAATTGCATCGCGGACGGAAAACAAAAAGCCGGACTCTCGGGTCCGGCTTCAATCCTAATCGGCGGCGGCGCGCCTACTTCAGCGCCTGCTGCACCAGCTTCTCGTATTTGCCCTCGGGCAGGGCGCCGGTCTTCTGGTGGATGATCCGGCCGTCGCGACTGATCAGGAAGGTGGTCGGGATGGCCTCGAAACCGCCGAAGGCCTCCTCCGTCGCATCATCGCTGACCACGATCAGGTAGTTCATGCCGAGCTTGGCGGCAAATTCCTTGATCTTGGCCGGGATTTTCGGGTCGTGCGTCAGCGCGCCGATGATCACGAGGCCGTCCTTGCCATATTTTTTCTGGAGCTCGACGTAGCTGGGGATTTCGCCGACGCATGGCCCGCACCACGTCGCCCAAAAATCCACGATAACCACCTTGCCCTTGAACTGCGCGGAGCTGACCTCGTGGCCGTCGAGATCCTTGAGCTTCCACGCCGGAGCGGGCTGCAGGGTGGCCTGCGATTCCTGCGCCTGCAGCGAGTTGCCTTGGAAGAGGGCGGTGCCGACGGCCAAGGCCGCGGCAGCACTGAAGAGGGAGAGGATGCGGAGACGTGTCATGGCAGTGATGATAGGAGACGCGGGGCGCCGGCTTGTTCCCGGAAAATGCGCCAAACCATGGCCCGCGTGGCCTCAGACCGCGGTCGGCTCGACATTCAGGATCTCGATGAACTTCTTCATCGCCGGCGTAAGCACGCGGCCTTTGCGGTGCAAGATGGCGAGCGGGCGGGTAAATTCCTTTCCCTTGAAGGTGATGGTGACGAGCGTGCCCTGCCGGACTTCCTGGAGCACGGTGGCCTGCGGGACAATGGCGATGCCGTGGTCGATCTCCACCGCGCGCTTCACGGTCTCGATATTGTCGAATTCCATGACCGGGGTGATCTCGAGCTTGTAGTCGCGAAAAATCTGGTCGACGGCCTTGCGGGTCGGGATGTCCGGATCGAAGCCGATGAATTTGTGCGCCGCGAGGGTCCTGATGTCCACTTCGGCGGCCTTGGCCAGCGGATGGTTCGGGTGCGCGATCAGCACCAGGCGGTCGTTGCGGAACGGGATCATGTCGATCTGCCGGACGCGTTGCGGAAAGGCGACGAGGCCGAAGTCGACCGAGTTGTGCAGGATGTCCTCATAGACCAGGTTGGAGCGGCGGTATTCGACGCGGACGTTGACCGCGGGGTAGTCGTGGAGGAATTTCTTGATGTAGGGCGGCAGTTCGTGGAGGCCGATGGAGTAGATGGTGGAGATGCGGATCGTGCCGCTGATGACTTTCTTCATCTCCTGAAGCTCGCTCTCCAGTTTCTCGTAGACATGCAGGATCTCCTTCGCCGCGTCGTAGATGCGCTGGCCCTCGCGGGTGAGGTTGAACTGCTTCTGGCTGCGATCGATCATCAGGGTCTTGAAATTGCGCTCCATCGAGCGGGCCTGCTGGCTGACCGCCGACTGCGTTATGCCGTTCAGCTTGGCCGCCTTGGAGAAGCTCTTCGTCTCGACCAAATCGGCAAAAATCTTAAAGTTCTCGATCTGCATACGGCTTTTTAGTTGGGCTCAGCATAAATCCTCCTTATCATCAGGCCACTCTAAAAGCGCCGCTCATAGATGTTTATCGAATACGATCTCTTTCGCGAACGCGTTGATGCCCTGCTCTATCGAATAGCTGGCGCCTGCCGGACCGCCGGACGGGACCCCGCCGAGGTGACCTTGTTGCCCGTCACCAAAACCCATCCAGCCGCCGCGGCGGAGTATGCGATCCGTTACGGCCTGGCTGCCGTGGGCGAGAACCGCGTGCAGGAAGCCGTGGAAAAGCGTGCCTTGGTCCCGGGTGCCCTGCGCTGGGAACTGATCGGTCACCTCCAATCGAACAAGGCCAAACTCGCCGTCGTCCATTTCGACCGGATCCAGAGCGTTGACAGCGAGAAGCTGCTGACCGCGCTCGATCGGGCGGCGGGCGAACTCGGCAAAAAAATGCCCGTGCTGCTCCAGATCAACGCCGGCAACGACCCGGCGAAGTTCGGTGCCGAGCCGGCCATCGCCCCGCGCCTGCTGGAGTTCGCCTTGGCCCGGCCACACTTGCAGGTCGACGGCCTCATGACCATTGCCCCCCTGTCCCCCGATCCCGCGGTGGCGCAACGCACCTTCGCCAGCCTCCGCGCCATCCGCGAAGGACTCACGGCCCGCCTCGGCGCCCCGCTGCGCGTGCTGTCCATGGGCATGACCGGCGACCTGGAGACGGCGGTGACCGAAGGCAGCACGCTGGTGCGGGTGGGCACCGCACTCTACGGCCCGCGCGAATAGCGCGCGGAATTCCAGCTTAATTTTTTCCGCGGAAAAACTTTCCGCGTTGCGCTGCCCCCGGAACCGCCTTGGCTGCTGCTCCGTGGAAGCGAAGAAATTCACGATCGCCCAGCGCCAAGCCCTGACGGAGCTGCTGGACGATCCTTCCCCGGTCGTGCGGACGGCCCTCCTCGGTGAACTTGCCCGCCACGGCCGCGAAAGCGTGGTCCTGCTCCGGGATCTCATCCACCAGCCCAACCGGATGCTCGCGCTGCACGCCGCCTGGTTCCTGCGCGAACTGCATTTCTCCGACCCGGTCGGCGAGTTCCGGAGCTTCATCCGCTCGCTCAACTACGAACTGGAGACCGGCGCGTTGCTGCTCAGCCGCACGGTCAATCCCGACCTCGACGTCGGGGCCTGCTGCACGCAGCTCGACGCCCTGGCCACGCGCTGCCGCGAGCTCATCGCCGAGCCGGCGACCGCCCGGGAAAAATGCCGCGTGCTCAACCGGGTGCTCTTCCATGAATTCGGCCTGCACGGCAACGCCGACAACTATACGGACCCGCTCAACAGCTACCTCGACCAGGTGCTCGCGCGGCGCAAGGGCATCCCGATTTCCCTTTCCATTGTCTACCTGCTCGTCGCGGAGCGTGTCGGGCTCCAGCTCGAGGCGGTCGCCCTGCCCGGACATTTCATGGTCGGCTGCTATGACGAAAGCGTGCCGTTTTTCATCGATCCCTTCAACGCCGGGGTGTTCCTGAGCGCCGGCGAGGTCTTCATTCTCCTGCGGAAAAACAGCGGCCACGCCTCCGTCTCCGACCTGGCCCCCACGCCGGTGCGCGAGGTGCTGTGCCGCTGCTGCCGGAACCTCGCCAATCATTACAACGCCGCCCACGAATCCGGGCTCGCCCGGTTGTTCGCCGGCTTTGTCGCGGAATTTGAGTCGACCTACGAGCGCCACGCGCAGCCCTGAAGCCCCGGCAAAAAAATCGGGCTCGTTCTCCCCGCTTAACTTGGCTTTGCTCCCGCCGCCCATGAGCGCCGCCGAGCCCATCCACACCCTTGCCGACCTTGAGTCGTGGTCTTTCGCCGGCCCGGCGCTCGCCGTCATCGGCCGGCCCGTCGCCCACTCGCTCAGCCCGGCCATCCACAACGCCGCGCTGGCGGAGCTGGCCCGCACGCAGCCGAGGTTCCGGGACTGGCACTACTTCAAGTTCGACATCGCCCCGGAGGATCTGCCGCGCGCGCTCGCGCTTTTCCACGCGAAGAATTTCTGCGGCCTCAACCTGACCGTGCCACACAAGACCCTGGCGGTGGAGCACCTCGTGGCCAGCGATGCCTTCGTGCGCGCCGCCGGCGCCGCGAACACCCTCATCCGCACCGACACCGGCTGGCGCGGCGCGAATACCGACTGCGCCGGCCTGTCCGCCGCGCTGCGCCAGGATCTCGGCCTCGAACTGGGCGGGGCCAACGTCATCCTGCTTGGCGCCGGCGGGGCGGCGCGGGCCGCCGCGGTCGAGTGCCTGCGCCTCCGTTGCGCATCGCTCTGGATCGGCAACCGCACCGCCGCCACCCTCGCCTCGCTGCTGGCCGACTTGCAGATGCTCACAGGTGAAACCGCGCTCCAAGGTTTCGATCTCGCGAAGCCGCCCGCCGCACTGCCCACCAGCGCCGTCGTGCTCAACGCCACCTCTCTCGGATTGAATCCGGACGATGCCGCCCCTCTTGACCTGAAAAAAATCCCGAAACCGGCCAGCGTCTACGACATGATTTACCGCCCGCCCCAGACCGCGCTGCTCCGGCAGGCGGCGGTACTTGGCATCGCCACCGCCAACGGACTCTCCATGCTGGTGCACCAAGGCGCCCGCTCGCTCGAATTCTGGACGGGCGCCGCAGTGCCGGTGTCCGTCATGCAGGACGCCGCGCGTGCCGCCCTCCTCTCTGCCTGAACATGGAATCATTCATCGAAATCAACCGGCTTCTGCCCTGGTTCTTTCCGCTTGCCGCGGCCATTTTCGGTGCGTGCATCGGGAGCTTTCTCAACGTCTGCATCTATCGCATCCCGAAGAGCGAGTCCATCGTCCGGCCCGGTTCCCACTGCGGCTGCGGCCAGCCTATCGCCTGGTATGACAACCTGCCCGTGCTCAGCTGGCTCATCCTGCGCGGCCGGGCCCGCTGCTGCGGCCGGCCCTTCAGTTTTCGTTATCCGGCGATCGAGTTGCTGACGGCGGCCTTGTTTCTCGGGTGCTGGCTGCTCTTCCCGGCCGGCAAGGCCGTCGCCGGGATGGTGTTCTGCTCCATCTTAATCTGCGCGACCTTCATCGATCTTGACCACATGATCATCCCCGACGTCTTCACCATCGGCGGGGCGTTGACCGGTGTGCTGCTGTCGCTGGTGTTGCCCGCCCTGCACGGGCACCAGCACGAGATATTCTTGATTGCGAGCATCCGCTCGTCGGTTGATGCCGGGCTCGGCCTGATGATCGGCTCCGCGCTGGTGCTGTGGATCGCCCTGCTCGCGGAAGTGGTGCTCAAGAAGGAGGCCATGGGCTTCGGCGATGTGAAATTCCTCGGCGCGATCGGCGCCTTCATCGGCTGGAAGGGCGCGGTGTTCGCCGTGTTCGGCGGCGCCGTGGTGGGCTGCGTTTGGTTTGCCGTCGCCGTGCTCTGGCGGAAAATCAACGGCCGGCCGCCAGCGCCGGCCGCGCCCGGTGCAGCTTCTCCGGCCCCATTGGGCTTCGGCCTCGAGGTGCCCTTTGGCCCGATGTTGGCCATCGCCGCGTTGATTTACTTCCTGGCCCTGCACCGCTGGGTGGACGATTACTTCGCCAACCTGGCGGTCATGCTCTAGCTTGGGCCCGGAGTCTTCGGTGGCTGGAATTCCGGCGGCACCTCCCCGCTCCGCCCCTGCACCACTAGTCGGAGCAAATAGGCCATCGTCTCCTCGCGCGCTTGGCTGCGCTCCGCCGAGAGCTGGTCAGCGCGCTTGATCAGTTGCCGGGCCATGGCCTCCGCCTGGGCCGGGGCGGCCCCGAGCTTGGCGCATAATCCGGTGAGTTTGGTCAGCTCATCCACGGGAAATGAGTTTGACCGTCGCGGCGGCATCCGGCGCCAGACTAAGGCCCGCCGCCGGGTCAAGATTGACCAAGGAAAGCATGGCCAGCGCGACAAATTCGTTCCCCCGGGTCGCAACCGAACGGATTTGCCCGACCTTTTTTTCACCCTGATAAAGCGGCGCCAAGGGCGGCGGCGCGCCGGCGCCTTGGACCACCTGCAAGCGGCGGCGAATCTGCCCCAGGGTTTTCAACCGGGCCATCACTTCCTGCCCCAGGTAGCAGCCTTTCGTGAACGAAATGGCCGCATCTTCCAGGCCGCCTTCATTCGGCAGGTCGGCCGGGCCAAGATCCTGCGGGATCGAGGGCATCGCATCCATGATACGGGCAAACTCCATTTCTCCGCTGTCCGCCTCACGACCGCCCAACGCGATCAATTTCCGCCTAGTGTCGGTGATGATGCTTTCAGGACCGATGAGCTCGTAATTTTCCCCGCGCAACCGGTGTCCGGCGAAAGCCAACCTGTCCCCACTTTTGATGAACCGCCCCGGACCCGGCGTCCCGCCCAGCACCTTTTGGAGCATTTCGCCGCTGCGCAAACCAGCTACAGCCAGACCGTGAGCCTGTGATGTTTGATCGGTTAACGTCACGTCATCCGCGACAATGTATCCCTCAAGCCTTGGCTGAATGACCGTCACCGGCGAATTGAGGCTCACCACCTGGAATTTGTTTTCCGCCAGCTTGAGCACACATGAATCAGCCAGAACCTTGCCTTTCTGGGTGAGCCAAAGCCCATACACCGCCGCCCCCGTGTCTTGTCGCAAATCATTGGTGAATTGGCCCTGCAAAAAGGTCCCCGCGTCGTCTCCAGTGACGTTTAGCAGAGCCGCGGGGCGATAGAGGTGGATGCGCATAAATTGTCTAAATCAAAATAATATATATCCTAAATATATCAAATTTAGTTATTTAGCACAGGATTTGATAATCTTATGTTCTTCTGGTTGACGGAAGGAACGAACGGAGTAGATATAGGTCAGTTAGATAACACTTCTCCCCGCCTAGCGGGGAGTTTTGGGGTAACTAAGAAAGCAATGGCCGGTCGCTTAGGGGTAGGCGACCGGCCTTTTCTTTGCCCAAATTCATAGCACACAGCCGGGACTTGATCCAGTGCCACCCGCCAGCGCAAGCTGAGCCTTCATGCAGCGAACTTCCGACATCAATGTCGTCGAGACCCGCGCCCTGCCCTCCCCGGCGGCGTTGCTGGCCGAACTTCCCAAAACCGAGGCCCAGGCCGAATTCGTCACCCGTGCGCGGCGTGACATCCACCGGGTCATCTTCACCGACAACAAACGTTTCCTCCTGATCGTCGGCCCCTGCTCCATCCATGACCTCGAGGCCGGCCGCGACTACGCCCGCCGGCTGGCGGCCCTCGCCCGCGAGGTGCAGGACCGCGTGATGATCGTGATGCGCGTCTATTTCGAAAAACCCCGCACGACCGTCGGATGGAAGGGTCTCGTCATGGACCCGCACCTTGACGGCTCACACGACATTGCCGCAGGCCTGCGGCTCGCCCGGACTTTCCTGCGCGACATGCTCGACCTCGGCCTGCCAACCGCCACCGAGCTGCTCGATCCCATCACGCCGCAATACATCGCCGACCTCATCTGCTGGTCGGCCATCGGCGCGCGCACCGCGGAATCGCAAACACACCGGCAGATGGCCTCGGGCCTCTCGATGCCGCTCGGTTTCAAGAACGGCACCGACGGCTCCATCGCGACGGCCATCAACGCCATCAAGGCCGCCGCGCAGCCGCACACCTTCCTCGGCATCAATCTCGACGGCTCGGCCTCGGCGATCGTAACCCGCGGCAACCCCGACTGCCATGTCGTCCTTCGCGGTGGCGCCACCGGCCCAAATTACTCCCCGGCGCACATCGCCCAGACCGAACAGCTCCTGGTGAAGGCCGGCCTGATCAAGTCCATCCTCGTCGACTGCTCGCACGACAATTCCGCCAAGCAGCCTGAGCGCCAGCCCGAGGTGATGCGCGAACTGCTCGGGCAAATCGCCGCCGGCAGCACCTCGATCATGGGCGCCATGATCGAGAGTAACCTTGCCGCCGGCAACCAGGCCTTTCCCCAGCCGAAGGAGAAACTCCGCTACGGCGTCTCCATCACCGATGCCTGCATCGACTGGCCGACCACGGAGCAACTCGTGCGCGAAATCCACGCGGCCCTCGCCCCGCGGTTCAAGTAACCGTCTAGCAGCTGGCCTTTCCGCACTGGAAACACCGGCTGATTTAACGGCCTGAATAAAATTTCACGTCGATTTGCGCGCACGAAGCCCTAACCTGCCCCTCTCTATGAAGACCCCCATCCGTGTCGCAGTTACCGGCGCCGCCGGCCAGATTGGTTACTCCCTGCTTTTCCGCATCGCCTCCGGCGCGATGTTCGGACCCGACCAGCCCGTCATCCTCCAGCTGATCGAGGCGCCGATCGAGAAGGCCCTGAAGGCCCTCGAGGGCGTCGCGATGGAACTCGACGACTGCGCCTTCCCGCTGCTCAAGGGCATCGTCCAAACCTCCGATGCGGCTGTCGGCTTCAAGGACGCCAACTGGTGCCTGCTCGTCGGCGCCAAGCCGCGTGGTCCCGGCATGGAGCGCGCCGACCTGCTCAAGGATAACGGCAAGATCTTCATCGGCCAGGGCCAGGTCATCGACGCTGTCGCCGCCGCTGACGCACGCGTGGCGGTCGTCGGCAACCCCGCCAACACGAACTGCATGATCGCCGCCTCGCAGGCCAAGCGCCTCCCGCCCGAGCGCTTCACCGCCATGGTCCGTCTGGACCAGAACCGCGCCCAGACCCAGCTGGCGCAAAAGGCCGGCGTCGATCTCACCGCGGTGAAGGACCTCTTCATCTACGGCAACCACAGCCCGACCATGTTCCCGGCCTTCGCCCACGCCACGATCAATGGCCAGCCGGCCACCTCCGTCATCACCGACACCGCCTGGCTGCAGGGTCCGTTCTGCGAGACCGTCGGCAAGCGCGGCGCCGCCATCATCGCCGCCCGCGGCCTCTCCTCCGCCGCCTCCGCCGCCAACGCCCTGGTCGACCACGTCCGTTCGCTGGTCACGCCCGGCGCCATCCACTCCGTTGCCGTGAAGAGCGAGGGCCGCTACGGCTTCGACGCCAACGTCTGGGCCGGCATGCCCGTGCGCACCACGACGCCCGGCAGCTACGAGGTCATCACCACCTACGCGATGGACGACTTCGCGAAATCCAAGATCGCGACGACGAACAAGGAGCTCACCGAGGAGCGGGCCTTCGTTGCCGACATGATCAAGTAACGGCAGCCCATATCGTCCTCATTTCCCAGCGGCGTTCCTCCCCGGACCGCCGCTTTTCATTAGAGCAATCCCGCCAGCACGGGATTTTTCGCCAACGCAAAGGCCGACCGCACCGCCGCAAAGGCGGCGACCAACTCCTGCGGTGAACCGGCGCGCGGGAAGCGCATTTCCAGCGTCGCGCCGTCGCACACCACCTCGGCATCCACCCCCGACACCGCCAGAATGCAATGTCGGCAGTCCGACGGATAGGTGACCGTGAGCCCGCCCGCCCCGCGCCGCGCCTCGACCTCATCGATCACCGCCTCGACTTTCGCCCCTTTGGTCAGGCCGAAAACCACGCTCGTGCACATCGCCGCAAACAGCTCATCAAACTCGGGCAAGTCCACCAGCGCTCCGTTGCGGAGGCTGTGCAGGGTGCGGGTCAGGCGGTAGCTCGCCGGGTTTTCCCGCTCCAAGGCATAGGCCAGCTCCAGCGTGAAATCCTTCGCGGTCAGCACGGCCGCCGGGCCCGTCACCTCCAGCGCCAGGTCCGTGCGCTTGTAGCCGAACGCCTGCTTGGCCCGCTGGTAATATTTTTCACCCTCGGCCGCGAGTTCGCCGGCGCAAAGTTTCCCAAGGAACGCCGCGGTCGCGGCATTGACCGCATCCGGCACCGTGTGGTGCTGCTTCTTGAATCCGCCCAGGGACTTCACCGCCCCGTGGCTGCGGCCAACGAGGCTGATGCGGGAGACGAACTCGTTTTTCTGATCCGGCTGGGACGCCATGCCGCGGATTCAAGCAGGCGCCCCGGGCGGAGGCAAGGAGGCCGATATAATTTTCAGGCCGCGATGACCGGGGGCGCCGCCGGCGTGTCGCCGAGTTTCTTGTAGAGGCTGATGGCGCCCATCACAATCAGGACCGGGATCCAGATGGGCGAAAGCGCGAAGGCGAGTCCGAGAGCCACCGCGAGCAGGGCTGCCAGCAACGCGGCAAGGAGCGAGACCCCAACCACGCCGAGCACCGCGGCGATCAACAGGCCGGCGATGGCGCCGACCAGGACCAGCGGGAGAAACTTGAGCGCCAGCAGCGACAGCACCACAATGAGGGAGATTTTCAGGAAAGTTTTCATATTCCAAGAACCCGGCTGCCGGGAAAAAGTTGCAGCTCCCTGCAACTCCCTGTTCAACAGCACGCCGTGACCCAAGCCCCTCCCGTCCCTGTCGTCTGTGCGTTGATCGAGCGTGACGGCCGCCTCCTGCTCGCCCGGCGCCCGGTGGACAAGCACCTCCCGCTCAAATGGGAATTTCCCGGCGGCAAGGTCGAGCCGGGCGAGGATCCCGCCGCCGCCATCGTCCGCGAAATCCGCGAGGAGCTCGGCTGCAACGTCGTCCTCACCCGCGCACTGCCGCGCTTCCCCTTCGACTACGGCCGCGTCGTCATCGAGATGATCCCCTACGTCTGCGTGCTGGCCGCGGATTCACCCGAGCCCCACGCGCATGAGCACGTCGCCCTCGCCTGGGTCCCACCTGGCGAACTGCTGACGTACGATCTCGCGCCCGCCGACGTGCCGGTGATCGCCAGTTACCAGCCCGCGTAAGGCCGGTTGCCCCGCTCCTTCGGAATGAAGAACACCTGCACCACTTTCGCCGCGAAACCGCGGTGAGTCGCCGGCTGAAGGTCCGCCTGGGTGCGCGGATCAATCGCCACCCGACTGGGTGCCAACCCGACCTATTTCACCCGCGAAGCCCGCGTGCCGATCGGGGAAGCGGGTTGAGGTGACTGGGCGGCTGGTAAACCTTGCCCACCGCCGCCGCCAGGTTCGCGGCTTCGTCGGAGATTCGCCAAGGGCCCGAAGACCGGCCGCTGGAGTTTCTGGCGCACGAACCCACCTGCTTCACGGTTGCGCTGGCCCGGCACCCCCCTAGCATTTGGCTTTCATCCGGATCCGGGCGCCAAGGGTATATCGGCCCACATGCTCCCCGGATCCGTCGACCTTTTATCTGCATGAAAATCCTAGTTCCCTTAAAACGAGTCCCTGATTCCGACAGCCGGATCCGGGTGCGCGCCGATGGGGCCGGCATTGAAACCGACGGGGTAAAGTTTTCCGTGAACCCGTTCGACTCCATCGCCCTTGAGGAGGCACTGCGCCTGCGGGAAAAGTCGGGCGCAGGGGAGATCGTTGTCGTGACCATCGGCGGGGAGGAATGCGCCGAACAACTGCGCACGGGCCTCGCCATGGGAGCCGACCGGGCGATTCTCGTGCAATCGGGCGCGTCGCTCGACTCGCTCGGCATCGCCAAGCTCCTCGCCGCCGTTTACCGGAAGGAGCAGCCGACGCTCGTGCTCATGGGCAAGCAGGCCATCGACGACGACTCCAGCCAGGCGGGTCAGATGCTCGCCGGCCTGCTCGGCGTGGGCCAGGTCACCTTTGTTTCCAAGCTCGAGCTGGACGCCGGCAGGACCACCGCGCGCTGCAGCCGCGAGACCGACGCAGGCATCGAGCAGGTGACCGTTACCCTTCCCGCCATCCTCACCGCCGATCTCCGCCTGAACGAACCGCGCTATGTGTCGCTCCCCGGCATCATGAAGGCGAAGAAAAAGCCGCTGGAGACAATCACCCCCGAGGCCCTCGGGGTCGTCGCCGCCAGCCGCACCCGCGTGCTCAAGCTGGAGCGTCCGCCCGGCCGCAAGGCCGGCATACGGGTCAAGACCGTGGACGAACTTATCGCCAAGCTCCGCGACGAAGCCAAGGTCCTCTAGCTAGGCGTCCGGGCCGAAGGCCTGCAGGCCCGTCTGCGCGCGGCCCAGGATCAGGGCGTGAATGTCGTGCGTGCCCTCGTAGGTGTTCACGGCCTCGAGGTTCATGACATGCCGGATGACATGGTATTCGTCGGCGATGCCGTTGCCGCCGTGCATGTCCCGGGCGAGCCGTGCAATTTCCAGCGCCTTGCCGCAGGAGTTGCGCTTCACGAGCGAGACCATCTCCGGCGTGCACTTGCCCTCGTCCATCAGGCGGCCGACGCGCAGCACGCTTTGCAGGCCGAGCGCGATCTCGGTCTGCATGTTGGCCAGCTTGAGTTGGATGAGCTGGTTGGCGGCGAGGGGGCGGCCGAATTGTTTGCGGTCGAGCGTGTATTGGCGCGCGGCGTGCCAGCAGAATTCCGCGGCGCCGAGCGTGCCCCACGCGATGCCGTAGCGCGCCTTCGTCAGGCAGCCGAGCGGACCCTTCAGGCCCGTGACATTCGGCAGCAGGTTTTCTTCCGGCACGGCGACGTCCTCCATCACGATCATGCCGGTGGGCGAGGCGCGCAGGGAAAATTTTCCCTCGATCTTCGGGCTGGTAAGACCCGGCATGCCCTTCTCGAGAATGAAGCCGCGAACCTCCCCCGCGTCGTCCTTGGCCCACACGATAAACACATCAGCGATGGGCGAGTTGGTGATCCAGGTCTTGGTGCCGCTGAGCACGTAGCCGCCGGCGACCTTGCGCGCGCGGGTCGTCATGCTGCCCGGGTCGGACCCGGCGTTCGGCTCGGTCAGGCCGAAGCAGCCGACGAACTCGCCGGTCGCGAGGCGCGGCAGGAATTTCTTGCGCTGCTCCTCCGAGCCGTAGGCGTGGAGGGGAAACATCACGAGCGACGACTGCACGCTCATCACGGAGCGGTAGGCGGAGTCGACGCGCTCGACCTCGCGGGCAATGAGGCCGTAGCTCACATAGTTCACGCCCGCGCAGCCGTAGCCCTCGATGGTCGAGCCGAGCAGGCCGAGTTCGCCGAGCTGGTTCAGGATCTCGCGGTCGAAATGCTCGTGGCGGTTGGCCGCGACGATGCCGGGCATGAGTTTGTCCTGGCAGTAATTCCGGGCGGAATCGCGCACCATACGCTCCTCTTCGGTCAATTGCTCCTCCAAGAGGAACGGATCCTCCCAGCGAAAGGTCGGCTTGGCGGGTGTCTTACTCATGGGGTAAAGGGGTCCGGCCTCATTTCATCGCAATGAGGGCGGGATAACTACCGACGGTGCCGAGGCGGTCGGCGATGCGGCGGCGCAGGGCGATGGCGTTGAGCGGCGTCCAGTGGAGCAGCGGTCGGATGAGGTCGAGTTGCCGCCGGCTGTCGCCGTCCCCGTCCAGCGCAGCGAGCGCATCCCGGGCGCGATTTTCCATGCGGGCCAGACTGTCGTTGACGAAGATCAGCGCGAGGTCGGCGTGCGTCGCGGCGTTGGGCCCGCGGCCCCGGAGCTTGAGCGCGCGCAGCACGGCGCTCTCGCTGAGGAAAAGGTCGATCACGATATCGCTCAGCACGGCGAGGATCTCCTGCTCGCGACCAAGTTGCTCGCCGAACTGCCGGTGCGCACAGTCAAGGAGAAGGAGCAGGGCCTGCTTGGCGCAACCCAAAGCCCGGCGGGCGGAGTCCAGATCGTCCGTCCCGGCGGCCGCCGGGGCGGCGGTGAGCGCGGCGGCGGTCGCCGCCTTCAGCTCGAGCCGGCCGCGCTGGGCGCGGCGGAGCAGGTTGACGGGAATGAAGAGGCGGTTGATTTCGTTCGTGCCCTCGAAGATGCGGTTGATGCGCGCGTCGCGTGTGCCGCGAGCGGGAGCGAACTCCTCGGTGAAGCCGTAGCCCCCGTGGATCTGCAGGGCCTCGTCGGCCACAAAGGTGAGGATCTCGCTGCCCGCGACCTTCACCACGGAGCACTCGAGGGCGAATTCCTCGATGAAGCGCGGGAACCCGGCCTTGGTTGCATAGATGACATCGCCGGTGGCCTTGACCTCGTCCAGCTGCCGGGCGGTGCGGTAGGCCGCGCTTTCGAGGGCGTGGATGCGCGCGGCCATTTCTCCCAGCTTGTGCCGGATCAGGCCGAAGGAGGCGATGGGCCGCCCGAACTGCTGGCGTTCGCCGGCATACTTCACGGCGCCGCGCAGAAGATCCTTGGCGGCGCCCAGCGTGCTCGCCCCTAGCGCGAACCGGCCGAGGTTGAGGATGTTCAAAGCGATGTAGGCGCCCTTGCCGATTTCGCCCAGCAGGTTTTCCGCCGGCACCCGCGCGTCCTCGAGGATGACGCGCCGGGTGGAGGAGGTTTTCAGGCCGAGCTTGTGCTCCTCGCGGCCGGTGGTGACACCGGGAAAGGTGCTTTCGACGATGAAGGCGGTGACGTGCTCGCCGTCCACCTTGGCGAAGACAATGAAGACCCCAGCCCACGCGGCGTTGGTGATCCACATTTTCGCGCCGTTGAGGACATAGTGGGTCTTGTCGGCGGAGAGCACCGCCCTGGTCTTGAGGCCGAGGGCATCGGAACCGGAGCCGGCCTCGCTCAGGCAATAGGCCGCCATTGTCTCGCCGGTGGCGAGCCGCGGGAGGTATTTCGCCTTCTGCGCGCTGGTCCCGAAATAGGTGATCGGGCACGTGCCGATGCCGCTGTGCGCCCCGCAGGTGATCCCGAACCCCCCGAGCCGGTTCAATTGTTCCGCAACCCCGAGGGCCGCGACCTTGCCGACCCCGAGACCGTTATGTTCCTCGGGCACCTCCAGGCCGAGCAGGCCGAGCTCGCCCGCCTGACGGAAAATTTTCAACGCCAGCCCCTCTTCCTGCTGCTCGAGCGCCTCGAGCCGCGGAAAGACTTCCTTGTCCATGAATTTTTCCGCTGTCGCCGCCATCTCGCGTTCCTCGCCGGACAAGTCCTCCGGCGTGAAAACGTGCTCGGTTTTGGTCTCGGCGAGCAGAAAAACTCCACCGGTCAGGTGCGCAGGGAGTTCTTTTTGATCGGCCATCGGAGGGGAGGTTGGAGTTTTCCGGTTCTGGAAAAATGCGGGTCAGAGGCCGAGTCGTTCGACGAGCAGTTCGGCCAGGTCCAAAACGCGGGTCTCGGCGCCGTTGGCCGCGACGCCGTCGGCCATCATCGTGAGGCAGAACGGACAGCCGGTCGCGACGGTTTTCGCACCCGTGGCGAGGGCCTCCTTGGCCCGCTCGGTCGACACGCGCTGCTGCGGATTTTCCTCCATCCACATGCGCCCGCCGCCGGCGCCGCAGCAGGAGGTGCCGGCGCGGTTGCGCTTCATCTCGCAGAGCGACGCACCACCCAGGGCGGCCTGAAGCACTTCGCGCGGCGCCTCGTGGATGCCGTTCACGCGGGCGAGGTAGCACGGGTCGTGGTAGGTGACGGCGCCCCCCGGACCGGCCGCGACCCCGGGAAAGGCCGGCAGCCGGCCCGCGCGGATCAAGTCGGCGAGCAACTGGCTGTGGTGCACGACCTCGTAGCTGCCGCCGAACTGCGCATAGTCCTTGAGCAGCGCGTTCACACAGTGCGGGCAGTGGGCGACGATGCGCTTCACGTTGTATTTCGCGAGCGTGGCGATGTTGGCGGTGGCGAGTTCCTGGAAGAGAAACTCGTCGCCGAGCCGGCGCGCGGAGTCTCCGGTGCATTTCTCCTCCTTTCCCAGGATCGCGAAATTGACCTTGGCGTGCTGGAGCAGCCGGACCATCGCCCGGGCAATGCGCTGGGCGCGGCGGTCGTAGGCCGCGGCGCAGCCGACCCAGTAGAGGATTTCGAAGGAGGGATTTTCCTGGCAGGTCGGGGCGGCGGGAGTGCTCATGTCAGGATTTTGCCGCGAGGCCGTCACGCCAGTTGGCGCGCTCGACGGGGGGCAGGCCCCAAGGATTACCGTTGGACTGCATCCGGCGCAAGGCCGTGGCGGCGGTGCCGCTAAGTCCGCCTTCGGCGACCAGATGCCGGCGCAGGCCGATGATCAGGGCCAGTTGGTCGATGCGGACGGGGCAGACGTTCACGCAGGCGCTGCAGGCCGTGCAGCTCCAGAGCGTTTCGGCGGCAATGGTGGTCTCGTGGAGCGCCGGCCCCTCCGTCTTGCCGGCCGCGAGCGCCGCGCCGGTGGCCTCCATGAGGCCCTTGAGGTCCTGCACCACGCGCTTGGGCGAAAGGGGCTTGGCCGTGGCGAAGGCCGGGCAGACCTCCTCGCAGCGGCCGCACTCCATGCAGGCATCGAGACTGAGGAGCTGCTGCCGTGAGAAATGGCGGATGTCGCTCGGGCCGACCCGGCCGGTTTGCTCGACTTCTTCCATCGTCACAGGCGCCAGCTGACCGAGGCTGGGCGCCGCCAGGAAAATGTTCATGGGCCCGGCGATGAAATGGAAGAGCCGCGTGAAGGGGATCGAGGCGATGAAGCCGAAGACGAGGAAGGAGTGGATCCACCAGACGGCGAAGTGCGCGCGGCGCGTTGCGCTCACGGTGAGGCCGTCGAAAATGCCGGCGAGCCAGAGTCCGACCGGCGAGCAGTGCGCCGTGATCCCGGTCGGCTGCGACCAGAGGATGCGCAGCGCCTCGACGAGATAGCCGGTCACCCCGATTGCGAGGAAGGACACGAGCACATACCAGTCGGTCGGCCGGTGACCCAGCGCGGCCGGCCGGCGCAGCCGGCGCCAGCAGAAGAACAGCGTGCCGGCCAGGAACGCCAGCCCAAGCACATCCAGCGTGTATTCGTAGATAACGTAGTAAAGGCCGCGATGAAACTTCAGCGCCCCGGAGACGTGGGAAAGAATGTTGTCGGCCTCG
The DNA here is from genome assembly GCA_029945445.1 of Lacunisphaera sp. Lineage (GTDB taxonomy): Bacteria > Verrucomicrobiota > Verrucomicrobiia > Opitutales > Opitutaceae > Lacunisphaera. Next base: position 339,748 of record JAQSCO010000057.1, on the reverse strand, counting down.
AGCAGCGTCGTGCCGGCCAGCAGGGCCATGAAGCCGACGTAGAGGCTGACATGCGCCACGGTGCCGAGGCCGTGCCCGCGCACGCGTTGCTGCGCGCCGGCGTCGACCACCACCCGCCGCGCGCCCGGGCGGATTTTTTTCCAGACCGCGGCCAGGTTGCCGCTGATCAGCTCGCGGAAGGCGATTGGCGTGCCCAGCCGCCAGAGTTTCCAGCGGCGCCAGACCCCCCAGCAGAAAATCCCCATGGCGACCATCGCCAGCCCGTAGAACGCAAGCTGGGAGGACAGGGGAATGTTCCCGAAGGTCTCGCGGGTCGGGGTCACTGGCGCAGTTTCTGGATCAATTCGGGCACGGCCTCGTAGACGTCGGCCACGAGCCCGTAGTCGGCGACCTCGAAAATGGGGGCCTCGGCGTCCTTGTTGATGGCGGCGATCACCTTCGTGTCCTTCATGCCGGCCATGTGCTGGATGGCGCCGGAAATCCCGACGGCAATATAGAGGTCGGGCGCCACGATCTTGCCGGTCTGCCCGATCTGCAGAGAATTGGCCGTGATACCGGCATCGACCAGTGCGCGCGAGGAGCCGACGGCCGCGCCCAGCACGTCCGCGAGGCCGCCCACGAGGCGCTCGAAATCCTCGGTGTTCTTGAGCGCCCGGCCGCCGGACACGATGATCCGCGCCTCTGTGGCGTCAGGCCGGGCGCTGGCCTTCGTCTCGCGGCCGAGGAAAGTGGCCAGGCGGGGCAGCTTGGCGGCGTCCACGGCCACGGCTTCGACGGGCGATGGGGCGGCCGTCGGAGCCGGGGCGGCAAAGGCCGAACTGCGCACCGCGACGAACTTGATGTCGCCGTCCAGCTGCACGGTGGCGACCACGTTGCCGGCGAACATCACGCGGCGGAACGTGAGGCCGGCGGCCCCGGCTTCCACCCCGATGACGTCGCTGAGCATCCCGGCGTCGAGCAGCGCCGCCGCCCGCGGGAGGATGTCCTTGCTGAAAGTGGAGGTCGCGGCGACCACCAGCGTGGCGCCGCGGGCGCGGACCGTGTCGGCAATCACCTGCGCGTAACGGTCGGCCAGCGGATGAGCCAGATCGGGATGGTCGGCGCAAAGGACGGCCGCCGCCCCCGCATGGCGGAGCGCCTCGGCCGCGGCGCCGAGCCCGGAACCGAGCAGCAGGATGTCGAAGGATCCGCCGCGGCCGGCGCTGACCTGGGCGGCGAAACCGGCGGCCGAGAAACTCGCCAGCTTGAGCTGGCCCTGGTCTTGTTCCGCGATGACGAGAATCTTCTGCATGGGGATATCAGGCGGGCGGAGGGAAACCTGTCGGCGCGCTCCGCCTTAGACAATGCCACGTTCTACCCATTGGTGTTCGCCGGCAAGCACCTGCTGGGCGAGGTCGTAGCCGTGCTGGTCGGCGTTGTGCCCGATCCCCCGGAAATTCTGCTCCACGCGGATGAGTGCCTGGGCCCGGAAATCGTCCACCAGCATGAGGACCTTGCCCTCGGCTTCGCCGTCCTGGAGCAGCTTTTGCGCATAGACGCAGGCGGCGGCGATGGCGAAGAGGTCGGTGCCGATGTCCGCGAGGCGGGCGAGCTGCACCTGTCGTTTCTCCAGCTTCACCCCGTGGAGCACCATCTGGTGGAATAGCGTGCGGGCCATCCGGCGGCTCAAAGACGCCACCTCGCCCAGGTGATCCGCGAGGCGCGGGTGCATCCCCTCCGGCGCGGCGCCAAAGACGGGCAGCCACTGTTGCGGATACCAGAAGAGATAGAAGCCGGCGGAGCGGATGGCGCTCTTGATCCGCTCGCCCCAGGGGCGTTCGGAGTTGAGGGCGATGCCGGCGACCTTCAGATGTGGGTCGAGGGCCTCACGCATGATGAAGAGCCGCATGATCTCGGACGAGCCCTCGAAAATGGTCGTGACGCGGTTGTCGCGCATCAGGCGCTCGACGGGATAGGGCTTCTCCCCGCGGGCGAGGAGCGACTGCTCGGTCTCGTAGCCGCGGCCGCCGCGGATCTGCATCAGGTCGTCGAGGCACATCCAGGCCTTCTCGGTGCCCCACATCTTGCACATGGCGGCCTCGAGGCGGATATCGGCTTTCTTGTCCCGGTCGACGATGCGGCAGGTCGTGGTGAGCATGGCCTCCATCGCGAAGGCGTGCGCCGCGATGCGGCGAATTTTCTCCGCGACGGCCGCGTGCTGCCCGATCGGCACGCCCCACTGGATGCGGACCGCCCCCCACTCGCGTGCGATCTGCAGGCAGCGCTTGGTCACGCCGATGCTGGCCGCCGGGATGGAGAGCCGGCCGGCGTTGAGCGTCGTGAGCGCGACCTTGAGGCCGCGGCCCTCGCCCCCGACGATGTTGGCCCGGGGCACGCGGACGTTGGTGAAGCGCATCACGCCGTTGTAGATCGCCCGGTGGCCCATGAACTGGCTGCGGTGGAGAACCTCGACTCCCGGGGCCTTCGCCTCGACGACAAAGGTGGTGATCTGGGTGCGCGGCTTGCCGTCGACCAGCTTCGGGGGCGTCTGCGCGGCGACGATGAGCAGGCCGGCGCGCGTGCCGTTGGAGCACCAGAGTTTCTCGCCGGTGATCAGGAAATCCTCGCCGTCCTCCGTCGGCACGGCCCGCGTGGTCATGCGCGCCGGATCGGAGCCGACGCCCGCCTCGGTGAGCGCGAAGGCTGAGATCTCCCCCGCCGCGACGCGCGGCAGGAACTTCCGTTTCTGCTCCTCCGTGCCGAACAGCATCAGCGGCTGGGGCACGCCGACCGACTGGTGGATGGAAAGATGGGCGAAGGTGTTCGTGCAATGGCTGGCGATCAGCTGGCAGGCCCGGCAGTAGGTGGTCTGCGAGAAGCCAAGCCCGCCGTATTGCGGCGGGACCTTGATGCCATAGCAGCCGAGCCGCGCCAAGCCGGCCATGACCTCGTCCGGGATCTCCCCGATGCGGTCGATCAGGTCGCCGTCGACCTTCGCGCGCAGGAACGCCGCGAGTTCCGCGAGGAACTTGTCCGCCCGGATCTTCTCCTCGGCATCGACGGCCGTGAGCGGGGCGATCTTGTCCGGCCGCCAGCGGCCCATGAAGAGATGGGCGACAAAGCTGAGGTCGTCATGCGACTCGCGCGCCGCCTCGGTGACCTGGAGCGCGGCCCGCTGCCCCTCGCTCATCTTCGACATATCAATGACCGACTTGGTCTCCTCAGGAGAGGCGGGTGGTTCCGGCGTGGCTTGGGACATGGGAATGAGGCGCGGAAGGCGCGCGCAGGCGGGGTGGATCGGGGAGCAACCTCCTCCCGCGCGGGGCCACAGTCAACCGGCGGCGGGGCCGAAGAGTCCATTTAACACTTTGGGATTAAGCGGCCCCCGCCGCCACCCCCGCCGCCGGCTTGCATTCCCGCCGCGATGTGGCAGCTTGCGCCTCCCAGTTCTTTGATTGCGCTCCGCAATCGTCTGTCGGCAGTCCGAAATCATTTTCGGGGGTGTTCCGGATTCGACCCTTGGTTGGAGCGCGCCGTTGCCTGTCGAGAGTGAAGGTCTCTCGTTAATCCCTCTTCAAAACAAACAAACGGCACATTCGAAGAAATGCCCCTGGCTGCTTAACGTAGCCACGTTCCTACCATGACACCTGCTAGTGGCTAGGAGCGTCGACAGCAGGAATAGCGGTGACGGCCGTCGTGACGTCACCGTGGTATCTTCAACCACGGCTGGCTGAGGGAGGAGCGTGCGTCATCGCGCCCCCGAGGTGAGATCCAATCAGACGCTACACAGGTAGATGCGGCGCGTGAAGGCCAGGGACACAGGGGTTCAACTCCCCTCACCTCCACCATTTCAAGCCCGGCTGTTCACCCAGCCGGGCTTTTTATTGGCCGACGGCGCGGTTCAGCCGCCGGTCAGTTCATCGAAGGCGGCGCCGAGATTGCCGGCGAGGCGGTTGCCCGGGCCCGGGGGCACGTGCAGGTCGGGGAAGCCGGGGAAATTCCCGAGCTTCACGATTTCCTCGCGTGGCTTGCCGGCCTTGAGCTCGTTCTGCACATGCGCGAGGAGCGCGGCAATGTAATCGCGGAACACCAGGATGTCCGCGTGGGTGCCGGTGACGCCGAACTTTGCGTTGCCATGCCCGCAGACGTAAATCGCGTCGGCCGGGTAATTCTTCACGATCTCCTCGAGGCGCGTGATCCAGCCTTTGAAGCGCGCCCCGGCCGGCCGGTCGACGACGGGATAGAGGCGGTTGAACAGCAGGTCGCCGAGGTGGACGACATTGGCTTGTTCAAAATGCACGACGATGTCTCCGCTGGTGTGCGCCGGGCCGAAGTAGCGGCAGCTGATCTTCTCGCGGCCGAAATCGTGCTGCCACTCCGTCGCGAAGGTGGCGTCGGGCAGTGTCGGCGCAGGCATGTTCGGGCTTCGCTTGGCGGCGGCGAGCATCAGGTCCGGCACGTTGGCCTGCGCCACGATGGTCTTCGTCGCGGGTTTGAAGACGCCGTTGCCGCCGGTGTGGTCGGCGTGGTGGTGCGTGTTGATCACGGCGTCGAGCTGGCGGCCGTTGCGGCCGGGCAGGTCCTTCAGGAAAATCGCCGCGGTGTCCGGGAACTGCGTGTCCACCGCCACGAGCGCGTCGGCCGACGCCAGCCACCCGATGCTGCCGCCGCGGCCGGTGAAATAACCGACGTCACCGCGCAGCGGCGTGAACTTGGTGACGAGCGTGGGCGGCTGCACCGGGACGGGAGTCGGGGCGGGGGCGGGCGTGGCCGGGGTGGCCTGCGCCGACAGTGGGCTTCTCGCGAACAGGCCTAGCGAGACAGCCGCACCGGATTTGAGGAGGAAATCACGGCGGTTCATGGCTGGAAACTAGGCTTTCGGCCCGGACCGATGCGAGCCCGGAGATGAAAACCCTGTAACCTTTGCCCTGCCGGTCGGTATTCCCTGCCGCACACCACGATGAAACCTTTCCATGCTCGCCGCCCCTGCCACCCAATTCCGAGTTCCCTCCCGGCCCGCCAGCGTTAGCCTGCCTGTCGCCGTGGAAGCCGTCACCGACCACGAACTCATGATTGCCGTGCGCGCCGGGGAGATCCGGAAGCTCGGCGATCTCTTCGAGCGCCATCACCGGCCGCTCTACGGTTTCTTTGTGCGCCTGACCAACCAGCCGTCGGTCAGCGAGGACCTCGTGCAGATCGTGTTCTACCGCATTCTCAAATACCGGCACACCTACCGCGACGAAGGAAAGTTCTCCGCGTGGATCTACCACCTCGCCCGCAAGGTCGCCGCCGACCATTTCCGGAAGCACGCCGCCACCCCGATCCCAACCGACCCCGTCGACCTGCTCGAGCAGGTCGCGCCGGGCCCGCAACCCTCCGAGCAGGCCGCCACCGCCGAGGACACCGTCCTCCTCCGCGCCGCCCTCGCCCGCCTGCCGCTCGAGCAGCGCGAGGTGCTCGTGCTCTCGCGCCTGCAGAGCCTCGAGCACAAGGAAATCGCCAAGCTCCTCGATTGCTCCGTCGGCGCCGTCAAGGTCCGCGTCCACCGCGCGCTCAAAGAACTGCGCGAGGTCTATTTCAAGATCCGCAAGGAAAGCGCCGCGTAACCTTTCCCCCTTCCCCGAGTTTAAACACCACACCGCCATGAACTGCACCCGCGTCCAGGATAGCTTCATCGATTACCAGGACGGCTCGCTGCCGGCCGACGAGTCCGCCGCGCTCCGCGCCCATCTGGCCAGTTGCCCGACCTGTCAGCGCGAATGGTCCGCCCTGCAGGAAATGACCCGCAAGCTCGACACGCTCGCCGCCACCCCGGCCGAGCCCGGCCCGCGCCTGCGCGAGAATTTCTACGCCATGCTCGAGACGCATCAGCGCGAGGCCGACGCGCCGAGCCCGTTCGCCCTCGCTCGCGGCCGCATTGACCGCTTCTTCGCCGCCCTGCTGCCCGCGCAGCCCGCGCTGCAGTTCGCCCTCGCGGTCGCCTTGCTCATCGGCGGCCTGTTCGCCGGCCAGCACTACCTGGCCAAGCCCGTCGTGGTCGCGCCCGCCGACGACTCCGCGAAAAAGGAGCTCGCCGACCTCCGGAAGCAGGTCGATTCGATGGGCCAGCTCGTCACCCTGTCGCTGCTCCAGCAGCAGTCGACCAGCGACCGCCTCCAGACCGTGCTGGGCAAGATGGATCTCAAGAGCCCCGACCGCAAGGTGCTCACCGACCTCGTCGGCGCGCTCGCCTTCGACCCGTCGATCAATGTCCGCCTCTCCGCGGTCGAGGCCCTGGCGCAGCACACCGACGACTCGCTGGTCCGCGCCGGGGTGTTGTATGCACTGCCCAAGGAGCACGCCCCGCTGGTGCAGGTCGCCATGATCGAACTCCTCGCCGGCGCCCGCGAGCAGGGCGCCCAGCCGGTCTTCGAGAAGCTCACCCGGGACGAGGCCGTCGACATCAACGTCCGCGATGCCGCGCGCCGCGCCCTCGCCGTGCTGCGCCTCCCCGCCCAGCCCGACAGCAAACCCACCGCCACCCTCAATCCGGACGCCAAGCCCACCCTCACATGAAAACATCCATCCCCCGCCACCTCCTTCATTTCGCGCTCTTCGCGAGCCTGGCCGCCGCCCCGCTGGCGCGCGCCGGCGACGACGAAGGTTCCACTGCCACCGTCAAGCTTTCCGCTCCCGGCAAGCCCGCCACCCTGAGCCTCGACCTGCCCTGGGCCGACATCCATATCACCGGCGTCGACGGTGACACGGTCACGGTCGAGTCGACGCTCACGCAAAAGAACGCCATACCCACCCGGCCCGGCGGCCTGCGCCGGCTCGACGACGAGGTGAGCTTCGAGCTCACCGAGCACGACAACACCGTCACGCTCCGGCTCGCCGGTGACAATCCCTGGGCGGGCCACGATGCCGAATTCAAGATCTCCGTGCCGCGCGCCATGGCGCTCAACCTCAAGACCGACGCCGGCGGTGACCTCGTCGTCAAGGGCGTCGAGGGCGACATCGAGGTCAACAACATGAACGGCGAGGTCCAGCTCGAGGGCGTGGTCGGCTCCGCGGTCATCAACACCATGAACGGCGAGGTGCGGGCCGTCTACGCCAAGGCGCCGACAAAGCTCGTCTCCATCACGTCGATGAACGGCGAGGTCGATCTCCGCGTCCCCTCCGACACGAAGGCCAACATCCGGATGCGCACCCACAACGGCTCGATTCTCACCGACTTTGACGAGAACGTGCTCAAGACGAAGTCCGAGGGCGGCAGCAAGCACGGCGGCTACAGCTACTCCTACGGCAGCGAAGGCAGTGCCCGTGATATGGCGCGGGCAGCCGCCGATGCCGCGCGCGCTGCGGCCCAGATCGGCCGGGATGTTTCCCGTGAGGTCGCCCGCGAAGTCGCCCGGGCGGTCAAGGACCATGATGGCGATGCGGCCGTCGTCCCCGCTGTCCCTCGGACACCGCGGGCCCCGCGGGCCCCGATCCCACCCATCACCGGCGGCAAGCTCGTCACCGGCGAACTCAACGGCGGCGGCGTGGATATCAAAATCTCCACCATGAACGGCGAGATCACCCTCCGGCAGACGAAGTAAGTCCCGCCCGTTTCAACTTTCGCCCGCCTTCGCTCCGCGCGAGGGCGGGTGCTGTTTTTGTAGGGCTGCCGCTTTTCGGCAGGCCGCGGCCCGGCGACAAGCGCCGGCCCTACAAATCCTGTCAGTCCTTCAGTGGATCTTCTTCCGGCGCCGTGCCGTCGGGCCGGGTCAGCGTAAAGTTGCCCTTGAGCCGGATGTCAGCGGAAGAGGCACCGACGAACACCGTGAAACGGCCGGGCTCGACCGTCCACCTGCTGTTCCGGTCGTAGAGCTGCAGGTGCTCGGGCATGAGCGTGAAGCTGACGGCTTTCGTCTCACCCGGGGCCAGCGCCACGCGGGCGAAGCCGCGCAGCGCCTTGTCGTAGGTGGTGACACTGCTGTAATCGTCGCGCAGGTAGAGCTGCACAACCTCTTCGCCGGCGCGCGTCCCGGTGTTGGTGATGGTGCACGTCGCGGTGATCGATGCCTCTGTGCCGGCGCGCTCGGGTGAGATTTTCAAATCACCATAAGCGAACTTCGTGTAGCTCAGGCCGTGGCCGAACGCGAAGAGCGGCCCCTCGACCATGCCGAGGTCCTGCGCCTGCGAAGCGGGCTTGGCGGGAAAATTATACGGGAGCTGCCCGGCGGATTTCGGAATCGTGATCGAGAGTTTGCCGGACGGGTTCACATCGCCGAACAGGATGTCGGCCAGGGCAGTGCCGCCCTGTTCGCCGGGAAACCACAGCTCGACGATCGCAGGCACGTGCCTCGCGGCCCAGTTGACGCTGAGCGGCCGGCCGTTGCTCAGCACGAGCACGAGCGGCTTGCCGGTGGCGGCGAGGGCGCGAAGCAATTCCTCCTGGTTGCCCGGCAGGTCGAGGCTCGTGCGGCTGTGCGACTCCTGGGAAATATCCTCGATCTCGCCGAGCACGGCGATGATCAGGTCGACGTCCTGCGCGGCGGCCACGGCGGCGGCGATGCCCGCGCGGGCCTTTTCCGACATCGGCTCCCTGAAGGTGTCACTCTCGGGGAAGTTCTCGTCAATGACGTCGCAACCCTTCGCGTAGCGCACGTCGGTGGCCGCACCAAGCTTCTGGCGGATGCCCGCGAGCGGCGTGATGAAGTCGAGCTTCTGTGGGCCGTAGCGCGTCCACCAGGCGCGCAGGTCGTCCGCCAGCGGGCCGGTGACGAGGATGCGTGGGAGATTCTTCGCGAGCGGTAGTGCGTTGTGCTCGTTTTTCAGGAGCACGATGGCTTCGCGCGCCGCTCGCGCGGCGGCGGCCATGGCGTCGGGCGCGCGGATAATCCGCTCCGTGGCGGTGGGATCGGCGACGTAGGGCTGGTCAAACTGTCCGGTCCAGTACTTCACGCGCAGCACGTCGCGGACGCGGGCGTCGATCGTGTCCATCGTCAGGCGGCCGGTCGTGATCGCCTCGCGGATGAGTTTGCCGTGGGTCTCCGGCATGGTGAAGTTCGTGCGCACGTTTAGCCCGGCATCGACGGCCATCGCTGCACCCTCGAGCGGCGTGCCCGCGACGCGGTGCTTGCTGTGGATGAATTCCACGGCCTCGCTGTCAGAGACCACGTAGCCCCGGAAGCCCCATTCCTTGCGCAGGATGTCGGTGAGGAAGAGGCGGCTGGCCTCGACTGGCACACCGTCGTAGTCGTTGTACGAGGCCATGACCCCGAGGGCCCCGGCATCGCGCACGGCGCGGCGGAACGGTTGCAGATACATCGTCTCAACCTCGCGCCACGTGGCCTGCGGGTCGGTGCGGGCGTGGCCGTCGCGGCCGCCCTTCGGGATGCTGTAGACGGCGAAGTGCTTCACGGTGGAGACGACGCGGTTTTCCTGGATGCCGCGGACCTGCTCGACGCCGAGTTCGGCGATGAGGAAGGGATCCTCGCCGTAGGTCTCGACCGTGCGGCCCCAGCGCGGGTCGCGCGCGAGGTCGAGGATCGGCGAGTAGACGTTGGTGTAACCGAGGGCACGGGCCTCGCGGCCGGTGATGCGACCGATGGTGCGCACCAGCTCGCGATCCCACGCACAGGCGACGGCGATCTGCGCGGGAAAACTGGAGGTCTTCACATGCAGCAGGCCGCGGATACCCTCGTTGGTGAAGTCCGCCGGCACGCCGAGGCGGGTATCCTCGATGAAGAAGCGCTGCACGTCGTTGAGCCCGCGCGGGTGGAGCGGCCAGGGGAAGGCGTAGTGCGGCTGCACCAGCTTGCCTTCGCCGTTGCCGTTCATGTGCTCGTCGATGTTGCCGATGCCGTCCTTCCAGAACGCGGTTTTCCACCCCTCGGTCGGCAGCTCGTCCTTCGTCACGTGCGGAAAGCCATAGAGCGTGACGAGCTGCGCGGTCTTCTCGTCCACGGTCATACGCCCGAGGAGATCGGTGATGCGCTGCTCGACCGGCACGGCGGGATCCTCGTAGGGGTCCTTCACGCCGTTCTTGTTCAGGTCGATCCAGCCCTCGTGGTAGATCGGCGCCGCGGGCCGGGCGGTGATGAAGCGGTCGTCGGTCGCGTGCGCGGTAGCCAGCAGCAGACCGGCTAAGGCCAAACGGTGAAGTAAAGGGCAAAGACTCATGCGGAACATAGCGGGGTTGAGGCTGGCACCGGTCGCAATGATTGCGACGGCGATACCGTTAAGTGCGGATGGGCCTAGTCGAGCAAGCCTGCGCCGTCTGCGGGCGCGCGTCATAAATCTGAAAACCACCACGCCCCGCTCCCTGGCGAGAGCGGGCGGGGGGATTTTGCCCGGGGGATAAGTCGGTTCAGACGCCGTCGGATCCGATCGAGCAGGTCGCGCAGTCGTTGGCGGCTTGCTCAACCAGGGCGATTTCGTCGGGGGTCACCGGCTGCTTGATGACCATGGAGGTGCCGTTGTCGGCGTTGCGGGCGAAGAATTCCGGGGCTTGGGTGCGGCACTGGTCGCAATCGATGCAACTTGAGTCCACATAGAAGCGTCCGACGACATTTTCGGGCAGGCGATCAGCGAGAATAGGCATATATATAGGTGGGTTGAGCCTCCAGTCTACCAGCGGGGCCGGCTTGGGGCTCTGCACCGATTGACCAAAGCTTGCCGGATATTGCCCGGGCGGGACCGCCCCGCCGGCGGCACAGGACAAGGGATGAGAAGCTTTGGACAATGGGCAGGGAGGATTTGCCATTGAAGCAAGGCCGCTCCCCACCCACTTTTACGGTTCATGAGCGACCACCCCTACGCTTTTCTCGCCCTCTTTGCCGGGGTCGCGCTGGCGTTTCCGCTCATCCTGCTCGGGGTCGCCCAGCTCTGGATTCGGTGTTTTCAGGCAGCCAAGCCCGGACCAATGAAAAACTCCACCTACGAGTGCGGCCTGGCCCCGTCCGGCGACTCGTGGATCCAGTTCAAGGCCCACTATTACCTCTATGCGATCCTGTTCCTGATCTTCGACGTCGAGGTGCTGTTCCTCCTGCCCTTCGCCGTCACCTTCACCAGCCTCCCGGTGGGCGCGCTGCTCGCCATGCTGGTTTTCATCCTCTTGCTCGCCGAAGGCCTGGTCTGGGCCTGGCACCGCGGACACCTCGAGTGGAAATGACATGAGCGACCCCCAATCCACGCCAGCACCTTTGCCGGGCGACCGGCCCGGACAAACACCGGCCGGCCAGCAGGCCGGAACGGTGCAGCCTTTCCCCGCCGCCGGCAACATCTCCGACGCCGAGCGCGAGGAGCTGCGGCGCCACGGCATTTTGCTCACCAGCCTCGAGGAGCTCTACAACTGGGGCCGCACCAATTCCATCTGGCCGCTCCAGTTCGGCCTAGCCTGCTGCGCCATCGAGATGATTGCCGCGGCCACCGCGCGCTTCGACATCGCGCGCTTCGGCGCCGAGATTTTCCGCCCCTCGCCGCGGCAGGCCGATCTGATGATCGTCTCCGGCACCGTCACCAAGAAGATGGCCCCGCAGGTCGTCCGCCTCTGGAACCAGATGCCCGAGCCGAAATACTGCATCGCGATGGGTGCGTGCGCGATTTCCGGCGGCCCCTTCAAGCAGGGCTACAATGTCCTCAAGGGCATCGACCGCTTCATCCCCGTCGACATCTACATCCCCGGCTGCCCGCCGCGCCCCGAGGCGCTGCTCAACGGACTCATGGAACTGCAGAAACAGATCCGCGCCGAGACGCTGTCCGGCCCCGCCCAGGGCCGCCACCTGCGCCCGGAAATGCCGAGCGAGTTTCCCGTGCCGGAATACGGCGCGCACGACTTGCAGCCGCCGAAGAACCCCGAGGTCTGGAAGCCGACGGCGCCCCTCTCCCGCCCGACCAAGGCCTGAGCCATGGAAACCACCGAGCAAATCCGCGACCGTCTCCTCGCCCGCTTCCCGGGCGCCACGGTCACGCTCGTGACGAATCCCGGCCCGGCCGCCGAGCACTCGCTGCTCCTCGGGGCCGCCCACGCCCACGCGATCGCGCTCTTCCTCCGCGACGACCCCGCGCTGCAGCTCGACTATTGCTCCAACGCCACCGGCGTCGACTGGCCGGACAAGGAGATCATCGACGTCAAGAAGCTCACCGTGCCCGACCCCGCGGGCGGCGCCCCCAAGATCGTTGAAGAAAAAACCAAGCGCATGGATCCCGGCTACCTCGAGGCCGTCTACCATCTTTACTCGATGGCGCTGCGCCACGGCCCGGTCATCATCCGGCTGCGCACGACCAACCGCTCCGACCAGGTGACGCTGCCCTCGCTCACGCCGGTGTGGCGCTCGTGCGACTTCCAGGAGCGCGAGATCTTCGACCTCTACGGCATCGTCTTCGAGGGCCACCGCGACCTGCGCCGCATTTTGATGTGGGACGAGTTCAAGGATTATCCGATGCGCAAGGACTACGTCGACCCGGACGATTACGAATGGGAGCCCACGCCGCACGCCGAGGTGCTCGATCGCGCCAAGCAGCATTACCCAACGCCCCCGCCTGCAGCGCAGCCGCCGGACGGGCCCTCCGTAGCTTCAGCGAAGGAGGGGAAGCCATGAGCGTCTCCGATCTCTCCTCCTTCACGCCCGCGTCGGGCCCGACCGTCCGCGCGGTCAAGGACCCGTTCCACGGCGACCTGCTCGAGGTCTCGATGGGACCGCAGCATCCGTCGACGCACGGCGTGTTCCGCATGGTCGTGACGCTCGACGGCGAGATTGTCGTCAAGCTCAAGCCCGTCTTCGGCTACCTGCACCGCAACCACGAGAAGATCGCCGAGAACACCAGCTACCTCGGCTCGATGCCCTACACCGACCGGCTCGACTACCTTTGCTCGATGTCGACCAACTGGGCCTACGCCCTCGCCGTCGAGAAACTCTCCGGCCAGGCCGTGCCTGATCGCGCGCAGTATCTCCGCGTCATCCTCGCCGAGCTGACGCGCCTCGTGAACCACAGCTGCCTCGTCGGCTTCCTGTTCAACGATCTCGGCACGTCGTTCACGCCGCTCCTCTATGCCTTCCGCGAGCGCGAGAAGATCCTCGATCTCTTCGAGTCCCTCAGCGGCTCGCGCATGATGTGCAACTTCCAGCGCTTCGGCGGCTGCCGCGTTGATCCCAGCCCCGAGTGGCTCGCCGCCGCCAGCCAGCTGGTCAATAATTTCCCGCGCTTCCTCGACGAATACGAGATGATGCTCACGGGCAATGAGATCATGCTCGCCCGCACCCAGGGCATCGGCGTCCTCGACGCAAAAAAAGCCGTCAACGCCGGCCTCACCGGCCCGGTCCTCCGCGCCAGCGGCTACAATTACGACATCCGCAAGGTCGACGGCTACGGTTTCTACCCGCGCTTTGATTTCCGCGTGCCGCTTGGCGCGCATGGCGACACCTACGACCGCTATATGATGCGCGTCCTCGAAATGCGCGAGTCGGTGAAAATCCTCCAGCAGGCCTTCCGCGACCTGCCCGCCGGCCCGGTCATGGACCCGAAGGCGAAGATCCGCGGCTTCCGCCCGAAGCCCGGCGAGGCCTACGGCCGCATCGAGAGCCCGAAGGGTGAGCTCGGTTTCTATCTCATCAGCGACGGTTCACCGAATCCCTATCGCTACCGCGTCCGCCCGCCCTCCCTCATCAACCTTACCCTCCTCGAGGAAATGTGCCTCGGCCACACCATCGCCGACTCCGTCGTCATCCTCGGCTCCATCGACATCGTCCTCGGCGAGGTCGACCGCTGATTTCCACCCACTTTCATTTCACCCATGCTCGGCTCCGGCATAGTCAAAGGTCTCCTGGTCACCGCGAAGAATTTCGCGGGGAGCTACCACGATCCCGCGCGAATGGTGACCCAACAGTATCCCGAGGAGCGCCCGAAGCTCCCGGAGAATTACCGCAACTTCCCCTTCCTCGTCACCGAGAATGCCACGGACCCGATGGGCACGCTGCGCTGCGTCGCCTGCCAGATCTGCGAGAAGGAATGCCCACCGCAGTGCATCTACATCGAGAAGAGCAAGGACAAGAAGCCCGACGCCACGGGCAAGGCGCAGCTCTATCCCGCCGTCTTCGCCATCGACACCTCCGTCTGCATGAGCTGCCAGATCTGCGTTGAGGTCTGCCCCTTTGACGCGATCAAGATGGACCAGGTCTTCGAGGTCGCCGCGACCAACCGCTTCACCGGCCTGCTCCTGAACCGCGAGCAACTCGCGAAGCCGAACAGCTACTTCCACGAGATCCACCCGACGGACGCCAACGAGGTCGACACGCGCCTCGCCGCCGAGCGCAAGGCCGCCGAGGAGAAAGCCGCGGCCGCCGCTGCGGCCAAGGCTGCGGCCGCCGCCGCCAAAGCCGCCGCCCCGGCCACGCCTCCCGCCAACCCAGCTCCCGCGCCCGGCGCGGCGGCCCCTAAACCGACGACGCCCGCCGCATGAACACCGCCGCCGGAGCCGACGCCTACCTCGAACGCGTTCCCCTCGTGCTGCGCGACGCCATCGTGCAGTGGTTTCCCGCACCCACGCAGTGGCTGGTGCACCACCTGATCACGGTCGGCGTGATCCTCGCGGTCTTCGGCACCTTCTTCGCGTTCACGACCATCGCCGAACGGAAATTGCTCGGCCGCCTGCAAAACCGCCTCGGCCCGAACCGCGCCGGCCTGCCCTGGTGGCAGAAAGGCCCCAAGCTCTGGGGCCTCACCCAGCCATTTGCCGACGCCGTGAAGGCGCTCACCAAGGAGGACATCGTACCCGCCGCCGCCGACAAGCTGCTGCACTTCCTCGCGCCGGTGCTCGTCGTGACGTTCTCGCTGCTCACGTTCGCCGTGCTGCCCTTCGGCCGGAACCTCATCCCGGTCGACCTCGACGCCGCGCTGCTCTATTTCTTCGCCGCCGGTTCCGCCACCGAGCTCGCCATCTTCATGGCCGGCTGGGCGAGCCGGAACAAATACTCGCTGCTCGCCGCCATGCGCGCGCTGGCGCAGGTCATCAGCTACGAGCTGCCGCTGCTCCTCTCCGTCGTCCCGGTCGTGCTCATCGCCGGCACGCTTTCCACGAGGGAAATCGTCGTCGCGCAGGGCTTCTGGACCTTCGGCGCGCTGCCGCACTGGTTCGTCTTCACGCCGTGGGGCGCCGCGGGCTTCGTCCTCTTCCTGGTCTCCGCGCTGGCCGAGAGCAACCGTTCGCCGTTCGATCTGCCCGAGGCCGAGAGTGAACTCATCGCCGGCCACCTCACGGAATATTCCGGCTTCAAGTATGCGCTGTTCTTCATGGCCGAGTATTTCGGCCTCACCGCGCTGAGCGGCCTCGGCGTCACGCTCTTCCTCGGCGGCTGGCAGGCCCCGTGCGCCTTCCTGCAGTTCATCCCCTCTTATCTCTGGTTCATGGGCAAGCTGATCGGCATGATCGTCTTCTTCATCTGGGTGCGCGGCACGCTGCTGCGCCTGCGCATCGACCAGCTCACGCGCCTAGCTTGGCAGTTCATGGTGCCGCTCGCGCTCGTCAACATCGGCAACGCCGCCTTCTGGGCGCTGACCGCCGGCTGGACCGGCCCGCTGCAGTTTGTCCGCTGGGGCGTATCGATTGCGATCGTCGTCCTCCCGTTCGTCCTCATCGGCCGCCGGCTCAACGCCGGCCGCGCGCCGCGCACCTACCAATACGCCGCGTCATGACCTTTGCGCTCATCCTTCTGTCGCTGCTCATCCTGGGCTCCGCCGCGGTGGCAATGGCGTTGCGCAACCTGATCTACAGCGCGCTGCTGCTCATCGGCAGCTGGGCGGGCATCGCGGGTTTCTACCTGTGGGCGGGCGCCGAGTTCGTGGCTTTTGCGCAGATCCTCATTTATGTCGGCGCCATTTCCATGGTGGTGCTGTTCGCCGTGCTTTTGACCAAGCAGGGCCACGCCCCGGAGCCGGTCGAGTTCAATTCCGTCAGCCGCTTCATCACCGGGCTCATCGCGGGCGGCGGGGTCGCAGGCGTGCTGCTTGGGGCGATCCTCGGCATGCCGCTGGAGGTCCGCACCGCGGGGACCACGCCCACGCTGACCGTCAAGGCTCTGGGCGCGCAGCTAATGGGACCGCACACCGCCGCGCTGCTCGTCATCGGCCTGTTGCTCACCGTGTCGCTGCTCGGCGCCGTGGTGCTGGCGTCGGACGAACGCCGCGACCAACCGGAGGACGCGCCATGAGTCCGTTGCAGCTCTGCCTCGTCCTCTCCAGCCTGCTCTTCTGCATCGGGCTCGTCGCCGTGCTGTCGCGCGGCAACGCCATCCTCGTGCTGCTCGGCGTCGAGCTGATGCTGAACGCCGCCAACATCAACTTCATTGCCTTCTGGCGCTACGGCCCGCACCCGGACGCCGGCACCGGCGTCATCTTCGTCCTGTTTTCCATCGCCGCCGCCGCCGCCGAGGCCGCCGTCGGCCTGGCGCTCGTGATCGCGATCTACCGTCACCAGCAAAACATCCGCCTGCAGGAGGCGACCCGCTTGAAAGGCTGAGCCATGACCCTTTCCGCCGAAAAACTCTGGTTCATCCCCGCGCTGCCGCTCGCCGCCGCCGCCGTTGGCGCGCTGATGCCGCGGAGCGGACGCGCAATCGCCGCCGGCGCCGCCATCGCGGCGATGCTCGCGGCCTTCCTCGTGTCTTGTGTCGCGCTGAGCACCGCGCTGGCCGACCCGGCCGCCAAACTCGTGCACAACTTCGCCTGGTTCGACCTCGGGACCAGCGCGCTGCGCCTCGGCTGGCTGCTCGACCCGCTCACGGCGTTCATGTGCGTGATGGTCACCTTCGTCGGTGCGCTGATCTTCATCTTCAGCCTCGGCTACATGAAGGCGGACGAGAACTTCAAGCAGTTCTTCTGCTTTCTCAGCCTGTTCGCCGCCGCGATGCTCGGCCTGCTCGTCGCCAACAGCCTCCTGCTGCTCTTCATCTGCTGGGAGCTGGTCGGCCTCGCCTCGTATCTGCTCATCGGCTTCTGGTTCCACAAGCCGTCCGCCGCTGCCGCCGCAAAAAAGGCCTTCATCACAACGCGCATCGGCGACCTCGGCCTGCTGCTCGGCATGCTGTGGCTCTACAATTCCACCGGCTCGCTGCTCTTCTTCGACGGCGGGGCCGGTGTGCTCGAGACCGCCGCGCTGGGCTCGCTCGCGGCGCAGTTCACGGCGGGCGGCCTCGCCGTCTCCACCGCCATCGGTCTCCTGATTTTCTGCGGTGCGGTCGGCAAGTCCGGCCAGTTCCCGCTGCATGTCTGGCTCCCTGACGCGATGGAGGGCCCGACACCGGTCAGCGCTCTCATCCACGCCGCCACGATGGTGGCCGCCGGCGTCTTCCTCATCGCCCGTGTCTACCCGCTGATGTCCGCCGACCAGGTGTTGGCGCACGTTCCGCTGCACGCGCTGACCGTTGTCGCCTTTATCGGCGCCATCACCGCGCTCATGGGCGCCTGCATCGCCGTCGCGCAAAACGACATCAAGCGCGTCCTCGCGTTCTCCACCGTCTCGCAGCTCGGCTACATGATGCTCGCCCTCGGCGTCGGCTCGTGGGTCGCCGCCATCTTCCACCTGCTCACGCACGCTTTCTTCAAGGCCCTCCTCTTCCTCGGCGCCGGCTCGGTCATTCATTCCGCGCACCACGAGCAGGACATCCGCCGGCTCGGCGGCCTGCGCGGGCCGATGAAGGTCACCTTCGCCACCTTTGCCATCGGCATGATGGCTCTCTCCGGCGTGCCGTTCCTCTTCTCCGGCTTCTGGAGCAAGGAGGCCATCCTGCACGCCGCGCACGGTTGGGAAGTTTCCCAGCTGCCGTTCTACGCCGCCCTGATCGCCGTCGTCCTGACCGCGTTCTACATGACGCGTCTCGTGGCCGAGACCTTCTTCGGCAAGGCGCGCTCCGACGCGGCCGGCCACGCGCACGAGAGCCCGGCGACGATGACCATCCCGCTCGTGATCCTCGCCGTGTGCGCCGTCCTGTTGAGCCTGCTCGCGTGGCCCTCGCCGTGGTTGCAGCACCAACTCGACCCTTCGGCGCACAGCGAACCGGACGGCATCAGCCTCATGGTTCTTTCCATCGTGCTCGTCGCGCTCGGCCTCGGCAGCGGCTGGGCCATCTACGGCCGCAAACCGCGTGTCAGCGAGACGTCCGCCGATCCCCTCGCGACCGCTTCGCCGGGCCTCATCGCCTTCCTCGCCGCGAAACTGAAGTTCGACGAACTCTACGCCGCGACGTTCGGCCGGCTCAATGCCGCGTCGGCCGCGTTCGCCAACTTCCTCGAGGTCTGGCTGTGGGGCGGGATCGTCACGCTGCTCGCCCGGCTCGGCGAGTTCACCGGTCTGGTGAATCGCGAGGCGGATGAGCGCACGCTCAACGGCGGCTTCAACAGCGTCAGCGAAAAAGTCCGCGGCACCGGCCTCGCCTACTCCCGCGCGCAGACCGGCGATGTGCACGGTTACCTGCGGTTCATCGCGCTGGGCTTCGTCATTCTCGTGCTGCTCGTCGTGATGGGAGGGGCCAAGTGAACTCGCTGCCCCTGCTTTCCCTGATCGTCTTCGCGCCGTGGGCCGGAACCGTCGTGCTCGCCTTCGTCGGCCGCAGCGTCAGCGCCAGCACGAACCGCGCGCTCGCACTGCTCTTCAGCCTTTCCACCCTGGCACTGGCCCTCGTGGTGCTGGGTTCTTTCGATCCACACGCTGCCGGTTACCAGCTCGTTGAGCGCCACGCGTGGATCAAGGCGCTGAACGTCAACTACCACCTCGGCCTCGACGGCCTGAGCCTGCTGCTGGTGCTGCTCACCGGCATCGTCTCACCGCTCTGCCTGCTCGCCTCATGGCGGGTCGAGCGCTGCCCGCGCGCCTTCGGGATGCTCTTCCTGCTGCTGCAGGGCGCGGCCCTCGGCGTGTTCCTCGCGCTCGATTTCTTCCACTGGTTCATCTTCTGGGAAGTGAGCCTCGTGCCCGCCTTCTTCCTGATCAAGATCTGGGGCGGCCCTGGCGCGACGCGCGCGGCCTACCAGTTCGTCATCTACACGCTCGCCGGCGGCGCGTGCATGCTGCTGGGCTTCGCCGCCCTCTACGCGGCGACCGGCACGCTGAACTTCACCGATCTCGCGCAACTGGCCGCCACCGGCCAGCTCGGCCCCAAGCTCGCGGGCCTCGGCCATTTCTGGCCGCAGGTGGTCTTCGTCGGCGTGTTCCTCGGCCTGGCGGTCAAGGTTCCGCTGTTCCCCTTTCACACCTGGCTGCCGCCGGCGTATGCGGAGGCGCCGACGGGCGTCTCGATGTTCCTCACCGGCGTCATGTCGAAGATGGGCGTCTACGGTTTCCTGCGGATCCTCTGGCCGCTCTTCCCGGCGCAGCTGCACGCCGCCGCCCCGTGCCTGCTCTGGCTCGCGCTCGGCGGCGTGGTGCTCGGGGCCTTCGCGGCGATGAAGCAGACGGACCTCAAGCGCATGGTCGCCTACTCCTCGATCAACCACCTCAACTACTGCCTGCTCGCGCTCTTTGCCGTCGCCAGCGCGACCAAGCCGGACGCCGCGGCGGCCGCGCTCAGCGGCACGCTGCTGCAGATGTTCAACCACGGCCTCTCCGCCGCCGCACTGTTCGCGTGCGTCGGCATCCTCGAGGCCCGCGCGGGCGGCCTGCGCGGGCTCGATGACTTCGGCGGCGTGCGCACCGTCGCTCCGCTCTTCGCCGGCTTCTGCGGCATCGCGATGTTCTCGTCCCTCGGCCTGCCGGGGCTCAACGGCTTCGTTGGGGAATTCCTCATCTTCCGCGGCGTGTTCGGCCTTGCGCCGTGGGCCGCCGGCGTCGCCTGTCTCGGGCTGCTCGCCACCGCGCTTTTCCTGCTCACCTTCTGGCAACGCGTCTTCCACGGTCCCGTGGCCGCGGGCGTCGCGGCGTTCCGCGACCTCGACCGCGTCGAGTTTCTCACCCTGCTGCCCTTCGTCGTCCTGATGTTCCTGTTCGGCGTGCTGCCGCAGATCGTCATCAGCGTTTTCAACCCGCTGGTCACCGCGTGGGCCGCGCACCTGCCATGAACCTGCTGCCCTGGACCATCTACGTCTCCTTTGCCGGCGCCTTCCTCGCGCTGGTGGTCGGGGCACGCTCGGCCACGGCCGCCCGCTGGGTCGCCCTCGCCACCGCGGTGGCCGGCGCGACGCTGACCTTCCTCGCCGCCCGGGAGTTTGTACCCGGTTCCAGTCTGCAGACCCTCGTCGACGTCCCGTGGATTCGTGAGCTGGGCGTGAACTACCACCTCGCGGTCGACGGCATCAGCCTGACGCTGCTCGTGCTCACGGGCCTCGCGGCCACCGCCGGCATTTTGTTTTCCTGGAACATTGAGGAGCGCCCGGGCGAGTTTTTCGCGCTCTTCCTTGCGCTGATCGGCGGCGTGTATGGCGTGTTCCTGAGCGCCGATGTCTTCGTGCTGTTCGTGTTCTACGAGATCGCGATCGTGCCGAAATATTTTCTCATCGCGATCTGGGGCTCCACCAACCGCGAATACGGCGCGATGAAGCTCGTGCTCTATTCCTTCGCCGGCAGCGCACTGGTGCTGGCCGGGATGCTGTGGGCCTACGCGGCGGGCGGCGCGCACGGCTTCGGGCTCGCGGAACTCAGCGCGGCCGCCGTCCACATCCCCCATGGCACGCAGCTCGCGATCTTCGCGCTGGTCTTCCTCGGCTTCGCCGTCCTGGCCGGCCTGTTTCCCTTTCACACTTGGGCGCCGACCGGCCACGTGGCCGCGCCGACCGCCGCCTCGATGCTGCTCGCCGGCGTGGTGATGAAGCTCGGCGCCTACGGCTGCCTGCGCGTGGCAATGCCGCTGTTCCCCGAGGCCTTCGCCTACTGGCAGCCGGTCATCGCGTGGCTCGCCCTCGCGGGCATCCTCTACGCGGGTTTCATCGCGCTCGTGCAGGAGGACTTCAAGTTTGTCATCGGCTACTCGAGCGTGAGCCACATGGGCTTCGTGCTGCTCGGGCTCGCGGCCGCCACGCCGCTGGCCTTGGCGGGGGCGGTGCTGCAGATGTTCTCGCACGGCGTCATCGCCGGCCTACTCTTCGCCGTGGTCGGCCGCATGGTCTATGAACGCACCCACACCCGCCGGCTCGCCGAACTAAGGGCGATGCCGTTGCACCGCCTGCTGCCGTTCGCCGCCGTCGTGTTTGTCGTGGCCGGGCTCGCCTCGCTCGGCCTGCCGGGCTTCAGCGGCTTCCCCGCCGAGCTGAGCATCCTCATCGGCGCGTGGCAGGCGAAACCGCTCTGGGCCGCCGTCGCCGCCCTCGGCATTGTGGTGGCCGGCGCGTTCACGCTGCGCGTCATCCAGGTTTCGTTCTTCGGCTCGGCCGGCGCGCACTCCGCCCCGCCAGCCGACAGCCATCCGCTGCCGCCGATCACGCTCGCCGAAAAGGCCGGCGCGTTGCTGCTCCTCGGGGCCACCGTGTATGTCGGACTCAAGCCGGACGTGCTGCTTGATTGGATCGTTCCCGCCCTGCAGTCGCCGGCTTTCCAGGCCGTGATCAAGGGAGGCCACCCATGAACACGCCCTATGGCGAACTCCTGCTCGCGCTGCGGCCCGAGATCTGCCTCGTCGCGGGTGCGCTGGCCGTGCTGGCGGTCGACCTGCCGAAAAATTCGCGCAGCCCGCAGCAGCGCCTGCAAATCTCCGCCGCCCTCGGCGTCCTCGCTCTCGTCACCGCCGGTGTGTGGGGTCTGGGTGCCGGTCAGCCGGGGCCGCTCTTTGGCGGCGTCCTTTCACTTGATATGCTGGCCCAAGCCACCCGCGCGGGCGTGCTCGGGCTCGCGCTCCTCGCGCTCGGCGTCACCGCCGGCACCTCCCGGCTGCGCCACCCGGCGGAGCTGGTCGCGATGATCCTGTTCGCCACCACCGGCTTCACCCTCATGGCCGTCGCCCAGCAGCTGCTGCTGGCGTTCCTCGCGCTGGAGACGGCCAGCCTGTCGCTCTATGTGCTCGCGGGCTTCGACAAGTCGCGGCCCGAGTCCGCCGAGGCGGCGCTGAAATATTTCCTGGTCGGCGGCGTCTCCGCGGCCTTCCTGCTCTTCGGCTTCAGCCTGCTCTACGGCCTGACCGGTTCGATCGAACTGCAGGAAATTTCCGTCCAGCTGGCGATGAGCGGCCCGAGCCCGCTCTTGGTGGTGGCGCTGGTGATGATTCTCGTGGCCTTCGGCTTCAAGGCCGCCGCCGCCCCCTTCCACCTGTGGGCGCCGGATGTCTACGAGGGTGCGCCCGCTCCGTCCGCCGCCCTGATCGCCTCGGCCTCCAAGCTCGCCGGGCTCGCCCTTTTCCTCCGGCTGCTCTGGCCCGGGCTCGGTGCGGCGGCCGGCAATCTGACCGGGGCGGCCGGCTGGCTGCCCGTCGTGGCGCTGATTTCCGCCGCTTCGATGCTGCTCGGCAATTTCGCCGCCCTGGCCCAGGGCAATGTCCGCCGGCTGCTTGCCTACTCGGCCATCGCGCACGCCGGCGCGCTGCTGCTGGGCGTGATTGCCGCCGGGCACTCCGGCCCGGGACCGCTGTTCTATTATGCCGCGACCTACGGCCTCGCCACGGTCGGGGCCTTCGGCGTCATCGCGGTGGTCGAGCGTGCCGGCCGCTGCCAAAACCTCGGCGACCTCGGCGACCTCGCCGGCCTGCGCGCGCGCTCGCCGCTGCTCGCCGGCTGCCTGTTTGTCTTCGTGCTGTCGCTGGCGGGGATCCCGCCGCTGGCCGGGTTTGTCGGCAAGTTCGTCGTGTTCTCCGCCGCGCTGCAAATGGGCGGACCCGCGGGATGGCTGGCGTTGCTGGCGATCGCGCTGAGTGCCGTGGCCCTTTATTACTATCTGCTGATCCTGAAACAGGCGCTGGTCGCGCCGGCGAAGGAGTCGTCACCGATCAAGGTGCCCGCGACCGCCGCCCTCGCGCTGCTGGCCGCCGCGGCACTGATCGTGGTGCTCGGCCTGTGGCCGTCGGCGCTGCTGGGGCTGTTCCAGTAGATCGGGAGCCCTGCCTTGTGCGGCCCATAAGCCCTATAGGCCGTATCGGGCCTATAGAAATCCCCCGCCGGCCGCGCCCACCGCTCACACCCGCCAGCTCTGCAGCACGCGGATGTAGTTCGCGCGCTCCAGCGCCGAGGGGTCCGGGCAGCGGTGCTGGTTGAGCGCGCCCCGGAGCTGGTCGATGCTTTCGTAGCCGTGCTCCTCCATCCATTTCCGCATGCCCTGCAACAGCGTGTAGAGATAGCGCGGGCCGTGCTTGAGCAGCACCGACACGAGCTGGACGGTGTGTGCCCCGGCCAGCAGCGCCTTGATCGCGTCTTCTGAAGTGTGCACGCCGCCGGTCGCCGAGAGCGAGCCCTGCAAATGCGGGGAAATGTTGGCCAGCCAGCGCAAACGCAGCAGCAGTTCGCTGGAATCGGAAAGCTTGAGCTGCGGATGCACCTCGAAGTCCTCGAGGTTGAAGTCCGGCTGATAAAACCGGTTGAACAGCACCACGCCCTTCGCGCCGGCTTTTTCCAGCTCCATGGCGAAATTCACCGGCGAGGCGTGGAACGGCGATATCTTCACCGTGATGGGAATATGCACCGCCCCGACTACGTTGCCGACGGTTTCCAGCATGTCCGATTCCACCTCCGCTCCGGAAATTCCAGGATCGGTGGCGAGGTTGTAAAGATTCAGCTCGATGGCGTCCGCGCCCGCATCCTGGAAGCGCCGCGCGAAGTCGGTCCAGCCACCCGGCCGGCAGCCGTTCAGCGAGGCGATGATGGGCACCTTCACCAGCGCCTTCAGGCCCTGGATCTGGCGCAGGTAGCGGTCGAGCGAGAGCTGATACTCCGAGTATTCCGGGAAGTAGCTCGCCGCCTCGGAGCCGCCCGCCGCCGTCGCTGATTCGATGTCGCGCACCATCGCACGCTGCTCGAGGTCAATCTGCTCCTCGAAGAGTGAGCGCATGACCAGTGCGCCGGCGCCGGCATCCTGGAGCTGGCAGGCGAGCTTGACGTTGTCGCAGAACGGCGAGGCGCCGACGATGAGGGGGTTGCTCAGCTTGAGCCCGAGGTAGGTGGTCGCGAGTTTCATGGCGTGGCGGGGGTTGGGGGTTTCGGGTCGGGCGTGGCCGTCGGGGCGGACGACTTGGCTCCCGCCGGCGCTGCGGCGAGCTGCTGGTAGAGGGCGTAATGCGTGCGCACCTGTTCCTGGGCCATCGCGCCGAGCTCGCTGGCGCGGTCGGGGTCGACGTTGCGCAGGATCCCGAAGCGTGTCTCGTTCGCCATGAACTTCGACAGCGCGGTCTTCGGCGCGGCGGAATCCAGCTTCAGCCCAACCTCGCCCTTCGCGAGGTTGCGCGGGTCGTAGCGGAAGAGCGGCCAGTAGCCGGTGTCGACCGCGAGCTTCTGCTGCTCGAGGCCGAGGTGGAGCGGGAAGCCATGCGCGATGCAGTGCGAATACGCGATGATGAGCGCGGGGCCGTCATAGGCCTCGGCCTCGCGGAAGGCGGCGAGCGTCTGGTTGTCCTTGGCGCCAAAGGCGACGCGGGCGACGTAGACGTGGCCGTATTGCATGGCGATAAGCGCCAGGTCCTTCTTGGCCGTGGCCTTGCCGCCGGAGGCAAACTTGGCGACCGCGCCCATCGGCGTGGACTTCGAGGCCTGGCCGCCGGTGTTGGAGTAGACCTCGGTGTCGAGCACGAGGACCTTCACGTTGGCGCCGGAGGCGAGCACGTGGTCGAGCCCGCCGTAGCCGATGTCGTAGGCCCAGCCGTCGCCGCCAATGATCCAGACCGTCTTCTTGACGAGGTCGTCGGCCTGCGCGAGGAGGCGCTGGGCGTCGGCCTCGTCGAACTTGGCGAGCGCCACCTTGAGGGCGGCGACCCGCGTGCGTTGCTCGGCGATGCCGGTCTCGGTGCTTTGATCGGCCTGCAGAAGCGCGGCCACGCGGTCCGGGCCAACTTTGGCGGCGAGTTTCTGGAGATTTTCATTGGCGGACTTGGCGCGCTGCTCGACCGCGAGCAGCAGGCCGAGGCCGAACTCGGCGTTGTCCTCGAAGAGCGAATTGGCCCACGCCGGGCCGCGGCCTTCCTTGTTGGCGCAATAGGGCGTCGTCGGCAGGTTGCCGCCGTAGATCGAGGAGCAGCCCGTGGCGTTGGCCATCACGAGGCGGTCGCCGAAGAGCTGCGTGAGGAGCTTCAGGTAGGGCGTCTCACCGCAGCCGGCGCAGGCGCCGGAGAACTCGATGAGCGGGGCCAGGAACTGCGAGTTCTTGACCGTCGAGAGATCAAGCTTGGTGCGGTCCGGATCGGGCAGACCGAGGAAGAAATCCCAGTTGGTGCGCTCGGCCTCGAGCAGCGGCGCCTGGGCGACCATGTCGATCGCCTTGTGGCGCGGGTTGGACTTGTCCTTGGCCGGGCAGACCTGCACGCAGAGCGAGCAGCCGGTGCAATCCTCGGGCGCGACCTGGATGGTGTATTTCTGGCCCGGGAATTCGTTCGAGCGGAAGGGCACGGACTTGAAGTCCTCCGGCGCGCCCACGAGCGCGACGGGGTCATAGAACTTGGCGCGGATGGCGGCGTGCGGGCAGACCAACACGCACTTGTTGCACTGGATGCAGATCGAGGCGTCCCAAGTGGGGATCTCGAGGGCGATGTTGCGCTTCTCGAAACGCGCGGTGCCAGTAGGCCAGGCGCCGTCGTTCGGCAGGGCGCTGACCGGCATCAGGTCGCCCTCGTTGGCGAGGAGGCGGGCCGTGACCTCGCGGACAAAGGCCGGCGCACCCGGATAGGTCGGCGGCAAGGTGGCCACCGCGTCGGCCAGCGGCGAGACGGGAACCTTGACCTCGTGCAGGCCGGCAAGCGCCGCGTCCACGGCCGCGTAGTTCATCTTGACGATCTGGTCGCCCTTGCGGCCGTAGGTCTTCTCGATCGCCTTTTTGATCTGCTTGATGGCCTCGTCCTGCGGCAGGACGCCGGAGAGGAAGAAGAAGCAGGTCTGGAGAACCGTGTTCGTGCGGCGGCCCATGCCGCTCGCCTGCGAAACCTGGGTGGCGTCGATGACGAAGAGCCGCAGTTTTTTTGCGATGATGGTCTGCTGCCAGTCGAGCGGCAGCTTGGCCCAGGTGTCGGCGGCGGAATACGGCGAATTGAGCAGCACGACCGCACCAGGGGCGGCGAAGCCGAGCACGTCGGTGCGGCCGACGAAGCTGAACTGGCTGCACGCGACGAACTCGGCACGCCGGATCAGGTAGGGCGCCCGGATCGGCCGCGGGCCGAAACGCAGGTGCGAGGTCGTCATCGAGCCGGACTTCTTCGAGTCGTAGACAAAGTAGCCCTGGGCGAAGTTGTCCGTCTGCTCGCCGATGATCTTGATGGAATTCTTGTTCGCGCCGACGGTGCCGTCGGCGCCGAGCCCGACGAAAACGCAGCGGCGCACGTCCGCCGCCTCGAGGTCGAAGTCGGCCTCGTAGGGCAGCGACAGGCCGGTGACGTCGTCGTTGATGCCGACGGTGAAATTGTGCCGCGGTTGCGCGGCCGACAGGTGCTGGAACACCGCACACACCATGCCCGGGGTGAACTCCTTCGAGCCGAGCCCGTAGCGTCCGCCGCAGACCTTGGGCCTCGCGCCGGTCCAGCCGGCGGAGAGCGCCGCGACCGTGTTGAGGTAAAGGGGTTCGCCGATGGAGCCGGGCTCCTTCGTGCGGTCGAGAACGGCGATCTGCTTCACCGTCTTCGGCAGCGCGGCGAGGAAGGCCGGCACGTCGAACGGGTGGAAGAGCCGCACGGAGACGACGCCGGTCTTCTCGCCCTTGGCGTTGAGAAAATCGACGGTCTCGGAAATGGTCTCGATGCCACTGCCCATCGCGATGATGACCCGCTCGGCTGCGGAGTGGCCGTAGTAGTCGTAGAGGTGATAGCTCCGGCCGGTGGCGGCCGCGAACTTGTCCATCACCGCCTGCACCGTGGCGGGCAGGTGATCGTAGAAACGGTTCACCGACTCGCGACCCTGAAAATAGACGTCGGGATTCTGCGCCGTGCCGCGCAGCATCGGCCGGTCGGGCGACTGGGCGCGGGCGCGGAAGTCCGCAATGTCGGCCTCGTCGATGACGGCGCGCAGCACGTCGTCGGGGAGCAAGGCCAGCTTGGAAACCTCGTGCGAGGTGCGGAAACCGTCGAAGAAATGGATGAAGGGCAGCCGGGCCTTGTAGCTGGCGGCATGCGCGACGAGGGCCAGATCGTGCGCCTCCTGGCCGGAGTTGCTGCAGAGCAGCGCGCAACCCGTGGCCCGGCAGGCCATGACGTCGGCGTGGTCGCCGAAAATCGACAGGCCCTGCGCGGCGAGGGCGCGGGCGCTCACGTGCATGGTGAACGGCTGGAGTTCACCCGCGAGCTTGTAGAGGTTGGGGATCATCAGCAGGAGGCCCTGCGACGCGGTGAAGGTGGTGGTCAGCGCGCCCCCGAGCATGCTGCCATGCACCGCGCCGGCGACGCCGCCCTCGGACTGCATCTCCACGATCCGCGGCACTTCGCCCCAAAGGTTCGGCTTGCGCCCGGCCGCCCACTCGTCGCAGAACTCCGCCATCGTCGACGACGGCGTGATCGGGTAGATGGCGATCACTTCGTTGAGGCGGTAGGCAACCGAGGCGACGGCCTCGTTGGCGTCGCAGGTCACGTAATTCGGGGCTTTGGCTGGGCTGATCATAGGCGTGAAAAGGGCTCCTGCCATGATGCCATATGCGCATCACCTCATCTGCGCAGATATTGCCCAACGTGGGGCAGTGCTTGCCGTATGCGCAGCCCGGGTGCCGCGCATCTCCCTCTGAAAACAGGCGGGACAGCACGGGCCCCGGCTTTTCTTTTTGGCAGAAGCTGCTCTTATCAACCCGTGCCCATCCCCACGTCTTATGATGATTGCGGCGCGCCCGGCTGATGAAAACCGTCCGCCTTGTCGCCGCCGGGCGTCCGCTCGAACTGCATGACATTCCGGTGCCCGTCCCGGGCCCGACCGACGCGCTGATCCGCGTTCACGCCGCCGGCATCTGCCATTCGGACGTGCATTACCGGGCCGGCGTCTCGCCGGCTGGCCCGTTGCCGCTCACCCTCGGTCACGAGGTGGCCGGCGTGGTCGAACGGGTCGGCGAAAAAGTCCGCTCGGTCCGCCCGGGCGACCGCGTGTGCGTCCACTATCTCGCGACCTGCGGCACCTGCGCCTGGTGCGCCGGCGGCCACGAGCAGTTCTGCGCCGCCGGACAGATGCTCGGCAAGCACCGCCCGGGCGGTTTTGCGGAATATACCGTCATGCCGGCCGCCTGCCTGTTTGTGCTGCCGCCGGAAATATCGTTTGCCCACGGCGCGGTGCTCATGTGCTCCTCGGCCACTGCGTTGCATGCGCTGCGCAAGGCCCGCCTGCAGCCGGGCGAAACCGTCGCGGTCTTCGGCCTCGGCGGACTGGGCGCCTCGGCGGTACAGTTGGCCCGTGCGCTCGGGGCCGCGACCGTCTACGCGGTCGACCTCAACCAGGCCAAACTCGCGCTCGCGGAAAAATTCGGCGCGGTGCCGGTGAGTGCCCGCACCGCCGACCCGGTCGCGGAGATCCTCCACCTGACCGGCGGCCGCGGCGTGAACGTCGCGCTCGAGCTGATCGGCCTGCCGCTCACGATGCAGCAGGCCGTGCGCGTGCTGGGCAAAATGGGCCGCGCCGCGCTCGCCGGCCTCACGCAGCAGCCCTTCGGCGTGCATCCCTACACCGAGCTGATCAACCAGGAGGCCGAGATCATCGGCGTGTCCGACCACCTCGCCCGCGAGATTCCGGAATTGCTGCGCCTGACGGTCGATGGCCGGCTCGACTTGCGGCCGATCGTCACGCGCGCCGTGCCGCTCGAAGCCGGCGCGATCAACGCCGTGCTGGACGAGCTGGAAAAATTCGGTGGCGCCACGCGCACCGTCGTGTCTGTCGTGTCTTGACGTGGGTTGACCGCGCCGGCGGTCCGCCCTAGTTTGCGCTGATGAAGAGTCTCCGCGCCCTCCCCGTCCTCTGTCTCCTGTCCTCGGTCCTCTGCGCCACCGCCTTCGCCCAAATCGACCGCATCAACGGCCGCGCCTTCGCCACCCGCTCGCCGGTGCTCGGCCAGCACGGCATGGTGTGCACCAGCCACCCGCTCGCCACGCAGATCGGCCTCGATGTCCTCAAGGCGGGCGGCACCGCGGTCGACGCCGCCATCGCCGCGAACGCCGCGCTCGGTCTGATGGAGCCCGTGAGCAACGGCGTGGGCGGGGATCTCTTTGCCATCGTCTACGACGCGAAGACCAAGAAGCTTTACGGCCTCAACGCCTCCGGCCGTTCCCCGCTCGGCCTCGGCTATGAACAGCTGAAGGCCGAGCTCGCGAAGACCGCCAACCCGGACCACATCCCGCCGCGCGGCTTCCTCCCTATTTCCGTGCCCGGCGCCGTCGACGGCTGGTTCGCGTTGCATGGTAAGTTCGGCAAGCTGCCAATGAAGGACCTGCTCGCGCCCACCATCCGTTACGCGAACGAGGGTTTCCCGGTCACCCAATACATCAGCTACCTCTGGGGCATCGGGGTCCGCAACGCCAGGGCGGACAGGTTTCCCGGCGCGTTCCTCGACGTCTACGCGCCCGGCGGGAATGCGCCGAAGGACGGCGAGATCTTCCGCAACCCCGCGCTCGCCCACACGCTCGGCCTGCTCGCCGCGCAGGGCCGCGACGCCTTCTACAAGGGCGAAATCGCGGACCAGATCGACGCCTTCATGCGCGCCCACGGCGGGTTTCTCCGGAAGATCGACTTCGAGAAGAACGCGCCGACCTGGGTCGAGCCGGCGTCGGTCAACTACCGCGGCTACGACGTCTATGAGCTGCCGCCTAACTCGCAGGGCATCGCCGCGCTGCAGATGCTGAACATCCTCGAGGGCTACGACCTCGCGAAGATGGGCTATAATTCACCCGACGCGCTGCATGTGCTCATCGAGGCCAAGAAGCTCGCCTTCGAGGATCGCGCAAAGTTCTATGCTGATCCGGCCTTCGCCAGGATCCCCTTGCAGGGCCTGCTCTCGAAGGAATACGCCGCCGGGCGCCGCAAGCTCATCAACCTCACGAAAGCCGCGAAAGCTTACGACGCCGGCAATCCCGCGCTGAAAGACGGTGACACGATCTACCTCTGCACCGCCGACGCCGACGGCAACATGGTCTCGCTCATCCAGTCCAACTACCGCGGCATGGGCTCGGGCATCAGTGTGCCGGGCCTCGGCTTCACCTTCCAGGACCGCGGCGAACTCTTCACGCTCGAGCCCGGC
The DNA here is from genome assembly GCA_029945445.1 of Lacunisphaera sp. Classification (GTDB taxonomy): domain Bacteria; phylum Verrucomicrobiota; class Verrucomicrobiia; order Opitutales; family Opitutaceae; genus Lacunisphaera. The sequence goes on along the minus strand of JAQSCO010000057.1, from coordinate 309,504 downwards.
CACGCCAACGTCTACGCGCCGGGCAAGCGGCCGTTCCAGACCATCATCCCGGCCTTCGTCATGAAGGACGGCCGGCCCTGGCTGGCGTTCGGCCTCATGGGCGGCGCGATGCAGCCGCAGGGCCACGTGCAGGTGCTCGTGAACCAGATCGACTTCGGCATGGGCGTGCAGGAGGCGGGCGACGCCGCGCGCTGGCAGCACGAGGGCTCGAGCGAGCCCACCGGTGAGAAGATGACCGACGGCGGCGAGGTGCAGGTCGAGAGCGGCATCCCCTACGAGAGCACGCGCGCCCTCGCGCAGCGCGGACACGTGGTGGTCGGTGGCAGCGGTGGCTTCGGCGGCTACCAGGCCATCCGCTGGGATCCGGTGAACAAGGTTTACTGGGGTGCGAGTGAATCCCGCAAGGACGGCCAGGCCGCCGGCTATTGATCCGTCGCGCGAACCGCGCCAGAAAATCAGGCTCGCGAGCGCGGCCCCGCCGACGTTTGCTGGACGCGTGGCCACCCGTTCGAAGACGTCTTCCCCCCGCCGGTCCGCCCCCGTCCCTTCCCCCCATGCGCTCGAGGTGATTTCCGAGCCCCTGCGGGGTCCCGACGAGAGCGACGATCACCCGACTCCCCTCTTCAACTGGCTCAAGCAGCGCGCTGCCGGCGTGCTGTTGCACCCGACCAGCCTGCCGGGCGAACAGGGCTGCGGCGTGTTCGACCAGCACGCGGTCCGCTTCCTGGATTTCCTCAAGGAGGCCGGCCTCAAATACTGGCAGGTCTGCCCGCTCGGCCCGACGGGTTATGGCGACTCACCCTACCAGTGCTTCTCCGCCTTCGCCGGCAACCCCTACCTCGTCGACCTCGCGGTGCTGATCCGCTTCGGCCTGCTGGCCGCGGACGACCTCGCCGAGCTGGCCGCGCTGCCGCCGGATCGCACGGACTACGGCGCGATCTACCGGATCAAGCCCCGGCTGCTGCGCGCGGCCTTTGAAAAATTCCGGAAGAAAAAACCGGCGCTGCCCTACGGCGACTTCCCGGCCTTCTGCCGGCGGGAAGCGCACTGGCTCGACGGCTACGCCTACTTCCGCGCACTGAAGGATCATTTCAAAGGCATCGCCTGGTGGGAATGGCCGGCGGGCGAGCGCGATTTCGCCAAGGCGAGAAAGTCTCCGCTGCACGCGCAGCTGGCCGACGCCATCGCCGCCCACCAGTTCGCCCAGTATCTTTTCTTCGGACAGTGGGCGCTGGTCCGTGCGGCCGCGCGCGAACGCGGCGTCCAGATCATCGGCGACCTGCCGATCTTCGTCGCCGCGGATTCCGCCGACGCCTGGGGCAACCCGGCCCTGTTCGAACTCGATCACAAGACCTTCCTGCCGCTTGCCGTGGCCGGCGTGCCGCCGGATTATTTCTCGGCCGACGGGCAGCTCTGGGGCAACCCACTCTACCGCTGGGAGGCACACCGCGCCGACGGCTACGCCTGGTGGATCGCGCGGCTGCGGGCATCATTCGAGATCTGCGATGTCGTGCGCATCGACCATTTCCGCGGGTTCGACGCCTACTGGCGCATTCCGTTTCCCGCGAAAAACGCCCGCGTCGGCGAATGGGTGCCGGGGCCGGGCCTGGACCTGTTCCGTGCGTTCCGCGCCGCGTTGCCGGACGCGCGCATCATCGCCGAGGACCTCGGCGTGCTCACTGATTCCGTCGTCCAGCTCCGCGACGATTCCGGCCTGCCCGGCATGCTGGTGCTGCAGTTCGCCTGGGGCAGCGACGCCGGCAACGGCTACCTGCCCCACAACGCCGTGCCCAACTCCGTCATCTATCCCGGCACGCACGACAACGACACCACCCTTGGCTGGTATCAGGCCGCGCCCGAGGCGGAGCGCAACTACGTGCGCCGTTATCTGCGCGTGTCCGGCACGGACGTCCCGTGGGATTTCATCCGCGCCAGCTACGGCGGCGTCTCACGGCTCGCCGTGTTTTCCCTGCAGGATGTGTTCGCGCTCGGCAGCGTCGCGCGCTTCAACACGCCGGCGAAGGCCGAGGGCAACTGGCAGTGGCGCTACCGCGCGGCCGCGCTGGAAAAACTTTTCGGGTCGACGACCACCTACCTGCGCGAGCTCGCGACGCTAACCGGCCGGTGATTTTTTCGGCGCGCGGAAAATATTTCGCCGCTGATTTTTCATTTTTTAGCGCGGGAAAAAAATCGCCTCACGTTGCGAATGTTAGTGCAACCGCGCAAAAAATTCCCGATACTGCGGCATGGCTAAAAAGAAACCGGCTAAGAAGGCCAAGAAAAAGAAGAAGTAACGTTCGCGTTGCTCCTTGTCTCTCCCCTCAACGCCGGCTCTTCGAGCCGGCGTTTTTTTTCGCCCTCCCTGCGACCGACCCCGCGCGGAAATTTTTATTTTACCGCCGCCCAGACGCGCTGCACGTCGTCGTGGTCCTCGATCGCCTGCAGGAATTCGCCGACCTCGGCGCGACCCGCCTCGTCGAGCTCGGGATACTGCTTGGCCACGTAGCCGATCTCGGACGTGACCACGTGCCAGCCGTGCGCCTTGAGCCAGACGGAGACGGCATGCACGGCGGTGCGGTCGGTCACAAACCGCGCGCCGGTCACGCCCTCGGGGATGTCGTCGTTCTCCGCGTGAGCCAGCGCGCTGAAATCATTGGCGCCGGCCTCGATCGCCACGGCCTCGAGGTCGGTCTCCGCGGCCGGGGTGTGCGCCTCGACCAGGCCGACGTGATCAAAGAGAAACTTGTTGCTGCCGGCCGAGCCCAGCACGCCGGTCTTGAAGAGGAAGCGGATTTCCGGCGCGGTGCGCTGGTGGTTGTCGGTGTAGACCTCGACGATCACGGGCACCTTGTGCGGGGCGTAGCCCTCATAGACGACGTGGTCCAAGGAGGACTTGTCGCCGCCGACGCCCGTGCCCTTCGCGATGGCGCGCTCGATGGCCTCGCGGGTCACGTTGGCTTTGCGGGCCTTCTCCAGCACGGCGTTGAGCCGGGCGTTACCCGCCGGGTCGCCGCCGCCGAGTTTGGCGGCCACGGTGATTTCCTTCACGAGTTTGCCGACCGTCTGGCCCTTCTTGAGGTTAACGATCGCGCGTTTTGCATGCAGCCATTGGCGTCCCATAGGAGGCGGACATTACGACGGGGATTGCACGGACGGCAAGTCTCCTGACAGGGTGTTGTCAGCGGCCTGTGCTAGGCTCGCGCCATGATGAAGCACCGCTGTCCCTGGGCCGAGGCCGAGAGCCAACATCACTACCACGACACCGAGTGGGGCGTGCCGTCGCACGACGACCGTCACCTGTTCGAGCTGCTGCTGCTCGAGGGCGCCCAGGCCGGCCTGAGCTGGGCGATCATCCTGAGAAAGCGCGAGAGCTACCGCGCGGCGTTCGACGGGTTCGACGCGCAGAAGATCGCGCGGTATTCCGCGCGGAAGGCGGCGCGCCTGCTCGTCGATCCCGGCATCGTCCGCAACCGCCTCAAGATCGCCTCCGCCACGCTCAACGCCCGCGCCTTCCTCGCCGTGCAGGCGGAATTCGGTTCCTTCGACAAGTATATCTGGTCGTTCGTGGGCGGCCGGCCGCTCCAACACGACCTCGGGCCGCACAACCGGATTCCCGCGCGCACCGCCGAGTCCGATGCGCTGAGCAGGGATCTGAAAAAGCGCGGCTTCAAGTTTGTCGGCACGACCATCTGCTACGCGTTCATGCAGGCGACGGGGATGGTCAACGACCACCTCGTCTCCTGCCCGCGGCACCGGGTGTGCGCGAAATTGCGCTGATAAGACCGGCTGCAGCCTTGCCTGGCGGCGGACGGGGCGTCACACCTCGCCCCTTTAATGCATTGGATAGTCGCCAGCCTGTTGTCCGCGTTGTTCCTCGGCTGCTATGAGCTGGGGACCAAGCACGCCGTGCGCGACAATGCCGTGCTGCCCGTGCTGTTTTTCGCCAACGTCTGCAGCGCCACCGTCTGGTGCGCGTTGCTCGCGGTGGCGGCGAACACCCCCGGCGCGCTGCCGGCCGCGCTGCTCGTCACACCGCTCACCGCCCCCCAGCACCTGCTCCTGCTGGGCAAGTCCGCCCTCGTCGCCGCGTCGTGGGTCTGCAGTTATTTCGCGATCAAGCATCTGCCGGTGTCGCTCGCCTCGCCGGTGCGGGCGACCGGCCCGGTGTGGACGCTGCTCGGTGCCGTGTTGGTGCTGGGGGAGCGGCCGACTGCGCTCGAGGGTCTCGGCATCGTCCTCACGCTGGCCTCGTTCTTCGGGCTCTCGCTCGCCGGCTCGCGCGAGGGCATCTCTTTCCGCCGGAACAAGTGGATCGGATTCCTCGTCGCCGGCACGGTGCTCGGCGCGCTGAGCGGGCTGTACGACAAGTTCCTCCTCGGTCGCCTGGGCTTCCGCGCCGCGACCGTCCAGTGCTGGTTCTCGATCTACCTCTCGCTGCTGTTCCTGCCCCTCGCGATCGGCTGGAAGCTGCGGGTGTGGCCGCGCCATGTGTTCCACTGGCGGTGGAGCATTCTCGTGGTGTCGGGCGCACTGTTGCTGGCCGACTTTGTCTACTTCGACGCCCTGCGTAATCCCGACGCGCTCGTCTCGCTGGTCTCGAGCCTGCGCCGCGGCAGCACGCTCGTGGCGTTCGCGGGCGGCCTGTTCTTCTTCGGCGAGGTCAACAGCCGGCAGAAATTCCTCGCCGTGCTCGGCGTGCTCGCCGGCATCGTGCTGACAATCCTCGGCTGACACCGCGGCGGCTGCGACGCGTGGATCGGTTCGCCCTCGACCGACCAGTCGGAACCAGCCGGCACCGATCTCCCTGACCGCTCTTTCATTTTTCCTGAATCGAGGTATGGTGTCGGCAGATGTTCGCCGACCTTTTCCAGTGGATCAACCGCCGCGCGCCCGAGGCCTATGAGCAGGCCTTCGTCGCCGAGGTCGTGGTGCGCCGACCGGTGCCGCGCGCCCCGCGCCTCGAGAAGATCATCTTGGTCTGCTGGGCGCTCATCGCGGTGAAACACGTCGCCGTCATCTGGGCCGTGCACCACTACGCCGTGCCGTTCCACCAGCTCTGGATCAACGCCCCGACCTTCCTGCTCGGGCTGCTCGCCACTCTTGCCTACTACTGGCGCGAGTAGACCCGCGGCCGGCGGCACAATTCCGTCTCGATTCCGACTGCAGAATCCGGAATCCTTGCGGCATGGCACATGTTCCCGTCCCCGGACTCCGCAGCAACTACGACAAGACCGGCCGCCTCATTTACTTCGGCCGCATGATTGACAAGATCCGGCTCCACGCCGCCGGCAAACTTCCCGCCGACTACCACTCCAACCTCGGCAAGGGTTTCGACGCCCGGTGCTGCAGCTTCCTCGGCGTCGACCACGCCGCCGTGACGGCCCGCGCCCGGCAGGGCGGCACCAACGAGGAGATCCTCGCCTGGTGTCACGAGCGCGGCGGTGCCCGCACCGACGAGCAGTGCCTCATCTGGAACAGCTTCATGGCGAAGCGCGGCTGGCGCGACGAGGCCTCGGCGCAGCTGCAGAAACGCATGGTCGATCTCGGCCTCGCCGGGAAGCCGATCGAGACCTTCATGGACATGAACGAATTCGACGAGGGCCGCGACCCCGTTGCCGCGCAAGCCTGGACGAATGCCTGAGTCCGCGTCCGCCGCGTCGCCCCTTGCCCTCCCGATGTCGGCCCTGCGCACCCGCCTCGCCTACCTGCTCTCGATCCTGAGCGTGCTGTTGCTGATCGTGCTCGCCGCGATCGCCTGGGGCTGGTGGCAGATGCGCGGCAGCCTCGCCCAGCTTGATGGCGAGCGCACGATCGCCGGTTTTTCCGCCCCGGTGAAGATCGAGCGCGACGCGTTGGGCGTGCCGACCATCACCGGCACCACGCGCCCCGACGTGGCCCGGGCCCTCGGTTTTCTCCACGCGCAGGACCGCTTTTTCCAGATGGACCTGCTGCGCCGCAGCGGCGCCGGCGAACTGGCGGAGATTTTCGGCGCCATGGCCGTGCCCCTCGACCGGTCGCACCGCCTGCATGGTTTCCGGCGCACCGCCGGTCAGGTCGTCGCGGCGCTGTCGCCCGTGGAGCGCACCCTGCTCGACGCCTACACCGCGGGGGTGAACGCCGGTCTCGCCGCGCTGCCCAAGGTCCCGTGGGAATACCTCGTGCTCCGCACCCCGCCGCAGCTGTGGCGCGCGGAGGACAGCCTGCTGTGCATCTACGCCATGTGGTTCGACCTGCAGGACGCCGGCGGCACCTTTGAGCTGAACCGCGACGCGCTGCGCGCTGCGCTCGGGCAGCCCGCGCTCGAGTTCCTCGCCCCGCGCGGTAATTCGTGGGACGCCGCGCTCGACGGCAGCACCTTCGCGCCGCCGCTGCTGCCGACCTTCCGGTTCCAGCCGCCGGTCGCGCCCGCCACGGCCGCAGTCGCCCCCACCGAGCCGGCCGCGAAGCGCGTGGTAGGCTCGAACGCCTTCGCCCTCGCGGGCGCACATACCGCCACCGGCGCCGCGCTGCTGGCGGGCGACATGCACCTCGACCTCAATGTGCCGCACATCTGGTATCGCACCGTGCTGCAATGGCCGGACGCCGCCGGCCCGCGCCGCCTCGCCGGGGTCACGCTGCCCGGCACGCCCTTCATCACCGCCGGCAGCAACGGCCGCGTCGCCTGGAGCTTCACCGACGCTTACATCGACACCACCGACGTCGTCATCGCCGAGACCGACAACATCGCGCAAATCTTCTACCGCACGCCGCATGGCATGACGGAGATCGAGGACCGCAAGGAGGAGATCAAGGTGAAGGGCAAGCCGTCGGTCACGTTCACCGCCCGCTGGACCGAGTGGGGCCCGATCCTCAGCGGGCCCGTGGACGGCCGCTACAAGGTGCTGCGCTGGTCCGCCCATGACGCCGTGGCCACGAACCTGAAATCCATGGGCCTGGAAACCGCGCGCACCACCGCCGAGGCGGTCGCGATCGCCCATCAGAGCGGCATCCCAAACGAGAACATATTGATCGCCGACGCCGACGGCGCCGTGGCCTGGACCATCATCGGCCTCGTGCCGCGGCGCGTCGGCTACGACGGCCGTCTGCCCGTCTCGTGGGCCTACGGCGACCGCCGCTGGGACGGCTGGCTGAAGCCGGAGGAAATCCCGGTGATCAACGGCGACGCGGTCTGGTCCGGCAACAACCGTGCCGTCGGCGGCGCGGCGCTCGCGCAGCTCGGCGACAGCGGCTACGACGACGGCCCGCGCGCCGGCCAGATCCGCGACGACCTGCGCGCACTGATCGCCGCGGACAAGAAGGCCGCGCCCGCCGACCTGTTCGCCATCCAGCTGGACGACCGCGCGGTCTTTCTGGCGCGCTGGCAGAACTTCCTCCTCGAGGTCCTGACCGACGACGCGGTTGCGCAGAAAAAATCCCGCGGCGCGTTGCGCGACGCCGTGCGCACCTGGGGCGGGCTCGCCAGCACGGACTCCGTGGCCTACCGGGCGGTGAAGGCCTTCCGTGGCCACGTGATCGAGCGGGCGCTGGCCCCCTTCGCAGAGCAGGCGAAGGCGGGCTACGCCGCGTTCAACTACCGGGGCTTCATCTATGAGGACGCGGTCTGGCAGCTGGCCCACGAGCAGCCGGCCAAGCTGCTCGACCCCGCGCAGCCTTCCTGGGAGGCCCTGCTCCTCGCCGCCGCCGATGACGTCTCGACCGATGTCGAGAAGTCCGGCGGTTCGCTCGCGCAGTTCACCTGGGGCGCGCGCAACACGCTCAGGATGCAGCACCCCTTCGGCCGCTTCTTGCCGGCGCTGCTGGCGCGCTTCCTCGACATGCCCGCCGTGCAACTGCCCGGGGACAGCGACATGCCCCGCGTGCAAACCCCGCGCTTCGGCCAGTCGGAGCGCATGGTGGTTTCCCCCGGCCATGAGGCGGAGGGCATCCTGCACATGCCCGGTGGCCAGAGCGGCCATCCGCTTTCGCCTTTTTATCGCGCGGGCCACGAGGCCTGGGTGAAGGGCGAGCCCACGCCTTTCCTGCCCGGCCCCGCGCTGCACACCCTGACACTGACACCACCCTGACCAATCAAATGTGTAATATAATACGTTACACATTTCCCGGTCTAAATTCCGCCTCCCATGTCCCTCCACGTCCTCTCCCATCCGCTCGGCGCCCATGTGCTCACGCACTTGCGCGACAAGACCACCAAGCCCGCACTCTTCCGCACCCTGAGCTACCAGATCGCGCTGCTCCTCGCCCTCGAGGCCACCCGCGACCTCGCCACCGAGGAAAAATCCATCGAGACCCCGCTTGAGGCGATGCCGGGCCGTGTGCTCGCCCGGCCGCTCGTGGTCGTGCCCATCCTGCGCGCCGGCCTCGGCATGCTGCAGCCGTTCCACGACATCTTCCCTGATGTCTCCGTCGGCTACGTCGGACTCGAACGCGACCACACCACCGCCATCGCCCGCAGCTATTACTGCAAGCTGCCGCCGCTCGACGGCAAACGCGTGATCGTCGTCGACCCGATGCTCGCCACCGGCGGCTCGGCCGCGCAGGCCGTCGACGTCGTAAAGTCTGCCGGCGGGAAGGAAGTTTGCTTCGTGTGCATCGTCGCCTCGCCCGAGGGCGTGGCCGTCATGCAGAAGGCGCACCCTGAGGTGCCCATCCACGCCGGCGCGCTCGACCGCGAGCTCAACAGCCGCAAATACATCCTGCCCGGCCTGGGCGATTTCGGCGACCGGCTCTACGGCACCTGAGCCGCCCGCCGCGGTCCTACCGGCCGTGAAACTGAAAATCAAGAAGCACGATGCCGGCGACGCGGTCGTGACTTGCGTTCGCGACGACGGCTCCGCCACGAGCGGACGGCTGGGCGCGGGTGGCTTCGGGGCCGTGCACGACCTCACGCACTACGCCGTGGAGACCACGCTGGGTTTGCGCCAGGGCTTCTACGGTCTGCTGGCCGCCGGCTGGAACATTCCGGACTTCGAGTTGCAGGGCGCCGCCCAGCAGCTGCCTGAGGAGGCGCTGGTCGCCGAGTGTATCGTGGGACAGTTGAGCAATGTCGTGTTCGCCACGCAGGAACCGCGCGCCGAGGAATTCAACTGGCTCGTCGGTTCGGCCGTCGCGGGCGTCCGTCCGGGCGCGCGCGCACCGGCGATCAGTGACGACGTCCTGCGGCGGATGAAGCAATCCCTCGACACCTTGCTGGCCCGCTGGCGTGCCCTGCCGGCCGGCAAAACGCTCGAGCTGGAATATCCCGCCGTTTAATCCAGCCAGCCGCCCGTCGCCTGCAACGGCGTAAGTTCGCCGCGGCGCGTCACCCACACGGCCAGTGCATGCCGGGTGACGCCGGCCACCACGGGTTTCGGCAGATTAAGTTCCGCTGCCCCCGCCTGGAGCGGTGCGGTCGCCAGGGCCAGCGCCACAAATTCATGCCGCAGCGTGCGGCCCTCGTTCTCGCCGGCGTGCACGGGCGAGGTGATGCCGCCGCCGAGCACGGCCGCGTGCACCTCGAAGTCGCCCGTTGCGGCAAAACTCACCCGACCGGCACCGCCCTCCGCATACTCGACCGACAGGACGCCGGTTTTTTCCACGGCCGGCGGCGGCAGGTGCCGCTCGAAAGTTGCCCGCCACTCCGCGCCGTCGAGCACGAAACCCGGCGTGTAGACCGTGTCGCCGCCCCACTGGCTGGCGTAGGCGTATTGACGGGCCGTGAATTCCTTGCTCGCGAACCGGTCGCGCCAGCCGAGCCGGTCCCAGTAGACGACATGGAACGCCACCGGCACGAAGTCCCGCCACAGCCCCGGCGCGCCACGCAGTTCGCCGAGCCATTGCTCCGCCGGCGGGCAGCTGCTGCAGCCCTCGGAGCTGTAGAGCTCGAGGAGGTGCGTGCGGGTCGGGCCGCTCGTAAATTTCCACGGCGCCGCGGCCAGCGGAGCGGCAAGGAGGCAGAGCAGGAGGAAGGCGCGCACGTCCATGGGAGCCGCGAAGCCGGCGGGGCATTCCATTTTTTCGTGTTCAAGCCCGCCAATCGCGGGCAAGTTGCGGCCAATGATCATCGATCGCCCGGGTCTCATCGTCGCCGACGGCTGGAAGGACTACCAGCTGCTCGACTGCGGCCTGGGCATGAAGCACGAACAGTGGGGCCCCTACACCCTGGTGCGTCCCGACCCGCAGATCATCTGGCCGCGCACCGGCGCCAACGTCCGCTGGGACAACTGGGATGGTTTCTACCACCGCAGCGAGACGGGCGGCGGCAAGTGGGAGTTCCGCCAAAAACTGCCCGACCACTGGTCGATCAACTACGGCAAATTGAAGTTCAAGATCCACCCGACCAGCTTCAAGCACACCGGGCTTTTCCCCGAGCAGGCGGTGAACTGGGATTGGTTCACCCAAAAGATCAAGGCCGCGAAGGCCGCCGGCCGCGAGGTGAGCGTGCTCAATCTCTTCGGCTACACCGGCGCCGCCTCGGTCGCCGCGGCCGCGGCCGGCGCGAGCGTCTGCCACGTCGACGCCGCCGAGGGCATGGTCAAGTGGTGCAAGGAAAACGCCGCGCTCTCCGGCCTCGCCGACGCGCCCGTGCGCTACATCACCGACGACTGCCTGAAATTCGTCCGCCGCGAGATCAAGCGCGGCCGCAAATACGACGCCATCATCATGGACCCGCCGACCTACGGCCGCGGCAGCACGGGCGAGATGTGGAAGCTCGAGGACCACCTCTGGGAGCTTTTGTCCGAGTGCAAGCAGGTGCTCAGCGACCGCCCTGTGTTTTTCCTGATCAACGCCTACACCGCGCGCCTCTCCCCCACCGTCGTCGTCAACCTCCTCGCGGGCCTGCTGTCCGGCGCCGGTGGACGCCTCTCCGGCGGCGAGGTCGGCCTGCCGGTCCGGCGCGACGGGAAAGTCCTCCCCTGCGGCATCTTTGGCCGCTGGGAGAGCAGCTGATGTCCGCCTGGTGGAAATTTTTTCTGTGCATCACCACGACCGGCGCGGCGCTTGCCGCCGCGGAGGCCGCCCCGCTGCTGCCCGAGATCAAGATCCGGCACCGCACCTTCAGCATCGTCACGGAGAACGACAAGTATTTTGCCGGCACGGACCGCCACTACACGAACGGCTTCAAGATGACGTGGCTCGGTGAGACCGATCTGAACAAGTCACGCCAGTTCGTGCAGACCGCCGCCCGCTTCATCCCCTGGATGGACCCCGAGCACGTCGACTGGCACTACAAGGCCGGCTTCGCCCTCGGCCAGAACACCTACACGCCCACCGACACCGACACGACGTCCCTGATCCCCGACGACCGGCCCTACGCCGGCTGGCTCTACGGCTCGATCCTCCTGCACGCCCAGCTCAACAACCAGCTGCGCCTGGTCGAGCTCTCCCTCGGGGTCGTCGGTCCTTCGGCGCTGGGCGAGCTGACGCAGAACGCCTGGCATGATGTGATCAACGTTCCCCACGCCGAGGGCTGGGCCAACCAGCTGCACGATGAGCCCGGCCTCCAGCTCTCGTGGGAGCGCCGTTACCGCACCTGGCAGTGGAACGCCGCCGGGGGTTCCAATCTCGGCGTCGACCTGGTGCTCCGACATCGCGTCACGCTCGGCAACGTGGCCACCCACCTCGCCGGCGGCGCGGTCGTGCGCATCGGCTGGCGGATGCCGGCCGATTTCGGCGCCGACCTGATCCGCCCCGGTGGCGGCAACATGGCGAACGACGGCGGGCCCGACCGCTTCTCCGCCTACACCTACGCCAGCGGCGAGGTGCGCGCCATCGCCCGCGACATTTTCCTCGACGGCAATACCTGGCGGGACAGCCCCTCGGTGGCCAAGCGGCCGGTGGTCGCCGACCTCAGCCTCGGCTTCGTCCTGCACTGGCCCCGCTTCCAGCTCGCCTACACGCAGAATTACCGGACGAAGGAATTCTACGGCCAGCTGCGCCGCGACGTGTTCGGCTCGGTCGGGTTCTCTTTCTCCCACTGAAATAACATTCCGTCGCGCGTGCTTCTGTGTATTCCGTGGATTCCGTGGACACCAACTACCAGATCGGCATCGATGGCGGCGGCACCAAGACGGAGCTCGTGCTCGTCGATTCCGCCGGCGGCATCGCGGCGCAACATCGCGCACCCGGTTGCAACCCCAGCCAGATCGGCCCGGACAAGGCGTGCGCAGTCCTGCACGAGGCCCTGCGCGCGTTGACCGCCAAAAAAACCGGGATCATTTCCGCCTCCCTCTGGTGCATGGCGGGCAACCGCAACTTCTGGCGCGAGACCGCGGACGCGCTGACGGGCTACGGCAAAATCACCACGACCGACGACTCGCAGCCCGTGCTCGAGCTTGCCACCGAGGGCCAACCCGGGCTCGTGCTGCACGCCGGCACCGGGTCCTTCGTCGCCGCCCGCGCGCCGGATGGCTCCATTCACTACGCGGGCGGGCTGGGTTGGAAGCTCGGCGATCCCGGCAGCGGCTTCGATCTCGGCCGCCGCGCAATCGCCCTGGCCATGCTCGAGCTCCGGATTGGCGCAACCGCCCCACCCTCGCCGCTGGTCGCGGCCCTGCGCGCCCACACCGGGCTGGCCGACTACTCGGCGAACTCGCATTTCTTCTATAACGACCCGGCGGCCAATGCGCAGATCGCCGCCTTCGCTCCGCGCGTCATCGAACTGGCCGCGCAGGATTGCGGGCCCGCGCAGCAGGTGCTGGCGGATTCCCTCACCGATCTCGCGCGGCAGGCCGACGAGGTCATCCACCGGCTTTTCCCGCAGCCCGCCGCCAAGCTCCCGTGCGGCGTAAGCGGCCGGATCCTCAACAGCGCCCCCGCGGCCTTCGCCCTGCGCTCGCTCGCGAGCAAGCTCAACTGGCCGGTGGAACTGCGCTTCATCGCGCTCGCCCCGATCGAGGGCGTGCGCCGGTTGCTGACGAAGGGCTTCTGAGATGATCTCGACGGTCCAGCCGGCGATCCTCGCGGAACCCGAGTGGCAGGCGCGCCAGCGCGCGCATGAAGCGCGCGTCCGGGCCTGGACCGATCCGCACCAGGCGCGCGCCGCCCGCGGCGAGAAACACCCGGTCCATGATTTCCTGTTTGAATACTACCGTTTCCGTCCGGCGTGGCTGCGCCGCTGGCATCCGGGGCCGGACGTCATGCTGCAGGGCGCGGCCGCGCGGGAGTTTCTCCGCTGGTCCGAATACCACGAGCTCGACGGCGGCGTCGTGCTGAACGTCGCGGCGCTGCCCCGGCGCGAGAGCGTGGCGTGGATGCTGGCGCTGCTGCGCGCCACGGTCGAGCGGCCGCCGCTCTTCGCGTGCTACGGCCTGCACGAGTGGGCGATGGTCTACCGGCAGACGCCGGACGAGGTGCGGCACAACGCCTGGCCGCTGCGCTTCGCCCCGGACGAGCTCGCGCGCATCGTCGAGGCCCAGCCGGTGCGCTGCTCGCACTTCGATGCGTTCCGTTTTTTCACGGCGCCGGCCCGGCCACTGAACAAGCTCCAGCCGGAACGCGCCACCGCCGCGCAGTTCGAGCAGCGCGGCTGCTTGCACGCGAACATGGATCTGTACAAGTGGGCGTTCAAACTGGCGCCGTTCACGCCGAGCGAACTCATCGCCGACTGCTTTGCCCTGGCCCGCCACATCCGCGAGGTCGACATGCGCGCGAGTCCCTACGATCTCGAAAAACTCGGCTTCCCTCCGATCCGCATCGAAACACCGGAGGGCCGCGCCGAATACGAGCGACACCAACGCGACTTCGCCGAGCGCAGCCAGCCCCTGCGGGCGCGGCTCGTGGCGCTGTGCGAGCGGCTGCTGGCCCCCGGTTGACGCATCACATAACCCGGCCTTGCCCCGTGCCATCGGCCCGGCGACCCTGCCGTTAACCGACTCCTTGCCCCGCCATGCTTAAATCCGGCCTCTTCCGTCCCGCCGTGCCCGGTCTGATTGCCAACCTGATCGGCGTGACCGCATGAAGATCGACGCCCATCATCACTTCTGGCGCTACACGCCGGAGGAGTTCGGCTGGATCAGCGACGACCTGGGCGCCCTGCGGCGCAATTTCTATCCGGCCGACCTCGCACCGGTGCTGGCCGCCGCCAACGTTGACGGCACCGTCGTGGTGCAGGCCCGGCAGATGCTCGAGGAGACGATGCAGCTGCTTGAGCATTCGCACCGCCACGCGTTCATCAAGGGCGTCGTCGGCTGGGTGCCGCTCACCGATCCTAAAATCCCCAACCTCCTCGACGAGTTGCGCGAGGAGAAAAAACTCAAGGGCGTGCGCCACGTCCTGCAGGACGAACCCGACGCCTACCTGGCGGAACCGGCCTTCAACGCCGGCTTGCGCGCCGTGGCCGCGCACGGCCTCAGCTACGACCTGCTCGTGAAGGCCCCGCAGCTGCCCGCTGCCATCGCGCTCGTCGACCGGCACCCGAACCTGGCCTTCGTGCTCGACCACCTCGCCAAACCCGTGATCACCGGCAGGCCGCCGGCTGAGTGGCGCCGCGACCTGGCCGAACTCGCGCGCCGGCCGAACGTCTGCTGCAAGTTCTCCGGCGTCGTCACTGAGGTGCTGGGCCTTGAGTGGACACCCGAGCTGCTCTGGCCCTACTTCGACGTGGTGCTCACGGCGTTCGGTGCCGACCGGCTGATGTTCGGGTCGGACTGGCCTGTTTGCCTTGTCGCCACGGAGTATTCGCGCTGGGATCGCTTCGTGGAAAGCTGTGTGACCGGGCTCGCGCCCCCCGAGCGCAAGGCGATCCTTGGTGACACCGCCGCGAAGTTCTACCGTCTTACCCGCTGACCATGCATTACCGCCAACTCGGCCGCACTGGCCTCAAAGTCTCGGTCCTCAGCTACGGCGCCTCGCCGCTTGGCAACGCCTTCCGCACGATCGACGACGGCGAGGGCATTCGCACCGTGCGCACCGCGCTCGCCCTCGGCATCAACTTCCTCGACACCTCGCCGCATTACGGCACCACCAAGTCCGAGACCGTGCTCGGCCGCGCGTTGTCGGGTGTGCCGCGCGACAGCTATTACCTCGCGACCAAGGTTGGCCAGTATGGCGAGGGTAACTTCGACTTCTCGGCCAAGCGCGTGACGGAAAGCTTCAACGAGAGCTGCCAGCGGCTCGGCACGGACTACATCGATGTCCTGCACTGCCACGACATCGAGTTTGCCGACCTGAACCAGATCGTGAGCGAGACCCTGCCCGCGCTCGCCAAGCTCAAGGCGGCCGGCCGCATCGGGCACCTCGGCATCACCGGACTGCCGCTGAAGGTTTTTCCCGCTGTTCTCGACTGCGTGCCGTCGGGCACGGTGGAGGCGATCTTGTCGTTCTGCCGTTATTGCCTCAACGACACCGGCCTCGAGCCGATGCTGCCGTATCTGCACGAAAAGGGCATCGGCGTCATCAACGCCTCAGCCACTGGCATGGGCCTACTCACGGAGCGCGGCGCGCCGGTCTGGCATCCCGCACCGAAACCGATCATGGACGGCTGCCGCCGCGCCGTGGAGTATTGCGCATCCGTCGGCGCCGACATCACGAAGCTCGCGATCCAGTTCGCCGTCCACCACCCCGGCATCGCCACGACGCTCGTCGGCACGGCGAGTCCGGAGAACATCCGTAAGAACGTCGCCTACATTGAGGAGCCGATCGATTTTGAGCTGATGGCCAAGGTGCTCGCGGTGTTAAAGCCGATCCACAACCACAACTTCACGCGCGGCCGCCCCGAGAACCGTGACGCCATAATTCCCTGACTTTTGAACCACTAATCCACACTAATACCTCACTAATTTCAGAGGATCCGGATTAATGAGTCATTACTGGTCATTAGTGGTTAAAAAAATCTCCATGCTCCAGATCGTCCTCGATAAGCCCGGTCAGTTCAGCGCCAACGACGGCCCGCCGCCGGTAGCGGCTCCCGGCGACGCACTCGTGCGCGTCCATCGCATCGGCGTCTGCGGCACCGACCTCCACGCCTTCGCCGGCAAACAGCCCTTTTTCTCCTACCCGCGCATCCTCGGTCACGAACTTGGCGTCGAGGTGATTGACCCCGGCAGCGACCCGCACGGCCTGAAGGCCGGCGACCGTTGCTCGGTCGAGCCCTACATCAATTGCGGCCGCTGCATCGCCTGTCGCCGCGGCAAGCCCAACTGCTGCGCCGAGATCAAGGTCCTCGGCGTCCACGCTGACGGCGGCATGCGCCCGGTGTTCAACGTCCCGGCGCGCAAGCTGCACAAATCGTCCAAGCTTACCTTCGACCAGCTCGCGCTCGTCGAGACGCTCGGCATCGGCGCCCATGCGGTCGAGCGCGCCGACCTCACGGCCGACGACTTCGTGCTCGTCATCGGCGCCGGCCCGATCGGCCTGAGTGTCATCCAGTTTGTCCAGGTGCGCGGCGCCACGCTCGCCGTGATGGACATGAGCGAGGCTCGCCTGGAGTTTTGCCATAAACAGCTTGGGGTGAAGAACACTCTCTCCGCCGGCCCCGAGGCCGCGGTGAAGCTCCGTGCCCTCGGCGGCGGCGATCTGCCGACCGTCGTGATCGACGCCACCGGCAACCCAAAGTCGATGGCCGGCACCTTCGACCTGCCCGCGCCCGGCGGCCGGATCGTGTTCGTCGGCCTGTTCCAAGGCGACGTCACGTTCAACGACCCGAACTTCCACCGCCGCGAGCTCACCCTGCTCGCCTCGCGCAATGCCCTGCCCGGCACTTTTCGCGACATCATCAGGCTCATCGAGGCCGGCCGCATCGACACGACGCCTTGGATCACGCACCGCTTCGCGCTCGCCGACACGCCGCAGCGCTTCCCCGAGGTCGCCGCCAATCCCGCCGTCATCAAAACTGTCATCGAAGTCCCCGCCGACGCTTAGGCGGGTTGACGCCCGCCGGCGGCGGGTTGACGATATTTTCTTCCCACTGCTGGTTTTCGTTTCCCCTCCCGGTTTTCCTGTCCGCTTACCCCTCATGAAAAACTCCTGGCTCAAGACACTCCTGTTTGTCGCCGGTGCCGCCACTGCGGTCCACGCCGCCGACACCTACACCATCGCCGTCATCCCAAAGGGCACGACGCACGAGTTCTGGAAATCCATCCACGCCGGTGCGGAGAAGGCCAGGCTCGAGCTCGCCGCCGCCGGCATCAGCGTAAACATCATCTGGAAAGGCCCGCTCAAGGAGGACGACCGCGAGCAGCAGGTGCAGGTCGTCGAAAACTTCATCGGCCGCCGGGTGAGCGGCATTGTGCTGGCGCCACTTGACAACCGGGCGCTCGTCGCCCCGGTCGAGACCGCCGTGCGGGGCAAGATCCCCGTCGTCATCATCGACTCCGGCCTGCAGTCCGACGCTTACTCCAGCTTTGTGGCCACCGACAACCGCGAAGGCGGCCGTATCGCCGCACGCAACCTCGGCAAGCTGCTCGGCGGCAAGGGCAACATCATCATGCTGCGCCTCATGGTCGGCTCCAACAGCACCGAGGAGCGCGAGGCCGGCTTCGTCGAGATCATGCAGAAGGATTTTCCCGCCATGAAGCTGCTCTCCATCGACCAGCACGCCGGCGCCACCCGCGACACCGCCAAGCGTGCCGCCGAGACCCTGCTCGCCAAATACGGCACCGTGGTCAACGGCGTCTTCGCCTCCAACGAGTCCTCCGCCGCCGGCATGCTGCTCGCCCTGCGCGACGCCGGCCTCGCCGGCAAGGTGAAGTTCGTGGCCTTCGATTCCGGTGAGACCCTCAACGCCGGCCTCAAGAAGGGCGACATCGACGGCCTCGTCGTGCAGAATCCCATGAACATGGGCTACCTCGGTGTGAAGACGATGGTCGCCGTCCTCCGCGGTGAAAAGGTCCCCGCCCGCATCGACACCGGCGTTGGCTTTGTGACCCGCGAGAATTTCGACGATCCGGCCATGGCCGACATCGTGAACCCGCCCCTCGCCAAATACCTAAAATGAACTCCCTCGCCCTTTTCCTGCTCGCCGCGCTCACCGCCAGCGCAGCCGACACCTACACCATCGCCGTCATCCCGAAGGGCACGACACACGAATATTGGAAGGCCGTCCAGGCCGGCACCGTGAAGGCGCAGCGTGAGCTCGCCGCCGCCGGTGTCAGCGTGAACGTCATCTACAAGGGCCCGCTCAAGGAGGATGACCGTGAACAGCAGGTGCAGGTCGTCGAGAATTTCATCGGCCGCCGCGTCAGCGCCATCGTCATCTCCCCGCTCGACGCCAACGCGCTCATCGCGCCCTTGGCCACCGCGGTGCAGGGCAATATCCCGGTCCTGACCATCGACTCGGGCGTCAACTCGCCGCTCGCGTCCTGCTACATCGCCACCGACAACCGCGAGGGCGGCCGCGTCGCCGCGCGCACACTGGCCGGACTCGTCGGCTCGCACGGCCGCGTGCTCATGCTGCGCAACGCCGTCGGCTCCGCCAACACCGAGGAGCGCGAGGAGGGTTTCCTCGAGGTCATGAAAAAGGAATTCCCCGGCATCAAGCTGGTCTCGACCGACCAGCACGGCGGCGTGTCCCGCGACAACGCCTACCGCACGTCGCAGAACCTCCTCAACCGCTTCGGCCGCGAGCTGGACGGCGTCTTTGCCTGCAACCAGCCCACGACCGCCGGCCTGCTGCTCGCGCTGCGCGACGCCGGCCTCGCGGGCGGCAAGATCAATTTCGTCGGCTTCGATTCCGGTGCCGTCGAGTTGCTGGCGCTCAAAGCCGGCGATATCTCCGCCCTCATGGTGCAGGACCCCTTCCGCATGGGCTACCTCGGGGTGAAGAACGCCGTGGCCGTCCTCCGCGGCGAAAGCGTGCCAAAGCTGATCGACACCGGCGTGACCGTCGTCACCCGCGAGAACATCGACCAGCCCGCCATCCACGACCTGGTCACCCCGCCGCTCGACCAGTATCTGAAGTAATGTCCGACGTCCGCCTGCGCCTCACCGGCATCCAGAAAAGCTTCGGCGCGACGCGCGCGCTGAAAAGCGTCTCTCTGGCCATCGCCCCGGGCGAGGTGCACGCGCTCATCGGTGAGAACGGCGCCGGCAAGAGCACGCTCATGAAGGTCCTCAGCGGCGCCCACGCCGCCGACGCCGGCACGATGGAACTCGGCGGCGCGCCTTACCTGCCCGAGAACCCGCACGACGCGCGGCTCAAGGGCGTGGCGATGATCTACCAGGAGCTGAACCTCGCACTGCACCTCAGCGCGCAGGAGAACATCCTGCTCGGCGCCGAGTCCGCGAACCTCGGCTGGGTTGACGGCCGCGCCTCACGCGACCGGGCCCGCGCGGCGCTCGCCCTGCTCGGGCACGAGACGCTCGACCTCGCGCAGCCGGCCGGCGCGTTCTCCATTGCGGAGCAACAGGTCATCGAGATCGCCCGCGCGCTGCTCATCCAACCGCAAGTGCTCATCATGGACGAGCCGACCAGCAGCCTGACGCAGGCCGACACCGAAAAACTTTTCGCCACCATTGGCCGGCTCCGCGCCTCGGGCGTGAGCGTGATCTACATCAGCCATTTTCTCGAGGAATGCCGCCACATCGCCGACCGCTACACCGTGCTCAAGGACGGCGAGACCGTCGGCTCGGGCGAGATGAAGGACGCCAGCCTCGACCACATCGTCACGCTGATGACCGGCCGCGAGGTGAAGGACCTTTATCCCCGCACCGCGCACGCACCGGGTCGTGTCGTCCTCGAGGTGAAGTCCGCCGGCGGGGCCCCGCGGCTCAAGCGCGCGAGCCTGCAGGTGAAAGCCGGCGAGATCTTCGGCCTGGCCGGCCTGATCGGCGCGGGCCGCACGGATTTGCTCCGCACCGTTTTCGGCCTCGACGACCTCGAGGCCGGCGAGGTGTGCATCCTCGATGCGCCCGCCGGCGCGGCCAGCCCGCGCAGCCGCTGGGCGCAGGGCGTGGGGTTTTTAAGCGAGAACCGCAAGGAGGAGGGCCTGATGCTCAACCAGTCCATCGCGGACAACCTCACGCTGACCAAGATGGAGTGCTTCGGCCGACTCGGCTGGATCGGCCGCGGCCGGCAGCAGCAGGCCGCGCAGCGCTGGGTCGGCGAGCTGCGGGTGAAATGCCGCGACACCGCGCAGTGCATCGGGGAATTATCCGGCGGCAACCAGCAGAAGGTCGCCCTCGCCCGCCTGCTCGAGCACCCGGCGCGGATCTTCCTGCTCGACGAGCCCACGCGCGGGATCGATGTCGGCAGCAAGGCGCAGATCTACCAGCTAGTCAGTGAACTCGCCGCCGCGGGCAAGGCCGTGGTCGTCGTCAGCTCCTACCTCCCCGAGCTCCTCGGACTGTGCGACACCATCGGCGTCATGTGCCGCGGTGAACTCTCCGCCGTGCGCCCGCGCGCCGAGTGGAACGAACCCGACATCATACGCGTCGCCACCGGCAGCGCCTGAGATTTTCCCGATGAAAAAAAACCTGAAAACCATCCTCGCCAAGGGCGGCCCGTTCATCGGGCTCATCCTCGTGATCGTGCTGTTCGCGATCCCCGGGGAGACGCGGGAATTTTTCCTCACCTACAATAATTTCAAGATCATCTTCACGCAGACCGTCATCGTCGCCATCGGCGCGCTCGGCATGACGCTGATCATCGTCAGCGGCGGCATCGACCTCTCGGTGGGCTCAACCATCGCGCTGACCAGTGTCGTCGGCGCGCTGCTCATCCAGCACGGCTGGGGGCCCATGCCGGTGCTGATCGCCGTCGTCGCGTCGGGCGGGCTGATCGGCCTGCTCAACGGCGCGGCGATCGCCGGGCTGCGCATGACGCCCTTCATCATCACGCTCGGCACACTCGGCGTGGCCCGCGGCGGCGCCAAGTGGCTCGCGGACAACCAGACCGTCAACTACGACGGCTCGCCCATCAACGGCTGGATGACGACCGCCGACCCGTTCAGCCACGCGCTGCCGGCGGGCGTGTGGGTGGCCATCGGCCTGGCGATCCTCACCTCGCTCCTGCTGCGCAACACGGTCTTCGGGCGGCATGTCTTCGCGCTGGGCTCCAACGAGGCGACCGCGCGGCTCTGCGGCATCCCGACCACGCGGCTCAAGGTCTTCATCTACGTGATCGCCGGCCTGTTCTTCGGACTGGCGGGTCTCTTCCAGCTCTCGCGCCTGCGGCAGGGCGACCCGACGGTCGCGGTCGGCCTCGAACTCGACATCATCGCCTCGGTCATCATCGGCGGCGCCAGCCTGAGCGGTGGCGTGGGCACGATCCTCGGTTCGATGATCGGCGCGCTCATCATGGCCGTGCTCCGCAACGGCTCGCAGCAGATGGGCTGGCCGACGTATTTCCAGGAAATCATCATCGGTCTCGTGATCATTGTCGCGGTCTTCCTCGACCGCCTGCGGCAGGGCCGCGCGGCGGCTTAATCGACCCGCACGCCGTAGACGGCGAAGCCCAGCTGGCGCGCGCCGGCCTCTGCGCCCTCCGGCACCGGGTCCGCGGGACTGGCCAGCTCGAGTTGGCCGCGGCCATTCTCCAGCGGGAACGCCGGCAGCGAAATGGTCTGGAGCTTGGCGCCGATCTCGCCCTGCCAGAGGAGTTGGCCGGCGTGCCGGATTTCCAGTTGCCGCGGCGTGATGCCGCGCACTTCCACCTGCACCTTCACCGCGTCCGCGCGGCGCGGCCAGCAATCGATTTCCAATCCGCCCGCCTGCGCGCACCAAGCCCAAGCACGGTTGCGGCCGTGCTCCACGCCTTGCCAGCGGTTGTCCGTGCGCACGACGCAGGCCCCGGCCGACGTGCGCCCCGCGGCCAGCTCGTGCGCATCCTGCGGCACCTGCCAGAGCGCGAGGACGCCGGCAAAAACGGTCGCGTTGCCCGCGAGCAGCCAGGCGGGGCCGGCGCGGCGGCGCACGGCCAGCACATTGAACGCCAGCGCGAGCGGCAGGAGGATGCGCGTCGCCGCACCCGGGTGGCCCGCCCACACGGCCGTGCCGAGGCTCAGCAACAGCACATCATACACCGCGCCGAGCCGCCACCACGGATTGCCCGGCTCCCGGCGGAGCAGCAGGTAGGCGAACTGCACCGTGATCGCGCCGAAGGCCAGCAGCGTCGTCAGCGCCAGCCACGTGTCAGGCTCGGCGCGGAGCTGGGCGACCGACGCCGCGAGCTTTTCCACCCAACCGAGCACCGGCCAGTTGAAGTTGCCCAGGCCCTGCCCCACCGGGCCGCTGTTGGCTTTCAGGTAGAGCAGCCAGAGGCCGAGCGGCACCGCCGCCAGCACCAACCGGAAAATATTTCCCCGCCAATCATCCCGCCATGAGCCCCGCCACAGCCCGACGGCGCCGAGCAGTGCGGTCTCGCGCACCAGCCCGGCTGCCGCCAGCAGTGCCACCGGGCGGTTCCGGCGGCCGGCCTCCGCCGACCAAACCGCCGCGGCCAGCAGCGCAAACGCCGCGAGGTCCGTCAGCGCCAGCCGCACGCTGTGCAGCACCCCCGCGGAAAACAGCAGGCCAGCCCACGCGGTGAAATTGCGCCAGTTCTGCGGCGGAAATATTTTCGCCAGCAGCCAGGCCAGCGCGCCCCACCCCGCGAGGTTCAGCCCGGCGTAAATCTGCACGGCGCGCACCGGGTCGCCCCACGCGAGCACGTGCGCCGTCCAGCTGAGCAGGATCCGCCGGGCGCGGTAAGGCAGGCTGTCCAGCGCGTGCGCCAGCTCGGGACCGCGGGCCGCGGGCCGCGCGGCGAGCTGGGCGTAGGCCGCGCCGTCGTAGCCGCCGGCGTAATGGTAGACATAGATGGGTGCGTCGCGCAGCTCGGGCAGCATCACCGCGGCATCCGACTCGTCGAGCTGGATGAAACGCGTGAAGCCGTAATACGGGTGCCAGAAGCGCCCGGCGAGCCACACGAAAAAAAGCAGCAGCACCGCGCGCGCGAGGCGCTGGAGGTTTTCGGGCTGGCGCAGCCAGCCCAAGGCGGGGCGACCGGTGGTCATGGCGTGATTCAGCGGAGTTTCCGGACCTTGACAAGGCGCGCTATTGCCACGCCGCCCGGCCGGCATCATGGTGCCGGCGGATGGACGCCCCCACCGACCCTTCCGCGCTGGAGCGCATGCTGAAAAAACCGAGTTACCCCATCGGCGACGACTTGCGCGACTACCTGCGGAAATACCGCCGCGAGCGCCAGCTGCCGGTCACCTACGAGCAGTTGCGGCATTTCCAGGATACGATCCCGCTCACGGACGCCGCCGGCCGCAACACCCTTTGGGAAACCGTGATCTATCCCGCCGCCGAGATGAACGCGCTCAACGAGGGCCTCAAGCGCATCTACGCGCTGCTGCGGGTCGACGGCGACGCCTCCGTCATGGAGCACCTGTTCATCGACCGCGTGGACTTTTGCGCCTTTGGCAACTCGACGCCGTTCCGCATCCGGATCGTCAATGCCTACAACGACAACCAGGACTACTTCTACGTGAAGAAAGCCGACGCCTCGCGCGTCTACGGCCTGGAACTCGAGCACCTCCTCTCGCCCAACCGGCTCAACTTCCTCACCTCCGGCAACACCCTCATTGAAGAGCACATCGCCGGCATCCCCGGCGACATCTTCATCGAGCGCTGGCTACGGAACAAGGAACTCAAGCCCATCCGCATCGCCAAGGAACTGGTGAAGTTCAACGAGCGCTGCTTCGTTCGCCTGCTCGGCGACATGCGCAGCTACAACTTCGTCGTCGTCATCACGCCGGACTTCGAGGACTCCCAGATCCGCATCCGCGCGATGGATTTTGACCAGCAGAGCTACCACGGGCGGAAAAGCTTCTACCTGCCGCAGTATTTCAAGGACAACACGCCGCTCACGCTCTTCTGCGCCCAGCACCTGCACGTGAAGACGGCGCAACAATACCAGCGCGAGGAGCAGACCCTCATCCTCCAGCGCGCCGAGCTGTCCACCACGCGGCTCGGCCTGCTGCTCGACGCGATGGGGCTGGATACCCTCGCGCCACCGGAGAACGTCGTTTCCCTGCGCGAAGGCCTGGCCGATCATTTCAAGTCCCCCAGCTACCTCGGCTGCGAGACCATGGGCGCGCTCGTCCGCGAAAACCTCAAATCACTCCGGCGCACCCTCGGCCACGCGACGGTTCCGCCCTTTTCCCCGGCGTCCTGACCTCCGCTGTTTTTTTCCATGTGGCTCTTCCTGAAAAACCTGCTCTTCACCGTGCTCGTGCCCGGCTTCGTCGCCGGCTGGGTGCCCTGGGTCTTTCTCCTGCGCCGGGCGGGCCTGCCCGCCGCCTGGACGCTCCGCCACTACGCCGCCTTGCCGCTGTTCGTGACGGGCGCGGCGTTCTACCTCGCCTGCCTCTGGCTGTTCGGCACGAACGGCCGCGGCACCCCGGCGCCGATCGACCCGCCGAAAAGGCTCGTGATGCGCGGCCCCTACCGCTGGGTGCGCAACCCGATGTATCTGGCGGTGCTGCTCTTCGTGCTCGGGGAGGTCGTCTTTTTTTGGCACCTCACCCTCGCCCTCTACCTCGTCTTCCTCGCGTCCGCCTTCCAGGTCTTCGTCGTGGCGGTGGAGGAGGACGCGCTGCGCCGGCGTTTCGGCGCGATCTACTCGGACTACTGCAACGTCACGAACCGCTGGCTGCCGCGGACCCCCAAGCCACGGCTGGAGACCGTCGCGCCGTTTGACGCCCGCTTGCGCTAGTCGATGCGGCCCTCGTCGAACTCGATGAGGTCCACCACGCTGATGATCTGGTCCAGGCGGTCGGCACAGCCCATGTTGGTCAGCGCCTCCTTTAGGAATTCCTGCCCACTCGGCGTCATGCCCTTCTGCACGTAGTCGCGGTTCCATTTCGCGGCGCGCACGTCGGCAGGCAGAAGCTCTTTCAATTTCGTTTCGACTTCCTCGTCGGTGACGGACTCGAAGACGATCTGCTCCACCGCGGCCGGCTCGATGCCGAGGTGCTGGCAAAGGAAGCGGTCCATGCCGCGCTTGAAGTTCTTGGCGTAGCTCGCCGGCAGCGCGCCGTGCGCCTTGACGTGGCGGCACTTTGCCAGAAACCGCGGCAGGTGCAGCAGGCCGGTGGCGGCATGCGGCAGGTAGGCCGACGGCAGGCTGGTCAGCACTTCGCCCGAGGAGCCGGGAATGGGTTTCGAGGGCATCGCCCCGCGAGCGAAGCCCACCCCGGGCCGGGACGCAAGACACAGAGCGGCCTTGCCCGCCCGGGCCGTTGCGCCCCATGCTGGCCGTCCGATGCAAAAGCTCTCCTTCGACAAACGTCGCATCAAGTTCCTCCTCCTCGAGGGCATCCACGGGAAGGCCGTCGAGTCGTTGACCGATGACGGCTACACCACCGTGCGGTCGCTGCCCAAGTCGCTCACGGGCGACGCACTCAAGGCGGCGCTGAAGGACACCCACTTCCTCGGCATCCGCTCGCGCACCGAGCTCACGGAGGAAGTGCTCGCCGCCGCGCCCAAACTCGCCGCGATCGGCTGCTTCTGCATCGGGACGAACCAGGTCGACCTCGCCGCCGCCGCGAAGCGCGGCATCCCGGTCTTTAACGCCCCCTACTCCAACACCCGCAGCGTCGCCGAGCTCGTGCTCGGCGAGATCATCATGCTGCTCCGCGGCATCCCGGGGAAAAACGCGCTCGTGCACCGCGGCGGCTGGGCCAAGGGCGCCGAGGGCAGCGTCGAGGTCCGCGGCAAAACGCTCGGCATCGTCGGCTACGGCCACATCGGCACGCAGGTTGGCACGATGGCGGAGCACCTCGGCATGCGCGTGCTCTTCTACGACATCGCCGGCAAGCTTCCGCTTGGCAACGCGCGCGCCGTGGGCAAACTTGCCGCCCTGCTGGCCGAGAGCGACGTCGTCACGCTGCACGTGCCCGAGACCCCGCAGACGAAGAACCTGATCGGCCGCGCCCAGCTCGCCGCCATGAGGAAGGGTTCGCACCTCATCAACGCCGCCCGCGGGACGGTGGTGGACATCGACGCGCTGACCGACGCCCTCGAGCGCAGCCACCTCGCCGGCGCGGCGATCGACGTGTTTCCCGCCGAGCCCAAGGGCAACGACGAGGAGTTTGTCTCGCCGCTGCGCAAATTCGACCAGGTCATCCTGACGCCGCACATCGGCGGTTCCACCCTCGAGGCCCAAGCGAACATCGGCACCGAGGTCGCCGAAAAACTCACACGCTACTCCGACAACGGCTCGACCGTGACTGCGGTCAATTTCCCGGAGGTCACGCTCCCCGAGCACGCCGGCACCGGCAAGAGCCGCCTGCTGCACATCCACCGCAATATCCCCGGCGTGCTGGCGCACATCAACGAGCGCTTCAGCCAGCACAAGGTGAACATCTCCGCCCAATACCTGCAGACCAACGAGCACCTCGGCTACTGCGTGATGGACGTGGATGCCGCGGCCAGCGAGATCGCGATCGACGAGCTGCAGAGCGTGCCCGGCACCATCCGGGCGCGGCTGCTCTATTGAGCCGGAACGGCCGGTCCGGGCTCGCCAAGCGCTTCACCCCTCCTAGGCTGGCGGCATGCTGACCCTTGGAAAAACCGCCCCGTTGTTCCTCTTGCTCACCGTCCTCGCCGCGGCCCAGACCGATCCGGCCGCAGGGCAAAAACAACAGCAGGATCTCGAGCGCCGCGAGCGCCGCGAGACCCAGAAGATCGATCAGGCCGAGGAGCAGGAGCGCATCAAGCTCCGCACCCGCGAGCGCGACGAACTCGCCAAGGTCCAGCGCGAGGGCACCGTGGCCGCCGGCACGGCCACGGCCGCCGTGATCGCCACCGGCAGCCTGATGGCGGCCGATATGACCAAATTTGCCCAGCTCAAGTTTGCCGAAGACGAGGTGCGCAACCTCATCCAGAACCAGCTCACGCCCGAGATGACGGCCCGGTTCCAGCGCGAGCGCAACGCGGTCAGCCGGAAATTCACCCTTGAGCGCGCCAAGCTCGACGCGCAGCAGATCACCGAGGGTGAGGATGCCGCCAAGCAGCGCGACCGCGCGGTGAAGACCGCCGAACTCAGCGCCAAGTTCCAGGAGCAGACCGATGACCTCGCCGTCGAACAGGCGGGCGAGGAGGCCAAGCTGCGTTTCGCCCATACGACCAAAATCAACGCCGCGGAGCGCGATCTCGCCGCCCTGACCGGCAAGCACCTCATGGAGCAGACCCAAAAAGGCTCGGCCGCCGCCTACAATCCGGCCGCCGATCCGGAATTCACCAAGCTCTCTGCCGTGCGCGACGCTGTCCGGAGCGCCTTGGAAACCGCGCTCGATGAGCTGCGCGCCAAGTTTAACGCCCGCCGCACAGACGTCGACAACGCCAAGGAAGACGAAATGGCCAAGCTCAACGGCTGAGCGCGGCCAAGAAAAAGCCGGACGCGGGTGAGTCCGGCATGGTTAAAGGGGTTCGGCCCTACTCAGAAGAAGCGCACGGGCTTGGCGGCCATCTTCTCGTGCTCCTCGGCGGAGCAGCCGGTGTTGAGCGCGATGTCCACCTTGGCGCCGCTCGCTTTCACGAGGTTGTTCGCCTGCAGGTAGTTTTCCACCTCCTCGCCGGAGATATCGGCGAGCATCACTCCGTCAATCTCGACGCAGGGCGAAAGCGGCTGGCCGGACTTGCGGACCATCTCCTCGTAGTTGGCGCGGTTGTTGATGATGTCGATGTCCTCAAACTCCAGCTGGTATTTGCCCATGATGGCGCGCACGCCGTTGGACCAGCCGCAATGCGGTTTAAGATAGGCTTTGATTTTCATAGGTGGGTTGTCGGCAAATCTTGAAGTCGGCACAACTTATGCGGCAGTCTGTCCACTTCAACTTAAACTTTCATCCTCCCGCCGAACGTGACCGCTGTGTTTTCCACGCTTTTGACCGCTCAGGCCTCCGCCTTCGCCCGCCTGGGCCTGGCCAACGTCCGCCGCGAATATCCGCACCTGCTGCAGCACCAGTTGAACGGACCGGCGGATGTGCGGAGCCCGCGCGAGCTGCACCCGGCGTTCTACGGCAGCTATGACTGGCACTCGTGCGTGCACCAGTTTTGCATGCTGGCGCGGCTGGCGCGGCTTTTTCCCGACCTGCCCGAACGCGCCGAGATCGACCGCTTGCTGCGCGAGCATCTCACAGCGGAAAACATCGCGACCGAGACCGCCTACTTCCAGGCGCCCGGGCGAGGATTTTTCGAGCGGCCCTACGGCTGGGCGTGGCTGCTGAAGCTGGCGGAGGAACTCCTGCGCTACGACCGCCTGCTGGCGGCCAACCTCACCCCGCTCGTCACGGTCATGCGCGAAGGCCTGTTCGCCTACCTGGCGGCGCTCACCCACCCCGTGCGGCACGGCGTGCACAACAACACCGCCTTCGCGGTCAAGCTGGCGCTCGACTACACCCGCGCGGCCGACGACCAGGAGCTGAAGCTTTTCTGCACGAGCCGCATGGCGTTCTGGTTCGGCCACGACGCCAACTACTCCGCGCAATGGGAACCCTCGGGCGAGGATTTTCTCTCGCCGGCGCTGACCGAGGCCGAGGTGATGGCCGCGGTGCTGCCGCCGGAGAACTTCAGCCGCTGGCTCAGCCGTTTCCTGCCTAATCTCCACACTGGCGAGCCGGTCAAGCTCTTCACCCCGGTCCGCGTGAGCAATCCCACCGACCCGAAGATTGCGCACCTCATCGGCCTCAACCTCAACCGCGCCTGGTGTTGGCGGCGCCTGGCGCTGGCGCTCGCCGAGTCTGATCCGCGTCACGCCCGGGCCCGCGAGGCGGCCGTCCGGCACCTGGAGGCGGCCATGCCATTACTCAACGCAGAGGATTTCAACCGCGCGCACTGGCTGGCGTCGTTCGCCGTGTATGCGCTGACGGAGTGACGCGGAGCCCCGTCGCGGGCGGCGGCCAGCCCGGTGTTTGTCCGGGCCGGTCGCCCGGCTAAATTTGCTCTAGCGACGGCGTAGGGGCGGCGCAGGAGGCGGCGCATGACCACGATCCTCCTGCTCGCGCTGTCGAACATCTTCATGACCTACGCCTGGTATGGACATTTGAAATACCACGGCGACAAGCCGCTCTGGGCCGCGATCCTCCTCTCGTGGGGCATCGCCTTCTTCGAATACTGCCTGATGGTGCCGGCCAACCGGATCGGCTACGGCCGCTTCACCGGCTACGAACTGAAGATCATCCAGGAGGTCATCACCCTTGTGGTGTTCGTGGGTTTCGCCTCGCTGGTGCTCGGGGAGAAACTGAAGTGGAACTACGCCGTGAGCCTGCTCTTCATCGCGCTGGCGGTGTTCTTCGCCTTCGGTTTCAGCAAGCCGGCGGTGCCCGCGGCCTGATCCGATTTGCAGCCTGATTTTAGGCCGTTTTTCGTCCACTCCGCGCTTGCCGGGTTGGGGCGCCGGGCAAAGTCTCCTGACATACCGTTGTCAGTCCCCTCTGTTAATCTGTCTTTTTAACCACACACGATACCCACCCACCATGTCCAAAGCCGATAAGTCCAAGTCCGACTCGCGCGTCGCTCCCGCCGAGAAGTCTGCCAACCCCGCCCGCGAGAAAAACATCGAGCTCGCCGTCTCTTCGATCACGAAGCAGTTCGGCGAGGGTTCGATCATGCGCCTCGGCAGCAATACCAAAATGAAGGTCGAGACACTCTCGACCGGCTCGCTCGCCATCGATCTGGCCCTCGGCGTCGGCGGCCTGCCTAAGGGCCGCATCATCGAGATCTACGGCCCGGAGTCGTCCGGCAAGACCACCTTCTGCCTGAGTGTCATCGCCGAGGCCCAGCGCCAGGGTGGCCTCGCCGCCTTCATCGACGTCGAGCACGCCCTCGACCCGAAATACGCCCGCGTCGTCGGCGTCAGCCTCGACGACCTGCTTGTTTCGCAGCCGGACTCCGGTGAGGACGCGCTCAATATCATGGAGACCCTCATCCGCTCCAACAGCATCGACATCATCGTGCTCGATTCCGTCGCCGCCCTCATCACCAAGGCCGAACTGGACGGCCAGATGGGCGACATGACCATGGGCAGCCAGGCCCGCCTCATGAGCCAAGCCATGCGCCGCCTCACCTCCGTCGTCAGCAAGACGAACTGCGTGTGTATTTTCACCAACCAGATCCGCGAGAAGATCGGCGTCATGTTCGGCAACCCCGAGACGACCTCCGGTGGCCGCGCGCTGAAGTTCTTCTCGTCGATCCGCATCGACATCCGGCGCAAGGACCAGCTCAAGACGCCCGACGGCAAGGTCATTGGCAACCGCACCAAGATCAAGATCGTGAAGAACAAGGTCGCGCCGCCGTTTACCGAGGTCGAGTTCGATATCATGTATGACGAAGGCATCTCGACGAGCGGCTCGCTCATCGACCTCGGCCTCGACCACAAGGTGCTCGAGAAGAAGGGCGCGTGGATCGCCTTCAACGGCGAGCTCGTCGGCCAGGGCCGCGAGGCCGCCAAGGAGGCGTTCCGCACGAATGCCGCCCTCGCGGCCAAGGTGACGGCCGCCATTATGGAAAAGGTGACGGTCAAGGGCGGCGAATCCGTCACGGCCGAGACCCCCGAGTAAGCCGGCGGACTTTTTCCCCGAAACGCGCCTCCACCAGGGTGCGCGTTTTTTGCGTCCGGCGGGCCGCACCATGCGTATATTTTACGATCCCGCCCACATGATCCGCCATCTGCACCGCGAGCAATTTATCCGCGCCGACCCGGCCCGGGTCTGGGAATTTTTTGCCACGCCCCGCAACCTGAACGAGCTGACCCCGCCCAACCTGCGCTTCCGCATCATGAGCGACTTGCCCGACCGCATGACGGCGGGGCAGATCATCGAATACAAAATTTCACCCCTGCCTGGCGTGTGGCTGCGCTGGGTGACGGAAATCCGCGAGGTCCGGGACGGGATCGCCTTCGTCGATGAGCAGCGCGCCGGACCTTATAAGCTTTGGTCGCATGAGCACCGGTTCCACGCCGAGCCCGGCGGGGTCCGGATGGTCGATCGTGTGACCTATGAGCTCGGCTGGGGCCCGTTCGGCTGGCTGGCGGAAAAACTCTGGGTGCGCCGGCAGCTCGAGCACGTCTTCGATTATCGTTTTCGCCGGGTGGACGAGCTGTTCAACCGCGCCTGATTTCCCTTTGCGTTCACCGAGGCGTTCGCTTGCGTGGGGCGGATGTCGTTTCCGTCGGATACCATTGCCGCTCTCGCCACGCCCGTGGGCACTTCCGCCATCGCGATGGTGCGAGCCAGCGGTGCGCAGGTCGCGACGTTGGCGACGGAGATTTTCGGTGCGACTCCCCTGCCCCGCACTGTGCGTCATGCGGACTACCGGGATGCGCGCGGGCAGTTGGTCGACGATGTGCTGTTCACTTATTTTGCCGCGCCCAATTCCTTCACGGGCGAGGACACGCTGGAAATTTCCTGTCACGGCAATCCGTTCATCGTGCAAAAAATCCTTGAGGACCTGCTCGCCCGCGGCTGCCGTGCCGCCGAGGCGGGCGAATTCAGCAAGCGGGCCTTCCTGAACGGCCGCATGGATCTCAGCCAAGCGGAGGCCGTGATGGACTTGATCCACGCCCGTAGTGAGCGCGCCCTTGCGGCGGCGAATCTGCAATTACGAGGCTCGCTCGGACGCCACATGAATTCGCTTATCTCGCAATTAATCAACATCTTGGCAGAAGTAGAGGCCTACATCGATTTTCCGGATGAGGATTTGCCTACGGCGGATCGGAAGGCTGTGCTGCGCGATCTGGACGTCCTGACGACCGCCACTAGCCGACTATTGGCAACCTGCCATTACGGGCAGTTGCTGCGCGAAGGCATCAAGACCGTAATTCTCGGCGAACCTAATGCGGGCAAGAGCAGCCTGCTCAACCGGCTCGTGGGACACGAGCGCGCACTGGTCGACCCAGAGCCTGGCACAACCCGCGACTACCTTGAGGAACTCATCCTTGCCGGACCGCACGCGCTGCGGCTGATCGATACGGCGGGACTCAATTTGTCTCCTTCTCCGCTCGAGAAACGCGGGATTGAAAAATCCCTCGAGCAAGCAGCGGAGGCCGATCTTTTCCTCTGGGTGATCGATACGACGCGCCCCCTGCCCGTCTTGCCGCCGGTTGTCGCCGCCCGGCTTTCGGCAGCAAACACGATCGCCGTTTTCAACAAATGCGATTTGCCTGCTGTGTCCCCTGATCTACTGCCCTATAATTTTTCGAGCGTGAAAATCTCCGCGCTAACCGGACGCGGTCTTGAGGCCTTGCAGGCTGAGATCTCGCGGCTCGCTGATGGCTTCAAAGTTGGGGTCGGCGATGAGTTGATTGCGATTAACGTTCGACACGCTCATGCTCTGGAGCAGGCCAAACAGTCGCTTGAGGCGGCTCACCAGAAATTATCATTGGGCATCACCAGTGAGCTGGTAGCAAGTGACTTGCGCGTTTCCCTTGACGCTCTTGGCCAGATTTCCGGTAAGATCGATAATGAGAAGATTCTCGATCGGTTGTTTTCTTCTTTTTGTATCGGTAAATAATACTATATCAAAATATTAATTATATATCTAATTTAACGTGTTGTGATTTTTAATAAAACACCGTTTGATGTAATCGTTTGCGGAGCTGGCCATGCTGGAGTTGAAGCGAGCTTAGCAGCTTCGCGAATGGGTGCCTCCACCCTGCTTCTGACCGGGAATATCGACACAATTGCGCAGATGAGTTGTAATCCGGCGATAGGCGGCCAGGCCAAAGGTCAGATCGTGCGCGAGATTGATGCCCTCGGTGGCGAGATGGCCATTAATACTGACGTCACAGGAATTCAGTTCCGGCTGCTTAATGAATCCAAAGGTCCAGCGGTTCAGTCGCCCCGGGCACAGTGCGATAAAAAGGCTTACCAATTCCGCCTGAAGCACACGCTTGAACTCCAGCCAAACCTGCAGGTCTTTCAGGCCACAGTGACTGGACTGATTTTTGCAGCGGGTAAGGTTGTTGGCTGCCAGACCAGTCTCGATATCGAGTTTCTTGGCCAGACGGTTATCATTACTACCGGCACGTTCCTAAGGGGGTTAATGCACGTCGGCCAAAACAAAAACGAAGGCGGCAGATTGGGAGACTTCAGCGCCAAATCCCTTTCTAGCAGCTTGCTGGAGGCTGGAATTGAGCTGCAGCGCCTAAAGACCGGCACCCCGCCACGTATACTTGGCCGGAGCATCAATTTTACCGGCCTTCAGGAACAGAAGGGCGATTTAGCGCCAACTTTATTTGCATTCCACGACACGCGAGATCCGGAGGACTTGTTCCACGTGGAACCTACCGGCGAGCGCCGTCTAGGCTGGAAGCCTGGAAGTGAACAAATTTCCTGCTGGATGACTTACACAACCCCTGAATCTGAGCGAATTGTTAGAGAAAATCTCCATAAATCCGCCATGTATTCGGGCGAAATAGTGGGGGTGGGGCCCCGGTATTGCCCAAGTATCGAGGACAAGTTCGTGCGGTTCGCCGATAAGCCACGCCATTTATTGTTTCTCGAACCGGAAGGCCGCAGCACGAACGAGTATTATATTAATGGCCTATCGACGAGCCTGCCATTCGACGTGCAGGTTGATCTGGTTCATAGCATCCCGGGCCTAGAGCAGGCTGCATTGCTCAGACCGGCTTATGCGGTGGAATATGACTTTGCACCACCCACCCAGATGTTTCCATCGCTTGAGTCGCGCAAAGTCGAGAACCTCTTCCTGGCCGGCCAAATCAACGGCACCTCTGGTTATGAAGAAGCTGCTGCCCAAGGTTTGGTTGCCGGAGTGAACGCAGTGCGAAAGGTGAGGGGAGAAAACCCGATGATCATCCAACGCCACGAGGGCTACATTGGGGTTCTCATCGACGATCTCGTCACCAAGGGCACAACTGAACCCTACAGGATGTTCACTAGCCGGGCAGAGCACCGTTTACTTTTTAACCATGGTAGCGCAGAACTGCGCTTATATCAACATTCACTAAACTGTAACTTATTATCATTAAGTAGATTAGGAAGAATTAGACAAAAGGCTTTGGCTATTGAATACTGGGAAAATTACATTGAAACCATGAAAACCGCCGGCGGTATTTGGGCGGAAAAAATTCGCCGCTCTGAACCACTAAACGAACTGCCGGCAGGTTTTCTTGCGCAACCCAAAGAAGTCCGTGAGGAAACACTTTATCGCGTGCGTTACCGAGGCTATTTGGAACGCGAGCAGCGCCAGATCGAAAAACTGAAGGATGTCGAAAAAATCAAAATCCCTTCCTCGATCGACTACTTGGCTATCCCGGGAATGCGCCGCGAAAGCGCCCTTAAACTTCACCAGTTCCGCCCCGAAAACCTTGGCCAGGCTGCACGCATCAGCGGCGTAAATCCCGCCGATATCAGTATTCTCATGGTTTTGATCGCTGCCGCCAACCGCTCCCAATCACGCCCGCCGGCTGCGGGATGAGTTCTGCCCTGCCCAAGGTCAGGATGATGTGACATTCTGGTGACGTGGGTTAATTCACTGGAAAGGCCCACGCCCCCGACGATAATTCCCGCCCTACATGGAGAAGAAAAAGATTCTCGTCGTCGATGACGAGCCTGACGTCACCGATCTCGTCGCGTATCACCTGAGGGCAAAAGGGTTCCACGTGGAAGCGGTCAACGACGCGACTGCGAGTATTTCCAAGGCAAGAAATTATCAACCTGATCTCCTTATTTTAGACATAATGATGCCGCACCTGAGTGGCATCCAGATCTGCCGGATTCTCCGTTCTGACAGCAAACTCTCCAGGGTCCCGATCATTTTCCTCACGGCCAAGGCCGAGCCGCACGACCGCATCGAGGGACTGGAGTCGGGCGCCGACGACTACATGGGAAAGCCCTTCAGCCCGAAGGAACTCGTCCTGCGCGTGGAATCCATCTTGCGCCGCCTCGCCGCGCCCAAGGAACCTGTTTCGGCCCGTCTGCATATTGGTGAGATCCTGCTCGACAGCGATACCCACCGCGTGACCGTGCGTGGTGTGCCGCTGGAACTGACCGCCACGGAATTCAAACTTCTCCGCCTGATGATGGAGCGCCAGGGCCGGGTGCAGACGCGCGAGCATCTCCTGCTCAACGTCTGGAATTACTCGACTGAGATCGAAACCCGCACCGTCGACACCCATGTCCGGCGTTTGCGCGAAAAGCTCGGCCCGGAAGCGGGGTGGATTGAAACCATCCGCGGCGTCGGCTACCGGATTGCGGACAAAAAGCTGTCCGCATGATTTCCCTGCTCTTTTTTGCCGGCCTCGCGCTGGCCCTGGTGTTTCTGCTGCGCCTGATCTGGCGGCAGAACCGGGCGCTGCGCGAATTACGGGCCGCCGCAAAGCGACAGCAGCCGTTCCTGCATGCCGAGTCGCTGGACAGCTTCCTTCCCGACTGGAGCGGGCTGGTGGAGTCCGTAAACCAGCTCATCGCGGAAAATTCCACTCTGCAGCAGCAGCGCAGCGACCAGCTGACCCAACTGGAGGCCACACTGGGCAATCTTCGCGAGGCTGTGCTGATTGTCGACGAGGAGAACTACATTCACCTGGCCAACCGCGCGCTCCGCGAGATTTTTCCCTCTTCGCGCGACCTCGTGAACCTGCGGCTCGAGCTCATCATCCGCAGCGTGCCGTTCATCGAGTATGTCCGCGCCACCCGGGCCGGCCAGCCGCTGCCGCGCCAGGAATTCGAAATCGTCGACGGTGCCCACACCATCTGGATCGAGGCCTCCGGCGCGCCCATCGCTTCGCCCGACGGCAAATCCCAATGGGCCCTGTTCGTCATCCACAACCTCACCAACGAGCGGAAGCTCGAGCGCGTGCGCCGCGACTTCGTGGCCAACGCCTCGCATGAGCTGCGCACACCGCTGAGTATCATCAAGGGCTACATCGAGACCCTCGTCGACGGGCACGAGTCCATGCTGCTCGAGGATCGGACTAAATTCCTGAAAACCATCCAGCGGCACAGCGATCGGCTGAAATCCATCATCGACGACCTGTTGGTGTTGTCGCGGCTGGAGTCCGCCACGCCCGGGCTGAAATTTACCCCGCTGCCGCTCGCCTCCTTTCTCCAAAACCTCGCCGACGATTGCCGCGGCCGGCCCGAGGGCGTCGGTCGCGAGATCGTCGTTTCCGTGCCCGCCGAGTTGGGGCCGCTCGAGGGCGATGCCGAGAAACTCACGCAGGTGTTCGGTAATTTGCTCGAGAACGCGCTCAAATACACCCCGGGCGATTCGCGCGTGGAGCTGGGTGCCTTCGCCACGATGGCAAACGAGATCGAATGCTACGTCCGCGACAACGGCCCCGGCATCCCGCCGGAGGACCTGTCGCACATCTTTGAGCGCTTCTTCCGGGTGGAAAAGGGCCGTTCCCGCGAGACCGGCGGCACTGGCTTGGGCCTGAGCATCGTCAAGCACATCGTCCAGCTGCACGGCGGCCGTGTCTGGGCGGAAAACCGGGAGGGCGGGGGACTGGCCATCATCCTGCGTCTGCCCCGCACCCGGAAAGCCTGACGCTTCAAGGTTGCACCGCGCGTCCGCTTCGCGCCAATGGGACGCGTGCCGTATAAACCCGAGTTCCTCGCGCGCATCACGGAGCGCCGCGCCGCCCTGCGCGCGGAGCTGGCGTCGTCACTGCCGGCCCGCCAGGCCCTCGTCTGGGAAATCGGCTCGGGCCACGGCCACTTCCTCGTGCAATACGCGCAGGCCTTTCCCGCGAAGTATTGTGTGGGCGTGGATATCATCCGCGACCGCCTGAACCGCAGCGGCAAAAAGCGCGACCGGGCCCGGTTGTCCAACTGCCACTTCGTGCAGGCCGAGGCCCATGAATTTCTGGACGCCCTGCCCGTGGGGGTGTCCTTTGAGGAGATTTGGGTGCTCTTTCCTGATCCGTGGCCCAAAAAGCGTCATCACAAGAACCGCATTTTACAGGCGGGGTTTCTCGAAGCCCTCGCCGGCCGGGCAGGGGAGGGCACTCGGCTTTATTTGCGCACGGACCACGCCGAATACTTCCAGGCGGTCACGGCCCTGCTTTCCAACTTGCAAACTTGGCGGCTGGATCCGGCCGCCGCCTGGCCGCTGGAGCAGGAGACCGTCTTTCAGGCCCGGGCCCCGGCCTACCAGTCGCTCGTGGCGGTCAGGACATCACATCCAGCCAGACCAGCAGGAACAGCTGCCCCAAGGCCGCCGCCCCGAGTAGGCCCCAGGTGACCTGCATGAAGACATTGTGCGCCAGCTTGCGCTCGCCGTTCGGGCGGCGGCCGGGCTCGGTGCGCGTCAATAGTTCAAGGCCTTTCGGGGTGTCCACCCCCCGAGTCTTCGGTTTTCAGTGGCCGGCGCAAGAGCCGTGTCGCCTTTGGGCGTCCCGACCGAATCGCCCGTTCGGGCTAATTTCAGGTCGCCCTGTCCAAAAATTATTTTAGAAGGTTGACGCCCCCCGAGCCCCCCCCCTACGACATTGGCCCTTTCCGCTCTTGGAAAGACCATTTCGAACCCATGCCGTCAGTCAAAAAACTCCTTGGTTTTGCCTCCGTTCTTGCGCTGCCGGCTGCGCTGTTCGCGAACGAAGGTGAGGGCGTGGCGCCGGCCGCCGCCCATCTGGTTGATTTTGGCAACGGCTGGGCGATCACCAACAGCATGGCCACCGGCTGGGTCGTTTCGGCCATCCTTATCGCGGTGATTCTCCTCGCCGTGCGCAAGCCGCAGCTGCTGCCCACGAAGAGCCAGGCGGTCTTTGAGTCGTTGCTGGAAGCGTTGCGCGACCTGTTCGAGCCCATCGTCGGCAAAAAGGCCTTCCCCGCCGCGTTTCCCCTGCTCGTCACCCTGTTCATTTTCATTCTCATCAATAATTGGATGGGCCTGCTGCCGGGTGTCGGCACGATCGGTTGGGAAAAGGGGTTTAGCG
This sequence comes from Lacunisphaera sp., assembly GCA_029945445.1. Lineage (GTDB taxonomy): Bacteria > Verrucomicrobiota > Verrucomicrobiia > Opitutales > Opitutaceae > Lacunisphaera. The sequence goes on along the minus strand of JAQSCO010000057.1, from coordinate 271,703 downwards.
ACGGCAGCCATCAATTCGTCCCCTGGATCCGTCCGTTCAACGCCGACTTCAATGGCACGCTCGCCCTCGCGCTGGTTTCCTTCGGCGCCTACCTGATCATCATCTTCAAATACGCCGGCCCCAAGCTCATCCTCTGGGATCTCTTCGGCAACAAGGCTGACAAAGCCGAGACCCCGGCCTGGCTTTACCCCTTCCTCTCGCTGGTCTTCCTGATCGTCGGCTTCATCGAGATCTTCTCGATCATGATCCGGCCTTTCACGCTTTCGGTCCGTCTCTTCGGCAACGTCTTCGGCGGTGAAAATCTGCTGCACGGCACCGGCTTCATCTTTGTGTTCTATTTCATGGAGCTGCTCGTCGGCCTCATCCAAGCCATTGTCTTCACGCTCCTCTCCTCGGTCTACATCGGCCTCATCTGCAACCATGGCGACGATCACGACCATGATCACGCGCCCGGCGAGGGCCACGCGGCCGAGACCCCCCACTAAAACTTTACCGCCGGGAGCGTGCCTCGCGTGCGCACGGCGGCAACCGCAACCAAAACCACCCACCACCACATGAACCTCCTCCTCGCTGAACTCACCGGCAATATCGCCAGCGCCTTCGGTCTCCTCGGCGGCGCCATCGGCGTCGGCCTCATCGGCCAGAAAGCCGCCGAAGCCGTCGGCCGCAATCCCGGCGCTTCCGGCAAGATCCTCGTCCAGGCCATCATCGGTATGGCGCTCGCCGAAGGTCTCGGCATCCTCGCGCTGTTCCTCGCGAAGTAATCATCCCGTTTGAACCGGCGGCGCGCCGCCTCAACCCGCCGCGCCGCCCATCCCTTTCCCGCCATGCTGACACTCCTGCTCGCCGTCACTGAACCCGCTGCCCACGCCGCGGACGCCGGTCCCATCGAGGGCCTGAAGCAGACCTTCGCTCACTTCGGCGTCGAGCCGAAGTTCCTTGTGATGCAGGTCATCAGCTTCCTCATCCTCTTCGGCGTCCTCTACAAGTTCGGCATCAAGCCCACCATCGCCACGATGGAAGAGCGCAACAAGAAGATCGGTGAGGGCCTCAAATACACCGAGGAGATGCAGGCCAAGCTCGCCGCCTCCCACCAGGAGAGCGCCACCCTCATCAAGACCGCCCAGCAGGAAGCCCAGAAGGTCGTCGACGAGGCCCGCCGCGCCGCCAAGGAATTCGGCGAGAAGCAGAACGCCGAGGCCACCGCCCGCGCCGCCGACACCCTCGCCAAGGCCCAGCAGGCCATCGAGCTTGAGCACAAGAAAATGCTCAACGAGGCCCGCAGCGAGATCGCCCGCCTCGTCGTCAAGACCACCGAGCAGGTCCTCGCCAAGAAGCTCTCCGAGGCCGACCGTGCCGCCTACAACGACGCCGCGAGCAAGGAACTCTCCGTCAGCTGATTTAGAAAATGCGCGGCAACAAAAAGACCAAGCTCCTCGCGAAACGGCTCTTCAAGCTGAGTGTCGTCAACGGCGTCATCTCGCCCGAGCAGGTCACCGGCGTCCTCGGCTATCTCGAGAAGACCGCCCCGCGCCAGGGGCTCGCGCTGCTCAAGCTCTACCACCGCGCCATCGCCGCCGAGTTCGCCAAGTCGCGCGCCCTCGTCGAGCACGCCGGCCCGGTCACCGCGGCGACCCTGCAGGCCATCGAGGCCGCCATGTCCAAAAAATATTCGCGCGTGGTCACCGCCACCGCCGCGCCCAACCCGAAGCTCCTCGCCGGCCTCCGCGTCCGCGTCGGCTCCGATGTCTACGAGTCCAGCGTCTCCGGCCAGCTGGCCGCCCTTTCCTCCGCCGTCTAACACCCCACGTCCCCGCTTTAAATCACTACCAAGATGAGCAACGTCATCGACCAGATCGAACAGCAGATCGCCAAGCTCTCCAGCAAGGCCATCAAGAAAAACACCGGCACCATTCGCACCGTCGCCGACGGCGTGGCCAAACTCGACGGTCTCTCCGACGTCATGTATAACGAGATGGTCCAGTTTCCCGGCGGTGCCATCGGCATCGCGCTCAACCTTGAGGAGGACGAGGTCGGCTGCGTCGTTCTCGGCGACATCTCCTCCCTCAAGGAAGGCGACGAGGTCCAGACGACCGGCAAGCTCCTCTCCGTCCCCGTCGGCCGCGCTTTGCTCGGCCGCGTGGTCGACGCCCTCGGCCGCCCCGTCGACGGCAAGGGCCCGATCGATTCCAAGGAATTCTACCCTGTCGAGAAGATCGCCCCCGGCATCATCGTCCGCAAGTCCGTCTCGCAACCGGTCTTCACCGGCATCATGGCGATCGACTCCATGATCCCGATCGGCCGCGGCCAGCGCGAGCTCATCATCGGCGACCGCGGCACCGGCAAGACCACGATCTGCATCGACACGATCATCAACCAGGCCCGCATCAACAAGGTCGGCCTCGCCTCGGGCGACAAGAGCTTCCGCCCGATGTATTCCATCTACGTCGCGGTCGGCCAGAAGCAGTCGAACATCGTCCGCACCATCTCGGCCCTCGAGGCCGCCGGCGCGCTCGAATACACCGTCATCGTCGCCGCGCCCGCCGCCGACAACCCGGCCAACCAATACCTCGCCCCGTTCTCCGGCGCCTCCATCGGCGAATGGTTCATGGAAAACGGCATGGATGCGCTGATCGTCTATGACGATCTCTCCAAGCACGCCGTCGCCTACCGCCAGATTTCGCTCATCCTGAAGCGCCCGTCCGGCCGCGAGGCGTATCCGGGCGACGTGTTCTACCTCCACTCCCGCCTCCTCGAGCGCGCCGCGCGCCTCGACGGCAAGGGCTCGCTCACCGCCCTGCCCATCATCGAGACGCAGGCCGGCGACGTGTCCGCCTACATCCCGACCAACGTCATCTCGATCACCGACGGCCAGATCTTCCTCGAGACCGACCTCTTCAACCAGGGCATCCGCCCCGCGGTGTCCGTCGGTCTCTCCGTGTCGCGCGTCGGTTCCTCCGCGCAGATCAAGGTCACCAAGCAGGTCGGCGGCAAACTCAAGGGCGAACTCGCCCAGTTCCGCGAGCTCGCGGCCTTCGCGCAGTTCGGCTCCGACCTCGACGCCAAGACCAAGTCCCAGCTCGAGCGCGGCGCGCGTATCGTGGAGCTCTTCAAGCAGCCGCAGCTCAACCCCGTTTCGATCGAGGTGCAGGCTGCCGTCCTTTGGACGCTTCAGAAGAGCTACTTCGATTCCCTTGAGGTGAAGAACATCGTGGGCGCCGCCAACTCGCTGAAGGACTACCTCACGAGCCGGAAGGACGCCCTCCTTACCAAGATCCGCACCGAGGCCAAGCTCAGCGACGAGATCGAGGCCGGCCTCAAGGCCGCCGTCGACGAGTGGAAGGCCACCTTCGCCGCCAAGTAATCCCGCGCTCTCGCCTCTAGCCTCAGACCTCTCGCCTTAACTAAATGCCTTCAACCCGCGACATCCGCCGGCGCATCAAGTCGGTCAAGAACACCCGCCAGATCACGCGGGCGATGGAGCTCGTCGCCGCCTCGAAGATGAAGAAGGCGCAGGCCGCCGCGCTCGCGGGCCGGCCCTACGCCCAGTTGATGGCCGACATGCTCGCCGCCCTCGCCCCGCGCGTGGGCGAGGCCCAGCATCCGCTGCTGGTCCGCCGCGACGTCAAGGTCCGCGGCATTCTGCTCGTCACGACCGACAAGGGCCTCTGCGGACCGCTCAACGCCAACCTCTTCAAGCTCGTCACCGAGATCAAGACGCCCGCCAAGTATGTGGCCATCGGCCGCAAGGGCACCCAGTTCCTCGCCCGCACCAAGCGCGACGTGCTCGCCGACTTCACCGTCACCGACCGCGCCGGCTTCAACGAGGTGAAAGCGCCGGTCGAGTTCATGGTGAAGCTGTTCCTCGAGGGCACGATCGACACCGTCGAGGTCATCTACCCGCGCTACAAGAACACGCTCGTGCAGGAGGCCCTCGTCCGCCCCGTGCTCCCGCTCAGCAACGTGAAGGACTTCGTTGTTCATCTCCGCACTGAGAGCGGCGCCGGGAAATTCACCGACGACCGCGACATGCTGTTCGAGCCCAGTGCCGACGCCGTGCTCGCCGCGCTGCTGCCGTTCTACGTCAACCGCTACATCTACCAGCTCGTGCTCTCGGCCAAGGCCTCCGAGCAGAGCGCCCGCATGGTCGCGATGAAGACCGCCAAGGACAACGCCACGAAGCTCCTCGGTGATCTCACCCTGGAATACAACAAGGCCCGCCAGGCCGGCATCACGCAGGAAATTCTCGAAATCGCCGCCGCTTCCTTCAGCACGGCCTGATCACTTACCAACCCCACACCCGTTTAAGTCATGAGCAATACCGGCAAAATCGTCCAAGTCATCGGCGCCGTCGTCGACGTGCAGTTCGCCGAACACACCATCCCGCCTATTTATCAGGCGCTGACCATCGACTTCACCGCCGCGGGCGTGAAGCAGCATCTCACCCTCGAGATCCAGCAGCACCTCGGCGAAGGCGTCGCCCGCGCCATCGCGATGTCCTCCACCGAGGGTCTCGTGCGCGGCATGGCTGTCACCGACTCCGGTGGGCCTATCACCGTCCCGGTCGGCGACGGGGTGCTCGGCCGCATTCTCGACGTCACCGGCAGCCCGGTGGACGGCCGGGGCCCGGTCGCCCACGAGAAGCGCTACCCGATCCACCGCCCCGCCCCCGCGCTGGTCGACCAGAACACGAAGTCCGAGATCCTCGAGACCGGCATCAAGGTCATCGACCTCATCTGCCCCTTCATCAAGGGCGGCAAGGCCGGCGCGTTCGGCGGCGCCGGCGTCGGCAAGACCGTCGTCATTCTTGAGCTCATCAACAACATCGCCAAGGCGCACGGCGGCTACTCCGTGTTCGCGGGCGTCGGCGAGCGCTCGCGCGAGGGCAACGATCTTTATCACGAAATGTCCGAGGCCGGCGTCATCAACCAGAAGGACCTCAGTAAATCCAAGGTCGCGCTCGTCTACGGCCAGATGAACGAGCCCCCGGGTGCCCGTATGCGCGTCGCCCTCTCGGCCCTCGCGATGACCGAATATTTCCGCGACGAGAAGAACCAGGACGTGCTCCTCTTTATCGACAACATTTTCCGCTTCTCCCAGGCCGGCTCCGAGGTGTCCGCGCTCCTCGGCCGCTCGCCGTCGGCCGTCGGTTACCAGCCGACCCTCGCCAACGAGATGGGCCTCCTCCAGGAGCGCATCACCTCGACGAAGAAGGGTTCCATCACCTCCGTGCAGGCCGTCTACGTGCCCGCGGACGATCTCACCGACCCGGCGCCGGCTAATACCTTCGCGCACCTTGATTCCACGATCGTGCTCGAGCGCTCCATCGCCGAGCTCGGCATCTATCCCGCGGTCGATCCGCTCTCGTCCGTGTCGAAGGCCCTCCAGCCCGACATCGTCGGCGAGGAGCACTACAAGGTCGCCCGCGAGGTGCAGCGCGTCCTCCAGCGCTACAAGGATCTTCAGGACATCATCGCGATCCTCGGCCTCGACGAGCTTTCCCCCGAGGACAAGCTCACCGTTTACCGCGCCCGCAAGATCCAGCGCCTCCTCTCGCAGCCGTTCGCGGTCGCCGAGGTGTTCACCGGCACGCCGGGCAAATACGTCCCCGTCAAGGAGACCGTCCGCGGTTTCAAGATGATCCTCGACGGCGAACTCGATCACGTGGCCGAGGGCGACTTCTACATGAAGGGCGGCATCGACGAGGTCATCGCCGCCGCGGCAAAAAAGTAACAAGACGATCGATCCTTCCTGCCACTTGAAACTTGTCGCTTAATCCTTCCCACAAAATGCCGCTCACCCTCGAAATCGTCACGCCCGAGGCGAAGGTGTATTCCGACACCATCGACTCCGTCGTCGTCCCGACCGTTGAGGGCGAGATCGGCGTGCTGCCCGGCCACATCCCCCTGCTCACGCAGGTCGCGCACGGCGAACTCCGCGTCACGAAGGGCGCCGCCACCCAGTGGCTCGCCGTCGGCGGCGGGTTCGCGCAGATCGATGGTGACCGCGTGCGCGTGCTCGCCGAGCACGCCATCAGCGAGGAAAAGATCGACGAGAACGCCGTCGAGGCCGCGATGAAGCGCGCCGAGGACGAACTCAAGGCCGCCAAGGACATGGACCCGCAGCAATACGAGCATCTGCAAAGCCTCGTGCGTTACTCAGGCGTCCAGTTGGCCGTCAAACGCCGCAAGCGCTAGTCGCTCCGGCCCAGGGTTATTACGATAGTTGGTTGACCCAGCGAGTTTTGCTGATTGAGTCTTGATACTCAGTCTCATTCACGTGCCCAACTCCCGCCCAAATTTACATGCCCTCTGCCTGCTGCCGGCCGGCCTGACCGGTCGCGTGTGCGAACTACGGGGGGACGAAAGTTTCTGCCAGCGCGTCCGCGAGATGGGTTTCGGCGAGGCTTCCCTTGTCACCAAGATTTCCGGCACCACCACCAGCCTGTGCCTCGTCAACGGCACCCGGATCGCGCTCAACCATTGCGCCGCCATGAGCATCCTGGTCGAGCGCCTGCCCGCGGGCGCCCGCTGAGGTTGTCGGAGCGTGAAGCTGCCTGACCACATCACGCTGCCCGCCGGCAAGCGGCCGGCCAAGGGGCCCGACCGCACGCCGATCTATGCGATGGTCGGCAACCCCAACTGCGGCAAGACCACGCTGTTTAACGCGCTCACCGGCCTCCGCCAGAAGGTCGGCAACTACCCGGGCGTCACGGTCGAAAAGAAAATCGGCATCACGTATTCGCAGCACGGCCGGCCGATCCAGCTCATCGACCTGCCGGGCGCGTATTCGCTCGCCGCGCGCTCACCGGACGAGGCCGTCCTGCGCGACGTGCTGCTCGGCCGCCGCGAGGACACACCGCAGCCTGACCGCATCATCTGCGTCGTCGACGCCTCCAACCTGGAGCGCAACCTCTACCTCGTCCACCAACTCCTTGATCTTGGTCGGCCGCTCATCATTGCGCTTAACATGATGGATATGGCCGCGACCGCCGGCATGCGGATCGACGCCAAGGCCCTCGAACGCTCGCTCGGCGTCCCCGTCATCCCCTGCGAGGCCGTCAACGGCCGCGGGCTCGTCGAGTTGAAGCTCGCGATGAGCCGCATCGAGCTGCCGCTGGCGCGCCATCGTTGGGATGTGCCCGCGGCTGTCGCCCCCGCGGTCGCCGAATTGCAGGCCTCGCTCACCGGCAACGACCAGCGCCCCCCGCTGGTCGCGCGCGCCGAGGCCCTGTTGCTTCTCACTGACTTTGACACCATCCGCGTCGCCGGCTCCCGGCCACTCAGCGCACGCACCCTCGGGGTCCTCGCCCAGTGGCGCGAACGCTGGTCCGCGGAAAAGACCGACTGGTCCGGGGCGCTCATCCACAGCCGCTACGCCGCCATCAACACGCTTTGCACGGGCGTGATCCTGCGCGGGCGGGACCAGGGCCCGTCCACCTCGGACCGCCTCGACGCCGTGCTCTGCCACTCCGTCTGGGGCTGGCTGGTGTTTGCCGCGATCATGGCGGTGATGTTCTTCTCCATCTTCAGCCTCGCCGAATACCCGATGAACTGGATCGACGCGCACGTCGCCGCGCTTGGCACCTGGGTGAAGGGCGCCATGGCGCCCGGCGACCTCCGCGATCTCATCACCGACGGCATCATCAGCGGGGTGGGCGGCATCGTGGTCTTTCTCCCGCAGATCCTCATCCTCTTTTTCTTCGTCGGCCTGCTCGAGAGCACCGGCTACATGGCGCGTGCCGCGTTCATCATGGACCGCCCGATGAGCAAGGTCGGCCTCAACGGCCGCTCCTTCATCCCGTTGCTCGGCTCCTACGCGTGCGCCATCCCGGGCATCATGGCCACCCGCACGATCGAGAACGCCAAGGACCGGCTCGTCACCATCCTCGTCGCGCCGCTGATGAGCTGTTCCGCGCGCCTGCCGGTCTACCTGCTGATGATCGCGACCTTGCTGCCCAGCACCACCGTGCCCACCAGCACCAAGGCCGGCATCATGCTGCTGATGTATGCGTTCGGCACGCTGGGCGCGTTCGGCTTCGCGTGGCTCTTCAAGCGCTACCTCTTCCAGGGCGGCGTGCCGCACATGATCATGGAGCTGCCCGCCTACCAGCCGCCACGTTTCAAGGAGATCACCCGCCACATGCTCGAGCGCGGGTGGCTCTTCCTGAAAAACGCCGGCACCATCATCCTCGCGATCTCCATCGTGCTCTGGTTCCTCACGACCTACCCGAAGCACCCCGACCCGGCCGCCACGCCCACCGAGCAGATCGCCCACAGCTTCGCCGGCCGCACGGGCCATCTCCTCGAGCCCGTCATCAAGCCGCTGGGTTTCGATTGGCGCATCGGCATCGGGCTCGTCACCTCCTTCGCCGCGCGCGAGGTCTTCGTCAGCTCCATGGGTGTCATCTTCGGGGTCGAGGGCACGGACAACGACCCCGCTCCGCTCCGCGATGCCCTGCGGGCCGCGCACTGGCCGTCCGGCGCCGTGCTGTTCACCCCGCTCGTTTGCTTCACGCTGATGGTGTATTATGTTTTCGCCATGCAATGCATGAGCACCGTCGCCGTGGTGAAGCGCGAGACGAACTCGTGGCGCTGGCCGCTGTTCCAGATCGCCTACATGACCGGCACCGCGTGGCTCGTGTGCTTCGTCATCTACCAGGCCGGTCGCGCGCTCGGCTATTAATATGTCCTCCTCTCTCCAGACCATCGTCGCCCTCGCCCTCGTCGCCCTCGCCGCGACGCTGCTGGTGCGCTCGTGGCTCCGGAAGGGCAAGCGGCCCGGCTGTAGCAGCGAGGGCTGCGGAGCTGTCAGCCCCGAGGTGAAGAAATTGCAGGCCCGCCTGAAAAGGTAGGGGTGGTTGCTCCAACCGCCCTTAGGCCGGCATGAAGCTGTGCCCTTTTGCCTGAAAAGCTCCGGGTTAAATGGCGACCGCGTGTTCAGCCGGAATTAGCGCACCACTGTGCGGCCGCTTTGGGTTTGCGGGCTGTCGCCCGGAACGTAGCGTCGGCGCCATGCGTTATCGAAAACTGCTAGGTTGCGCGGCCCTGGTTGGTCTGGCCGCCGGTCTGAGCGCGCAGGAGAAACCCCAGGTCTTCACGGGCGCGCAGATCATCCCCATCGCCGGCGAGCCCATCGCTCACGGCGTGTTTGTTGTCCAAGGCGGCAAGATCGTTGCCGTCGGCGCGGCCGATAAGGTCGTCATCCCCGCCGGGGCCGAACTGCACGACGCCACCGGCAAGGTCCTTATGCCTGGCCTCGTCGACTCCCACAGCCACATCGGCAGCGGCTCCGGCGGCGACGGCTCGGGCCCGATCCAGCCCGACGCCCGCGTGCTCGACTCGCTCGACGCCCGCGACGCTTCCATCCAGAAGGCCCGCGCCGGGGGCATCACGACCGTCAACGTCATGCCCGGCTCCGGCCACCTCATCAGCGGCCAGACCCTCTACCTCAAGCTGCGCGAGGCGCGCATCGTCGACGACCTGCTGATCAAACTCCCCGACGGCACCAACGCCGGCGGTCTGAAGATGGCCAACGGCACCAATTCCATGAAGGGCGCCAACGGCTTCCCCGGCACCCGCGCCAAGTCCGCCGCCCTCGTCCGCGAGGAATACATCAAGGCGCAGGAATACCGCGACAAGATCAAGCGCGCCAATGGCGACGCGGAAAAGATGCCGCCGCGCGACCTCGGCCTCGAGGAGATCGTCGAGATCCTCGACGGCAAGCGCATCGTCCAGAACCACACGCACCGCCACGACGACATCCTCACTGTGCTGCGCCTCTCCAAGGAGTTCGGCTTCAAGGTCGTCCTGCACCACGTCAGCGAGGGCTGGAAGGTCGCCGACGAGATCGCCGCGGCACACGTCGCGTGCTCCGTCATCATGATCGACTCCCCGGGCGGCAAGCTTGAGACACGCGACGCCGACTGGCGCACGCCCGCCATCCTGGAAAAAGCCGGCGTGCTCGTCGGCTTCCACACCGACGACCCAATCTGCGACTCCCGCCTCTTCATCCGCTCCGCCGCCCTCGCGGTGCGTGCGGGCATGACCCGCAAGGGCGCACTCGAGGCCGTCACCATCGCCAACGCGAAGATCCTCGGCCTCGAGGCCCGCACGGGCACGCTCGAGGCTGGCAAGGACGCCGACTTCATCCTCCTCTCCGGCGACCCGCTCAGCGTCTACACGCACGTCGAGCAGACTTGGGTCGAGGGCAAGAAGGTCTTCGACCGCTCCCGGCCTGAAGACCACCTCTACGCCGTCGGCGGCGCGGGCGCCGGCGATTCCCGCCGCGCCCAGCTCTGCTGCTTCACCAGCGCCTGGGACCTCATCGCCGCCGCCAACGGAGCCGACCAATGAAAAATATTACCCGCTTCCTTCTTCTCTCGCTCGTCGCCGCGCCGTTTGCCCTGCGCGCCGGGAATATCGCCGTCACGGGTGACACCGTCTATACCATGGCCGGCGCCCCGCTCAAGCACGGTGTCGTGCTTATCCACGACGGCAAGATCGAGGCCGTCGGTTCGGCCGACACCGTGAAGATTCCCGCCGGCTACCGCGTGCTCTCGGCTGCGGTCGTCACGCCGGGCCTCATCGACGCCCACGCCACAGTCGGTCTCTCAGGCTTGCTGAACCAAGCCCAGGACCAGGATCAGTCGGAGAAGTCCGCTTCCGTGCAGCCCGAACTGCGCGCGATCGACGCCTACAACGCCAAGGACCCGCTCGTCGCCTGGGTGCGCTCCTACGGCGTGACCACCGTCAACACCGGCCACGCGCCCACCGCGCTTATGTCCGGCCAGACGATGATCGTAAAGACCTTCGGCCGCACCGCCGACGAGGACGTGATCAACCCAGCCGCGATGACCACCGTCACGCTCGGCCGCAACGGCCTCACGGTCGCCGAGGGCCCGCCGGGGCAGGGTGGGCCGTCCGCGAGCAAGTCGCCCGGCAACCGCTCCAAGGCCGTCGCCATGCTGCGCGCCGAACTCATCAAGGCGCAGGAATACGCCCGGAAGCGCGACGGGAAGGACGAGACGAAGCGCCCCGGCCGCGACCTCAAGTATGAGACGCTGCTCCGCGCCCTCGACGGCACACAGCCGCTCCTCATCACCGCCAACCGTCAGCAGGACATCATCTCGGCGCTCCGCCTCGCCAAGGAGTTCAACCTGAAGATCGTCCTCGACGGTTGCGCCGATGCGCCGGCGGTGCTCGACCAGATCAAGGCCAGCGGTTTTCCGGTGATCGTCCACCCGACGATGCAGCGCAGCTATGAGGACATGGAGAACCTCAGCGTCGAGACCGCCGGCAAGCTGCACGCCGCCGGCGTGCCCATCGCGCTACAAAGCAGCTTCGAGGGCTACGTGCCGAAAACCCGCGTCGTGCTGCTCGAGGCCGCCGTGGCCGCCGCCAACGGTCTCGGCTTCGACGCCGCGCTCGCCAGCGTCACCTCCGACGCCGCGAAGCTTCTCGGCATCGCCGACCGCACCGGTTCCCTCGCGGCCGGCAAGGACGCGGACGTGGCCCTCTACGACGGCGATCCGTTCGAATACACCAACCACTGCATCGGCACCATCGTCGGTGGTCAGGTCTTCGCCGACGGCCCGCACTGAGTCAACCAAAGGTGGCCGCCGGTTTCCCTCTCGGCGACAGGCGTCGGTTTGGAAACCGGCGGCCGTCCCGGCCGGGGACGTTGGCGGCCGCGGCGGCGTTGCGGCGGTTGGAAACGCCGCCGGGATTTCCAATCCAGTCTGGCTTGTGAGATTTTCTCCGGGTGTTTGCCTGCGGGGGCAAACCCACTGCTCCAATGAAAACCTCTCCCTCCGCTCCGCTCAGCCGCTACCTCTCTCTGCAGCCCGATACCGGCAAACCCCGGAATCCCACCAACTATCTCGTCGATGGCGCCGCCTGCGTAAACACCGACGACTTGTCCGGCCTGCACCGGCTGCTGCCGCAGGTCCGTAAAAAAACCGCGGCCATCACCGATTCCGATCGCCTGCGCCGCCGCCTGGTGGTGCTGGCGGATTACTATCAGGAATCCTCCGCGGGCGATTCGCCCGTCAGGCGGGAAATCGCCTTTGTGCTCTACTATTTTCTCAAAGGCTATGATCTCATCCCCGACTCCATCCCCGAGATCGGCCTGCTGGATGATGCGTTGCTCGTGGAATCCGTCCTCCGGCGGAACCAGCATGCGCTGAGCTCGCACTGGACGGCCCGAGGGCGTGACTGGCCGGAAATTGTCTGACCGCGGGCGTGCCCGCGGCCCCGCCAACCTATCATCCCCTGCCCATGGACTACGTGACTCTTTTCCCCTTCGCCGACTATTGGTGGTTCTACGGCGGCTTCACGCTCTTCGTGCTCGGCCTGCTCGCGCTCGACCTCGGCGTCTTTCACCGCCACGCCCACGCCGTCAGCGTCAAGGAGGCGTTTGTCTGGACCCTGGTCTGGGTCAGCCTGGCGCTGGCTTTCTGCGCGGCGCTTTACTTCTACGCGCAGTGGAAATTCCCGCTTGATCCACGCCTGGCCGGATTGAACCACGCCGCGTTGGCGACCCAGACGGCGCTGGAATTCCTTGCCGGCTACGTCATCGAGGCCTCGCTCTCCGTTGACAACATCTTCGTGTTCGTGGTCGTACTCGGCTATTTCGCCGTGCCGTCGCACTACCAGCACCGCGTCCTGTTTTACGGCATCCTCGGGGCGCTGATCTTCCGCGCCATCTTCATCTCCCTCGGCGCCGTGCTCATGCAGTTCCACTGGGTCATCTGGCTCTTCGGCGGCTTCCTCATACTGACCGGGATCAAGCTGCTCTTCGCGCCGGAAAAGCCGATCGAACCCGAGAAAAACCCCGTGCTGCGGCTGCTACGGAAGCTCATGCCGGTGACGCCTGCCCTGCACGGCGACAAGTTCCTCGTTCGCCTCGACGGCGTCTGGTCCGCCACGCCGCTCCTGGTGTGCCTGGCCTTCATTGAAATCAGTGACATCGTCTTCGCCGTCGATTCCGTGCCCGCCATTTTCGCCATCACCCGCGAGCCGCTGCTCGTCTTCACCTCCAACGCCTTTGCGATCCTCGGGCTGCGGTCGCTGTTTTTCCTGCTGGCGGGCGTCATGCACAAATTCCGCCTCCTCAAATACGGCCTCGGGATTGTGCTGGTCTTCGTCGGCCTCAAAATGGTCTGGCTCAACGAGGCCTTCGGCGGCAAGTTCCCCATCAGTTGGTCGCTGGGCCTCATCGGCGCCGTGCTCAGCCTCTCGGTGCTGGCCTCGCTGTTGATTCCGGCCCGGTCCGGTCCGGGTCATCCGCCCCGGAACCACCCCAGGCCTGCTTCCACCAGTTCCTGAGCGGCCTCGCCGAAAAGCCATAAATAGACCACGCTCAGCGCAAAGATCACGTAACCGAGGGTGATGGCGCGACCGTCGCGCTCCAGCAGCCCGCTGGCCACGAGCAATATCGACCACGCCGGCAGGCCGTTGGAAAAGGGGATGGGCAGCGGCAGCAACAGGATGGCGGCGGCGGCAACCATCACGAGGGCGTGCAGCTGGCGGATCAGGGCGTGCTCGGTGAGCACGAGCCACCGCGGCCGCAGCACCCGCTCCAGCCAGCCGATGATCTTCGCCGCAAGGTCGAGCAGCCGCGGGATGAACCCCGCCGGCAGTTCCCGGCGTTGGATGCTCATGGGCAGCCACGGACGCTGGCCCAGCGCCAGGCGCAGGCAGATCACGATGATCGCAAAGCCAAAGGGCGTGGACAATCCCGGCAAGGGCAGCGGCAGCAAAAACGGCAGGGTGAGCAGGATCACCAGCAGCATGTAGGCCCGGCCCCGCAGCACGTAGAGCAGCTCCCGGATGGTCACGGCGCGTTGCGCGACGCGGAGCCGCAGGTGGGTGAGTTCCACCGAAAGTTTCTTGGGCGGCCGGAGGATGGGTAGCAGTTGGATTTTCATGTCCCGCGCTGGTTGCCGTAGAGTTCGATGTGCAGCCGCGGCGCGTAGCGGTAGCCGCGGACCTTGCATAATTCACCGAGCCAGCCGGCCTTCGCGCGCAGCGCCTCGACCGTCGTGCCCTCGGGCATCAGCAGCACCTTGGCGCGTGGAATGTCGCGTCCGAGCTGCGCCAGCATCGCCTCGATCTCGTCCACGTCCGCAACTTCGGCGACGACAAACTTCAACTGGAACCCGTGCCCGGCCAGCCACGCTTTCACGACGTCGGGCTGCCAGCGCAGCGCCTCGTGCTTTTTTCGCCAGGCCTCATCCAACCGCGCATCCGGGGCGGAGTTTTTCAGCTTGGGGCTGAGCGAGGCAAGGTCGCAGGCAATGCCGTCGGGCGCGATGGTCGCGGCCGTCTCGATCGTGATGTGGTAGCCGGATTTTTTGAGCTCCGCCGCCAGTTCGCGGATCCCCGGTGCGATCATCGGTTCGCCGCCGGTCAGCACGACGTGCCGGGTCGGGCTCCGCCGCACCTCGGCGACAATCTCGTCCACGCGCAGCGGCGTGCCTTCGGGCGCCCATGACGCATACGGCGTGTCGCACCAGTTGCAGCGCAGGTTGCAGCCGCTCGTCCGCACAAAGACCGACGGCACGCCGGTCAGCTCGCCCTCGCCCTGCAGAGAATAAAAAATTTCAGCGATTAGCATTTTAAACCCCAAGCCGCGAAGCGGCTAAGTCTTCTTGGCTACTTTGCTCCTTTGTGTTCACCCGGTTTGGCCGGCAACGGGGGCTGGGACTCGTAGACGGTCGGGTCGGGCACGCCGGCGTCCAGAAACGCCTCGCGGCGCTCCACACAGGTGCCGCACTTGCCGCAGTGGATTGCGCCGCCCTTGTAGCACGACCAAGTCTGGGAAAAATCCACGCCGAGTCGCGCGCCCTCGGCCGCAATGGCGGCCTTGGCCATCGCGATGAACGGCCGCAGCAGTTGGACGCCCGCGTAGGTGCCGCACCGCATGGCGTCGCCCATGGCCTTCATGAAATCCTCGCGGCAGTCCGGATAGATCGTGTGGTCGCCGGTATGCGCGGCGATGACCAGTCCCTCGGCCCCCACGCTCTCGGCCAGCCCCGTGGCCGCAGCCAGCATGATGCCGTTGCGGAACGGGACGACGGTGCGCTGCATGTTGGCGTCGGCATAATGCCCCTCGGGAATCTCGCCGCCGGTCTTGAGCAGGTCCGACGCGAACAGCTGGCCGATGAAATCAAGCCGGATGACCTGGTGGGGCACGCCGATGAGCTTCGCCTGCGCGGCCGCCAGCGGGATCTCGCGGTGGTTGTGTTTCGCCCCGTAGTCGAAGCTCAGCGCCACCCGCACGTCGTGCCGCCACCGCGCCCAATGGAGCGCGGTCACCGAATCCATCCCGCCGGAACAGAGCACAACGACCTTCATCCCTGTATTTAGCATTGGCGTGGTGGCGCTGGCCAAGGAAAAAGGAGCCGTGCCCACGCTTGTCATTGCCCACCGCGGCGCTTCGGCGGAAAAACCTGAGAATACCCTCGCCGCGTTTCGCCGGGCCCTCGCGCTTAAGGCGGATGGCATCGAACTCGACGTGCAGGTCACCCGCGACGGTGTGCCGGTCGTCTTTCATGACGACACCCTGCGTCGGCTGACCCGCACCCCAGGACGCCTGGTTACGAAAACCTGGCCTGAGTTGAAAAAACTCCGCGTGCACGGCACTGCGCCCATCCCGCGGCTGGCGGAGGTGCTCGCGCTGGTGCGCGGCCGGGCCGTTGTCCAAATCGAACTGAAGCGCGGCGCGAACGTCGCCCCGGTGGTCCGCGTGATCCGGAAGGCGAAGGCGGCCAAGTGGGTGATCCTCGCCTCCTTTGAGGCCCAACTGGTCCGCGACGCCCAGCGACTCGCGCCGGGGATTCCCCGCCTGCTCATCGCGGAAGGTCGCGGCTTGCCAAGACTGTTGCGCACCAGGTCCGCGCTCGGCGCCGCCGGACTGAGTTTGAATTATCGGGCCGTGCACAGCCGGGCCCTCGTGGAAAAGATCCACCGGCACGGCGGCACCGTGTGGTGCTGGACCGTCAATGCGGCCCCGACGATGCGCCGGCTGGCGGGGTGGGGGGTGGACGCGATCCTCAGCGACAATCCGGCCTTGCTGAGGCGCATGGTTTAGTTTCGCCTTTTGTCCCCAGTCGTCCGTGGGCGGACCTTTGTTAATGATCATTCTCCACGATTCCCAATGCGCTGAATACGGCTCCGCCATGCGGCCCGAACAGCCGGCCCGCGTGCTGCGCAGCGCGGCACACCTGCAGGCCGCGCATCCGTCGTGGGAGTGGCGGGCCCCGGGCGCGGCGCCCGAATCCGCCCTGCTGGCCGCCCACTCCCCGGAACTCCTCCGGCGTATCGCGGTGCCGCCGGACCTCGACGAGGACACGCCGCACTTCCCGGGCATTGCAGTCCATGCGCGCCGCGCCGTCGGGGCCGCGTTGTCCGCCGCGGAACTCGCCTTGGCGGGGCACAAGGCCTTCGCGCTCATGCGGCCGCCGGGCCATCATTGCACCCGCGACCAGGCGATGGGTTTCTGCTACCTCAACCAGATCGCCATCACCGCGCTGCACCACGCCGCCACCCGCCGCGTGGCCGTGTGGGATTTTGACGCTCACCACGGCAACGGCACGGAGGACATCCTCCAAGGCCGGCCCAACCTGCTGTTCGCCTCGGTCCACCAGTCGCCGGGCTATCCGGGCACCGGGCAGCGCTCGACCGGCAATTGCCAAAATTTTCCTGTCGCCCCGCACACGCCGCGCGCGACGCACCTGGCGGAGCTGGCCCGCTCCTGGGAGGCGGTCCTGGCCGGCCAGCCCGACCTCGTGCTCGTGTCCGCCGGTTTCGACGCCTACGCCCGCGACCCGATCACGGCCCTGACGCTGGAGCGCGACGACTTCGCCGAACTCGGCCGCTGGCTGCGCGCCGCCGGCCTCCCCGCCGCGGCCGTCCTCGAGGGCGGCTACAGCCCCGACCTGCCGGAGCTGATTGACGCCTTCCTCTCCGCTTGGGAGAATTGACCCCACTTCTTTTGAACAACACCGGGCCCCATTACCAACTCATCAACCAGCCGGACCAGCTGCCGCCGCTCTTCGCGGCGCTGGACCGCTGCACCGAAATCGCCCTCGATACCGAGGCCGACAATCTCTTCCGCTACCAGACGCAGGTCTGCCTGCTCCAGATTCTCGCCGACGGCGAGATCTACCTGGTCGACCTGCTGGCCGGCCTGCCGCTCGGCGAGCTCTGGCCGCGCCTCGCCGCCAAGCCGCTTATCATGCACGGCAGCGACTACGATTTGCGGCTGCTGTGGGAGCTCTGCCGCTTCCAGCCGCTCAACCTGTTCGACACCATGTTCGCCGCGCAGCTGCTGAACATCCCGCGCTTCGGCCTCGCCGCGCTCCTCGAGCAGCACTTCGGCGTCAAACTCGACAAGGATCACCAGAAGGCCAACTGGTCGCAGCGCCCGCTCGACCGCGACATGCTGGATTACGCCGCGATGGACGTCCATCACCTGCTGGGTCTGCGCGATCAGCTCCGCGCCGAACTGGTGCGCCTCGGCCGCTTGGAATGGATGGAGCAGAAATGTCGCTGGCAGATCGATGTCGCCCGCGACGGCTTCGCCCCGTCGGACGAGAACGACTGGCGCATCGGCGGCACCGAGAAGCTCTCCGGCCGCGGTCTCGCCGTCCTGCACGCCCTCTGGCACTGGCGCGAGGGCTGGGCCGAAAAACTCAATACCCCGCCCTTCAAGGTCACCGGCAACGAGCTGCTCCTCCGCCTCGCCCGCACCGCCGACGACGGCGCACCACCCGAGGAATTGCTGCGCGTCAACCTCGGCCGCCGCCAGGACCGGCTATATCCGTCCCTCGCCGAGGCCGTGCGGCAAGGCTACGCCCTCGACCCCCAAACGCTCCCGCGGCGGGAACGCCGCCGGGACTACGCGCCGATGCGCCCCGAGGAACTCGCGCGCCAGGACCGCATCAAGGCCGACCGCGATCGCCTCGCCCATGGGCTGAACCTGGACCCGACGCTCATCGCCACCCGCTCGCAACTGGTGCTGATCGCCCGCGAACCGGCGAGCATCGACACCGTCCTGCTCCCCTGGCAGGCCCAGTTGCTCAAGGCCGAGCCCGCTTGGCAAAGCTGAAGCTTGGCGGGTCCGCGTCCCTGCGGACCGTGGCTCGCCGGGACGCGAGCCCTCCATAAACCAGCCCTCCTCCTCGTGTCTGAATCCGCCAACATCGCCCGCCATCTGCCGCTGATGGCGGCGCGTCAGCCGGACACGCCCGCGGTAAAAATTCCCCGCGGCCGCACCGGCGCCGGCGACATCGATTACTTGACGCTGTCGTTTGCCGAACTCGACACCGAGGTGAACGCCTGGGTGGCGAAACTGGAATCCCGCGGCGTGCGCCCCGGTGACCGCGTGCTCGTGATGGTCCGGCAGGGCCTGCCGCTCATCGCCGCGGCGTTCGCCCTCTTCAAGCTTGGCGCCGTGCCGGTGATCATCGATCCCGGCATGGGACGGAAAAGCTTCCTTGCCTGCGTCGCCCGCTCGAAGCCTCGTGTGCTGCTGGGTATCCCGCCGGCCCAGCTGGCCAGCTATCTCTTCCGCCCTGCCTTCGCCTCGATCGAAATCCGCGTGTGGGCCTCCGGTTCATCCACGGCGCGACTTGGGTCCGCCCAATCGAAAATCGAGAATCAACAATCAAAAATTGTCGCGAGCGCCGCGAGCGACCTCGCCGCCATCCTTTTCACCTCCGGCTCCACCGGCGCACCGAAAGGCGTGTGCTACGAGCACGGCATGTTCGACGCCCAGGTCCGGCTGGTGCGCGACACCTACGGCATCGCGCCCGGCGAGATCGACCTGCCCATGCTGCCCATTTTCGCGCTGTTCAATCCCGCGCTGGGCCTGACGACCATCGTGCCCGAGCTCGACCCGAGCCGGCCGGCGAGTGTTGACCCGGAGAAAATCGTGCGCGCCATCCAGCAGGAGAAAGTCACCAGCTCCTTCGGCTCGCCCACGCTCTGGCGGAAGATCGCCAGGCACTGCCTCGCGAACCATCTCACGCTGCCGTCGGTGAAGCGCGTGCTGATGGCCGGCGCCCCCGTGCCGCCCGCGCTCTTCGCCGACCTGCAGAAAATCCTGCCCAACGGCACCGCCCACAGCCCCTACGGTGCGACCGAGTCCCTGCCCATCGCCAGCATCAGCGCCGCCGAGGTCCTCTCTGACACCGCCGCGAAAACCGCCGCCGGCGCCGGCACCTGCGTCGGCCGGCCGGTGCGCGAAATCGAAATCAAGATCATCGCCATCACCGACGCGCCCATTGCTTCGTTGGCCGACGTGCGCGAGCTTCCCGCCGGCGAGATCGGCGAAATCATCGTCCGCGGCCCGGTCGTGACCAAGGAATATGATTCGCTGCCGGAAGCCGTCGCGCTGGCGAAAATCAGAAATCGAGCATCAGAAATCGAAAATGCGGCCTCCTCTCCCTGGCATCGGATGGGCGATGTAGGTTATCTGGATGCCGCTGGCCGCCTCTGGTTCTGCGGTCGCAAGGCCGAGCGGGTGGAGACCACCGCGGGCCCACTCTACACCGAACAAGTCGAGCCCATCTTCAACGCCCACCCGGGCGTGGCCCGGTCCGCGCTGGTTGGCACCGGCCACGACGGCCACCGGCCGGCCATGGTGATCGAGCCCGTGTCGCGCGAGACGGTGGCCACGCCCTCGCTACGCCGGAAACTCGTGCGCGAATTGCGGGTCCTCGCGGCGGCCCATGCGCACACGGAGCGGATCCGGCTGACTTACCTGCATCCGCATTTCCCCGTCGACGTCCGGCACAACGCGAAAATCCACCGCCTGGCCCTGGCCGCGTGGACCGTCGGCGAGCACGGCTACGAATCGGACAAGCGCGAGGTCTCCCAATCGGACCTGAAGCGATGAATGGCCCCGTCTTCATCACCGGCGCGAGCGGTTTTATCGGCGGTAAGCTCGCCGAACGCCTGCTGGCCGCCGGCCGCAAGGTGCGGGTCCTCGCCCGCCGGCCGCTGCCGGCCCTGGAAAAACTCGGCGCGGAGATCATGCTGGGGGACCTGGAGAACATCACCGCCCTTCGCCGGGGTTGTGCGGGTGCGACCACCGTGTTCCATGTCGCCGGCCGCGTCGGTGTCTGGGGCCCGCCGGCTGAGTTCTTCCGCATCAACGGCACCGGCACGTTCAACGTGGTCTTCGCCTGCCGGGAGGCCGGCGTGCGGCGGCTGGTCTACACGAGTTCGCCCAGCGTGGTCTACAACGGCAAGGACCTGGCCGGCGTGAACGAGTCCGCGCCGCTCTGCACCGTCGCGCCGTGCGCCTACCCGACCAGCAAGGCCGCCGCCGAAAAAATCGTGGCCGGCGCCAACGGGCCGGCGCTCACGACCGTTTCGCTGCGCCCACACCTCGTGTGGGGCCCCGGCGACAAGAACGTCGTCCCGCGCGTGCTGGCCTTGGCGAAGGAAGGCCGCCTGAAGATCATCGGCTCCGGCCAAAACAAAGTGGACGTGACGCACATCACCAACGTCGTCGACGCCCACCTCCTCGCCGAGTCCGCGCCGGCGAACACGGCCGGCGGCAAGGCCTACTTCATCACCAACGGTGAGCCCGTCGTCCTCTGGGACTGGATCAACCAGCTGCTGCGCGGCATCGGCGCACCGGAAATAACCAAGCACGTCTCGCTCCACACCGCCTACGCCGCCGGCGGCGTGCTCGAGGCGCTGTGGAGCGTCCTGCCTTTGAAAGGCGAGCCGCCGATGACGCGTTTCGTCGCCAAGGAAATGGCCACCGACCACTGGTTCGATATTTCCGCGGCGCGCCGCGACCTCGGCTATGCGCCGCGTGTCACGATGGCCACCGGCACGGCGGAACTAATCGAACACCTAAAATCGGCCCTTGCCTAACCGTTCCGCTGCCGGACCGCCTCGAAGAGCGTGATGATCGTCGCCATGGCGACGTTGAGCGAGTCGGCCTGGCCGGCCATGGGAATTCGCACGAGCAGGTTGCTTTCCTTGAGCCAGAAATCGCTCAGGCCGTATTGCTCGCTGCCCATCACGATCGCCAGCGCGCCGCGCAGGTCGGCCTTCGTGTAGATGTTCGGCGTATCGGGCGTCGTCGCGACGACCCGGATGCCCTTCTCGACGAGGAACGCGTGCACCGACGCGCTGTCCGCCACAACCACCGGCACCGAGAAGAGCACACCGGTCGAAGCGCGCACGACGTTCGGGTTGAAAATGTCGGTCACCGCATCGCATACAATCACCCCATCGCAGCCCGCGGCGTCGGCGCTGCGCAGGATGGTGCCGAGGTTGCCGGGTTTCTCGATGGCCTCGACGACCAGCAGGAAAGGGTGGGGGCTCAGCTTGAGGTCGGTGAGCGCGTGCTTCCATTGCGGGGCCACGGCGAGCAGGCCGTCGGGACGCTCGCGGTAGGCGACCTTGGCGAAGGCGTCCTTGGACAGTTCGAATAACTGCGCGCCGGCCTGCCTTGCCTGCTCAATCAACGCCGGCTCGTTCTCGCCCAGGAACCACTCGGGGCAGAAATAGAGTTCCTTCAGGCGGACATCCTTCTCCAGCGCCCGGCGGACCTCGCGGTAGCCCTCGATGAAGAACACGCCCGCGTCATCGCGCTCGCGGCGCTCGCGCAGCTTCACGAGCGTCTTCACGCGGGGATTCTGCAGGCTGGTGATTTTTTCCGGGGGTGTGGCCACAAAGAGTCACTAAGAGACACGAAAAGGATTGGGAACCTTTTGTTTTTGTGACTTTTTGTGACTCTTCGTGGCCAAAAATAAATTCAACGACCAACCGTTTCCCTACCATCACGAGCTGGAGCTGGAGATTTCCACGCTGACCAACCTCGGCGTGGGCCTCGGCCGGGTCGCTTTTCCTCAGGTTTCAGGTCTCAGCCCTCAGGTTTCTCCGCCGTCCGGCGGCTGGGTCGTCATGGTGCCATTCACCCTGCCGGGCGAGCAGGTGAAGGCGCGGGTCTACCGCAACCACAAGAACTACTCCGAGGCCGATCTGCTCGCCGTCCTGACCCCCTCGCCGCACCGCATCGCCCCGCAGTGCCCCCTCTTCGGCCGCTGCGGCGGCTGCCAATACCAGCACCTGACCTACGCCGAGCAGCTGAAGTGGAAGCGCCAGCAGGTGGAGGAGCTCCTGAAATACATGGCTGGGGTGGAATTTTCCGTGAACGCCGTCATCGGCTCACCGCGCGAGTTCAATTACCGTTCGAAGATCACGCCGCACTTCCAGGCTTGGAGTAGGGACCGCGCGATCGGTGAGCCCGCCGCCATTGGCTTCCTCAAGCAGGGCTCGCGCTTTGAAATCGTGGATGTGCCGGCCTGCCCCATCGCCACGCCGGAGATCAACGCCAAGCTGCCCGAGGTTCGTGCCAGGACGCAGGTCCGTCTCGCGGCTGGGGAATATAAGCGCGATGCCACGCTGCTGCTGCGGCACGCCCAAGAGGGTGTGATCACCGACTACGACGCCGTCATCCACGAGCAGGTGGGGGCGCTCAAGCTGCACTTCCTCGCCCGCGACTTTTTTCAGAACAACCCGTTCATCCTGCCCGCGTTCACCGGCTATGTGCGCGAACAGGCGGCCGGCAGTGGCGCCAAGTTCCTGGTCGACGCCTACTGCGGCAGCGGGCTGTTCGCCCTGAGCTGCGCGCCGGCCTTCGCGCGCGTGGCCGGCGTGGAGCTGAGCACCACCTCGGTTAAATTCGCCACGGAGAACGCCGCCGCCAACGGCATCACCAACGCCACCTTCCTCGCGGCCGACGCGCCGCAGATCTTCGCCGGGCTCACCTTCCCGCCCGGCGACACGGCGGTCGTCATCGATCCGCCGCGCAAGGGCTGCGACGAGCTTTTTCTCCATCAGCTCTTCGCGTTCAGCCCGCGTGCTGTGGTCTACGTGTCGTGCGATCCGGCGACGCAGATGCGCGACCTGAAGGGCTTCCTCGCCGCCGGTTACCAGCTCACGGCCGTGCAGCCGTTCGATCTCTTTCCGCAGACCCGCCACCTCGAGTGCGTGCTCACGCTGGTGAAACCGGCGTAACGCCTGATCCCATGCTCCGCCATCGCATCAAGCCCGGCCTGGAGTTGCGGCAGCTGCAGCCCGCGGATGCCACCGCGCTGTTCGCGGTCATCGACGCCCACCGGGCTAAACTGCGCGAGTGGCTCCCGTGGGTCGACGCCACGGTCAAACTGGCCGACACCGAAAAATACATCGCGGACACCTTGCGCGATTTCACGGCGACGCGTGCCTACACTTGCGGTATCTGGTCCGACAACCGGCTGGTCGGCGTGATCGGGCAGAACCGGATCGACTGGGCTCACCGGATCGCCTTCCCTTTTTACTGGTTGGCGCCGGACCGCGAGGGCCGGGGCATCATGACCCAGTGTTTCCGCGCCGTGATCGACGACTCTTTCGCCCAACTGCAGGTCAAGCAGGTCGTCATCGCCGTCGCGACAGGCAACCTCCGCGCGCAGCGGCTGCCGGCCAAGCTCGGCTTCAAGCAGGTGAGCACGCTCAAGAAAGCCGAGTGGCTCTACGATCACCACGTGGATCATCACGTCTACAGCCTGACGGCACCGAAGGTGGGTGGAACGCGCTGACCCCAGCGCGTTTCCTGCAAGCGCCCTGAGGTCAGGCCGCTCCACCCGGCCGGCTTGCCAGCCGTAGCCTTGGCAAAGGCTGGTGAATAACCTCCCGTGGATTTTTCGCGGAGATGTGCGATATTACCCTGATGATTGACCTCTGGATGATCTCCTTACGCTGCCAGCCGCACCGCGGCGCAGCGCATAAACAACGCCATCCAGCGCTGTGACCCCCGACCGCTCCGGCGATCGCTGGCCATAAAAAAGGGCACCGGTGGAAACACCGGTGCCTGTTTTTTGTGGGCGGTCGCCGATGTCCCTCTCGGCGATCAAAAGGCGTCGGTATGGAAACCGACGCCCACCGAGGGCGCCGCAAGGCTGCACCCCTACTTTGCTTCCGCGTCGAAGACCGGCTTCTCCAGCACCGGCTTGCCGCCGATGTAACGGCTGAGCCAGTTCTGCATCTCCCAGTGCCAATAGATGGCGTTCTGCGGGTGCAGGACCCAGTGGTTCTCGTCGGGGAACACCACGAGGCGCGACGGCACGCCCATCGCCTGCAGCACGCCGTAGAGCACGAGGCCGTTGCCGTAGGGCACGCGATAGTCGATCTCGCCGTGCAGGATGAGCGTCGGCGTCTTGAAGTTCCTCGCGTAGAACATCGGGTTCTCCTTCTGGAGGCCGGCGACGTCGCCCCAGGGTGTGCCACCCATCACCTGCGGAAAGCCGTGCGGGACATCCGTGGCGTATTGGGCGTAGGAGTCGTTGACGCCGGCGTGATCGATGATGGCCTTGAAGCGGTCGGTGTGCCCGAGCACCCACGCGGCCATGTAGCCGCCGTAGCTGGCGCCGGCCGCGGCCGTGCGCTCCGGATCCAGGTTCGGGAAACGCTTCAGCAGGTAGTCCGCCGACTTCATGATATCCTCGAACGGCATGTCGCCCCACTGGTTGATGATGCTCATGGCGAACTTTTCCCCGAACCCGGTCGACCCGTGGCGGTTGACCCAGGTGACCATGTAGCCCGGCGCGGCGAAGCACTGCGTATTCCAGCGGTAGCTCCAGCTGTCGCGGTTCATCGTGTGCGGGCCGCCGTGCATCAGCTCGACGAGCGGGTAGCGTTTGTTCGCGTCGTAGCCCGGCGGGTAGACGAGCCAGCCGTGGATCGTCTCGTTGTTCGCGCCCGGGAAGGTGTATTCCTCGACGCGCCCGAGGTCGATCTGCGCCATGAACGCATCGTTGACGTGGGTGAGCTGGCGCACGGCGCCGGTGGCGGCATCGAGGTAGAAGAGCTCGTTCGGCCGGCTGGTGGTGTCGTTGAGGAACACGACGCCGGCGCGGCCGACGTCCAGCGCGGAGGACGTGCCCTCGGAGAAAACGGCCGCGAAGCCGGAGCCGTCCGCGTTCAGCCGGAAAACCGGCACGTGGCCGCGCTGCTCGGCGGTGACCCAGAGGGTGCGGCCGTCGGGCGCGAACTTCGCGCCGCTCAGGGCGCAGTCGAGCGTCTCGGTGACCGGCGTGTTCTTCCCGGTGGCGAAATCATGGCGCCAGAGCTTGTCGGACTCGCCGTTGTGGATCGTCGTGCGGGTGTGCGCATAGACCAGCGACTTGCCGTCGGGCGCGAAGACCGGCGCCGAGTCGGTGCCCTTGTTCTCGGCCGTGAGGTTCCGCCGCGCGCCGGAACCGTCGGTGGGCACGAGGTAGATGTCGGCGTTGTTCTCCTCGCGGTAGGGCGGTGGCGTGGAATTCATGACCAGCGCGATGCCGGTCCCGTCGGGCGAGATATCGTAGTCGACTTCCCCGCTGCTGCTGAAGAGCTGGGTGGACTTCGGCGTGAGATCCCTGACCGCGTGCGTGCCCACCTCGACGCGGAGCAGGCGGCTGGCGAGGTTGTCGGTCAGGTAGTGGTCGAAATAGCGGTATTGGCGGTTCTCGGTGACCCGGGCGGTTATCTTGGAGTCCTTGCGGCGCTTGATCTCCTTCTTCATCGCGGCAAGGTCGGCCTTGCCGAGCGAGCCGGCCAGCTCGGGAATGACCGTGGTCGCGACGATGATCACCGTGCCGTCCGGGAGCCAGCGGGGGTTACTGACGGCGTAGGGCAGCTCGAGGATCTTCTCCGGTTCGCCGCCGCCCACGTTCATCACGTAGAGCGAGACGGTTTCGTCGTCGCCGCGTTTCGACAGGAAGGCGAGGCGGGCGCCGTCGGGGCTCCACGTCGCGGAGCTGTCGGTGCGGGGCGCCGCCGGCCGTGTCCACGAGCCAGAGGCTGGATGTGCTCTTGTTCTTTTCGATGGACCAGTCCTGGACGGTGAACACGACGGTCTTGCCGTCGGGGGAGAGCGCAGGGCCGCCCAGGCGCTTGATCGCCCAGAGGTCCTGCGGCGTGAGGGGCCGCTTGTCCGCACCGAACACTGTCACGGACAGCGCCAGCGTGAGGAGAAACGCAACGACGCGAGGGGATTTCATAGGGCGCGGAGCCTGGGCCGGCGCCCGCCCGGAGTCAAAGACTCAGCGATATTCCAACCATTCCGGCGACGAATACTGCTCGACCAGCCCGGACACCTCGTCCTCATCCAGGTCCGGCCAGGGGGTCTCCGCCGCGACCGCGCCGAGCACCCGGGCCAGCGCGGCGGAAAACTTGCCGGCGAAATCATCCCAGTCCACGGGGCCGACGGCGGATTTCTCGATCGAGCCCTGGAAGAGCAGCCCGTGCTTGTTCCGTTTCTGGGCGGCGCCGGCGATCTTCGCCCCGGTTTGCGGATTGATCACGTCGTAGAGCTCGCCGCGCTGGAAACAGATGCCCGGGCCGGTCTCGCACGGGTCGCATGCCATCTTCACTGTCGCGGGCCGGCCGAGCGCGGCCAGGGCGCCGGCCAGGCACTCGTGCACGATGCGGTAGGATTGCGGCGCGCGCTCGTCGTAGAGCGGCAGGCCGCGCGGCAGCACGAGCGCGTAGGTCCAGTCATTGCGGTGGTCGACGAGGCCACCGCCGGTGGGCCGGCGGCTGAGGTCGAAGGTTTCGCCCGCCGGCAGGTTGGCGCGGACAAATTCGATCTTCTGGCTGAAACCGAAGGTGAACGCCGGTCCGCGCCACTCGTAATGCCGGAAGCGCGGCACCGCCGCCGGGTGGCGTTGCAGCAGCAGGAAATCCAGCGCCATGTTCTCGGCGGCGCCGGCGGTGCGCGTGGGCAGGAGATGTAGCTTCATGGCCGGGGAAAGATCGGTGCGGCGCCTTGAGCCGTCAGCGCGCCCGCGCGTCGAGCAGGGTCCGCACGCCGCGCAACAGCGTGCTCAGGGCAAAAGGCTTGGGCAGGTGGATGGTGGCCGAGCGCGGGACCTCGTGCAGATTCACGGCCAACAGGGCCGGCGAGGTGCAGATCAGGCGGATCCCGGGACGACCCGCATGCAGCTGCCGCACCAGTGCCGCGCCGTCCTTCGTGCAGCTCTGGGCGAGCACCAACTGCGGCCGCAAGCCGGTTTCCTTGACCAGGGCGGATGCTTCTGCCGGCGTGGCGGCGGCGGTCACCGAGTAACCGTCGGTGGCCAGGATGCCGGCGATCATCTTGCGCAGGACCACGTCCTCCTCGACAATGAGCAGTTCCTCGGTGCCGCGCACGGCGGGCAACGTGCCGAGCTTGGTCACCGACGTCTGCTCCGGTTCGGGCGTCTCCGGCAGGAAAATCTCGAACGTCGTGCCCTGACCGGGCGCGCTTTGCACGGTGATCTGGCCGTCGTGCTGCCGGATGATGCCGAGCACTGTGGCGAGCCCGAGACCGGTGCCGTGCGGCTTCGTGGTGAAGAACGGTTCGAAGATGCTGTCCCGCACGGCGGGTTCCATGCCCAGGCCGGTGTCGCTGACGCGCAGGACGGCATGGAGCCCGTCGACCATCCCCGGGGCGCGGCGGTCGGCGGCGGCGGCCACCTGGTGGTTGTAGGTGCGGATCGTGAGCTTGCCGCCCTGCGGCATGGCGTCGCGGGCATTGAAGCAGAGGTTGAGGAGCACCTGCTGGAACTGTGTCGGGTCCATGCGGGCGTTGCCGAGGTCGGAGGCGAGGCGGAGCTCGAGGTTGATGTTGTCGCCAGCGACGCGGCGGAGGATCTCGGCGATCTCGCGGATGAGCGTGTTGAAGTTGATGACCTTGATCTCGGTCTCCTGCCGGCGGCTGAACTCGAGGATCTGCCGCGCGATCGCCGCGGCCTTGAGCCCGGCGCGGTGGATCTCCTGCAGGTCCTTCTGGGCCGCGGGCACGTCCGCGATTTTGGCCGCCATGATCTCGCAGTAGCCGTTGATGACCGAGAGCAGGTTGTTGAAATCATGCGCGACCCCGCTCGCCAGCAGGCCGACCGTGCCGAGTTTCTGCGACTGCTTCAGCGCCTCGCGCAGCCGCCGGCCCTCGCTGACATCCCGGTAGAAACCCAGCAGCGTGCCGTTGGGTTTGCCCTTGTAGTAGACCGGGGAAAAGCTCCAGGCCCCGTAAAATTCGCTTCCGTCCTTCCGGTAAAGCCAATCTTCCCCGGCCGTGTGGCGGCGGCGCACGGGGTCACTTGGGGCCAGCAGGTTGGTGCGGGAACCGTGGAGCAACCGGGTGTTTTGGCCGATCAGTTCCGCCTTCGCGTAACCGGTCAGCTGGGTGAATTTTGAGTTGACGGTGATGATCTGGACCCCGCCCCCCTGCCACCGTTCATCCGTGACCACCGCGGCCTCGCCGAACCCCTCGAGGGTGCCGGCGAGCATCCGGATGACCGGCGGCACCTTGGGTCCGCCGGATTTCGGGCGGACGCGCTTTGGTTTCTTGGTTGCCATGGTCAGGGGGCGAGCCGCTCGAACACCCAGTCGCCGTTCGTCTCCCGGCGGTAGCGCAGGCGGTCGTGCAGCCGGCTGCGGCGGCCCTGCCAGAATTCCACGGTCTCGGGCGCGAGCCGGAACCCGCCCCAGTTGGGCGGCAGCGGCACATCACGGCCCTCGTATTTTTTTTCCACGACCCGGTAGCTCTCCTCGATGACCGCGCGGCCGGCGATGGCCGTGCTCTGCGGCGAGGCCCACGCGGCCAGCTGGCTCGCGCGCGGCCGGCTGTGGAAATAGGCCTCGGACTCCTCGCGCGTGACGCGCGTCACCGGACCCTCGACGGTCACCTGCCGCTCCATCGCCACCCACGGGAAAAGCAGCGTGGCCCGCGGGTTGGCGTCGAGCTCGCGGCCCTTGCGGCTCTCGTAGTTGGTGTAGAAGACAAAGCCGCGGCCGTCGCAGCCCTTGAGCAGCACGGTGCGCGCGGCGGGCCGGCCATCGCGGCCGGTCGTGGCCAGCGTCATGGCGTTGGGCTCGGTGACCTTCGCGGCCGCGGCTTCTTGGAACCATTTTTCGAACTGCTGGAAAGGGTTCTTCGCAAGGTCTTTTTCAAGCAACCCCGCCAGCCCGTAATCCTTGCGCATGTCCGACAATGCCATGGCTGTAATGGTGAGCCTGCACTCCGCGCTGTCAAAATCATCCGCGAACTGCACGCTGGCGTCCCGTGCTGCCACCCGCCTCCGCTCTTCCCCTCTGGGCCTATCCGGTACTGGCCGCGACCGGCCTGGTCGCCGGCACAGTCGACGCCCTCGCAGGCGGCGGCGGCCTCATCACCCTGCCGGCGCTGCTGGCCTGCGGGCTGCCGGCCCCGCAAGCCCTCGCGACCTCCAAGCTGCAGGGCACCTTCGGCTCGGGCTCGGCGGCGTGGAGTTTTGCGCGGCGCGGCGCGGTGAACCTCCGCGACTGCCGCCTCGGCTTTGCGCTGACCGCCGCCGGGGCGGTCGGTGGCGCGTTCACCGTGCGGTGGCTGGATCCGCAGTTTCTCGGCGCGCTCATTCCGTGGCTGCTGGGCGCCATCGTGGTCTATATGATCTTCCGGCCGAAGCTGGGGGAAACCAGCCGCCACCACCGGCTGGAAGCTGTTCCCTTCTACGTGCTGTTCGGCCTGGTGCTGGGTTTCTACGACGGCTTCTTCGGGCCGGGCGTCGGCTCGTTCTGGACCATCGCCTTCGTCACGACCCTGGGCCACGACTTTGTCCGGGCCGCCGGCCACACCAAGGTCATGAACTTCGCCAGCAATCTCGCGGCCCTGGCCTTCTTCGCGGTGGCCGGCACTGTGGTCTGGCTGCCCGGCCTGGCCATGGGGGCGGGCCAGCTCCTCGGCGGCCGCCTCGGCGCCCACCTGGCCATGACCCGCGGCGCCCGCTTCGTGCGGCCCATCTTTCTGGTCATGGCCTCCCTGGTGGCGGCGAAACTCATTTACGCCAGCCTGACCCGCACTTCATAATCCCACCCTGATGTCGCCCGCCCGCTACCTTGACCGCCACGCCGCCGACCTGGTCGCGTTCCTGCAAAAGATCATCCGGCTCCGGACCGTTAATCCGCCGGGCGAAAACTACGGGAAAATGACCGCGCTGCTGGCCGCGACCCTGCGCGTGGCCGGCCTCGAGGTGCGCCGCGTGCCCGTCCCGCGCAGCCTGCAGAAAAAGACGCAACCCGAGTTGCTCGACTACCCGCGCTACAACGTCATCGGCTTCTGGGACACCGGCGCGAAAAAGACCCTCCATTTCAACGCCCACTACGACGTCGTGCCGGTCTCGGGCACGTGGAAGCACGGCCGTGCGTTTAATCCCGTCGTGGAAAAGGGCTGGGTCTACGGTCGCGGCACCGCCGACATGAAGGGCGCCATCGCCAGCATCATTTTCGCCCTCAAGGCGCTCCGCGCCACGGGCACCAAGCCCAACTTCAACGTCGAGGTCTCCTTTACCGCCGACGAGGAAACCGACAGCGCGCTCGGCGCCGGCTGGATCGTCGACCACGGCAAGCTCCGCGCCGACTACGCCTTGGTGGGCGAGGGCGGCGAGGGTGACCTCGTGTGCTGCGGCCACAACGGCGTCGTCTGGCTCAACGTCCGCGTGCACGGCCGGGCCGCGCACGGCTCCACGCCCGAGGCCGGCGTCAACGCGCTGGAGAAAATGTCCGCGCTGGTCCTCGCCCTCGATGGCTACAAGCAGCTGCTCGCCCGCCGGGTCTTCCGCTCGCCCGACGGCCGGCGCATGACGCCGACGCTGAACCTTGGCGGTGTGTTTGCCTCCGGCGAGG
The DNA here is from genome assembly GCA_029945445.1 of Lacunisphaera sp. Classification (GTDB taxonomy): domain Bacteria; phylum Verrucomicrobiota; class Verrucomicrobiia; order Opitutales; family Opitutaceae; genus Lacunisphaera. The sequence goes on along the minus strand of JAQSCO010000057.1, from coordinate 241,008 downwards.
GCGGCAAGGTCAACACCGTGCCCGCGGCCGCCAGTTTCTCCATCGACCGCCGCGTGCTGCCGATCGAGGACGTCCGCACCGCCGAGCGCGAGCTCCGCGCTTTTCTCCAGAAGGCCGCGGCCAGGATCCCGCAGTGTCGCATCACGATCGAGAAGATCTCCGAGAACCACTCGTGCTACACCCCGCCGCGGCACCCGCTGTTCGGGGCGATGCGGCAATGCGTCGCGCGCACCCGCCGCCGGCCGGCGCGGTTCACGGTGTCGAGCGGATTCAACGACATGCACTACTTCGCGTCGGTGCTGAAGATTCCCACCATCGGCTACGGCCCGAGCGGCCGCGACTTCCATGCGGTAAATGAACGCGCCAAGATCAAGGACCTCACCGACTCCGCCAAGATCTACGCCGACCTGCTGACGACGTTTCAGGGCTAGGATTCCGCGCTTGTGGGCGGGGAGCCCGCAAGAATCTAGCGCTGCGGCAGGCAGGCGAGGATGCGCCGGACCACGGCCGGGATGATGACACGATTGTTGGCGTGTTCCCGGCCATCGGTGAACACCACGATAATGACGCGGCCGCCGCCGGGCAGCTCGATGAGCGCCGCGTCGTGCCGGGCCCAGCTGACCCAGCCGGCCTTGGACCACAGTTTCATCCCGGGTGAAAGCGCCGGCCCGGTGAAACCCGTGGCCTGATCGTCGGGATCCTTGGTCGGGGTGAACGGATCGCGCGCCATCAGTTCCAGCATCTGCGCCGAACGGGCGGGCGTGACGCAGTGGCCGGTGGCGATTTCCTCGAGCAGGCGGGCGGTATCGTTTGTCGTCAGGAAATTCCGCGCCGGCGGATTCGCCGTCAGGTCCTGTTTCTCGCGGCCATACGGCCCCTCCCCCCAGGGTTTGCGCTGGGCGTTCACGTCCGGGTAGCCGAGCCCTTGGAAATAGCGCGTGACGACCCCGCGCTTCTCGTGCCACACGGCGAGCTCGGCCGCGGGCAGCTCGGGGCCGCTGGTGGTGCCGGTGACCGCGTCGACCACGTAACTGGTCGCCTCGTTGTAGGAATCGACGATCATGTCGCGCATCCCGCGCCGCAGCTCCGGCGTGTCGGCAAGCTTGCCGTCCTCCATCAGGCGGTGGGCGTAGGCGAGGAAGAAGAGCTTGATCACACTCGCCGGATAAAACTTTTCCCCGCCGCGGTAACTGGCGCGCACCGGGGTTGGGCCGCGCAGGTCGACCACGGTTACGCCAAGCTGGTCCGGCTTGAGCGCGGGCGTCGTGCACTCGGCGCAGGTTTCCTTCACCGCGGCGTCCACGGCCAACTGCAGCGGCGGCGGCTGGGCCCGGCCCAAAGCCGGCAATAGCAGGAGGAGCAGGCAGGCGTGCTTCATTTTAGTTTTTCAGTCCCTGCCGGATCATGCTTACCGCGATGGCCGCGAGCAGCATGGCGATGATCTTGGAGATGGCGCGCAGGCCGGTCGGGCCGATTTTCCGCCCGAGCCAGTCGCTGTAGCGCAGCGCCAGCACCACGATGCCGAGGTTGGCGGCCAGCGCGACCAGGATGACCACCAGCCCGATGGCGTGGGCCTGAGCCAGCACCAGCAAGGTGGTGATCGACGCCGGCCCGGCGATGAGCGGCATGCCGAGCGGCACGACGCCGAAATCCTCCGGCAGTTTCTCCGGCTCGGCCGCCGACTGGATCAGGTCCTTCGCGGCGAGGATGAAAAGGATGAGTCCGCCCGCGATCTGGAAGTCGCTCACCGAGATGCCGACGGCGGTGAAGACGCTTTGCCCGAGCAACAGGAAGCCCAAGGCCACGAGTCCGCCGGTCCACGTCGCCTGTTTGGCGATCTGCTGGCGGCGTTCGGGCGCAATGCTCTGCCCGAGGCCGAGGAAGATGGCCGCCAGCCCGATCGGGTCGATCGCCACGAACAGCGGGATAAACGCCTGCAGAAACCTGGTCGCCCATTCAGTCATGCCGGCAGGGTGGGGGCCGGCGCGCGAAAAGGCAACGTGCGTTAGAATTCCTTGAACGTCAGGTCGCGGATCGCGCCGCCGATGGCCGGGTGCTTGAACTTGAAGCCGGTCGCGAGAAATTTCTGCGGCGCGCAGCGCTGCCCGTGCAGTGCGAGGTTGGCGTCGGTGTGGAAAAATTTATCCGCAAAGATCCGCACCGCGAACTCCGGCGCGGCCGGGCACCACGGCCGGCCCACCGCGGCGCGCAGCTCGCGCATGAATTCCGCATTCGTCACCGCGCCGGGCGCGCAGGCGTTGTAGGTGCCGGACAGCTCCGGCTGCATGACCGCGGCCGCCAGCATCGCCACCGCATCGTCGCGGTGCACCCAGCTCATATACTGGCGGCCGGTGCCGGCCGCGCCGCCGAGAAACTTGCGCGTCAGCCCGAGCAGCGCAGGAAACGGGCCGGTCTGGCGGTCGAGCACCGGCCCGAGCCGCAGCACCACGCGGCGCGTTTCCGGCAGATCAACCGCCGCAAAGGCCTCCTCCCACAGCCGGCAGACCTCGGCGAGAAAGCCCGGGCCGGGCGGCAACGTTTCCTCGCAGAAGCGGTCGCCGGCGTTGCCATAGAAACCCGTGGCGCTGGCCTGCACCCAGGCCGCCGGGGGGTGCTTGGCGCGGGCCCAGCCCTTGGCGAGCGCGCGCACGGCGCCGAGCCGCGAATCCACGATCGCGCGGCTGTTTTCCAGCGTGTGCACGCAGTTGATGCTGCGGCCGGCAAGGTTCACCAGCGTGGCCGCACCCTCGAGTTCCGCGGCCCAGGCCCCGCCGGTCTCGCCGTTCCACTGCACCTCGCGGAACGGGGCGTCGGTGCGCGCGTCGCGGCTGAGCACCACAACCTCCCAGCCGGCCGCGGTCAGTGCGCGGGCCAGTGCCTGCCCGAGAAAACCCCGACCCCCCGCAAGAACGGCTTTTGCCATGCGTCGCACGGTGGGTTAAAAAGTGGCTTGTGGCAAATCCTCGCGATTACCTAGCTCTCCTTTCTTGAAACCCGCCGCCGTCAACCTCCACGACCTCACCCGCGAGGAGCTGCGCGTGCTCGCCGTCCGCTGGGGCTTCAGTTCCGTGCACGCGGCGCGGCTGTGGCGGTATGCCTATGTCGACGGGGTCGGCGATTGGGCGCGGATGCCGGAGCTGCCCGCGAAATTCCGCGCCCGGGCCGAGGCCGAGCTTGCCCTCGCCCTGCTGCCGGTGGCGCTGGACACGCACAGCTCCGACGGTTTCACGCGCAAATTCCTGCTGTCGCTCACCGACGACCGGCGCATCGAGACCGTCCTGATGCGCTACACCGGTCGCGTGACGGCGTGCATCAGCAGCCAGGCCGGCTGTGCCATGGGCTGCGTCTTTTGCGCGACGGGCCAGATGGGGTTCGCGCGCCATCTGACGCCCGGCGAGATCGTCGCGCAGGCCGTGCACGTGGACCGGGCGCTGCGGGCGGAGAACGGCGGTGAACGCCTGCGCAACCTCGTGCTCATGGGCATGGGCGAGCCGCTGCACAATTACGACGCCGTCATGAAGGCCGTGGACATCGTGTGCGATTCCGCGGGACTCTCCCTCGGCACGAAGAAAATCACGCTCAGCACCGTCGGCGTCATTCCGGGCATCATCCGCCTGGCCGATGAGGCTCGCCCGATCCATCTCGCCGTCTCCTTGCACGGGGCGACCCAGGAAGAGCGCGCCGCGCTCGTGCCCGTCGCCAGGAAATGGCCGCTCGCCGACCTGATGGACGCGTGCCGCTACTATATAGAAAAGCAGCAGCGCCGGATTTTCTACGAGTGGACCCTGATCGAGGGCAAAAACGACGCCGCGGAAAACGCCCATGCCGTCGGCCGGTTGCTGCACGGCCAGGAGGCGCAGGTGAACCTCATTCCCTTGAACCCGACGGCCGGCTACGGTGGCGAACCGACCGGCCGGGAGGCGGCGCGGCGCTTCCAGCACATCCTCGCGGAATACGGCCTGCCCTGCACGGTGCGCCAGCGGCGGGGAATCGACATCGCCGCCGGCTGCGGTCAGCTGGCGGTCACCCGGGCCTGAGCCCGGCCGGCGCCCCGGCAAAGGGGTTATTTTTGCCTTTGCCAAAGCCCCCGGGAGCTCTACGTCTGGACGTCCATGAAATCACTTCGTCCCCTCTGTCTTGCCCTGCTGGCTGCCGCGCTCGTCGCTCCTTTGGCCGCCCAGCCCGCCAAAACGCCCGTGCTCAAGATCGTGGAGCCCGCCCGCCTGGCCTACATCAATTCCGGCGCCTTCCTCGACCCGGCCACCGGCATCAAGCAGCTCGTTAAGGCCGCGCAGGGCCTCGACCTGGAGTTCAGCAACACCAAAAGCGAGCTGTCCCTGCTTCAGGAGAAACTCCGCACCCTCGTGGGCGAGCTGCAGAAGCTCGGCGCCGATCCGGTCGCCAACGCCAAGGCCATCGCCGACAAGCAGGCCACCGGCCAGCAGATGCAGCAGGAACTGCAGGCCAAGGGCCAAGCCTTTCAGGAGGCCTATGGCAAGCGCGCCCAGGAAGTGCAGGGGCCCATCGGAGCCGACATCGGCAAGGAGCTGCGCAACTTCGGCAAGGAACGCGACCTCGCCATGATTTTCGACATAGCCAAGCTCGGCGAGGCCATCCTTGACGCCAAACCAGAGCTCGACCTGACCGGCGAGTTCATCTCTTATTTCAACGCGCGGCACCCCTGAGCGGGCCGCCTGTATTTTGGTCACCTCCGAGCCCGGCTAATCCCCGGGCTCTTTTTTGGGGTGGGCGGCGGGTTCCACCCCGACGCCGGCGCGCCTGTCGCCGATGGGGACATCGGCGACCACCTTCCTCAGGCCAGTTTCATGATCAGCGCCGCGGCATCCGCCGCCTGTGCCTTGTCCGAGGCCAGCCAGGCTTTCGCATAGTCCAGGACGGCCGGCTCGGGCATCACGCCGCGCGCCTTGCCCCGGAACACGGCCGCCACCAGTGCCAGTTGCGCGCGCGCGTCGTCGGGGTTGGCCTGTGCCGCCGCGAGCAGGACCGCCGCGCCGGGCGCTTGCGCGGCGGGCAGCACGCCTTTTTCGGCGAGGAAATCGGTGAGGAGCGAGCCGAGCCCCTGCACATAGGCGGCAGGGGCGGCGGGCGGCGTGTAGGCGAGCCCGTAGCCCACCGGCAGCGCCGACCACTCGAGGTAGGTGCGGAGCAGCTCGTGGAACTTCGCGAGCTCCTCATTGACCGTGGAGGGTGTCCACTTGGCCGTGAACGCCTTCAGCTCGCGGAATTTCTTTACCTCCCAGATGCGGACGCTGAGCTCGAAGTCGTCGTTGCGGTTGCGCACCGCCCCGGTGACGACGTAGTCGAGCCCGCCCGCGACGCTCTCGTTGAGCTGGCGGATGTTTTCCGACGTCCACTCGGTCGGGAAATGCGCGTAATGGTCGGTGCCCATGACGCCGACCGCGGCCATCGACTCGTAGCCGTTGCTGCTGGCGAAGGTCTCCGCGAGCCACAAGGGAAAGCCGCGGGTCAGGCGCCCGAGATCGTCCTCCGGCCGCGCGGCGCGCGCGGCGCCATCGGCGAGGCCGGGCAGGGCGAGGTGGGCGAACGCGAGGCGGCGCACGCGGCCCTCCTTGCGCGGGAGCAGGTGCGGCGCACCGGCCTCGAGGCCGTAGAACCAGATGGGCTTGCTGATGCTGACGAGGCTGATCTTTTTTTCCTCCTCGGGCATCGGCGCGAGGTGCTCCGACTCGACCTCGGTGACGTAGATCTCGGCGATGGCCTTGGAAAAACCGACCAGCCGCGACTCGAGCGCAGGCTGCTGCAGTGAAAAGAGCAGGTCGAGCAAGTGCTGGGCGGCTTCGGGGTTGCGCGTGGCGAGATAAGCCTGGAGCAGGTTGATGCCTGCGGCGGCGCCGTGCTTCTCGACGTCGTAGCGCGGGGCGAGCAGCTCGATGATCTCGCGCACATGGCCGTTGGTGCCAAGGTCGGCGGAGATGGTGACCATCACATCGGAGCGGTCGGCGGCGCCAGCGAGCACTTCCTCATAGAGGACGAGGGCGGCGGGCAGATCCTTCGCCTTCAGCTTGGCGCGGGCCTCGGTCAGCTTGGGCAGGACGCCACCCGCGGCGGCGGTTTTCTCTGGCGCGGGCGCAGACTCGGCCGGGATGGCGGCAGGCGTTTGGTCCGGTTTTTTCGGGCTGAGGCGGTCGAAGAATCCCATGCCGGAAGCAAAACGAGTCGCCGCGTTCTGGCGAGCGATTCTTGTTCAGGTGCGCCGGACGGTCGGCGCGGGCAGCTGGTCCGGCGCCAGCCCGGTGCGGACCCGCACGGCGGCCAGCACCTTCGGCACATACATGCGGGTCTCGGCGGAAAGGGCGGGGGAGATCTCGGCGAAGGTCGTGGCCTTGCGCCCGGTGAGCAGCCGGCGGATGCGGCCCGGCCCGGCGTTGTAGGCCGCCAGCGCCAGCGGCCAGTCGCCGAACTGGTCATGCAGCTCATGGAGGTAGCGGGCCGCGGCCCGGGCGGATTTTTCCGGGTCGGTGCGGTCGTCGGGCAGGAACGTGCTCAGGCCGAGTCCCTTCGCCGTCGCGGGCATCAATTGAAAAAGTCCCTTCGCCCCGACCGGACTGCGCGCCCCGGGGTTGAAGGTGGACTCCACCTCCGCGATCCAGGCGAGTTGCGGGGGCACACCCTCGGCCGCAAACGCCCGGCTCACCACCGGGAAAAGCCCGGCGGCGAGCGCCGGAACCGGCCGCGACTGCAGGCGGCGCAGCCAGAGGTCGTAATAAGGCGGGGGCGCGGGCTTGGCGCCGGGCTTCGGCGGAAGCACCACCGGTGGCGGCAGGCGCACGGCTTCCTTCGCGGCTTCGATGTAATCCAGCCGCTCCGCGAGCCACTCGGCTTGGTCGGCGTAATCCGGAAACAACCGCAGGGCGGCGAGCGCGGCACGGGCCTCCGGCTCGTAGGCCGCGAGCGCGCCGAGGTCCTCGGTTTCCAGCGCGTGCTGCAGCCGCGCGGCAAATTCGTCCCACTGCTGGCGCGAGGGGAAATCATACTGCGCCTTGATTTCCGCGGGCGCGTAGGCGTCGAACAGCTGTTTCGCCGTCTCGTGCAGGTCGATTTCCAGTTCCGGCTCGGACGCGGGCTTGGGCGGCGGGGCGGACGTCTGGGCCGACAGCACCACCCCGCCAACCAGCAGCAGCCCCCAAACGCGATGTTTCATCCCATCAACGACCCGCCGGCGCGGCGTTGGTGCCCGCCAGCTTGGCCAGCACCGCCGCCTTCAGCTTCAGTGCCGGCTGCTCCGACCAGACGATGACCGGCTCGCCGAAGTAGCGTACGCTGTTCTTTGCGCCCCAGTCCGTCGTGGCAATTCGGTAGGTTTTTGCAGGGTCGATGACCCCCGGGCCGGCGGCGAAGCAGAACTCGCCATGCCGCTGCTCGAACGGCGTGTCTGGCCCTTGGTTGGCTGCAGCCAACAGTTGCTGCAACCTCGCGCCGCCAACCTCCGCCGTGCAAAGGGTCCCGTCGAAGCGCACACAGGAATCAAATTCCGTGCGGGTGACGCCGCCCGCCGGCAGGCCGGCACCGAAGGTGGTGTTGCCGATGAAGGCGGCGTCAACCTTGGCGGCGTCCGCCAGCGCACCGGCCGCAAACTTCGCCGCTTCGGCGGTGGACATCGCCACCGCGACCCGGCCGACCACGGCGGTGTCCTCGGGTGTCAGGTATTTGGCTTTGGTCTCCCGAATGAGCGCGGCCAGCGCGGCCTCAGCCGGGCCATCGGTCGCGAGGTGGATTTGCTCAACCACCCAGCGCGGCGCGCCGGCGGCATCGCGGCAGAGCCAGGCCAGCGAGAGGTATTCGCCCCAGGAGCCCGAATGGAAATACACCGTGCGGCCGGACGGCTGCACGAAGCGCACATGGTCGTGCGCTCCGGCAAAGAGCGTGCCGTCCGGCACCAGCGCGAGCAGCTGCTTGTCGGCGGCGATGCCGGTGTGGCTTAGGACGATATTGATCGTTGGGTGGAGCGGCCTGACCTCAGGACGCTTTTCACCCGGGTGGATATCATTAAGCGCGCTGGGGTCAGCGCGCTCCACCTTGAGCAAAAGCGGGAAATTCTTCTTCGCCCACACCACCGGATTCGCGAGATCCAGCGAGGGCCGCACCGCCACGCGATAGAAGGAGAGGTTGTCCGTGGTCACGCCCACCACGACCGCGGTCTCGCGTCCGAGCGGCAGGAGGACGGACGCCGGCGCGAACGGCCGGTTCGTGGCGCGGTTGGTGATGTTGCTGACGACCTTCACGCCCGTTGCCTCAACGCGCCGGACGGTCTCCTCCAAGTCGTAGAATTCCGGCTCGTGGTTGCCGAGGTTGAGGATGGTCGGCGCGCGGGCCGCCAGCGCGGTGAACATCGCGAAGTCCACCGCGCCACCGCTGCGGCGCGCGACGATGTTGCTGTATTCGAGGGTGTCGCCGTCGAGCAGGATCGCCAGCGGCAGGCCGGGATTCTCCGCCTTCAGCCGGTCGACCGTCGCCACCAGCTGTGCCGTGCGCTCATAGGCCGAGTGCTGGTCGCCCGTGACCAGGAGCAGCGCCTCAGCGCCGGCGGGGGCCGCCCGCCCGGTCAGGAGGGCACTGAACAGGGCCAGAAGGAACAGGCCGGAGCGCTGAGACGGGTTCACCCCCTTAAGATTGCCAGCCGGGCCGCGGCGGCAAGCCTGCGTCAGCGGGTCGCTTTCCCTCGTTGACCGGCGGGGTGGGGCGGGTAGTTAGACCCATCCCAGACGTATGAACCGGGTTTTCATCAAGACCTACGGATGCCAGATGAACGAGCGCGACAGCGAGGCCGTGGCGGCCATGCTCCGTGCGCGGGGCTATCGCATGGTCGCGGACGAGGACCAGTGCGACATCCTCCTGCTCAACACCTGCAGCGTGCGCGATGCCGCCGAGCAGAAGGCCATCGGCAAGGCGGCCAACGTTTCCGGCCGGAAGAAGAAGAACCCTGATTTTATTTTGGGTATCCTCGGCTGCATGGCGCAAAACCGCGGGGCCGAACTGCTCGACCGCCTGCCGGACGTCGACCTGATCGTCGGCACGCAGAAATTTCACCAGGTGCCGGATTTTTTGGACAACCTCCGGGCCGCCCAGGCTGCGGGCGTGCCGATTGGCGAAACCATCGTGGATATCGGCGACGAGGCCGGTTCGCAGAACACCATCCGCGACCACGTGCTCGAGGAGAAGCAGGTGTCCGCCTTCGTCTCGATCCAGCAGGGCTGCAACATGGATTGTGCGTTCTGCATCGTCCCGAAGACCCGCGGCGACGAGCGCTCGCGCCCGATGGATGAAATCGTGCGCGAGTGCGAGCAGCTGGCGGAACGCGGCGTGCGCGAGATCACGCTGCTCGGCCAGATCGTGACCAGCTACGGCCGGCGCGACTACGCGCACACGGGTGGCGTGACGCCCTTCGCCCAGTTGCTCGAGCGGGTGAATGGCATCCCGGGCATCCAGCGCATCCGCTTTACCTCGCCGCATCCGCGCGGGTTCAAAGAAGATCTGATCGCCGCCTACGGCCGGTTGGAAAAGCTCTGCGAGTATGTGCACCTGCCGCTCCAGTCGGGGTCCAACCGCATCCTGCGGCTCATGAACCGTCCCTACACCCGCGAGCGCTACGCGCAGATTGTCGCCGACCTGCGCGCGGTGCGGCCGGACATGTATTTCTCGACGGACGTCATCGTCGGCTTCCCTGGCGAGACGGAGGAGGATTTCGCACAGACGCGCGAGCTGTTCGAGCAGGCCAACTATGACATGGCCTACATCTTCAAGTATTCCATCCGCAGCGGCACGCCCGCCGCGGCGATGGCCGACCAGGTGCCGGACGAGGTCAAGGAAGCGCGCAACCAGGAACTGCTGCGGATCCTCGCGGCCAACTCCGACCGCCGGAACGCCACGCTGCTCGGCACAACCCAGGAAGTGCTCGTCGAGGGGCCGGACCAGAAGGGCCGCGGCTTCATGGGCCGCACCCGGGGCAACCGCATCGTGCATTTCGCGGCCAACGAGCGCCTGATCGGCGAACTGGCGCCGGTGAAGATCGAACGGGTGTCGACCGCCGTGCTTTATGGCTCGCTGGCGCTCGCCGGAGTGACAAGTGATGAGTGACAAGTGATAGGTTTTTCTGTCATGACTCCGTTCCCTCTTTTCTGCCTTTTCTTGTCACTTATCACTGGTCACTTGTCACTTCGCTGATGTCCCTTTTCCTCGCCACCCTCCTGTTCGGGCTGTTTCTCGCGGTGCTCGGCACTGTGCTGCTCTGGAACAACTCCGTCGTTGCCTCGACGGCCCGCACGCTGCCGCGCTCCAAGCGCGGGGCCTGGCTCTTTTTCGGGGCCGGCGCGGTGTGGTTCGTCTGGCGCGTGTCCCGGCTGACCGAGTCCGACCTGATTTTCTTCCAGACCCCGCCGCCGGTGATGGCCGGGTTCGCCGTGCTGGCGCTGCTCGCCTTTCTCTACGCGCCGGACTTTCTCGCCGTGCGCGGCCTCTGCGTGCTGGTGCTGCTCGCGGCCGAGCCGCTGCTCTACGCCGCCTACATGGAATACCAGCATCCCCAGCGCCTGCTCATGGTGACCGGCGTCTACCTCGCCCTCTCGCTGGCGCTCTACCTCGCCGCCGCGCCCTACCGGCTGCGGGACTTTTTCGAGTGGCTCTTCCGCGTGCCGGCGCGCCCGCGGCTGCTCGGCGCCCTCCTGCTGAGCTACGGCCTCGCCACCTCCGCCGCGGCGTTCACCTACTGAACATGTCCGCCGCCGCGCCCGCCCAGACCGTCCTGTTGATTCTCGCCGGCCCGGCCGGGGTGGGCAAAAGCACGCTCTGCGACCGGCTCGTGGCCACGGTGCCGGGCTTTGAGCGCGTCATCACCGCGACGACCCGCCCGCCGCGACCCAACGAGATCGACGGCCGCGACTACCATTTTCTCGCCGAGGCACAGTTCGATACCCGGCTGGCCGCGAACGATTTCCTTGAGTGGGCCTGGGTGCACCGCAAATACCGCTACGGCACGCTGAAGTCCGCCGTGCTCGAACGCCTGCCGCACACCAACCTCATCGCCAACCTCGACGTGCAGGGTGTGCGCAGTATCCGCGCGGAGGCGGAAACAGTCCCGCTGCTCAAGGCCCGGCTTGTCACGATCTTCGTTGCGCCTGACTCGTTCGACGTCCTCCGCGAGCGCCTGCAGGGCCGCGGCCCCGTGAGCGCCGAGGAATTGGAGCGGCGGATGCAAAGCGCCGAGCAGGAGATGGGCGACCGCTACTCCTACGACTACGTGATCCACAGCGGCACCAAGGAGCAGGACTTCCGCGCGCTGCTGGACTACTGGGAACAGGCCCGGCGGAAACTGACCGGTTGAACCACGCCATGCCCGGCGAGGCCTCATTCCCCGTCAGCGACCACTGCGACGGCACGCGGTTCTTCAACCCGGCGGGCTGGCGGCACGCGCGCGGCTTCTCGCAGCTGCCCAAGTGGTGGTGGCAGCGGTTGGCGCAGGGCCAGGGCGAAAGGTGGCCGCGCCGGGTGCCCGCCCTGCTGCCGGTGCAATTGCCCGCCACCGTGCCGGCGGGAAAGGCTGCGGTCACTTTCATCGGCCATTCCACCTTCCTGCTGCAGGTGGCCGGGGTGAATATCCTGACCGACCCGATCTTTGCATCCCGCGCCGGCCCGTTCGGCTGGGCCGGGCCGAAACGCGCGCGACCGCCGGCACTGCGGCTCGGCGAACTGCCGCGCATCGACGTCGTGCTCGTCAGCCACTGCCATTACGACCACCTCGACCTGACGTCGCTGCGCTGGCTGGCGCGCCAGCACCGGCCGCGCATCCTCACCACGCTGGGCAACCAGGTCTGGCTGGAGGCGCGCGGCGTCGGCCGCGTGACGGAGTTCGACTGGTGGCAGGAGCGCGAGGCCACGCCGGATATTTCCGCGGTCTGCACGCCGGCGCAGCACTTCGCGGCGCGCTGGCCGTGGGACAAGAACCGGACGCTGTGGGGCGGCTTCGCCCTGAATACGCCGGCCGGCCGGATTTATTTCGCGGGCGACTCGGGCTTCTGCCCCGGCTTTGCCGAGATCGGCTCGCGGCTCGGCCCGGTTGACCTGGCGCTGATTCCCGTCGGCGCCTACGAGCCGCGCTGGTTCATGGAGCCGGTGCACATGAATCCCGACGAGGCGGTCCGCGCCCACCTGGCCGTGCGCGCGCGGCAGAGCATCGGCATGCACTTCGGCACCTTCCAGCTGACGGACGAGTCGATCGACGCGCCCTTGCAGGCCCTGGCCGCGGCCTGCGCCGCGCACGACGTGGCGGCCGCCGACTTCACCACGCTCAATTTCGGCGAGACGCGGCTGATTGCGCTGCGTTGAACCGCGCCAATTGATACTCCGCCTCGGCCAGTTGCTCCGCGATCTGTTCAATCATGGTGCCGTCCCATTTCTTCTCCCGCGCCCGCCGCAGCCGGTCCGCGTGCCACGCGCGCTGTTCCTGCAGTTGCTTCAGCTCCTCCGGCGGGCTGCGCCGGATACCCTGCGACTGGAAGCGCGCGCCGAGATAAATCGCGGCGCCGACCAAGGGCACAAGGAGGATGACCAACGCTTCCATCACCCCAACGTGCCGGGGCCCGGGCGCCGCGCAATGGCAGAAGCCCCGGCCCATGTAGGATGAAGCCGCGCGGTGGTCCCCATAAGACAACCGCGGGCGGTTTCCGCCGGGCGGCGCCCCGCCCGTGGCCGGTTTCCCGTTGTATTATCGGGGGTTTGCGCACATTGGTTCCCGCAACACCACCCCGCCAGACCCCGACCCGTCCGGCCCACCCCCATGTCCGCCCCCGGCGCCACGCACGCCATTTTCACCGCCCGTTCGATGAACGCGCAGAACCGCGCGGAAATGCGGTCAGCCTTTGACCACGCGCTGAAGCTCGCCGAGCGCAACCGGCTCACGCTGCGCGTGCCGCACGAACTCAAGCCCGTGCAGAACAAGCGGGGCATGCACTACCACTACCGGCCGGAACTCTTCCTCGGGTTGCAGGGCACCACGGACTTCAGTTTCCCGCGCGAGGGCTTCAGCCTCGGGCCGGACGAGATGTGCGTCATCCCCGCGGGCGTCCCGCATGGCGAGGTCGTCCACCCGGCGCCGGACAAGCCCTTCCGCAACCTGGTCGCGGGTTTCTACAACAACACGCTCAGCCTGCACTTCGCGCATGAGGTGCGGCCGGGCAAGCCTGACATCGAGGTGATCGAGTTCTTTGACGCGCCGAACCTGGACGTCTTCCTGACGCTCGCCAACACCACGGCGCAGACCCACAGCATGCAGGGCCCGGCGCGAGACGCCGTGCTGAAGGGCCTGCTCCTCGCGCTGCTCGGGCTGTTCCGCAACATCGTCGAGACCGGCACGGGCGGGCTGAACAGCGATATCGGCAAGGTCTTCCAGGCGAAATGCCTCGTGCGCGAGCAGTTCGCCAACCCCGAGCTCGGCGTGCAGCACATCGCGGAGCAGCTGGGCTGCTCGCCGGACTACCTCTCACACCTGTTCCATACGGAGACGAAGGAGCGGCTCACGCACTACATCCAGCGCATCCGGATTGACGGCGCCATCCTCGCGCTCGAGTCCACCGCGCTGACCATCTCCGAGATCGCCTACGCGAGCGGCTTCGCCGATCCCGCGTATTTCGCCCGGGTCTTCAAGCAGCACAAGGGCGCGACCCCGCAGGAATATCGCGGCCAGCTCGAGGCCCACCGCTCGCAACAGGAGGCGCAGCCGAAGACGGTCTATTTCGACCACCTCGACTACACGCACGGCGTCCCGCACCAGAAGGAAGCGGCGGGGAAGAAGGATGGGGCCGGTCTTTGACCGGCCTTACTTCACGAAGACGCGCCAGCCCCAGGCCGGAAGCGTCAGCGACGTAGCGGCGCCGAGTTCGACCTTCTCGCCGCTGAAATAGTCGGTGTAGGTGCCTTCATACAGGCCGGCGTCCTCAAACTTCACCGTCTTCGCCTCCTTGGAGAAATTCAGCACGGCGAAGACCTTATCGCGGTCGTTCCGGCGCACGAAACTCAGCACCGCGGCGGGCGCGCTGTTCACGACCTGGACCATCCGGGCGCCCCAATGGGCGTTCCAGAGCGCGGTGTTGGCGTGCTTGAGGGCGAAAAGTTTCCGGTAAAAATCGGCCTGCGGGTGCCCGTGCCACTCGATCGGGTCCTTCTCGAAGAATTTCAGCCGCTTCGTCTCGCCGTCCTCCTGGCTGTTGTAGATGAGCGGCATGCCCTCGCTGACCACCGAGAGCACCGTGGCGAGCGGCAGGGCGTCGCCCAGCTGCTCGGGCCCCGTGCCGTCCCAGGCGTTCTTGTCGTGGTTGCTGGTGAAATTCATCCGCATGATGTCGCGCGGGTAGAAGCCCTCGTTCCACGAGTAGTAGTTGGCAAAGGCGCCGACGTCCGACTTGCCCTTGGCGACATTGACCGCCGCCTCATACCAGCTCCACGCGTAGGTCATGTCGAAGGCCTCGGCGTGGAGGTCGCGCGACTCCCACTCGGCGAGCATGAAGACCGGCTTGATCGCATCCATCTCCTTGCGGGCATTGTTCCAGAAATCCACCGGCACGAAGCCGGCCACGTCGCAGCGGTAACCGTCGACGTCCGCCTCCTTCACCCAGTATTTCAGGGCGTCGGTCATGTATTTCCTCAAACCTGGCTGGCTGTAGTCGAGGTTGATGATGTCGCTCCAGTCGAACCATGGGGTCGGGATGAACCCGCCCTTCCAGTTCTTCTGATACCACTCCGGATGCTGCGCCGCCAGCGGGTTGTCCCACGCGGTGTGGTTGGCCACCCAGTCAAGGATGACGTGCATCCCCAAGCCGTGCGCGGTGGCGACGAAATGCTTCAGGTCCGCGAGCGTGCCGAACTCCGGGTTGACGCCGAGGTAGTCCTTCACGGCGTAGGGGCTGCCGAGGCCGCCCTTGCGGTTCTTCTCGCCGATCGGGTGGACGGGCAGCAGCCAGATGATGTCGACGTTCAGCGCCTTGATCCGCGGCAGTTCCTTTTCCGCCGCGCGGAACGTGCCCTCGGTGGTGAACTGCCGCGTGTTGATCTGGTAGATCGTGGCGTTCTTCGACCACTCCGGGTGCGTGAGCTTCACGTAGGGGACCGGCTGGTAGGGATCAACCGGCGCGGCCAGCGCGCTCGCGCCGAAGGCGACACAGAAACAGAGGAGGAGGGAAGGAAGGCGTTTCATGGGGAAAATCACGCGGCGGTTTTTTCCTGCGGGAGCGGCACCCACCAGAGTGCGGCGGCGGCCACGAACATGCACAGGCCGCCCGCCATCACCGCATAGACCAGGTTGCCGTGCAGGTAGTTTTTCACGAGTGGGCCGAAGAACAGCGCCGCCAGGATCTCCGGCAGCACGATGAAAAAATTAAAGATGCCCATGTAGACGCCCACCCGGTTGGCCGGCAGCGCGCTGGACAGGATGGCGTAGGGCATGGAGAGGATGGAGGCCCAGGCGATGCCGCCGAGGGCGAGCGCGCCGAGCAGTAGGTATTTCTGCTCCTCGCCGTGGATAAAGCCCACCGCGAGGAGGCCGAGGCCGCCCAGCAGGAGACAGAGGCCGTGCACGAGGCGGCGGTCAAACGTCCGGGCCGCGGCCATCAGGGCGAACGCCGCGAGGAACGTCACCCCGTCCTTCACCGCGTAGCACACGCCGGCCCACTCGGCGCCGCGCTTGAAGAGGTCGGAGGTCGGGTCACTGCTGCCGAAGATCACGGGCACGGCGTTCGAGAAATGCAGCCACATGCAGAACAGGCCGAGCCAGGTGAAAAACTGGACGACCGCCAGCCGGCGCATCGTCGCGGGCATGTGGGCGAGGGCGTCGGGGATTTCCTTGAGCAGGTGGCCGAGGCCGCCGCTCGCCGCCTTCTCGCGCTTGAACGCCTCCAGATCCTCCGGCGGGTCCTCCGGCGTGGAGATCACGGTCCAGAGCACGGCGGTGAGGAAGGCGACCGCGCCGACGTAGAACGAGATCTTCACGTTGGTCGGCAGGGCGTTGGCGCCGTCGGCCTCGCTGCTCACGTGAAACCAGTTGCGCAGGACATAGGGCAGGAGGCCCGCGATCACCGCGCCGACACCGATGAAGAAGCTCTGCATCGCGAAGCCCAGGCCGCGCTGCGCATCGGGCAGCTTGTCGGCGACGAAGGCGCGGAAGGGTTCCATCGAAACGTTGATGGACGCGTCGAGGACCCAGAGCAGCAGCGCGGCCATGTAGAACTTGGGCAGGTTTGGCAGGAGCCACTGCGCGAGCGAGCCGGCGTTCGGCATCAGGAGCAGGGCGATGGAGCTGAGGATCGCCCCCACCAGGAAGTAGGGGCGGCGGCGGCCAAGCGGGCCCCAGGTGCGGTCGCTCATGGCGCCGATGATCGGCTGCACGAGGAAGCCGGTGAGGGGGGCGGCGAGCCAGAGCTTGGAGATCTGGTCGTCCGCCGCGCCGAGATACTTGTAGATGGGGCTCATGTTGGCCATCTGCAGGCCCCAGCCGAACTGGATGCCCAGAAACCCGAAACTCATGTTCCAGATGGCAGGGAGGGAAAGCGGACGCTGGATTCTCATGGGGTATGGCCGTTGAGCGGGGGTTCGCTGTAGTCGCGGAGGGGGCGGTCGCCGGTGCGGTCGTAAAGTTTGATCCAGTGGCTGAGTTTGGCGGTTTTTTCACCGGCGAGGCTGGCCAGATCGGCGGCGGTGAAACGCCACTGCCAGTTGCCCTCGTTGGTGCCGGGCCGGTTCAGGGTGGCCGAGGCCTGCAGGTCGAGCAAGTCTTGCATCGGAATCACCGCCAGCCGCGACGGCGTGGCCAGCGCGGCGCGGATGACGGGCCAGGCGGAGTGCGCCCCCCCGAGTTGGAAATAATCGTCGATGCGGTTCGCGTAGTCGGGGGCCAGGTTTTCCAGCCAACCCCGGGTGGTGATATTGTCGTGCGTGCCGGTGTAGGTGACGCTCTCCGGGGGATAAAAGTGCGGCAAGTTGACGTTGTTGGCGTCGTGGCCGTAGGCGAACTGCAGGATCTTCATGCCCGGCAGGCCCGCGGCGCGGCGGAGCTCGACGACGTCGGGCCCGATGTAGCCGAGGTCCTCGGCGATGATGCGGGCCGAGGGCAGCGCGGCGCGGACCGCGGCGAAGAACGCCCGCCCCGGGCCCTTGAGCCACCGGCCGGTGCGCGCGTCGGGCGCGCCGGCCGGAATCTCCCAGTAGGTGTCGAACCCGCGGAAATGGTCGAGCCGGATGATGTCGTAGAGCTCGAACGCCGCGCGCAGCCGGTCGATCCACCACGCGTAGCCGGTGCGGGCGAGATGTTCCCAGTCGTAGAGCGGGTTGCCCCAGAGCTGGCCGGAGGCGGAGAAATAATCCGGCGGCACGCCGGCGACGGCGAGCGGCTGGCCGTGGGCGTCGAGCCGGAAAACAGCGCGGTTCTGCCACGTGTCGGCGCTGTCGAGCGCGACGAAGATCGGCACATCGCCGATGATGCCGACCCCGCGCTCGGTCGCGTGGCGGCGGAGCCGGTCCCACTGGCCGAAGAAAACGTATTGGTAGAACACCTGGCGGTCGGCCTCGCGGCGGACAGTCTCGGGCAGCGTCGCGCGCAGGACGGGGGTCCACTGGCGGTATTCCTCGGGCCAGCTGGTCCACGCCTGGCCGCCGAAGCGGGCCTTGAGCGCCATGAAGTCGGCGAAGGGCTCGAGCCAGCCGGCCTGTTCGCGGCGGAAATCCTTCAGCAGCCCGAAGCTGCCGAGGCGATCGGCCCCTGTGGCCGCAAAGCGGTCATACGCACGCGCCAGCACGGGCCAGAAAAGCTGGTAAAGTTGGCCGTAGTCCACCTGGCCGGGCGCCAGGCTGCGCAGCGACGCCAGTTCGGCGGGATGCAGCAGTCCCGCCACCTCGAGTTCACCCAGGTCAATGAAATAGGGGTTGCCCGCGCGGCCCGAGAAAAGCTGGTAGGGTGAGTCGCCGTAGCCCGTGGGCCCGATCGGGCAGATCTGCCAGTGGCGGATCCGGGCCGCGGCCAGGAAATCAACGAAAGCGCGCGCGTCGGGCCCGAGGTTGCCGATGCCATAGGCCCCGGGCAGGGAGGAGATGTGTGCGAGCACACCCGCCGTGCGGGTGGTCAGCCAAGTATTGGGAGGGGCGCCCATGTCAGCGAAACTCCACGACCAAGGGTTGACCATTGTCCTTGAGGCGGACGCTGAGCGTGCCAGCGGCGTCGCGCCCCCAGTTTGCCGTGTCGAGGGGCCGGCCATCGAGCAACACCTCGCGCACGGCCGGGGCCTGGTGCAGGAAAACCTCGAAATTGCGCGCAGGCGGCCGATAGTCCCCCTCGACCCCGAACGTCAGCCGGCCGGCAGCGAGCGAAAGGGTGGTGCGGCGGAAGGCGCCCTGCAGGTAGGCGGGGCTGGCGCCGTCGTCCTCGTAGAGCGAGCCGGTGGCCGCGCCGTTCGCGTCGGGCCAGACGTCGAAGCGCAGCGGGTTCCAGGGTTTCTCCCCGGTGTGGTTCATCGCGATCGTCGACGGCACGATGCTGCCGCCGCGAACGAAGAGCGGCATGCGCTCGAGCGGGGCATCCACGCGGCGGAGATCGCCGGTGGCGTCGAGCGCGGCGCCGGTCCAGTAGTCATACCAGCGGCCGGCGGGCAGGTAGACGTCGCGAGCGCGCTCGTTGTCGCGGACGACGGGCGCGGCGAGCAGCGCGGCCCCGACCATGAACTGGTCGTCGAGGTTCAGCGCGGTGTAATCCTGCTGGAACTCAAGCAGGAGCGGCCGGAACAGCGGCACGCCGGTGCGGTGCGCTTCCTCGAGGGTGGTGTAGAGGAAAGGCAGAAGACGGTAACGGAGCTCGAGCGCGGCGCGCACCATGTTCTCGTAGGGCACGCCGAAGCGCCACGGCTCGTGGTCGTAGACATCGACCGCGGTGTGGTTGCGGCAGAAGGGCGTGAACGCGGCGACCTGGTAGGCGCGCACCAGCAGCTCGGCGCTGCCGCGGCCGATGAAGCCCGGGGTGTCGGCGCCGACGAACGGCTGGCCGCTCAGCCCCATGCTCGCGAACATCGGCACGCTGAGCGCGAGCTGGTCGAAGGTGGCGTTGCTGTCGCCGATCCAGGTGATGGCGTAGCGCTGGATGCCGGCGTACCCCGCGCGGGTGATGACAAACGGCCGCTTGTCGGGCTGCAGGCGCTGCAGGCCCTCGTAGGTGGCGCGCGCCATGTTGAGTGCGAAGGTATTCCGGTTCTGCGCGTAGAGCGACTTGGCGCCGAGGTCGTCAAACACGACGTCCCGCTGGGTCGCGCCGGACTTGTCCACGAAGTCCGAGGGTTCGTTCATGTCGGTCCAGATGCCGGCGATGCCGCGATCGATGAGCGCGCGGTGCTTCTCGCCCCACCAGCGGCGGGCGTTCTCCTTCGTGTAGTCGACGAACACCGCCTTGCCCGGCCAGACCTCGCCGATGTAGAGGCTGCCGTCCTGGCGGCGCAGGAAATAGTCCTGCGCGAGGCCCTCGTCATAGACCGGATAATTTTTCCCCGGTGCGGCGGGATCAGCCGGCTGGTATTTGACGCCGGGGTCGACGATCGTGATGAGCTTCACGCCCCGCTCGCTGAGTTTCTTGGCGAGGCCGGCCGGGTCGGGGAAGCGGTCCTGGTTCCAGGTGAAGACGCGGTAGGCGTCCATGTAGTGGATATCGAGATGGATGACATCGAGCGGCAGGCGGTGCGCGCGGTATTGGGCGGCGACCTGCTCGACCATCTTGTCGGGATAATAACTGTAGCGGCTTTGCTGGTGGCCGAGCGCCCAGAGCGGCGGCAGCGGCATGCGGCCGGTGAGATCGGTGTAGCGGCCGATTATTTTCTTCAGCGCGGGGCCGTGAAAGAAATAATAATCCAGCACCCCGCCCGCCGCCTCGTAGGCGGCAGCCTCCTGCCCGGTGTAGCCGAAGTCGAAGGTCGTGCGGTGCGAGTTGTCGTAAAACAGGCCGTAGGCGCGGCCGTCCTCCCAGCCGAGGTAGAACGGGATGCTCTGGTAAATCGGGTCCGTGCCCTCGGTGTAGCCGGGGGTGTCGGAATTCCACAGGACGAACCGGCTGCGGCGCCGGTCGAGGTGGGCGGTCTTCTCGCCCAGGCCGTAGAAATGCTCGTCGAAACCGAACTGCTTGGCGGCGGCGACGCGGCCGCTCTTCGGATCGCGCGCCATGGGGCGCTCGTCCCGGTTGATGACACGGCCGGTGGCCGCGTCGCGGAACTCGATCAGCAGGGGATCGCGGTGGACGACGACCGCGAGTTCGCCGGTCGTGAGCGTGAACGCGGCGGGCGTCTCGGCGAGCGACCAGTCGGCGGCGGGCCAGTCGGTGCGGGCGACGGCCCAGCTGTGGTCGGGCGCGGCCGGCTGGCCGGCGAAAAGCGTGCGCACGCGGACGAGGTCCGGCGCGAGGACGGTGAGCGTCACCGCGGAGCCGTCGGCGCAGGAGAATTGCACGCCGCGCGCGGTGCGGGTCGCGGCCACGGCCGCGCCAACGGGTTGCAACCCGGCCCAGTCCAGGGCGGGGGCGGCGGGCGGGGCGGCGAGGAGCACGCTGGCGAGAAGGCTCACGGGAAAGCGCACGGAATTTAAGGAATCAGGGATGAGAAAAGCTGGCCACCAGAAGTCCTCCGGTGGTGGCGCGGGGCGGGAACCGGCACGTGGGGCCGGGCTAAAAAACTGCGGCCATCAGGATCGGGCTGATGGCCACAGAGCGAACAAGGCTGGGCGGACGGAACCGGCCGCTTAGAACTTGTAGGAGGCGCCGAACGAGTAGGAGGCGCCGTATTTCTGGAAGTTCTGCACCTGGCGGGGATCGCCGTTGGCAAAGGTGATCAGCGGCTCGTCGTTCAGGTTGTAGGCCTGCGCGTAGAAGGTCAGGCCCTTGAGTGGGCCGGACTGCATGGCATAGCTGACCTGGGCGTCGACGATCTTCTCGGGCTGGGTTTCGGCGAAATCGCCGTTCGGAGCCACGTCACCCTTCGGGTTGGGAACGCCAAAGTTGGTCGTGTAGGCGCGATAGGCCGAGCGATAGTGCTCGCTGATGCGGGCCGAGAAGCCCTTGCGCTCATAGTAGAACGTAATTTGCGCCACGCGGGACGACAGGCCCGAGATCGCCGCGGTCCCGCGACCGGGGCCCCACGGCTCGACAGAGCTCTTGGTATAGGCGCCGCCCATCACCAAACCGAAACCCTTGATTGACGGGCTGATCATTTCGCTGGCGAGGGAAAGGGTCGCTTCCATGCCCTGAATTTTCCCGCCATTGCCGTTGATCGGGGTGGTGATGGTGCCCTGGCGCAAGGTGGGCGCGGGCCCGGTGAGGACGGGATACCCGGTGAAGTCCTGCAGCGAGGACGACTCATAGATGTAGTTCAGCAATTTCTTGTGGAAGAGCGCCAGGGAGAAATACCCCTTGTTGCCCTTGAAATATTTGTCGTAGGCGAGATCGATCGAGTCCGACTTCCACGGCTTCAGCGAAGGATTGCCGCCGCCGCCGCTCCACGGGCTGTTCTGCAGGCTCGTCTGGGCGGCATTCGCCGGATTATAGCCCCAGGTGCGGGATGCCTTCATGTCAAACATGCGCGGCCGGGCCAGCTGACGGGCAACGCTGAAGCGGACGTAGGACTGGTCCCCGGTGTTGAAGTTCAGGTTCAAGCTGGGCGCGAAGTCGTTGTATTTCGCGCCGGCCTTGACCGGATTGACCGTGCTGCCGTTGGCGGACAGGCCGGAGGACGACTGGTCAACATTGTTCAGCTGGAGACCCAGGTTGCCGGTGACCGGCACATTGCCCCACTTGGTGTCGATGTTCGCCTGCACATAGGGGCGCAGGATCTTCTCCCGGACATTGAAGCGGTCGGCGATGATGCCGGTGTCCTGATTGGGATAGAACGAGAGGGTGCCATTGCTGACCGGGAGGAACGGATCGAACGCCACGATATTGCCGCCGGTGACGAGGAAGGTGAGGTCGGTCGTGCCGATCGGTGTCGGCACCGGGGCCGTCTGGGCGCCGTTGGTGAGGTATTCCCAGCCGGAGGGCTTCTGTCCGTCGCGCTTGAAGCGGTCGGTGTAGGCCACGCCGAATTCCACGTCATTGAAGAAACTGTTCTTCATTTCGTGTTTGGTCAGCAGCTTGAACTGCCCCAACTCGTCCATGGCGTCGAAGCCCTTGTAGTAGCCGGGGCCCGCGCCACCGGGGATCGGGCTGTTGCCCCAGCCCATCGGGTCGGTCAGCTTGACCAGCGACGTGCTGGTGTAATCGAGCGTCTTGGTGATGACGGGAATCTGGCCCGAGGCCAGATTGACGGTGATTGTGTCCGACGGGGCGGCGCGCGCAAAGGAGATGCCGGCCCACATTTCCAGGTTCTTGTCGAGGCGCTTGATCTTGGAATAACCCAAGTCAAACACGACCGGCCAGGCGGACTTCTCGCCGATCACAAGATTCCAGCCGGCCGCGGTGAGCGTGTCGTCGCGGACGAAGCTGTCGTTGCGGAGGACAGGGTGCACGTTGGTAAAGACCGTTTTGGGCGCAAACCCGCCGGTGGCGGCATACCCGGGCGTCAGCGAAACATCCTGGCCCCAATACAGCGGGATTTCCATGCCGCGAAGCAGCTGCCTCTCCTGGAACTTGGAATAATAGACATCCACCGTGCTGTGGATGTTCTCGTTGGGCTTGAATTCAAACACCCCCATGTAGCCGTCTCGTTTCAGGTTGCTGCTGCGCACATAGGATTTGGTGCCGCCGAGCACAAGATTGCCATTGTCCGTGGGGTAACCCCAAGCTTGGAACTGTTTGCCCTCGAACGGGGACAGCGTGTGCGAGTAGCCCAAGGCGAAGCCGAATTTGCCGTCGTCAGAATGGTCGATGTAGGCGATATTGAAACTCTCACCGTTCTTCTTCACGCCCGGCGTGAGCAGGCCCAGCTGGGTTGTCTTGTAGTAGGCGTTCAGGGCGATCGTGCGGCCGGACTTTTCCAGCGGACGAACCGTGATCAGGTCAACCGTGCCCGCCAGGCCCTGGCCGGTCAGGTTGGCGCTGGCCGTCTTGTAGACGACGACCGAATTTAACAACTCGGCCGGGTATTGGTCGAATTCCACCGAGCGGTTCATGTTCGTCGAAACCTGCTCGCGGCCATTGAGCATGGTGGTGGAGAAATCGCCGGTCAGGCCGCGGATGCTGATATTCTGCGCGCGACCGTTGGCCCGCTGGGCTGCCACGCCGGTCAGTCGGGTCAGGGAGTCCGCGATGCTCACGTCGGGCAGCTTGCCGATGTCCTCGGACATGATGACCTCGACGATATTGTTGTTCTTTTCCTTGGCGATGGCGGCGGCCGCGAGGCTGCCGCTGAAGCCGGCCTGGACGGTGAACTTCTCGAGCACGACGACTTTGTCGTCGGCCGGGGCCGTGGTGGCCTGCTGGGCTTGTGCCAGCACGCCGGTAAACAACATGGCGGCGACAAAGGTCGCGCCACGGGTGTAACGAGGGGTAGTATTCATGGTTTGCATTGGTGTCGCTCGGGGTTTGAGGAACAAACTGGAGGGGCGGGAGCAGGGGGGTGCTCCGTGTGTCGCGAAAATATCAGCCGCGCGGAATCCGGGGCGCGACGCGCAAACCTCCCAAAAAACCGCGATGGCTCGGACAAGTCTTAGATTGAGACTAGCTTTTCCGCTCTTCTTCCCCTCCCTGGGCTTTGCGGTGGTTTCATCATTTTCAGAGGGAACCCGCCTTCTGGCGCTGCTCCTTGGGGTCTTTCTTGTGCCTGCGAATGCCGGCCCGCCGGCGGGTTTTTTCCGTCCGGACCTAGGTTTTTTCCCGGCCAAGCAAGACTTCTCCCGGGCTCGCCGTTTGACCGGGGCGGGGCCGGCCCCCATTTTACCCCTTACCCCATGAGACCCTTCTTCGTTCGTCTGCTTTGCCTCGTTGTCGCCCTGACCTCGCTGGGCCGGGCCCAGCCCCTGCCCGTGGCGGTGCCCCGGCTGACCCACCCCGGCGCCGGGCAGACCCTCTACTTCGTCCTCACCGACCGGTTCGCCAACGGCAACCCGGCCAACGACACCGGTGGCTACCCCGGCGGCCCGGAGGAGCACGGCTTCGATCCGACGCGCATCGGCTATTACCACGGCGGCGATTTCGCCGGGCTGACTGCGCGGCTCGATTACCTGAAAAACCTCGGGGTGACCGCGGTGTGGGTGACCCCGCCGTTCAGGAACAAGCCCGTGCAGCGGGGTTCAGCCGGCTACCACGGCTACTGGGTGCTGGATTTCCTGCACATCGACCCGCACCTCGGCACCGACGCGGAATTCCAGGAATTTGTCCGGCAGGCCCACGCCCGCGGCCTGAAGGTCTTCATGGACATCATCATCAACCATACGGCTGATGTCATCCAGCTCTCGGGCGATTTTTCCTACCGGGACCGCGCCAAGTTTCCCTTTCGTGATGCCGCCGGCCGGGTGTTCGATGATCGCGCCGTCGCCTACAACGGGGTGAACAACCCCGCGGCCTTCCCGGCGCTCTCGGCGGAGAAAAGCTTCCCTTACGTGCCGGTTGTGCCGGCCGCGGAAGCGCACGCCAAGAACCCGGAGTGGCTCAACGATCCCACGCTCTACCACAACCGCGGCAACAACACCTGGGTGGGCGAGAGCGCCACGCTGGGTGATTTCGTGGGCCTCGACGACCTCTTCACCGCTCACCCGCGGGTCGTGCAGGGTTTCATCGAGGTCTTCACCCACTGGCTGCGCGACACCGGCGTCGACGGTTTCCGCATCGATACCGCCAAGCACGTGAACGGCGAGTTCTGGCAGGCCTTCATCCCCGCGATCCGGGCCGAGGCCCGCAAGATCGGCCGGCCGGACTTCCTCGAGTTCGGCGAAGTCTACTCAGAGGCGGGCGACCCGGCCTACCTCAGCGAGTTCTCCACCGGCATCCCGATCGACACCACGCTCGACTTCGGCTTCTTCGCCGCGGCGCGGAAGTTCGTGTCACAGAACGGCACCGCGGCCGCGCTGGCCGACTTCATCGCCCGCGACGACTACTATACCGACCACGACAGCAATGTCCATGCGACCACGACCTTCCTCGGCAACCACGACGCGGGCCGCTTCGGCTACTTCCTGCAGCAGGACAACCCCGGCGCCACCCTGGCGCAGCTCGCCGATCTGGAAAAGCTCGGCCACGGACTGCTGCTGCTCTCGCGCGGGCAGCCGGTGATCTACTACGGCGACGAGCAGGGCATGGTTGGCCGCGGCGGCGGCGACATGCAGGCGCGCGAGGACATGTTCGCCGCGCAGGCGCCGGATTTCAAAAACGCCCCGCTGCTCGCCACCAACCGCACGGGCGCGGACGACAAGTTTGACGAGCACCATCCGTTCTACCGGCTCATCGCCCGGCTCGGGGCCCTGCGCGCTGCGCATCCGGCGCTGCGCACCGGCGCGATGATTCCCCGCGCCACCCGCGAGACCGGTCTCTTCGCCTTCTCGCGCCTCGAGCGCGGCGAAAAGATCGAATACCTCGTCGCGCTGAATAATTCCCGCACGGCCACGCTGACCTCGCGCGTGCCCACCAGCCAGCCTGGCGGGGCGCGCCTGGCGCGGATCTTCGACTCGCGCACCCCGGACCAGCCCGGCGCCGACATTCTCACGACCGATGAGCAGGGCGAGGTCGGCGTCACGCTCGCGCCCCTGCAGTTCGCCGTCTGGCAGGCCGGGACGACCCTGGGGGCGACGACCGCCCCGCTGCACGTCGCGCTCGTCAATCCGGCGCCAAGCGCCGTATTGAAGTTCACGACCAAGGAAACCGACGGCCAGGTTTTCGTAAGCCGGCAGGAACTGCGCGCCGAAGTCACCGGAGGAGACGGCTACGCCGAGGTCACCTTCGTAATGCAGCGGGCCTCGCGGCCGGGCCAATATGCTTTCCTCGGCACGGATGACACCGCGCCCTACCGGATCTTCTGGACGCCGCCGCCCGACCTCGCGCCGGACGAGGAATTGGAATTCATCGCAACGGTCAACGACCTGCGCGGCCACCAGGAGGCCGCGCGCGTGGGCGGCATCCGGATCGAGCCCTCGAAGATCTCCTTCGGTATTGCCGGGGCCAAGACCCCGCAACTCACCCAGACCGCCCCGGCGGAGCTGCGGGTCGAGGCGGGCGCCCCGCTCACCCTCACGGTGCAGGCCGTGGGCTCCGGCGGGCTCGAATACCAGTGGCTCCGCGACGGCGAGCTGATCCCCAGCGCCACCAGCCCCACCTACACCGGCGCCCGCGCGGGCGCGGCGGACGCCGGCCAGTATCGCGTGCTCGTGCACAATCTCGCCGGCACGGCCTTGAGCCCTGTCACCACGGTCCAGGTCACCGGGGCCGGCCGGATCGTGCGCCATCCGGCTTTCCCTTCCGCGCTGGTCCCCACCCGCAACATCGAGGTCTGGCTGCCACCGGGGTATGACGAGAATGCCACCGAGCGTTATCCCGTCATCTACATGCATGACGGCCAGAACATCTTTGACCCGGGGGCGGGCTTCGGTGGCGTCTCCTGGGAGGTTGATCGCGCCCTGTGCCGGCTGATCAAGGGCGGCAAAACCCGCGGGGCGATCGTCGTCGGCGTAGCCAACACCGGCATGGGGCGCTTTCCTGAATACATGCCGCGCAAGGCCGCCCTGGGCGAGCGCGTCGCGCTCCTGACCCGCGACGCCGCCATTCCCACCGCGCTGATCACCTCCGACGCCTACCTGAAATTCCTGGTCGAGGAATTGAAGCCTTGGGTGGACCGCACCTACCGGACGGAACCGGACCGCACCCACACTTTCGTGATGGGCTCGAGCATGGGCGGGCTGATTTCCGCCTACGCGATCTGTGAATACCCGGAGGTCTTTGGCGGCGCCGGGTGTGTTTCCACGCATCTGCCCGCCGGCGATGGCGCCATGATCGCCTACCTCGCGAAACACCTGCCCGCCCCCGGCACCCACAAACTCTACTTCGACTACGGCACGGAGACGCTCGACGCCATGTATGAACCCTACCAATTGAAACTGGACGGAGTGCTGCGCGCTGCGGGCTACACCGAGGGCCGCGATTGGATCACGAAGAAATTTCCCGGCGCCGAGCATTCCGAACGCGCCTGGCGGCAGCGCGTGGATGTGCCGCTAAGTTTCCTGCTCGGCTTATGAACCGGGCACGGTCTCAGCCGCCTCAGAAGATCGTGTAGATGAACGGCGCCAGGCCGCTGCCGCCGAGGATGATCAGCAGGCTGGCGAGGAGCAGCAGCAGGATGATCGGCGTCAGCCACCACTTCTTGTTGTGGAGCGCGTAGTCCAGGAACTGCCCGACGAATCCGCGCTGCTTGCCGGCGGCCTGCCGCTCGAATTCGCTGGGGATTTTTTTGCTCATGGTTCAGTGCTGGCGGAAATAACTGGCGGGAGGGCGCGGGCCGGGGCGCTTGTGCCAGTAGCTGACGGCCCGGCGGTCGGCGCGGCGTTGGAGGGGATCGTGGCCGCACACCCGAAGGATCAGCCCGATCGGAGTCAAGACGGCATAATAAATCACCCCGAGCACGATGGTCGAGACCACCCACCCGATCGGGTAGGTCGCGTAGCTGAGGCCGACGTAAAGCAGTCGCAAGCCCTCGCGCCAGACGGCCCCAACCGCCGGCACGCCTGCCGCCAGGATCCAGCAGACCAGCGCCGCGGCGGGACGCGCCTTGGCCCACTGCATCAGGCCCAACATCCCGACAAAGACCAGCCACGCTGCGGCAAAGACCAACAGTTGCCGGGCGGCGGGACGGGAGTTAATGTGGATGAGTGACATGGTTGCGCGTGGGCTCAGTCTATTTCGAATTGTTCCAGATGCGCCTTGGTGTCGACCCGGTTGGCCGCGGGCTGCCGCTCCTTGCGCAGGATGAAGTCGTCGATGACGAGTGCGTCCATGTCCGTCGCCATGAAACAGCGGTAGGCGTCGGCCGGCGTGCAGACAATGGGTTCGCTCCGCACGTTGAAGCTGGTGTTGATCAGCACCGGGCACCCCGTCTGGCGCTGGAACACTTGCAGCAGGCGGTGCAGCCGCGGATTCCTGACCTCATCCACCGTCTGGACGCGCGCGCTGTGATCGACGTGCGTGACCGCGGGGATCGTCGAGCGCACCTCGCGCACGCGGGCGACGCCGGCGGCGGTGTTTTCCGGCACGGCCATGCGCTGGGCGGGTTGCACCGGCGCCACGATCAGCATGTAGGGGCTCTCTGTGCCGGCCGGCAGCTCGAAATAATCGGCCGCACGATCCGCCAGCACGATCGGGGCGAAGGGCCGGAACGATTCGCGGAACTTGATCTTGAGATTCATCGTGGACTGCATGGCCGGGTTGCGCGCATCCCCGAGAATGCTGCGGCTGCCGAGTGCGCGCGGGCCGTATTCCATCCGGCCCTGCACCCAGCCGACCACCTTGCCGTCGGCGATCAGCCGCGCGGTTTCCTCGCACAAGGCGGCTTCATCCGCCGCGCGCTGGTAGACGGCGCCCTGCGCCTTTAACACCGCTTCGCTCTCCGCACAGTCGGGGCCCAGCAGTGAACCCTGCTGGCCATCGGGCGACCCCGGCGCACGAGGATTCTCCAGGAGCTGGTGCCAGACGAACAGCGCCGCCCCAAGCGCCCCGCCCGCGTCGCCGGCCGCCGGCTGGATCCAGATCTTCTCGAACGGCCCCTCGCGCAGCAGCCGGCCGTTGCCGACGCAATTCAGGGCGACGCCGCCCGCGAGGCAGAG
This sequence comes from Lacunisphaera sp., assembly GCA_029945445.1. Classification (GTDB taxonomy): domain Bacteria; phylum Verrucomicrobiota; class Verrucomicrobiia; order Opitutales; family Opitutaceae; genus Lacunisphaera. The sequence goes on along the minus strand of JAQSCO010000057.1, from coordinate 212,232 downwards.
ATTCTTCATCCCGGTCTGCGCGTGGAGGTGCCGCGCCATCCGCAGCATGATCTCCTCCGTGACCTGCTGGATGGAGGCCGCGAGGTCCAGTTCGCGCGCTGTGAGCGCCGCCTCGGGCCGGCGGGGCGGCCCGCCGAACAGCCGGTCGAATTTTCCTGAGGTCATCGTCAGCCCGGCGCAGTAGTCGAAATAGTCCAGCGCGAGGCGGAACGATCCGTCCGGTTTCAGCTCGACCAGGTTTTCTAGGATTAAATCCGCGAACCGCGGCGTGCCATAGGGCGCGAGGCCCATCAGCTTGTATTCGCCACTGTTTACCTTGAAGCCGCAGAAATAGGTGAAGGCCGAATAGAGCAGGCCGAGCGAGTGCGGAAAATGCATCTCGTGCGTGAGTTCGATGCGGTTGCCGCAACCCGTGCCCAGGCTCGCCGTGGCCCATTCGCCAACGCCATCGATCGTGAGCAGGGCCGCCGAATCGAAGGGCGAGGGGAAAAACGCGCTCGCTGCGTGCGCCTCGTGGTGTTCCGTGAAGATATAGGGCCGCCGGTAGGCCCCGCCGAGCCCCTCGTTCATCTTGCGCGGCAGCTGGAGTTTCTCATGGACCCACTGCGGTGCGGCCTGGAAGAACGAGCTGATCCCGGCGGGGGCGAAAGCGAGGTAAGTCTCGAGCAGGCGCTCGAACTTCAGCATCGGCTTTTCATAAAAAACCACATGGTCCAGCTGGGCCGCCGTGAGCCCGGCGGTGCGCAGGCAGTATTCGACCGCGTGCGCGGGAAACCCCGCGTCATGCTTCCGGCGCGTGAAGCGTTCCTCCTGCGCGGCGGCGACGATCCGTCCGTCCACCACCAGCGCGGCGGCCGAGTCGTGATAGAAGGCGGAGATGCCCAGGATCGCGGTCATCGGATCAGGGGTTTTCCGGACGCAAACGGGCGATGAACTCGGTGATGGCTTCGGTCACGGCTGGGTTGCCTTCATACCGGGATATCCTTCGGGCCCAGCCAAGGTGCGTCAGCGCCTCCTCTGTTTGTCCCAGCCCGTAGAGCTTGCGCGCGATTCTGAGCTCGACCGCCGCCGGGATAGGTCCGCTGCGTTCGGCCGCCACGAGGAATTCCACGGCCTTGGCGTCATCCCTGCCTGCCTCGGCGACCGCGGCGGCCCGCAGATTGTTGGGTTGGTTGCCGGCCTGATGACCGACGGCGGCGAGCGACGCTTGGTTGGCTTCGGCCACCCGTCCCTGTTTTTGCAAAAAGGCAACCAGCGCCTCCTGGGCCTTTGGGTCACCCGGATCTTCGGCCAGCAGGGCGCGGTATTCGCGCTCGGCGGCGGCCTTGTCGCCGGCAAAATCCGCCAGCCCGCCGCGGAGTTGCCGGAGTTTTCTATCCCCCGGGCTTCGCGCGATGAACCCGTCCAGGGTGCGCAATCCATCCTGCACCCGCCTGGCCCGGGTGTAGAAGTCGACAAACGCGGGGGCGACGACGGCCAATTCGCGGGGCGGACAGGCCTGGGTGGTCTCGCGCAAGATTTTTTCCGCCTCTTCGAACCGGCCCAGCCACGTGAGCAGTATCCCCTCGGCGGCCGCCAGCCGGAAATTGCTCGGCTGGAGCCGCCGGGCCCGCTGGAGATGGATCAAGGCGTCGGCCGTTTGCTCCTCCTCATTGGCGATGTCTTCGGCCATCTTGGCCAGATCGGGGTTGTCGGGATCATGCTTGGTCGCCTCGGCGACAGTTTCGCGGGCCAGGCGGATGACCTCCGGTTTGGCCTGATCGGCTTCCGCTTGCGCTAATTCGCGCGTGAATCTGGCCATGTCCTCGGGGTAGGTCAGCTGGTTGGTGAATGGTGGGTTTTGAATGATGGTCGCGATTTTTTTCAGGATATCGGCCCGCGCCTGCCGGGTGTGGCCCACGGCGGCCGCGCAGCTGGCGGAATCGAGCCACGGCGGCGCACCCGGTGCGACACCGAAGAGCGTGGTCTCGGCTTCCTGCGCCAACGCGCGCGCCAGTTGAAAATTCCCGTCCCAGTCAAAATGGACGTGCTCGAACATCAGCTCGCGGCCGGTGGGCGTTGCCGGTGAGGCGGCATCGGATCCCAGCAACATCGCCGCATCCAACAGACGCGCTTCCGGATGCGCGCGGGCCACCCGCCGGATTGCGTCGTTGATGCGCGCATCCGGCCGGAAACGGAGCGCGTCCCAATGCAGGGCCTCGAGCAGGAGCGGGCGGGCGGCGGCGGGATTGCCGGCTTGAGTTTCCAGCGACCCGAGCATGAACAAAGTCTCGGCATATTGCGGATCGAGGCGGCGCGCCGCCGCGAGATCCTGGCGCGCCGCCGCGGTCTCGCCCAGCAGCCACGCCAGCCGGCCCCGGTTGAACGCAACCTGCCACGTTGCCAACTCGTCCGTGGAAAGCCCCGTGCGGTGCCGCGAAAGCAGCGGCGGGCAGTCCTTGAGGTTGGCGACGACGGTGCACAGCAGCGTCTTCGCGCCGGCGCTGGTCGCGACACGCACGATGTCGGAGAGGTTGGCCCCGAGGTTCCGGTAGACCGCCTCCAACCGCGGATCGTCTCCGGCCACGGCGCTGTCGACGAACATGCTCATGCCGCCCCACTCGGGCGGCGGCGGGCCGGAGCGCGCGAACTTGCCGATGAGCATGCCGAGCAACTGGCCGGTGCGGGTGGAGCGGACGAAGACACTGAGCCGGATGACCGGGAGCGGGGGCATCGCCGACAGGTAGGTGCAGCCCGGCCCATACGGACCCACGACCTCGTTGTTGCCGACGTAGACCACGAAGAGGTCCGGCGAAAAATCCGCCAGGTCACGGGCAATCTGGTAGACGACGTGGGAGTTGATCGCGACGATGCCCGTGTTAATGACCTCGATCTGCTTGCCTGGATAACGCGCGCGGAGCTGCGCCCGCAACTGCGGCGGAAACCCAAACGCCGGCGCGGGGATGCCCTGCGCCGCCGATTCGCCGAGCACCACGATGCGGATCGAGTTGGCGGGCTTGCGGACGGCCACGCGGATATTCAACGGCCGCAGGTCAAAACTGCCCGGCATGAACAGGCTGACAAAATCCGGATTCGTCCGGTAGCAGCCCGGTTGGTCGTCCGGGATGAGAAAGCTCGCGGAACGCCCGAACCCCGCCAGCCGCAGCACCCCTTCCAGCCCGAGCAGCAAAAGCGCGGGAATGCCGACCACGGCCAGCGTCCGGTAAAGCCAGAGTCGCGCCACCGGAGATCGCGGCGGGGCGGGAGGGGAATTTGTGGGGGTTGCGCCGGCGCTCACGGGGAAAGCGGCGCATAGTGCGTCCGCTCCCGAAGCCGTGTCAACCGAACGCCGGTCGGCGGCTCAGCGGCGGCCGGTTTTTTTCCGGAACTCCTCGCTGCGCCGCAAATCGTCGCGCACATCGCCCTCGGTCCATTCCTTCTCGAGCAAGGCCCAGCGGTATTGCTTCAGGCCCGCGGGATCCACTTCGCGGTCCAGCACCTCGCGATAGGCCAGCCGGATGATGCGGTCGGCCACCTCCGACCGGTAGCGTTCCTCCCGGCGGAGGTGCTCGCGAAGCATTTTTTCCGTCCAGCCCTCGTCGGTGAACCTCGCGCGGAAGAGGCGAAGCTCGGCGCCGTCGGCTTCGCGGCCCAAAACGTCGTTGAAGATTTGCCTGATGATTTTCTCCGGATTGCCGCGGGGCTCGGCGCCGGGCCGGGCGGAATCCCGGCCGCGGGCCCGTTCCACGCGCAGCGAGGAGATGCGGTCGTTCCAGTTGACCGATACACTGCCCGGCACCAGGCGGCCGGAGAGATCCCGCGCGCTTTCGGTCAGGCGCAGGGCTTCGCCGCGAAACCCGGCGTTCTCGTAAGCATAGACCTCGGCGTCGCCCTCGATCCGGATGGAGGAGATGCGGTCGTTCAGCCGGGAGCCGTTGTCGAAAGTCTGGCCCGACATGTTCTCGATGGACTCGCCCGGGAAAAGCACCCGCGCATCGCCCCGGAATCCCGCCTCCTGATAGACGATGATGCGGGACTCCTCACGGCGGCCGCCGCGCTCGTCCCGGTCGCGCGGTTGCGCCACCGCGACGGTGGCGGCACTCAGGGAGAGTAGCAGGCAAAGGCGGTTCATACCCGGTGAGACGACGCGGCCGGCGGGAATATTCAAACTCATTTTGCCGCGCCGGGCGGCAGGCCTTACATCGAGAGCTGCGGGCGATTCTTTTCCGGCCAGTCGATGTGGAAGAACTTGCCGCGCGGCTGATCGAGGCGCTCGTAGGTGTGGGCCCCGAAGTAGTCGCGCTGCGCCTGGAGCAGGTTGGCCGGCAGGCGGGCCGAGCGATAGCTGTCGTAGTAGGAGAGGGCCGAGCTGAACGTCGGCGCGGCGACGCCGCACTCGGCGGCGAGCGAGACGACCTTGCGCCAGTTCTGCTGCGCCTTCTTCACGGTCTTGTTGAAATACGGGTCGAGGAGCAGGTTCGCGAGGCCCGGGTTCCGGGCGTAGGCCTCGGTGATCTTCTGGAGGAACGCCGCGCGGATGATGCAACCGCCGCGCCAGATCTGGGCGATCTCGCCGAAGTTGAGCTGCCAGTTGTATTCCTTCTGCGCGGTGCGCATGAGCTGGAAGCCCTGGGCGTAGGAGCAGATCTTCGAGCAGTAGAGGGCGTCGTGGATGGCCTGGATGAGGGCCTTCTTCGCGCCGCGGTATTTCTTGCCCGGACCCTTGAGGATCTTCGAAGCGGCGACGCGCTCCTCCTTGATGGCGGAGATGCAGCGGGCGAAGACGGACTCGGCGATGGTCGGGGCCGGCACGCCCATGTCGAGCGCGTTGGTCGAGGTCCACTTGCCCGTGCCCTTCTGGCCGGCGGTATCGAGGACGACGTCGACGAAGGCCTTCCGGGAGGCCGGGTCCTTCTGCTTGAGGATGTCGGCGGTGATCTCGATGAGGAAGCTGTCGAGCGCACCGGTATTCCATTCGCTGAAGATGGCACCCATCTCAGCGGCCTTGAGGCCGAGCAGGCCCTGCATCAGGGCGTAGGCCTCGCAGATCATCTGCATATCGCCATACTCGATGCCGTTGTGGACCATCTTGACGTAGTGGCCCGCGCCGTTCTCGCCGATGTAGGTGGCGCAGGGCACGCCGCCCACAATGGGCTTGCCGGGTGAGGCCCCGGTGAGGGGCTTGCCGGTCTTCGCGTCGACCTTGGCCGCGACGGCGTTCCAGACGGGGGCGAGTTCCTTGTAGGCGGCGGCGTCGCCGCCGGGCATGAGGGCCGGGCCGAAGCGCGCGCCTTCCTCGCCGCCGGACACGCCGGAGCCGATGAAGCGCAGGTTTTTTTCCTTGAGCGCCTTCTCGCGGCGGATGGTGTCGGTCCAGAGCGCGTTGCCGCCGTCGATGATGATGTCACCCGGCTCGAAGAGCGCGGCGAGACCGTCGATGACGGCGTCCGTCGACTTGCCGGCCTGGACAAGGATGATGGCCTTGCGGGGTTTGGAAAGGGAGGCGACGAATTCCTGCAGCGTCTTGGTGCCAACGACGCCACCCGGGGTGTGCGGATTCTCGGCGACGAACTTGTCCGTCTTTTCCGTAGTGCGGTTGTAGACCGAGATCTGGAAGCCGTGGTCGGCGATGTTGAGGGCGAGATTCTGACCCATCACAGCGAGACCGATGAGCCCGATGTCAGAGTGCGTTTTAGCCATAGGGGCCGATTTCTAGCGGCCAGCCCGGCAAAGACCAATCCGATTTATCCTCCCGCCGCGTAATAACCCCGCCTGATGGGACAAATCAGGGCTTGGGCGCGGTTTGCTGCTTCGCGTTGTAGGCGCCGGCGCTCGGGAAAAACGGGGCGATGCGGTCGACCAGCGGCGTGAGGAACTTGGGCTCGTTGCGGTTGTAAACCCACGAGAAGAAAATCACCGTCGCCGCCACAAACACGACGATGCCACCGATGACCTTGTTCATCTTCATGATCTTCCGGAAGACCAGAATCGCGACAATGAAGCCGCCGATGACGATGGCGATCTTCAGCCAGACATCTGGCGGCAGCGTCTTCATTTGATCCACCGCGGTGACAGCGAGCAATAGCATGGGACTAGGGGTTAGCCGGAAATACCCGGGAGACGAGTCATTTTTATCCCCGGGGCCGGCTTTAACCGGGCTTTGACCGCCGCTCAGGAGTAGCGGCCGGCGATGCCAAAGTAGTTGAGCAACCACGCCTCCTTCCAGATGCGGAAGCGGCCCTCAGGGGTGATCTTGCCGTATTCCTCGCGGTCGGCGTGCGGCAGGAGGTAGCCGAGCTCGGTGTTGATCATCTCCATGTGCTGCTGCTGCTGGTTGATGTCGTCGATGGGGCTGATTTCCCAGGTGAGCGGGGTCTCGCCGGACTTTTCGAGCCGCCCGCGGTGGTGCACCACGAGTCGCGCCAGGTTGCGGCGCCAGGGACTCCGATCGACATGCCAGCTCTCAGGATAGAAGCCGCCGAAGGGAATGTAGAGGTTGTCGGTCACGTAGCGGCGCGTGCCGGTGGTCAGCGTCGCGAGGCTGTAGCAGACGGTGATGGCGCCGTTTTCCTGCGGCACGAACAGCACGTGCAGCCGCATCAGGTTGTCGTGGCTGTGGTAGACGGAGGTGCGCAGCCAGATGCCGCCGCCGATCTCGGCCTTGAGCGCCTGCACGGGCGTGAAGCGGTGGTCGCGGAGCCAGTCGCGCACCTTGAGCAACCGCTGCTGCGTGGGCCACTCGTCGCCGCCGCTGTTGACCACGTAGCGCGGGAAGAGCGGCAGCGGGCTGAGGCTGATGGCGCTGACCTTGAGCCAGTTGAAACCCGACTCGAGCAGGAACCAGAGCAGGAACACCGTGAACGTGACCACCCAGAACGGCCGGTCCACGAGCGCAAGCTGGTCGTTGGTCTCCGCCGCGAAGAGCGCAAAGAGGATCCAGCGCATCCAGCGGATCGGGATCGCCAGAATGGGCGAGGCGACCCGCAGGTTGATGTAGAACAGCAACAGCAGCAGCGCGACCGCCGGGGCGAGCAACATTGAAAGCGTCTCCGGCATGGGGTGGGGGCGGGCGGACCCGCGGCGCGCTCAGCTCAGCCGCACGGGCATGATGACGCAGACGAAGCTCTCGAGCGTCTTGAACACGCCGGGGCTGACCTCGTCCTTCAGCTCGAAGAACACCTCATCCTTCGTGAGGGCGCGGAGCGGATCCATGACGAACTGCGGGTTGAACGCCACCTGCAGGTCGGGGCCGCTGTAGGAGATGGCCATCGACTCGTGCGACTCGCCAAAGTCCGGCGACGACGCCGTGATCTCGAGCAGGTTGGCGGAGAGCTTGATCTTGACCGAATTGGATTTCTCCGAGGTGACGAGCGCGGCGCGGTGCACGCATTGGAGGAAGAGCTCGCGCTCGAGCTTGATGCGCTGGTGGGTCTCCTTCGGGATGACCTGCTGGTAGTTCGGGTAGTTGCCCTCGACCACCTTCGAGAAGAGATAGATGCTGTCGGTGAGCCCGCTGGCGTCCTTGCCGGTCTCGATCTGGAAGGCGGCGCGGCGCTCGTTGAAGGCGACCTTTAGCTTCTCGCCCTTGCCGAGGAGGCGGAGCAGTTCGGCGACGGTCTTGGCGGGCAGGATGATCGCGCCGGCGCTGTTGGCCGGCACGGGCATTTCCTTGCTGACGAGCGCGAGGCGGCGGCCGTCGGTCGCGACGAGCGCGAGCTTGCCGTCCTTGAAGTTGAAATAGACGCCGTTGAGGATGTAGCGCGTCTCGTCGGTGGACTGGGCGTAGGAGACGTTGCTCAGCATCGTGGCGAGTTCGCCCTGCTCGAGGGTGAAATTCTTGTCGTCGCCCGAGTCCGGCAGCTTCGGGAATTCCTCGGCGCCGAGGCCCATGATGCGAAAGTTGGATCCGCCGGACGCGATCTTGACCTGGTGGGTGGCGGTGGAGTCGAACGACACGTCGACGTTCGGCAGCTCGCGCACAATGGTGGCCAGGCGCTTGACCGGGAGGGTGACCGCGCCGCCTTCCTTGACCTCCGCCTTGATCTTGCAGCGGATGCCGAGGTCGAGATTGGTGGTCGTCAGGGAGATATGATCCTTCTCCGCCTCGATGAGCACATTGCTCAGGATCGGCATGGCGGCCTTCGAACCCACGACGTTAAGGACCTGAGCCAGGCCGTTGCTAAAGTGGTCGCGGTTGATCTTGAATTTCATTCGGCAGGGGCGGTGTTGGTGCTTTAACTAACAAAGGATGATTAGAGAGAGATACAATAATGAAAAGTATCCGTATTATTATGGGGGCCCATTATGCCGATAACCCGCGGTTTTCCGAGTGAAACCCGACCCACGAATTCCTGTGAAGCCCGCCTGAACAACCGAGAATAACCCGCGGGTTATTCACAGCCGAAAGTTATTCGGAACCTTCCTGCTTCATCTTCACAACCTTCCGGCGCAATGCGCGCATCTGCGCGTGGCGGACGCCGCGCTGGTAGTGGGCGAAGAGGCCGTAGGCGATGTAGGCGAGGAAAATGAAGAAAAAAGCGATCTCCCGCAGCCGCCAGACCAAAGCGACGATAACCAGGATGCCGACGAACGACCGGAACCGAGTCCGGGTCTCCCAGTTGACCTGCTTGAAGCTGGGGTAGCGGACGGTGCTGATCATCAGGAAGGACACAAGGATGAGGAGCAGGGGCAGCGCCAAGGTCAGCTGGCGCAACTCCCGCGCATTGGCCGCCATGTTGAGCAGCAGGAGCACGAGGGTCGCCACGGTGCCGGCGGCGGCGGGGATGGGCATGCCGATGAAGTCCTTGCTGGACTCGGCCTCCGCCCGGTGGAGCAGCGGATTCGTGATGACATTGAAGCGCGCCAGGCGCACCGCCCCGCAGAGGAGGTAGACGAAGGCGATGAACCAGCCGAACTCGCGGAACCACTGGTATTCCTCGCGCGGCGCGAGGATCAGGAAAAAAACCATCAGGGCCGGCGCGATGCCGAACGACACGACGTCCGCCAGCGAATCAAACTCCGCGCCAAACAGCGACGTGCGGCCGCCCATCCGGGCCAGCCGGCCGTCGAGCGAGTCAAAGATGACCGCGATCAGGATCAGCCACACCGCCTGCGTGTAGAGCGCACTGGAGGCATGCAGGGGGTCGCCGAAGGCATGCAACGCGGCATAGTCCCCGCCGTCCGTGATGAGCCGCGCCTGGATGCACTTGATGATCGCGCCGAAACCGCAGAAGAGGTTGCCCGCCGTCATCAGGTTCGGCAGGAAATAAATCCGGCTCGCCTGGGTGACGTTGTAGGGGTTGTCGCGCTGCTCGAGGTTAGGCATGCGGCGTTACTTGGTGAGGCTTTCGAGGTATTTCCAGAACTTCGAGTCCTGCTCGAAGAGCTGTTTTTCACTCACGGGCAGTTTCATCCGGAAGAGCGCGTCCTCGAGCGACGCCTTGTGCAGGATGTAGTGGGTGTGGAGCGTTTCGCCCTGCACCTCGAAATAGAACCGGAACTCCCCGGCCCGCAGCCGGTAGAAGTCCTTGCCGCCCCGGTGGAACTTGCCCAGCGGCTCGCGCGGGTGCGCGAGGTCGTCCGGCCGGATCCGGCTGATCGGCTCGATGACCTCGAGCTGGGCCAGCTTGTCCAGCCGGTTCAACTCGCGCATGCTCTGTTCGGAAAAGGTGACCTGATACATCGTGGGGAGAACCGTGGCCTGTAACCCTTACGGGAGAGTCGCGTCTTGTCTAGGCAACATCACCACCCTAAATCCCTGCCCATGAAAGCCCGCCCCCTCTTTCTTTGCCTTTTGACCGCCGCGCTCTGCGCGATTCCCGCCTTGGCCCAGGACGAAGCCAACCCCGCGGCCCCCAAGGCCGACAAATCCGGCCAGATGGAAAAACGCCGGCAGGAAATGCTCAAGCGCTTCGACGCGAATGGCGACGGCAAGCTCGACGACACGGAAAAGGCCGCGATGAAGGAGGCGCTGAAACAGGAGCGGGCCGTGCGCGGCTCAGGCGACATCGGCAGCCTGAGTGCCGGTGCCGGCGAAGCCGGCCCGCGCGGCGACCTCTTTGTCCGCGAAATGCTCAAGCGCTTCGACAAGGACGGCGACGGCAAGCTCGACGCCGCGGAACTGGGCGAGATGATGAAGGCCCGCGGCGCCGCGGGCGGCCAAGGCCTGGCCGGCGGCCCGATGCGCCCGCAGATCATGAAGCTGTTCGACAAGAACGGGGACGGCAAACTCGACGACGAGGAACGTGCCGCGGCCGAGAAATTCCGCGACGAGCAGGTGAAGCGCTTCGACAAGAATGGCGACGGCCAGCTGGATCCGGAGGAGCGCGCCGAGGCCATGAAGGCCTTCCTGGCCGACCACCCGGAGATGATGCCGCCGGGCAAGTAGGCCGCATCTTTGTTGCACGGTCGGGGGCCCGCAGTAGAACCGCTGCATCCCCATGTCCGTCACCCTTTCCGATATCCGCGCCGCGCGCCGGCGCATCGCCGGCGGCGTCATCGTCTCGCCCTGCCCGGCCTCCATCCCGCTCTCGGAGATCACCGGCGCCCGGGTCTACTGCAAATTCGACAATTTCCAGCGCACCGGCTCGTTCAAGGAGCGCGGCGCCCGCAACGCGCTGCTCCAGCTCGAGCCCGGCCAGAAAAAGCGCGGCGTCATCGCCGCTTCCGCCGGCAACCACGCGCTCGGCCTCGCCTACCACGGCCGGCTGCTCCGCATTCCCGTCACGGTGGTGATGCCCGACTACGCACCGCTCATCAAGGTCAGCACCTGCAAGAAACTCGGCGCCCGCGTGATCGTGGCGGGTCGCGACTTCGCCGAGGCCCGCGCGCAGGCCGACACCCTCGTTGATCGCGAGGGCCTCACCTATATCCACGGCTTCGACAACCCGGCGATTATCGCCGGCCAGGGGACGATGGCGCTCGAGATTCTCGAGCAGGTGCGGGACATCGACGCCATCATCTGTCCGATCGGTGGCGCCGGGCTGATCGCCGGCCTCGCCATCGCCACCAAGGCCCTCAAGCCGAAGATAAAGATCATCGGCGTCGAGTCGGTCGCCACCGCCAGCTTCACCGCCGCGCTCAAGGCCGGCCGGCCGGTCACCATCCCGCGGCGCGCGACGCTCGCCGACGGCCTCGCCGTGCTCAAGGTTGGCAGCAACGCCTTCGAACTGGCCCGCCGCCGTGTGGACCAGGTCGTCCGCGTCTCCGAGGACTGGATCGCACTCGCCATCCTGCGCATGGTCGAGCTCGAGAAAACCGTCGTCGAGGGCGCCGCCGCCGCGCCCCTGGCCGCGCTGATGGCCGGACTACTTCCGGGTTTGAAGGGGCAGAAAGTCGTGCTCACGGTCTGCGGCGGCAACATCGACCCCGCGATCCTCAGCCGCGTCATCGAGAAGGGTCTCGTGCATGATGGCCGCCTCACGCGTTTCACGGCCGTCATCAGCGACCGCCCGGGTGGGCTCGCCGAGCTCACGCGCGTCGTCGCGGCCAGCGGCGCGAGCATCAAGGACATCGAGCACGACCGCGCCTTCAGCGGCCCGGATGTCTCCGCCGTCAACGCCGTGTGCACGGTCGAGACACGCGACCACGCCCACATCCGCGAACTCCACCGCGCCCTGCGCAAGCACGGCTTCCCGATCCTGGTGGCGAAGTAGGGCGGGGGATCAGCTTTTCACCGAGGTGTGGGCGGCGGTGCCAGCCACGACGCGGTCGGCCTGTTTCGGCTGAGCGGGGGCGGACGGATGAAGCAACGCGAGGAGCACGCCGGTGATCAGGGCGGCGGCGATGTATTTGAAATAAGGATCGTGCTGCATGGTCTTAATGGATGGTTACAGGCCAAGACGGGACCGCGGGCCGGCGGTTTCGGCCGGCGCCAAGAGATACCGGCCGATAATTAGGCCGGGGTTGTAACCACCGGGGTTTCCGTTGCGTCCGCCGCGCGACGCCTAGATCCAGGCCGGCTGCGCCACGGTGTGCTCGCCGCCGGCGCTGCCGGTATTCACGGTCGAGGCCGGCTCAAACAGCAGGAGGCTGACTTCCTCCTCCGCCACCGGCCGGTGCTCGACGCCGCGCGGCACGACGAGCATCTCACCCGCGCGCAGCACGACCGAGCGGTCGCGGAAATCCATCCGGAACCAACCCGACACGACATAGAACAACTCGTCCTCGTGCTCATGGTGGTGCCACGGGAATTCCCCGAGGGACTTCACGAGCTTCACGTGCTGGCCGTTGAGTTCCGCGATGATCTTGGGTGACCAGCGTTCGGAGAACAGCGACAGTTTTTCCGCAAGGTTGATCTTATCCATGATGAATCAGGGCGCCGCGAGTTCTTCCTGCAGGCCTTCCGCCCAGGCGGCGATCAGCTTGATCTCCGCCGGGGTGAGCCGGGCTTCCGGATGCACCCACGTGTAGGACCGGAGCGGCATGCCGTGGGTTTCAACCTCGTCGGCGATCTCGCCGAGTTTGCTCTTGGTGCGTTTCGCGGAGTAGGTGGCGAACTCCGAGAAATCCAGGTGCCGCCTGCCATCATTCACGTGCCACGCCAGCCACCAGCCGACGGGCTGCACGGCGGCATACCATGGATAATGGGTGTTGTTGGAATGGCAGTCATAGCAGGCCCGTTGCAGGAGTGCGGCCACGTTGGCCGGCACGGGATGCCTCACCTTGATGTCGTTGGGGCTGGCGGCGGCGGAGACATTCAACGCCGGAGGCACAAACTGGATGGCAAGGAGCAGCGCCAGCAAAATAACCCCGGTGAGCTGGAGCTTTCTTTTCATCACGAGATCAGGCCGCCGGTCTCACCGGGGAAGCACCTTGGGTGCGGTCACGGATTCATCCGGCAGGCGCTTGATCCGCTCGGCCAGTGGCGGGTGGGTCGAGAAGACTTTTTGCGCCGGGTCGCTTTGCCGCTGGAGTTGGGCCAGCACCGCGCGCAGTCCGCCCGGGGCGTAGCCGGTGAGCGTGGCCAGCTGCCGGCCGGCGAGGTCCGCGGTGTATTCGGTCGGCTGGTCGAACCCCTTTTCGATCAGCGCCGTGGCGATTTTTCCCACGCCGGCGTCGAATTGCTGGAGCTGTGCATCGACCTGCTGCACCTTGGCGTCCGCCTCGCGGTAATCGGCGCTGTAGCGGCTGAGCAGGCTTTTGCCGCCGGAGAAAAGCTCGTCGCGGCGGACCATGTTGAGGGCGTGCTTGCGGGTGACATGCGCAATCTCGTGGCCGAGGATCCCGGCCAGCTGGTCGTCGTCCGCCGCCAGCTGGTAGAGTCCCTGGGTGATGAACACGTAGCCGTCCGGCGCGGAAAAAGCGTTCACCGTTTCCGAGTTGAGCACGCCGAACCGCCAGGCGTGGTCCGGCCGCTCCGAGTAGAGGGCGAGCGCCCGGCCGATGAGGTTGACCCGGCGCAGCGTATCCGCCTCGCGCACCAGCCCGCCGTAGCGGTCGATGATTTCCAAGGCGACGGAATCGCCGATGACCCTTTCCTCCTCCGGGCCGATGCCGGCGACGCCCTTCGCGACCTTGCCGGCCTCCTTGGCGGTGTCGGTGACCTGCTTGGCCTTGTCCAGCGCCTTCGAGAGCTTGCCCAGGTCGAATTGCGCAAAGGCGGTGGCGCCGGCCAGCAGGCCGGCGGCGAGCAGCGGAACCAGTTTGGGGCTCATTGGTGTTCCCCCTTTTTCTGCGCCTGCAGGAAGGCCGTGACATCCGCGGGCGTGAAGGCCTTGCATTCCGCCAGCAGCCAGTCGAGGTCCTCGCGCGCGCTGCCCAAGTTGCGCCGCTCGGCGTAGTCGGCCGCCGCGGGCGTGAGCGGCCGGGCCGCCGCGGTGGCGGTCGTCTGGCTGGCGGCCAGCGGCAGGCCGTCGGCCCCCTTGGTCTCCTCCGGCTTGGTCTCGGAGAGGTTGCCGGCAAAAACCCAGCCGGTGGCCGGGCCGTCACTGACGAGCAGCCAGCTGCCGCGCGCTTCCCTGACCGTGAGTTTGCGGCCGAGGGCCAGCTCGCCGGCGGGCGCGGCCAGCGGCGAGGGCTCGGCGAGCAGGACGGTTTTGAAACGCTTGGTGTAGGCGGAGCCGCCGGCGGCGAGCGCGGCCTCGACGGACACGGCGAGGGCGGACAGAAGAACAGCCGGCCATAGAAGGGGGGCGGGGCGGGATTTCATTTTGAATCGAGGGTTAAAACGGGCTCCCAGCCGGCGGGCGGGGGGGATTGCGCATACCGGAGGGATTCTTCGCGCAACCGGAGGGTGGTCAAGTCGCCAGGCGCGACGCCATCGGCCCTGGTCAGGGCTGCCGCCGCCTCGGCGAAGCGACCGCTGACATAGGCGGCGTAGCCCGCGCGATAGGCGGCGAGAAATTCCTCATCCTGCGCGGACAAGGTTCCCGTGATCCCGACCAGCGCGTGTACCTCGATGGCCTCCAGCTTGCCCTTCACCCGCAACCGCGCCAGCGGGCGCGTGGCGAACACGCCTTGCGCGCGGCGCGCGGTTTCATTGCCGAGGAGAATGCCGGTGCCGAAGACCTTGTTGGCGGCCTCGAGGCGCGAGGCGAGGTTCACGGTGTCACCCATCACGGTGTAGTTCTTTTTGCGCGAGGAGCCGACGTTGCCGACGATCAGCTCCCCGGTGTTGAGCCCGATGCGCATGGCCAGCTGGACACCCACCGCGGCGGCGTAGCGGGCGTTGATGCCGACGATCAGCCGCTGGGCCTCGAGGGCCGCGCGGCAGGCGGCGAGCGCGTGGTCGGGCAGAGGCGACGGCACGCCAAAGGCAGCCATGACGGCGTCGCCGATGTATTTGTCCACATAGGCGCCGTGGTTGAGCAGGCATTCACTGGTCTCGTCGAGGTAGGTATTGACCACCTCGACCATCAGTTCGGGCCGGTCCTTGAGTTTTTCGGAGAGGTCCGTGAAGCCCACCAGGTCCGAGAAGAACACCGTGGCCTCGCGTCGTTCTCCGCCGAGCCGGATGGCAGCGGGGTTTTGCACCAGTTGCGCCACGACCCCCGGGTCCACATACGCGCCGAACATCGCCTGGATCTCCCGCTTGCGCGCCTGTTCGCGCCAGTAGCTCTCGGCCACGACGCCGAGCAGGGTCAAACCGAGGGCGGTCGCCGGCGTCGCCGGCGGGAGGAACCAGCCGAAGGACAGGGCGACATGGGCGCCGGCGAACAGCAGCAAGCCAAGGCCAACCGCCACCGCCACGGGGGCCAGCAGGCGCGTGCGCCCGCGTCCCGCGCAGATGACCGCGCCCGTGAAAAGCAACACGGCAATAAACCGACCGAGAGGCGGCACGGCGGTGATAAACCGGCCCGTGGCGAGATTGGTCCATGCGGTCCAATGCAGCAGCAGGCCTGGCTCGATTTTGCCGACCGGCAGCGGCTTCAGATCAAACGTGCCGCTGGCGTTGGCGCCGATAAACACCGTGCGGCCGCGCAGGAGCGCCGCCCACTCGCCCGTCAGCGCCGGCTCGGCAGCGATGGCCGGTGCGATCTGTTCCGGTTCGAGGTCGGGCGCCGCCGCGACGAGCCGGTGAAGAATCGGGGCGCCCGCGGCAATCAGGGGCGCCGCCGACAGCACGGGCACGCCCCGCGCCTTGATTTGTTCCAGCCCGCCCTGCCAGCGGATCAGCCCGCCCGGACCGGCCGCCGGCGGGTCGAACACTGCGGCCGCCAGCGAACCGGGGACGGGGTAGCTGCGGGCCACCCCGTCGCTGTCCGCGGGAAATTCCACCAGGCCGGTCCGGTTCTTCTGGAAATATTGCCGATGGGCGGTCGTGAAAACCGCGGGCCAGAAAACCGGCGGACGATCCTGCGTGCGGGCGAGCACCACCGACGGCACCGCGGCCGCGACCGCGGCCAGCAGCTGGTCCTGCCCGGCATCCGATTCCTCGAAGAAAGTGAAATCAACCACGATCCGGGCCGCGCCGGCCTGCTGCAGTGCCATCACGAGCTGCGCGAAGATGGCCCGGGGAAACGGCCAGCGCACCCCCTGCGCGCTCAGGGCGGTCATGGTCTGTTCGTCGACCAGCACCAGCGCCGAATTGGGCGGCAGCGGCGGGACTTTCAGCGGGTGCCGGCTGGAAGCGTCGAAAAAAGCGCGGTCAATCGCCGGCCGCAGGGGCGAGACATGGAAGATCGCGACCAGCGCGGCGACCGGCAGCAACCAGCGCCACCGGATAGCCTGCGAGTTGCTGGGGGAGGAAGCCACGACGCGCCATTAGAGGCGGGCCGGAGCCGTGCGGCAAGCGAGCATCCTAGGCCACGGCCGCACGCACCAGGGCCGCGATGGCGGGAGGCAGGTCGAGGCCGAGGGCGGCCTGTTGCGCCGCCGGGCTCATCTTGCCCCAGGTTTTTTTCAGGATGTCCACGAACTTGGCCCCGGGATAGTCGGCGTGCTGCGCGGCGAAGGCCTCGATCTCATTTTCCAAAAACACCAGGCACGCCGCGTCCTCGAGCGCCTGCGTCCCGGGGTTGGCCTTGAGCGCGGTCTTCGACACCCACGTCGCGGCTTCGTCCGCCCCGGCCGACGATACGCCGGCGGCGAGCAGCAGTTCCCGCGCGCGCGCGGCCTGTTTGCCGTAGAGCGATTGACGCCACCTGAGGTAGCCGGCCTTGCCGTCGGGAAAAGTCGTGCGTGGCACGCGCCAGCGTTCGAGATGCTGGCAGCGCGCGGCAAGGCGGAGCAGCGGGGTGGCGGCTGGCACGAGGCGCGCGACCCACGCCTCCATCCGGTCGGCGTAGACCAGTTCGGCGGTCCGGCCGTCCGGCGCGCGCTTCGGATCGGCCGCGTGCGCGGCGTCGATCAGTTCACGGGCTCGGGCATAAACATCCATCGCCTTTAAGAATGTCCGGCCCGCTCGGCGTGGCAAGCCGTGTGCGGGATTGGACAAGATCAGCGCATACAACCGATGCGGAGTCTGCTAGGATAATTTCAACGCCGCCATGAACCTCACGCTCAATCAACTCGTTCCCGTCCTCCAGCTCGCCATTGGTCCCGTGATCCTGATCTCAGGCGTGGGCCTGCTGCTCCTATCCTTCACCAACCGGCTCGGCCGGCTGATCGATCGGGCGCGGCTGCTGCACCGGGAGCGGCTCTCGGGTCCGGCCCCCGAACGGCAGGGGTTGCTCCGCGAGCAGATCGAGCTGATCGACCGGCGCGCCGGCATCCTGCGGCAGGCGATCAGCCTGGCTGCGCTCACCGTGCTGCTTGTCAGCCTGCTGATCCTCGTGCTGTTCATCGCGGCACTCTTCGGGTTGGAACTCGGGGTCGTGATTGTCTGCCTCTTCAGCCTCGGCGTGATCAGCCTGATCGGGTCGATTCTCGGATTCCTGCGGGAAATTACGCTCTCGCTGGAAGCCGTCCGCCTGGAAACCCGGGGCAGCGCTTGACCCGACGCGAGGGAGACACATGCGGGGGGCCGGATATGAACCGGCGCGGCTTCCTGCGGGCCGTGGGCGCGACCGGGCTGTTGCTCTGGATGCAGGGCCCGGCCGCCGGCACCACCGCAGAAAAGAAAACCCCGGAGGAGCTGATCCGGCAGGCGCTCGCCGGGCGGCGCCTGCTGCAGTTCGATTACCACGGCTATGCGCGCCAGGTGGAACCGCATGCCCTCGGCCACGCCACGGAGGGCCACCTCGCGCTGCTCGGCTGGCAGATTGCCGGCGGCAGCCGGAGCGAACCACCACCCGGCTGGCGGACTTTCCTGCTCAACGAAGTCGCGGCGCTGAAAATCCTGCGCGAAACCTTTGCCCCGCGACCGGACTATCGTCCGGAAACGACGAAGATAAAACCGATCCAGGCCGAGGTGGCGGCAGAACCCGCCGGGAAGCAAGAGGACATGACCCTTGCGGCCGCGCGGTGGACTGCTAGGAAGCACGCGTGAAAGTCACCGCGGACGACATCGCGCAACTGCTGGCGGCCGCCCCGCCGCGCCCGGTGCCAGCCCATATCACCAAGGCGGTCGGCGGCGGATGCGCCGCCTGGTTCCTGCCCCTGTTCGGCCTGGTCTTTGGCGGCCTCGGGCTGGTTTTCGTCGTCATATTTTTCCCCTGGCAATTTCTCGACGAGTGGCGGCTGGCGGGAGCGGAAGCCCGGACCACGGGTGGCGTGATCACGGAGGTCAGCCGGACGAGCATGTCGATCAACAAAGTCCGGGTAATGGAGTATGTCTTCCGTTATACGCCGGCGGGCGGACCACCACGCCAGGGCCGCAGCTACACGACCGGCGAACGATGGCAGAAGAATGCGGCGGTGACGGTCCGCTATCTGCCGGCCGACCCGGCGCTGGCCCGCGTGGAGGGGGCGCGACTCGGCAAGAGCAGCTGGGGCGGGGTGTTTGTCATTATTTTCCCACTGCTGGGCGGGGCGTTCGTCACGTGGTTCTTCGTGAACCGGCGACGCACGGGGCGTTTGCTGCACGAGGGGTTGGTGACGGAAGTGGACGTCCAGTCGGTGGACGAGACCACCATGCGCGTGAATCACCAGACCGTCTACCGGATCGTCATCGCCGCGCCGTCGTTAAACAACGGCCAGCCCGTGACCGTGAAGCGCGTGAACCAGGCTGACGTGAACCTCGCGCTCAAGCATGTGCGCGACAAACAACCCATCTACGTCCTCTACGATCCGCGAAACCACACCCGGGTGCTTTTCCCGGAAGCGTTGATCGACCCGTAAGGCCGGTCTCAGTTCAGGTCCTTGTCCTTCCAATATTTGGTGCCCTGCAGCGTGGCCTGCAGCGCGAGGCCGTTCTTTGTGAACTGATACAGCTCCACGCCTTCGGTGATGTTGCCTGCGCCGGCCAGCTGTCCGCCCTTCTGGTCGGATTTCGCCGTGGCGTCGGCCTGGCCGCTGAAGTCCCAGCCCTTGGCGATGAAGCTTTCCAACTTAGCCTTGTCGTGGAACACGAAGACCCCGCGAAAATCCTTCACGCCCAGGCCGAGGCCGATGCCGGCGGACCCCATCTTCATAAAGGTCTCACGACCCTTCGCGTCCACCACGACGCCCTTGCCCCCGGCAAAGCTGGCGATGAGCAGGTTCACGCCGACGTTGGTGAAAGCCGCATAGCCGGCGGCCTTCTTGATCCTGGCCTTGAGCTCGGGCTTTTCCTTGTAGAGGTCGGCCAGCACCGTGTCGCGCATCTGCCGGATGTCATCGCGGCGCTCGTCAGGCGTGCCCTTGGCGATGGCGCCAGGAGCCAGCAGGGCCAGGATTGTCGCCCCGGCCAAGAAGACAAAAAACTTTTTCCGCGTCATCATGCGATGGAAAATGACAGGCGCCAGTTCGGAGGCAAAAACATACGGCGGTTCTTTAAGCCCCGTAAAACCACCGGCAAATGGCGGCACAGGTGCAGGTCCGAACAGCCGGGCCGGCCGCTCAGAACGGGAAGCCGATCGACACCTGCAGCGTGCCGGCGGGATCGAAGGGGCGCGGGTTGAGGTTGTGGCCGTATTCGACGCGCACCGGCCCGATCACGGTCTGGTAGCGCACGCCGAGGCCGACGGAATAAAGTTTTTCCGACCAGGGCCAGTCAGCCAGGCGCACCGCTGTGCCGAGCGCATCGGTGAACATCACCACCGACCATTTCGACGTGAGCGCCTGCTCGACCTCGAGGTTGAATTGCGTGTAGGCCTTGGCGCCGGTGAACAGCCCGGCGGCGCCGCGCGGGGCCGCCTCGCCTTTCTGGTAGCCGCGGATGGAGCCGTCCCCGCCGGGGAAAAACAGCACGCTGACCGGCAGGGCGGAATCTTTGGGCGCGCCCAGCGTGGTCACGACACCCTGGGACAGCCCCGCGTGAAACCAGCGGCCGTTGCCCCAGCCAGTGTGATAGGAGGCCCCGACGACCAGCTGCTGGTAAACGACCTCGCTGCCCAGCTCGCGGCCGGCCGCCTCGAGTTGGAGGTGGACGTTGTAGCCTTTGCGCGGCCGCAGCGGATTGTCGCGCCGCTCGCGCACGAGGCCGAGGTTGACGCTGGCGATGTTCGACTCGACGGGATCGGTGGCGCTGGTCGCCAGCGCGCTGTCGGAGTTGCGCACATGCTTGAAGGTGTAGCCACTCGTCAGAGACAGCCCCAGCTGGCGCAGGGGGAAAAGCAGGGAGAGGCTCGCGCCATACTCCTCGCGCTCGAAGGAGAACTCCGCGCGGCGCAGGCCGAACAGCCGGGCGCTGCCGTCGACCGTGCTGCCGAAGAGTGACGGCACGGTATAGACGTAGTCGCCCGACGAGCCCTTCATCGACTCCACGAGCTTGAGGCTGCTCGTGTGCGCGCGGCCGAAGAGATTGTAGTGCCGCCACTCCACGCCGCCACGGAATTGCTCGTAGCTGCCGTAGCCGGCGAGCAGGTTGACCTCCTGCCGCCGGCCCTCGGTGAGATCATAGACGACGTCGCGCGGCGTGGCGTCCGCCGGCTCGTAGCGTAGCTCGACATGCCGGAACACGCCCAGCTGGGAAATCCGGGCCTGGCTGCTGTCGAACAAAACGGGATCCAGCAAATCACCCGGGTGGCTGCGCACGAGGCGGCGCAAGGTGGCTTCACGGGTGTATTTGTTACCTTGGAAACGCACCGCGCCCACGTGCACCTCGGGCCCGGGCGTGATCGTAGCCAGGACCGTCACAGCCTTCGTGCCGTCCGCCGCCTCGGCGGTCTGCGGGGTGAGCTTCACCTGCACGTCCGGGTGCCCGCGGGTGTAATACCAGCGGCGGATCGCCGTCGTGGCGTCCTGCCGCCAGAGCGAGGTCCACGGCTGGCCGGTGCGTCCGGCCATGAGTCCTTCCGGCGCCGCGCTGCCGTCGGTGAGGGAAAATTGCAGCGCGCCGACCAGCCAGCGCCGGCCTTCCTGCACGAGGATTTGGGCGCGGACGTCGCCCTTGGCGTGATCGATCGCCACGGTCCCCGGCGTAACCGCCGCCTCGGCATACCCCAGCTGGCGCAGCGCCTCCTCGAGGTTACCCATCGCGCTTTGCAGGCGGCCGGGGGAATAAATCCGCTCGGAAACCAGCGGGATGAGCAGGTTCTCGCCGACGAAGAAAGTGCGCGCCTCCTTTTCCTCCATGGCCCGCAGGCCCGCAAAGGTGACTTCCCGCAGGGCGAAGCGCTGGCCGTGGACAATCCGCAGCGTCGCCTTCGCCACCGCCAGTGGCCGGGGCAGCGGGTGAT
This sequence comes from Lacunisphaera sp., assembly GCA_029945445.1. Taxonomy (GTDB): domain Bacteria; phylum Verrucomicrobiota; class Verrucomicrobiia; order Opitutales; family Opitutaceae; genus Lacunisphaera. The sequence goes on along the minus strand of JAQSCO010000057.1, from coordinate 191,113 downwards.
CGAGCTGCGCGTCGAGCGGGTAGGTGACGGGGCCGCCGTCCGGGCCGGCGAATTCCACGGTGAGCCCGGGCTCGAGGTAGCCCTCGTCGTTCAGGCTGCCGATGAGCACCAGCGCCGCATCCTCGAGGGCGGCGGCGTCCAGCGTCGCGCTATGCTGCGCGCCGAGCAGGAGTTTCAACTGCTGCTCGGCCTTGCGGTTCTTGAACCAGTTCAGGCCCTTCACGTGCAGCTCCGCCGCGGGGAGCGGGGTGAGACCGGCGAGCAGCAGGCCGGCGAGCACGAGGAATAGTTTCCGGGGTGGGCGGGGTGCCCTCACCTCGCCCACAGAAAGGCTGCCGGGATTATTTCTTTTCAAGCGGCTTGCTCTCCTGGGTGTAGACGCGGAATTTCAGGCCCGCGTTGTAGGCGTCGAACCGGTCATACTCGCCCACGAGCGACGAGCGTTCGCCGAGCTTGTATTCGAACTCAAAGGTATCGCGCCCCTGCTCGGAAACCTGCGCGCCGGCGGAAATCTCCAGCCGGTCCTCGCCGCCGATCCCGAGGTCCTGGAACAGGCCCCGGCTGAGGTAGGCCCCGAGGAGCGCAAGCCGCTGGCCGCTGGAGGAAACTCCTGTCGCGCCGCTGGGCGGCTGGCCCGTCATCACCAGCAGCAGCACCTCGCCGGCGTCGAGCGAGGGCGTGGAGGACAGCAGGACGTTGGGCGCGAACAGTTCGCCGGTTGCCTCGAGGCGCAGCTGGTAGTCGCGCCGCTGCGAGGTCGCCGTCAGGTTCAGGATCGCATGAAAGGGATCGGCCTCGCTGAGTCGCACGGTGCCGGTTTGCACCTTGAAGGTGGCAAAGGGAAACAGCACGCGGCCCTCGTCCATCGCCAGCTCGCCGATGGCGCGCGGTTCGGCCAGGGTGCCGTCGAGCCGGAAGCGGCCCGAGGCGATGCCGTTGAACACCGTGGTGCGCAACCGGATGGTTTTCCGCGCCCGCACGTCCACCGCCAGCAGCCAGGGCGCGAACGGATCTGCCTCGATGGAAAAATAAGGCGGCTGCCGCGTCACCCCGCGCACGCCCGTGGGCAGCAACGAGCGCAGGTTCAGGCTGGCGAGCAGCAGGCAGTCGCGCACCTCGATCGCGCCGCCCAGGCGCGTCCGGCCCGCGGCGTCGGTGTTGGCGGACAAGTCGAAATCCGCGCGAAGGAGCAGGCCGGTGTTGCGCACGAGCGGGAGGTTCTGGCCCTTGAGGCTGAGCGCGAGCCGCGGCGCGGCGTCGGGCACGAGCGTGACGCCGCCCTCCAGGGCGACCGGCTCGCCGCCGAGCTTGGCGGTGAACGTGCGCACGGAAATGGTGCGGTCCGCCAACACGAGGTCGGCCTGTATCTCCTGCAGTGTGCCGAAGGGCGGGTGCGGTCGCGTGGCGGCGTCCTTCAAGTGCAGCTCGCCCGAGAATTTTCCGCCGGCCTTGAGCTCCACCGTCGCGCTTAACCGCCCCTGGACCGCGACGAATTTCGGGAAGCGCCGGGCCAGCGGGGCGAGGTCGGCGTCAGGGATCTCGACGCGCGCCGCGGCCTTGCTCCAGTCGAAGGCCGCGGGTTCGCGCCACAACTGCCGCCAGTCGCCGTCCGTCATCGGCACGGAGCCGCGCGCCGTCACGGCCTGGTCGTCCACCTTGCCGGAAAAGTTCACGAGCTTCACCGTCGTGCGGTCGAACTCCATGGCGAGCGTGACGTCCGTCAGTTCGGGCAAGGGATATTTGCAACGTTCCGGCGCCGCGCTCACGGCGGCGGCCTGCAACTGCAGTTCGCCCGTGGGCTGGCGCACGGTGCCCGTGAGGTTTATTTTGGCGGTCGGCTTGGTCAGCTGCACGCCGGTGAAGGCAGCGAGGGCCGCCCACAGCGGTGACTCCGGCTCGGTCGAGGCGGCCAGTTCCAGTGGGGCGGTGTCATCAATGCGCAGGTGGAGTTCGGGCTCAGTCACCCACGCGAGCGGCAGCCGGCCGGTGGCCTGCGTCAACGCGCGGCCGGATTCGATGACCGTGAACTCCTTGAGCCGGATGCCCGCCGCGTCGCCGCTCGCGACGAGCTTCACCTCAGCCGGCCGGGGCGACATCTCGATCTGGGCGGTGAGTTCGGTGTTGAACGACAGGACTCCGTCGGTGAAGCGACCGCTGGATTGAAGGGCGTGCAGGGACCAGCCCGGGCCCGTGAGCCCAACCCAGTCGTGCAGCCACGCGGAATCAAAGCCGGTCGCGGCGAGTTCAAAGGATCCGTTCGCGCCGCCCTGGCCCTTGAAGGACAGCTGGCTGGCGGGACCGGACAGCTGAAAATTATCGACCGACCAAACCGGAGCCCACGCGAGAAGGGCGGGAGCGGTTAATTGCGCGGCGACTTGTCCGCCGGGCGAAAACCGCAGCGTGGTCAGCTGCAGGCGGTGCGCATCGAGCGAGCCCGCGAATTCGAGGGAGGAGTTGCCGGCGGTGGCCGTGGCCGCGGCTTCGATCTTCGCCCCAACGCCCTGCCAGGTGGCAACGAGGTCGATGGGATGAAGTGGCGGCAGCAGGACCGCACCAAGCTTGAGGGAGCCTTGGTGCCGCGGCGCGTCCAGCGGGCCTTCCGCCGCGGCGGTCATTTCCGCGGCGGTCCAGCCGGCGCCCGCCGGCAGCCAGCGCGCAAACCACGCGGGAGCAAGCTTCGCGGTCAGGGCGACGCCAGCCAATTCGCGGGTCTGCCAGTTGATGGCGCCGTGCGCTTCGAGCGAACTGGTTTCATCAAGCTGCACCTGGAGTTCGGTCAGCGCCAGTTGCGGCCACTGGAGCCGGCCGCGCACCTGCGCTTTTTTCAGCGCCAGGCCCGACAGCACGACATCGGTCAACTCAAGCGCGAAGTCCTGCTGCGCGACGGCGTCGCGGCCCGACACGGAGACCGTGCCTTCGGCGCGTCCGCGGGCTTCGACCCAGGGCAGCTTGGCCAGATCGACGTGGACGTTGAGCTGGGCCGGCGCGGCGGCTTGAAGCTGATCGAGGCTGAAGGTCACCGGCGCGGTCAGCCGGGCGGTGCCGAAGGGCGCGTCCATCGTCAGCGCGGTCAGCGTCAATTCGCGGAGACTGCCGTGCGCCGCCGCATGCGCCTCGAAGGGCGGGGCCTTGGTCTTCGTGTCTGCCGCGGGTTCCGCCCTGGCGTTGATGGTCAGGTCAAAGGTCTCGTCGCGCCAGAGCAACCGGGCGGCGCCCCGCACCTGGGCATACGGGACGCCAAGTTTCACGCGGGCGGCGGGCACATTCCAATTTTCCGCGACCGCCGTCGCTTCCACGGGGAGCCAGCCCTGGTCGGGGAAGCGGGCGGACAATTGCGCCGGCTGATCCCACAGCATGGCCTCGCCCTTGATCTCGGCGCCCGACCAAACGAGATGCAGCTTCGCCGCATTGCCCGTCGTGTGCGCCAGCAAGTCCACTGAGCCGTCGGCGGCGGGGGCGAGGACAAAGTCGAACACGTGATCCGCGAGGTGCAGTCCGTCCACACGCAGCCTGGCGTCACGCCAGTCCGCCGAGGCGATCTTCAGCTCCGGGCCGAAGCCCTGCACTTCGCCCGCGAGCAGATGGGCCCGCGGCAACCAATAGGCCAGGCGCGGCCCCAAGGGTTGCAGGGTGGACCGCAAGACCAGCAAGCCGCCGGGCGGCTGGGCCGCGGGTGCGCCCGGCGCCGCTATGCGCCGGAGCCGCCAGTCCGTGACCATGAGGGTCGGCTGGGCGCCCCGCAGGCGCTGCCAGAACCAACCCAGCGGCGTGAGGGACTCGACCTGCCCGGCTGTGGCCTCAAAATTCGCGTTCGCATAGCGCATCCCGCGCAGCCGGAAGTGCGCGTAACCCGCCCGCTCATAGCGCTCAAACGAGATTCCACGGGCGCGCAGCGCCGGGCGAAGCGCCGCCCCCAACCACCACGGGAGTGAGAGGAGACCGGCGCCCGCGACGACCAGAATCAGGATCAGACCTTTCAGCCAGCGGGGCATGCACCCTTGATGACCCAGCCCCGGGGCGGAGGTTGCGGGGTAAAGAGAGTAGGGCGCAGACTCCGATAAGCGCTGCGGCGGTCAGCGGAGTGACTGCCCGACCTCAGTATACCTGCTCTTCCAGCAGCGCGAAGAGCTCGGCCTCGTTGATCCGGCGCTGCTTCATGCTGTCGCGTTCGCGGAGCGTGAAGGTGTCGCCGGGCTTCTCGATCGTCTCGAAGTCGATGGTCACACACCACGGCGTGCCGGCCTCGTCCTGCCGGCGGTAGCGTTTGCCGATGGCGCCGCCGTCGTCGTATTGCACGGCGTAGCGGCGCTGGAGCTTGGCGTGGAGCGCGCGGGCGCGGTTCGTGAGCGGCTCCTTGTTCTTCAACAGCGGCAGCACGGCGACCTTGACCGGCGCAATGCGCGGCGAGAAGCGGAGCACGGTGCGTTGCTCGGTGTTACCCTTCTCGTCGGTGACATCCTCGACGGCGTAGCCGGCGCAGAGCACGGCGAGCAGGATGCGGTCGACGCCGACGGCGGGCTCGATGACGTGCGGGACGAATTTCTTCTTGGACGTCTCGTCGAACAAATCCTGCGGCTTGCCGGACGCGGTGGCGTGCTGGTTGAGGTCGTAGTTGCCGCGGGCGGCGATGCCCCACAGCTCCTGCACGCCGAAGGGGTACTTGAACATGATGTCCACCGTGCCCTTGGAATAGAACGCGAGTTTCTCCTTCGGGTGGGCGTAGCGCGAGAGGTGCGTCTCGGGCAGGCCGATGCTCTTCAGCCAGTTCTCGCACCACGCAATCCACTCCTCGTGGCACTTGGCCCAATCGGCGTCCTCGTGGATGAAATATTCCATCTCCATCTGCTCGAACTCGCGCGAGCGGAAGATGAAGTTGCGCGGCGTGATCTCGTTGCGGAACGACTTGCCGATTTGCGCGATGCCGAACGGCAGCTTCACGCGCGTGGTGTCGGTGACGTTCTTGAAGTCCACGAACATGCCCTGCGCCGTCTCGGGCCGCAGGTAGGCGACGGACGAGGCGTCGGTCATCGCGCCGACGTTCGTCTGGAACATCATGTTGAACGAGCGCGGCGCGGTCAGGCTGCCGGGCTCGCCGGTGGCGGGGGAGGGGATGAGTTCGATCTCCTCGGGCTTGGCTTCGGTCATGTCGCGCGGCGCGACTGCGGCGAGCGTGCCTTGGATCGCCTTCTTGCGCTTGAGGGCCTCAGCGGCGGTCTGCAATTCGCCGGCGGTGTTCTCGCTTTCGAGGGCGGACACATAGCCGACGGTCTTCCCGTCGACGACGACCGCGGCGAAGAACAACTGGTCCGCGCGGTAGCGCTGCTTGCTCGCCTTGCAATCCACCAGCGGGTCGGTGAAGCCGGCGACGTGGCCGGACGCCTCCCAGACCTTCGGGTGCATGATGATGGAGGATTCGAGGCCGACGATGTCATCGCGGCGGCGGACCATGTCGTTCCACCAGCAGTCGCGGATGTTCTTCTTCAGCTCGGCGCCGAGCGGACCGTAGTCGAAAAAACCGTTGAGGCCGCCGTAGATTTCGGAGGACGGGTAGATGAAGCCGCGGCGCTTCGCGAGCGACACGATGGCTTCCATGAGATTGGCGGGTTCAGCGGGACTGGACATGTGAAGGGAAACCGTTGCCACGCCCGGGGGAGGCGGTCAAGGCCGCGTCGCGGCATGCACTTCGCGCTTGCGGGGCGGGGCGGGCGGGCAAGGGTGGGCGGTGATGAAAGCCTCTTTCACCGCCAAGGAATACCGCCACCTGCTCGAACTCGTGCATCTGGGCATGTGGGTTGTCACCAGCTACCAGGGGGAGGACACGGCCGCGGCGAAGCGCTACTTCGGCTTCGACCAGAAGCTGCTGGACCTGGCGGTGGACGCGGGCTGCGCCGACTTGGTGGAGAAGCACGAGGACGGCTCGCTGCAGCCGGCCCCCAAGCTGTCGGAGGACGAGCGCGTGCGGGAGATCCAGAACGAGTTCCAGAACGATGTCTTCTGGCACGAACTGGTGGCACGCATGGCCGACCGCGATCTCGCCGGCGACTCGGTCAAGCGCGGGCTGGAGACCCCCGGCGTCGAGCCCCCGCCGTCGAGCGACGAGCGGCTCAAGAAGATCGAGGCGCGCTACTGGGACGAGTTTGAGAAGAACGACCTCGCCAACGTCGTCGTGCTCCGCGGCGGGCGGGGGTAAACCAGAAGACAGAGCAAGGAGAACGGAAGTCCGGCAAAGCGGAGTGGTCGCAGTCGAGGCCAGTGGCCTGCGGGGCGGATGGCCCCGCCGCCAGGGCAAATCAATACTCGAGCTTCAGCCTCTTATAAATGAAGTGCATCAGCCACGCCGGGCCGATGAGCAGGAAGACCACGTCCTTGAGGAAGGACGGCTTCTCGCCCTCGATCTTGTGGCCGATGAACTGGCCGATCCACGCGGCGACAAAAAGGATCAGGCTGCTCTTCCAGATGGGGAAGGGGCAGAAGAGGGACTGCAGTTCCAGGAGGAAGACGCAGAACGCCACGAAACCCAGCAGCCCGAAGGCCAGCGGCACGGACAGCCGGAAGTAGAAAAGCATGGCCGCAATCAGCGCCGGGTGCACCCAGCGGAACCACGGCAGCGGCCCGGCGATCAGCGCCGGCACCGGGATGGACCAAAGCAGCCCGAGCACGGTGAAAAAAATGACCGGCACGCAGATCCAGTGGATCGTCTCGTTGGTGTGGTCCTGATGGCTCTCGCCATACTCGGCAAACCACTGGTCGGCGGACTTCCTCGGGGTGGCCATGGGGTGTGGTATGGGCGGTGACACTGCGGCGGGCGGCGGGCCGGCGCAAGCCTGCCGAACCGGGGTAAACTCCCCGGGGGCACCCAAACTAGGATTTGCGGTCTGACCTTGGACCAGCACACTCCCCGCCCATGCAACTAGCCCCGCGTCTCACCCTGCTCTTCCTGCTGCCGCTCGCCCTCTTGGCCGCCGAGCATTCCCTCAAAGTCGACCGCAGCCGCTCCTTCGTGGACGTGGACGTCGACGCGACCAAGAACTTCACCGCGCACCTCGACCGCTTCGAGGCCAAGCTGACGGTCGACGACGCCGGCAAGATCAAGGGCGCGGTCTTCACCTTCAAGTTCGCCGACCTCAAGTCCGGCAACGACACCCGCGACGCCGACATGATCAAGTGGCTGGGCGGCGGCAGCCCCGAGGGGCGCTTCGAGCTCGGCAACCTCGCGATCACGCCCGACGGCCAGGGCCAGGCCTCCGGCCGGCTCAGTTTTCACGACGCGATCGACCGCATCGAGTTCCCCGTCAACCTCGTGAAGGCGGACGGCAGCTACACGCTCACCGGCGAAACCACCCTCGACTACCGCAACTGGAACCTGAAGGTCATCCGCAAGGCGCTGCTCTTCACGGTGAACCCGGAAGTGAAGGTCCGCTTCAAGCTCACCGCCACCGTGGTGGCCGATCCGGCGAAGAACTGATCCCGGTTCCAAACGGCCTGTCATCCTGAGCGAAGCGAAGGATCCAGTGGCGCAGGGGCGGATCCTGCTGGATTCTTCGCCTCGCCCAGAACGACAAGCTGACGGGGTATGCTAGGGCGTGGTCTGAAAAATCCCCACGAAGGCCTTGGGCACGATCGCGACGGTCCGGCAATTGGTCGCGGGCAGGATCTTGGCCGCCCACGCATTGACTTCCTCCAGGGTCAGCCGGTCCACGAGGCCGTTGTGCAAGGCCTCCACCTCGGCGATCCGGCCGGGATTCTCCTGCGCCCGCTTGAGCACGTTGACGAGAAAGTCGTTGTCGCGGAAAGCCCGCCGCAACTGGCGGCGGACGATGCCGCGGGCGCCATCCAGCTCCTCCGCGGTGGCGCCCTCGGCGGCGAATTGGGCGGCCGCGGCCTCGACCGCCCGGGCCACCTCCGGCGCATCGGACGGGGTGCAGTCGGCGGTGGTCTGCACCAGGCCGAAATCCGCATACGCGCCGAACGGCGTGAAGTTGGCCATCGGGCTGTAGGAAAGCCCGAGGTTCTCGCGCACCGCGCTGCGCACCCGCAGTTCGAGAATTTTTATCATCACCTGCAGCGCAGCCTGGGCCCGGGCGTCCAGGGCCCCCTCCACCGGCCAGTTGCCGGCGACCACCCCGACGTTGAGCTCCCCGACAAACTCGACGCGCTGGTAACCGGCGGGGGCCGTCATCCGCACCGGCGGGGGTGTTTCCGCCAGGATTTTCTCCGCCGCGCGCGGGGCCAGGGTCGCCAGGGTGCGACCCATGATGGCGGTCACGGCCTCTTCCGTCACGTCGCCGACGATGGTCACCTCCACGTAACCCTGGGTCAGGGGCGATTCCATCCAACGGCGCACATCGGCCACGCCCAGCGAGATGTAGTCGAGCGGGGTGCTGGACATGAAGCGGGCGTCGCCCTGGAACAAAAGATCCATCATCTCGCGCTGGCCCTGGCCCATCCCCATCTCGCTGGAGGCGCGGTTCAGGTAGGCTTGCGCCCGTTCGCTCTCGTGGGTGTAGGGGTTGAACTTCGGCTGGCGCAGGATCTCGGTCGTCAGCCCCAGGAAGGTCTCAAGGTTTTCGGCGCCCATGGTGCCGCGGAAGGCGAAGGCGTCGTTGTCCGCCACGTCGAAACTGAACGAGAGGAAGCGCCGGCCGATGATCTGCCCCAGTTGGTCGGCCTGGTAATAGACCGTGCCGCTCGCAAGCAGCGTGTTCAGGCCGAACTCCTTCAGCGCGGGCTTGCGGCCGGGCATGCTGAGCAGGCCCGGCCCGATGCGCACGATGGTGCGCACGAGGCCCGGCTCCTGGCGGTTGGGCACGAAATTCAACCGGACGTTGTTGCCGAAGCGCAGCAGGCGCGCCCCGAGGTCGGGCCGCTCGCGCCGCTCGACCACCGGCGTGGCCGGGCCGGGCCGTTCGAGCTTGAAGACCAGGTCCTTCGGCGGGGCTGGCAGCAGGTAGGGCAGTTCGCCGCGGCGGTGCTTCTGCACAGTCTTCAGGATCGTGGCGGAGTTCAGCTGCAGGCTGATGTCGCCGCTGACATAGTAGGCCATGGCCTCGGGGTTCCACAGGCCGCGGAAGATCTGGTTGGCGTCCGCGGCGGTCAGTTTTTGCAACCAGCTCCGCGTCCATTCGTAGGCGGTCTCGGGTCCCACGTAAACCGCATGCGCGGTGATGGACTCGAGCAGCGCGTTGCAGAGGTCGACCGGGTCCAGCACGGGCACCTGTTCGGCCTGATGGGCGGCCAGAGTAAGATTGCGCTGGCGCACCGGTTCGATTTCCGCCGGCTCGAAACCGCGGCGGAGGGTCTCGCGCACCGCAAGGTCCAGCCCGAGCAGGCCGTCGGACCAGGTCGCGCCGGGGGTCATGACCGCGGCCATGACCGACCCGTAATGCAGCAGGGGGCGGTCCTCCGCCTCGTGGCCGCCCAGCCCGGGCAAAAGGAACGGGAGCCGGTTGGCAAACAATTCCATCACGAACCCACGCTGCTCGGCCTCGACGGCCGCCTTGCGGGCCTCCGCTGTCACCGGCAGCGGCGCGGCGCAGGCCGCCACGACCCGGGCGTTGCCGACGCCGGGAATGCGCAGGACGCCCGCGCGCAGCTCCTTGATCTCCGGGCGACCCTCGGCGCGCGCGGGAACCGGGGTGGCGGGCCGCACCAGCCGGCCGAACCGGGCGCGCACGAGTGCCTCCATCTCCGCGGCTTGGATGTCGCCCGTAACCACAAACACCATCAGGTCGGGCCGGTAGCCGCGCCGGTAGAATTCCAGAAAATTATCCCGGCGCAGCGCATTCAGCGTCGCCTCGGTGCCAATGGGCACACGATCAGCGAACGGCAGCCCCTTGAAAATGACCGGCAGGGAGGACTGCGTCTGCCGGCCGGCCAGGCTGTCGCGGCTGCGCTTCTCGGCAAAGATAACCCGCCGCTCGCGGCCGATATCCTCGGGGGCGAAGGTCACGCCATCGCTGATCCCGTGGAACCAGCGCACGCCGTCGGCCAGCAGCGCCGGGTTGTTATCGCTGAAATCCAGGCTGTAGGCCGTGTAGTCGAAGGTGGTGAGAGCGTTCACGTCGCTGCCGTATTCGAGTCCCGCCCGGCGGAACAGGGACAGCATCGCGGTCTCGTCCATTTCGCGCGTGCCATGGAAGGACATGTGCTCGATGAAATGGGCCACACCCAATTCGTCCGGGCGCTCGTCCATCGAGCCGGTGAGCACGATGAGCTTCATGGCCACGCGGCCCGGCGCCCCGCGATGTGGCAGCAGGGCGTAGCGGAAGCCGTTGTCCAACCGGCCCCAGACGACGCGGCCGTCCGGTTTCTGCGCAAAATCCTCGTGCGCCCAACGGCCGGTGCGCGGGCCGGCTTCCTTGGGCGCGGCCAGGGCCGGCGCGCCGCCCAGCAGGCACGAGAGAAGGATGAAGCGAAACGCGGACATCACGACAAGAGGCCACCAGCGTGCGCAAGGCGCCCCGGGTTACAACTGCCGTGTTTCCCCGGGTCCCGTTAGCCGGCGTGACGCTTTTCGAGCACCGCCAGCGCGTCGGCGAGCGCCATCTTCTTCACGCGCAGCAGCACGATGAGGTGGTAGAGCAGGTCCGCGGCCTCGCCGGCGAATTCCTTGCGGCCGGCACTGAGCGCGGCCAGCGCCGTCTCGACGCCCTCCTCGCCGACCTTCTGCGCGACGCGGGCGACGCCTTCCTTGGCCAGGCGCACGGTGTAGCTCTTCTGGTCGCCGCGCTTGATGCGGGCGTTGATCGTCCGCTCGAGCTGCGCCAGGAAACCCACGCCGCTCGCGCCGCCGGCACCGAAGCAGCTGGGCGTGCCGCGGTGGCACGTCGGGCCGTCGGCGCGCGCGGTGACCAGCAGCGTGTCGTTGTCGCAATCCACCTTGAGGTCCACGAGGTGCAGGAAATTCTTCGAGGTCTCGCCCTTGACCCAGAGCCGCTGCCTGCGGCGGCTGAAAAAAGTGACCTTCTTCGTGCGCAGCGTCTGCTTCAGGGCCGCGCCGTTCATGTAGCCGAGCATCAGCACCTGCAAGGTGGCGGCGTCCTGCACGATGGCCGGCACGAGGCCGGCATTTTTCTTCCAGTTGATTTTGGGTGATTTCATGGGCGGATGGATATGCCGTCGGCGATAAGTTGTTCTTTTAAGGCGGGAATCTTGATGATGCCCTTGTGGAAAACCGACGCGGCGAGCGCGCCGTCCACCCCGGCCAGGCGGAAGACATCATGAAAGTGGGCGATGCGGCCGGCACCGCCCGAGGCCACGAGCGGGATGCCCAGCTCCGCGCGCACGAGCTTGAGCTGCGTGAGATCGTAGCCCTGGCGCATGCCGTCCTGGTTCATGCAATTCAAGACCACCTCGCCGGCGCCGAGCTTTTGCGCCTCGCGCGCCCAGTCGATGGTCCGCCAGCGCGTGGGCTGCGTCTTGTTCGGGTCGCCCGTGTATTGCTTCACGAAATAGTCGCCCGCTTCCTGCCGGCTGTCGATGCCGACCACGACGCATTGCGAGCCGAACTCCGTGGCGAGCTCCGTGATGAGCGCGGGATTTTCGAGGGCGGGCGAGTTGAGGGAGATCTTGTCCGCTCCGCCGTGCAGGATCTGGCGCGCGCCGTCGAGCGAGCGGATGCCGCCGGCCACGCAGAACGGGATGTCGAGCACCCGGGCCACGCGGGTCACCCACTCGGTCGAGACCGTGCGGCCGTCGCTGCTGGCGGTGATGTCGTAGAAGACCAGTTCGTCGGCGCCCTCGTCGCGGTAACACTGCGCGAGCTCGATGATGTCGCCCACGACCTCGTGGTCGCGAAACTGCCGGCCCTTGACGACCTGGCCGTCGCGCACATCGAGGCAGGGAATGATGCGGCGGGCTAGCATGCGAGCGCCTCCTGCAGCGTGAACTTCTTCTCGTAGAGCGCGCGGCCGACGATCACGCCCGCGCTGCCGGTCGGTTTCAGGCCGCGCAGGTCGTCGAGCGACGACACGCCACCCGAGGCCTGGATTTGCAAGGAGGGGAATTTCCTCACGAGCTGTGCGTAGAGGGCGGTGTTCGGGCCGGTCAGCTTGCCGTCACGGCTGATGTCGGTGCACAGGATGTGAACCAGGCCCGCGGCGAGGAAACCATTGAGGAAATCATCCAGCGCCTGCCCGGTGCTTTCCTGCCAGCCAGCCGCGGCGACGCGCGGCGTGCCGTCGGCGTCGAGGCGGACGTCGGGCGAGAGAATGATGCGCTCCGCGCCGAAGTTCCTCAACCAGCCGCGGACGAGTTCCGGTTGCTTCGCCGCGAGGCTGCCGACGATCACCCGCTCCGCGCCGGCGGCGAGGAGCGCCGCGAGCTGGGCCTCGTCGCGGATGCCGCCGCCGGTCTGCATGCGCAGACCGCTGCCGCGGGCGATCTTTTCCACGAGGGCGACCTGACGCTGCGTCGGATCCTTGGCCCCGTCGAGGTCGACGACATGCAGCCACGTGGCGCCGGCCGCGGCGAAATCCTTCGCGACCGCGAGCGGGTCGTCGCCGTAGGATTTCTCCTGGTCGAACCGGCCCTCGGTCAGGCGCACGACGCGGCCGCCGCGCAGGTCGATGGCGGGATAGATGATCATGGCGCGGGAAAGGTGTAATATAATACGTTACAGAGATCCGGAGTCATCCGCGGCCCTCCACGAAGTTTTTCAACAGCCGGGCACCGGCGGCGCCGGACCGCTCGGGGTGGAACTGCACGCCGGTGAAATTATTGCGCTGCACGATCGCCGTGAACGGCGTGCCGTGGTCGCAGCTGGCGACGGTGAACGCGTTCACCGGGGCGGCGTAGCTGTGGACAAAGTAGAAGCGCGCGTCCGGCCCGAGGCCGGCGAGCAGGCCATCCTCCCGGGCGGTGAGGATGGTGTTCCAGCCCATGTGCGGCACCGTGATGTCCGGCGAGGCGGGCAGCAGCGCCACGGTTCCGGGAACCAGGCCGAGGGTCTCGGTCGGGCCTTCCTCGGAATTATCGAAGAGCAGCTGCATGCCGAGGCAGACGCCGAGCACCGGCTGGGTGAGGCCGCGCACGCAGTCGACGAGGCCTTTGGCCTGCAGGCGCTTCATGCCTTCGACCGCGGAACCGACGCCGGGGAGGATGACGTGCTCGGCCGCGCGGATGACCGCGGGGTCGGCCGTGAGTTCGCTGCGCACGCCGAGCCGCTCCAGCGCGAAGCGCACGGAGGCGATGTTGGCGCCGCCACTGTCGACGATTGCCAGCATCAGAGGACGCCCTTGGTGCTGGGAATCTCGCTGCCGGCGCCGCGCGCGAGGGCGGGCCGCAGCGCGCGGCCGAAGCCCTTGAAGAGCGTCTCGACCATGTGGTGCGTGTTGTCGCCCCGCACGCTCATCTGCAGCGTGGCGAGGAGGGAATCACTGACGGAGCGGAAGAAGTGCGGCACGAGCTCGGTCGGCAGTTCGCCGACGACGTCCCGCGGGAACTTGCCCTCGAACGTGAAGTAGGCGCGGCCGCTCAGGTCAAGCGCGACCTGCGCCTGCGCCTCGTCCATCGGCAGCACGAAACCGTAGCGACCCACACCGCGCTTGTCGCCGAGCGCCTGCTTCAGCGCCAGGCCGAGCGCGATGCCGACATCCTCGACGGTGTGGTGCTCGTCAATCTCGAGGTCGCCGTCGCACTTGATGGCGAGGCCGATGCCGGCATTCTTCGCGATCTGCTCGAGCATGTGGTCGAAGAAACCAATGCCGGTGGCGAGCTGCGCCGGCGCGGCGTTGTCGAGGTCGACCGAGACGGTGATCTTGGTTTCCTTGGTGTTGCGGACGATGGTCGCGCGCCGCGGCGCATCGACGAGCCGGCGGGCGATTTCCGCCCACCCGAGAGTCTTGGGATCGTAGCGCAGGCCGCGGATGCCGAGGTTTTGGGCAAGTTGCACGTCGGTCTCGCGGTCGCCGATGACGGCGGACAACGCGCGCGACCAGTCGGTGGCCTTGAGGTAGTCGGTCAGCAGGCCGGTCTTGGGCTTGCGGCAATCGCAGCGGTCGGCGGCGGTGTGCGGGCAGACGCGCACGGCCTCGAACGCGATGCCCTGCGAGGCAAGGATGTCGATGAGCAGCTTCTGCAGCGGCTTGAATTCCTCCTCGCGGAAACTCGGCGTGCCGAGCCCGTCCTGGTTGGTGACCATGACGAACTTCCAGCCGGCGTCGCGCAGCCGGAGCAGCGCGGGAACGCAGTCGGGCGCGAGCGCGAACTTGTCGAGGCGGTCAATCTGCTGGTCGAATGGCTCCATGATGAGCGTGCCGTCGCGGTCAATGAACAGGATTTTTTTAGACACGGGACAAAACCTCCAGGGTGGCGTTGTTTTCCTCGGCGGTGCCGACGGTGATGCGGATGTGATGGGGAAGGTCCTTGCTGCGGTCGCGCCAGACAACGCCTGTGGCGCGACCGGCGGCCATCGTGCGGGCGGAATCGGCGACCGCGACGAGCAGGTAATTGGCGTCGCTCGGCCACACGCGCTTGACGGCGGGCAGGCGAGCCAGCGCGGCGGCGAGGCGACCGCGCTCGGCCACAAGGCGAGCAACGGACTCGCGGGCCGCGGTGAGCCCGGTGGGCGTGAGGGCGGCGAGCGCGGCTTGCAAAACCGGGGCCGGCACCGGGTAGGGGGCGATGACCTTTTGCAGCACGCTGATGACGGCCGGATCGGCGATCGTGGTGCCGACGCGCGCGCCGGCCAGGCCGTAGGCCTTGGAGAGCGTGCGGAGGACGACCAGGTTGGAATTCGCCGCGAGCTCGGCGGCGAGGCTGGGTTGACCGGAGAAATCCACGTAGGCCTCGTCGACGACCACGACAGCGCGGCCGGCGAGTGCGCGGACGAGCGACAGCACCGCGGCGCGCTCGAGCAGGCCACCGGTCGGGTTGTTCGGCGAGCAGAGGAAGACGAGCTTTACTTCCGGAGTGACGGCGCGAAGCACAGCCTCGGCATCGAGGGCGAAATTCTTTTCGCGAATGAGCGGCACGGTGATGGTGCGCGCCCCCTGAATGCCGGCGGCGACGACATACATGCCGTAGGTCGGCGGCGTGATCAGGATGGCGTCCTGTCCGGCGCGGCAAAAAGTGCGGAGCAGAAGGTCGATGCCCTCGTCGGAACCGCGCGTGACGAGCACTTGGGCGGGCGCGACGCCGTAGAGCGTGGCGAGCTGTGCGACGAGTTCGGCCGGCTGCGGTTCCGGGTAGCGGTTGAACAGCGGCTGGTGCACCGAGGGCGTTTCCGGATTCTCGTTGGCATCGAGCCAGACGCGGCCGCCCTTGGACTCCTTGCGCGCGGAGCTGTAGGCCGTGAGCGCGAGGATGTCGGGACGGACGAGTTGGAGGACGGAATCGGCGGCGTTCATCGGGAAATCTTGTCGAGGCGCACGCGCACGGCGCGCTGGTGGGCAGCGAGGCCCTCGGCAAGCGCGAGGCGCTCAACAACCGGGCCGAGATTCTGCAGGCCGGCCGCCCCGGCGGTCTGCACCGTCAGGGTGCGCTGGAAATCCGCCAAGCCCAGGCCGCTGCAGGCGCGGGCCCAGCCGTAGGTCGGCAGGACGTGATTGGTGCCGCTGGCGTAATCGCCGAGCGACTCGGGCGTCAGGTCGCCGAGAAAAACCGAGCCGGCGGTGGTGATGGCCGTGAGCAGCCCGCGCGGGTTGGCCACCTGCAGGATGAGATGCTCGGGTGCGTAGCGGTTGGCGATCTCGACCGCCTCATCGCGACTGGTTGCGAGGAAAATCCGGCTGCGCTCCAGGGCGCAACGCGCGATCGTGGCGCGGGGCAGGGTGGCCAGCTGCTTGGTCAGTGCCTGCAGGACGCGGGCGGCGAATTTTTTTGAAAATGCGACGAGCACCACCTGCGAGTCCGGGCCGTGTTCGGCCTGCGAGAGCAGGTCGGCAGCGACGAACGCGGGGTTGGCGCGGTTGTCGGCGATGACGAGCAGCTCGGACGGCCCGGCCGGCAGGTCGAACGCGGCGCCGCCGGCATCGCGCGACACCTGCAGCTTGGCTTCGGTGACGAACGCATTGCCCGGGCCGAAGAGCTTGTCGCACTTCGGGACACGGGCGGTGCCGAACGCCAGGGCGGCGATCGCCTGCGCGCCGCCGAGCTTGTAGACTTCGCTGATGCCGCACAGCCGCGCGGCGCAAAGGATCCACGGGTTGATGCGGCCGGATTTATCCGGCGGCGTGCAGAGCACGCGCACGGGATTGCCCGCGAGCTGCGACGGGACGCCGAGCATCAGCGCGGTCGACGGCAGGGGCGCGCTGCCGCCCGGCACGTAGAGGCCGACGCGGCCGATGGGGCGCGTGATTTTCTCGCAGACAATGCCCGGCGCGGTCTCGATGCGCAGGTCGGGCAGCCGCTGGGCGGCGTGAAAGGTGTGGATGTTGAGGTAGGCCGTGCGCAGCGCGGCCTTGTCGGCGCGGCCGAGGGCTTTGTCCGCGGCGGCGAACTCAGCCTCGGTCACGCGCAACGCCCGCAGGTCGACACCATCGAACTTCCGCGTCAGCCGGCGCAACGCCGCGTCGCCGTCGCGGCGCACGGCCGCGATGATCGCGCGCACGGCGGCGGCGACGGACGGCTGCGCCGCCTGCGCCGGCCGCTGGAGGGCGGCGGCGCGGCGGGACGCGGAGAGGTTTTTCCAGACGAGGAAATCCATGGGATAATCAGAGCATCATCTTCTCGATCGGCAGCACGAGGATGCTGCTGGCGCCGGCTTTTTTAAGGGACTCCATCGTCTCCCAGAAGACGGCTTCCGAGCAGACCGCATGGAGGGCGACCTTGGTGTCGTCGCCGGCGAGCGGTAGGATGGTGGGGTTCTCCGAGCCGGGCAGGAGTTTCCTGATCTCCGCCAGGTTCGCCTTGGGGGCATGGAGCATGATGTATTTCGTGTCGGCGGCCTTCTGCACGCCGTCGAGGCGGCGGAGCAGGATCTCCAGGGCGTGCGATTTCTCGGCGTTGATCTCGCGGGCGTTGCGGAGCAGCACCGCGGTGCTCTTGAAGATGGTCTCGACCGCGCGGAGCTTGTTCGCCTCGAGGGTGGAGCCGCTGGCGACGAGATCGCAGATGGCGTCGGAGAGGCCGAGCCGCGGGGCGATCTCGACCGAGCCGCTGAGGTAGACAACCTCCGCCTTGATCTTCTGCTCATCGAGGTAGCGCTTCGTGAGCTGCGGGTAGGAGGTGGCGATGCGCAGGCCCTGCAAGTCCTTCAGGCCGGCGTAGGCGCGCTCCTCGGGGAGGGCGAGGGCGAGGCGGCAGCCGCCGAAATCCAGCGCCCGCTCGACGAAGTAGCCGCCCGCGGTCCCGGTCGTGCGGCGCTCGAGCGCGGCCTCCTCGAGGACGTTGGTGCCGACGATGCCGAGGTCGCACACGCCGTCCATGACGAGCTGCGGGATGTCGTCATCGCGGACGAAAAGGATATCGATGGGGAAATTCTCGGCGTGGAGGAGCAGCTTCTCCTTGGGGGACTTCACGCGGATGCCGCAGTTTTTCAGCAGCTCAAGCGAGTCGGTGGAGAGGCGGCCGCTCTTCTGGATGGCGAGCCGGAGGCGGTCTTTGGGCGGGGTGATGGGCGGCATGGCGGAAGGGAGGAGGAGTGAAAGGGAAAGGGAGGGGGAAGGCGAGGCCCGGTCGGGCCGGTGACACGGAGCGAGGGCCGGAACCGGGGCAACAAAAACCCCCGGCGGTTTGCACCGGCCGGGGGTTGGGAAATTCGTTTTTCCATCAGCCACGGGCAAGGCGCATCCGGCCTTCCCGTGTCGGGAAGGCTAGCTCAGATGATGGTGGTGATGGTTGAGAACCATGGGTGGAGGGGCGTTTTGATGGGGGCGGGCAGGGCGGGGTGCAAGTATTTTCTGGAACCGGCCGCCGGTGGATGACTCCCGCGCCCGGTTCGGCGCCCCGGCAAACGCCGGCCCGACACAGTCTTGTCTTTGGCCGCGGGCGAGTCGACAGTGCCGCCTGATTTCAATCCCCGGCGCGGATCCCTGTGCCGGCAACCACGCCAGAATTGAACAACGCCACCAGTCCGTTCCGCCGTTTCCTTGCCCGCTATTTGCCCCGCCGCCATGGCGGGCTGATTATTTTCTACGCGGTCTTCACCGGGATATCCTTTCTCACCCGGCTGGCGCTGCTGGCCAAGGCCGGGCACGACGCCACCTGGACGCTGAGCCTGCTGGCGGCATTCGGCTGGGGCATGCTGTTTGATCTGGGGGCGGCCGCTTTCGCCGCGTTGCCGCTGGTGGTGCTGCTCACGTTCCTGCCCGCCGGCTGGTTCGCGCGGCGCTGGCAGCAGGCGCTCGCGCACCTGTTCGGCTTCGGCCTCATCTACCTCCTGCTTTTCGGCACGGTGTCCGAGTGGACGTTCTGGGATGAATTCGGGGTGCGGTTCAACTTCATCGCGGTGGACTACCTCGTCTACACGACCGAGGTCATCGGCAACATCCGCGAATCCTACAACCTGCCGCTGATCTTCAGCGGGGTCGGCGCCCTGGCGGTCGTCCTGCACTGGATCGTCGTGCGCTCGGGACTGCCGGCGCAGTGGTTCACCGCGCCACCCGAACCCGTCGCCCGGCGCCTGAGGGCCGGCGCGGTCTGGTTCGTGGTGCCGCTGGTGTTCGGCGCGGTGCTGGATGACGACTGGCTGCCGGCCTTCCGGAACAACTTCAACCGCGAGCTGGCGAAAAACGGCCTCTGGTCGCTTTTCTCCGCCTTCAAGGACAACGAGCTCGCCTACGAGCAGTTCTACCTGACGCGGCCGGTCGACGAGGCCTTCGCCACCGTGCGGCGCGAGATCGCGCGCGACAAGTCCGCCAGCTTTCCCTCCGGCCCGGAGGCGCGGGACACGCTGCGCGTCGTGCGCCACGAGGGCGCCGAGCTGCGGCCCAACGTCATCCAGATCACGGTCGAGAGCCTGAGCGCGGATTTCCTCAGCATCTTCAACCGCGCCTCGAACCTCACGCCCAACCTCGCGGAGATCGCGGGACAGAGCCTCGTGTTCGACAATTTCTATGCGACCGGCACGCGCACGGACCGCGGCATGGAGGCGCTCACGCTCGCCGTGCCGCCGACGCCCGGCCGCTCGCTCGTCAAGCGCCCGAAGAACGAGGACATGTTCACGCTCGGCTCCGTCTTCCGCGCCAAGGGCTACGACACGGCGTTCATCTACGGCGGCTTCGGCTACTTCGACAACATGAACTACTTTTTCGGGCACAACGGCTACCGCGTGATCGACCGCACCGGCGTGCCCAAGGAGGACATCACCTTCGCCAACGTCTGGGGCGTGTGCGACGAGGATCTCTTCCGCTGGACGCTGCGCGAGGCCGACGCGAGCACGGCGGGCGGCAAGCCGTTCCATTATTTCGTGATGACGACGTCGAACCACCGGCCCTACACCTTCCCCGCGGGTCGGATCGACCTCCCGTCGAAGACCTCCGGCCGGGCTGGCGCGGTGAAATACACGGACTACGCGATCGGCAAGTTCATCCGCGACGCGTCCGCGAAGCCCTGGTTCAAGAACACCGTGTTCGTGATCGTGGCCGACCACTGCGCCTCGAGCGCCGGCAAGACGGCGCTGCCGGTGCAGAACTACCACATCCCGCTCATCATCTTCGCGCCCGGCGGGCAGATCGCGCCCGGCCACATCCGCGAGCTCACCAGCCAGGTGGATTATGCACCAACGCTGCTCGGCCTGCTGAACTGGAGCTACCCGAGCCGCTTTTTTGGCCGCGATGTCCGGGCGACCGACCCGAAGGAAGCGCGCGTCCTCGTCGGGACCTATCAGAAACTCGGCCTGTTGAAGGATGATGACTTCCTCGTGCTGACGCCGGTCCGGCGGCAAAACCAATACCTCTACGACCGCACCAGTTACACGCTGACGGACGAGCCGCTCGACCCGGCCTTCGCGAGGGAGGCGGTCAGTTACTACCAGGCCGCGAGCTATCTTTTCCAGCAGCAGCTTTATCGCGAGATCAAGACGGAGGAATTCGCCCGGCTGCTCGCGCCGCCGGCCCAAAATGACAGGGCCGCCCCCCGCTGACGCGAAGGACGGCCCTGGTGGTTTACTGGTTCACTGTTTA
Source organism: Lacunisphaera sp. (assembly GCA_029945445.1). Classification (GTDB taxonomy): domain Bacteria; phylum Verrucomicrobiota; class Verrucomicrobiia; order Opitutales; family Opitutaceae; genus Lacunisphaera. The sequence continues at coordinate 171,050 of JAQSCO010000057.1, read as the reverse complement.
GCGCATCGCGAGCCGGCTGGCATTGTCGAGACTGTCGACAATGTTCACCGGCAACACGACCTTGCGGGCCACGGGCTTGCCGTCGACGAGCGCAGGGGCGAATTTCCACTGCGCGACGGCGGCGGCGACCGCGGCCACCAGTTCGGCGTCGGCGCCGGGCGTGGCCGACGCGAGGTGCGTCGGCTTGCCTGTCGGATCAACGACGAACTCGAGCATTACCAGCTGGCCCGCGAACCGGGTTGCGACCTCGGGCGTGACGACCGAGACGGGCACCGGAGTTCCCGAGCGACCCTGGTAGGACTCGACATAGGCCCTCTCGGGCGACTTCGCCACCAAGGCGAGGGGCACCACGAGCAGACCGAGGCTGAGGGCGAGTTTGGACTTTGTGTTCATTGGCTTTAATCCCCGCGGTGAGGCGGGGGTTGTTTTCTGTTTCAGGCAAGGCGCCACCACCGGCCGGAATGGCCGCAGACGAACGCCCCGTTCCACCCCCGGCCGGCCGCAGAACGGCTGACCGACGGTGAAAGTCGAGTTTTGGGGCTCGGCCCGGCGCGGCGTGCTCGCCAGCACGCGTTGCCGGTTGTCCAACAGCAAGGACACAGGTCCCGGTCGATCCGGCGGCCTCGCGCCGGAGCAACCAAAAGTCAAAGAACTCTAGCTCTAACCTTGGGGAGTTCCTTGAAAGCAATAGTCAGGTGACTGACTCCAAGATAGCAGGGATGGTGCCATCTGGCACGTGCCGTTCGGGTTAAATGAGCCCCGGCCCGGTTCCGGCATAAATCCTTGAACGAACCGGCGGACTCCATGTCGTAGCGGCATGAGATATTTTGGAAAAAACACCGCGCGCCTCGGCTGGTTGCTGGCCGGGCTGCTCTGGCTGGCCCCGGCGGCGCCCGCCGAGACCCTTGCGGAAAAGTCCCTCAAGGAGATCGTGGCGCGCCAGTGGGACATCCTCGCCCGCGCCAGTGCCGAGGGCGAGCACCTTGACGAAGCGCGGTTGCGCGGGGAACTGCAGAACGTCGTCAACAGCTACGACATTCTCATCCAGAAGAGCCCGGAGTTCGCCCCGGCCTACGTCGCCTACGGGATGCTGCTCGGCCAGGTCGGCATGACCAAGGAGGCGGTCGGAATCCTGCTCAAGGCCAACAAGCTCGACCCACACATCCCGGTCGTGAAAAACCAGCTCGCCAAGCACCTCGCGGAGGACGGCAAGCCCGTCGAGGCCCTGCCATGGATCATGGCCGCGCTCGATCTCGAGCCGAAAGAGCCGCTCTACCATTATCACTTCGGCCTGCTCCTCACGGAGGGTCGTGATGAATTCATCCGCACCGGGCAGTTCACCCGGCCCGCGCTCGACCGGGCCATGCTCGAGGCCTTCCGCAAGGCGGCGGAGCTGGCGCCGGACAAATTCGCCTACGCCTACCGTGCCGCCGAAGCCTACTACGATTTGGAAACGCCGCAGTGGGATGACGCCCTCAAGGTCTGGGCCGCGCTCGAGGAGCGCGCCAAGCCCGGCGTCGAGCAGCAGACGATCCGGCTGCAGGCGGCCAATGTGTTGATCAAAAAGGGACAGAAGGACCGCGCCTCCGCCCTGCTCACCACGGTCACCGAGGGCGTGCTGCTGAAGCAAAAGCAAACTTTGCTCGACCAGATGGCGCCGAAGACCGAGAAGTAAGGAGTCATGCCGCTCCTCACCCGCCTCGAACGCGCCCTCGGGCGCCTCGCGCTCAACGATCTCTCGCTCTACCTCGTGGCCGGGCAGCTGATCGTGCTCGCCCTGGCGATGTTCGGCGGCTTCGACGTCGAGCGGATCATGCTGCGGCCCGACGCGGTGCTGACCGGGCAGATCTGGCGGCCCTTCACGTTCATCTTCGTGCCGCCGGTGACCTCGATCACGATGACGGGCGCCATCTTCCTGGCGTTCGGGTGGTATCTTTTCTACCTGATGGGCAGCGCGCTCGAGCACCACTGGGGCGTCTTCCGCTTCAACGCCTTCATCTTCCTCGGCTGGCTGCTCACGGTCGCGGTGTCGTTCATCACGCCCAGCGAATACGCCACCAACGGCTACATCGCGGCGACGGTGTTCCTGGCGTTCGCCTATCTGAACCCGGATTTCGTGATGTATATCTTCTTCATCCTGCCGGTGAAGATCAAGTGGCTGGCGCTCCTGCAGTGGCTCGGCTACGCCTACCTCGTGGCTGTCGGCGACCTGTCGCAGCGGCTCATGGTGCTGGCGTCGGTCGGCAATTTCCTCTGCTTCTTCTCGCGCGACATCGTGCTCTCGATCAAGTCCGGCCGCCGGCGGATGGAGTGGCAGGCCCAGCAGTTCGCCAAGGAGCGCAACGACCGCGATCCGCGCCACCGCTGCCACGTCTGCGGCAAGACCGACGTCTCGGATCCCGCGATGGACTTCCGCTACTGTTCCAAGTGCGCCGGCGACGAGTGCTACTGCCCCGAGCACATCGGCCACCACGAGCACGTCACGCTGCCCCCGAAGGGCTGAGCCATGGCCACGCAACCCCGCACCATCGGCGAGTGGCTCTCGTGGGCGGAAAAACAATACGCCCGGCGCAAGGTCGCGCTCGGCCAGGTGGCGACCACCGCGCACGACGAGGCGCTCTACCTGCTGCTGCGCGGGCTCGAGCTGCCGCTCGACAGCAAGCCCGCCGTGTTGCGCCGGAAAACCACGCCCGATGAAAATACGCGCCTCGGGGCGCTGTTCCGCCGCCGGCTGGAGGAGCATGTGCCCGCGGCCTACCTCACGCGCGAGGCCTGGCTCGGCGAGCACCGCTTCTACGTGGACGAGCGGGTCATCATCCCGCGCTCCTATTTCCTGGAAATAATCCCGGAGCAGCTGCCGCACTGGCTGCCGGCGAAAAAACCGGTGAAGCGCGCGGTCGACGTGTGCACCGGCTCGGGCTGCCTCGCCATCCTGCTCGCGCACCAGTTCCCGGCGGCGAAGATCGATGCGATCGAGCTTTCGCCCGACGCGGCGGCGGTGGCGAAGTTCAACATCGCAGCCCACCACCTGACCGCGCGCGTGAAGCTGTTCCACTCCGACGTGTTCGACGCCGTGCCGCGCGTGAAATACGACCTCATCCTCAGCAACCCGCCCTATGTGCCGACGCGCGAGCTGCGCGACCTGCCGGCCGAGTTCAAGAACGAGCCCGCGCTGGCGCTCGACGGCGGCCGCGACGGGCTCGATGTCATCCGCAAGCTGCTGCGCCAGTCACGCGACCGGCTGCAGCCGCACGGCATCGTGGTGCTCGAGGTCGGCGGCCTGCGCCTGGCCATGGACCGGGCCTTTCCCGAGCTGGACCTGCACTGGCTGCACACGGCGGACGGCGAGGACTGCGTGTGCCTCGTGCAGGCGCACCGGCTTCAGACTTGGCGGGGGTGAGCCCCCGGCCCGGCCGGCCGGTAAACGCGGCATTCCTGGCCGATGAGCGCCGGGAAGCCGCAGGACGCCGACCGCGGGTTCGTGCAGAGGCCGTAGTCCGACCAACCGGCGCCGGGCAGGCGCTGGAAACACACGCAGGCCTCGGAACATGGCTGGATAATTTCAACCAGCGCCGGCACCGGATAGCCTTTACCTTGCGCGAACAGGCTGGAGGAGTCCAAGCGCGATCAATTTTTGGGTGGTGGGGGTGTGACCGGGCGCACCGGCAGTCCGGCCGCCTGCCAATCCTTGAACCCGCCGGCGTTGGCCACCGTGAAGCCCTGGGTGGCAAGAACCGCGGCCACGGCGGCGGAGCGCCGGCCGGAGCGACAGTAGAGGATGATTTCCTTGCCGCGGGATTTTTCCAGGAAGGGTTTCCAGTCGCCCGCCTGATCTGCGTCAAACGCGCTCTTGGGCAGCAGCACGGCCGGGGCGGCGACGCCGGTCTCGGCCCATTCGGCCGGTTCGCGCACATCCACCAGCACGGCTGTGCCCGCGGCGACGAGCTTGGCGGCCGCCACCGGCGTGACTGGCGGCACGTCGGCGGCGAGCGCGGTGATGAAGCTGAGGCTGAAGAGGGTGAGGAGGCGGCGCATGCTGGTCAGGGTTGGGTTTTTTTGCCGGGGGCGACGGCGGCCGCCACGATGGAGACCCGGATGACGCCGCGCCAGTCGTAGGTGGCGTAATTAAGGGCATGGTCCGCGGGATAAAGCCGCGCAAGCTTGGCCTTCACGCTGGGCAAGAGTGAGTCGGCGGGGCCGTGGCACACGAGGCAGGCGGACACGACACCAATGGGCCGATAGACGCGCCATTCTGCCGGGATCAGGCCCGAGGCTGCGACATGCTGCACGAGTACCTTGGGCGGGTTGTTGCCATCCATCAATTCCTTCTCGATAGACATCAGCGCGGCCAGGTCGGCGCTGTCGGGTGCATTGACCAGGTTGCGGATGCGGAGGCTGGTGCGCTTGACGGCGATGATGACCGGCTGGCCGGGAGCCGACGCCGGGAGCGAAAGGGTTTTCAAGTGCAGCACATCAATAGCTTCCTCCGCGCCCTTGGCGGCGAGCACCTGGTTGACCTCCGAAATCAAGCGGCCGCCGACCAGCTGGATCGTCTTCTCCCCGGCCTGCCGGATGGTGGCCACGGCGGGATCAGCGGGGTCCACCCAGGTGAATTGCAACTGGGCGAGCGGTTCATCCGGCGCGATCCCCAGCACGCGGACACCAAGCAGCAAGGAAAGAAGGAAAAGGGCGGGGGTAGTTTTCATGGGTTCAGTATATACCTTCAGCAGGAGGAAGTCACTGGGAGGAGGAAAAGACAATTCATGCGCAGCGGCGGGCATCGCTCATGCTGGAACTGCGCGCCCAGGTTCACCCTGGTCCAGGGCCTGGCGCAGGTCCCAGATCAGGTCCTCGTGGTTCTCGATCCCAATGGAAAGCCGCACCAGATCCTCGGTGATGCCGCTGCTGCACCGGTCGTCCGGCGTGAGCCCCGAGTGGGTCATGGCCGCCGGGTGCTGCGCCAGCGATTCGGTGGAGCCGAGCGAAACGGCGAGCTTGAACACCTTGAGGTGGTCGAGGAACGCAAAGGCCTCGGGCTCGCCGCCGCGGATATAGAAAGAGATGAGCGAGCCCGGTCCGGTGTGCTGTTTCCGGTAGATGGCGTATTCGGGGTCGGCCGGCGCGAGCAGTCCGAGATAGCAGACTTGGCGCACCTTCGGGTGGGACGCGAGGAACACGGCCACGTGCTGCGCGTTGCGCTGCTGTTGCTCGGCGCGGATCTTGAGGGTCTCGAGGGAGCGGGTCAGCAGCCACGCCGTGTAGGGATTGGGCATGCCGCCGAGCAGCGCGCGGTGTTGCGCGAGGGCGGCCAGCAGGACGGGGTCGTTGGCGAGGGCGATTCCGCCGACCACGTCCGAGTGACCGCCGATGAATTTTGTGGCGGAATACAGCACGATGTCCGCGCCGACCTTCGCGGGTTGGGCGAAGACGGGCCCCGCCATCGTGTTGTCGACGATCACGAGGATACGGCCGGTGACCGCACCGGGCGCCGCGGGCGCATGGTGCAGCGCGAGTTCCTTCATGCGGCCGATGTCGGTGAGCCGGTTGTTGGGGTTCGCCGGGCTCTCAATGAAGATCGACCGGGTGCGCGCCGTGATCAGCGGCTCCGCCCGCGCCGGGGCATGGACGCCCGCCGGCACGAAGTGCGCCGCGATGCCAAAGCTCTTCAGGAAATGATGGATGAGTGAGTCGGTGCCGCCGTAGACCGGCGCGCAGACAATCATCTCGTCCCCCGGCCGGTGGGTGGCGAGGAGGGTCGTGGCGATGGCGGCCATGCCGCTCGAGAAACTGTAGGCATCCTTCATGCCCTCCCAAGCGGCGACGCGGTCCTCGAGGATCTCGAGGTTCGGGTTGTTGATGCGGGAGTAGATGAGGCCCTGCTCCCGGCGGGGTGGCGGTGTGCCCTCGCCGTGGGCCCAGGCGAAGAAACGCTTGCCGTCGGCGGCGCACTTGAAGGCGAAGGTGGAGGTGAGGAACACCGGCGGCTTCACGGCGCCCTCGCTCAGCCACGGGTCAAAGCCATGGCTGAGGGCGAGAGTCTCGGGGTGCAGCCGGGCGGATTCGGCCTCGGTCAATTTTGACATGGGGTGGTTTGGTTGCACCGAGTCTGCGCAGGAAACCACCCGAAGTCGGCATCGCGTCGGCCTGCCCGGGCACAAATTACTTCAGCTGTTCGTCCGTATTACAGGAGCGGGTCCCGGGCCGCATCACTGCAGGGCGTTGAAGAGCCAGCCAATCAGCGTGGTGCCCACCACCACCACCAGGGAAAAGACCACCAGCAACCTGACGGTCATCACACTGCGGAGCATGATCAGCTCGGGCAAAGACACCCCCACGGCCGAAAGCAGGAAGGCCAGCGCGGTGCCGAGCGGCACACCCTTGGCCACAAAGGCCTCGAGCAGCGGCACCGTCGCGTTGGCGCTGACATAGAGCGGCAGCCCGGCCAGCGAAGCCAGTGGAACCGTCCACGCACTGCGGCCGGCAAACAATTTCTGGAAAAACCCCTCGGGCACGAACCCGTGCAGGGAGGCGCCGAGCGCCAGCGAGCCCACCAGCCACGGCGCGATCTTGCGCAGAATGTGGCCGCTGGTCGCGGCGGCATCCCGCAACCGGGCCCTCCAGCCGTGCAGCGGGGCCTCTTCCTCCTCCCCCGCGGGCGCCACGGCGCCGGGCACCAGCCAGCGTTCTGCGTGCAGCAGCGTGAGGGTCAGCCCGCCGGCGATGCCGAGGCCGATCCCTGACATCGCGTAGGCCAGCGCGAACTTCCAGCCAAAGACCGCGGCCAGCAGGGCGACCGCAATTTCGTTGACCAGCGGTGAGGTGATCAGGAAGGCGAAGGCCACCCCGATGGGAAAGCGCGCCTGCACGAAGCCGAGGAAGACCGGCACGGAAGAGCAGGAGCAAAAGGGCGTCAGCGCGCCGAAGAGCGCCGCGGCGGGGTAACCCAGGAGCCGGCCGCCGGGACGGTCCAGGCCGCGGCGGATTTTTTCCAACGGCAGGGCCCCGCGGATCAGCGCCATGAGGAAGGCCACGCCGGCGATCAACACGGTGATCTTCAACAGATCGTAGACGAAAAAATGCAGCACCGCGCCCGGGCCCGCCGCCGGATCCAGCCCGGTCACCCGCAGCACCGCGTCGGCAATCCATTCAGCCCAGGTCCACATGAGAGTCAAAACCAGCCCCGACGACCAACGGCGCAAGGCACCGCCGGCCGCAATCCGGGAATGAGGAGCACGCCTCGGCGGTGGCTTATGCCTTCTTCTCCGGTGTCACCGCACAGGTGTTCAGGCCGAAGGGCAGGTAGGCCGGGCAGAAGCGGAAGGTGGCGGTGATGATGGGCACGAGGCCGACGAGGCCCCACCAAGATTTGAAGTAGAAGCCCGCGCCGAGCAGGGAGAGGCCGACGAGGTAACGGAGGATGCGGTCGATGCCGCCAACATTGGGTTTCATGGGATGGATTCGGGGTTGAGGAAAAAGGACGGGGTGGTCAGCGGAGACCTTTGGGCCGGCAGACGGGCAAACCGGCGCGGTCGAGGGCGGCGAGGGAGCCGGCATTGAGGGCATCGAGCCCTTCGCGGCGGAGCTGGGCGGCGGCGGACGCGGAGCGGCTACCCGAGAGGCAGTAGAGAAGAAGCTGCTTGCCGTGGTTTCTCTCGAGGAAGGAATGCCATTGCCCGCGTGAACCGCGGAGATCGCTCAGGGGCAGGAGCGCAGCGTGTTTGGCCACGCCGGTGGTGGGCCATTCGGACGGCTCGCGCACGTCGATGAGGACGGCGGTACCGGCCTTGAGCGCGGCCCGGAGGGCCTCAGGCTTGATTTGCGGACGGGCGCGCCAGAGCGTGCGCACCACGAAGGCAACGGCGAGGAGGGCGAAGAGAGTGAGGAGGAAGTTCATGCAGGAGTGTCGCAGTTGGCGTCAGGAGCGGGTGCGGGCTTGGGGGTGCGGCCGGCGTGGGTCATGTAGTAGATGAGCGGCACGGCGAGCGGACTGATGACCAGCGAGGCGATAGCGCCGAAGAGCAGGGAGATGGCCAGGCCCTGAAAAATGGGATCGGCGAGGATAACGAGGCCGCCGACTACCACGGCGAACGCCGTGAGCATCATCGGGCGGAAGCGCACGGCGCCGGACTCGAGGCAGGCTTCGGCCAGGGTGCGGCCGTGACTGAGGCGCAGCTCGATGAAATCCACGAGGATGATCGAGTTGCGGACCACGATACCGGCGCCGGCCATGAAGCCGATCATCGACGTGGCGGTAAAGAAGGCGCCCATCAGGGCGTGCGCGGGCAGGATGCCGACCAGGGAGAATGGAATCACCGTCATCACAATGAGCGGCGTGGAGTAGTTCTTAAACCAGCCGACCATGAGCATGTAGATCAGGATGCACACCGCGGCGAAGGCCAGGCCAAGGTCGCGGAAGACCTCGAGGGTGACCTGCCATTCGCCGTCCCACTTCATGGCGGGTTCGTGGTCATCGGTAGGCATCGTGGCGTTGTAGATCTTCACCTCGCGCTGCGTGCCACCGAAGTCGCGGCCGTCGAGTTGCGCGAGTTCGCGGTTCATGGCGAAGATGGCGTAGACCGGACTCTCGACGACCCCGGCGACATCAGCCGTGACGTAGGTGACGTTCTGGAGGTTTTTGTGGTAGATGTTCCGCTCACCCAGGGTTGACTCGACGGTGACGAGTTCGCGCAGCGGCACGAGCGGGGCCATCGGGTTCATCTCGGAACGAACGGAAAGGGCAAGCAGGTCGTCGGGCCGGGCGCGCTGGGCCCGAGGCACCTCCAGGACGACTTTCACGTCTTCCCGGTCGGCGGGCGCGTGGAGCAGAGTCACCGGGTAACCCTGCACGGCAAGTTGGATGGTGCGCGCGATGGCGGCCTCGGTGATCCCGCGGAGCGCGGCCTTTTCCTTGTCGATGTGGAAAACGGTCTTGGGCTGCCGGTCCTCGACATACCAGTCGATGTCAACGACGCCCGGCGTCGCGCGGTAGATGTCGCGGACCTTGGCGGCGAGCTTGAGGCGGGCGTCCTCGGTCGGGCCGTAGACTTCGGCGACAAGCGTGGAAAGCACGGGCGGGCCGGGCGGCACCTCGGCGACGACCACGACGGCGCCGAACTTCTCCGCGATGACGGTGAGTCGCGGGCGGACGCGCTTGGCGATATCGTGGCTCTGGGCGCTGCGCTCGTGCTTGGGCAGGAGATTAACCTGGAGGTCGGCCACATTGGAGCCGCGGCGCATGAAATAGTGACGAACGAGGCCGTTGAAATTAAAGGGCGAAGCGGTGCCGGCGTAGACCTGGTAGTCGCGCACCTCGGGCTCGGAGCGGATGGCGGCGGCCATCTCACGGGCCACGCGGGCAGTCTGCTCCAGTGTGCTGCCCTCGGGCATGTTGAGGATCACCTGGAACTCCGACTTGTTGTCGAAGGGCAGCATCTTCACCTTCACCGCGCCAACCCCAACGAGGGCCATGGCGCCGACGGTGGCGGCGGCCACCACGACAAGAAACGCCCAGCGCCAACCGCGGTGCGACAGCAGCGGCTGCATGAAGCGCTGATAGAGGCGCGTGAAGGCGGTGTCAGGCATTGTCTCATCGGCGGCCTCCTCCTCCTCAGTGAGCGGGGCATCGACAAAGCCGGCGGCGTTGGGGTCGGACTTGGCGTGGCCGCGGAGCATCTGCAGGGCGGCCCACGGCGTGACCACGAAGGCAACCAGGAGAGAGAAGATCATGGCGGCGCTCGAGCCGATCGGGATCGGGCGCATATAAGGGCCCATCAGGCCGCTCACGAAGGCCATCGGGAGAACGGCCGCAATGACGGCCCAGGTCGCGAGGATGGTCGGGTTGCCGACCTCGTCGACGGCCTCGACGGCGATCTGGAGCAGGCGCTTGCGGCGGCAACTCGGCAGGCCCAGGTGGCGGACGATATTTTCCACCACGACGATCGCGTCGTCCACCAGGATGCCGATGGAGAAGATCAGCGCGAAGAGCGTGATGCGGTTCAGGGTATAGCCGTAGAGGTAGAAAACCAGCAGCGTCAGGCCGAGGGTGACCGGGATGGCCAGCAGCACGACGAGCGACTCGCGCCAGCCGAGGAAGAGCAGGATGAGCAGCGCCACGCCGAAGACCGCGATCCCCATGTGCAGGAGCAGCTCGTTGGATTTCTCGGACGCTGTGGCGCCGTAATTGCGGGTGACGGAAACAGAGATATCGGCCGGGATCAGCGTGCCCTTCAGGGCGTCAACCTTGGCGATGACGGCAGAAACGACATCGACGGCATTGGCACCGGGACGCTTGGCGAGGCTGAGGGTGACTGCTGCCTGCTCATCGGCCGGCTGGGCGCCGCCACGTCCGAAGAGGACATAATCAGAGGGCTCGGCTGGGGCGTCCGTGATGGTGGCGACATCGCGCAGGTAGACGGGATGGCCGTCGGAGACTCCAAGCACGACGGCCCCGACGTCGCGGGTGTCACGAAAGAAGGTGCCGGTCTGCAGGAGGGTTTCTTGGTTGGCGGCGGACTGCGCCCCGGTGTGGGTCTGGGCGTTGGCCTGCTGGAGCAATGGGATGATGTAGCCCGCGCTGAGATTGCGCGACGTCAGGCGGGCGGGATCCAGTTGCACGCGGATCAGGCGGGCCTGCCCGCCGATGAGTGTGGTCTCAGCCACCGCGGGCAGAACCTTGATAGCGTCGTCGACCTGCGCGGCGACGCGGCGGAGCGTGGCGTGATCATAGCGCGCGCTGTGAAACGTGAGGGCCAGGATGGGCACATCGTCAATGGTGCGCGGCTTGACGAGCGGCGGGGTGACACCGAGGGGAATGCGGTCGAAGTTGGCCTGCAGCTTCTGGTTGAGGCGGATGAGCGCGGCCTCAAGGTCGGTACCAACCTTGAAGCGGACGATAGTCATGTTGCCGCCCGGGCTGGCGGTGGAGTAGAGGTATTCGACGCCGGCAATTTCCCAGAGAAGTTTCTCCATCGGGCGCGTAACGCGGTTCTCCACCTCAGCAGCGGAGGCGCCGGGCATGGCGACCATGATGTCGATCATCGGCACCTTGATCTGCGGCTCCTCCTCGCGGGGCAGCATCAGGATGGCGAAGAAGCCGAGCAGCAGCGAGGCTGCCACGATCATCGGCGTCAGCTTGGAGTTGATGAACATCGCGGCCAGACGGCCCGCGAAGCCATATTTCGTCTGATCGGGAAACACGGAGTAGGCGGAGGGGTTCACGGCTGGATCTCGAGGAGCTGGCCTTCGCGGAGACCCGCGGGTGGATTGACGACGACTTGTTCGCCGGCATCGAGGCCGGCGAGGATCTCGACGCGGTCACCCCGGACCACCCCGGATTTAACCAGGCGGAGGACCGCCCGCTGGCCGGTCCCGGCGACAAAGACACGCTCCATCTGACCGAGGGGAGAAAGGGCGGAGGCGGGGACCAAGAGAGAGGGAACTGGAGCGCCGGGCAGTAGCACCCGGGCGAACTCGCCCGAATGCACCACGGTGCCGGCGGGCACGGAAATTTTCGCGAGCACGGAACGGGACTGAGTGTCAGCTGCTGAAGAAAGCTCGGCGACAGCGCCGGTGAACTTCAAGCCCGTGGCGGGCAGCTCGACGCTGAGCGCAGCGTTGCGGACGAGCCCGGCTGCAAGGGAGTCCGGCACCGCAACCTCAACCTGAAAATCGGCGGTGCCCTCGACCTCGAGCAGCACCATCCCCGGGGCGGCCATGTCACCGGGATGAGCGGATCTGCGGGCGACGACGCCATCGAACGGCGCCCGGATCTCAGCATAACCCAGCATAACTTCGGCCTCGCGCACCATCGCCTGCGCCATGGTGAAGCGATCCTCAAGGCCGCGCACCATATCAGCGGTGCTGGCGCCCTTGGGCAGGAGGTCGCGCTCCCGCTCAAGATCGCGGCGGACGACGTTGAGCTGCGCCTGGGCCTGGGCGAGGCGGGCGGTGATCTCACCGGCAGAAATCTTCACCAGCAGGTCGCCGGCGTGCACGGGTTGGCCGAGGGTGACGGGCATCTCCTCGATGGCGCCCATCAGCTTCGCGGCGAGTTGGGCCCGCTGGACCGGACGGACAGTGCCGGTGACCTCGGTGAGGCTGGCGATGATTTCCGCGCCGACCGTGGCGGTCCGGACCTTGGCCGGGGGTAGATTGGCGCCGATGACGGCTTCGGGGCCGGTCTGCTTGGAACAACCTGCAAACAACACGAGGGCCAAGAGGAGAAAAAGGAGAGATTTCATTTTAGACAAAGGGTCAGGGTTGGGGAAGGGGTTCAAGGCCGAGGGCCCGCCGGAGTTCGACCAGCGCGAGACGCTCGTCGGCGCCGGCGATGGTGCGGCGGAGACGCGCCTCAAGGAGGCGGCTCTCGACCCCGATCAGGTCGGCGGTGAGCAAGGCTTCCTTTTCAAACCGGGCGCGGCTGAGCCGGGCGCTTTCCTCCGCCTGCTCGACGGCGCTGGCGCTGACCGCCAGACGTTCGGCGGCGTCGGCGTGCGCGAGACGGGCCTGCTCGACCTCGAGGCCGATACCCAGGGTGGCCTTGCGGAGCATTTCCTTGACCTGTGTGAGTTCGGCGTTGCCTTGGCGGATCTTGCCGGAGGTCTGGCCGCCATCAAAGAGGTTCACGTCGACGGACAAGCCGGCCAGCCAGCTGTCGCCGTGACGGTCGGTCTTCCAACCCTGGTCATATTGGTAGCTGGCGAAGGCGTTGACGGTCGGGCGGTGGGCACCACGGGCGACCTCGGTCATCGCTCCGGCGGCGCGGACCCGGGCCTGCAGGCCCAAAAGTTCGGGGCGCTGTGAAAAGTCGCGGGTGTCCGGAGTGGCCAGGCGTGCTAGGGCCGGGTCGTCCTCCACTAATTCTACGGGAACGCCGGTGGGCTCGAGCCCGAGCACATATTGAAAGGCGAGTCCGGCAAGAGCGGCGCCATGTTTGGCGGCGCTGAGGTTTTCCCGCGTCTGCGCGAGCTGGACTTGGAGGCTGAGAAGATCGGACTTGAGCAACTGGCCGGCGTCGAAGCGGGCCGACGCCGCAGTGACGGCGGCCTCATAGGCCTGCACACCGCCCTCGACGGCAGTGACGGCTTCGCGGGCCTTGCGGAGATTGAGCACGGCCTTGACCACTTCGGTAGCCAGCTGCTGTTGCGCGGTGCGCAGGTCATGGCCAGCGGCGTCGGCGCCGGCGCGAGCGGCGGTGCGACCCGCGGTGGCACGGCCGCCACTGTAGAGATTGTAGGCTACCGTGCCGGTGGCATTCAGGCTGTCGATCCGGCCGGGGTGGTTGAAATCAAGGCCGAAGCTGAAGGCGCGTTGGTTGAGAATGGATCCAAAAGCCATCATGGGACTATTGGTGTCGGTATAGCGGCCCGAGACGGAAAGCTGCGGCATCCAGGCGGCGCCGGCCTGTTCCACGTAGGCCTGAGCCCCTTCAACCCGGGCTCGGGCGACCCGGGCGTCGGGGCTGTTTTCCAGCGCGGTCGCGACGGCACGATCAAGGGTCCAAGGGGCCGCAAACAGGCCGACCGGACCGGCAATTATCAGGAGGGAGAGAAGCCCAGGGGAAAGGGACATGGCAGGATTAGGTGGAGCGGCCGTTGAACGCGACGATCAGGCCCATCATTCCGCCATAAAGCGCGCCCCGCCACCATGTGGAGGTCAGCGGGCAGGTGCCTGAGTTGCACTGGCCGAAGTAACCCAGAGCAGCGCCCAAGGCGGCGCCGGCAAGAATGGTCAGGATAAAACGAGGCATGGGAGTGGAGCGGGTCACGCTTTGCGGCCGCCGCCCCAGTGGATGATGCCGTCGTCGCCCAGCCAGCCGAGCTTGCGCAGGATGATGCTCGGCGGGCAGAACCCGGTGAACGCCGATTGGATCAGGTTTACGCCCACGAAGCAGGTGAGCAGCAGCCACCAGGGGCTGACGAAATAGACCAGCGCCACACTCAGCAGAGTCATGGAGCCGGCCAGGATGCGGATCAGGTGGTCAATTTTCATAATAGTGAATGAGCAAATACGTATATACTTGATTTATTGTCAAGCGTGCTTTTGCTGACGGCATGTCCCGCCGGATTCCGCTCAATGACCAAAGCATCGAGATTGTCGCCCGCCGCTTCGCCGTGCTGGCGGAGCCCATGCGGCTGCGGCTGATCCAGTCACTTTTCGACGGCGAGAAGAACGTGACCGAACTCACCGCCCTGACCGGGGGCACACAGGCCAACATCTCGCGGCACCTCCAGACGCTGATCGCGGCCCATGTGCTTGACCGGCGCAAGGAAGGCCTGCAGGTCTTCTACCGCATCGCCGATCCTTCCATTGCGAAATTGTGCGACCTCGTCTGCGGCAGCCTGGAGAAGTCGCTCTCCCGGCAGGCCGCGCACTTCGACGCGGGGCGCTGACGCGCCCCTCACTTCTTTTTCTTCGGCGTGACGTTCTTCAGGCCGTCGCTGGCCACGGCGGGCAGCTCGACTTCCGGCATGCGGTTGATGATGAGCTGCTGGCCGATGGTGAAGAGGCCGTTGATCGTCGAGTAGAGCGCGAGGCCGGAGGCGAAGGTGTAGCAGAACAGCGTGAACATCCACGGCATGATCTTCATCATCGTGGCCTGGGCATTGTCGGTGGTCGGCGTGGGCGTGAGCCGCATCTGGAAGATCATCGTCGCGCCCATGAGCAGCGGCATGATGTTCAGCGGCAGGCCGAAGACATGCGCCACGGTGTCGGGCGCGGAAAGATCGTGCACCCACAGGAAGGAGGCGAAGCGCAGGTCGGAGGCGCTCTGCAGCATGGCGAAGAAGCCGACGAAGAACGGGATCGTGATCAGGATCGGGATGCAGCCGCCGAGCGGGTTGACCTTGTTCTCCTTAAACAGCCGCAACGTCTCGGTCTGGATCTTCTGGGGGTTGTCCTTGTATTTCTCGCGCATGGCCTGCATGAGCGGGTTCAGCTTCGCCATGCGCTTCGCGGAGCGGGAGGCGGCGATGGTGAACGGCATGAAGACGATCTTCAGGAACAGCGTGGTGATGACGATGGCCCAGCCCCAGTTGCTCACGACCGAGTGGACCCAGGTCATGATGGTCAGCAGCAGCGGCGCGAAGAAGCCGGAGAAGAAGATCCGGTTGAAGAAATAGGTGTCGAACTGCATCACCTTCGACTCGCCCTGCTTGAAAACATCGGTGTTCGAGAGGCGCTTGTATTCCTTCGGGCCGGTGAAGTAGTTCGCGCCGAAGGTCTGGCTGGCGCCGGCGGCGAGCGGCTTGAGCTCGAAGCGCGCATAGCTGGTGACGCCGTAGGCCTTGGAATCGAGCGGATCTGCCAGCGGATTGAGCTTCACGCGTTCGACCCGGATGCCCGTGCCGGGCTGGTCGGGCGTGAGGATCATGGCAAAGAACTGGTTTTTCACCGAGGCCCAGACCAGTGCGGCGGGCTTCTCAATGAACGCAGGCGGGGTGCCGTCCTTCAGGCCGACACCGGCCAGGATGCCGCCACCCTGCAGGTCGCTCCGCGCGACGAAGGTGGCGTCCTTGCCGTCGGAGAAGCCGGCGTTGAGGTATTGGCCCAGATCGTTTTCGTTGAGCGGGGCGGCGGTGCCGAGGTTGAGCGAGGCGCGCGGCAGCGGCAGGGACTTGTCGGAGAGGTTGCGGAAGACCGTCTCCTGGCGGATCTGGTAGTCGTCCTGTCCCGCGGTTTTGGCCAGCGAGTAGCGGCGGGTGACCTCGAGGCTGTCGGAGACCGCGCGGTAGACCACCTCGGTGGCGGTCTGCGAAACCAGCGTATAGGCCGTGTGGCTGTCGACGCCGGGGAAGTCGGCGAAGCTGAGCGCGGGAGCGGCCTGCGCCGCGTTGAGCAGGTAGGGCTCGGGGTGGCCTTGGATCGCGGGGTGCTTCTTGAGGCCGACGCGGTCAATGGCGCCGCCGTGGTTGGTGAAGCGGACCTCGATGAAGTCATTGGCGAGCGTCACATACTCGGCGGGCGTAACGGCCGCGGAGAGGGAAGTCGCGGCCGGAATCGAAGCCGCCGGTGCGCCGGCGGCACTGGCCGATGTGGTGGTGGCCGGTCCCGCCGCCGGCGTGCCGGCCGACGCACGGGCCGTGGCCGTTGGCGCGGGCGCGGCGGTGGTTGGCGCGGGCGCGGCATACTTGGCGCTGAAATAAAAGCTGGCGATGGCGGCGGCGAGCAGCAGCACGCCGATCGCGGTATTCTTTTTGTCCATGAAAAGGGGGATTAGGCGTGGGTGACCCGGGCGCACACCGGACGGCGGCGCGAAGGCGGAACGGGATCGAGGCCGCCGGCGTGCCACGGGCCGCACTTGGCGAGCCGGATGACCGTAAGGAAGAGGCCGCTGAAGAAACCGTGCGCGCGCAGCGCCTCGCGGGCATAGCACGAGCAGGTCGGGGCAAAGCGGCAGCCGGAGTTGGGAAAGGCCGCGGTGAGCGCGGGCGACACCGTGCGCTGATAGACCCAGACCAACCCGCTCGCGGTGCGGGCGGGGAGGGAGATCAGGGCTTGGAGGGGGTCGGGCATTAGGCGGCGGGCGCGGGCGGGCGAAACTTCTGGCAGGCTGAGGTGAAGCGTTCCTCCACCACGGAGAATTCGAGCCGCAGCAGGGCAGCGCGGGCGGTCAACACGAGGTCGAGGCCGGGAGGCACGAGGTTCTGGTGCTGGCGGTAGATTTCACGGAGGCGGCGCTTGGCGCGGTTGCGGTGGACGGCATTGCCGACCGAAGCGCGGGAGGCGACGAACCCGACCCGGGCCGGGCCGGCGGTGGATCGCACCCGCCAGGTCAGGAGAAAGGCCCCGCAATCGACGCGGCGGCCCTGTTCCCGGACGGCGCCGAAATCAGCGTTGCGCCGCAGGTGCTGGCCGGGGCGCAGGCGCATTTCAGACGACCGTGAGGCGTTTGCGGCCCTTGCGGCGGCGGGCGGCGAGGACCTTGCGGCCACCGCGGGTGGCCTTGCGGGCGCGGAAACCGATCTTGCGGGCGCGTTTCTTGCGATGCGGGCGGAATGTAGGTTGCATAGGTTGATGGGAAAAAGAGGGCCAAAGTCAGGGCAGGGGCGGGGGGGTGTCAAGCGAGAGGTTTCCCCTTAAAACGCCCCGTCGCAAGCCTCCGGCAGTTACTTTCTCGCCTTGGTTTTCCGCTGTGAACAGCCTGCGCACAAAAATCCTTTGCCTCCGGGCGCGACCAACGCGACTTTGGGCGCATGGCCGAGTCATGCAAAACACCGACCCCTTCTCCGGCAGGCCAACCTGCCTCACCGGCGCCCGCCTCCCGGGCCCGGAAGGATGGGCCGCTGTTCTGGACGGTCACCGGCAACGACTTCGGGCGTTCGATCACCTGGGCCAAACAGCGGCCCAATGCAGTATCCGAGCAGATAAAGACCGCGATCTCATCCTCGTCGCGGAAGACGAAGTAAGCCTGCTGGAGTCCACCGGGCCCGAGTGGGCGGCTTTTGGCGACGCCATCCGGGCGTTCCGGCGGCACTTGCCGGTAATCCCGTTCGAGACTTTCGGCTTCAGTTCGGAAGCTGAGGATCCCTTCGAGGTCGACAGTGTAAAACTGCGGCGCATCGGCGGCGGCGTGGAGGCGCTGGCTTTCGTCGATGCCGCCCACTCGGTCTACAAATTCTTCCTGTTCCGCGAAGGCGGCGACGTCGGCGCGACGTTCGCCTTCCGGCGGGGCGAGGAGGGCCTGCTCAACGCCACCGCCGTGCCGGGCAGCTACCGGATGCTTTTCGAAAAACTCCGGCTCACGCACCAGTTCGGCATTCCGACCGAGATCACCGGCATCACGCCCGAGGGTATCCTTGTGGCCAAGCAAACCTTCGGCCGGCTGCTGCCGGAAAAGACCGACATGTCGGGCCTCGATCCCGCGCGGCTCATCCCGATCCCCTCGCGCTTCCTCCGCGCCGACCGCGACCATCCACGTCTGGCGTTTTTGGATGACATGCCGTGGCTCGTGGCGGACACGCACGACCGCAATGTCGTGGCCGACGAGTCTGGCGCCTGGCGAGTGATTGACCTCGTCGCCGCGCCGCTGCCGGCGGAGTGGCTGGCGCAGATGACGCTGTTTCGCGACTGGATCGAGCGGGCACGGCGTGATCCACGCGCGGAGATCTTCGCCGCTGGCAACGACGACGAACTATAGTTTGGAGGGCCCGCCTCTGTGCAGGCCCTGGCCCGCAGGGACGCGAGCCCTCCAGACAAATCACTTTTCCGTCAACCGCCCGTATTTTTTCAAAACCTCGCGCAACTTGTCGTGTGGCAGGCCTTGGACCACGTGGCCGTCGCGGCCGGTCATCGTCTCGCCCGCGACCAGCGCGTTGACGATGGCCTCCTCGGTCGCCTCGACCACGCCGGCAAAGACCGGGCCGAGATCCTCGGTGTTCATCATCTGCACCGTGCCGGCCTTGCCGCGCTCGGCGGGCACGGCGTTGGCCGTGGAGAACGCGATGAACAAATCGCCCGAGCCGTCGCCCGAGATGGAACCCATGCGGCCAAGTCCGAGCGCGGCGCGGCGCGCGAGCCGCTTGAGCTGGTGAGGCAGCAGCGGCGCATCGGTGGCGATCACGACGATGATGGAGCCGTCCTCATCGGGTCGGAAGGCACCTTCGGGAATCTCCTGGCCGACGGGCACGCCGGCGATGCGCAGCTGGCGGCGCAGGCCATAGTTGGCCTGCACGAGCACGCCGACGGTGTGACCGTGCGCCGTGCGCGAGGCGGTGCCGATGCCGCCCTTGAACTCGTGGCAGATCATGCCGGTGCCGCCGCCCACCCCGCCCTCGTCGACCGGGCCGCCTTTCGCGCCGTCGAGGGCGGCGAACAGGTGCCCGGGTTTCACGTGAAAGCCGTTGAGGTCGTTCAGCCAGCCGTCCCAGGTCTCGGCGACCACCGGCAGCGACCACCAGACCTCGCCGTCGCCGCGGCCCTTCTTGACCTGCCACTGGATGATGGCGTCGCGCACCACGCCGACGCTGTGGGTGTTGGTGAGCGCGATCGGGCCGTCGAGGATGCCGGACTCGTCGAGCCACGCGGTGCCGGTCATCTCGCCGTTGCCGTTGAGCGAGAACCAGCCGGCAAAAACCGGCGTGTGGTTGGCCTTGCCGCGCGGCAGGACGACCGTCACGCCGGTGCGCACCGGGCCCTCACCGACCACCAGCTTGCCCTCGCCGCGGATGAGCGTGGTCTGGCCCACCTCCACGCCGGCGACATCCGTGATGGCGTTGAGCGCGCCAGGTTTTCCGTCGAACGGCACGCCGAGGTCGCGTGCGCGCGGCTTGGCGGAAGCGAGCAGAACCAGCGGTGAAACAACCAGGACAACTAGCAGGGTAAGGCGGCGTGGCATGGAACGGAAAATGGCAAGTGCCGCTGGAAAGGCAAATAGGGAGGGCCCGCCGCTGTGCGGGCCGCAGTTCGCCGGGAAGCGAACCCTCCAGAAAACAAAAAGCCGCGGCACAGGGCCGCGGCTCGGGAATCTGCGGGGAAAGGTCCGCTTACTTGCTCAGCTCAGCGAGGATGGCGTCGGCCTGCTTGTCGGTCGTGCCTTTGTAGTCGGCGTAGACGATCTTGCCGTCCTTGATGAGGTAGGCCGAGCGGTGGGCCATGTCGGTCATCGGCATCGCGGACGGGACGCCGAAGGCGTTCATGAAGGCCTTGTCCATGTCGGCGATGAGCGTGAACGGCAGGTTGTATTTGGCCTTGAAGGCCGCCTGCGCGGCGACGTCGTCGTGGCTGACACCGATGACGGCGACGCCCTTCTTGGTCAGCGCCTCATAGCTGTCGCGGAGCGAGCAGCCCTGCTTGGTGCAGCCCGGGGTATCGGCCTTAGGATAGAAATAGACGAGCGTGTAGGGCTGCTTTTTATAGACATCGGCCAGCGCGAGCTTGGCGCCGGTGTCGGTCACGCCGGTGGCGGCGGGGGCCGCGTCGCCGACCTTGAGCGGATCGGCGGAGGCAAACACAGAGAAGAGTGACATGGTGGTGAGGAGGGCGAGGAGGCGGGTAACTTTCATGGGACGGCAAGCTAGCCGCATCAGGCCGCAATGCAAGTGGCGAGGCGGGGTCAGCGTCCGCGGCAGATTTGTCAGGGTAAAGTCTGGTCCGATCGCGGCGCAGCAGAAGCAGAGCCCGCCAATTAAATCGCGGGATGGAAGCCCGCGCTGGCGCCGACCCAGGTGCGGCCCTTGTTGAAATCCACGCCGTGCATCGCGCCTTTCGTCAAACGCACAAGCTGGTTGAGCAGCTTCGGCATCCCGGTGCCGTCGCCGGCGAAAATGAGGCGGATCTCCGCCTTGGCCGGGCCGTCGGGCGTCTCCATCACCGGCGCGTAGGTGACCTTGCGCTGGAGCAGCCACTCGGCGGGCTTTGCCACGGCGGCGATTTTTTCGCGCGTCGGCGCGATATCCACGCCGAGGCCGGCGAAGGAGTAGAGCGGTTTGAGGACGTAGTTCTCCAGGTCGGCGGGAATGTTGCCGCCGAGTTCGCTGACGAAACGACAATCCGGCACGTAGGGGCTCTTGAGGAAAGGCAGCGTGTGTTTGCTGATGCGGAAATACCAGTTGGGGTGGCCGGCCCACTGCACGTCGAGGTCGTCGAAGAAGCTGAACTTCATCGGCGGTTTTTTGCGCAGCAGCTCGTCGAAGATGACGCGGTTAAAAATGCGCTCGATGCGCACCTCGCGGCCGCCGGACGGATAGAAAAGCTGCCGGCCGCGCTTGATGACCTTCGTGACGCACATCGGCCGGACATTAAGGTAGGAGTGCGTGCACGCGAAATCGATGCGGGTCTTCTGTTCCGCGGGCGTGATTTCGAGCAGGACGGTGTTCTCCGGCAGACACTCGCCGAGCATCGCGTGGCGCAGGTCGTTGAGGTAGCCCTCCTGTTCGAGTCCGCCGAAATAGGGCGTGAAGTCCGTGGGGATTTCCGGGAAGTGTTTCCGATAAGTTTGCGCCAGCAACGCCTGCCAGCAGGCGACGGTCGGGAAGCCCTGCAACTCGATCAGCTGTGGCAGGACCCGGCCGGAAGCGTCGTGGCAGAGCGCGAAGTCCACCGCGAGGAAGTGCGGCCACTCCGTTTCCTCCGGCACGGTGAGTCCCGTGGGAATGGCAGTCATCGCGTGTTGACGGAAGGCGGGCGTGGCCAGCTGGCGGACAATGTCGTCGGCCGCCTTCACCAACTCGCGCGTCGTGGCCTCGTCAAGGAACAGCGGCGATTCCGCGACGCGGAAATCCACCGGCCAATACATCGCGGTTTTCAGCTCCGCCGTGAACGCCGCGTAGCGCGGCGCGGTGAACGCGGCATTGTAGCGCTGGCGGAGGGCGGGAATCATGGCGGCAGGAGGGTTGGGTCTACCAGTGTGTGGTGTCGATGCCCTTGCTGGCGAGAATGGAGCGCCAGTTGGCGTGGGCCAGCCCGGCGGCGACCAGCGAATCGCGCCAGTCGGTCGCGGCGACCGCCAACGCGTCCTCGAGTTTCGGGAGATTCCCTTGGGAAAGCCAAAGCACGGCAATATGCACGCGCGGCGGCGGCCCGCCCTGGTCCAAGGGGAGTTGGGTCGCGGCCAGTTTTTCCAGGACGATCCCGGTCAGTTCGGGGGAAAAAATGCGCTGAGCTTCTGAGACGACTTCTGGCCGCAGCGTGTAGCTCATCGCGGAAGGCCGCCGGTCAGATCAAAAACGTTCCCTGCGCCATGACTTGTTCGTCGTCGAGCCAGATGTCGAAGAAACGACCGACGCAGTCGATGTGGGTCGTGCTCTTCCAGGCCTGGCCGGTGTGTTCGCTATAGGGGTGACCGAAGGCGATGTGGATGCCGGGGAGCTTCTCGTCCTGCAGGATGTGGCCGATGATGCGCGTGCAGGCGAGATTGGTGCCGATGGCGAATTCGCCGACGCGGTCCGAGTTCTCGTCCGTGTGGCAATATTTGTCGAATTCTTCGAGCAACTCCTGGTTCGCGCACGCGAGGCTGGCGATGCGGTTGTCCTTGATGTCGATCGTCAGGGGCGTCGCCCCGATGTCGCCGTATTTCTGGCAGAGGTAGTCGCCGACGACGCCGTCGACGACGAAGCGGCCGTTGGAGTTGAAGGGCGAGGTGAAGATCTCGCCGCCAGGCAGGTTGCCCCATTTCGCGGGCGTGATGAGGCCGGCGGTCTTCACCCAGTTGAGCTTGGGCGAGAGCTCGGCGACGTAGTCGGTGCCGGCGGCGGTCTTGCAGGTGACGCGCTGGGCGCGGCGGCATTTCTCAATGAGCTTCTGCGAGAGGCGATCGACCTCGACGAAGTCGGCGCGCATGCCCTCGACCATGATCTGCTTGTTGATGTTCACCATGTGCCCGTGCCGGATGCGGTGCGGGTTGATGACGTCCATCATCTGCATGCGGGTGCGGAGCTCGCCGGTCTGGGTGAGGCAGGCGTAGATGCTGACCTGCGATTGGGCGAGGTCGTCGAGGACGGGGCGCGGCATGTCACGGTGCGGGCGGGCGCCGTATTCCTCGAGGACGAAGACGTGGTAGTCGGCGCCGGTCTGCTCGATCTCGTTGACGAGCGCGGCGGCGATCTCGGCGCTGGCTTGGTCCGTGATCAGCGTCATCCGCTCGGTCGGCTGCAGCTTCAGGCAGACGTGGATGGCGTTGGCGGCGCCCTGGGTCAGTGCGGGATCGAAGGTGGTGGGCAGCGAGGCGCTTTGCGGCATGGAGGCGTGGGCGGGCGGAATATCAGAGATCAAGGCCGTGGTGGGTTTCGGAAATAATGTAGTCGACGACTTGCTTGAGATCTTTCGTGCGGTTGTAAACCTCAACCTGCCGGTCGGCGCCGGTGCCGAGACGGAGGATCTGGTGGACGTAGTCGACCTCCTCGCGGGAGCCAAGGTCATCCACCACGTCATCAATGAATTCGAGCAGCTCGGTGATGAGGTCGCGGGTCGGCACCTCCTCCGATTTGCCGAAATCGATCATCTTGCCGTTGATGCCGTAGCGGGAGGCGCGCCAGCGGTTTTCGTTGATGAGACGGGCGCGATAGGTGCGGAAACCGAGGTTTTTCCGGTGCAGCTTGTAGAGCTTGGCGATGACCGCCTGCATGATGGCGGCGAGACAGATGGTCTCGTCGACGCGCATCGGGATATCGCAGACGCGAAACTCCAGCGTGTGGAAAATCGGGTGGAGGCGGATGTCCCACCAGATTTTTTTGGCGTTGTCGATGCACCCGGTCTTGATGAGCAGGCTGACGTAGTCATCGAATTCGTTGACGGAGTCGAAGAGGTCGGGGATGCCGGTGCGCGGGAAGCGCTGGAAAACCTGCAAGCGATACGACGCGAAGCCGGTGTTGCGGCCGACCCAGAACGGCGAGTTGGTCGAGAGCGCGAAGATGTGCGGCAGGAAATAGCGCGCGGTGTTCTGCAGCTGGATGGCCGTCTCGCGGTCGGGCATACCGACGTGGACGTGGAGGCCGAAGATGAGGTTGGCGCGCGCGATCTGCTGGAGATCGTTCAGCACGCCCTGGTAGCGCTCGCCGCTGGAGATCTTCTGGTCGATCCAGTGCGAGAACGGGTGTGTGCCGGCGGCGGCGATGCGGAGGTTGGATTTCTGGGCGAGACCCGCGAGATCGCGGCGCAGGCCCGTCACGGACTTGCGGGCCGCGGCAATATTTTCACAGATGTCGGTGCCGACCTCGACGACCGACTGGTGCAGCTCGGGCCGCACGCGTTCCTTCAGGATGATCTTGCCGCCCTCGATGATCTCCTCGATGTGCGACTTCAGCTCACGCGAGACCGGGTCGACGATCTGGAACTCCTCCTCGATGCCGAGGGTGAACTTGTGGGCTTTCTTGGCGGCCATGGGCGAAGGTGATTAATGGAGGGCCCACCTCCTGGTGGGCCGCGGCCCGTCAGGAGACGGGCCCTCCAATGAGGGGTTGGTGAAGTTTGGCGGGCCCGCGTCCCTGCGGGCCATGACGGTGCGCAGGGCCGCGAGCCCGCCAGAAATATGGCGACGACGGTTTCATTTTTTCTTCGGCACCGCGGCGGGCTGGCCGGTCTTGACCGCGCCCTGCACGTAGCCGCCCCAGGTGGTGTTGTTCTGCGCCGGGTTATTTGCCTTGGCCTTGCGGACGAGCATCTGGGCCGCGGCCTCGACGACCCAGGCGAAGTTTTCCTCGCCGACGGACTTGCGGTCGGCATCGGGCGCGGGGTTGCAGAAGTCGATCGCGTAGGGCACGCCGCCGCTCACGCCGAATTCCACAGTGTTGAACTCGTAGCCGAGCGCGTGGTTGAGCGTGAGCACGTCCTGCGTGATGCGCGCCAGCAGCTCGGGCGAGCCGGGCGGGCGGTCCACGACGTAGCGGAGGTGGTGCGGGTTGCGCGGCTCATACTGCATGATGCGGACGTCGGTGCCGCCGATGCAGTAGCAGCGGTAGTAGTCGTCGAAGTGCACCTCGGATTGCAGCAACATGACGAGCTGGCCGGTCTCGTTGTAGGCCTTGAAGAACTCGTCGCGGTCGCGGACCTTGTAGACGTTCTTCCAGCCGCCGCCCGAGTGTGGTTTGAAATACGCGGGCCAGCCGATGTAGTGGAAGATCCCGTCCCAATCGAGCGGGTAGGCCAGGTTGGAGAACGACTCGGCCGAACAGTCGGCCGGCATGTCCTTCGAGGGGAGGATGACGGTCTTCGGCACGGCGACGCCGACCTTGGTCGCGAGGCAGTTGTTGAAGAACTTCTCATCGGCCGACCACCAGAACGGGTTGTTGACGACGGCGGTGCCGTTGAGCACGGCGTTCTTGAGGTAGGCGCGGTAGAACGGCACATCCTGCGAGATGCGGTCGAGGATGACGGCGTAGGGCGTGGGCTCGCCCTGGGTGACCTGGTTGATCACAACCTCCTCGGCGGTGATGCCGGGTTCGTTCAGGGCGTTGATGCGCTCGATGAGCGCGGTGGGGAAGCTGCGTTCCTTGCCGTGGAGGATGCCGATCTTTTTCATGGGGAGGTCAGGGGTTGATCAGGGACAGGTAGTGCGGGAACATGTCCCTCCAGTAATTCCAATCATGCCCGCACCACTTGCGGTCATCAAGGAAATGCGGGATACCCTTCGCGTGGAGCAGGTGGGAGAGGTGGAGGTTGCGGTCGCGGCAGACATCCCAGTCGCCGGTGCCGAGCACGATACCCATACCGCGGAGCCGGTCGAGGAACCACGGATCGTTGAGGTTGGGCAGGTATTCGACGGGATTGTTGAAGTAGCTGTTGTCGTCGGCATGACCGTCGAGGAACTGCCGGATGTCGAACGACCCGCCGAGGCTGAAGCAATAGCCCGTGAGGTCGGGGTGCCGCAGCGCGAAGTTTACCGCGTGGTAGCCGCCGAAGCTTGCGCCCGCCACGGCGACCTGGTGCCGGCCCGCCTCGCGCTGGGCGAGCGGCAGCACGTCGTGCAGGATGACCCGCTCATAGGCCAGGTGCGTGCGCACGCGGTCGGCCGGACTGATGGACTTGTTATACCAGCTCTCGGCGTCGATGCCATCGGGACAGTAGATCCGGATCTTCCCCGCGTCGATCAGGTGCGCGACCGACCCGACGAGCCCGAAATCCTTGTTCTGATAATAGCGGCCGAGCGAGGTCGGGAACAGGATGACCGGATAGCCCGCATGCCCGAAGACCAGCATGTCGAAATCGCGGCTCAGGTGGCGCGTATACCAGCGGACATGTTGCTCATTCATGCGGTGTGGGTCCGCCCCGGGAAACCGGGGCAGCTCCGCTGTCACGCAATTCCCATGCCGGGTCAACGCATGAATGAAGCTGGAGCCCGGCCTTCAGCCGCCGCCCCGGCTATGGCTGACAGGCCGGACGGGCTTGCAGGGCGCACGTCGAACCAACCCGCCCGGAGGTCGAGTTCCACCTTTCAAAAACCGCTTGGCTTCGCCCGGGGCGGCTTGCAGCGTGCGACGGAACGTCATGCCGCCCGCGCCCAAGCCCCAGCCCCCGCTCTGTCTGCACCGCCGCTTCCTTTCGCGGGTGCTGCGCAACCAGCGCGACATCGTCGTGTGGCTGCCGCCCGGCTACGGCCTCATGCGCCGGCGGCACCCGGTCGTCTATTTTCAGGACGGGCAGAACATCTTCGACCCGCTGACCGCCTTCCTTGGCAACGCCTGGCACGCCGGCGACCGCGCCCGGGAGCTCATCGGCGCGCACGCGATCGCTGCGCCGATCATGGTCGGCATCTACAACACCGGCTTCAACCGCATGAACGAATACGCGCCGACTCCGGCGGAGTTCTCCGGCTGGGACGGCGAGAAGTGCACGAGCACCGGCGATGCGAAGCGCTACGCGAAATTCGTGGCGACGGAGCTGAAGCCGTTCATCGACACGCACTATCTCACGCTGCCCGGTCCACGACACACGGGCGTGATCGGCTCCTCGATGGGCGGACTGGTCTCGCTCTACTTCGCGCTGTGGTATCCGCGGGTCTTCGGCCACGTCGCCGCGATGTCCCCCTCGCTGTGGTGGGACGATCACACTGTCTTCAAGGAATTTTCGCGGCTGCGCAAGAAATCCGCCGTCCGCCTCTGGCTCGACATGGGCACGGCCGAGCCAGGCTGGGAAGGCATCCGCCCGTTCCGCGACATCCTCGTCGGCAAGGGTTGGAAGGAAGGCGCCGACCTCGCCTACCGCGAAGAACCCGACAAGGAGCACACCGAGTACGCCTGGGCGGCGCGCATCGCCGACGTGCTGAAATGGATGCTGCCGCTGAAGCAGAAGTAAGTGGTCGCCGATCTCCACAACGACGACAGGCGGCGTTAGGGAAACCGCCGCCCACCTCAGATATAATACATCTCCGCCGGGTTCTTCGTGCGGAGTTGATCGAGCGTGTAGCTTTTGGTTTTTTCCTCGAGGGTCTCGCTGATCTCGGCCCACACCTGCTTGAGCCGCCGGCCGCTGCGGCCCTGGAAGTTGCCGCTCAGGTGGAGGTGGCCGCCCTCGACGGCCAGCAAAATGTCGTGGAGTGAAATCTCCTCGGGCGAACGGGCGAGCAGGTAGCCGCCCTGGTTACCGCGGCGGCTGGTGATGAGCCCGTGCGTGCGGAGCTTGCCGAGGATCTGCGCAAGGAAGTTCGCCGGCACCGCCTCAGTCTTCGCCAGATGCTCGATCTGCGCGAGCCGCCCCGAGCCGTGCAGCCGCGCGAGCTCCGCCATGACGCGGCAGGCATAATCGACTTTGACGGAAATCTTCAAGGGAAGGGCAAGCTAGCCGCGCGGCCGGACCGGGCAACCTTTTTGGCAGCCGGGCGGCCGGCGTCAGATGACGTAGTCGCCGTTCTCGGGCTTCACGACCTCGCGCGGCGGGTGCAGCATGCCGGCTGCGACCGTGGCGTTGGTGCCCGGCTCGATGAGGATGAAGGAACCGGTCAGCCGGTTGGTCGCGTAACCGTCGAATACGAGCGGCTTCGCCGCGCGCAGGCGGACCTGACCGAGATCGTTGACCGCCAGCTCGGCGGGTTCCGGCTCGGCGTCAAAGGTGCTCAGATTGAGCCGGTGCGTAATTTCCGCGACCACGACCTGCACGGTCTGCGCCGTGTGCTTGAGATAATATTTTTTCCCCTTCTGTAGCGGACGGGGGTGCATCCAACAAATCTCCGCCTGCAAATCGCTGCTCGCGCCCGGCAGGTTGTCGTCGAGACCGATGAGCATCGAGCCACGGCTGATGTCGATGTCATGCTCGAGCACGAGCGTGACCGACTGCGGGCAGAACGCCTCCGGCACCGGGCCGTCGTAGGTCCAGATCTGCTTCACGGTGGTCGTGATGCCGGCGGGGAGCGCCACGACCTTCTGGCTGGCGCGGACGATGCCGCCGGCGATCTGGCCGCTGAAGCCGCGGAAGTCGTGCAGCGCGGCGTCCTTCGGGTTGTGCGGGCGGTTGACCCACTGCACGGGGAAACGGAAGCCGCTGAGGTTCCAGTCGCTCGCGATGTGCACGGACTCGAGGTGACCGAGCAGCGTCGGGCCCACGTACCACGGCGTGTGCACCGAAGGCTCGACGACGTTGTCGCCATTGAGCGCGCTCAGCGGAATAAATTTCACGTCCTTGATGGCGAGGCGCGGCAGGAACTCCTCGAACTGCGCGCGGATCTCGTGGAAGCGTGCCTCGCTCCAACCGACGAGATCCATCTTGTTGATGGCGACGACGAGGTGGGGAATGCGCAGCAGTGCGGCGAGAGCGGTGTGGCGGCGACTCTGCTCGATGACGCCGAGGCGGGCGTCGACCAGCACGATGGAAAGGTTGGAGAGCGATGCGCCCGTCACCATGTTGCGCGTGTATTGGACGTGGCCCGGGGTGTCCGCGATGATGAACTTGCGGCGTGGCGTGGCGAAGTAGCGGTAGGCGACGTCGATCGTGATGCCCTGCTCGCGCTCGGCGCGGAGGCCGTCGGTGAGGTTGGCGAGATTGATCTGGCCCCCGCCGGTGATGTCGGCCGAGCGCTCGAGCGCCTCGAGCTGGTCCTCCATCAGCGACTTTGAATCGTAGAGCAGGCGGCCGATGAGCGTGGACTTGCCGTCGTCGACGCTGCCGCAGGTGTTGAAGCGGAGGATGTCGACGGGGATCGTCACGGGCGGGGCGGACAGGGCGTCTTCGGTGAACATTTAGAAATAACCCGCCTTCTTGCGGTCCTCCATGGCGGCCTCGGAGGCCTTGTCGTCGGCGCGCGAGCCGCGCTCGGTCACGCGGGCGGCGGCAATCTCGGCGATGATGTCATCGACATCCTCGGCCGGCGACTCGACGAGGCCGGTGCTGATGATGTCGCCGATGGTGCGGACGCGGACGGTGAGCTCGCGCACCTCCTCGTTCGGACGCGGCGGGATGAGATCATTGACCGGCAGCCACTGGCCGGCGCGGCGCACGGCCGAGCGGCGGTGGCTGAAATAGATCGACGGCACCTCGAGCTTTTCGCGCTTGATGTATTCCCACACGTCCATCTCCGTCCAGTTGCTGAGCGGAAAGACGCGCATGTTCTCGCCGGGATTCAGGCGGCCGTTATAGAGGTTCCAGATCTCGGGGCGCTGGTTCTTCGGGTCCCACTGGCCGAAGCTGTCGCGGAAGCTGAAGAAGCGCTCCTTCGCGCGGGCCTTCTCCTCGTCGCGCCGCGCGCCGCCGATGCAGCAGTCGAAACGAAACTCCTCGATGGCCGCGAGCAGGACGGGGATCTGCAGCTGGTTGCGGCTGATCTCGCCCGGCGCGGGCTGGGCGATACCCTTCGCGATCGCGTCCTCGACGGTGCGGACGATGAGCTTCGCGCCGAGCTGCTTGGCGCGGCGGTCGCGGAACTCGTTCAGCTCGGGGAAATGGTGGCCGGTGTCGACGTTGAGCAGCGGCGTCGGCAGGTCGGACGGGCGGAAGGCCTTTTCCGCGAGGCGCAGGAGGCAGATCGAATCCTTGCCGCCGGAAAAGAGCAGCGCGGGCCGCTCAAATTCGCCGGCGACCTCGCGCATGATGTGGATCGCCTCGGTTTCGAGGTGCTGCAGGTGGTCGAGATGGTAGGAAGGCATGGTCGATGGTGGAGCCGTCGCCTGGTGCGCGGCCGGAGGACTCAGGCGCTGACCGCCTGCTTGCCCCACGCGGCGTGGAGGCCGCATTCGCGCTTCTCGTCGGCCTTGGCCGGATCGAAGTAATCCCACTCGTTAGGCAAGCGGTGCGCCGCGAGGTAGGCCTCGAGGTCGGCGTCGGTGGCATAAAAGAGCGGACTGACCTTGAGCGCGCCGAAGTTCTCGTCGAGCGACACGATATCAAGCCCCGCGCGGTTCGGGTTCTGCACTTGGCGCAACGCGGTGATCCACACGGTCGGCGCGAGCTCGCGCATGCCGCGCTGGAAAGGCTCGAGCTTCATCAGCACGCTGAATTTCTTCAGGCCGGCCTCGTCCTCGGTCGTTGGGAGGACGGGGCCGTGGAGGGCGTCGCGGTGGGCGGGCGTGAGGCGCGGCAGGAAGGGCTTGAGGTTGAGTCCGAGGCGCGCGCGGAGTTCCTCGGCGTGCCGGTAGGTGGCGGGGCGGTTGTAGCCGTGGTCGACCCAGAGCACCGGGATGTCGGGCTGAACCGACACGGCGAGGTGCAGGATGGCGGCCTCGTAGGGGCGAAAGTTGGTCGAGACCACGGCGCGGCCGCCGGCCTGGGCGACGGCCCAGCGGACGATCTCCCGCGGCGACTTGGTGCGCAGTTCGGCGTTCCAGCGGGGGAGGGCGGTGGAGTTCATCATGACAGAGGGGCCGCGGGGGAGAGTGTGGTGGGCGCGGCATCCCCAGCCGCGCCCACCGGTATTTGTTCGGGCAACACAGTCCGCGAACAAAAGTCACCGAAACGCTCGCCAGACCGGCGCTCGTTTTTCCACCGGGTCAGCAGGGGGCGAAGTTCCTTGCTGAGGTCCTCGGTCTTCACGCTCGCGCGGTATTCGCGGTTGAGGCGCGTGGTGCCGGCGTTGCCGCCGAGGTAGAGGTTGTATTTGCCCGGCGCCTTCCCGACGAAGCCGATCTCGGCCATGTAAGGCCGCGCGCAGCCGTTCGGGCAGCCGGTCATGCGGATGATGATCTCCTCGTCGCTGAGCCCGAGCTCGGCGAGCACTGTCTCAAGGCTGTCCAGGATGCCGGGCAGCGCCCGCTCGCTCTCGGCGAGGCCGAGGCCGCAGGTGGGCATCGACGGGCACGCCATCGAGGCGCGGCGGATGGCGCCAGCCTGGTTTTCCACCGGGATGCCGTGCTCGGCGAGCAGCGCGGTGAGGCCGGCCTTCTGCGCGGCGGTGAGGCCGGCGAGCAGGAGGTTTTGCGAAGGAGTCAGGCGCACCTCGGGGCGGAACTTGGCGACGACGCGGCGGAGTGCGGTCTTCAGCTGGCGTTGCGGCACGTCCTTGATGCGGCCGGTCTCGACGTAGAGGCCGAGGAACCAGCGGCCGTCACTCTGCTGGTGCCAGCCGAAGCGGTCGCCCTGGTGCGTGAAGTCCATCGGGCGCGCCGGTGCGAGCTTGAAGCCCGCGCGCTGTTCGACCTCGGCGCGGAACCAGTCCACGCCAAGCTCCTCGATGACATACTTGAGGCGCGCGTGTTTGCGGTTCGTGCGGTCGCCGGAGTCGCGGTAAGCGGTGAGCACGGCCTTGGTGACGGCGACGATTTCCTCCGGCGCGATGAAACCCAGCACGTCGGCGGTGCGCGGGAAGGTTTCCTTGTTGCCGTGGCTCATACCGAGGCCGCCGCCGACCAGCACGTTGTAGCCCAGCACGCGGCTCGGCTCGGCGGGGTCCGGAATCGCCACGAAGCCGAGGCAGTTCGTGAAGACGTCGGTGTCGTTCAGCGGCGGGAGGGCGAAGGCGATCTTGAATTTCCGGGGCAGGTAGGTCTTGCCGTAGAGCGGGTCCTCGAACGCCTGCTTTCCTTCCGGCGAAAGCTTCAGCGGCTCGCCGTCGATCCAGATGGAATGATAGGCGGCGGTCTGCGGCTTCACCGCGGCGTCCACGCGGCGGGCGTCCTCGAGCACGCG
Organism: Lacunisphaera sp.; assembly: GCA_029945445.1. Classification (GTDB taxonomy): domain Bacteria; phylum Verrucomicrobiota; class Verrucomicrobiia; order Opitutales; family Opitutaceae; genus Lacunisphaera. The sequence goes on along the minus strand of JAQSCO010000057.1, from coordinate 139,571 downwards.
CTCGGCGAGCGCGCTCATGGCCGGCGTGGACGGAGCCATGACGTTACGCGCGACATCACCGCAGGCGGCGATCGTGGTGCACAGCGCGTCGTTGAGGCCCTTCATCAGCGGGCCGAGCTTGTCCTTCACCACGCCGTGCCACTGGAAGGACTGGCGCGAGGTGATGCGCAGCGTCTGGTTGCCGTAGCGCTCCGAGAGATCGTCGAACGCCAGGTATTGGTCCGGCGGGATGAGGCCGCCCGGGATGCGGGCGCGGATCATCATGATGTATTGCTTGCCGGTCTTTCGCCGGTCGCGGTCGTCCTGCTGGTAGATACCGTGGAATTTTAGGAACTGCTCGTCGTCGGACGAGAAACAGGCCAGCGTCGAATCAGCCATGGTCTCCCCCAATGTGCCCCCTAGGGTGGGGTCATTCTGCTTGAGGACCTCGTTCTTGCTGGGCGGTGCGGATGGCTGGACTGACATAAAGAAGAGAAGGCTTGCTTCCTCCTTAAACGGGGTAAAGTCTAATTGTTGTCATATTGACTAAACAACTTATGTTAGACTCCACAGAGTCCAGCGCTGGTTTTGTCTGGCTCGTAGGGGCCGGGCCGGGCGCGTCCGACCTTATCACGGTGCGGGGGCTCAGGCTTTTACAGCTGGCGGACGCCGTGGTGTGTGACGACTTGGTCAACCGGGAGTTACTGAACCACTGCCTGGCGAACTGCGAACAACACTTCGTCGGCAAGCGCGCCGGCCAGCACAGCGCGGCCCAAAGCCAGATCAACGCCCTGCTCGTTGCGCTGGCCTGCGCCGGCAAGAAGGTCGTGCGCCTCAAGGGCGGCGATCCGCTCATCTTCGGCCGCGCCGGCGAGGAGTTGCAGGCGCTGCGCGAGGCGGGCATTCCCTACGAGATCGTGCCGGGCGTGACCGCCGCGACCGCATCCAGCGCCGCCGCCGGTTTGCCGCTGACGCACCGCGATCATTCCTCGGCCGTCGTCTTTGTTACCGGCCACCAGTGCGCGGCGAACACCAACGTCCTCGACTGGGCCGCGCTCGCGCAGCTCCGCGCGACCCTCTGCTTCTATATGGGCGTGCGCCGCCTGCCAGAGATCGCCCGCAACCTGACCGGTCACGGCATGACCGAGGACATGCCGATTGCTGTCATCAGCGAGGTCTCGCTGCCGACGCAGAAAATCCTCACGGGCTCGCTGCGCGACGCCGAGAAACTTTCCGTCGGCCTCATCGGCCAACCCGCGCTCATCATCGTGGGCGAGGTCGTGCGCCTCGCCTCGTTCGCCGCCACCATCCCGGACCTGTCGTCGCAGGCCCGGGCCAACTCCTCCGCCCATGTCCTTGCCTGATCTTTTCCAGAAAATCACCGCCTTCCTCCGGCGCCGCTGGGCCGATGTGCTCGCGAGCGATCTCGCCGCCGGCTCCGAGTTCGAGCCGGAGCTGCCGGCCACCGCCTTCGTGCAACCGGCCGGCAGCGCGCCGGCGCACATTGTTCAAGCCAGCGGGCTCGCCGAGCGCCAGCGGTCCGCCAGAATCTCAATCAGCAGTGGGTGAACGCCGACCAGCGCAGTCGGCTGGGTCTTCAGCTTCGGGTGCTTCGCTTCCGCGTCGCGGCAAATTTTCGCCACGTCGCCGTCTTTCCCGGCATGCCGGCCCGGTGAAAGGAACTGCAGCGCGACGATCACCCGGCCCTCGGTCCACGGCGCCGTGTCCAGCAAACCTGCGAGCAGCGGCTCGTTGAAGTCGTAGGCCGGCTCCGGCCGGCGCTCCATGCTGCACGGTGCCACCGCGATCACGCGCGAACCGAGCCGCACCGCCAGTTGCGCCGCGAGTTCGTTGCGCACGGCCGTGACGGCGGCGACCGGGCTGCCGTGGTCGACCAAAGCGACGCGCGACGGGACCGGGCCGAGCTGGGCCACCACCTGGTCCTCGAGGATCTGCGCCAGGCGCTCGTCGCCGCTGGCGAAAAGCGGTGCGGCCACCGAGATCTTTAGCTTGGGATGTTTTTCCCGCAGCCGGGTGACGTTCTCCGGCAGGTATTCCGTCACCGCATTGCTCGGGCCGAAAAAGAGCGGGATGATCGTGAACTCGCCGCGATTGGCCGCGAGCCGACGCTCCATCACAGGGAGCAGCAGTTTCGCGGGCGAGCCGGCGAGGAGCTTCGGATCGATGCTCGAGGAATGCAGCAGCGAGACCGGCTCGACCTTCTGCCCGAGGCGCCCGCAAAGCCGCGCCGCCAGCTTGCGCAGGGCGAGCGTGGCGGCGGGTTCGAGCGAACCGTTGTCAACGAGGAGGGTCAGCGGTCCGGCGGGCATAATGGGTTCAGGGTTCCAGACCGGACACGTTGGTGTCCTTGTCGTATTCGATGGCGAACTTCACGGTGAGTTCGCGTTTCTCGCCGGGCTTGAGGTCGAGCGACCACTTGAGCGAGCCCTCGTCGGTGGGCTTCACGTCCTTCGCGTCGGGCGAGAGGAGCTTCACCACGATCTTCTCGTTGCGGGAGAGCGGCACCTGGTCGACGACGATCACACGCTCGGCGGTCTTCTTGTTGTTCTGGACCGTGAGCAGATATTCGTAGGTGAGGCGCTTGCCGGAGTTGGTCAAGCCGGTGTCCTCGGCGAAACGGTTCACGCGCTTGTATTTCACGCTGATGCCCTCGTCGGCGCCGAGCGCGAGGTCGAACTTCTCGCCCGCCATCACGGTGCGGAGCCCGCTGGTGGCGACAAAGGTGCCGTCAAGGAACACGTTCATCGTGCCGGCGAGCAGCGGGAACTCGGAGTTGTTATAGACCTTCGCGGTCAGGTAGGCGGTCGCGAGGCGCTTCGGCACGGTGAGGTATTCCGGGTTGGCTGCGAACTTGGCCGAGGTGATCGGCACCTTCTGCGGCGAGTTGTCGCTCGGGACGGAGGAGGCGATAGTGAGCTTGAATGACGCGCTCGTCGCGCCGGCTTCCATGGTGGCGGAGGCCATCTCGGCGTCCTTCAGTTCCGCGGGGGCGTCATTGGTGAACTGCTGCATGTTCACGCTGCCGGCGGCCATCGCGGCGGGGGCAACCGATTTGCGCATCGCCATTTCGTCCCGACGATCGCGCTCCGCCATTTGCCGCAGCGCGATCGGATTGAACACATCCAGGTTCCATACGCCAAGCTGCGGTGCGGCGCCGCCGAGGCCGGGGCGGGCGGTCGAGAGGGTGAGCATGACGTCCTTCCAGTCCTCGCCGGTGCTCTGGCGGACGACGCCAAAGTAGCCGAGGGCCACGGCGCGCTCGGTGCTCAGCACGCGGGCGTCGTAACTGGGCGACCAGCTGGCGCCGGGGACGGTGTAGGCGAGGGCGACCTCGAGCGAACCCGCCTGCGGGGCGGACACGCGCACGGTGACGGACTTGTAGGCCTTGCCGGCGCGGCCGGCGCCGCGCAGCTCGTTGAGCTGGGCCTGCGCCGTGGCGATCTTGTTCTGCAGCTCCTCGCGCGCTTCGTCGAGGCCCGCGAGGTCGGCGGTGATCTTGGCGCGCTGCTCGACGAGGAAACTCATGGCGCTGGCCAGGTCGGTGACGGCGGGGCGGGGCACATCTTTGGCCGGTTGCGCGGTGAGCGCGGCCTCCATGCGGTCGAGCGTGCCGCGCTGCGTCTGCAGGAGGGCGGTCCGGTCGTCGAGGCCGCGCACCTGCTTGCCGTAGCCCTTGAGCAGGTCTTCAATTTCCTTCACGCGGGGATTGGGCGTGAAGTCCACGTAGGTCTGCTTCGCGCTGACATCGAGGATGAGCGCCTGTGCCGTGCCGCGCCCGCTGACCTGGAGCGAGTGTTCGTTGAGCGCCTGGGGCAGGTTGGCAAAGACCAGCTCGGTGATGCCGCCCGCCAGCTCGACGCTGGCCGTGCGCGTGACGACCGCGCGGTCGGTGTAGACCGTCACGGCGGAGATCGTGGAGCTGACCGGCGCCGCACGGAGCCAGAGGACGGAGGACAGAAGCCAGAGGACGGTCGGGAGAACGCGGAATGATTTCATGGTATTGATGGAAGGGATTGTGGGGATAATACGCACCGCGAGGGAAAAGCTTAGGACAAGAAAGGCCCGATTGAGAGACAAAAGCATGAACGGCGTGTAAAACAATCCAGGCAACCGCCGGCCGGGCCGCGAAGTGGTCAGGGCTTTTCGACCAGATCGAGCAAGTCACCGATCTTGCGGTGCGATTCAAGCGGGTGACGCAGGCGGTAGCCGCGGTTCAGCCGGTAGCGGTTGCGCTGGCCTTCGCGGGTGCGGGTCAACACCCCCTCCTTCTCCAGGGCCGTGACGATCGCATGGACGGCGCGCTCGGTGATGCCAACGTGCCGGGCCACCTCGCGCAGGGTGATGGCCTCGTGCTGCGCGAGGCACACCAGCACATGGGTGTGGTTGGTCAGGAAGGTCCAGCCGGGGGCCGGCGGGGTGGGAGCAGCCATGCGGGGAGGATGCCGGGGTGGCGCGCGGCCTTCAAGAAAACTAAATAATGAATTTGACTTCATGTAATATACTTCAGTCTCATCCGCCCATGGATCTCCTGAATTCCCTCCTCTTCAGCCTGCTCTCCCCGATGGTGCTGGCCTTCCTGCTGGGCATCGTCGCCACGCTGGTGCGCAGCGACCTGAAGATCCCGGAGCAACTCCAGGCGGCCCTGACGATCTACCTGCTTTTCGCCATCGGGCTGAAGGGCGGCGCCAAGCTCGAGGGGGTGGTGTTGGCCGATTTCGCGCGGCCGCTCGCGGCTGCCTTGGGCCTGTGCCTGACGATCCCGGTGTGGACCTATGCGATTCTGCGGCGGGTGGGACGCCTGTCTCCCGTCGATGCGGCAGCGTTGGCCGCCCACTATGGATCCGTCTCGGTCGTGACTTTCGGCGCCGGCCTGGCCTTTCTTGATGCGCGCAGCGTGGCGCATGAGGCGTTCCTGCCGGCGCTGCTTGCGATCATGGAGGTCCCGGCGATCATCGTCGCGCTCTATCTGGCCGGGTTGGCGAAGAGCCCCGCGGCGCTCCGCCCGCTGGGCGCGACCGGGATCGTGCCGGCCGCCTGGCCCGGGCTGCGCCCCGGCGTGCTGCACGAGTTGCTGACAGGCAAGGGCCTCGTCCTGCTGCTGGGCGGCATGGCCATCGGCCTGCTCTCGGGCAAGAAGGGCTACGACCAGGTGGCGCCGCTCTTCGACGCGCCTTTTCGCGGCGTGCTTACCGTCTTCCTCCTCGAGATCGGTCTCGTCACCGGCCGCCGGCTGCGCGACCTGAAGTCCGCCGGGCCGTTCCTGTGCGGGTTCGCGATCATCATGCCCTTCCTCCACGGCTTGCTCGGCGTCGGCTTGGGGCAGTGGGCCGGGCTCGGCGTCGGCGGGGCGACGGTGCTGGGCGCGCTCGCCGCCAGCGCGTCCTACATCGCCGCGCCGGCGGCGGTGCGGGTGGCGCTGCCGGAGGCCAACCCGGCGCTCTATCTCACCGCGGCGCTGGCCATCACCTTCCCGTTCAATGTCGTGCTCGGCATTCCCGCCTACTTCAGCTTCGCCCAGTGGCTCTTCGCCGCCGGCTGAGGCGGAAAAGTTTCGACGCCCCTCCGGCCACCCGCAACTGTCGGCCCCATGCGGCAATTATCCGGCCAGGTCATCATCGTCACGGGCGCCTCGTCGGGCATCGGCGAGGAGACCGCCCGCCGGCTGGTCCGCGGCGGCGCGAAAGTCGTCATCGCCGCGCGCCGTGCGGACCCGCTGCAGGCGCTGGCCCGGGAACTCGACCCGACCGGCGCGAACGTGCTCGCCGTGGTGGGCGACGTGACCAGCCCGGCCGACCGCGAGAAACTGGTCGCGGCGACGCTGGGAAAATTCGGCTGCATCGACGGGCTCGTGAACAACGCCGGCTACGGCACGCGCGGGCCCGTCGAGGTCGTGCCGATCGACGCCATTCGGAAAAACTTCGAGACCAATTTCTTTTCCCTCATCGCGCTCACCCAGCTCGTGCTGCCACACATGCGCGGCCGCGGTGACGGCTGCATCGTCAACATCGGCTCCGTCGCCGGGAAGATCGCGCGCCCGCTCTCCAGTATCTACGATTCCACCAAGCACGCGCTCGAGGCCATCACCGACGGCTTGCGCGGCGAGCTGAAGCCCTTCGGCATCCGGGTGACGCTCATCCGGCCGGGGTTCATCATCACCGAGTTCATCGACGCGGCGAGCAGGGCGTCGGACCAATACACGGATAACGCCGGGCCCTATGCGCCCTATCTCGACGGCTTCCGCGTCGGCTACCAGAAGCTGCGGCTTATCGCCGGCGAACCCGACGACATCGCGCAACTGGTCGAGCGCGCGCTGACCGCCGACAATCCCGCACCGCGCGACAGCGGCCCCTTTCACGCCAAGGTTTTCCTTTTCCTGAAGTGGATCCTGCCGGACCGGATGCTCGGGTTCATTGTCCGGTTGAGGAAGTAGCCAATGAACACGGATAAGATCACCCGCCCGTGGGTGGCGCTCATTGGGTTCATCGCCGCCGCCTTCGCGGCCGGCGCGATCGGCTCGTGGGCGACCTACGCCAATGTCCGCACTTGGTTTCCCCTGCTCAACAAGCCGTCATGGAATCCGCCCGGCTGGCTCTTTGCCCCCGTGTGGACCACCCTCTATGTGCTGATGGGGGTCGCCATCTGGCGGGCGTGGCGGACGCGCGCCCCGGCGGCACCCGCGCTCGCCCGGCTCTACTTCGTCCAACTGGCCTTTAATGCGCTCTGGTCGGTCCTTTTCTTCGGGCTCAAGCAGCCAGCCTGGGCCTTGGTGGACATTGTCGTCCTCGGGGGCCTGCTCGTCTGGTTGCAGCGCGGCCTTTGGCGCGTGGACCGCGGGGCGGCGGCCCTGTGGCTGCCCTATGTGCTCTGGGTCGGCTTCGCCACCGTGCTGAACGCGGCCATCGTGCGGCTCAACTAGGTGCGGCTGGCTTGGTGTTCGCGAAAAACGCGTGCAGTCGCGCCGCGGCCTTTTCACCGAAACCCGGCACCGCGCCGATTTTTTCCACGGACGCGGCCCGCAGTTTATCGAGCGAGCCGAAGTGGGCGAGGAGCGCGAGCTTCCGTTTCGGGCCGAGGCCGGGGAAATCGTCGAGCACGCTCTCCCTGATCTTTCTCGACTGCAGGTCGGCGTTGTAGGTGTTGGCGAAGCGGTGCGCCTCGTCGCGCAGGCGCTGCAGCAGGCCGAGCCCGGGATTGCCGAGCGGCAGGTTGAGCGGCGCGCGGTCGTCGGGAAAGATGATCGTCTCCAGTTTCTTCGCGAGGCCGATGATCGGCGGTGGCATGCACTCGAGTCCGACGAAGGCCTTCAGCGCCGCGGCAACCTGGCCCTTGCCGCCGTCGATCACCACAAGGTCGGGAAATTCCTTCCGCTCCGCGATGAGCCGGTGGTAACGGCGCGCGACGACCTCCTCCATGGCCTTGAAGTCGTCATTGCCGATGAAGCTCTTGATGGAGAAGCGCCGGTAGTGGTCCTTGTCCGGCCGGCCATCGGTGAAATGCACCATCGAGGCGACGACGAACGTCCCGCTGATGTGCGAGATGTCGAAGCATTCCATGTGCGCCGGCGGCGCGGAGAGCCCGAGCGAGCCCTGCAGTTCCTTCAACGCGGCCCGGTTCGGCTGCAGTTGCGTGAGGTCGCGGGTGAACTTCCGCGTCTTGGCGAGGGTGCGCTCCAGGGCCAGCACGACATCGCGCAGCTCGGCGGCCTTCTCGAATTCCTGCTTCGCGGATCGGGCTTGCATCTCCGCGCGGAGCGCCGCCAGCCACTCGCGGCTCTTGCCGTCGAGGAAGGCGCAGGCCGCCTCGGCGCGTTCGCGGTATTCGGCGGCGGTGACGGTGTTGGGCCAGCCGTAGATCTCGGCGCGCGCGTCGTCGTAGAGTTGCCAGCGGCCGTCGGGCATTTTCTTCGGGAGGGTGTCGTTGAGCAGCACGCCGAATTTCGCGCGCATCGTCGCGAGGGTTTTCCGCAACAGGCCGGAGTGGGCGAACGGGCCGAAGTAGCGCGAGCGGGTGTCCTTCTTGAAGCGCGTGAGCACGAACCGCGGCAGCTCGGCCTCGAGGTCGATGCGGACGAGGAGGAAGCGCTTGTCGTCGGTGAAGTCCGTGTTGTATTTCGGCCGCCACTGCTTGATCAGCTTGCCTTCGAGCAACAGCGCCTCGGGCTCGGACTTCACCTCGAGGATCTCGAAGTCCGCGATCATCTCGATCAGCGTGCGGATCTTCGGCTGGTGGCGCAGCGCCCGTTCGCGGCCGGTCTGGAAGTAGGTCGACACGCGCTTCTTCAGGCTCTTGGCCTTGCCGACGTAGATGATGCGGCCCAGGCGGTCCTTCATCAGGTAAACGCCCGGCCCGTCCGGCAGGGCGCGGACCTTTTCGCGGAGTAATTCACTGCGTGGGACGGCTGGCATTTTGCGGAAAACAGGCTACGTTGCGCGTCCACACACCGTATGGCCACACCGGAAACGTCAAAATCGCGCCGCGCCGCGCTACGCTACGAACTGCTCACGCTGGGCGATGAGCTGCTGCTCGGGCTGACGGCCAATGGCCACCTGACGTGGATCGGCGCCGAACTCGGCCGCCGCGGGGTGCAACTGGCCCGCAATGTCACGATTTCCGACGAGGCGCCGGCCATCGCCGCGCAATTCCGCGAGAGCTGGGCGCAGGCCGACGTGCTCATCACCACCGGCGGCCTCGGACCGACCTGCGACGACCGCACCCGCGAGGTGCTGGCCGCGGCGCTGGGCCAGCCGCTCGTCTTTGATCCGGCCATCGAGCGCGCGATCAACGACCGCTTCGCGAAGTTCGGCCGCGTTCCCACCGCCAACAATCTCAAGCAGGCCTACAAGTTCGAGCGCGGCGAGGTTTTGCCCAACGCCAATGGCACCGCGCCGGGCCTCTGGGTCGAGCAGGACGGCAAGGTGCTCATCATGCTGCCCGGCCCGCCGAACGAAATGCGCCCGATGTTCACCGAGCAGGTGGTGCCGCGCCTGACGCAGATGGGGCTGCTCGCCGAGAGCGAGGCCTACATCCAGATCCGCACCGCCGGCGTCGGCGAGTCGGCGCTCGAGACGAAGTTCCAGCCGCTCTTCGATCGGCTGCCCGGCATCAGCATCGCGTTCTGCGCCCACCTCGGCCAGGTCGACTGCCGCATCAGCTCGCCCGACGGCCAATACGCCATGGACATCCTGCGCTCGCTGGCCGACGACTGCGCCGCGCTGCTCGGCGACGACTTCGTGGGCTTTGGGCACGACAGCATGGTGAAGGTTGTAGCCGACGGGCTCCGTGCGCAGAACCGCACGCTCGCCGTCGCGGAGTCCTGCACCGGCGGCCTGCTGGCCAACTCGTTCACCGATGTCTGCGGCGCGTCCAAATTTTTCCAGGGCGGCATCGTCTCCTACAGTAATGACTCGAAGATGCTCCTGCTCGACTGCCCCGAGTGCCTGCTCTCGCAGCACGGCGCCGTCAGCGAGGAATGCGCCGTGGCGATGGCCACCGGCGTCGCGGAGCAGCTCGGCGCGGACTACGGCGTGGCCATCACCGGCTTCGCCGGGCCGACCGGTGGCGTGGGCGAGAACCCCGTCGGCACGATCTACATCGGCCTGCACACGCCCGGCGGCTGCTGGGCGAAGAAGCTCAATTATCCCGGCCCGCGCTGCGCCGTGAAGGAGCGCGCCGTGACCGCCGCCATCGACTGGCTCCGCCGCGAGGTGTTCAAGGAAGCCCGCAAGGCCGCGCTGCCGCTGGCGAACTAGGGCGGTTTAAGAAATGTCGTAGCCGAATCGGGCGTGGACGAGCCACGCCCCTACATGCCTCATCGTAGGGGCGCGCCTTGTGCGCGCCCGGTTTGGGGGCAATCCAACGGCTACACTTCTATTTGAACCGCTCTAGCCTTGGGGTAGGGCGAATCCTCCGGGTGAGCCGCAGGGAACGGCTCGGCGGGGGACGACTCGCCCCACCGCTTAACTTTTTTCGTGCGCTTTCGCGCGTTTCGTGGGCAAATCCCCGCCCGATGCCCGCCGCCACGAAAAACTTCGCGTTCCTCTGCGGGCCCGACGACTTCATCGTCAACCGGCTCGGCGCGGAGCGCTTCGCGGCCCTGGCGGCCGAGGCCAATGCCGACGACTTCTCGCGCGAGATCATCAGCGGCTTCGCGGCCAACGTCGACGAGGTCGGGGCGGCGGTGAACCGTTTCCGCGACGCTGTGCAGACCGTCCCGATGTTTGGCGGCAAGCGCGTCGTGTGGTTCAAGGACGTCAATTTCCTCGCCGACACGGTGACCGGCCGGGCCGAGGGCACGCTCGCGCAGGTCGAGGCGCTGCAGGAACTGCTGGAGAAGGTGAACGCGGACGAGGTCGCGATCGTCATCACCGCCGCACCGATCGACCGCCGTCGCTCCTTTCCGAAATGGTGCGAGGGCCAGGCCGACTTCACGCTGGCGGGCAGCGACGGCGAATCCGCGGGCGAGGCGCTGGCGGGCGTCGCCCTCGAGGAGGCGCGCACCAGCGGCGCGACCTTCGGCGAGGGCGCGCTCGAACTGCTGCTCGCCAAGGTCGGCCCGAACACCCGCCTGCTCACCGAGGAGACGCGCAAGCTCGCCACCTATGCGGGCGAGGCCGCGGTGATCGAGCCGGCGTTTGTCGACGAGCTGACGCCGAACTTCGCCGAGGGCGATTTCTTCGAGTCGGCGGAAAAATTCTTCGCCGGCGACCTGCGCGGCACCATCGCGGCGCTGGAGCGGCACTTCTTCAACGGCGGCGACGCCCGTCCCGTCCTCAGCGCACTGCAGAACCGCAACCGCATCCTGATCCAAGTCCGCGTGCTGCTCGACACCGGCGAACTCCGTGCGCCCGGCCCCTACGGGTTCGACAAGGCCGCGTGGGCCCGCGCGGCGGAGAACCACGCGAAGCACTTCGGCGGCGACGCGGCGAAGAGCGCCTACCAGCTCTTCACGCAGAACCAGTGGTATGTCGGCAAGCTGGCCAGCGCCGGCCGGCTGCCGCCGCTGCGCCGGTTGATCGACAACCAGCTGGAGTTCATCGCCGCCTTCGAGGAAATCATCCGCCGCCCCAACGACCAGGCAACCGTCCTGCGCGAGATGGCGGTACGGTGTTTGACTTGAGGGATTTTTGGAGGGCCGGTCTCCTGACGGGCCCTCCACCACGGCAACGCAGCCGCTCGCGCCGCCACGCTTTTCCATTGGCAACCCCCGGGGCAGGCACTAACGGTTTCGCCGCCGTGAAGCCGCCTGAACCCTCCGCCGAATCCATCCCCAATGTCCTAGCTGGGCGCTATGCCTCGCCGGCGATGCGCGAGATCTGGTCGGCCCACGGGCGCATTTTGCTCGAGCGCGATTTCTGGATCGCCGTCATGAAGGCGCAGCGCGACCTCGGCGTCGCCATCCCCGCCGAGGCCATCAAGGACTACGAGCGCGTGCGCGCCGACGTCGACGTCGCCCGCATCGCCGAGCGTGAGCGCGTGACACTTCACGACGTGAAGGCGCGCCTCGAGGAATTCTCCGAACTGGCCAAGCGCCAGTTCATCCACCTCGGCCTCACCAGCCGCGACCTGACCGAGAACGTCGAGCAGCTGCAGGTGGCCCGCGGACTGGCGCTCGTGCAGTTCAAGGTCGCCGCCGCGCTCCTCGCGCTCGCGAAGCAGGCCGCGAAGCACCGCGATGTGATGATCACGGGCCGGACGCACAACGTCCCGGCGCAGCCGACGACGCTCGGCAAGCGGCTCGCGATGTTCGGGCAGGAACTGCTCATTGCCCACACGCGCCTCGATGAGCTCATCGCGCGCTACCCGGTGCGCGGCCTCAAGGGCGCGGTCGGCACGCAGCTCGACCAGCTCACGCTGCTCGGCGGCGACGCCGGCAAGGTGGACCAGCTTGAGGCGCGCATCGTGAAGCACCTCGGCTTCAAGTCCTCGCTCGCCGCGGTCGGCCAGGTTTATCCGCGCTCGCTCGACTTCGACGTCGTCAGCGCGCTGCACCAGGCGGGCGCCGCCGGCGCGAGTTTCGCGACCACGCTGCGACTCATGGCCGGCGCCGGTTTGCTGACGGAAGGTTTCCAGGAAGGGCAGGTGGGTTCCTCCGCGATGCCGCACAAGGTCAACGCGCGGAACTGCGAGCGCGTCTGCGGCTTCTCCACGATCCTGTCGGGCTACGTCACGATGACGGCGAGTCTCGCCGGCCACCAATGGAACGAGGGCGACGTGTCGTGCTCGGTCGTGCGCCGCGTGGCGCTGCCGGATGCCTTCTTCGCGATCGACGGCCTGCTCGAGACCCTGCTCACGGTGCTGCGGCAGCTGGAGGTCTTCCCGGCGGCCATCGCGGCGGAGAACGAGCGCAACCTGCCGTTCCTCGCCACGACCACGATTTTGATGGAGGCCGTGAAGGGCGGCGCGGGCCGCGAGACCGCGCATGAGGCGATCAAGGCGCACGCACTGGCCGCGGCCAAGGCGCTGCGTTCCGGTGGCGCCGCCGATCTCCTCAACCGGCTCGCCGGCGACAAGCGCGTCGGGCTGGGCAAAAAGAAATTGTCGGACGTGCTCGCGGAGAGCGAACGCTTCGTCGGCGCCGCGCCCCACCAGGTGGACGCCTTTGTCGCCGCGATCCAGCCGCTCGCAAAAAAACACAAGGGCGCGGCGGACTACCGGCCGGGCAAGCTGTTGTGAGATTCTTTTTTTAGGCGGTGGGGCGGAACGCGGCCTCCGGACGCGTTTTGTTTGTCGGGCGGCGAGCACGGCCGGAGGCCGCGCGCCACCTTCGGCGGCGGAGGACAACTTGGCCGCCGGGTAATTTTGGGGAGATTTGGTTTGCCAGCGCTCCGCGGTCAGCCTTTTTTGAACCCTCTTTTCGTTTCTTTCCCAGCTTTAAACCACACTACACCATGGCAGAAGAACTAGTCGGTAATTGTTTGATCGGCCAATCCGGCGGCCCCACCGCCGTCATCAACGCCAGCGTCGCCGGCGTTGTCGCCGAAGCGCTCAACCATTCCTGCATCGAGGAAGTCTACGGCGCGCTCAACGGCGTGCTCGGTCTCCTGAACGAGGATTTTGTCGATCTCGCCGCCGAGTCGCAGCAGGCCATCCGCGGCCTCCGCTTCACCCCCGGCGCGGCGCTCGGCACCTGCCGCACGAAACTGAAGAAGCCCGCCGAGTTCGACCGCGTGCTCGAGGTGTTCAAGGCGCACAACATCCGCTACTATTTCCACATCGGCGACGCCGACTCCCAGGAGACCGCCGCCAAGCTCGGCGAGCTCGCCAAGGCCGCCGGCTACGATCTCCGTGTCATCGGCGTGCCGAAGACCGTGGAGAATGACATGCCTGCCACCGACCATTGCCCCGGCTACGGCAGCGCCCTCAAATACATCGGCGCCACCGTCAAGGAGCTCGCGCTCGATGCCGACGCGATGGGCCAGGGCGACCTCGTCACCATCGTCGAGGTCATGGGCCGCAACACCGGCTGGCTCGCCGCCGGCGCCTCGCTCGCCAAGCGCCGCGACCACCCGAATGATCCGCCGCATCTCGTCTATCTCCCCGAGGTTCCTTTCACCAACGAGAAGTTCCTCGATGACGTCCGCCGCGTCCTGAAGCGCGAGAAACACTGCGTCGTCGTCGCCAGCGAGGGCCTCGTGGACAAGGACGGCAACTACGTCTCCGTCGAGACCTCCTCGGCCGATGCGGCCGGCCACGCCCAGCTCGGTGGCGTCGGCGAGTTCATGAAGGATCTCGTCGAGTCGCAGGTGGGGGCGAAGGCCCGCGTCGCCCGCCTCGGCGTGGCCCAGCGTGCCGCCGCCCATCTCGCCTCGAAGACGGACGCCGATGAGGCGTTTCTCGTCGGCCAGGCCGCGGTCAAGGCCGCCGTCAACGGCGAGTCCGACAAGCTCGTCACGCTCGTGCGCGGCGACGGCGACAACTACACCTGCGAGACCGGCCTCTCGGCCCTCACCGATGTCGTCGGCAACCTCAAGAAGCTGCCCAAGGAGTGGGTCAACGAGGACGGCGTCAGCCTGAACTTCCAGTTCTTCCGCTACGCCACCCCGCTCATCCAGGGCGAGGTCACCGTGCCCTACGACAACGGCCTGCCCGCCTACGCGCGCCTGGGCAAGGAATCCGTCGGCAAGTCGATGCCGGGCTACGAAGGCTGAGCGTCAGGCCGCTGGCCAAGTTTACAAGCCGGTCCGCGCGGGCCGGCTTTTTTATTTACGCAAATCGCGAGCGCCGGGTGCGCTCCCCGTTCGGGTTTCGCCCCATATCGGCGGGGTGGCGGGTTGGGCTACCCTGTAGGGCAATGGTGGATGAAACCATTCACCGCACCCCCCCCAGCCCATCCCCGTCATGAAGACCCTCCGCCTCGCGTTTTTTCTTTCCGCCGCTATCCTGGCCGTCGTCGCCTGCAGCAAGGCCGCCCCGGCCCAACCGGACGCCACCCTGCCGGTCGTCGTTGCCCCGGTGCAAGCCCCGGCGCCGGTCCCGCCCGCCACCCCGGCACCCACCTCCACCGAGACGTCCGACAAGCTGAAGGCCTACACCTTCGAGCAGCGCGCCGAGTTCAAAGGGTTCGTCAATGAACTCACCGCCCAAAGCGATGCGGTGGTCACCAAATTGAACATGGGCTACAACTCGATGCTGGTCACCCCGGCCCGCCGCACCGCCATGGAGAACCTCACCAAGGCCGCCGCGGATTTCAAGACCCAGGCTCACGCGCTCGACAATGTGTCCGCCGACACCTGGGACTCGGTCAAGTCGGCCCTCGTCAACTGCTGGCAGAATTTCGCCGGCGCCCTCACCAAGGTGCGGGAAAGCAAAAACTGAAATCCACGATGGCCGCCGCCGACCAGTCCAACCCCGCCAGGCAGGTTTCCTCCCACCTCTACCGTTTCGCCGCCTGGGCGGCGATCCTGTTCACCCTCGCCACCCTGCTGGGCCTCGCGGTGCCGATCCCGGTCCGTGCGGCGTCGTTTTCCCCGCTCAACCGCACCGCGGCCACGGCCATGACCGCAGGTATAACGACGGCCCCGGGATGCACCGCCCGCGCGGCTACGATACGGTCCGCATCGCGCCCAGCATCCGCCGTGCGCGGGCGGCCGTGAGCGCCCGGCATTCACGGTTTAAGCCCTCCGCATTCCCGCCCCGTTTCTTATGAGCACCAAATACAAAATCACCCGCCAGCGCATGGTCGCGCTCCTCAACGAGGACCTCGCCCGCGAATACCAGGCCATTATCGCCTACACCGTCTACAGCCAGACGATGCGCGGCGCCGCCTTTACCGCCATCGCCGGCGAACTCGAGGTCCATGCCGCCGAGGAACTCAGCCACGCGATCGCCATCGCGAAGCAGATCGATTATTTCAACGGCACGCCCGTCACGGTGCCCGCCAAGGTCCGCATGTCGGACAAGCCCACGGACATGCTCCGCTTCGACCTGCGGAACGAGCAGGAGACCATCGGCCATTACCGCGAGCGCATCCTGCAGGCCGAGGCCATGGGCGAATATGCGCTCAGCGAGGTGCTCCGCAAGATCATCGCGCAGGAACAGGAACATTTGATGGACCTCGCCGACGCCCTCGGCATCCCGGCGCCGCAGATTGAATAGGCGCAGGGAGCAAGCGTTAAGGTTCAAGCTGCGTGGCTGCCGCCGGCCCGCCGGCTGCTCAACCCAGTTGACTCACCCCGTCATTCCCGGTTCACAATGAACGGGTTGGTCTGGGCCTATAGCTCAACGGTTAGAGCAGGGGACTCATAATCC
The DNA here is from genome assembly GCA_029945445.1 of Lacunisphaera sp. Classification (GTDB taxonomy): domain Bacteria; phylum Verrucomicrobiota; class Verrucomicrobiia; order Opitutales; family Opitutaceae; genus Lacunisphaera. Next base: position 123,824 of record JAQSCO010000057.1, on the reverse strand, counting down.
CTTGGTTCTGGGTTCGAATCCCGGTGGGCCCACCACGTTTCCGCTGGGGATTTTGACGGCACAAACTTTCTGGTGTATGGTCAAAACCAGTAAAGCCAACCCAGCTCCCGCCATGAAATCCTCCTCCCTTGTTTCCGTCGCCCCGCGGGCAAATATTTTTAGCCCCCGGCGCGTCGCCTTGGCCCTGACGGCCATCGTCACCTTGCTCGCCTTCCTTGCGACACCCTTGGCCCGGGCCGAAGACAAGCCGGCCGCAACGGAGCCAGGCGTCGTGGCCGCCGGCGCGCTCCCACCGGTCAATCACCTGGTCTATCTCGACCTGCTGCCCACGCCCGCGGCACTGATCAAGGAAGCCAAGGCCCAAGGCACGACCATCACGCGTATCGACCGCACGGACGACAGCGTCGTCGTGGTCTACAAATACGCTGACGGCCGCACCGACACCTTTGGCTACACAACCCTCGCCACGGCCAGCACGCAGGACGAACCAGCCGCGGTGACGCCTTCCACGGCCGCGCCGGCGGTTAGGCCGGCGCCGCCAACCTACACCGTGATTTCCTACGAGCCCGCGCCGGTCTACTACGCGCCGCGCTATCGTTATTACGATCCCGTCGACAATTTCTGGGGCCCCCTGGTCCTCGGCGTGGGCATCGGCTGGGTGACCGGCGGCCACGGCGGCTATCACGGCGGTCACCACGGCGGCTGGCGGCACTAGTCGCCAGGCCGCCCCTTCCTTGGCGGGTTGAGGGAATGGCGCGCAGGTTAGGTGAACGCCCCATTGGAGCAGGGGTCATGGGCTGCTAACCTGCGGCCATGAACTTACTGCTGCTCATCATTGTCTTGCTCCTGCTTTTCGGTGGCGGCGGTTTCTACATCGGCGGGCCGGCGATTGGCGGCGGCAGCGTGGGCCTGATCCTGGTAATCTGCATCGTCATTTACCTGATGGGCGGCTTCAGCGCGAAGAAGTAATGGAAACACCGTGGCCCACGAAGATTACTCGATGAGCGCTGATCTCCACCGCACCTTCCGCCGGGTCGCCCTGCTTCTCGGGCTGGCCGCGTTGCTGGCGGGTTGCGCGAACTCCCCGCTGTGGACGAGCCAGTCCAAGAGCCCGTCCGCGGCACAGATCCAGACCGCGCGTTCTCCGCTCAGTTCGCCTTGAACCCGAGCGCCGCGAGTTCGCTCAGGTGGAACGGGGCGCTGGCGAAGACTTCCTGCAATTTCTCCAAAGCCCCGGCCAGCGTGGCGGCGTCGTAGGTCGACGCGCCGTCGTCGGTGTCGTGGAGCTGGATGGCCCACGTGGCGGGCGCGCCTTGGTGGGCGATTTCGAAGAGCGAGCCGTAGAGGTAATTGCCGGGCAGCCCGTGGTGCGGGCCCGTGCCAGGCACCAGGAACAGGCTGTGCACCGGATCGTGGACCGCGGGCGTGGCCGCGCCATGCTTGCGGTGGTGGAGCGGGCGGCCGACGACCTTGAGCCGGTGAGCCTCAGCCTTCGCGCGCAGCGCGTCAGGCAAATGGGAGAGATAGCGGTCGAAAATGCCGGAATTGGACTCCAGCGCCGCCGCCTCGGCGGAGCCGGCGACCAGGGCGTCGACGTTCGCGGCGTGGAAGAGCGGCCGTTTGGCCAACGAGCGGACGGTGACGTGGCCGTCCTTGAAGTCGGCCGAGGCGTAGACCTGGTGCGAGGCGTAGAGGCGCTTGAGCGCGTCCTGGTAGGTGGGGGTGAAAGGCACGGCGCCGACGGGGCTGTGCTCGATCATCTCGAGGACGGTCTGGTCGAACGTCGCATGGGGATCTTGCGGCATGGTTGGTGAGGATTACCGGAGTAAGGGCAGGATGCCAGATTCTTCACACAAAGAAGCAAAGCCGCAAAACCGCAAAACCGGTGAGGGCTACTTCGTGTTTTCCGTCTGGCGGTCCTTCGCCTCGGCCGCGTCCTCCGACTCCTTGCGCTCGCGGGAGATCTCGACGGCGATGGCCGACGCGTCCTCGGTCGAGGCCGCCACCGTCCGCTTTTCGTATTCCCGTTCCTCGCGCTCGTCCTCCCGGCGCACCGCCCGGTCCGCGGCCTGCTCCGTCTCGCCGGGAAGGTCGACCCGCAGTTCCTCGAGCAGCATCAGCACGGCCGCCGCGATCGGCAGCGCCAGCAGCGCGCCCACGACCCCCGCCAGCACGCCGCCCGCCAGCAGCGAAAAGAACACGACCGAGGACGGCAGCCGCAGCGCCCGGCCGTAAACCACCGGCACCAGCACCCGGCTCTCGAATTCCTCATACAGCAGCAGCAGGACAAAAACGAGCGCGGCCGGGCCCGGCCCCACCACGTAGGCCGCCAGCACCGCGGGCACGATCGTGAGCAGGGCTCCGATGTAGGGCAGCACGTCCATCACGCCGCCGAAGACCGCCAGCGCGAGCGCGTTCGGCACATGGCACACCAGCAACACGGCGAGCATGAACACCGCGATGAGGACGCACGTGATCACTTGTCCGCGGATGTAGCCGCCGACGATGGTCTCGAGGTTCAGCAGCACGCGCGAAAATCGGATGTGGTGCCGGCGCGGCACCACGGCGAACAACGCCCCGCGCAGCCGGTCGCGGTCGATCATGATGTAGAGCGCGAGAAAAACCGCCGCCACGCCATACGCGACGATCTCGATCGCCCGCAACGACACGGTCAGCAGTCGCGCCGGTGAATTCCGGAGCACTTCGCCATATTGCATGTTGCTCAGCCAGTCCGCCAGCGGTCGCGTCAACGTCGAGCCGTCCAAGTAGCCCACCAGCCGGTTGCGGATCTCCGGCTCATGGTCAATGAGGGAGTGCAGCTGGGCGATCAGGGTAGGCAGCGTGAGAAAGAGCCCGAGCGCCGTCAGGCCGATGCTGATGCCGAACACGAGGCCAATGGCCAGGCCGCGCCGGAACCGGCGCCTTTCCAGCCCGGCAACCAGCGGGTTCAGCATGCCCACGAGCATCAGCGCCGCCACCAGCACCAGCAGCACCGGCATGAGCCGCACCAGCAGCCACAACGACAGGGCGACGAGCCCGACCGTAAGCATCGTCGAGGGGGAAAGTTCGAACCGCACGACCCGGACCGCCGCGCGCGTGGGATCAGCCACCGGTTCGGAGGCGGGCGTCATCCGGCCTTGGTCAGGCTGACGGGCCGTGGCCGCCACAGCCGACCAGCCCGCAGCGAGAATTCAGCACTGCGCCACCGGCTGAGATTGCCGGCCGGGCGCCGGCGCGAGGCGCCGGGCCACGGCCGCGCGGCGCCTAGGATGAGTGGGGCTTGTTCCATACCGGCTTGCCGGATTCAACGGGTTTGGACTGAGGCCCGGTGTGGTGCGGGACCTGCGGCGCGCGGGCGGCGTGCTTCTGCTGCGCAGTGTTGAGGGCCTTCTGGTCCGGCACGGCCGGGGAAAGGGGATGTTCGTCGGCCATGTCCTTGGCGGCGGTTGCAGTCACGACCCGCTCGGCCCGGGCGGCGGCCTGGGATTCGTGCTGGGCGTCGTGGGCCGCATGGGTTGCGAGCGTGGCGGTGGTCTCAGCCGCCTTCGCGGTGAGCTGGCGTTCGGCCGAGAGCCAGGTCTCGTTCTCGCGGCCGGCCGGGCTGCCGTATTCATGCCAGAGCTGGAAGGCGCGCTTGGATATTTCGTCGTGGGTGGGAGTGGTCATAAGAAAACCTGAATGTTGAAAACTGAAACCCGAGGCGCACAGGAGCCGACAGGGAAAACGGAAAAACCGCTCCGTTCACCGTGGTGCTTCCCGGGAGAAGCGGCGGGGCTCGTGGCGTCTACTTCTTGGCGGCGTCCTGGATGTGTTCGCCGGCGTTCTCGATGTCCTTGCCCGCGCCCTTCATGGTCTGGCAGCCGGAGTAGGCGAGGGCGCCGAGCACGAGAGCGAGGACGGTGAGAAGGCGGAGATTCGTCTGTTTGACGTGAAGAGTTTTCATGATCGGGTAAGCCTAGCGCTTGCGGCGGTCCACGCCTAGTAGGCCATCACCCCATGGAGCCCGGGCGCTGGGGCGGTTACTCTGGCGCCATGAAAGGAACATCATGTTAGGCACCATTCTGCTGGTTCTGCTCGTCCTGATGCTGGTCGGCTCCATTCCGGCGTGGCCACACAGCCGCGGTTGGGGCTATGGCCCGAGCGGCGGTTTGGGCGTCGTGGTCGTCGTCCTCCTCGTGCTCGTACTGGCGGATAAGCTATAAGTTGAGGTCCAAACCGGGCTGGTTTTTCCGCCGCATTCATCCTGCGCTCCCTCCACCTCCCTCAACTCCGGACTCGCCACCTTCCACTTCCGCCGCCCCATGCCCCAGCTTTTCCTCGCCATCTTCCTCATCGTTTTCGGTCTCAACATCCTTTTCGGGGTTGCGCTCCCCAGCTGGGTGATCGGGCTCCTCGCCCTGATCGCGGGCACCGCGCTCCTGCTGCAGCGCTTCGGCTTCACCCTCAAGAAACCCTGAAGCCGGGTTTCGCCGCATGAAAAAGCAGCGCGTCATCATCACGGGCCGGATCCGGCTGAAGGATTTCGCCCCCGATTATTGCGGCGGGCGGGACAAGGAGCAGACCCGGAAGAAGACCGACCAGCGGGGCCGGCACATCGGCGACCTGCAGCAGTTGCTCTACGCGAACGGGCACCACGCCGTGCTGCTGATCTTCCAGGGCATGGACGCCAGCGGCAAGGACGGCGCGATCCGCACCGTGCTGCACCGCGTCAACCCGGCCGGCGTCGAGACGGCGAACTTCAAGGTGCCTTCCGCCGAGGAAAGCGCCCACGACTTTCTCTGGCGGATCCACCACGCGGTGCCGCGGCACGGCAACATCGGCGTGTTCAACCGCTCCCACTACGAGGCGGTGCTGGCCGAGCGCGTGCTCGGGTTGGTGCCGGAAAAGACCTGGCGCCGCCGCTACGGGCAGATCGTGGACTTCGAGCGCATGCTGGTGGCGAACAAGGTGCTCGTGCTGAAATTCTACCTGCACATCAGCCGGCGGGAGCAGGCCGTCCGGTTCCGGGAGCGGCTGGCAAACCCGGAGAAGAACTGGAAGTTCTCGCACGCCGACCTGGCGACCCGGCAGCGCTGGGATGACTACATCGTCGCCTACGAGGACATGCTCAACGCCACGAGCCACCCGGCGGCCCGCTGGCATCTCGTGCCCGCTGACCGCAACTGGTATCGCGACCATGTCGTGGCGGGCGCGGTGGCCCGCGCCCTCGATGCCCTGAAGCTCAAATGGCCCAAGCCGGCGGAGTATCTGAGCCGCGTGCGGATCGGAAAGTGAGGGCGCCCAAGGCTAGCGCTCGGGGCTGCCGGGAAAAACGCTGAAGCCGTGCTTTTCGAGCGTCGAACGCGAGACGGTCGAACCGACGGGATGCTCCCCGACCGGGGTATGGAGGGTGTAGAGCTCTTCGGGGGGCCGCACGCCGAACCCCTCCTGGATGCCGATGAAGGTGGCGGGCGCAGACTGGGGAGACTCCTCGGCGGGCATGGGAGCTAGCTTACGCCACCGGGGGACCCGGCTGAAATGGGGCGAAACCCGCCTCAGGCGCCAAAGCACCGATCAAGCTGCTCGGAACTTTGTTTCTGCCCGGCTTTGTGTTCTCATGGTTTCATGAAGAAGATCTTTCCGCTCAAGGATCCGGCCAAGGACGACCAGCGCGTGGTCGAGGCCATCAAGCACGACATCCGCAAGTATGCGAAGCGCGAGCGGCGGAAGCCGCTGCCGGCGGGCTTCGACCTGTGGGAGCTGCAGTGCCGCGTCGGCCCCGGGGCGGTCTTGGCCGAGGGCCGGGCGTTCAAGGAAGTGGCCGGGGCGATCGACGCCGTGGCGGCGGCTGGCAGCGCGGCGGTGTATGTCGAGATTGTGGCGGTGGCGGCGAAGTGGCCGGCGCGGCTCACGCCCGGGGACGGAACTGCGCCGGGCGCGGCGGGGCCGCTGTCGGTGGACAGCTGACGGCCCTGCGCCAGGGGATTCCCCGGTGGTCGGCGGGGGCCAAAGGACGCCCAGCCTTGGGCAAGATGTGAGGAGTGGAACCGGCGGGGAAGGAGGATACTGGCCCCAAGCCAAACCCCGGGCCGGGATCATCCGCGCCCACAACCCGCGAGGACCCCGCCATGAACGTCAAACTGCACCTAGATTACGCCGAATACGATCCCCTCAAGCGCACCGCCGAGGCCTTCGGCTGCGACGTGGAGGATGTGGTCTACACCGCCCTCAACGAATACATGCTGCGCCTCGGCAACTTCGCGGGCCAGTGCGGCCCCGAATGCCGGCGGATCCACACCGACTTCGCGGCCATGCGGGGCGAGGTGCTCAACACCAAGCTGGCCCGCAAGGACAACCTGCCAAAATGGGCCGACAGCGCCGGCAGCGCGCACAATTACGAGGGCTTCGGCCCCGACGAGCCGGCCAAGAGCAGCCAGGCGAAGTTCTGAAGTTGATGAGTCAACGAGCTTGCTCGCGCCCGAACTTCGGGGCCGCCGCAAGGCTCGCGTTTGCTTTTCCGGCCCGGCTGGGCACAACTTCGGCGGTGAACGATGCTTTGTCCATTGAGTGCCCGCATTGCGGGGAGTCTTTCTCGCTGGCGTTCGATGCCGCGGAGGGCAGCGCCAGTTTCGTGATCGATTGCGAGGTCTGCTGCCGGCCGATGACGCTCGCGGTGCGCGTCAGTAACGACGGCGAGATCGAGGGGTTGGAAATCGAAGCCGAGTAAAGCGGCCGGCTCGGATAACTTTCACTCGCCACGCGGGGGGCGGGCCGTAGATTCGCGCGCATCCCCCTTATGTCCGCTCCCGCCGAAGCCCACGCGCCGCGCAAGTGGTATCAGCTTTCCCTCACGCAACAGATCATGCTCGGCCTCGCGCTGGGCGTCATCCTCGGCTGGTGGCTGAGCGCCCAAGCCCCGGAGGCAAAGACGGGCTGGAATGAGTGGCTCGGCGTCGTGCGCGACGTGTTCCTCCACCTCATCAAGGTGATGATCGCGCCGCTGATCTTCGCGAGCGTCGTGCAGGGCTTCGCCGGCACGGGCGACATGAAGAAGGTCGGCCGCATCGGCTGGAAGGCACTGCTCTACTTCGAGATTGTTACGACCTTCGCGCTCTTCGTCGGCTTGGTGTTCGTCAACCTCGTGAAGCCCGGCGCGGGCGTGGTGCTCGCGACCAACGTCGCGCAGTCCACCGCGAGCCTCGCCAAGCCACAGACCCTCGGGGAAATCATCCTGCACATGTTCCCCACGAGCCTGATGGACGCCATGGCGCGCAACGACGTGCTGCAGGTCGTGGTGTTCGCGGTGCTCTTCGCCCTGGCGGTGATTGCCGCCGGCGCCGCCGGGAAGCCGGTGCTCGATTTCTGCGGCAGCCTCACGCAGGTGATGTTCAAGTTCGCCGGGATCATCATGAAATTCGCGCCGTTCGGCGTGGGCGCGGCCATCGCGGTGACCGTCGGCGCGCAGGGCCTCGGCTCGCTCATCACGCTCGGCAAGCTGGTGCTCACCCTCTATGGGGCGCTCGTGATCTTCGTCGTGTTCATCTTTGGCGCGGTGATCTGGATCGCCAAGGTGCCGCTCAAGCCCTTCGTCAAGGCCGTGCGCGAGCCGTTCACGCTGGCGTTTGCGACGGCGAACAGCGAGGCGGCGCTGCCCAAGGCCTTCGAGAACATGGAAAAGGTCGGCGTGCCGCGCGGCATCGTGGGCTTCGTGCTGCCGGCGGGTTACTCGTTCAACCTCGACGGCTCCACGCTGCACCTCGCGGTGGCGTCGGTCTTCGTCGCGCAGGCCGCGGAGACGACCACCGGCATCCACTTCACGGTCGGCGACCAGATCACGATGATGCTGGTGCTCATGCTGACCTCGAAGGGCGTCGCGGCCGTGCCGCGGGCGTCGTTCGTCGTGCTGGTGGCGGCACTGGAGTCGTTCAAGCTGCCGGTCGCGGGCGCGTTTCTCATCCTCGGCGTCGACGCGCTGCTCGACATGGCCCGCACCTCGGTGAACGTGCTCGGCAACTGCCTCGCCAGCGTGGTGGTGGCGCGCTGGGAAGGGGAGTTCGATGACAAGAAGGCGGCCGAGTTCGCGGCGAACGGCGACGCCAAGCCGTAATGGCCTAAGGGCCTTGTGCGGCCCGGTTTAGCGTGGCGGGAGGTCAAATGAATTGCCCGCCGGGAACGCGGGCCTAGGTTCCTGCGTCCTCACCCATGCACGGCATTCTCGGCAACACCCTGCAGGCCTTCGGCATTGTCGCGCTCGTGCTCGCCAACGGTTTCTTCGTGGCGGCTGAGTTCGGGCTGGTGAAGCTGCGGGCCAGCCAGCTCCAGCCGCTGGTAAAGAAAGGCAAGGCCGGCTGGCGGCTCCGCATGGCGCTGTGGGCGACCCAGCACCTGGGCGCTGTCCTCTCGGCCTCGCAGCTGGGCGTGACGCTGGCCAGCCTCGGACTGGGGTGGGTGGGCGAACCGTTTCTCGCGCATCAGCTGGGGCCGGTGCTCGCCCGCTGGGGCGTGACGGACCCGGCCATGGTGTCATCCCTGTCGTTCGTCGTGGCCTTCACGGTAATCACCTTCGTGCACATCACCTTTGGCGAACTCGGCCCCAAGGCCCTCGCCATCCAGCGGCCGAAGGGCGTGGCGCTGTGGACGTCGGCGCCGCTCGTGGTTTTCTACTGCTGCTTTTATCCTTTCATCTGGCTGCTCAACACCTCCGCGAACCTGCTGCTCGGCGCGTTCGGCCTGAAGCCCGCGGGCGAAAGCGACCACGCGCTCGGCGCGGAGGAGCTGGAATACGTCTTCAGCCACGCCCGGCACACGCATCCCGGCGACGCCCTGATCAACAAGCTCATGGTCCAGTCGCTGCGCGTCCGCGCCACCACGGCCCAGCAGATTATGCGCCCGCGCGACCAAGTGGTGGCGCTGTGGCTCGACCGACCGCTGGCCGAGAACCTCCGCATCGCCCAGACCAACGGCCACAGCCGCTACCCGGTCTGCTCCGGCTCGCTCGACAAGGTCGAGGGCCTGCTCCTGATCCGCGAATGGCTCTGGCAGATCAACGCGCTCGGGCCCGAGGCGTCGTTCGAACCGCTCATGCGGCCGGCGCTCGAGTTCACGCTCACCACGCCGATCCACACGATGATCGAGCGTTTCCGCACCGCCCGCAGCCACCTTGCCGTCGTGCTCGACGACCGGCAGGCGCTGGCGGGCATCGTCACGTTCGAGGACGTGCTCGAGGAGATCGTCGGCGACATCCGCGACGAGACGGACATCGAGAGCGGCCCGATCTACGAGCGCACGACCAACGCCATCACGGTCAGCGCCACGCTGACGATGCGCGAACTGCAGGCCGAGACGGGCTGGCCGCTGGAATGGACGCCCCGCGAGACCGTGGCGACGTGGACCGTGCGGCATTTCGGCCGGCTGCCCAAGCGCGGCGACACGACGACGGTGGGCGAATACCGGTTGAACGTGACGGAAGCCAACGCCGAGCGCCCGCGCCGGGTCAGGATCGAGCGCACCACGCCCGACACGAACCCGGCGAGGTGAGGATTTAGGTGGAGCCCGGCCGCGGGACTGGCTTGAGTGGCGCGCCATGCCGACCGACCCGATGACGTATTTTGCCGCCTTGGCCCTGCTGGGCTGGCTGTGCGTCGCGCTCGAGGTGATGCACGGCAACCGGAAGATGCGCCACCTCGCCACGCTGAAGGCGCCGGTGCCGGCCAAGTGGCCGCGCGTCTCCCTCGTGTTCACGGCGCGCAACGAGGGCGCGACCCTCGGCGCCGCCGTGCCGACGATGCTCGCGCTGGATTACCCCGACCTCGAGTTCATCGTCATCAACGACCGCTCCGAGGACGACACGGGGGCGATCCTCGACAAGTTTGCCGCGGCGGATCCGCGCCTGAAGGTGATTCATGTCACAGAACTGACGCCGGGCTGGCTCGGCAAGACGCACGGGCTGCAGCTCGGCGGCGAGGCCGCGACCGGCGAATGGATTTTGTTCACGGATGCCGACATTCATTTCGAGCCGGACGTGCTGAAGCGCGCCGTGGCCTACGCGCGGGCGCAGTCGCTCGACCACCTGGCCGCGGTTCCGGTGCTCCACGAGCACGGCACGCTGCTCGGGATCTGCGTCAGCGCGTTCAGCCTGTTGTTCGCGCTGTTCGTGCGGCCGTGGCGCGTGCCGAATCCCGCGAGCCACTGCCACGGCGGCATCGGCGCCTTCAACCTCGTGCGCACCGCGACCTACCGCAAGATGGACGGGCATGAGCCGATCCGGCTCCGGCCGGATGATGACCTGAAGCTCGGCAAGCTGATGAAGTCGGGCGGCTTCAGCGAGATCGTGCTCGGCGTGGGCGCGATCTCGGTCGCGTGGTATGACTCGGTCGGCGGGCTCGTGCGTGGGCTGGAGAAAAACGCCTTCGCCGGGGTGGACTACCGCATCTGGCTCATCGTGCTGGCGGTGGGGCTCCATGCGGCGTTTGTCTTCTGGCCGCTGGCCGCGGTCTTCGTGGTGCCGGGGGTCGCGCGCTGGCTCTGGCTGGGCGTCGTGGCCGTGATGCTCGGGATCGCGGCCGACAACCACCGGTTCGACGGCGGCCGGGCCTGGCACGGGTTCTTCCTGCCGGTGGGCATCGCAGTGCTCGACTACGCGATGGTGCGCTCGATGGTGCTGACGCTCGTGCGCGGCGGCATCGTGTGGCGCGGCACGCATTACCCGCTGAGGGAACTCCGGGCGAACAAGCTCTGAGCGCCGGTTCGTCCGGCCCGTGGTCAAATTAATTTCCGAAAAAATCCCGGCGACGTGGCCGAAGGGCGATTTGCTTTTCCGCGCCGCCGGGCAATCGGTAGGGGCGTGAACCCACGCGCCCCCTCCACGGTCATCCTCGGCCGCGGCCCGAACCTCAATCCCGCGAACCGCTTCGAGTCCATCCGCGTCGAGCCCGACGGCGAGTGGCTGGACGCGGAGTTCGCGGCGACCGGCTCGGTGCCGCACCCGCGCACGCAGTTTTTCCACGACGCCACCGAGTCGATCCTGACGCACCACGACAGTCCCGACGTCGGCCCGGGCTGGGGACTCAACTGCTATCGCGGCTGCGAGCACGGCTGCGCCTACTGCTTTGCGCGGCCGTTCCATGACTACCTCGGCTGGAGCAGCGGGATAGACTTCGAGACGAAAATCCTCGTGAAGACGCACGGGCCGGCGCTGCTGCGCGCCGAGCTGTCGGCCAGGAAATGGCGGCCCGAGCCCGTGATGATGAGCGGCGTGACCGACTGCTACCAGCCGGCCGAGCGGTATTTTCGGCTGACGCGCCAGTGCCTGGAAGTGCTGGCCGAGTTCCGCCAGCCCGTCGGCATCATCACGAAGAACTTCCTCATCACGCGCGACCTCGACCTGCTGGCGGAGCTGGCGCGCTGGCAATGCCTCGCCGTCAACCTGACCCTCACCACGCTCGACGCCGGCCTCGCGGGCAAGCTCGAGCCGCGCGCGGCCCGGCCGGAGCACCGTTTGCGGGCCATCCGGCTGCTCGCGGACGCCGGCGTGCCGGTCAACGTGCTTGTGGCCCCCGTGATCCCGGGCCTGACCGACCACGAGTTGCCCGGCATCCTCGAGGCCGCCGCCGCGGCCGGGGCGAGCCGGGCCAGCTACATCCTGCTGCGGCTGCCCTATGCCGTGAAGGACCTGTTCCTCCAGTGGCTGGACGACCACGAGCCAGGCAAGAAGGCGAGGGTGCTCTCACGCCTGCGCGATCTGCACGGCGGCAAGCTTTACGACGCCACCTTCGGCACCCGGCTGCGCGGCGAGGGCATCTTCGCGGAGCAGATCCGGCAGATGTTCGAGGTGGTCACCCGGCGGATTGGGCTAAATCGTGAGGAGAGCAGGCTTTCCACGGCCCATTTCCGCCGCCCGGGCGGCGTGCAGCTCGAAATGCTGTAACATAACCGTGTCTTGGATTGAACCGCCTAGGGCAGTTCCCTCATCCTCCCCGAATGGACCGCTCCCCGCCGCAGTCAGACAACGACGACCTCCTCCGGCGTCTGGCGGAGCTCAACCAGATCGGCGTCGCGCTGTCGCAGGAAAAGGACCTGAACCGGCTGCTGGAAACCATCCTGATCGCGGCGAAAAAGATCACCAACGCCGACGGCGGCACGCTCTACCGCCGGCCCGCGGGCAAGGACATCCTGACGTTTGAGATCATCCGCACCGACTCGCTCGGCATCGCGATGGGCGGCACGACCGGCGTGAAAATCCCGTTCCCCCCCATCCAGCTCCGCGATCCGCGCGGCCGGGAGAACACGTCGATGGTGGTCGCCTACGCCGTGCTGAAGGACCGCACGGTCAACATCGCCGACGCCTACCAGGAAAAGGGCTTCGACTTTTCCGGCACGAAGGCCTTCGACCGGCACACCGGCTACCACTCGACGTCGTTCCTTACGGTGCCGATGAAGAACCACGAGGACGAGATCATCGGCGTCCTCCAGCTCATCAACGCCAAGGACCGCACGACCGGCGCCACGGTGGCGTTCACCGAGACCGACCAGCGCCTCGCCGAGTCGCTCGCGTCGCAAGCCGCGGTCGCCCTCACCAACCGGCTGCTCATCGTCCAGCTGGAAAACCTCTTCGAGTCCTTCGTCGGGTTGCTCAACAAGGCCATCGACGAGAAGTCGCCCTACACCGGCGGGCACTGCCACCGCGTCCCCGTGCTCACGATGCTGCTGGCCGAGGCCGTGCACGAGACGCAGGCCGGGTCGCACGCACTGTGGCACATGACCGACCTCGACCGTTACGAGCTCAAGCTCGCCGCGCTCCTGCACGACTGCGGCAAGGTCACGACGCCCGTCCATGTCGTCGACAAGGCCACGAAGCTCCAGACCATCTTCGACCGCATCGGCCTCATCGACACCCGCTTCGAGGTGCTCAAGCGCGACGCCGAGGTCGCGATGCTGCGCCGGCAGCGCGCGCCGGACGCCGACGCCAAGGCCATCGATCAGGCCTACCGCCAGCGGCTCTGGGAAATCCAGGAAGACCGCGAGTTCCTCCGCCTCTGCAACATTGGCGGCGAGACCATGTCGCCCGAAAACCAGGACCGCGTCCACGACATCGCCACGAAATACCGCTGGAAAAACCCGTTGGGCGAGGTGGTGGATTTCCTGACGCCCGATGAGATCGAGAACCTCACCATCAAGGCCGGCACCCTGACGGCGGCCGAGCGGCAGATCATCAACCACCACATCGATGTCACCATCCAGATGCTCGAGGCGCTGCCCTGGCCGCGCCATCTGCAGAACGTCCCGGAATACGCCGGCGGCCACCACGAGCGGATGGACGGCAAGGGCTATCCCCGCGGCCTGACCGGCGCCCAGATGTCGGTGCAGGCGCGCATCATGGGCATCGCGGACATCTTCGAGGCCCTCACCGCGCGCGACCGCCCCTACAAGCCGGGCAAGACGCTCACCGAGTCGCTGCAGATCCTCGGGCAGATGCGCCTCAACGGCCACATCGACCCGGAGTTGTTCGACATCTTTGTCCGCGCGCGCGTCTACGAGCGCTACGCGAAGGAGTTCATGGATCCCGCCCAGGTCGACGAGGTCGACGTGAAGAAAATCCCCGGGTATTCGGGGGAGTAGTGGCGGCGGCTTCCGGCCGCAGGGTTTCACCGGCTGGAAGCCGGTGCCACTGCCCTCACTTCAGCATCTCGCGGCGGAAGGCGATGACGGAGGGCGCCCGGCTGCGGTTCCAGACGACCACGAGATCGCGGGCCTCGTCCACGGTGACGTATTCCTCGGGGGCGCACGTGAAGGGCTGGCCGCCAAAAAGGTAGGTCTCGCCCGGCTGGAAGGAACGCACAGTCTTCGAGTCCTTGGCCAGCGTGAGCTGTGCGTCGATGAAATCCTGCGCCGCCTTGCTGGTGAAGACGGCCTGCTTGAGCGGCTTGATGCCCTCGGCGATGGACAGGCCCTTGTCATTGAACGTGACCGTGTAGACCAGCCGTCCGGCCTCCACCTCGAAGAACCACACCGCCGCGTCCTTCCGTGACTGCGCCTCGGGCTTGCCCATGTGCTCCTTCAGCTGCGCGAGGGTCTCGCCCAGCACAGCCCGGCCGGTGGTGGCCGCCAGGCCGGCCAGCGCGAGAGCGAGGAGGACACGTTTCATGCAACGGAATCAGGTAAGCAGATTCTTCAGCGCCGCGAGGTATTTTTCCTGCGTGCGGCTGATGACGTCGGCCGGGAGGCGCGGGCCGGGCGGGGTCTGGTTCCACTTGAGCGCGAGGAGATGGTCGCGCACAAACTGCTTGTCATAGCTCGGCGGCGAGATGCCCGGGCGGTATTCGGCGGCGGGCCAGTAGCGCGACGAATCCGGCGTGAGCACCTCGTCGATGAGATAGAGCCGGCCGGCGGCGTCGGTGCCGAATTCGAACTTGGTGTCGGCCAGGATCATCCCGGCCTTTCGCGCGCGATCGTGGCCGAACTGGTAGAGCGCGAGGCTCACGGCCTTCACCTTGGCGTAAAGTTCCTCGCCGATCGCGTCGGCGCCGATGGCGTCGGTGATGGGCTCGTCGTGCTGGCCCTTGGGCGCCTTGGTGGTGGGCGTGAAGATGGGGACGGGGAGCCGGTCGGCCTGGCGGAGCCCGGCCGGGAGCGGAATGCCGCAAACCTCGCCGTTGTGCTGGTAGGCGCTCCACGCGCTGCCGATAAGGTAGCCACGCGCGACGCACTCGATGGTGAGCGGTTTGAGCTTGCGGACGATCATGCTGCGCAGCTGGAGATCGCGGCTGGTGAGGCCGCGGCGGGCGAACTCGCCGGCCTGGTCCGGGAGCAGATGGTTGGCGATGAGTCCCTCCGTCTGAGCGAACCACCACAGGCTCATTTGCGTCAGGATGATGCCCTTGCCGGGGATGCCGTCGGGCAGAATGACGTCGAAGGCGGAGAGCCGGTCGCTTGCGGTGAGCAGCAGCGCGTCGCCGAGGTCGAAGATCTCGCGGACCTTGCCGGAGGCGAGGCGCGGGCAGGGCAGGCCGTCGATGGTGGTGACGGCGGCGGGCGGGAGGGAAGCGGCGATGGCGGCGAAATTCATTGAGGCGAAAACCTGAAACTTGAGACCTGACGGAGCGCTTGGCGCGGAGATGGCGAAGCAAACCTGAGGGTGAAGACAAAAAGGCGGAAGCCTGAAAACTGAAATTCTCCGCGGGTAACGCAGATAAGCGCGGATAATTTATGACTGAATCCCTCCGCGGCCATCCGCGTTATCCGCGGGAAAGGTCGGGGTTTGTATATTATGGGGAATCTTATGTGCGGCATGTGCCGGCGGCCCGATTTCGCTCCACCCCTGGCGAATAACCCTCAACCAATAACGGCGCACCGTTGCGACGTGCTCGTCGCCCGGTATTTGTCCCGAGAACTCCGTCCTTCGGCGGATTCGCGGGCAAACGGCACCATGAAACACACCTATTACCCCAGCCTCGACGGATTGCGCACCGTGGCCGTCGGCATCGTGATGTGCGCGCATGGCGGCGTGCCGTGGTTCCGCAGCGGCGGGGTGGGGGTGGATATCTTTTTCGTGCTCAGCGGATTTCTCATCACGACGATCCTCAGCACGGAGTCGGCGCGGACGGGCTCGATCAGCTTTAGGAATTTCTACGCGCGCCGGATGCTGCGGCTGGCGCCGGCGCTGTTGCTCACCGGCGCCTTCGTCGCGGCGGGGATGGGATGGCTGGAGCGGCGTTTTCCGGCGACGGAGCTGGCCTTCGCGCTGAGCTACACGGCGAACTGGGCGCTCGCGTTCTACAATTACCAGCTCACGTGGCTGAACCATTGCTGGTCGCTCGCGGTCGAGGAGCAGTTCTACCTGCTCTGGCCGCTGGTCATCGTGCTGCTGGAGCGCACGGGGCGTTCGCCGGCGGCCAAGGCGCGGCTGTTGATCATCGGCGCGCTGCTGATCGCGCTCTACCGCGCGAGCCGCGTCGGGATCTATCCGAACGAGCGGATCAACTTCGGGCTCGATACGCGGATGGACACGCTGATGACCGGCGCGGCGCTCGCCTATTTCGTGCAAAGCCTGCCGGGTGGCAGACTGCCCGACGCCGCGAGCCGTGCGCTCGGCCGGTGGCTGGCCCCGCTGGCGTTGGCGGGCCTGTTGCTCGTGATCCACACGGTCACCTGGTATAGCCCGTGGATGGGTTGGATCGGCTACGTCCTGGTGGCGGGTGCGGCGATGCTGGTGATCGCGGACCTGGTGGCCGGTGCGCACTCGCGGCTCGCGCGGCCGCTGGCCTGGGGCCCGATGGTGTTCATCGGAAAAATTTCCTACGGTCTCTACCTGGTGCACCTGCCGGTCTATTACATGGTGGAGAAACTCATCCCGGCGGCCCCGTTGCTGGTCCGGCTGGGCGTCAAGGTGCCTGTCAGTGTCCTGCTGGCGGTGGCGTCGTATTACCTGGTGGAGCGGAGATTCCTGCGGATGAAGAGCCGCTTCGAAACCCCGGCCGGTGCGCGCTAAGTATCGCCGCATGAAGGGCCGCCGGCACTCGTGTTCGGGGCCCGAGATAATCCTTGCGCGAGGGAAGGCAGGTCGTAGCTTCCCCGATTCCGTGCTGGGTCCCCATCGTCTAGCCCGGTTAGGACGCCTCCCTTTCACGGAGAGAACCGGGGTTCGAATCCCCGTGGGGACGCCAACGAAAAACCCGCCAGGCCAAGGCCTGGACGGGTTTGTTATTTAAAGCAGCCCGAAGGCGCGCTTCAGGCCCAGTGGCCTTCGTAGAAGCGGAAGGCGCCGCCCTCGGATTCCGAGCGGGGGTTGACCCACTTGGCGCCGGCGTAGGGCGGCACGACCCAGTGGCCGGCCATCCAGGCGTAACGGTTGTCCTGCCACGTCCAGTAGCCGGAGACCCAGACGTGCGCGTCGGACGGGCGCGCCGGGATGGCTTCGGGGGCTTGGGGCGCGGGCGGGGCTTGCAGCACGACGTAGCTGTTCGCCGCGCCGGGCACGTAGGCGGTCGCGACGACCTGCTGCGGCTGGGTGACGACGACGACTTGCTGCGGGGCGGGCGCCGTGCCGGGGGCGGGCGGCGGGGGCGCGGTGACGAGATGCGATTCGGGCTCCGAGGTACAGCCGGCCAGGAGGCCGAGCGCACCACAGAGGGCGAAGAGGGAGACGTTTTTTGTTATGTTCATGGTGGGAGTGAAGGAAGGGAAAAGGCGGCGATCAGGCCGAAAAAATTTCGTGGACGGCTTTCTCGACCGCCTCGCGGCTAAGGCCAACGCGTTTCTGGATGCGGCCGATGAGTTCGTCCTCACGGCCCCGTTCGTAGGCGAGGTCATTGTCGGTGAGCTGGCCGTATTGCTGTTTCAATTTTCCCTTGGCGATATTCCAGTCGCCCTTGAGGGTGAGGTTATTCATGGGAGGATGATTGGTTTGGAAGGTGTTGCGCGGGTTCCGCCGCGGCGGCGCGGTTCCTGCGTCGTGCCGCCAACCCTACACGCGAAGCCTCGCCGGCAAAATGGGGTGTAGCCCTACATGGCGCCCGGTCCGCCGGGGGAATATTTTCCGGCTAAGCCCGTGGCCGGGCAACCCGTTGCCGTATCGCCCGCCGCGGCAACCGATATGCATCGTCCGGCTGGTCATGTTCCTGCTATCCAGACGGCGTGCCCGCCATTCCCAACCCCGCGCCGGAATTCGACCTGACGGTGCGCGTGGGCTGCAGTCTCGCCTACGCGGTCACCGGCACGGCCTCGCTGCTGCTCAACCTGCAGCCGCGCCCGGGCCGCAACCACGCGGTCGTCTTCCAGGCGCTCACGCTGGGCGACGGGCTCCCGGCCAGCCAGTTCACCGACAGCCACGGCAACCGCGTCTGGCGCGTGCGCCTCGCACCCGGGACCAACTTCATCCGCCACGACGCCATCCTGGCCGTCTCCTCGTCGCCCGACAACGCCGGGCTCACCGCCGCCCGGCCGGCCGCGCCGGACGAGTTGCCGCCGGAGATCCTCCGCTACACGCTGCCCAGCCGTTACTGCGACTCGGACAAGCTGACCAATTTCGCGTGGGAAAAATTCGGTCAGGTCGAGCACGGCCTGCCGCGCGTGACCGCGATCAGCCAGTGGCTGCACGACAACCTCGAGTATCGCTATCTGTCCGGCCGGCCCGATCTGTCCGCGTGGGATGTGCTGCAGCGCGGCTACGGCGTGTGCCGCGACTTCGCGCACCTGGCGGTGGCGCTCAACCGCACCTTCAACCTCCCGGCGCGCTACGTGACCGGACACCTGCCCGACATCGGCTGGCCCGACCCGGAGAACCACATGGATTTTCACGCCTACGCCGAGGTTTACCTCGGCGGCCAGTGGTTCACGACCGACGCGCGTTTTCATAAGCCGCGCATCGGCCGCATCGACATCGCGTGCGGCCAGGACGCCGTGGACGGCGCCTTCTCGACGATCTACGGCGGTGCGACGCTCACTTACTTCCAGGTCTGGGCCTACCAGGTCGCGCGTGGCACGGTCGGGGTCGGGGATCCGCTGGATTTTTCGAAACGCCTCGACAACCAGTGGACGGTGCGGACTGAGGCGCCGTATTCCGTGCCCCCGGCCTGAGCCGGAATTCGCGCTTCGCGGGCACCCGTGCCCTTACTGTAATATAGAAACGGTCTGGCGGACGGCACGGCGGAGGCGCACCCTGCCTGCACCGCATGCAAACCCCCTCCACCCGATTCCTGATCGCCGCCAGCCTGCTGCTCGGCGCCACCGCGTTGTTCGCCCAGCGGCCCGAGGACAAACCGCTGCCGCCCGCGCCACCGGTGCAGGCCGAGTTCAAGTTCAGCCTCGTGCCCGGGGTGGCGCCCGCCGGCTACACGGCGGTGGCGGGGGATGAAGCCTACTCGATCGAAAAAGGCTGCGGCTATGACCTCGGCACGAAACAGTCCACGGACACGCCCTGGTTCTTTTCCGTGAAGGTGCCGGAGGGCAATTACCGGTGCACCGTCACGCTGGGCGATCCGACGGGCACATCCAACACGACCATCCGCACGGAGTCGGGCCACATCAACGCGGTGGATATTGCCACCGCGTCCGGACAATTCGTTACACGGACCTTCTACGCCAACGTGCGCCGGCCGCAGCTGCCGCCGCCGCCGCAGAACGCGCCGGGCGGCTCGATCGTCCACATGTTCCTGGCCGGCGAGGCCGGGGCGCGCCAATGGGACGAAAAGCTTACCGTTGAGTTCAACGGCCGCCGGCCGCGGGTGACCCGGTTGGCGATCATGAAGGACGACACCGTGCCGACAATCTTTACGGCCGGTGACTCGACGGTCGGCGACCCGCGGCGCGGCCCCGGCGGCAACTGGCCGACGCAGCTCTGCCAGTTCCTCAAGCCCGAGGTTGCCGTCTGCAACAGCGCCGAGGGCGGCGAGACGAGCAAGAGCTTCGTCACCGGGCAGCGGCTGGACAAGGTGCTCAGCCAGATGAAGCCCGGCGATTTTTTTCTGATCCAGTTTGCGCACAATGACTCGAAGGCGCAGTGGCCGCAGACCGACACCGAGCCCGCGACGACCTTCAAGGCCTACCTCGGCGTGTATCTCGCCGAGACCAAGCGGCACGGCGGGACCCTCGTGTTGGTGACGCCGATGGAGCGTCGGAGCAACGGCGACACGGTCGGGCCGTGGGCGCGCGCCATGCGGGAGTTCGCCGCGGAGAACAAGGTGCCGCTCATCGACCAGTGGGCCATGAGCAAGGAAATGTGGACCGCGCTCGGGCCGGACGTCGGCACGGCGTTCGCCGACCAGACGCACCTCAGCGGCTACGGCGGCTACCTGCTGGCGAAAAATATTGTCCGCGGTCTCAAGGCGAACGTGCCGGGCCTCGCGAAGTTCATCGTGGAGGACTACAGGGACATGGACCCCGCGCACCCCGAGCCGCCCCCGGAATACCTGCAGCAGTCGCCCGGTCCGGGTGGGCCGTCACCCCGCCAGCCGGAACCGGGGACGAAGAATTGAGGCCGCGTCCTTGACGCCCGGCGCCCGCGTGCGTTCTCCTTGACGCCTGTGCGCCCGCCAACCACCCAGGAAATCTCCGCCCTGTTCCAGCGGACCTACGGCCACGCGCCCACAGTCATCGCGCGCGCGCCGGGCCGGGTGGAATTCATCGGCAACCACACGGACTACAACGGCGGCGCGGTGCTCGGTGCCGCCATCGACCGCTACGTGTGGGTGGCCGCCGCGCCCAATCCCGCTGGACGCTTTCGCCTCTTCAGCGCGAGCGGCCCTTCAGTCCTTGAGTTGCCGGCCGATCCCGGCACGCGCATCACCGGCTCCGGCTCGTGGGCCAACTACCCGCTCGGCGTCTGGCGCAGCCTGAAGGATTTCAACCTGCCGCAGCCTGCCGGCTTCGACTTGCTGGTCGTGTCCGACCTGCCTTCGGGCGCCGGACTCAGTAGCAGCGCCGCACTCGAGCTGGCCACGGCCCTCGCGTTGCTCGCGCTGGTGGGCGGAACCCTCGAGGCGGGCCGGCTCGCCGCACTCGGCCGCCACGCGGAGAACAAATATGTCGGCGTCCCGTGCGGCATCCTCGACCAGGGCACGAGCGCCCACGGCCGCGCGGGCCAGCTCGTGCACATCGACTGTCGCGGCCCGGTTTTCTCCCGCGTGCCGTTCCCGGCGTCGGCGCCTCTCTGGATCTTCAACACGCGGGAAAAGCACGCGCTGATCGACGGCCTCTACGCCACGCGCCACCGGGAATGCCTCGACGCCGCCCAGGCGCTCGGCGTGGCGCTGCTTGCCGACCTCACGCCGGCGCAGCTGGCGTCGCGGGAAAAGAAGCTGACGCCGGTGCTGGCGAAACGCGCCCGGCACATCGTCGAGGAGAATGCCCGCGTGCACGACACGGCGGACGCGCTGCAACGCGGCGACCTCGCCATGGTCGGACGCCTGCTGACCGCCTCCCACCGCAGCTCGCAGCATCTCTTCGAGAACAGCACACCGGCGCTCGACGCGCTCGTCAACCTGCTGGAGCCGCATCCGGCGGTGCTCGGCGCGCGGCTGACCGGCGGCGGCTTTGGCGGCGCGGTGATGGCGCTCACCAGGGACATCTTCACCGAGCAGGACGCCGTTGAGATCGCCAGGCGCTACGCGGCGCCGCCCGCCCGCCCGCCCGAGGTTATCCACCTGCAAAGCGCCGACGGCGCGACGGTGCTCTGGCGCGGTTAACGGGGTTTCTTCGCCGCCGGGCCGCGTGCGTAATGTCAACCAATAGTATACTAACGGCCGCAGTCTCGGGCGTGTAGTATACTATTGGTTTACAATGCCGGGGCTCACTCCTCGGGCAGCGGTTGGTCCTTGGTCTCGGGCAGGAAGGGTAGCACGGCGAGGCCGACGAGCCGGCCGAAATTGTAGCAGAAGCTTGTGACGGTGCGGCGCCGGCTCGTCGGGAAAAACTCGGGCAGGTAGATCGCGTAGACCGCGAACACGAACCAGTGCCTGTGGTTCAGCAGGCGCCACCAGGGAACGGTGGTTTCATAGCTTCACCGGCTGGCCGGATTCGGCCGAGGTGTAGATTGCGTTCACGAAAGCTACGGCCTTGCGGCCTTCGCGGCCGTCCAGCGCGGGCGCGCGGTTTTCGTGCAGGGCGTCCACGAGGTCCTGCAACTGCCGGCGGTGGCCCTCGGTGCTGATGGCCTTGGGGTCGCTCGCACCCGACCCGAGGGCGTTGGCCGCGCCGCCGGCGCGGATGGCGTCGTCCGCGGGGTGCGCCTCGCGGAATTCCCAGCGTGCGATGCGGTCATCCTCGAGCGAAATGGAACCGTGTTCGCCGCAGATTTCAATGCGCCGCGACCAGCCGGGCCACAGCGCGGTGCTGGCCTCGAAGGCGCCGAGCGCGCCACCGGGAAACTTCAGCGCGGCGGCGGCCGTATCCTCGGCCTCAATGCCGGTATGGACGCGGCGGGTCTTCCACGCGAACACCTCGGCTGGCAGGCCGGCGAACCACTGGAGCAGGTCGAGGCCGTGGATGGCCTGGTTGATGACCGCGCCGCCGCCGTCGAGGCCGAGCGAGCCGCGGTAACCGGTGTAATACTGCGCCGTGCGGTGCCATTTCACGTAGGCGCTCGCGAGCACGAGGCGACCGAGGCGCCCGGCGTCGAGGGCGGCCTTCACCGTGCGGGCGCCGTCACCGAAGCGGCCCTGGAAGATCGGCACGATGCGCCCGCCGGCTATTTCCGCCGCGGCGAGGAGCTGGTCGGCGCGCGCCGTCGTCGTCTCGATTGGTTTCTCAATCACCACATGCTTGCCGGCGCGGATGGCGGCAAGGGCGGGCTCAAGGTGCGCGCCGCTCGGCGTGGTGATGCAGACGACGTGAAGGTCGGGGCGCGCGAGCAGCGCGGCGGTGTCGGTGGTCGCGAACGCACCATGCGGGTCCGCGACCCTGCGCGCGTTGTCGGCCGAGCGGCTCGCGACGCCGACGAGCCGGGCGCCGGTGAGCTGCGCAATGGCCTGCGCATGAAAGCCGGCGATCGTGCCGGCGCCGATGATGCCAAAACCAAGGGGTGCTGCTGCCATGCGGGTCCGCCGAGCTTCGCCCGCCACGCGGTGATGTCGAGCGCTTCCGCCAAAGGCATTGCCATCGGGGTCCGGCGGGGATTCCTTGGCGGCATGGCCCAGAAAGCAGACGGCATGAATTACGCGCCGCAGGGGAAGTCCCAGCCGGTGGTGAAACCCGGGGAATTCGTCTTCGCCGCGGCCTACCTCGAGCACGGCCACATCTACGGCCAGTGCAACGGCCTGATCGAGGCCGGCGCCACGCTCAAGTGGGTCTACGACGCCGACGCGAAGAAGGTCGAGGCCTTCCAGGCCAAGTTCCCGCGCGTGCGCGTCGCACAGTCGTTCGAGGAGATCCTGCAGGACCCGATGGTGAAGCTGGTCGCCGCGGCCGCGATCCCCAACGTGCGCGGGGCCATCGGCTGCCGCGTCATGGAGGCGGGCAAGGACTACTTCACCGACAAGACGCCGTTCACCACGCTCGACCAGCTCGCCAAGGCGCAGGGAGTGGCCGCGGCGACGGGCCGCAAATACATGGTCTACTTCAGCGAGCGCCTCCATGTGGAGTGCGCGATGCATGCCGGCGAGCTCGTGCACGGCGGGGCGATCGGCCAGGTCGTCCAGGTGCTCGGACTCGGGCCGCACCGCATCGGGCCCAAGGCCGGGCGTCCCTCATGGTTCTACAACCGCGAGCAATACGGCGGCATCCTCTGCGACATCGGCAGCCACCAGTTCGAACAGTTCCTCTATTACAGCGGGTCGACGGATGCGACCGTGGCCGCGGCTGCGGTCGGCAACTTCGCCAACGCCGACACGCCGGAGTTCGAGGACTTCGGGGAGGCCTCGCTCGTCGGCAACAGCGGCGCGAGCAACTACGTCCGCGTGGACTGGTTCACGCCGCCGGGCCTCAGCACCTGGGGCGACGGCCGCCTGGTCATCCTCGGCACGAAGGGCTACATCGAGCTCCGCAAATATGTGGACGTCGCGCGCGACAAGGCCGGCGACCAGCTGTACCTCGTGGACGACAAGGGCGAGCAGCATCTGAGCGTTGCGGGGCAGGTGGGTTTCCGATTCTTTGGTGAATTCATCCTCGACTGTCTCAACCGCACCGAGGTCGCGATGAGCCAGGCGCATGCGTTTAAGGCGGCGGAACTCTGCCTCAAGGCGCAGGCAGCGGCGCGCCGGCTCACGCCTTGAGATCCTGCCCCGCTGGGAGAAGGATTTCTAAGTTGCGGCCCGCGAGGTTTCTCGGATGTTGCAGGGTGTAATTTCGCGCCACCCCTCCGCATGAAACTCACCCAACTGCTGCGCGTCGTCGTCTGGACCCTCGTGGTGGCATTCGGCGTCACCGCGTTTGTCACGCTGGCCTGGTCGCGGGGCGAACCGGTCAGCGCGCTCTGGATGGTGGTCGCGGCGGTCTGCGTGTTCGCCGTGGCCTGGCGCTTCCACTCCGCGTGGCTCATGGCGAAGGTGCTGACGCTCGACGAGCTGCGCGCCACGCCGGCCGAGGTGCACGAGGACGGCCGGGATTTTGTGCGGACCAACAAGTGGATGGTCTTCGGGCACCACTTCGCGGCCATCGCCGGGCCGGGCCCGCTGGTCGGGCCGGTGCTCGCGGCCCAGTTCGGTTTTTTGCCCGGCATGCTCTGGATCCTGGTCGGCGCCACGCTCGGCGGCGCGGTGCACGACAGCGTCATCCTGTTCTGCTCGGTGCGGCGCCGCGGCAAGTCGCTCGGCCAGATGGTGGGCGACGAAGTCGGGCCGTTCGCCGGCACGCTCGCGCTCGTCAGCACGCTGGCGATCATGACCATCCTGCTCGCGGTGCTGGCGCTGGTGGTGGTCAACGCGCTCGCCGAGAGTCCGTGGGGCCTGTTCACCATCGCGGCCACCATGCCCATCGCCGTGGTGATGGGCCTGCTGCTGCGCGGCGGCGGGCACAACTCCGGCCGGCTCGGCTGGGTCAGCGCCCTCGGCGTCATCGCGCTGCTCGCCGCGGTGTGGGGCGGAAAATTCCTGCCGGGCACCGCGCTGGAGTCGTGGCTGACGCTGTCGCGGCCTGCGCTCGCCTGGTGGCTCATGGGTTACGGCGTGGTGGCGGCGGTGCTGCCGGTGTGGCTGCTGCTCGCGCCGCGCGACTACCTGAGCACGTTCATGAAGATCGGCACGGTCGTGCTGCTCGGCGCCGCCATCGTGTGGCTTGCCCCGGCGCTGCAGATGCCCGCCTTCACGCAGTTTGTCCATGGCGGCGGCCCGATCCTGCCGGGGCCGGTGTTCCCGTTCTGCTTCATCACCATCGCGTGCGCCGCGGTCTCGGGGTTCCACGCGCTCATCGCGTCGGGCACCACGCCGAAGCTGATCATGCGCGAGAGCCACATCCGCGTCGTCGGCTACGGCGCGATGATCACCGAGATGTGCGTCGGGATCATGGCCCTGATCGCGGCCTGCTCGATGCAGCCGGGCGAGTATTTCGCCGTGAACGTCACCGGCACGGCCACCGCGGTCACGAGCAGCATCACGGCGTTGGGCTTTCCGGTGACCGAGGCGCAGATGGCCGACCTCGCCGCCAGCGTCGGCGAGAAGACCATGATCGGCCGCGCGGGCGGGGCGCCGACCTTCGCCCTCGGCATGGCGCAGATGTTCGCCGGCGTGCTCGGCGGGCGCACGGCCATGGCGCTGTGGTATCACTTCGCCATCATGTTCGAGGCGCTGTTCATCCTCACGGCCATCGACGCCGGCACGCGGGTGGGGCGCTTCCTCATGCAGGATATGCTCGGGCACCTGTGGCCGCCGCTCGGCGACACCCGCACCGCGGTGGGAAATTTTGCCGCGACGCTGCTCTTTGTCTCGGGCTGGGGCTGGTTTCTCTACCAAGGCGTGATCGATCCACTCGGCGGCATCCGCTCGCTCTGGCCCATCTTCGGCGTGGCGAACCAGCTGCTCGCCGTGCTGGCGCTGGCGCTCGGCACCACCGTGCTCCTGAAGATGGGCCGCACCCGCCACCTCTGGGTGACGCTCCTGCCGCTCGGGTGGCTGCTGTGCGTGACATTCACCGCCGGTTTCATGCTGATCTTCAGCGCGAACCCCCGGCTCGGCTTCCTGGCGCAGGCCGACAGCCTCGCGCAACGGCTGGCCACGGCCGCGCCGGCGGATGCGGCGGCGCTGGCCCGGCAGATTTTCAACGCCCACGTGAATGCCGCGGTCACCGGCGTGTTCCTGCTGCTGGTGACCCTGGTCGTGGGCGCCTGCGCCCGGGTCTGGTGGCAACTGCTGGCGGGCCGGCGCCCGGCCAGCCTGCGCGAGGAGCCTTATGTGCCGCTCGCCGGCGCCTCCACGGTCAAGTGATGCGCATCGCGGTCATCTCCGACACGCACGACAAGTTCCCGCCGAACCTGCCCGCGCGGCTGGCGGGCGCCGATGAGATCTGGCACCTCGGCGACGTGTGCGACCCGGCCACGCTGGGGGAGTTCCAGCAGCTCGGCAAGCCGCTGCAGGTCGTGCTCGGGAACAACGAGAGTCATAATTTCTGGCCGCTGGAGCTGCGGCTGGAGCGCGCGGGCTGGAAATTTTTCCTGACCCATATCCCGCCCGGCCGCATCCCGGCGGATGTCAATTTTGTGCTGCACGGCCACACGCATGCGCCACGGGACGAAACCGACGAGCGCGGCGTCCGCTGGCTCAATCCCGGCTGCATCACGCGGCCGAACCGGGGCGCGCGCGCGAGCTTCGCCTGGCTGACCTTGGAAAAAGGCCGGCCGCCCGACTGGCGGCTGGTGTCCCTGTGACCGAGGCATTCATGGCTGGCGTCGGGGGCCCGCGGCCCTTAGCCGTGGAGCCCGTGAACAGCGCGCAACAGGCAACCCTGGAGATAAGAACGGCCGTCGAGCCGGAGCTGGTGTTCGTGCGCAGCCTGCGCGCGCGGAACTACCGGCTGACCCTGCGGAAGGACGGCGTCGCCGTGGCGACGATCCCGGCGCGCGGCTCGGAGCATGAAGCGCGGCGCTTCGTCGACTCGCACCGCGACTGGCTGGAACGTGCCCGCGCCCGGCAGGCGCGCAAGCCGCGCGCCGCGGAAACCTGGACCGTCGGCACGGCGGTGCTCTGGCGCGGCGAGTTGCAGGAAATCCGTGTCGCCACGGTGGGTGAACGCTCGCAGGTCTGTGTAGCGGCCGATGTGTTTCGCGTTGCCTCGCTCGAGGGCGACCTGCGCGCGCCGCTCGAGGCGCAGTTCGCGCGGCGCGCGAAGATCGAGCTGCCCGGCCGCGCGTGGGAGCTGGCGGCCGAGACCGGCGCGGACGTGAAGCACGTCACGGTGCGCAACCAACGTTCGCGCTGGGGCTCGTGCTCGGCGGGCGGGACGATCTCGCTGAACTGGCGGCTTGTGCAGGCGCCCGACAGCGTGCGCGACTACATCATCTACCATGAGCTGATGCACCGGCGGGAGATGAACCATTCCGACCGCTTCTGGGCGCGCGTGGCGGAGGTCTGCCCGTGGTGGCGCGACGCCGAGAAATGGCTCAAGCGCAATGGCGGCCTGGTCGGGCTGTAGGGCCCTCGCTTGCGCCGACCCTGCCTTATCGGATATCGATCAGTTCAACCTCGAACACGAGCGTCGCCTTGGACGGGATCGTGCCGCGGCCGGCCTCGCCATAGGCGAGCCAGTAGGGAACAATGAGCGTGCGCTTCTCGCCCTTCAGCATGCCGCCGAAGGCCTCGTCCCAGCCCTTGATGACGCTATCGGTGCCGACACGGAAGACGTAGGGTTCGCCGCGGTCGCGCGAGCTGTCAAACTTCGTGCCGTCGAGCAGGAACCCCTCGTAATGCACCACGAGCTCGGCGCCGCGGGCCGGCGGCTGGCCGGCGCCGGGGGCGAGGCGGATGTAGCGCAGGCCGGACGGGTTAAGGTGCGCCGTGCCGTAGCGTTCCATCAGGATGGCGGCGTCCGCGGAGCTGAGCGTCGGGTGATCCATCATCTGCCGCATGTATTTGTTGGCCGGCTGGTCGCTGGCGCTGTGGTGGCGCAAGATGCCGGTGCGGGCCTGAAAGGCGATGAAGGCCAGCACCAAGCCGAGAATGAGTATGATGCCAAAGGAGCGCATGACGTTGGGAGACATTGCACCCGGACCGACGCGAAAGGAAAGGTGATTTGCGGGTTATCCGGGGAAGTAATCGCGCCTCCACTGCAGCTCATGCTTTTGGCTTAATGGGTCATTTTACCTTGGGAAATAGCCGCGGCCGACTAGTTGAGGCTCATGCAGACGCCCAAACTCCCCCGCAGCCTCAAGGCCGCCGCCGCCCGGGGCGCCGACATCGAGAAGCGCTACAAGATCGTGACCAACGAATTTGGCCCCGCCACGATCTACCGGCTCTACGATCCCGCCGACGACACGACCTGGGGCTACGTCGCGGTGGACAACCTTGTGCGCGGCCGCGGGCTCGGCGGCGTGCGCCTCGCGCCCGACGTCACAGCCGACGAGGTCTACGGCCTCGCCGCGGCGATGACCCTGAAAAGTTCCGCCGCGATGCTGCCGCTCGGCGGCGCGAAGAGCGGCCTGCGCGCCGACCCGCGGGCCTTCGCCGGCCAGCCGGAGCTGAAGAGGCAGTTCATCCGCACGGTGGCCGAGGCGCTGTGGACCATTCCCGAATACATCCCCGGCCCCGACATGGGCACGAACGAGACGGACATGCAGACGATCTACGAGGCGTTCGCCGAGCACAACGGCGCGGCGCATCACGGCCGCGGCGGCGTCGGCCGGCCGCCGGCGCAGGGCGGCTTCCCGCTCGACGAATGGGCCATCACCGCGCACGGCCTCTTCGCCGCCGCGGTCGCCACCGAGAAGCACGTGCCCGAGGTGCGCATCAAGGATTCCAGCGTTATCATCCAGGGCTTCGGCAATGTCGGCGCCCCCATCGCCCAGAAGCTCGCCTCGCTCGGCGCCCGCATCGTCGGCGCGTCCGACATCAACGCCGGACTCTACCAGCCCGAGGGCCTGAACGTCGACGAACTCTGCGCGATCCGCCGCAGTCCCGACGGACTGGCCGCCTATCGCGGCCCGGTCAAACAGCGTTTCGACGGCGAACACGTTGACGGCCTGCTGGAGATGCCGTGTGTCATCCTTGTGCCCGCCGCGCGGCCGCACGCAATCAACGCCCACAACACGGCGCACATTAACACCCGCCTCGTCCTGCAGGGCGCCAACAACCCCGCCGATCTCGTCTGCGAGTATTTCCTGCAGCAGCGCCGCGGCGTGTTCAGTCTCACCGACTTCATCGTCAACTCCGGCGGCGTCATCGCCGCCTACGTCGAGGCCAAGGCCGACGTGGACACTGAATTCCGCGCCCGCGTGATGGCCGAGGACGGCACGGGCCGCGCCTTTCTGGAAAAACTCGTCACACGCATCATCACCGAGAACATCGACGAGATGTTCAGCCGCCTGAACGGCAGCCGGCGCAAGGACATCACGCTGCGTGAGATCGCCTACGAGATGGCGAAGGACCGCCTGCGCCCGAATGCCGACGGCTCGCTCAAGATCATCCCCGAACTGCTGTAACCCAGCCGCGACCCGCGCCAGCGGTGACGTGCCCGAAATGTCAACCAATAGTATACTAATGCCTTGGGGATTTCCGCTCCAGGGGAAAGGCACCTAGTATACTATTCGTTGACAAAAGGCGCGAGGGGCCGGGTGCCACTCCCTTGAAAATCACGCCTTGACCCTACTTTTTCGCCAGCAGGTCGAGTGCGGCGGCGGTGACGGCGGTGATGCCGGTCTTGATTGTCGGCTCGGGCAGCGGGGCGAATCGGCTGGAGTGCAGCGAGGGCAGCGCCACACCGGTGCGCTGGCTCTCGGCAACCTTGGCGGGATCGACCGCGCCGACGCGGAAGAGACACACCGGCACCTTGTCCGTGGTGCGGCCAAACTCGCTGAAGTCCTCGCCGCCCATCTCGGGGTCGATCGTCTTCACGTTGTCCGGGCCCAGCGAACGCTCCAGCGCGCCGCGCACGCGGCGGGTGAGCGCCGGATCGTTGTAGGTCGCGGGCGTGAACTCGTCCTCCTTGACGGTGATCACGGGCATCAGGTTCTCGGGCAGGCCGGCGGCGATGGCCTCGCCGCGGCAGATGCGCCGGATGGCCTCGATGGTGTGCACGCGGACCGGTTCGGAATAGGAACGGAGGGTGAGCTGCAGCTTCACCTCGTTGGGGATGATGTTGTGCTTGGTGCCACCGTGGATGGAACCGACGGTGACGACGGCGGGATCGAGCGGCCGGGTCTCGCGGCTGACCACGGTCTGCAGCGCGCCGATGATGCGCGCGGCCAGCACGATGGGGTCCTTCGTCGCGTGCGGGTAGGCCCCGTGGCCGCCGACGCCGCGCACGGTGATGTCCATCGAGTCGACGTTGGCCATGATGTAGCCCTCGACGGTGCCGACGGTGCCGGCGGGCAGCGTGGCGCTGTCGTGGATGGCGACGGCATAGTCGGGCTTGGGGAATTTCCGATACAGGCCGGCGGTGAGCATCGCGCGCGCGCCGACGCCGAGCTCTTCGGCGGGCTGGCCGATGAATACCAGGGTGCCGGACCACTGGTCCTTCAGCGAAGCGAGCATCCGGGCGGTGCCGGTGAACACGGTCATGTGGATGTCGTGGCCGCAGGCCTGCATGACCGACACCTCCTGGCCGGCGAGGTTGGTGACGCGCGTGGTGCTCGCGTAAGGCAGTCCGGTCTCCTCGGCCACAGGCAGGCCGTCGAGATCCGTCCGGATGAGCAGGGTCGGGCCCGCGCCGTTCTGCAGCACGCCAACCACACCATAGCCGCCGAATTTTTCGGTGACGTCAAAGCCGGCGGCGCGCAGCTCGGCCGCGACCTTGGCAGAGGTCTTCTCCTCCATGAGCGAGAGCTCCGGGTGCAGGTGCAGGTCGGTGTAGAATTTCTCGAGCGCGGGATAGTCGGCGGCGAGTTTGTTCGCCACTGCGTCGCGCACGCCATCCGCGGCGGAGGCGAGGGGAACGAAGGCGCAAGCGAGCAGGGCGGGGGCGAGGCAGGAGAATTTCATTTGGGTTCGAGCTGGAGGATGAGATGGTCAAGGAGGGCGTCGGTCTGGAGCTTGAGGCGCTGGGCGGGAGGCACCGGACGGTCCGGCGGCGCGGTTTTCAGCTGCGCGGCGAAGGCGGCGTTGCCCTCGGCCACGGCCGCGTCGATGAAGGCCGTCTTTATCTGGTGCAAGCGGCCCTCGGGTGCGAGATCGGCGGCCGTCGCGTGATGGCCGAGGAAAACATCGGCGGCTTCGTCACTCAACCACACGCGCCAGTCGTCCTCGGCGGCGAAATAGGCGGCAAGGGCGCCACGCTGCGCGGTGCCGAGTTTCTCGGCGAGCGCGTGCATGTAGGCGCCGGGCACGGCGTCCGCGGCGGCGGGCGGGGCCTGGGCGGACAGGCGTGCGACGATCCGCACCCCGGTGGTGCGCTGGAAATTATTCAGCTTGAAGTTGAAGTTCTTCGCGCGCGGCGGCTCGGTGGGTATGAGGTGGTCCGGATCGTCGAAGTGCGCCGCCGGCCCCGGCGCCGTCTCGCCGGCGTATGGCCCGGCTTTGGCGGCCAGCGCCTGGAAGGTCGCCGGGTCAGCCTTGAACGCGCGAGCCCCGGCGCCGACGCGGAGGATTTTGATCGAGAAAGGCTCGTCCGGCTTGATCTGCGGCAGCAACTCGGCCCCACGCACCGTGCGCCCGAAGACGCTGTGGAGATAGTTGAGGCGGGTGTCGTCCCCGAGCGTGACAAAAAACTCGCAGCCATTGGTATCGGGTCCGGCGTTGGCCATGGAGAGCGTGCCGACCTCGCGGTGGTGCAGGCCGGGCACGAACTCGTCGGGAAACTTATGCGGGATGCTTTCGTCGCCGGTGTCCTTGAGGCCGGGGTTGCCGCTTTGGATGACGAAGCCCGGCACGACGCGATACCAGGTGAGGCCGGTGTAGAACGGCTGGCCGTTGCGCGGGGCGAGCGAGCCCTCGGCGAGGCCGACGAAGCTGGTGACGGTCAGCGGGACCTTTTGATAAAACAGTTCGGTCACGATCACGCCGTGCGGCGTGGTGAACTCGGCGTAGAGGCCGTCCGCGAGCTTTTCCTCGGCGGGAAGCGCGGCGGCGAGCCCCAGCACGGCCAGCAGGACCAGGGATTTGGGTAAACGCATGGCGCGACCATAGCGCCGCGGGCCGGCCGCGCCAGCCCGTTTCCGGGCTCAGAGGAACGAGCAGATGTATTCGCAGATCCCGCCGGCCACCTCGATGGTGAAGCCACTCTGGCCGGGCACGTCGAAGAACGTGCCCGCAGCGTAGTCCTTCACGGCGGTCTGTCCGTCGAGCGTGACGCGGCAGCCGCCCGCCGTGATTGCCATCCGCTCGGGCGCGCCGGTGCCGAAGTGGTAGCTGCCGGGATAGATCAGCCCGAGCGTCTTCTTCGCGCCGTCGGGCAGCAGCACGGTGTGGCTGACGACCCGGCCGTCGAAATAGACATTGGCCTTGGTGTGGACGGTGACGCCGGAGAACTGCGCGGGAAGGGACATGCCGACATTGGGCGCCACCGTCCCGGGTGAGTCAACTGGCGCGCGTGTCATGCCGCCGGCCGCTACGGGGCTGAGCCGGCCCAATGATTGCGGCGGGTTGGCGCCGTGAATCCGACGGCCCCGACCGGCGCCGGAGCATCCCGCCGCAAACCGCCCCGGCGGTCGGCGTGATTGATCTGCGGCCCGGCGGTCTACCTGTGCATGAACTGTGTCGCGATTCCCTTCTGCGCGTGGTTCCGCGGCCTCTGCCTGGACACGCCGGTCGTCTGGGCGGACGCCAGGTTCGGCGGACCGCAGTTCGGCATTCACGTGACCTGCGGCGGTCCGGCGATCGCCTTGAGGGCGATTTTTTCCGGTCGGTCTGAGCGCCGTGGCCAAGCGGACCTTTGAAATCTTACGTAACGAGACAATAAGGCTTCGCGTCTGGCGGGCGGTAAAATAACTTTTTCCTACCATGCGTTACCCCGCGTTCCTCCTGCTTGTCCTGACGACCGCCTCCGCGGTCCTCGCCCAGACCCCGGCCCGCGTCTTCGACGTGCGCGCCCACGGCGCCAAGGGCGATGGCGCCACCCTCGACACCACGGCCATCAACGCCGCCATCGATGCCGCGGCCGCGAACGGCGGCGGCACGGTGTTCTTCCCGGCCGGCAATTACCTGAGCTTCTCGATCCATCTGAAGAGCCATGTCGCGCTCTACCTCGACATGGGCGCCACCATCGTCGCCGCCGAGCCGTCGGAGGATCTTACCGTCGGCTACGACGCGCCCGAGCCCACCACCGGCCCGGTGCCGAACGTCGACTACTACGAGGACTTCGGCCACTCGCACTGGCACAACAGCCTCATCTGGGGCGAGGATCTCACCGACATCGCCATCACGGGGCCCGGCCGGATCTTCGGCCGCGGCTTGAGCAAGGGCGGAGGCCGGCGCGATGCCCTGCCGGAGGAGCGCGCCGCGCGCCGCGAAACCACCTCCGCCGTGGTCGCCTCCGACGGCAACTACCGCGTGGCTTTCCCCCTGCCCAAGGCCGCGCTCGACGCCATCGCCGCTCATCCGCCCGGCCCGTTCGGCTATCCCGGCAGGGACACGCTGCCCGCCGGCGTGGGCAACAAGGCCATCGCCCTCAAGAACTGCCGCAACGTCATCTTCCGCGACTTCACCATCTACCACGGCGGCCATTTCGCCATCCTCGCCACCGGCGTGCAGAACTGGACCTGCGACGGCCTCAAGATCGACACCAACCGCGACGGCATCGACTTCGACTGCTGCCAGAATGTCCGCGTGTCGAACTGCACCGTCAACTCGCCCTACGACGATGGCATCTGCCCGAAGGCCTCCTTCGGCCTCGGCCGCATCATGCCGACGGAAAACATCACCATCACCAACTGCCAGGTCAGCGGCTTCGACGAGGGCACGCTGCTCGACGGCACGCGGCAGAAGCAGGTGATGCAGAACGGCGGCACCGGCCGCATCAAGCTCGGCACCGAGGCCAACGGCGGCTTCCGCAACCTCACCATCACGAACTGCGTGTTCGAGGCCTGCCGCGGCCTCGCGCTCGAGGAGGTCGACGGCGGGCTGATGGAGGACATCACCATCTCGAACCTCACGATGCGCGACATCAACAACGCGCCGATCTACATCCGCCTCGGCGAGCGCCTGCGCGGCCCGGCACCGATCGCGGTCGGCACCGCCCGTCGCATCAAGATCGACAACGTCGTTGCGCACAACGTCGCCGCCCAGAGCGGCATCCTGATCGTCGGCGAGCCCGGCCACCCGGTCGAGGACGTTACGTTGAGCAACATCTTCATCGACTTCGTCGGCGGCGGCACGAAGGAGCAGGCCGCCGTGGAGGTGCCGAAGTATGAGCCCGCCCGCTACCCCGAGCCCGGCCGCCTCGGCACGATGCCCTCGTGGGGCCTCTTTGCGCGGCACGTGAAGAATTTCACGATGACCAACATCGAACTTCGCTATGCGAAGGAAGACCTGCGCCCGCCCGTGCAGATGGAGGACGCCACCAACGTGCTCTTCGACAACGTGACGCTCCCGCACGCCGAGGGCGTATCAGTCTTCACGTTGAAGGAAGTCCACGGCTTCACGACCCGCGACTGCGCCGGCTTGGAGAACAAGCGGATCGATTAGGCGGCCAGATCGGCGGTAGCCTCAGCGTTCAACCTTGCCGCCCTCGAACTCGACGACGACCACGGCGCCCATGGTGTCGAGCACGGCCGCGCGCGGGACGTCGAGCTTGCGGATGCCGTCGGCCCCGGTCTGGACCTGGAGCGGCACGCGGCGGCCCGTCTCGTCAATCTGCGTGGCCGATTTGATCGCGTTCTTGAAGGCCGGCAGCATGAAGCCCTCGCGGCCGATCCGAAAGAGCGTGAAGTAAAGCCGGCCGGGCTTGGTCGTGCAGCGCCAGTCGGTGCGGGCGAGGAACAGGGGCTTGCCGTCGGTGGTTTTCTGGGTCGCGGCGTAGTCGCCGAACTCCTCGCCGAAGGGGGAACGCCCGGTGCCGTAGACGGCCTCGCCGTTCATCCTGAGCCATGCGCCGACGGCGCGGAGATTGTCCTGACTGGGCTGGGGAATGACGCCGTTGGCCATTGGCCCGACGTTGAGCAGGTAGTTACCGCCCTTGGAGACGATGTCGACGAGCTTGAAGACGACTTCGCCGGGCGACTTCCAGTTGTGGTCGTCCGTGCGGAAACCCCAGGTCTGGTTCAGGGTGGCAGGCACCTCGAAGGCGTCGTCATTGGCCTTGGCCGGGATGACGTTGTCGCCCGTGCTCTGGTAGTCGCCGACGGCGCCGAGGCGGCCGTCGATCAGGGTGTCGGGCTGCAGCGTACGCACGATGTCGGTGAGGCGCTTGGGCCGGTCGCCGGTCATCAGCTGCGGCGTGTCGAACCAGATGAGGCACATCGGGCCGTAGTTGGTGAGCAGCTCGCGCAGCTGCGGCTCGACCTTTTCGCGGAGGTATTGGTCGTAGGAGCCGTCCTTGTCTTTCACGGCGTTCTCGGGGAAGTCCCAGTTGTTGCCCGTGCCGCCGCGTTCGTGCCAGTCCTGCGACTGCGAGTAGTAGACGCCGAAGCGCAGGCCATGCTTCGCGCAAGCGGCGGCGAGCTCCTTGATGATGTCGCGCTTGAAGGGCGTGGCGTCGACGGCGTTGTAGGGGCTGACGGCGGACTTAAAGAGCGCGAAGCCGTCATGGTGCTTCGAGGTGATGACAACGTATTTCATGCCGGCGTCCTCGGCGAGCTGCGCCCAGGCCTCGGCGTCGAACTGCACCGGGTTGAACTGCGCGGCGAGCTGCGAATATTCGGCGACGGGGATCTTCATCCGGTTCATGACCCATTCGCCGATGCCTGGCGCGCGTGCGCCCTTCCAGTAGCCGGCCGGGATGGCGTAGAGGCCCCAGTGGATGAAGAGGCCGAACTTGTCGTGGCGGAACCACGCGAGGCGCTTTTCCTTGGCGGTGGGGCTTTCGGGGTCGGCGGCGGCCGCGGGTGCGTCAGCGGCGCGGGACAGGAACGGGGCGAGGAACACCAGCGTGGCGAGCAGGGGCAGGAACTTGGATTTCATGGGGGCAGGCCGGCAGCAAAACACGGTCGGCCTCCCGGGGCAAATCTATGCGGAGCTATATCGTTAAGCCGAAATTCCGATACACCCCGCCCTGAAGGGGGTGGCCGCAGCGACAGGGTGTGTCCGCTTACGCCTGCTCCGCATAAAGCCGCAGCAGCACCTGCGTGCCGGAATCGGCCCAGCCGCGACGCTCGACCTCGTCGTAGAGTTTCTTGGCCTGCGCCAGCCCGGGCAGGCTGAGCTGCATCGCCCCGGCCGACTCGAGCGCGAGACGCATGTCCTTCAGGAAATGCTTCACGTAGAAGCCGGGGGCGAAGTCGCCCTTGAGCGCGCGTGGCGCGAGGTTGTTGAGCGACCAGCTCGCCGCCGCGCCGCCGCCAATGCTCTCGATGACGCGCGCCGGATCGAGCCCGGCCTTTTGCGCGTAGGTCAGCGCCTCGCACCACGACATCATGATCGACGCGATGGAAATCTGGTTGGCCAGCTTGCAGTGCTGGCCCGCGCCGGGTCCGCCCTGCAGGATGATGTTCTTGCCCATGACCTCGAACAGCGGCTTCGCCCGCACGAAGGCGGCCGCGTCGCCGCCGACCATGATGACGAGCCGTGCCTCGCGCGCCCCGACGTCGCCGCCGGAGACCGGCGCGTCGAGTGAGCCGAGGCCCTTCGCGGTTGCGGCCGTCGCGATGCGCTGCGCGAGCAGCGGGCTCGACGTGGTCATGTCGATGAGCACCGCGCCGGGCTGCGCGTGCGCGAGCACGCCGGCGGCGCCGAAGTAGGTTGCCTCCACGTCGGCGGGGAAGCCGACGATCGAGATCACGAAGTCCGCCTGTGCCGCCGCCGCGCCGGGCGTGTCGTGCCAGTGCGCGCCGGCCTCGAGCAGCGCCTGCGCTTTGGCCGGGGTGCGGTTGAAGACGTGCAGGGTGTGGCCGGCCTTGAGCAGGTGGCCCGCCATGCTGCGGCCCATGACGCCGGTGCCGATGAATGCGATGGAGTGCGCGGACATGCGCCGACCGCAACACTTCCACCGGTGTGAGGCGATGCCAAAACAGACCTGGACCGGGCCCCGCTCAAACCGGTTTGTAACGTATTATATTACAAACCGGCTTGGGCCTAAGCGGGGGAAAACGGACTCGCCGCGCTGTCGCCCGGCGCCCAGTGTCGCGGGCCGTGCAGATTCTCAACGTCCTCGCCCCCGTCTTTCTGCTGATCGCGGTCGGCGCCGTCATGCAGCGGACGGCGTTGGTGTCGGAGAATTTCCTGAAGGAGGCCAACCGCGTCACCTACTGGCTGGGCCTGCCGGCGCTGCTGTTTTCCCAGCTGGTCGATTCGTTCCACCACTTCGGTGGCGCCGGGCTCATGCTCACGGCGATGCTCGGGGCGACGATGCTGGTGATCGCGGCGGGCTATCTCATGGCGCGGCTGCTCGGCGTGCCTGGCGCGGCGGCCGGGACCTTCGTGCAGGGCGCTTTCCGCGGCAATCTGGCGTTTGTCGGTCTGCCGGTCATTTTCTCGCTGCCTGACACGCCGCTGGCGTGGGGCGTGACGGTGCGCACGGCCGCGATCCTGACGGTCGCGCCGATGATGGTGTTCTATAATACCGCCGCGGTGTGCGTGCTGCTGGTCAGCCAGCACACGCCGGGCTGGGCGATGGTGAAGCCGCTGCTGAGGCAGCTCGCCACCACGCCGCCGCTGCTGGCGACGTTTGCGGGCATGGGCTTCGCGCTCGCGGGCTGGACGCTGCCGGCCGCGCTCGACAAGACCTTCAACGCGCTCGGTGAGATGGCGCTGCCGCTCGGCCTGCTGGGCGTCGGCGGCTCGCTCGTCACGGTGAAGATCGGCGCCCACTGGCGCGCGCCGCTGGCCTCCGCGTTGCTGAAGACGATCCTTTCGCCGCTGCTCGGCTGGGGCGCGGGCCGCGCGCTCGGGTTGGGCGCGGTGGAACTTAAGGTGCTGCTCATCCTGCTGGCGTGCCCCACCGCCATCGTCTCCTACACCATGGCGCTGGAGATGAAGGGCGACGAGGCGCTCGCCTCCGCCACCATCGTTTTCAGCGTGCTGACGTCGGTGGTCGCGCTGGCGGTGATCGTGGGCGTGTTCTGAGGGACACGTTTGTTCGGTGGCACGCGCAGTCAACCCGTCCGGAGGCCGGGTTCCCCCTGGATGCTCTACCTTACGGGATCCGCAGCTCGACGCCGACGCGCAGCACGCCGTCCGCGCCGATCTTGTCGCGGTTGGCGTTGTAGATGTCGGGCCAGCGGTTGGCGTTGCCGTAGTAGCGCTGGCTGATGCGCGTGAGGGAGTCGCCGCTGGCGATGACGTGCGTGCGGACCGCGGGCACCGTGGTCGCGGCCGTGGGGGCGGCGCTGGCGGTCACCGGCGCGCCCGGGGTGCGCGAGAGCATGGTCTTCAGCTGGTAATTCTCGCTGGCGAGCACGGTGTTCGAGCCCTGCAGCTGCTGGGCGAGCGCGCGGGTGGCGGCGAGTTCGTTGGTGGCCTGGGCGGTCGAACGCTGCAGGGCCCCGAGCGCCTCCTTGGCGCGGGCGGCCTCGGCCTGCGTGGCGGCCACGCGGTCTTCCACGTCGGTGAGGCGCGCGGCAAGCGCGTTGTTCTGCGCGTTCACGTCCGCGGCGGACTTGCGGGTGTTTTCGGCGAGCGCATCCCGCTCGCGCTGGAGTGACGCGTAACCGCGCAGCGAGGTGGCGAGCTTGTCCTCCGTCTCCGTGAGCTTCTTCTGCAGCTCAGCGGTGTCGGTGACCGGGGCCGCCGTGGTGGCGACCGTGGCGGGCTTGGCCTGCTCAGCCGCGAGCGCGGCCTGGGTTTCGGTCAACCGGCGCTGCGTGGCGGCGAGAGAGGATTCCAGCTCGCCGACCTTGCCGGAGAGGTTGGGATAAGCCGGAGTGCTGCCGGTCTTTGCGGCCTCGTCCCGGGCGCGGGTCAGCACGGCGACTTCCTGCCTGGCGCGGCCGGCTTCGGCGGTGAGGACAGCGTTCTGGTTTTCGAGCGCGGTGACCTTGTCGGAGAAGTTCGGATAGGCGGGCGCGCCTGGCTTCTCGGCGAGGGCGGTCTTGAGCTGGGTGATTTGCGTGTTAGCGGCCTCGGTCTGCGCGGCGGTTTCCTGCCGGGCGCGGGTGTTTTCGGCGGACAGGGCGGCGGTCTGGGTCTCAAGCTCCTTGATCCGCGAGGCATCGGCGGCACCGTCGCGCATCTGCTTGCCGGCATCGGCGAGCATTTTCTGCATGCGCTCGCGGTCGCTGCGCAGCTGGGCGACCTCGCCGGCGAGGCCGGTCAGGCGGCCGGAAAGTTCATCGCGCTCGCGGCGGAGCTGGGTGCTGTCGCTGCCGGCTTGGGCGGCGTTCTGAGCCACGGTCGAGGCGGCAGCCAGTTGCTGCTTCAGGCTGGTCTGGGCGGCTTCCAATTCGCTGACGCGGTCGGAGAGGTCGGGGTAGGCGGGGGCGGCCGGTTGCGCCGCGGCCTTGGCCTGCGCGAGGGCGGTCTCAAGTTCGCGCATGTGCTCCAAGTAGCCCGGCGGGGCGACGGGGCGGCGGGCGGCGGAAACATCCTGCTGGAGCTCGACCATCGCGCTGTTGGCCGCGGCCAGCTTGCGGGTGGATTCACCGAGAGAGGATTCCAATTCGGCGACCTTGCCGGAGAGGTCCGGATACGCGGGCGCGACGGGTTTGGCGGCGACGGCCTGCGCGGCCGCGGCCAGCTTGGTCTCCAATTCGGCGACCTTGCCAGAAAGATCGGGGTAGGCCGGCGTGGCGGGCTTGGCGGCGAGGACCACGAGCTGGTTTTCGAGGGCGGTGACCTTGTCCGAAAGATCGGGATAAGCAGGGGCGGCGGGTTTGACGGCGGCCGCGACGGTCTTGAGCGCCGCGACCTGCGTGCGCAGCTGGGCGGCTTCGCCCGTGGCGGTCTCCGCCTGGCGGCGAAGCGAGGCCTTGTCGGACTCGAGCATCTTAACGCTGGCCTGCAGGGTCAGGCTTTCGCGCTGCGAGGCGACGGTGGCGCTCTTGTAGGCGTCGAACTGCCGCGAGAGCTCGGCGCGCGACTGCTTGGCTTGGGCGACCTCGCCGGTCAGGTTCGAGATGGTGGACTCAAGTTCGCCGACCTTGCCGGAAAGATCGGCGTAGGCGGGCACGCCGGGTTTTTCGGCGAGAGCCTTCTCGGCCGAGACCAGTTTCGTTTCGAGTTCGCGCACGCGACCGGCCAGATCGGGGTAGGCCGGGGCGGCCGGCTTGGCCGCGAGCTGCGTCTCAAGCTCGTGCACGCGGCCGGACAAATCAGGATAGGCCGGCGCGGCCTTGCGGGAGTTTTCCAGCTCGGTGGCCAGCGCGGCCTTGTCCTGGGCGAGCTTGGCCACGGTGTCACGCAGTTCGCCTTGCGCGGTGCGGGCGGCATTGCGCTCGGTCATGAGGCTGCTCGCCTGGGCCTCAGCGGCCTGGCTGGCGGCGCCCAGATTGGTGAGCTTGGTTTCCAGTTCGCGGACCTTGCCGGAGAGATCGGGATAAACCGCGGTGGCGGGCTTCGCCGCGAGGGCGGTCTCGAGTTCGGCGACCTTGCCGGAGAGGTCGGGATAGGCCGGAGCGGCCGGCTTGGCGGCGAGCTTGGCCTCGAGATCGGCGACTTGGCCGCGCAAATCGGGATACGGGGGTGCGGCGGGCTTGAGCGCCGCCGCCGCGGTCTTGAGCGCCGCGACCTGCGTGCGCAACTGGGCGGCCTCGCCTGTGGCGGTCTCCGCCTGGCGGCGGAGCGAGGCCTTGTCGGACTCGAGCATCTTGAGGCTGGCCTGCAGGGTCGTGCTTTCGCGCTGCGAGGCGACAGTGGCGCTCTTGTAGGCGTCGAACTGTCGCGAGAGGTCAGCGCGGGCCAGCTCAGCGGCGGCGAATTTCTGCGCGGCCTCCTCGCGGGACTTGGCGGATGCGGCCTCCAACTCGGCGACCTTGCCGGAGAGGTCCGGATACGCGGGCGCGGCGGGCTTGGCGTTCTGCGCGGCGATCAGCTGGCGGTTCGTGTCACCAAGCGCTTTTTCCAGATCCTTCACCTGGCCGGAGAGGTCCGGGTAGGCGGGCGCGGCCGGCTTCGCGGCGAGCTGCTGCAACTGGCTCTCGCGTTCACCGAGCCGGCGCAACGTCTCCGCGACGGCGCCCTCGAGTTCGGCCACGCGGCCGGAGAGGTTGGGGTAGGCGGGCGCGGCGGGCTTCGCGGCGAGGGCGGTCTCGAGTTCGGCGACCTTGCCGGCGAGGTCGGGATAAGCCGGCTTGGCCGAGCGGGCCGCGGCGAGCGCCTGCTGCATCTCCGCGGCATTCTGAGTGAGCGTGGCGACCTGTCGCTCAAGGCCGGTGACCTGACCGGAAAGATCGGGGTAAGTCGGCGCGGCGGGCTTCGCCGCGAGCGCGGCGGTGAGCTCGGCCACCCGGCCAGAGAGATCGGGGTAGGCCGGCGCAGCGGGCTTGGCGGCCAGGGCGGCCTCGGCGTTCTGCCTGGCCTTGGTCAGGGCGGCGACCTGCGTCTCGAGCGCGGCGGACTGCTCGCGCAGGTCGGGATAGGCGGGCTTCGCAGATTGGGCCGCCGCGAGCTGCGCCTCAAGCGCCGTGACGTTGCCGCGCAAATCCGGATAAGCCGGGGCGACCGGCTGCTTCGCCTTGGCCAGCTGGCCCTCAAGTTCAGCGACGCGGCCGGAGAGGTTGGGGTAGGCGGGCGCGGCGGGCTTCGCGGCGAGGGCGGTCTCGAGTTCGGCGACCTTGCCGGCGAGGTCGGGATAAGCCGGCTTGGCCGCGCGGGCGGCGGCGAGCGCCTGCTGCGTTTCCTCCTTCGCTTTCGCGAGAGTGACGGCTTCCTGTCTGGCTTTGGCGGTTTCGGTGGACAGATCCGCCGCGGATTGGGTGAGCATCGCGACCTGCTGCTTGGCCCGTCCGGTCTCGGTGGTGAGGGTGGCGAGCTGGCTTTCCAGCGCGTTGACCTTGCCCGAAAGGTCGGGGTAGGCCGGGGCGGCGGGCTGGGCCGCGAGCGCCGCGGTAAGTTCGGCGACTTTGCCGGACAAATCAGGATAGGCCGGCTTGGCTGACTTGGCGACGGCGAGCTGCGACTCAAGCGCCGCGACGTTGCTGCGCAGATCCGGATAAGCCGGCGCGGCGGGTTGCTTTGCCTTGGCCAGCTGGCCCTCGAGTTCGGCGACGCGGACGGAAAGGTCGGGCTGGGCCGGCCCAACGGGCTTCGCGGCGAGCGCCTGGTTGGCCTGCGCGAGAGCGGCGGCCTCCTGCTGGGCGCGGGTCGTCGCGGCCGTGGCCGAAGCGAGCTGCGCGGCGAGGGCGGTCTTCTCGTCGTTGACGCGGTTCAGCGTGGCCTCGACCTGCTGGCCAAATTTGCGCGCGGCTTCCAACTCGGCCGCGGCGGCCGCAGCGACGCGGGCCTTGTCGTCGTTGACCTTGTTCAGCGTGTCCTCGACCTGGCGACCGAAGGTGCGGGAGGCCTCGAGTTCGGTGAGGGCGGCCTGCAGCTCGCGGGTCTTCGCGGTGAGCGCCGTGGTATCGGCGGCGGGCTTGGGCGCCTGCTCGAGCGCGGCGAGGGACTGCTTGGTCCGCGCGAGTTCGGCTTTCGCCGTCTCGGCCTCGCGGGAAAGTTCAGCCTGCCGGGTCTCGGCGGCCTGGACCTTCTCCTGCAGGTTGTGGTTGGCCTCCGTGGCCGCTTCCGTGAATTTTTCATTCTGCGCGGCGAGCTGGGCCAGGCGCAGGCGGTCGGCGCGAAGCACGGCGAGGTCGGCAGTGAGTTCAGCCACCCGGGCGGCCAGCGAATCGCGCTCGGCGCCGCCCGGCGGGGCTTTGGGCGCCTCGACGAGGCTCATGGGTGCGCCGGGCCCGGCGGGTTTGGCGGGCGCCGATTCGACGCGCGCGGCGGTGGCGGGGGCCGCGGTCCTTATGTTATTCGCGGCCTTGTAAGCGGTGAATTTTTGCTGGGCGGCCTCCAAGGTGGCCTTGTCGAGCGAGCCGACGAGGGTGTCGAGTGCCCGTCCCCGGGTGCCGTTTTCCCGCGCGAGGCTGAGCCAGACGTAGGCCTGGATCGGATCGGCGACGGTGCCGCGGCCCTCCAGGTAAGCGAGGCCCAGGTTGTATTGGGCGATGCCGTTGCCTCTTTCGGCCTTGGCGCGGAGCGCGATAATCTCGGTACTGTCCTGCGCGGAGGCCGCAGTGCCGATGATGAACGCGAACAGGACGACGGAAAACAGGCGGGACATTTTCATGCGGCGGGCTGGTGTGTGGACGGACGTTTTGCCCGCCCTGCGGCCCGGCTGCAAGCCTCCCGGTGGCCGCCAGAGCGAAAAATTACCCAAAATCGACCCCCGGCCGGCCCCGGCGTCAGGGCTGTTTGCGAAACGGGGCGGCCAGCTGGCCGACGTAACCCTCGGGCATGGGCTCGTTGATGCCATATTTGGCCGGGAATTTTTTCGGCAGATAAAAAGTCCCGAAGAGCCAGTCGACCCACGGCAGCAGGCCGGAGAAATTCTTGTGCGCGGTCGCGGGGCCCTCATTGGCGTGATGCCAGTGATGGAAAGCCGGCGTGGCGATCAGCCACTCGAGCCAGCCGAAGCGCCAGCGGACGTTCGCATGGATGAAGATCGCCAGCAGGCCCTCGAACGCAATCAGCGCGCCGAAGGTCTCCTTCGTGAACCCGAGCAGGTAGACCGGTAGGATGCCGCAGATGCGGATGAAGGTCTGGTCAAACGGATGCAGCCGGCTCGCCGCCACCCAGTCGAGATGCTCGCTCGAATGGTGCACGGCGTGGAACCGCCAGAGGAACGGCACGGTGTGCGCCCAGCGGTGGCCCCAGTAAGCGCCGACATCGAAGACGACGTTGGCGAGGACGAACTGCAGCCACCACGGCAGCGAGGTCAGGGCGTGCTGCAGCGGCGGATAAACCAGGAAACCGAGCAGCGCGATCAGCACGAACGCCACGAACAGCGTCAGCAGCTTGCGGATGGCGCCGGTGATGAAGAAGTGGGTGACATCCGCCCACACGCCACGCCGCTGCCAGAATTGCCGCCGCGCGAGCGGAAACAGGGACTCCAACGGCACGAAGATCGCGCACAGCACCACGAAGCCGATCACGAGCCGCGCGGGGTTCCAAAGCTGGTTCATGGGATGGGTGACGGCGCGCGGCGCGGCGGGTTACGGCCGGCTCTTCGCCCGGGCGACGGCGCGGTGCCACGCGGCGAGCAGGCGGCGTGAGGCGGCCGCCGAGGCCTGCGCGCGGAACGTGCGGTCGGCCGACCAGAGGTGCGCGATCTCGGCGCGGTTTTTCCAGAAGCCGACCGCCAGCCCGGCCAGATACGCGGCGCCGAGCGCGGTCGTCTCCGTCGTGCGCGGGCGGACGACGGGCACGCGGAGCAAGTCGGCCTGGAATTGCATGAGCGCGTTGTTGACGGTCGCGCCGCCGTCGACGCGCAGGCCGCGGAGTTTCTTGCCGCAGTCGGCCTCCATCGCCGCGAGCAGATCGGCGCTCTGGTAAGCGATGCTTTCGAGCGCGGCGCGGGCGAGGTGGCCGGCGTTGCTGCCGCGGGTGAGGCCGGTGATGACGCCGCGTGCCTCCGCGTCCCAGTGCGGCGCGCCCAGCCCGGCGAATGCGGGCACCAGGTAGACGCCGCCGTTGTCCGGCACCGCCGCGGCGAGTTTTTCGACGTCGACGGACTGGGCGATGAGCCCGAGGCCGTCGCGCAGCCATTGCACGACGGCACCGCCGATGAAGACGCTGCCCTCGAGCGCGTATTCGAGCCGGCCGTCGATTTTCCAGGCGATGGTCGTGAGCAGTTGGTGGCGCGACCTGACGGGCCGGGCGCCCGTGTGCATGAGCAGGAAGCAGCCGGTGCCGTAGGTGTTCTTGGCCATGCCGGGCGTCCAGCACGCCTGGCCAAAGAGCGCGGCCTGCTGGTCGCCGGCGATGCCCGCGATCGGGACGCCGCGCAGCGCGGGCACGCTCGAGACCTCGCCGAAGACGCCGCTACTGGCGCGCACCGCGGGGAGCACCGCGGGCGGGATGCGGAGGATTTTCAGGAGCGCCGGGTCCCAGTCGCCCGTGCGGAGATTGAGGAGGAGTGTGCGCGAGGCGTTCGAGACGTCGGTGGCGTGGACGCGTCCGCCGGTGAGCTGCCAGAGCAGCCAGGTGTCGACGGTGCCGAAGGCGAGTTCGCCCTTTTCCGCGCGGCGCCGGGCGCCGGGCACGTGGTCGAGCAGCCACGCGAGCTTGGTGCCGGAGAAATACGGGTCGAGCAGCAGGCCGGTTTTCCTGCGGAAAACCGGCTCGAGGCCGGCGCGCTGCAGCTTCGCGCAGGCGTCCGCCGTGCGGCGGTCCTGCCAGACGATGGCGCGGTGGAGCGGCC
This sequence comes from Lacunisphaera sp., assembly GCA_029945445.1. Lineage (GTDB taxonomy): Bacteria > Verrucomicrobiota > Verrucomicrobiia > Opitutales > Opitutaceae > Lacunisphaera. Next base: position 78,848 of record JAQSCO010000057.1, on the reverse strand, counting down.
GGCCGGTGCGCCGGTCCCAGAGCAGGGTGGTCTCGCGCTGGTTGGTGAGGCCGAGCGCGGAGATTTTTTCCCGCGTCAGATTGGCCTCGGCCAGCGCGGCGAGGGCGGTGCGGCGGGTGGTCTCCCACAGGTCGCGCGGGTCGTGCTCGACCCAGCCGGGGCGGGGGAAGTGCTGCGTGAACTCCTGCTGCGCCGTGGCGACGGCCCGCCCGCGCCGGTCGAAGACGAGCGCACGGGAGGAAGTGGTGCCTTGGTCGAGCGCGAGGACGTAGGACATGGGGTCACCATGGGTAGGCCGCCCGGCCCCGGCCGCCAATCCGCAAATGCGGCGGCCGGCCGGGTCACACTTGCAAAACTGGTAAGCTAGCTTACCAATAAATCCTCCATGGCCGCCCTGCGTCCCAATCTCGACCAAAGCCTCGGGTTCCTGCTCGCGGACATCAGCCGGCTGGCCCGGAAGGAGTTCGACCGCCGCGTGCGCGACCTCGGCCTGACCCGCGCGCAGTGGCTTTTCCTCTATTATGTGGCCCGGCAGCCCGGCAGCACCCAGACCGAGCTGGCGGAAATCCTCCAGATGGAGAAGATCACCATCAGCCGGCAGGCGACGCGACTCGAGAAGGCCGGCTGGATCCGCCGCGGCGACGACGCGGCGGACGCGCGCGCCTATCACCTGCAACTGACCGCCCGGGCCGAGCGCATCATCGGCCGGCTGGAAGACCGGGCGCAGCGCCTGCGCCGCGATTACCTGCAGGGTATCACCGCGAACCGGCGCACGGCACTGCTGGCCGACCTTACGCTGATCAAGGACAACCTGCGGCGGCTCGATCCCAAGTCCCGTTGAACCCTCTCATGAAGACACGTCTCTCCTCCCTCGCCGCCATCTCCTGTGCCGCCGGCCTGATCGTCGCGGCCGGCTGCAGCCGTTCCGCCGCCGCCAAGGCCGGCACTGGCGCGCCCGCAGTGCCGGTGCAGATCGCCGTGGTCCTCCAACAGGACATGCCGCGGCGCATCGAGTCCATCGGCACGGTGCAGGCGCAGCGGGCCGTGAGCGTGAAGTCGCAGGTCGACGGCGTCATTGCACAGGTTAATTTCAAGGAAGGCGACGACGTGGCGGCCGGCGACCTGCTGGTCACGCTCGACCGCCGGCCGTTCGAGAACAGCCTGCGCAGCGCGCGGGCCGACCTCGCCAATGCCCGCGCCATGGCCGCCCAGGCGCAGGCCGACCTCGACCGCTACCAGCGCCTGAACGACCAGGCCGCCATCTCCAAGGAGGAATACGTGCAGTATGAGACCAAGGCCGAGACGACCAAGGCGCAGGTGCAGGCCAAGGAGGCGGCCGTCGCCAACTCCGAGTTGCTCCTCGGCTACACCCTGATCCGCGCGCCCATCGCCGGCCGCACCGGCCAGCGCCTGCTCCACGAGGGCGCGCTGGTGAAGGCCAACGACAACAACTTCACGCTCGTCACGATCAACCAGCTCGATCCGGTCACGGTGGCCTATGCCGTGCCCGAACGCTCGCTCGAGGAAATCCGCGCAGCCCTCACCGCGGGCACCGCCACCGTCACGGTCACCGACCGCACCACCGGCCTCAGCCACCCGGCCGGCCGGCTCGAATTCATCGACAACACCGTCGATCCCACCACGGGCATGATCATGCTCAAGGCGGTCTTCTCCATCTCCGACCACGCGCTCTGGCCCGGGCGCTTCGTTTACGCCGTGACGCAGACCGGGATCGATCCCGCGGCCATCGTCGTGCCCAGCACCGCGGTGCTGAACAGCCAGAACGGTTCCACGGTCTACGTGCTCAAGGCCGACTCGACGGTCGAGCTCCGTCCCGTGAAGGTGCTCCGCACCGCCGGCGACAGCACGCTGCTCGCCACCGGCGTCGCCGCCGGCGAAACCGTCGTCACCGACGGCCAGCTCCGCCTCCTGCCCGGCATGAAGGCCGAGGCCCACGCCCTTTCGGGCGCACCGCTGGGTGTTGCCCCGGCGAAGAAATAATGAGGACCCCGCCATGAACCTCCCCGCCGCCTGTATCCGCCGCCCGGTGATGACCACGCTTCTGACCGCGGCGCTGTGCCTCTTCGGCGTGATGGCCTACCGCCTCCTGCCGGTCAGCGACCTGCCCAACGTCGACTTTCCCACCATCGTCGTCAGCGCCTCGCTGCCCGGCGCCACGCCCGAGACGATGGCCAGCGCGGTCGCCACGGTGCTCGAGCAGCAGTTCTCCACCATCGCCGGCATCGACTCGATGGTGTCCACCAGCGGCACCGGCAGCACGCAGATCACCCTGCAGTTCACGCTCGAGCGCAACATCGACGCCGCCGCGCAGGACGTGCAGGCCGCCATCGCCGCTGTGGCGCGGCGCCTGCCGCAGGACATGCCGTCGCCGCCGTCGCTCCGCAAGACGAACCCCGCCGACCAGCCCATCATGTATCTGGCGGTCAGCTCGCCTACGCTCCCGCTCTCCGTTGTCGACGAATACGCGGAGACGATGATGGCGCAGCGCCTGTCCACCGTCGACGGCGTGTCGCAAGTGCAGGTCTATGGCGCGCAGAAATACGCGCTGCGCGTCCGGCTCGACCCGCGCCTGCTGGCCAGCCGTGGCGTCACGCTCGACGAGGTGCGCACCGCGCTCAGCTCGCACAACGTCAACCAGCCCACCGGCCTGCTCGACGGCTATCGCCAGTCGGTGCAGATCCTCGCCAGCGGCCAGCTGGCCAACGCCAGCGAGTTCACCAACATCGTCGTCAGTTACCGTAACGGCGCCCCCATCCGCCTCGGCGAGCTCGCGCAGGTCATCGACAGCGTGCAGGACGCGCGCGTCGCCACCTGGTTTGCCGAGCGCGTCGACGGGAAGCTCAATCCCGCCCGCTCCATGGTGCTCGCGGTGCAGAAGCAGCCGGGCGTCAACACCGTCGAGGTCGCCAACCGCGTGAAGGCGCTCATGCCGCTGATCCAGAAACAGCTCCCCGAGTCGGTCACCTTCAGTGTGCTGCGCGACACCTCCGAGGTGGTGCGCGATTCCGTGCACGACGTGCAGTTGACGCTGATGCTGTCGATCGGGCTCGTCATCCTCGTCATCTTCCTCTTCCTGCGCACGCTGCGCGCGACGATCATCCCGGCGCTGGCGATCCCGATGGCGCTGCTCGGCACCTTCGTGGTGATGTATTTCTGCGGCTACTCGGTCGACAACCTCTCGCTGCTCGCGCTCACGCTCTCGGTCGGCTTCGTCGTGGACGATGCCATCGTGATGCTCGAGAACATCGTCCGGCACATCGAGGCCGGCATGCCGGTGCGCGAGGCGGCGTTCAAGGGCGCCCGCGAGATCGGCTTCACCATCCTTTCGATGACGCTGTCGCTGGTGGCGGTGTTCATCCCGCTCATGTTCATGGGCGGCATCCTCGGCCGGCTGCTGCATGAGTTCGCGGTCACCATCACGGCGGCGATCCTCGTGTCCGGCGTCGTGTCGCTCACGCTCACGCCGATGCTGTGCAGCCGCTTCCTGCGCTCGCACGCGGAGACCCCGGTGCACGGAAAATTCTACAATCTGAGCGAACGATTCTTCGACGGCCTGCGCGCCTTCTACCAGCGCACTCTGCTCGTCAGTCTGCGGCACCGGCTGCTGGTCATCGGTGTTGCCGGCCTGATGGCCGGGCTGACGGCCGGGCTGCTCAAGGTGCTCCCGCAGGGCTTCATCCCGACGGACGACACCGGCCTCGTGCTGGTCTTCACCGAGGGGGCGCAGGACATCTCCTTCGAGGAGATGTCGCGGCACCAGCAGGCCGCGGCGAAGATCGTGTCGGAGCTGCCCTACGTCGAGGCGATGATGTCCGCCATGGGCTCGGGCGGCGCCACCAACGCCACCTCGAACCAGGGGCGCATCTTCATGCGGTTGAAGCCGCGCAATGAGCGCGCCGCCATCGACGCCATCATGGGCGACCTCCGCCAGAAACTCGGCGTGATCCCGGGCTTCAAGGCCTACCCGCAGATCCCGCCAGCCATTCGCATCGGCGGTCAATTAACCAAGGCGCTCTACCAGGTCTCGCTCTTCGGCAGCAACCTCAAGGAACTCTACACCGTCGCCGGTGGCCTCGAGGCGAAGTTCCACGAGATCCCGCTGCTGGTCGACGTGAACTCCGACCTGCAGATCACCAGCCCGCAGCTGCGCGTCGACATCCAGCGCGACCGCGCCGACACACTCGGCATCACGCCCGCACAGATCGAGGACGCGCTCTACAGCGCATTCGGCACGCGGCAGGTGTCCACCATCTACACGCCGACCAACCAGTATTTCGTCATCATGGAAGTGGCGCAGGAATTCCAGCGCGATCCCTCGGCCCTCTCGCTCATCTATCTCCGCAGCCGGAGCGGCAAGCTCGTCTCGCTCGACACCGTTGCCTCCCTCCGCCGCGACGTCGGCCCCCTTACCGTCAACCATCTCGGCCAGCTGCCGGCGGTCACGATCTCTTTCAACCTCAAGCCCGGCGTCTCGCTGGGCGACGCCACCGCCGCCATCCAGGAGCTCGCGCGCCGCGAACTGCCCTCCACGGTCAGCTACAGCTTCGTGGGTTCGGCGCAGGCGTTCGCCTCGTCGCTGGCCGGCATGGGCCTGCTCATCGCGACGGCGATCGTCGTCATCTACATCGTGCTTGGCATCCTCTACGAGGATTTCATCCACCCGCTGACCATCCTCTCCGGCCTGCCCGCCGCGAGTTTCGGCGCCCTGGTCACGCTCTGGGCGTTCTCGCAGGAGTTGAACATCATGGGCTACGTCGGGGTCATCCTGCTCATCGGCATCGTGAAGAAGAACGCCATCATGATGATCGACTTTGCCATCGCGAAGGAGAACGAGCAGGGCGCGGCCTTCAACGCCGAGGCCGCCATCGTCGAGGCGTGCATCGTGCGCTTCCGGCCGATCATGATGACCAGCTTCGCCGCGCTGGCCGGCGCGGTGCCCATCGCGTTTGGCCTCGGTGCCGGCGCCGACTCGCGCCGCCCGCTCGGGCTCGCGGTGGTCGGCGGACTCATGGTGTCGCAGTTGCTCACGCTCTACATCACGCCGGTCATCTATCTCTACATGGACCGCTTCACGCACTGGCTGGCGCGGAAGCGCGGCCGGGCGCCCGCCCTCGCGCCGGCACCGGCGGCCATGGCGAAGTGAACGGTGGGTTGCAAAAAGCGTCCGGCCGGCTACGCTCAGGGAACAGGGCACGGCGTCCGACGCCCTCATCAAACCCCCAACCACGCCTGGTCATGAAGATTCCTGCCCGCCATGCCTTCCTCGCGCTCCTGCTCGGCACCGCCACCGGGGCGCTTTACGCGGCCGACAAGCCGGTCCCGGCCGACTCGCCGGTGAAGGTGGTCTTTGACCACCCGGAAAATTACACCGATTTGAAGGACAGCGGCATGGACATGGATAATGCCCGGGGGCGCGAATATTTTCTCCCGTTGCTCAAGGAGCACCTCGAGAAGGAAGCCGGCCGGCGGCTGGCCCCGGGGCAAAAACTGATCATCACTTTCACCGACATCGACCTGGCCGGCGACTTCGAGCCGTGGCGCGGGCCGCAGCTCAGCGATGTCCGCATCGTGAAGGAAATCTATCTGCCGCGCCTGAAACTCACCTTCCAGCTGACGGACGCGGACGGCCGCGTGAGCAAGGAAGGGGAGCGCAAGCTGACGGATCTCGCCTACCAGATGCGCATCACCCGCGCGTTCCGCGATGATCCCCTCCGCTATGAGAAGGATATACTCGACGACTGGTTGCAGCTGGAGTTCGCGGCCCGCAAAGACTGAGCCGCGCCGCGGGCGGGCGGACCCGGCCCGCCCTACCGTTTCGGCGGCGCCTCGTCGTTCTCGAAGATGCTGCCGGAGGCGACGGGCGCGGTGCGCCAGTTCAGCGTGATGGTGAGCGCGCGAAAGGCGAACGTCAGCACGACCGCGGCGATCGCGGACCGGTTGGCCGACAGCTCCATGGTCACGCTGCAGAACAGGAAGGTCACCGCGCCGGCCAGTGCCGTGAGCAGATAGAACTGCCCGGGCTTGAACACGAGCGGTTCCTCGCGCGTGAGCAGGTCGCGCAGCACGCCGCCGCCCACGGCATTGACGAGGCCGATCAGGACGGCCGCCGGCGGGTTGAGGCCGGCGAGGAGAGATTTTTGCACGCCGAACGCCGCGTAGGCGCCGAGCCCGAGGGCGTCCACCACGACGATCAGCCGTGCGAAACGGTGGATGCGCGCGCCGAAGAGGATGCCGCACACGACGGCGGCGAGGATGATCTCGATGTAGTGCGGGTTGGTCAGCAGCGGCGTGGGGCCGTGCACGAGGAACAGCCCGTCGCGGATGAGGCCGCCGCCGATGCCCGTGACGAGCGCCAGCGCCAGCACGCCGACGATGTCGTAGCCGCGCTTGATGGCCGCGAGCGCGCCCGTCAGCGCAAACGCGAAGGTCGCCCCCAGGTCGAACAGCACCGGCAGATCGAAGCTTTCCTTGAGCATGGGGTCAGTCCTTTTTTGGCGGGGTTGCCGGCGGGACCGTCTTCCCGGCCACGGGTGCACCGCTGCCGGCTGCGGCCGGCCCGGTGTTTGTCCCGGAAACTCCGCGCTCCGCCGGATTTCCGGGCAAAGCGGCCCGGTTCTTCGCGCGGCGGTCGACGACATACCACAGCACAAAGCCGATCATGCCCACGAGCAGGGCAAACAGGACCATGATTTCCTTGGAGCGGCGCACGGGAGAAATTTTAGGCCGGGCTCAGCCCAGCGCCAGCGCAATCACGCCGAGCACGATGCCGCCCGCGCGCTTGGCCGTGAAGTTCCACGTTGCGTGGGTGAACGCGGCGACGAGGACGAGACCGCGGGCGAGGTCGGGCCTTACAGCTCGCCATGAAGGCGCGAAGCACAGGGAGAACAAACGAAAACCAAGTTGCTTGGTCCCGGCTTCGCGTCCTTCGTCCCTGCGTGGTTAATTTCGCCGATCTCCGCCGCGAGCTGCGCCCGACGCTGGCGCTGGCCTTCCCGATCATCGTCGGGCAGGTCAGCCAGATGCTGATCGGGCTGACCGACAGCGCGTTCATCGGGCGCGTGGGCAAGGTGGAGTTGGCGGCGGCCGCTTTCACGCACGGGTTGTTCGGCATCTTCTACATCGTGGGTATCGGACTGCTGATCGGGGCGGGCGTCTTCACCGCACGCGACCACGGGGCGGGCGACGAGGCGGGCTGCGCGGCGTGGCTGCGGCACGGCCGGGCGCTGGGGCTGGCGGTCGGGCTGGGGGCTCTCGGGCTCATGGTGCTTTTGTCGACGCAGTTTCACCGGTTCGGCCAGCCGCCGGAGGTCGTGGCGATCGTGTGGCCGTTCTTCCTGCTCATCGCGGCCTCAGTGGTGCCGGTGCTGGTTTTCCAAGTGCAACGCCAGTTCGCGGAGTCACTCGGCCGGCCGTGGGTGCCGATGGCCATCATCCTTGCGGATGTCGGGCTGAACGTGCTTTTCAACTGGATGCTGGTATTCGGCCATCTCGGGTTTCCGCCGTTGGGCCTCGTGGGCTCGGGCTGGGCCACCTTGATTGCGCGGCTCGCCGCCGTGGCCGCGATCGCGGTGTGGTTGCGGCGCTCGCGGCATTTCGCGGTGGTGCGCGCGGCGCCCTGGACGGGCTGGGAGCGCGCGCGTTTCGTCCAGTTGCTGAAGCTGGGCGGACCCGCGGGCGGCATGCTGCTCTTCGAGGCCGGGGCGTTTGCGTCCGCGGCGCTGATGATGGGCTGGATCGGCACGGTGCCGCTCGCGGCGCACCAGGTGGCGCTTGGCTGCGCGGCGCTGACCTTCATGGTGCCGCTCGGGCTGTCGATCGCCGTCAGCCTGCGGATCAGCCGCGCGCAGGGTGAGGGCCGGACGGCGGCGCTCCGGCCGATCGGCTTCGGGGCGCTGGCGGCGGGGCTGGTCTTCATGACGGGCTGCGCGCTGCTGTTTGCGTTCGCGGGCCGGTGGATCACCGCGGGCTTCACGCCGGCGGCGGATGTCGCGGGGCTCGCGGCGCAATTGCTCGTGGTGGCGGCGTTCTTCCAATTGTTCGATGGCGGCCAGGTTATCAGCGTCGGGGCGCTGCGCGGGCTGCATGACGTGCGCGTGCCAACGGCGATCACGTTCGTGGCCTACTGGGTCGTGTCGCTCCCGCTGGGCTACTGGCTGGCCTTCCACACCACGCTCGGTCCGCTGGGCGTGTGGACCGGCCTGGCCGCGGGCCTGGGCTGCGCCGCGCTGCTGCTCGGCTGGCGCTTCCACCGGCTCACGGCGGCCGCGCCCCCCAATGTCAACTAATAGTATACTATGCGCCTGGGCCTATTCCGGTCTGACCCGCGTTGCTTCCAGACGCGTAGTATACTATTAGTTGACGTTGGCTCCGGGGGTGCGGGCGTTACGCCAGGGCCTCGGCCAGGCACGCCATGATGTCATCGACCGGCTCGGTGCCGATGGACAGGCGGAGCAGGTCGGGCGACAGGCCGTGCGCGGCGAGCTCGGCGCGGCCGGCCTCCGACGTGACGAGGTCGTAGTGCGCGAGGTAGATGAACGGCGAAATGAGCGTCGTCGTCATGCCGAAGCTCGGGCCCTTGGGTAAACGGACGGCGTCGTAGAATTTCGCGAGCGGCCCCTTCAGCGTGAATGAGATAATGCCGCCGACCGATTCCGGCGTGCGCGCGACCTTGAGGTAGTTGACGCGCGTGGCGGGCTGCAGCGACCACCAGACCTGCTGGACACCCGGATGTGATTCGAGGAACGCCGCGACCTTCATGGTGCTCGCGTTCATGCGGGCGACGATCTCCGCGGTCGCACCGATCTGCGCGGCCAGGCGGGCGAGGTCGCGCGGGTGCACCGGCTCGAGGTTGTCCGCGGCAAGCCGGCGGAGTTCGTCCGCATCCGGGCCGGTGGGATTAACGACCACGGCGCCGGCGATGACGTCGCCCTCGTGCGCGGTGTATTTCGTGAGGCTCTGCGCGACGAGGTCGGCGTGGGGCAGCAAATCGACGTTGAAGGGCGAACTGATGGCGGGGTCGAGGATGACGCGCGCCCCGTGCCGGCGGGCGAGGGCGACCACCGCGGCGACGTCGGGCGTCTGGATCAGCGGATTGGTCGGGGCCTCGATCACCAGGCCGGCGATGCGGGCGCCATGCGTGACGAAAAGTTTCTCCAACCCCGCGAGGTCGGTGACATCGCCATGCCGCAAGTAGTCGCGCGCCGGGTCGGGGGTGAATTTTTTCAGCAGCGCGATGCTGTCGAGGTACAGCCAGCCCAGCTGCACCCACGCGGTGCGGCCGCGCGGCGCCTGCAGCGTACCGATGGCGCGGAAGGCGGCGTGGAGGGCGTTCATGCCGCTCGGCGCGAGGAGGAGGTCGGCGTCGCCCGCGGCGTAGACCGTGCGCAGCACGCGCTTGATCTCGGCGGTGGCGTCGCCCGCAAAAAGTTTTTCTCTGGCGGCGGCCGGCAGCACGCCGAGCCGCACGAGGTGGTCCTCCGCCGCGCGCGAGGAGAGGAAGCCGCCGAGGTGCTGGAGGAAGACCTTGCCGCGGGCGTTCAGCTCCGGGGTGTCGGTGTGCGCGACGCCATCAAGGCCGTCGACGCGGAACACGGCGGCATGGGCGGGGCGGGAGCGACCAAGATGGCCGGCGAGGGCGGTGGCCATGGCGGACGAGGTGACCAGCCAGAGCGAGCGGCCGGCGAGTTCCGGGCGGCGGCCGAGGTATTCGCAGAGAAGCTTGGCGTGCGAGTGCACGACGAAGCGCGGATAGCCCGACGCGATGTGGCGGGTGGTCTCGGGCCGGCCCTCCTCGTAGCCCACGATGTCGTGCAGCGTCGGCAGGCTGCACGCGACGGAGTGCGGGCTGCCGGGGATGCGTTGACCGAGGGGGATGGGCGAGAAAACGGACATACAGACGAGGGAGGGAAAGCTCACCGGCGGCGCGCGGGCGAGGCAACGGTGGCGTGTGTCATGTCGCGGCGGCGGGCAGGCAGGCCTTTACCTGGGCAAGCGTAACACCTTCGAGGCGGACGACCTTGTGGCGGGATTTCTCGCCGCGGACGAGGGTGACGGCGCGCCGGGGCAGGCCGAGCTTGGCGGCGAGGAAGGCGAGCAGCGCCTCGTTGGCGCGGCCGTCGAGCGCGGGCGCATGGACCTTCACCTTCAGGACGTCGCCCAGCCAGCCGGCGATCGCGTCGCGCGGGGCGTTGGGGATGGTCTTCAGCTCGAGAGTGCAGGAGGGCATCGGGCACAGGATGCGGAGTGGGGTTCCCAAGGTAAAGCGCACGAAAACGTGTTGCCGCCGCTGCCGCAAAGCTTCGGACTGAGCGCATGAAACTCGTTTCCTGGAACGTCAACGGCGTCCGCGCCGCGCTGAGGAAGGGCTTTCTCGATTACATGGGCAAGGTGGAGGCCGACGTCATCTGCCTCCAGGAAACCAAGGCGCACCCCGGCGACGTGCAGCACGTGGCGTGGGTCACGGGCTACACGCCGCACTGGTATTCGGCGGTGAAGAAGGGCTACTCCGGCACGGTGATCTTCACGCGCGTGCCGCCGCTCAAGGTGACCAACGGCATCGGGCTGGCCGGGCACGACGACGAGGGCCGCGTGATCACCGCGGAGTTCAAGGATTTCTTCCTCGTCAACGTCTACCAGCCCAACTCGCAGCGCGGGCTGACGCGGCTGCAATACCGCACGGAGGAGTGGGACCCGGCGTTCCTCGCGTTCCTAAAAAAACTCGAGAAGAAGGGCAAGCCGGTGGTGTTCTGCGGCGACCTGAACGTGGCGCACACGGAGCTCGACCTGACCAACCCGAAGACCAACCGGCGCAACGCCGGCTTCACCGACGCGGAGCGCGGGAATTTCTCCACGCTGCTCGCGAAAGGCTTCGTGGACACGTTCCGCGAGTTCGAAAAAGGCCCCGGCCACTACACGTGGTGGAGCCAGATGATGAACTGCCGCGCCCGGAACATCGGGTGGCGCGTCGATTACTTCGTGGTTTCCGAAAAGCTGAAGCTCGCGCTGAAGCGCGCGTGGATCTCGCCCGAGGTGATGGGCAGCGACCACTGCCCGGTCGGTCTGGAGCTGAAGTGATGACGCCCGCGGCCGAACTGAAGCCCCTGCTGCTGGCGAAGCCGCGCCTGACGCTTGCCGTGGCGGAGAGCCTGACGTGCGGGCACGTGCAGGCGGCGATCGGCGCCGTGCCGGGGGCGTCGAATTATTTCCGCGGCGGGGTCACGGCCTACTCGCTCGACGAGAAGGTGAAGCTGCTCGGCGTGAACCGCGCGCACGCGCGGCGCACCAACTGCGTGTCGCAGCGCGTGGCGGTGGAGATGGCGCAGGGCGCGTGCGTCTTGTTCGGCGCGGATGTCGCGGTGGCGACGACCGGCTACGCCGAGCCAAGCCGGCCGGCTGGCATCAAGGAGCCGATGGCGTGGTGGGCGCTGTGCCACGTGCGGCGCGGCGGGCGCGCCGCGATCATTTCCGGCCAAATCGAAATGCCCGGCGCGACGCGCCGCGCGGCGCAGGAACGCGTGGCGGCGGAGGTGGTGCGGCAGCTCGCGGCGTATCTGCGCGAATTTCGCCCATAAAAAACCCGCCGGATGGCGGCGGGTTTTAAGAAGCAGCGGGGATTCGCGCTTACTGCGTGATGCGCGTCACGTAGTCCATGATGAACCGGGCCTCCGTCGGGGGCGTGACCCAGTCGCTGAACAGCAATTCCGGCAGGCGGTTGTTGGTGTCGTAGAACAGGCGGTTGGCCTCCTCGTGGGGCGACATGTAGCCGGTCTTGAGCGCGGCGCCGAGGAAGAGGCCCTCGGTGGCGGAATAGACATAGACGTTCGGCTCGGTGGTGAGGGACTGCGTCATGCGCTCGCGCTCGGCGGCGCGGATGCCGGCGACGGCCTTGGCCTCGGCGCCGAGGTTCATCTTGGGTTTGAAGAGGAGGCGTGCGGTCTGGTCGTCCATGAGCACGTAGACGGCGTTGATGGACTTGCCGCCGGCCTGGAGGCCGACGCTGAGCTCGCCGGCCTTGAGGAAGGCGGGCACGGACCACTTGCCGTTCGGGCGGCGGACGAGGGCGACGGCGTAGCCGTCCTTGATGCCGAAGATGAAGCTGGCCTGGAACTGGTTGACGATGACGATGCCCTTGGCGCGGCGGAGGATGTCGGCCGGGATGGCGGTCTTGGCGTTGGCCTGGAGGTCCTGGAGGATGGCCTCGCAGGTATCGAGATGCTGGACAACGGTCGCGCGGGTCAGGCCGGCGGCGGACAGCGCACCGGGAAGGGCGAGGGCACAGAAAAGGGTGATGAGGAACTTCTTCATGGTTTGGGAACGATAATGGGCCTGCACCCGGGGAGCGCAAAGCTGTTTTCCAAATGGCGAATAAGCAGATTCAGGGGGGAAATGAAAGCCCTACTTAGCCCGTGGTGGGTGTAGACCCCGCTATTCGAGCCCCCGGCGGGCGACCTCGCCCTCATCCCAGCCGAGGTAATGGCCGAGTTCGTGCAGGTAGGTCAGGCGGATTTCGTCGCGGAAGATCCCCTCGTCGCCCTCGGCGTAGTCCCAGATGTTTTCCAGAAACAGCATGATCTGGGGCGGCAGCGGCTGGCTGTCGGCCAGCTCGCCGTGATGCTCATGCCCGATGAACAGCCCGAGGATGTCGGGTTCCCAGCCCTCGGCGACGATGGCGGCGTTGGGGTGGGGTTCGAAGCAGACGGCCACCGCCGCGGCGGCGGCGCGCACCTCGGGCGGCAACCGGCGCTGGGCGGCGGCGACGACCGATTGCGCGAGCGCGGAAAGGCGGGCGAAGTTCATGCGGCGGCCGGCGCGGTCAGCGCGGCATCTCCGTGGACAGGTCGAACCGTTCCAGTTTCCCGCCCAGCCACCAGACGCAGCCGGTGAGTTCCGCGCCGAGGATGACGCTGACCGTGAGCGTGGTCAGGATAAAGGCGGTGATCTGGCCGATGAGAGCCTGGGCGATGAACCAGACCAGGCCACCCGCCGCGGCCGCCGGCAGCAGCGCCACCACCAGCACGATGAGGTAGCCCAGCATGAAGATCAGCCGCTGGCCCAGCACCTCGATGCCGGCGCCGCCGGCCTGGTTCGGCGGGGTCGCGGCCCACGCGGGAAAATAAAGCACCCCGGCATACGGCAGGCACAGCAGCAGGCCGACAAGCGGCGGCACGATGAACGCGATGCCGCCGATGCCGCCTGCGCCAAGCATGACCAGGAAGGCGATTTTCTTTTTGGTCGCGCCGGCCGCGAGGATGAAGCTGAGCAGGAAAAACCATTCGAGGAACGTCAGCAGGAGGATCGGTGACAGCAGCTGCCCGAGCACGATCTGCCAGCCGGCCAGCGGGTAGGCCTTGGTGATGTCGAGCTGGGTGAGCGTCTGCTGCACCTCGCGGCGCATGAACAGCGGCCCGCCCAGCAGCGCGGCGAGGCTGAGCATGCCGGAGAACGCGACAACGAGCACCAGGTAATCCGCCCGACCCCGGTCGGCGCCAAGCCAGCTGGTGAGCGCGAACATCGCGAGGCAGGCGATGAGCCAGGTGCGCAGGCGGAAGAACGGCCCGAGCGCGACCAGGTTTTGCCAGAGGAAGGCCAGCGGCGCCCACCCGCGACCCCGGAGGCGGAAGGGCTCGGGGCGCGGCTTGGTCGGCGCGCGGCGGCCGGCACCCCAGCGGCCTTCGCGGAGGTCCGCGACGATCTTCGCCCGCTTGGCGGCGAGTTCCAGCGACGCCTCCTCAAAGGCCACGTCGGCCCGCCCCACCCAGAAATAGTGCGCCAGCGCCACCAGCAACGCCGGCCCGAGCGCAAGGAAGAAGGCCCCCGCATCAGCCGCAAAGTAGGGCCGCACCACGAGCCGGAACGGCAGGAGCAGCCACGACAGCGGCGGCGCGCCGAGCAGGTGCTGGGCGTAAGCCATGATGGCCTCGAAGCTCGAGCTGTCCGCGGGCGCCGGCAGCCACCACCAGCCGGCGACGGCCAGCAGCAGCAGGGCGACGCCGACCAGCAGCCGCTGGCGCCACGGGTTGAGCCCCAGTTCGAACAGTTGCTGGCGCGCGAACGACGCGGCGATGAAATGCAGGTTCAGCGTCGAGAACACCACCCACCAGCCGGCCGCCTGCTGCAACGCGTGGCCGGACGCACTGCCGCGCCGGAACAGCAGCGTCATGAAAAAGGCGGACACGAGGATGCCGAGCTGGCCGCGCAGGAGCTTGTAATGGATCAGCGTGCGGCGGGATACGGGGGCGGGGAAGAGGAAAGCGGTTTCCGGCTCGGTGAATTGCAGCGCGGCGCGGCTGTTGCCCAGCAGCCAGGCGAGCAGCACGACGACGGCCAGCACCGGCGCGGCGAACGGCTCGATCCACGCCATGACATCCGGCCCCCCGCCGACCGGGATCGGGGCGGCCCCGGGGCGGGCGTCGTAGTTCCGGAAGGCGCGGCCGAAGACGAAGTAATAAAAATACGCGGCACCCGCGATCGCGCCGAACAGGTATTTCGGCTGGCGCAGCCGCTGGAGGCGCTGCACCACGGAATTGCGCACCGTGGTGACGTAGAGATAGAGGAACGCGCCGGTCATGGCGGCAGGACCGGCGGCGCCGCGGGCGTCTCGGTCGCGCGGAAGAACACGTCCTCCAGGCTGGCCTCGGGTGCGACGGCGAAGCGCGCGCGGATGTCGGCGATGGAGCCGTCGGCAACCTTTTCGCCCGCCTTGAGGATGAGCACGTGGCTGCAGACTTCCTCGACCAGGCTGAGCAGGTGCGAGCTGAGGATGATGGCCGCGCCGTCGCGGGCGAGCCGGCGCATGGTTTCCTTCATGCGGCGGATGCCGCCGGGGTCGAGGCCGGTCAACGGCTCGTCGAAGAAGATGACGCTGGGCGAGTGCAGCAGGCCGCAGGCGATGACGAGCTTCTGCTTCATGCCGCGGGAAAGTTCCGCCGGGAGCAGCGCGCGTTTGTCGGCCATCTCCAGGTCGGCGAGGATGGGTTCCGCGCGCGATTGCCAGTCGGCCACATTGTGCAGGCGGGCGACGAAGTTCAGGTGCTGCTCGACCGTGAGATGGTCGAACAGCCGGGGCTCGTCGGGCATGAAGGCCAGCCGGCGTTTCGCCCCGACGGGGTCCTCCTTCAGGTCAACGCCGCCGATCCAAACCGAGCCGAGGGTGGGCGGGATGATGCCGGTGGCGCAGCGCAGCGTGGTGGTCTTGCCCGCGCCGTTGGGGCCGACCAGACCCATGACCTCGCCGGGCTGCACGGTGAACGACAGGTCGCGGACGGCGGTGAATTCCCCGTAGCGCTTGGTCAGGCCGGTGACTTCGATCATGGCCGCGGACAGTGGGTTAAATCAGGGTCGGAGTAAAGCGGCCGCTGGACGATCCGGCGCGGGCAAGGTTACAAGCGGGGGCCGAATTTTTCTCACCCGACCGGCCAAAAGATGAAACCTGCGGGCGCGTGCCGCGTCGTAACCCCCGTAATCAACCAACCCATATCATGAAATACTTCCCGAAACTGATCCTCGCTCTTGCCGGCCTGCTTTTGCTGGCCGTTCCCGCTGTCCGTGCCGCCGATGAACCCGCTGGCCCGCCCCCGGGCGACCATCCGAAGCGTGAACGCGGTCCCGGCGCCATGATGGAGCACGCCGCCAAGGAACTCGGCCTCACCGCCGACCAGGAAGCCAAGTGGAAGGCCATCGGCGAGCAGGAACGCACCGCCGGCAAGGCCCTCCGCGACGACACCTCGGTGGCCAAGGAAGACAAGCGCGCCAAGATGCAGGCGCTCAACAAGGGCTTCGCCGATCAGCGCCGCGCCGTCCTCACCGCCGACCAGGCGACGAAGTTCGACGAGATGCGCGCCAAGATGCGCGAGCACGGCCCGCGCGGTGACAAGGGTCAGAAGAAAGAAAAGTCCGAGTAATCCATTTCTGCTACAGGGCAGCAGGTAGTGTGCAAAAAGCGCCGTGGCGTGGGGCCACGGCGCTTTTATTTTTGGACAAGCCGCCCCGGCCGGCGCACGCTGCGCGCGCATGCATCAACGGCAGGTTATCGTGGTCGGCGGCGGGGCGGCGGGATTCTTCGCGGCCATCGCGTGTGCCGAGGCTGATCCCGGCTGTGCCGTCACGATCTACGAGGCCACGGCCCATCCGCTGGCGAAGGTCAAGGTCTCGGGTGGCGGCCGCTGCAACGTCACGCACGCGTGCTTCGAGCCGCGCGAGCTGGTGCGGCGCTACCCGCGCGGCGCGCGCGAGCTGCTCGGGGCCTTCAGCCGCTGGCAGCCGCGCGACACGGCCGAGTGGTTCGCGGCCCGCGGCGTGGGGCTGAAGGCCGAGGCCGACGGCCGGATGTTTCCCGTGACCGACGATTCGCAGACGATCGTGGACTGCCTGCAGGGCGCGGCGCGGAAGGCCGGGGTGGTGCTCCGGACAAACTGCGGCGTCAAACAGGTGGAGCGCGCAGACCCCAGCGCGCCGGGGTCTGCGCGTTCCACCTTCAAGCTCACCCTCACCACCGGCGAGACCGTCACCTGCGACCGGCTGCTCCTTGCCACCGGTGGCAACAAGACCAACACGGGTTTTGCGATCGCCCAGCAGTTCGGCCACACCATCGAGCCGCCGGTGCCGTCGTTGTTCACCTTCCACATCAAGGATGCGCGGCTGAAGGACCTTTCCGGCATCTCGGTGGAGGAAGCGGCGGTGGCGGTGCGCGGCTCGGCCCTGAAAGACCGCGGGCCGCTGCTCGTGACGCACTGGGGCCTCAGCGGCCCGGCCATCCTGAAGCTGTCGGCCTGGGGCGCGCGCGAGCTGCATGATTGCGGCTACCAGTTCACCCTGCTCGTCAACTGGGCGCCGGCCTTCAACCCCGACTCGCTGCGCGCCGAGTTGGAGCGCGCCCGCGCGGCCAATCCCAAGAAACAGATCGGCACGTGGGGCCCGGTCGGCCTGCCGTTGCGCCTGTGGGAGAAACTGCTGGCGGCGGCGGGCATCGCGGCGGAGACGCAGTGGGCGGTCGTCCCGGGCGCGGCGCTACGGACGCTGGGCGCGCAGGTGTGCGCGGGTGAGTTCGCCGTGGACGGCAAGAGCCTGTTCAAGGAGGAGTTCGTGACGTGCGGCGGCGTGCGGCTGGGCGAGGTCGATTTCAAGACGATGGCCAGCCGGCTCGTGCCCGGGCTGCATTTCGCCGGCGAGGTGCTCGACATCGACGGCATCACAGGCGGTTTCAATTTCCAGGCGGCGTGGACCGCGGGCTGGCTGGCCGGGCGCGCGATGGCGGGCTCAGCGGATCGGGGACAGAAGACAGAGGACAGGACAAAGCCGGCAAACGGAGATTAATCGGGGTTGGCTTTCCCGTCCCCTGTTCTCTGTCCTCCGTATTCTGTAATGACGCCCTACGGCCAGCTCTTCCTCATCATCCTGCCGGTGTTCGCGCTGATCGCGCTCGGCGTGGGGCTGCGGCGCTGGCAGTGGATCACCGAGGCGGGGGAGGACAGCCTCTTCAAGCTGGTCGTGCGCGTCACCTTCCCGTGCCTCATCTTGGAGTCGATCGTGGCCAACCCGACGTTGCGCGAGCCGGGCAACCTGCTGTGGGCGCCGACGCTGGGCTTCGGGCTGACCTTGGTGTCGATGCTGGTCGGCTGGTATGTCGCGCGGGCGCTGGGGCTGACGATCGGCCACGGGCTGCGCACGTTCGCGCTGGCGGTGGGCCTGACCAACTACGGTTACCTGCCGCTGCCGTTGATGGACGCGATGTTCGGGCCGGAGAGCCGCGCCCTGCTGCTCGTGCACAACGTCGGCGTCGAGGCCGCGATCTGGACCGGCGGCGTGCTGGTGGTGACGGGCCTCTCGCCGCTCGCCGGCTGGCGCAAGCTCATCAACGCCCCGGTCATCGCACTCCTCGTTGCCCTCATCGTCAATCTCAGCGGCGCCGGTCCCCACGTGCCGGCGGTGGCAATGACACTCGTGCATGCGCTGGCGTTGTGCGCCATCCCGCTCGGGCTGGTCATGTCCGGCGCGAGCCTCCAGCCGCACCTCGACGACCCGCGACAGCTGGTGGACACGCGGGTCACACTCACGGCCTGGCTGCTGCGGCTGGGGGTGCTGCCCTTTGTCTACCTGCTCACGGCCCGTTATCTGCCGTGCTCGGTGGAACTCAAGCGGGTGCTCGTCGTGCAGGCGGCGATGCCCTCCGCGGTGATCTCGATCATCGTGGCGCGGATCTACGGCGGGCAGCCGCTGGTCGCGGTGCAGATCATTCTCGGCACGACGGCGCTGGCGTTGTTCACGATCCCTTTCTGGATCCGCTTCGGACTGGCGTTCGCCGGGCTGGCGCCGTGAGGAAGGAGAGGCCATGGGTAGGGTCGCCGCTTGTCGGCGGACCGCAACGCGAGCGAACCACGGCACGGCGACAAACGCCGGCCCTACACTCAAACCGGGGCGGCTTGAAAATAGGCGGGGGTTTCCACCGCGGTCCGCATTGACGCGGGCGCCGCCGCCGGTTTCCTCGGGGCATGGACTGGATCACCGACCCGCAAATCTGGATCAGCCTCCTCACGCTGACCGCGCTCGAGATCGTTCTCGGCATCGACAACATCATCTTCATCTCGATCCTGGCCGGCAAGCTGCCCGCGGACCAGCAGGCGAAGGCCCGGCAGACCGGCCTGATGCTCGCGCTGATCACGCGGGTGCTGCTCCTGTGCAGTCTCGCGTGGATGGTGAAGCTCACCGCGCCGCTCTTCGCCGTGTTGGGCTTCGCGGTGTCGGGCCGCGACCTGATCCTGCTCGGCGGCGGCCTGTTCCTCATCGTGAAAAGCACGATGGAAATCCACGACAAACTCGAGGGCGGCGAGGAGCATGCCGGTTCCGGCCGGGTCACGCCGAAGTTCAGCGCCATCATCGTGCAAATCCTGCTGCTCGACATCGTGTTCTCGCTCGACTCCGTCATCACGGCCATCGGCATGGCCAACCACCTCGGCGTCATGATCGCCGCCGTGGTCATCGCGCTGGTGGTGATGCTCAAGTATGCCGGCGCGGTCAGCGATTTCGTGCACCGGCACCCGACGCTGAAGATGCTCGCGCTGTCGTTCCTGCTCCTCATCGGCGTCGCGCTCGTGGCGGAGGGCACGCACCAGCACGTCAACAAGGGCTACATCTACTTCGCCATGGCCTTCTCCTTCGCCGTCGAACTGCTCAACCTGAAGCTGCGCAAGAAGTCGCAGCCGGTCGTGCTGCACGAGGCGCGGCCCTGACGGTGACACGGAAAGCAGTGGAATAAACGGCCGGACCGCGCATCTTCCCCGGGATGAAACGCCTGGCCGTCCTGCTCCTGCTCGCCACCGCAACTTTGCTCCGCGCGGCGGAGGCCGTGCCGGCTGCTCCCGACCCGCTGGAGGCGCAGGTCGCTGCCCTGGTCGCCGGCCCGCAGGTGACCATCGTGCATTTCTGGGCGCCATGGTGCCCGAACTGCCGCGCCGAGCTGCTGCCGGACGGCTGGAAGACATTCACCGAAGCCAACCCGGACGTGAAGGTCGTCTTCATTAACATCTGGCACAAGGGCCAGGACCCGGCGTCGCGCCTGAAGGCGGCCGGCCTCGGCGCGCAGCCAAACCTACTCCTGCTCAACCATCCGAATCCCTCGCGCCTCGAGGAGAAGCGGCTCAATTCCTTCCTCGGGCAGCCGCTCACGTGGATTCCCACGACCTGGGTCTACCGCGCCGGCAAGCTGCGCGTGGCTTTCAATTACGGTGAAATCCGCTTTCCCGTGCTGCAGCAGATGGTGGATGACGCGCGCCACGACTGGGACCACGAATGAGCCCGAAGCTCAACTGGGGTATCCTCGCCACCGGCGGCATCGCGCGCAAGTTCGCGGCGGCGCTGCCGGAGTCCCGCACGGGCCGGCTGGTGGCGGTCGGCAGCCGCACGCGCGCGGCGGCGGAAAAATTCGCCGCGGACTTCGGCGGCCTCCGCGCCCACGGCAGCTACGAGGCGCTGCTGGCCGACCCGGAGGTGACAGCGGTCTACATCGCCACGCCGCATCCATCGCACCTCGAATGGACGCGGCGGGCCGCGGCGGCCGGCAAGCACATCCTCTGCGAGAAACCGCTCGCCCTGAACCGGGCCGGTGCGCAGCAGATGGTGGACGCCGCGCGGGCGCACCAGGTTTTCCTGATGGAGGCATTCATGTATCGCTGCCACCCGCAGACGGCAAAGCTCGCGGAGCTAGTGCGCGATGGGGCGATCGGTGAGCTGCGGGCGATCCACGCGAACTTCACCGTGCCGTTCAAGTTCGACCCGGCGCACCGCATCTTCAACAAGGCGCTCGGCGGCGGCGCGATCCTCGACCTCGGGTGTTACCCCGTTTCCTTCTCGCGGCGGATGGCTGGGGCCGCGGCGGGCCGGGCCTTTGCGGAGCCGCTTAGTTTTCACGGCAGCGGCCGGTTGAACACGGTCACCGGCGCTGATGAATTCGCCGCAGCGACCGTGGCCTACCCCGGCGGGATCACCGCGCAGCTCAGCTGCAGCAGTTGCACGCCGCTGGAAATCCGCACCCGCCTGCTCGGCTCGGCTGGGTGGATCGATGTGCCGAGCCCGTTTCATCCCGGCGAACCGAACAAGCCCGCGGTTATCACCCTTCACCGGCCGGGTGGCGCGGCCCCGGAGAAAATGGAATTCGCCAACGCGCAGCCCCTCTACGCGCTCGAGGCCGACACCGTGGGCGACGCCATCGCGCGCGGCGAACTCGAGTCGCCGGCGATGTCGCACGCTGACACGCTCGGCAACATGGCGGTGCTCGACGCGTGGCGCGCCGCGGTCGGGATGCGCTACGACGGCGAGGGCTGAGCGTCGCGGGCTTGCGCCGGGCGGGATTTCGCGGCAAACAGGCCTTCCCTTATGCAAACCATCCCACGCTTCCTGGCCGCGGGTGCGACCGCCGCGCTGGCGGTGTGCGCCGCCTGCGCGGCCACCACCGAACAGATCCAGGCCGAGTCGGCCAAGGCGAACACGTTTTTCGACCGCGTGTTTGACGAGTCCGTCGCCCGCAGCCCTCAGTTCATGACCCAGCTGGGCCTGAAGAAGGACTACGACAAGTGGGACGACCTCTCCGAGCAGCACGCGCTCGAGGAATTCGTCCACAACGCGCAGGATTTCGCAGAGCTGAAGCGCACCATCAACTTCGACCTGCTCGACGACTCGGCGAAGACGAGCTACCGGCTCTTTGTCCATGATGCCGAGAGCACCATCGAGGGCTGGAAGTGGCGCTACCATAATTATCCGTTGAACCAGATGTCCGGCCTCCACTCCGAGGCGCCGGCGTTTCTCATCAACTACCACCGCGTGGACTCGGCGGACGACGCCCGCGCCTACCTCGCGCGCCTGCGCGGCATGGGGCCGATGTTCGACCAGCTGATCGACGGTGTGAAACTCCGCGCCGCGAAGGGCATCCTGCCGCCGCGCTTCGTCTACGGCCTCGTGCTGGAATCCTGCCGCGAGGTCGTCGCCGGCGAACCGTTCGACCAGTCCGGCAAGAAGAGCGCGCTCCTCGAGGATATCGAGGGCAAGGTCGGCGCGTTGAAGGACGTCGAGGCCGCCGCCAAGGCGCAGCTGCTGGCCGACGCTCGCGCGGCGCTCACCGGCGTCGTGCAGCCGGCCTACGCCCGGCTAATTACGCTGCTCGAGGCCCACGAGAAGCTCGCGACGAACGATGACGGGGTGTGGAAATTGCCCGACGGCCGGGAATACTACGCCTACCGGCTGCGCCAGTCCACGACGACGGGCATGAGCGCCGAGGAGATCCACCAGCTCGGCCTGCGCGAGGTCGCGCGCATCCACCAAGGCATGGAGGCCATCATGAAACAGACCGGTTTCAAGGGCGACCTGACGGCCTTCTTCAAGTTCATCAAGGAGGACCCGCAATTCTATTACCCGACGACGCCCGAGGGAAAGGCCGCCTACCTGAAGCGCGCCTCGGAAATCATCGCGGACATGACCGCACGCCTTGACGAGTTCTTTGGCGTGAAGCCGAAAGCCGGGCTGCAAGTGCGCGTGGTCGAGCCGTTCCGCGAGAAGGGAGCCGCCGGAGCGTTCTACGAGGAGCCCGCGCCCGACGGTTCGCGACCCGGGGTCTATTACGTGAACACGGTCGACATGCGCGGCGTGCCGATCTTCGAGATGGAGACGCTCGCGCACCACGAGGCGATCCCCGGCCACCACATGCAGATCGCCATTGCGCAGGAGCTGACCGGCATCCCAAAGTTCCGCAAGTTCGGCGGCAACACCGCCTACGTCGAGGGCTGGGCGCTTTACGCCGAGTATTTCCCGAAGGAGTTCGGCTTCTACAAGGATCCCTACCAGGACTTCGGCCGGCTCTACGACGAGTTGCTGCGCGCCGTGCGTCTCGTGGTCGACACCGGCGCGCACGCCAAGCACTGGACGCGCGAGCAGGTGATGGATTACTTCCGGAAGAACACGCCGAACCCCGAGCGCGACATTTTCACCGAGACCAACCGCTATATTGTGTGGCCCGGCCAGGCGACCGCCTACAAGGTCGGCCAGCTGAAGATCCTCGAGATGCGCGAACTCGCGAAGAAGGAACTTGGCGCGAAGTTCAGTCTCCGCGAATACCACGACCTCATCCTCAAGGACGGCGCGCTGCCGATGGAGCTGCTCGAGGAAAACGTCCGCGCCTGGATCGCGCGGAAGAAAGGGTGAGGCATCCGCCGCGTTTGGGCCGCCGGCGCCCGGCAAGCCCTGCGCCAATTACAGCAAGTCCTGCGGAGTGCCGATGTAGGTAATGTGGCAATATGGGTAGGTGAGGGAAACCCTTCGCCGCTCCGCCACCATCAACCCACACCCACCATGAAGACCATGAATTTTTCCACCGTGAACGCCCGGTGCGCCGCGATCGTCCTGGTTGCGGCGGTCTGCGGTCTCGTCGGTCTGCCCGCCCGGGCGCAATCCCCCGGGCCGGTGAAGCTGGAGGATGCCCGCCTGGACGAATTCACGCTGGAGCGTGCCGGGATGTTTGATGTCGTTCGGCCCGCGAAAAAGCTCACGCTCGACGCGGCCAAAGCCGATCCCGAAGCCGCCGTCCGCGCCGGGCTGTGGGATGTCGCCGGCAAGGGCCCGGCCCGGAAAGTTACGCTCGACGACGCCAAGAACGACCCGCTCGCCGCCGAGCGCGCCGGACTGTGGAACGTCGCGAAGGCCCGCAAGGTCTGCGCCGTGACCCGCAAGTAAGGCGTGACGCCAGCACCGCGCCATCACCGGCTCAGTTGCCGGTGGACGGTCGCTTGAAATCCGACACCGGGGCCCGCAGGGTCTGCAAGGTGCCCGTGTGATAGTTGTGACATTGCTGGCAGCTCGCGCCGGCCGCCCCGGGCTGGTGGCAGGTGGCGCAGGTGTCCTTACTGAGCGGCGCAAAGTTGCTGTGGAAGATCGCGGGGTCGCGATTGGTGCCGAAGGCCGCGGCATAGTCCGCCTTGGCGTCGAGGGCGTGGCAGGTCTTGCAGCCCTGGTCGCCCATCAGGCTGAAATGGGCCGCGTGCTTGAAGAAGGTGAATTTGTGGTGGTTGGGTTCCGGTCGCGCCGGCAACCAGTTCACGAGCGTGCCGCTCTTGGTCGTGTCGACCGAATGGCATTTCATGCAGAGCCCGGGCGCCTGCGGGTCGGAGAGCTGGGCAAAAATCGCGCGCGCCGACGACGAGGGATCGCCGGCCGTGGCGTCGAGCCACGCGGTCAGGAAGGAATCCGCGTGGCCGTCCGGCCGGTAATAAAGCGTGTAGGTCTCGTCCCGCCGATACCAGCCGCCCTCGGCGACGCGCAGTTCGGCATCGTCCATCTCGATCAGCGCCGGCGAAGGGGAGGCGGGCGGCGGAGCGGCCACCGTCACGGCGGCGGGCACCGGTGCCGCCGGGGCGTCCGAGAGCAGGTCATCATCCGCCGCGGGCTTGGCCGCGCCGGGCTTGGCGGCGGGCAGGCTGGCGGTGGCGGGAGCGGCCCGCACGGGCAGCGCGGGTTTTTCCCCGCGCCGGTAGGCGGCGACTTCCTTGAGCAGGTTGGGCAGCCACGCCTGCTGCACGGCGAGCAGGCTGTCGGCCGGCAGCTGGCCGGTGCGCCCGGTCTTGGTCGGCGAGGCCATGCGGCGCAGCATCACGCCCTGGCCTTGCGCGACGAGGTCGGCGAGCAGGCCCTTCACGCTCCAGAGCAGCCGGGCGGCGGCGGCCTTTTGCATCGGGGTGGCGGCGGAGAGATCGGCGAGATTGGCCGGGCCGAGGACACCGAGCGCGTCGCGCGCCACCACGTCGCCTTCCAGCATCCAGCGCATGAACGGGGTGAGCCCGCCTTCGCAAAACGCCGGCCATTCCCCGACCGGCTCGCCGGCCGCCTGCAGCGCATTGGTGTCGAATTCCGGGAGGCGGAGGAACACGAGGCCCTTGGCGCCCGCCCGGCCCTCGCCCTCGATCTGGCCGGCGTGGCATTTCGCGCAGCTCTGGGCGAAGTCGCGCACCAGCATCTGGCGGCCGTCGCCGGCCGGCTCGTGGCAGCTGGAACAGGAGGTCGGGGCCCGCGCGACCACCTGCCGGAGGAGAAAGTGGTTCTGCAGGTGGGCCGTGTGGTCAAAGTGCAGGCGGGTCCGCCGCTCGTAGGGATAGTCCGTGAACTCCGGATGGCCGTCGCCGAAGCTGGCGAACTGTCCCTGGTGGCAAACCTGGCACTGCTGGTCGGACATTTGCTTGAGCGCAAAATCCCGGCCGTGGTGTTCCTGGTGGCAGGCGGCGCAGGCGAGGTCGGGCGCGATGCCGCGCACCAGCGGCTGGGCGGCGGCCAGCCACACGGGGACTTTCGCGAGGTTGGATTTGGTGGCGGCGCTCACCCGGGCGAGGTCGGCCGGCTCGACGCCGTGCGGCGACCGGCCGTGCCGGCCGAGGTCGTGGCATTTGAGACACAGCGTGTCGTGCGCGGCGCGCCGGGCCGCCGCGGCGACGGCGGTGACCGCGACCGTCGCGGGCTCGACATGGCAGTCGGAGCAGCGCTGCGCCGACGTGGCGTGCTGGGCGGTCAGCGGGCCGGGGTTGGTCCACGCCTGGCCGCTGCGGCCCCACAGGGCGAGCAGCACCACGCCCAGCGCGGCACAGACAGCGAGCCAGGTGAGCCGGCCGCGCTGGCTGCGCAAGCTGCGCACCGGCCGGCAGGGCGGCACCGGGCAACCGCAGGAGCCGTCGGGCAGCGGGCCCGGCGCGCAGGCCGCCCCGAGGGAGATCGCGCGCGTGCAGACCCACCGGTCGCCCTGCTTGGCCGGCAGGCACTGGCTGGTCGCCCGGCATTCGCCCTTGGCCCCGGGGCCGAAGACGCAGGCGCAGCCCTCGGCGGCGCGGCCGCACGTCCACTCGTCCTGCGGCCGGTCGTAGAGCTTGCGGTTGTGGATGATGCTCTGGAGAAGGCGGCGCATGGGTCAGAGCCGGTGCGAGAAATTGAGGGCGAGCCACACATGGGCGGCCAGCAGCACGAGGAGGGCGAAGGTCAGCGGCACGTGCACGAAGAGCCAGACCTTGAGCAGCCGCTGCCCCGCGAGCTGGAAGTCGAGATTGCGCTTCGTCTCGACGAACTCGGCGAGCTGGTCGGCGAAGGCCGCCTCGCGGTCGTTGAGAAAGCGGCGCAGCGCCGTGAGCTCGCGGCTGACGCGGTGGTGGGCGCGGTCCTCGCCGGTCAGGGGCGACAGGAGTCCGGGCCGGCGCGAGAAATATCCACTCAGGAAGTGCAGGTGAAAATCACCGAGCGTCGTCGACTGCGTCTCGGTCTCGGCCTGGCGCACCGTCTGCTTCACCTCCGCCAGCAGCCGGTGGCGGAGCAGGGGGATGCGCTCATAGACCAGGCTTTCGCCGGAGCGGGCGAGGCGCGGCGGCAGCCACCGGCTCAGCCAGAGGCCGAAGACGCCGCTGGCGGCCACGACGTAGAACACGAGGGCGAGCAGCGACTCGAGCTGGCCGTCCGGCCAGCGGAAACCGGCGTGCAGAAAATAAACGAACACGGCGACCCACCCCGCATAGATGTGCCCCTGCAGCCAGGTGTTCGCGTCGAGCAGCGGAAGGAAGGGCAGTTTCTTCCGGGCGTTGAAAAACGCGAGCCCCAGCACGAGGGCTAGCAGCAACCACCCGCTATACATCGCGACGGGCCGCAGCGCGATGTGGCCGAGGCGCCACGTGCCCGCCAGCACGAGCGCAACGCCGAGCGTGACCAGTGAGAGAATCCAGCGGCGGCGGACGAAAGGTTTCATCGGTGCAGCCACTCGGTCAGGGCGCTGACATCGCGCATGTCGGACCGGATCAGGGCGTCATGAGGGCAGGCGCGGACGCAGGCCGGCCCGCCCGGCAGGTCGACGCAGAGGTCGCACTTGGTGGCGCGGCGGATCGGCGCCCCGGTCTCCTCCGCCACGACGGGCAGGCCCTCGTCGTCGTGCAATGCCACCATCTGGATCGTGCCGTAGGGGCAGCTGTGGGCGCAGACGCTGCAGCCGATGCAGGTGTCGGGATTGATGACCACCTGGCCGTCCGCGCTCTCCCGGTGGATGGCGCCGGTGGGGCAGCCGATCATGCAGACGGGGTCGACGCAGTGCATGCACGCGCTGGCCACCATCACGCCGCTGGCCTCCGGGCCCTGGCGGATGAAGCGCGGGTTGTTGTCGTGCGTCGCCGCGCAGGCGCTGACGCAGTCGTCGCAGCGCGTGCAGCGGTCGAGGTCGATCAGCATCGTCGCACGGCCGTTGATGAAGCGCTGGGCGACGATGAACTCGAGGAAGTTCTCCCCGCCGCGTTCCGTCTTCTCGACGGCGGACACCTCGATCTCCGGCGCGGGCGCCAGCGTCAGTTTCGCCAGCTCTGCGGCGGGGAGCCGCGGCAGCACGTGCTGCTCGAGCACCGCGGTGGGGATGAAGAGCAAGTCCACGTAACCGAGCGCGCGCAGGCTGGAGCGCAGCGGGACGTGCTGCTGGCTCCGCCAGCCGGTCGCGATCTCCGGGAGGCCGAAGGCCTCGCCCTTGGCGAGGTAGGTGTCGGTCCGCTCGCCGTGGTTGTAGATGTGGCTGACGCGGGCGAAGCCGCTGCGCACGAGCAGGAGGCCGTTGGGGTAGTCGCCTTCCTTGGCGATCATGGGTTCCTGCTCGAGCCGCGCTTTTTCACCGCCCTCGCGGCCGCGGGCGTAGGTGCCGTGCCAGTCAAGTTCACCGAAAGTCTCGAAGCGGGTCTCGTCGGCCACGAGTTGGAGGGTGGCCGGGTCCAGACCCCACAGCAGCGGTGTTTCGCGCAGGTGGGTGATAAGGCTGCGTTCGCGGTAGCGGCGGTCGATCTCCTGCTTCCACTCGGGGGCATAGTTGCGGAGTTCGCGCAGGCCCTGCCAGCGGATCTCGAGCAGCTGGGCGTCGCCCTTCGCGATCACGGTGGCCGTGCGCGGCGTGCGCCCGAGCGCAGCGATCTCACCAAAGAACTCGCCCGGACCGAGATCGACCGTGCCGTTGGCCTCGAGCACGCCCGGCACGTCCTGCAGGAAAATCCGCGGCTCGCCGCCCCGGCCGACCTGCCAGCCCGGGTGGTTGCCGCGGGCGGCGGTCTGCTCGGCGAAACGCGGCCGGTTGAGCCAGCGCTTGAGGCTGCCCCACACCGACGGGCGCACGCGCTCGCGCCGGCCGAGCAGTTCGGCGGGCGGCTCCTTGATGAGCACCCGCACCGCCCCGGTCAGGATGATGAAGGCCGAGTGGCCGTAGTCCCCCTGGCGCACGACAATCTCGCCCTGCTGGAGCCGGCGGATGCGGGCGTCGTTCTTCAGCACGCCCCGCAGCGGGATGGAGGCCGGGAAGCGGTCCGCGCGGGTGCTGGCGAACAGCGAATGCGAGAGCACGAGGTCGACGTCGGCCTCGGTCATGTCCGTGCTGAAGGGCACGTCCCAGCGCTCGGGCTCGGCCAGCCGCTTGGCCGCCGTGTAAGGCGCGGTCGAACCGGGACGGACAGGGGGACGGCTCGCGGATTTCGCCATGGCGTTCAGTGTGGCCGGCCGATCACGGCTTGGCGACTACTTGGTAGGGCGTGCCCTTGTATTGGGCGGAGTCCGGGAGGAGGGGGTCGAGGGCGGCGAGCTTGTCGCCCGTGACGCGCTCGGCGAGCTCGTGGCCGAGCGTGGCGATCCGGTCGGCGGCGGCGGTGAGCTCGGCGACATTGTTCAGGCGCAGTCCGGCGGCCTTGGCCACCGTGATGATCGGCGCCAGCTCGGGCGTGGGCGCGAGCGACTGGATTTTCTCCAGCTGCTTGCGCGCGGCGTCGGCCCGGCGGGCGCTGGTGATCCCGAAGGCCGCCTTCTCGGTCGCGCGGGCCGTGGCGCGGAAGCTGAACTCCGTCTCGAGGATGCAGCCGACGAGGTAAAGGAGGCGGCGATGCTCGGGCGTCGCCTCGGGGTTCGCCTTGTTGTCGTGCGCGAGGATGGTGTGGCGGACCTCGCCCTGCGACCAGGTGAGCAGGTTGAACCCGGCGCTCCCGGCGGAGTGGCCGCCGACATTGGCGACCTTTTCGTCATTGAGGATGTGGCAGCCGTAGCAGTTGGCCCCGACGCCGTAGAGGTTGTCCGGGTTCAGCATGCCGTTGGCGATGGCGGTGGCCCGGCGCCGGGTGCGGTGCTCGGTGGACTCGGTCGCCTTGGTGACACCCTCGCCGTAGTCGCCGTGGGTCTTGACCCAGTCCGCGCCGGCGCCGTGACACGATTCGCAGGAGATGCCGGTGGTGACCTGGCTCTGGTCCATGACGAGCTCGCTGGTGTAGTGGCATTCGATGCAGCTCGCCTCGGACTTCATGTTCTTGAGGTCGAGCTTGGCGAGCATGGCCACGGTCTCAGGCCGCCGGTGCATCGTGTTCAGCGTCTTGAAATGCACGCTGAGCTTCCAGGCCTCGATTTCCTGCAGGTGACACTCGGCGCAGGAGGCCGGTCCGCCGGTCTTGGCGACGGCTGGTGCGGCGATGACGGGCAGGGGGAGCAGGGCGGCTAGGGCGACAGATTGGATCCAGCGTCGGGGCTTAAGCAGGGCCATGGAACGGGAGGAAGGTGGAGCGAGACGGATCGTGCAGCCTCTTGGCAAACATCATGCCGTGAAAGGGCAGCGCAAGCTGAAAGTCCCCCCGAATCCGTTTGTCAGGCGGCGAAAAATGCGCGATGCCATCTCGCGCCGGCCGGCACCGATTCCACGGGGAAACGAGTCCGCCGCCCGGCCCACACCCTGCCTCCGGAAACTCCCGCCTGCTCCAGCCCATGTTTTGGACTTACCTTGGTGCCGCCCTCATCCTGCTGGTCATCGGGCAGCTCGCCCTGAGCCTGCTGGCCGGCCTGCAGCGGGAGCGGGCCGACGCCCTCCGGCAATCACTGGAGATCGCCCAGCTGAAGGAAGAACTCGCCACGCTGCGGGAGACCCGCCACCAGCTCGCCGACCGGCCGTTTCCGTGGAACGGGGTGCGGAAGTTCGTCGTCCAGCGCCGGGTCATCGAAAATTCCGACGTCCGGTCCTTCTACCTCGTGCCGCACGACGCGCGGCCGCTCCCCACCTTCAAGCCCGGGCAGTATCTCACCTTCCAGCTGCCGCATCCGCAGGGCAGCGGGCAACTGGTCCGCTGCTACAGCCTCAGCGACCGCCCGCACGCCGGCCACTACCGGGTCACGATCAAGCGCATGACGGGCCTCGGCTCCGGGCTGTTCCACAGCGAGGTGCAGGAGGGTGACATTCTCGATGTCCGCGCCCCGGCGGGAAATTTCTTCCTCGAGCCCACGGACCCGGAGCCGGTGGTGCTCGTCGCCGGCGGCATCGGCCTCACGCCCGTCCTGAGCATGCTCCACACGCTGGTCCACCAGCAGAGCCGCCGCGTGATCTGGTTTTTCTACGGGGTGCGCCACGGCGGTGACCATCTTTTCCGCAAGGAGCTCGCCGAGGTGACGCGCGACAATCCGAATATCCAGCTGCGGATTTGCTACTCGCAGCCGCGCCCCGACGACCGCGAGGGCGAGGATTACCAGATCCGGGGCCGGGTGACGATCGAACTGCTCCGGGCGGTGCTGCCGTCGAACAACTACCGTTTCTATTATTGCGGGCCCGGCCCGATGATGGAGGCGCTGACCAAGGAGCTCCGGCAGTGGGGCGTGCCCGAGGCGCACCTGCACTACGAGACATTCGGCGCCTCCAGCGTGAAGCAGGTCAGCCGCGCCACGAGCGGGCTGGAGCCCGTGCGCGCGGCGCGCTGCCAGGTCAGCTTCCGCAAGAGCGGCCGGACCCTGGCCTGGAGCGAAGGGAGCGGCTCGCTGCTGGAACTGGCCGAAAGTGCCGGCATCGCCATCCCTTCAGGCTGTCGCGCCGGGCACTGCGGCACCTGTGTCGTGGCGATGCAATCCGGCGAGGTCGGCTACGTGCAGCCGCCCGGTCTCCTGCCGGAGGCGCGCACCTGCCTGACTTGCATCGCCCAGCCCAGCGGCGATGTGGTGCTCGATGCCTGACGCCCGCGGGGGCGCGGGAAATTACTTCGCCGCCACCGTCGGATCGGAGAGCGACACGCGGATGAAGCCGCGCCACTCGTGCGCCGAGTAGCCGGTGGCCTTGTCGTTCGGATAAAAGCGGTCGAGAGCCTCCTTGACGCCGGGCCGGAATTTTTCCGGGTCACCATGGCAGGCGAGGCAGGACTGGGTCGCGGCGATCGGGCGGTAGACGCGCCACTCGGCGGCCGCGCCCGCGTGATCGACGCGCTGGAGGAGCAGCTTCGGGGCCGGGCGGTCGTTGTCGAGTTCGCCCTGGATCTTGTCGAGCGCGGCCTGGTCGGCCGCATCGGGGGTGTTCAGGGGATTGCGCACCAGCACGCTCGTGAACTTGATGGCGGTGACCGTCGGCTTGCCGGCCGTGGGCTTCGGCAGCTCGAGATTCTTCAGGTGCAGCACGCTGACGGCCAGGGCGGTTTCCTTGGTGGCGAGTTCGCGGGCAGTCTCGGAGATGAGCAGGGCGCCGACCTGCTCGATGGTTTTGCTGCCGTATTCCGTGAGGCCGGCCACGTCGGCGCCGGCCGTATCGACGAAGGCAAAGCCGGACGGGGCGGCGGACGCCGGGGCCTTATCCGCCGCGGGCAGGGCCGTGAGCAGGATTGCGCTGAAGAAAACCGAGCCGACTGACGCAAAAATCTTCGACTTCATGAGAAAATTCCGAACAGGAAGCGGGCAGAAGGCAAGCCTGCAAAGGAAGGAACCGATATTCTCCGCCGGCGACCGAGGGACCGCGGGCGCTCAGGGCCGGCCGGTGACGCGCCGCAGGTTGTCGCACACGATCGCGGCGGCCACGGCGGCGTTGAGCGACTCGGCCCCGCCGAACTTCGGGATGGTCACCCGCTGCGTCACCCGGGCTTGCACGGCGGGCGACAGGCCGCGGCCCTCGCTGCCGATGACGATGACGGCGTCACGGAGCGGCTTGAGCGAATGCACCTCAGCCCCCTGCAGTTCGCAACCGAGCACCGGGACCTTGATTCCGGCGAGCGCGTCCGCGAGCGGTGCGGTCTGGACGGTCACGCGCGCGAACGAGCCCATGCTGGCGTTGATGACCTTTTGGGAAAACAGGTCGGCGCAGTCCGGCGAGAGCAGCACCCGGTCGAGGGCGAACCAGTCGGCCACGCGCAGCAGCGTGCCGACGTTGCCCGGGTCCTGGATGCCGTCGAGGGCGAGGGTGAGCCCGTGATCAAGGGCGCCGGCGGCGAGCGCCGGCCGGGTTATTTTGCCGACGGCCAGCACGGCGGACGGAGTCGGGAAGTGGCTGGCGCGGGCCATCTCGTCGGCGGTGATGGTAATTACCTGGGGGCGGGGTGCCCTCACC
>JAQSCO010000057.1:0-46974 GCA_029945445.1 Lacunisphaera sp. | reverse complement strand
TGGCCGATGCCTCGCGGGGTGAGGGCACCCCGCCCCCATGGGATTCGGCCCAATCCGCGGTTGCGTAAATTTCGGTGAACGGAAAATTCGCCGCGAGCAGTTCGCCGACAACCTTCTCGCCCTCGATGACGAAGAGCCCCGCGGCCTCGCGGTGCTTCTTGTCGCGCAGGTCGCGCAGGCGGGCGAACTCGGCTTTGGTCAGCGGCATGGCTGACATAAGCAAGGCGTGCGCGGCTTGGCAAAGCTTTGTGTCACGCCGGTCACGGCCGGGTTAAGAACAGGTCACGGCGGCGCTTGCGGTTTGACCGGGCCCAAGCGCCGCGGCGGACTGGGGCGGGTTCTTTGGTTAGGGTAGTGTGTGTTAATACGGCCCGGCGTCCCAGGGGTGGGAGCCGGGCCGTTTGTTTGCAGGCTTTCCAAACGGCGGGCGGCGGTTCTATGGTGGCCGCATGAAACGCCTCGCGCCCCTCGTCCTTGCGTTGTGTTGTGCCGTCTTGCCACCCGCCCGGGCCGCGGAGGCGAAGAAAACCGCGCCGGCGGGCAAGACCCCCGGCATCGAGCTGGCCACGATGGCCTCGCAGGTGACGGGCATCGCGATCTCGCCGATGCTCGGCGTGAGCGGCGTCGGGGCCTGGCAATATTTCCATGCCCACACCCCCGAGGAAAAAGCCGCGTTGCCGTGGTTCGCGCAGCTCAGCTTCTGGCTGCCGGCGCTGCTGCTGGTCGGCGTGTGCGCGGGCAAGGACACGATCGCGGCCGTCGCCCCGCCGGGCTGGAAGAAGCCGCTCGATATCGCCGAGACCTTGGAGAACAAGGTCAGCGGCCTCGTCGCCGCGGGTGCGGTCGTGCCATCGATTGTGGCCGTGGCGTCGAAGCTGATCACCACCACCGCCGGACTCGACCACGCACCGGCCGTCGTGGGCGGGCTGGGCATGATCCAGCTCGGGGCGATGGATTTCTCGTGGCTGCTGACGATCCTGATGGTGCCGCTGTCCATCGCGGTCTTCGCGGTCGTGTGGGTGGTGGGCCACGCGATCAATGTCCTGATCCTGCTCAGCCCGTGGGGCGGGCTGGACACGGTGCTGAAGGCCATGCGCACCAGCGTGCTCTCGCTCGTGGCCGCGACGGCCTACATCGACCCGGTGGTCGGCGCGACGATCTCGGCCGTCATCATCGTGCTGGCGTATTTCATGGCGGGCTGGGCGTTCCGGCTGATGGTGTTCGGCTCGGTGTTCACGTGGGATTTCTTCACGTTCCGCGCCTCGCGCTTCCAGCTGCTGGCGGACGGCAACAAGCTTTTCACCGCCCGCGAGATCGCCGGCGCACCGATGCGCACCTACGGCCGGCTGCACCAGGAGACCGACGGCAAACTGCTCTTCAAGTTCCGCCCGTGGCTCGTGCTGCCCGAGCGCACCATCGAGATCCCGCGCGACGGGCTCACGGTCGGCAAGGGCTTGTTCTTCTCCGAGGTGCTCGGCTTCGACCAGGAAGCCGACAAGAACCGCACGCTGCTCCTGCTGCCGCCGCGCTACCGCGGCCACGAGGAATTGTTTGCGCGCACCTACCACATTTCCGGCACCTGCGACGTCGGCCTGCGCAAGGCGTGGGGCTGGATCCGCGAGGCCTTCGGGTTCGGGGTGAAGAAGACCGCGCCGGCGGCCGCTTAGTTTTCCCCCGGCGCGGGCGGTAGCGCCGGCTCAGGGGCCCGTCGGGAAATCGGTGGCGAGGCCGAGCTCGCCGGTGGCGTCGAGTTCGCGGGCGGCGGCGGGCAGTTTGCGCCGGGCCTTGTCGTGGGCGTATTTGCCGAGGACGAGGCGAAACGGCGGGTTTGCCGCGGTCACGGCGGTGAAGATGGCGGCGGCGGCACGGAGGGGATCGCCCGGTTGCCGCCCGGTCATGGTCTCGAGGTAGCTGCGGAACTTTCCGCTGGTCGCGTCGTAGTCGGCGAGGTGGCCGCTCGCCCGCTCGAGCGAGCGGGCGATGAAGTCCGTGCGAAACGGGCCGGGTTGCACGATCGTCACCTTGAGGCCCAGCGGCCGGACCTCGGCCGCGAGGGCCTCGGAGGCGCCCTCGAGCGCCCACTTGCTCGCGCCATAGATGGAGAAGCCCGCGTAGTTGGCGATCACGGCGGCGGCACTGATCGTGACGAAGTGCCCACGGCGCTGCGCGCGCAGGAGGGGCAACGCGGCACGGATGACGCGCAGGGCGCCGAAGAGATTTACCTCGAAGTTCCGCGCGATCTGCGCCTCGTCGCACTCCTCCAGGGCGCCGATCAGACCATAGCCGGCGTTGTTCACCACGAAGTCGAGCCGGCCGAAGGCGGCGGCGGCCGCGGACACGGTCGCAGCGACTTGCGCCGCATCGGCGACGTCAAGGGCCCGCACGCGGCATTGCGCGGGGTGGGCCGCGGCGAGATCGGCGAGCGCGTCCGGCCGCCGCGCCGTGGCGACGAGCCGGTGGCCGCGGGCCAGCACGTGTTCGGCGAGGGCGCGGCCGAGGCCGGTGGAGCAGCCGGTGATAAACCAGACGGGAGAATCGGGAGCTTCGGTCATGGGGTGGCGGAGGGAGTGACAGGGGAGAGCGGATAGAGGGCGACGTCGACTGGCCGGGCGGCGAGCAGGGAGTCCGGTTCGCCGGCCAGCGTGAAGCCGGCCGGTCGGGCGGGAGCGGCGGAAAACTCGGTGACGGCGGGCACGTGCAGCCGGTAGGGCGCGTGATGGACGCGACCGGTGAAAAGTCTTCCAGCCGCATCGGCCGCGAAGAGCCGGTAGCGTTCCACCAGGAAGAAGTCGCGTGATCCCGGTGCGGCCGCGGTGCCGCCGGCCCCTTCGCGCCACGCATAGCGGCAGGCCGGGGAACCGGGGGTGCGGCGCTGGCTGGTGAGGACGGTGGACGGCCCGCGGCGTTCGGCCGTCATGCGGGCCCGGTGATAGGGCAGATGGAAGAAGCGCCGGGCGAGGGCCACGGCGATCGGTTGGTTGCAATCGAGCGAATAGAACCAGACACCGGGGCGGCCGACTGCGTCATGGACGTAGGTGCGCACGTTAAGCTCCAGAAACCACGAGACCCAGGGCAGCGGGGGCAACCAGGCCGGCCGGTTCCGCTGCATGAAGAAGGGCACGATGCCCAGGTAGGCGTCGCCGGCAAAGGTATCCACGTGGAGCCCGCGGGGCAGGGTGGCCTGCACGGTCGCGGCGCTGACCTTCCAATGGGCGAAGAGCAGATGGTTCCAGCGCTGGCGGCCGACGATGGCGCCCGCGGGGCGTTCGCGCTCCGCGAGCCGCTGGTCAGGGGTGGGGCTGGGCATCGCCGGATCAATCCCGCCCGGAGGTGGCGAAGCGGGGTGAAGGTCGCGGATCAGAAGCGAAAGGAGGAAACGACGAGAGCATGGTGCCGTAACTTACGTCCCGCGGCCTGGGGCGGACGCAGGGCGCGCACTGACGGGACCCCGGCGGAGTGGATGCATCCGCGCTGAATCGTGGTGCGTAGAATCGGCGCGACCTTGGTCCTACGATCCAACGGCCGCCCATAATCCAAAAAAATCCAAGACCTGTTCATATGAAGCTTCGCTCCCTGTTCGCCTCCCTCGTGCTCAGCACCGGCCTCGTTTCGCTGACCTCGGCCAAGACCCTGGTCGACATCGCGGCCGGTTCGCCCGATCACACCACCCTCGTCGCCGCGGTGAAAGCCGCCGGCCTCGTCGAAACGCTGAGCGGCCCCGGTCCGTTCACGATCTTCGCCCCGACCAACGCCGCTTTCGCCAAGCTCCCCGCGGGCACGGTCGAATCGCTGCTCCTGCCTGAGAACAAGGCCAAACTTGTCGCCATCCTCGCCTACCACGTCGTGCCGGCCAAGGTCATGGCCGTGGATGTGAAGTCGGGCCCGGCGCCCACGGTCAACGGCAAGGAACTCACGATCATGGCCGGGAACGACGGGGTGACGGTCAACGGCGCCCATGTCACCGCCACCGATTTGGTCGGCAGCAACGGCGTCATTCACGTCATCGACACGGTCATCCTGCCGTAACGGTGTTGGGCGCAGTCCGCTCCTTCCGCTGAATTGATTAACACCCGGAGCCCGAAACCCCTGCCCGCCGACACCGGCGGCCAGGCGTTTTCGGGCTCCGTTTTTCTGCGGGTCTCTTGACCGCGGGACTTTGCTGCCGCCCGACGTTGAAGCTCTGCGCGTGAGTCCGCGAACTCCCGCGCTTGGCTGCCTAGCGGCGTTCGCCCCGCCGCACCAACGCCCAGTTCACGGCGGCGACCACCGCGACGGCGCCGATGATCCACGCGTGGCTCGTGTCCATGGCCGTGGCCATCACGGCGCACAGCGCGAGGCCGATGAGGGCGAGCGGCACGCCCAGCGGCAGCCGCAGCGCCGGCGCATTGGGCCGGAGCCGGCGCAGCTGGATCAGGGCGACGCAGGACGCGCCGTAGGTCAACAGCCGCGCGGCGGCCGAGAGGCTGACGTTCCAGATGAAGTTGCCGTAAGCCGCCAGCGCCAGAGTGAGCCCGCCCCACGCGAGGATCGACACATAGGGCGTGCGGAACTTCGGGTGCACCGCGCCGAGCCAGCGGGGAAAATCTCCGTGGGCCGCCAGCGCGTAGGTCAGCCGCGGCACGCCGATCAGCTGCGCACTGAGGTAACCCGAGGTGGACACCATCGCCGCGAGCGCGATGAACCCCGCGCCGGCCGGCCCCGCGAACGACCGCGCGGCGTCCGCCAGCGGACGCGCGCTCTGGGCGAGGTCGGGCACGGTCCGCATCGCGACGACCTGCAGCAGCACGTAGAACGCCGTGATGACGCCGAGCCCGGTGAAAAGGGCGAAGGGCAGATCGCGTTCCGGGTTCTTGCATTCCGCCGCCGACATCAGGGCCATGTCGAACCCGCCGAAGGTGAACATCAGCACCAGCAGCGCGCCGATCCAGTCGGGCCTGACGGCGGCCGGGGCGCCGCCCGCGGCCACCGCCGGGGCGAGGGTCAGCCCGCCGACGATGAGCAGACCGAGCGGCAGCAGCTTGGCGAAAGTGAAAAGATTGGACAGGCGCCCGCCGCTGCTGACGCCGCGCAGGTTGATCGCGGTGAGCATGCCGAGGAGCGCGGTGAGGATCAGTGCGCGCGGCAGCGGGGCGGTGGCGCCGGACCAGAATTCACCGAGGTAGACGACAAAGAGGTTGGCGTTGGCCGCGGCGGCGGTCAGCCGCACGAGCCAGACGAACCAGCCCATCTGCACGCCCCAGAACCGGCCGAAGGCCTCGCGGGCATACAGGTAGGCGCCGCCGGCTTCGCGGAATTGCGAGCTCAGCTCCGCACACACGGCGATGATCACGGCCACCCCGACTGCGGCCAGCACGTAGGCCCAGGGCGCGGCCGCGCCGACGAGCCGCACGATGTCGTCGGGCAAACCGAAGATGGCGCTGCCGATGACACCGTTCACGACCAGCGCCGTCAGCGTCCAGCGCCCCAGGGCGCGCACGAGTTGGGGCGGGGGCTCGGCGGGCATCGGTCAGCGGCTCCCGCTGCGTAATTTCAAAGCGACGGGCCGCGCGGCTTCACGCCGAAGCGGGGCGGGATTCTGCGCCGGGCTTCCCGGCTGATTTTTGACTCCGGCGGCGCACCACTGTGGCGACCAGCGCCACGGCGCTGGCGAAGGCGGCGAATGCCGCGGGCTCGGGGATCGCGGCAAGTCCGTATTGGAGATGGTCGACTTCCCAAGTGGCCGCGGTAATGGTGATCTTGGAAATACCGCCGGCATAGCTCACGCCGAAGAAACGGTCTTCGGCGGTCGTGCCGAAGTTGGAGCCGTCAGCGCTGGTGCCGAGGAGCGTGCCGAGCGAATTATTGAGCGCGTCGAACGCCTCGAAGGTCGGATTCTGCCCGTCGGTCCAGACGATGCCGACATTGGTCGGCAGGCTGCCGAGGGTCGCCGCGCTGAAGGTGAACGTGACCGTGCCGCCGCCAAAGTAGGAGAGTCCATTGGTGCCGGAACCATCGATAAACCCGTCGTCACCGTCGACCGAATCGGTGTTGCTGCCCGGGCCGATCACGGAGCCGGTGCTGGCCGACACGCCGGGGGTGTTGAAGAGGCCGTCCTCAAAAGTTTCCAGGTGAAAATAGGTGAAGCTGCCGGCATTGAACGGGCTGTCGGCAAACGACAGATAGGGCGTGGGTCCGAGGAGCGTCTGGGCCGGCAGGGCCGCCGCAAAAGCGAGGATGCCCAGGACGAGCGTGAGCCGGGCCTGAAGGCGGTGCGCAGGCAGATGATCGATGATCTTCACCGGGAAAGGCGTGGATAATTCGAAGACGAGGGATGGAATAGTTGGGCCCGCGAAAAAAGCGAGATTAACACTGGTGGGTTTTTCCGGCGCACGGGCCCGCGGGCAATTCCCGCCGGCCCTACTTGGTGATCGTGCGCGGCGGCGAGGCGAG
This sequence comes from Lacunisphaera sp., assembly GCA_029945445.1. GTDB lineage: Bacteria > Verrucomicrobiota > Verrucomicrobiia > Opitutales > Opitutaceae > Lacunisphaera. Next base: position 40,545 of record JAQSCO010000057.1, on the reverse strand, counting down.
CGGGCCGGGATATTCCACGCCGAAGAGGGTGGGGCGCGTCTCGGGCTGCGGGTCGACGCCCGGCAGCAGGTGCCGGAAGAAATCCGCGAAGCGCAGGCTGCACTGCAGGCGGCGCTGGCCGTGCGGGTCGATCTTGGGGTTCACCTGCATCACGGCCTGCGAGAACGGCGGGGAATTCTTCATCTTCAACGCGAGCCGGCGGAGTTCCTCCACGGAGGGGCCGGTGTCCTTGATCAGCGCGTCGAGCTTGAGGAGGTCGGCGTAGGTGATGGGTGCCCAGAGTTGGCGCCAGGCTTCCGGCGTGATCGCCGGTGCGGCGATGCTGACGATCCGTTTGGCGTCGCCCGCCTGCGACCAGAAGCCGACGACGAGCAGGAACGGCTCGTCGATCTCATACTGCCGGCGCGCGTCGCCGAGGTCGATGGCGGTGCCGTATTTGACGGTCTTCGGGTTGACCGGGAGGCCGCCGTGGTCGTGGTTCTCGATCGCGGGAATCTCCCAGCGCTGGGAATAGCTCGCGGGCTTGTAGCCATTGAAGAAGGTGTCGCGCACCCATTTTTCGAACACGAGGCCGTGCGACTGCACCTCCTGGGCGTTCGCAGCGGCGGCGACCGTCACGAGGACGGCGAAAAGGCGGAGCAGGCGGCTCATTTTTCGAGAAACGTGCGGAGCGACTCGAGTTTCTCGATCCAGTAGGCCTTCATCTTTTCGGCCGCCTCGGGCGTGGCGAGCTTGCCGTGCTGCGGCACCACCTGGCACTTCAGCGGGCCCTTCGGCCAGAAGTTCACGCTCAGCGTGGTGCCGTCGGGCCAGAGGATGCGGATCGATTTGTGCGGCGTGGCCTTGCGGACGGTCAGCGGCGTGCGCGGCAGCCATTTTTCGCGCAGTGCGCCGTCTTTCCACGCGGCGAAGGCGCGGTCCACCGGGGCGCCCATGGTCTTGGTGACACTGATCTCAAAGCCGTCTGATTTCTGGTGTTTGACGCGCAGGCCGCGGGCCTGTTCGTAGCCGACCGCCACCATTTGCGCCCACCAGTCGGGCACCTTGTGGCGCGATTGCAGCCGCTGGGCGATTTCCCGGTGGGACATTTTGCTGGCGCCCGCCTTGTCCAGCAGGCCGAGCCACTCGGCCCAGGTGCGGCCGGTGGCCTTGGCGACCGCCGCCGAGCCGATGCCGCCGAATTTGTCCACCTTGCGCTTCATCAATGGGCTCCGTGTCTAGACGGCGGCGGGGCGGGTCACAAGGCTGATGGCGGGGGCCGCCTGAATCTTTTTGTTTCCGCCGCGGGGCGAAACTGCTAGGCAATGAGGTATGAGCGAAGAATCCGCGCCTAAGCTCCGCCTGAAGCCCAAGCTCGCCTCCGACCCGGCGGGCGCGGAGCAGCAGTCGGCGGCGGCGAGCACGCCGCCAGTCGAGCCGGCCGCTTCCGCTCCCGCGCCTGCCGCCGACCCGGCGCCGGCGGCTCCTTTGGCCGGCCGTCTCAAGCCCCGTCTTTCCGCCGCACCCGCGCAGGAGGAGACCACGGCCGCCGCCGCCGCGCCTGAACCTACGCCGCCCGCGCCCGAACCGGAGCCCGCGCCCGCGCCCGCGGAGAAGGCCCCGGTAAAGTTCAGTTTCAAGGCGAAGAGCGCCCCGCCGCTGCCGGCCGAAGCCGCGGAACCGGAGGCCCCGCCCATGCCCCCGCCGCTGCCGACCGGCGAAATGCCCCCGCCGCCGCTGCAAACGGATCCGGAGGACGTGGAACCGCCGCCCCCGCCCCCGCCACCCATGCCGGGTGGCACCGACGCGCCTTTCCCGCCGCCCATGCCCGCGAAATTTCCCGCGCCCCCGGGAATGCAAAAAGAGGCCGAGGAGGCGGAGGAGGAGGAGGCGAGTTTTCCGCCCCGGCCGGTAGGGACACCGAAGCCGAAGGCCAAACCGGCTGGTTCAAAAAAGAAACTCATCATGATCGGCGGCGCGCTCGCCGTGCTCGTGCTGGGTGGCGGGATGTTTTTTGTCCTGCGCCCCAAGGAGCCGCCACCGCCGCCGCCCAAGCCGAAGGTCGTCGCCAAGCCCAAGCCCGCGCCCGAGGTCGAGGCCCCCAAGGTGGACGAGAAGCCCGCCCCGGTGGTCGAGGCGCCCATGGTCGTGGAGAAGCCGGTGGAAAAACCGGTGGAGAAACCCGTCGTCGTCGAACCGCCGCCGCCGCCGCCCGCCTCCGCGGCGTTCAAGGGCTGGGTCGAGAACCTCAAGATCAGCGGCGTGCGCGCCGGCACCACCACGCGGGTCTTCATCGAGCGCACCTCCTATGCGGTCGGCGACCTCGTGAATCCGCAGTTGGGGATCTACTTCGACGGCTACAACCCCGAGACGCGCCTGCTGACCTTCAAGGACAAGACCGGCGCTCTGGTTACCCGCCGCCACTGAGCCGCGACACCGTTGCCCGCTGCGGCGGGCCCGGTGTTGGCCCCCGGTTCGCGCGGCGCGAAACCGAGGCAAATCAGCTCGCGGCGAAGGCAGCCTTGAGCGCGTGCAGCAGGTCGGGGTCGGTGATGCCGTTGACGACGAACTGCACGCCCATGGTCATGATGAGAAAGCCCATGATCTTGGTCATGGCGTTGACGCCGACCGGCCCGATGAACTTCACCAGCCGGCCGGACAGCCGCAGGACGACGTAGGTGATGAGCGCGACCGAGACGATGCCTGCGATGATGGCGAAATAATCATACCAGTCGGTCGCGAGCGAGGTGAAGCCGAGCGTCACGGCGATGGAGCCCGGGCCGCTGAGCATGGGCATGGCGAGCGGGGAGAAGGAGATGTCGACCTTCTTGCGCGCGGCCTCGCGTTCCTCGGTGTCGGCGGGCGCGGCGCCTTTTTGCGCGCGCAGCATGTCCATGCCGATGCCCGTGAGCAGGATCCCGCCGGCGATGCGCAGCCCGGGGATGGAGATCCCGAAGAAGCTCATGATGAAGCTGCCGCCGATCAGGAAGCTGACGAGGATGGCCACCATGTAGAAGCAGCCCTTGCGCGCCTGTTCGCGACGCCGTTCCTCGCTGTCGCCCTCCGTGATGGCGAGGAACGTCGGCCCCGCGGAGAGCGGGTTGATGATCGGCAGCAGGCCGATGAACGTGCCGAGGAAAATCACCCAGAGGTGCGTCACGTGGGGCATCGGCGCAGGTTGGGGTGGCCGGCCAAGTTTGGCGAGCCGGGTTTACCACGAGATGGCGTTACCACTGGAAGTAGGGCCGGTCTTTGACCGGCCCATCGGCCACGTAAGGTCGCAGGCTGGCCCGGTCGGAGACCGGTCCTACCAGACGTCCACGGGCCCCTTCGGCACGGGGATGGCGGAGCGGCGCAGGACCGCCGGGTCGTTGGGATCGAGCATGAACGTGGCGACCATGGGGGCGGACCGGTACTGGGCGCGGAGTTCGCCCTTCTCGTCGAGGAACGGCGCGCGCCATTTCTCGTAGGCCCCGAGCAACGCCTCGAACTCGGCGCGGGTGCGGAACGCCGTGACGCCCTTCTTGAATTCCTTCGCGGGGCCGAAGCGCTTGGCATACCACGACGCGGGCTTGCGGAAGAGCCGGCAGCCGTGGTCCTCGCCGAAGACCTCGATCATGAGGTCGAGGTGGCGGCGCATCACGGAGACGAGTTCCGGGTAACCGGGACCGGGGCGCGACTCGCCGGTTTGCAGGAAGTGCTGCGTGTCGCGGAAAATCCACGGATTGTAGAACGCGCCGCGCCCGATGCTCACGCCGGCGCACCCGGTTTCGTCAAGCATATGCTTGGCGGCCTCGGGCGTGGTCACGTCGCCGTTGCCGATGACCGGGATATTTTTGACAGCCGACACGACGGCGCGGATGCCCGCGAGGTTCACCGTGCCGCTGAAACCCTGCGCGCGCGTGCGGCCGTGCACGAAGACGGCGGCGACGCCGGCGTCCTCGAGCACGCGGGCGAGGTCGGGGGCGGTGAGGTTGTTCTCGTCCCAGCCGAGCCGCATCTTGGCGGTGATGGGAATCTTCACGGCCGCGACCATGCCGCGCACGAGCGCCGCGGTCTTGTCGAGTTCGGTCATCATCGCCGAGCCGCCGCCGATGCCGGTGACCTTCTTCACCGGGCAGCCCATGTTGATGTCGACGGAGGCGAGGCCGAGCGACTCGACCATGACGGCGGCGTCGCGCATTTCCTCCGGCACGGCGCCGAAGAGCTGGACGGCGAGGCGCTTTTCGGCCGGGCAGGTGCGGATCATCTGGAGCGCGCGCGGGTTTTTCTCGAGGAGCGAGCGGGCGTTGACGAGGTCCGTGGTGGTCCAGTCCACGCCACCGATCTCACGCACGACCAGCCGGAAGGGCAGGTTGGTGTAACCCGCCAGCGGCGAGAGGAACAAGTTCGACGAAAGCTCGCAGGGCCCGATGCGCATGGCGCGAATATGAGCGCGCGCAGTGAGCCTGCAACAGAAAGCCAGAGTAACCTATTAGGTTACTCTAGATGGAGTGATCCTTCCCATCCCGCTTAGCCGCTAACCAGTGGAGCATGCGCAAGGTCAATTCAGCATCAGGCAACCTGGAGCGTCCATTGAGGAAATCCTGCAGTCTTTGCTTGGGGATGCCGAGGTAGCGCGCGAGGCGAACCTTGGAGCCATACGGCCTCAGTTCTGTTTTGATCATGTGCGCGAAGACGTTCCACATGGGCGTGTCGTGGCCCGGCCTGCGCGTCTTGTAGCTTCCGCGGCGGTGGGGGCGCAGGGCCAGGTGAATGCGCTTCGAGGCGGTGTTCGCCGCGGCCTCGAATGCGGGATAGAACATCATCCAAAAAGAGAGCCCGCGGGGTGTGGGAAGGCTGGTCATAGAGTAACCTAATAGGTTACTCTGGCAGAGAAGCAAGGAGGAGGGGAGAGGCGGAAAATCAGCGGGCGGCGAGGGCGCGCTGCAGGCGTGCGAGGGCCTCGGCGAGGGTGGCGCGGGTGCAACCGAAGTTCAGGCGGACATGCGAGCCGCGCGGCACGCCGAAGAACGCGCCGTCGCTCAGGCCGACGCCATGCGCCTCGAAGTGGGCGATCGGGTCGGCGAGCTGGTGTGCGGAGATATTGAGCCACGCGAGATAGGTCGCCTCGATCGGGGCCTCGACCTGCACGCCGGGCAGTTCGCGCGCGACGAAATCCAGCAGGAAGTCGCGGTTGCCGCGGAGATACTTGAGCAGGGCCTGGCGCCACGGCTCGCAGTCGCGGTAAGCGGCCTCGCAGGCGGTGTAGCCGAGCGTGTTGACCTCGGCGACGATGCCGGCGGTGGCGCGGACGAACTGCGCGCGGAGCTTGTCATCGGGGATGATGGCGATCGAGATGCCGAGGCCGGGCATGTTGTAGGTCTTGCTCGGCGCCATGAGCGTGACCGTGCGGCGGGCGACCTCTTCGCTGAGCAGCGCGGTCGGCACGTGCGGCAGGTCATCGAGGATGAGGTCGCAGTGGATCTCGTCGGAGCAGAGCACGAGGTTGTGGCGCACGCAGAACTCGCCGAGGCGCACGAGCTCGTCACGGCGCCAGACGCGGGCGACGGGATTGTGCGGGTTGCAGAGGATGAAGAGCTTGGTCTTCGGCGTGACGGCTTTCTCCAGCGCGGCCCAGTCAATCTCCCAGCGGCGCGCGGCGGCATCGAGCGCGAGCGGGACCTGCACGGAGACACGGCCGCTGTTCTTCGGCGCGCTCATGAACGGCGGATAAACCGGTGTGACGGTGAGCACCTCCTCGCCGGGCGCGGCAAAGGCCTGGGCGGTGACATTCAGCCCGACCACGAGGCCCGGCAGCCAGACGAGCCAGGCCGGGTCGATCGGCCAGCCGTAGCGCGAAGCGAGCGCGTTGACGAAGGCGTCGACACTCGACTTGACCGGCCGCGCGTAGCCGAAGATGCCGTGCGCCGCGCGCGCCTGCACGGCGGCGGTGACGGCCGGTGGCGAGAGAAAGTCCATGTCCGCCACCCAGAGCGGCAGCACGTCGCGACCGGCATATTTCTGCCATTTCTGGGAGTCGGTGCCACGGCGCTCGGGAACGGTGTCAAAGTCGAAGTTCATCAGGTGAGTGGGGAGGCTGACACGAGGAGTCGGGAAGAGGCACGGAAATTTTTGACGCCCCCGTCATAAACCGCCTGACTGTGCCGCCATGCAATCCACCCCGGTGTTCCGGCGTGCGCAGCCCGCGGAGGCCGCGGCGCTGACGCAGATCGCCCTCGCGGCCAAGCAGTCGTGGGGTTACCCGGCTGAGTGGATGGCCGAGTGGCGCGCGGACCTGACCATCACGCCGGGTTACATCGGCCGTTCGCCGGTATGCGTGGCGGAGGTGGCGGGCGTCGCCGCGGGTTTCCTCGGGTTGGTGTATGCGGATCAGCAATGGCATTTGGAGCACCTGTGGGTGTTGCCCGCCTATCATGGCCGCGGCTTGGGCCGCGCCTTGTTCGCCGAAGCCGTGCGGCAGGCCGGTGAGGTGCGCGCGGTGGAACTATGCATCAAAGCCGATCCCAATGCGGAGCCCTTCTATCTGAAAATGGGGGCGGTGCGCACCGGGCTCGAGATCTACGACCTGCTCGGCAAAATCCGCCGCGAGGTGCCGCTGTTGAGCTACCGGCTGCAGTAGGATTGAGAGTGCCGGAATTTCCCGCGTGGGCGTCCCACCGGCGGACAAAATTGCGCGGCGGCAAAATCCCCGCGGGAGCCAAGTGGCGGCTTTGCGCCGACTTGCGCCAAGGCGCATCGGGGCACGTCGGGTGCATGGGCTGGCCCAGCGTTCAGTCAACCAACCACAGGAAAACCAAACCATGTATCGCCTCATCCGTTATGCCCAGCCGCTCGCCCCCAGTGCCTATCGTTCGGCCTGGACCGGCCTTGATCAGGAAATCAACTCCCTCTTCGCCTCCGCCCTCGCCGACTACGCGCCGGGCGCTACGCGCTCCATCCCGGTGAGCGTGCACGAGGACAAGGACAACCTGCTCGTCACCGCCGAGCTGCCTGGCGTCGCCCGCGAGGACATCAAGGTCGAGCTGACCGACGACGTGCTCAGCCTCAGCGCCACCCGCAAGGTGTCCGGTGCCGCCGAGGACCAGAGCATCGCGTTCGCCCGCAGCTTCACGCTGCCCTACGCGGTACAGGCCGACAAGATCACCGCCGAGTTGAAGGACGGCATCCTGCGCCTGACCCTGCCGAAGGCCGAGGCCGTGAAGCCCCGCCAGATCACCATCAACTAAGTTTCGGGTAATATCTCGGCGCAAGTGGAGCGGGCGATCGTGTGTGCAACGCCGCCGGACGCGCCTATCGTATCCGGCGGTTTTTCTTTGGCGCGCGAACTTCACTGGCACGGGACAAGCTGTGGCATAGGCCGGCCAGCCGGCGGCTTAGGGGTAGGTCGCCGGCTGGTTTGCCTGCCACAAGCAAGCTAACCGCCGGGAGCCGCTTAGCGGCCCCGGCGGATTTATTTTCGGTTTGGGAGGGCGGGACGAAAAAATAATGGCCGGCCGGACCGCGACGTGGTTGGATGACCCCATGTTGATCCTGGCCTTGGCCGACTTGGAGGACGTCCTCCTGTTTTTCTCCTTCATGGCCGTCCCGGCGGTCCTGGTCGGCTGGCTGGTTCGCCGCCAGGTGATAAAAACGCGGGACGAACTCCGGGCTTTTGCGCAGCAGGCGGGCCTGCGGGTGATGGAGCAGAACATCCTGGGCTTTGCGTCGGTCAAAAGTCTCGAGGGCGAACAGCAGGGCCGGCGGGTGCGCTACTGGACCTACTCGACCGGCAGCGGCAAGTCGCGCACGACCTGGGTGGCGGTCGGGGTGGGAGTGCCCGCGGGCACGGCCCTGGAGTTCGAACTCACCCGGCAGCATTTCGGCACAAAGCTGATGGAGCTGTTCGGCGTCCACGAAATCCAGGTGGGCGACCCGGCGTTTGACCGGGCGTGGTTTGTGCGGACGAACCAGCCGGAGTTTTTCACGGCGGCCCTCGGGCCGGCCATCCGGGCGCGATTCATGGCGGAGGCCTCCAGGGGACGGAGCCCCAGCTACAAACTGGAGCGAGGCATGGTGCGCTATGCCGAGATGGGCGGTTTGTCCGCCGCCACGGCCGGGCGGCTGGCGGTGAAGCTGCCGCTGCTGCACGATCTGGCGGATGTCGCCGAGGTTTCCGCCGGGCAGAAGGCCTGAGGCGGTGGCGGCCGCCTTGAAACCCCCGCGGCTATCGTAATGGTGCGCCCGGGTGCGGCGTGGTTTAATGGCGCATGTTCACGTGGCTGCCGATCCTCTGGCCCCTGCCAGAATACATTGACGCCTTCCTGCTGGCGCAAAACATGGCGGGACACCCGGCCATGCCCGCCCTTCTCGCTGCCACCTCCGCTATCCACACTCCCTTGGAGATGATGTGGGCCATCCTGAGCATTGTGCTCATCGACATCGTGCTCGCCGGTGACAACGCCGTGGTGATCGCACTGGCCGTGCGCACGCTGCCGCCCAAACAGCGCCTGATGGGCATTGCCCTCGGTTCGGCCGTCGCGGTGGTGCTGCGCATCGGACTGACCTTCGTGGCCTCCCAGCTGCTGGCGATCAACTACGTCAAGCTGGTCGGCGGCCTGCTCATCCTGTGGATCGCGGTGAAGCTGCTGGTCGACAACACGGGCGACGAGGTGCAGGGCAAGGAGGCGGCCGGTCTGTGGCAGGCGGTGTGGCTCATCCTCGTGGCCGACATCACCATGTCGCTCGACAATGTGCTGGCGGTGGCCGGCGCGTCCAAGGGCAGTCTTCCCCTGCTGGTCTTCGGGCTCGCGCTGAGCATCCCGCTCGTGGTGTTCACCAGCAACCTGCTCTCGAAGCTGATGGACCGCTACCCGGTCATCATCTACGTGGGCGCGGCGATCCTCGGCAAGGTCGGCGGCGACATGGTCATGACCGACCGATTGGTGGCGGAAATGTTCTCGCCGGCCCCGTGGCTGGTGCACGCGGTGGAGGGCATGTGCGCCCTAGGCGTCATCCTCGTCGCGCTGGCCTGGCAGAAAACTCGTCGCCGCCGCGCCCGGGCGGCCTGAGCCAACCAAACCGTTGACAAGCTCCCGGCGAAGGCTTTCCAAGGGCGGTTTCTTGCCATGAAACTCCACGCCTCTTTCTACTCCCTGCTGTTCCTCGCCCTCGTGCTCGCCGCGCCGGCCCAGGACCGATCCGCCGAGGCGGCCCAGCATGACACCACGACCGCCGCCGCCGCCGCGGCAACCGTGGCCGCCGCCCAACCGGCCGCCGCGCCGGCGCCGGATTTCCTCGAGCACCTCGTGGACAGCATCCTTGAGGTCTTCAACGTCAGCAGCAGCGGCAACACCGTCACCCACTACGTCATCGCCGCGTTGTTCCTCGTCATCGGCCTGCTGCTGCGCCGGGTGGTGACGAACATCCTCTTCCATTATCTCAAGAAACTGGCGGCGAAAACCGAGACCACGCTCGACGACAAGCTGTTCCCCGCGCTGGAGGCGCCGACCGCGACCTTCGTCATGCTGCTGGGCATCTTCAGCGCCCTGAAGGTCCTGAAGCTGTCGGCGAGCACCGACCACTACCTCGCTGCCGGGGCCACGGTGGCCTTCTCGCTCAATCTGTTCTGGGGACTGCTCTGCGCCCTCGACGCCCTGATCGACCACGCGCACGAGATCGCGCTCGAGCGGCAGATGGGCGTGGCGGCCTTCATGCCCTGGATCAAGAAGACGCTCGTGGCCCTCTTCGTGGTCCTCGGCCTGCTGCTGACGGTCCAGAGCCTCGGCTACAATGTCTCCACCATCCTGTCCGGCCTCGGCATCGGCGGCCTGGCCTTCGCCCTCGCGGCGCAGGACACCATCGCGAACCTCTTCGGTTCGATCGTCGTCGCCATCGACCAGCCGTTCAAGCTCGGCGAGACCGTGAAGATCGGCGCCAACACGGGCACCGTGGAGGACATCGGCCTGCGCTCGACCAAGATCCGGCTGGTGGACAAGGCGCTCGTCATTATTCCCAACAAGCTCGTCTCCTCCGAGGCGGTCGTGAACCTCTCGCGCTTCACCTCACGCCGCGTGGAGCAGGTGCTCAACCTGACCTACGACACCACGCCGGACCAGCTGGAAGCGCTCGTGAAGGAATTCCGCGCCCTCATCGTGGCCGAGCCCGAGGTCGACCCGGCCTCGGTGCATGTCTACTTCCGCGACCTGGCCGCATCCTCGCTCGACATCTGGGTGGTCTACGTGGCAAAGGACGCCGACTTCGCGAAGCACATGGCGCTGAAACAGCGGCTGAACCTCGCGTTCATGCGCGCGGTCACGGCGCGCGGGCTCGCGTTCGCTTTCCCGACATCGGTCATGCACCTCGACGGCCCGGTCGCGAAGCAGCTGGCGGGCGGCAAGGTTTGATCCTCAGTCCAGCGTCTGCCGGTAGCGCTTCACGCCGACGGTCATCGCCACGGCAAGAAAGAGCAGCAACGGCCACAGCTCGGGCGCAATTTCCGCGAGCCCGTTGCCCTTGAGTAAAATGCCGCGCACGATGCGCAGGAAATGCGTGTTGGGCAGGCACGAGCCGACCGCCTGGGCCCAGCCGGGCATGCCGCGGAAGGGGAACATAAAGCCCGAGAGTAGGATCGACGGCAGGAAGAAGAAGAACGCCATCTGCACCGCCTGAAGCTGATTCTGCGCGAGCGTCGAGAACGTGATGCCCACGGCGAGATTCGCCGCGATGAACAGCAGCGCCACCGTGTAGAGCAGCGGCAGGCTGCCGACCATGGGCACGTGGAACAGGAATTTCGCCGCGAGCAGGATGAGCGTCACCTGGATGTAGCCGACGGCGATGTAGGGCAGGATTTTCCCCACGATCACCTCGAAAGGCCGCACCGGCGTGGCCAGCAGGTTCTCCATCGTGCCGCGCTCGCGCTCGCGCGTGATGGCCAGCGCGGTGATGATGACCATCGTCATGGTGAGCACCACCCCCATGAGGCCGGGCACGACGTTGTATTGGGTGATGTTCTCCGGGTTGTAGTGCGCGTGGATCCGGAAATCCACGGGGCCGGGCTTGGCTTGCAGCCGCGCGAGCGGCCCGGGCAGGTCGCGGTTGAAGATCGTGGCCGCGAGCGCGTTCACCGCGGACAGCGCGGGGCCGGTCGCGGCCGGGTCGGTGGCGTCGGCCTCGATCAGCACCGTGGGCCGTTCGCCGCGCAGGAGCTTCCGCGAGAAATCCTCCGGGATGTTGATGATGAACTGCACGTCGCCGAGTTGGAGGAGACGCTGGGCCTCGGCCTCGGACGCGGTCTCGCGCACGAGGACAAAATAATCACTGGTGCCCAGCGCCTGCACCAGGGTGCGCGCAAACGGGCCCTGATCGGCGGCGCGGATGGCCGCGGGCAGGTGGCGCGGGTCGGCGTTGATGGCGTAGCCGAACATCAGCAGCTGCAGCAGCGGAATGCCGACCATCATCGCAAACGTCACGCGGTCGCGCTTCATCTGGATGAACTCCTTCAGCACGATGGCCCAGAAACGATGCGGGGTGAAGCGGGACATGGCGGGCCTCAGGCGAAATTATCCTTGGCGGTGTCCATCAGGCTGATGAACACATCTTCGAGGCCGGAAGCGGTTTGGACCCACGTGTGCCGCGGATCGCGCACACTCGCGATCACCGCGGCGAGCGTCGCGGCGTCGCGGCCGCTCACATGCAGCGTGTTGCCGAAGGCCACGACCTGTTCCACCCCGGCGCAGCCGCGCAACTTGACGGCGAGCGCCGGCAGGGCGGGACCGCTGACGATCCAGGTGCTGAGCGACGCGCCGGCGAGCACCTCGGCGACCGTGCCGCGGGCGAGCAGTTTGCCGTAGGCGATATAGGCCAGGCGGTGGCAGCGCTCGGCCTCGTCCATGTAGTGCGTGGTGATAAGCACGGTGAGACCCTCGGCGGCGAGCCGGTGGATCTCGTCCCAGAATTCGCGGCGCGCCTTCGGGTCCACGCCGGCGGTGGGCTCGTCGAGCAGCAGCAGTTGTGGCGAGTGGATCAGGCACGCGGCCAGGGCGAGGCGCTGCTTCCAGCCGCCGGAAAGCTGGCCCGCGAGCTGGTGGCTGCGGTTGGCGAGGCCGAGGCCGTCGAGGCTGCGCTGCACGGCGGCGGCGCGGTCGGGCACGGCGTAGATCCGCGCGATGAAATCGAGGTTTTCCCGGATGCTCAGGTCTTCGTAATAACTGAACTTCTGCGTCATGTAGCCGACGTGGCGCTTGATCTCGGCCTGCTGCGTGAGGACATCGTAGCCGAGGCAGGTGCCCGTGCCGCCATCGGGCGTGAGCAGGCCGCAGAGCATGCGGATGAACGTGGTCTTGCCGGAACCGTTGGGCCCGAGGAAGCCGTAGATCTCGCCGCGTTTCACCTGCAGGCTGACCGAGTCGACCACCGTCTTGTCGCCAAAGCGCTTGGTGATGCCCGTGACGTCGATGACGAGATCGGACGCGGTCATGGGCGGTCAGCGGACCACCGTCACATCCACCGGCTGCCCGGGGTGGAGGTCGCGCGCGGCGGCGGGGTCGAAGACGGCCTCGACCATGAACACGAGCTTGGCCCGGTTCTCGCGGTTGTAGAGGACCGGCGGCGTGTATTCCGGCTTGGGCGAAAGATAGCTGACGCGCGCGTCGAGCGGGGTGGCGCGGCCGGTAAGGGCGACCTTCACGGCATCACCGGCCTTGAGCGCGGCGAAGCCGGGCTCGGGCACGAAGAAGCGCACCTTGATGTTCGCGGGCGGCAGCAGGGCGACCACCGGCTGGCCGGCCGCGACGAACTCGCCTTCGCGGAAGAGAGTGTCGAAGACCAGTGCGGCCTGCGGGGCGGCCCGGCTTTTCTGGGCGACGCTCCAGCCGGCGCGGTCGAGCGCGGCCTGGGCCGCCGCGGCGTCAGCCTCGGCCGCGGCGATGGCGTCGGCGCGGCCGCCGAGCCGGGCGGTCTCGAGCTGGGCGGCGGTCTCGGCGACCGCCTTCAGGTTCGCCTCGTGGTTCAGCCGGACGCGGTCGTAGTCGTCGTCGGAGAGCACCGTGGTCTGGTGGAGCTTGGTGGCGCGCTCGAGTTCGCGGCCGGAAAGTTCGGCCGCGGTCCGGGCCTGCGCCAGGCGGGCCTCCAGGACGGCGAGCTCGGTGGGACGCGAGCCTTTCCGCAGGTCGGCGAGCCTGGCCTGCGACTGGCGCAGGCGCTCGGCGGCCTCGCGGAGGGTGGAAAGCTCGGCACTCTGCTCGAGGGTGAAGAGCGGCGCGCCGGCCTCGACGCGGGCGCCCCGACTGACGGCGAGCCGTTCAAGCTGGCCGCCGAGCGGCGCGGCAACGTAGACGAACTCGCCTTCGAGATAACCCTGGTAGCCGGCGGGGGTGGGCCGGCCGCAGCCGGCAAGCAACAAGCCGGTGACAAGGGCTACGCCGGCGCTTTTCCCCATTAGGCTGACATTCATGGCGGCACCGTGACACACGCGCCGCAGTCGTCCAAGTGCAAAGGCGTTTCCGCATTTGCCAGTCGGCCGGACCGTCCTACCTTGGCCCCGATGCCGACGCTGGCCAGCAACTTCAAGGCGGAGATTTCAACGCTCATCGCGAACAAGGATTCCGCGGGGCTGAAGGCCAAGCTGGCGCCGTGGCTGCCCTCCGACGTGGCGCCGATCCTTTCCGAGCTGCCGATCGAACAGCTCGCGATGCTCTTTCGCGGCTGCACGAAGGAACTGGCCGCCGCCACCTTCTCCTACCTCGAGCACAATGCGAAGCACAAGTTGCTCAAGACCCTCACGCAGCCGCAGGCCGCCGCGCTGCTGAACGAGCTGCCGGCGGACGACCGCACCACCTTCCTCAACGAGCTGCCGCTGGAACTCGCGATGCAGATGCTCGGGCTGCTCACGCCCGAGGAACGGAAGGTCGCGCAGGACCTGCTCGCCTACCCGGAGCACAGCGTGGGCCGGATGATGACGCTCGATTACGTCGCGGTGCGGCCCGACTGGACCGTGCGCGAGGCGCTCGATTACATCCGCACCCACGGCTACGACCGCGAGACGCTCAACATGGTCTACGTGACCGATGAAAGCGGGCACCTGCTGGATGACATCCGCGTGCGGCGCTTCCTGCTCGCCGAGTTCGACACGCCGGTGCGGGCGCTGATGGACGGCAACTTCGCCTCAATCTCCCCCAATGACGATCGGGAGAAGGCGCTTGTCGTCTTTCGCAAATACGACCGGGCGGCGCTGCCGGTCGTGGACACCGACAGCAAGATCATCGGCATCGTCACCGCGGACGATATGCTCGACGTGGCGGCCGAGGAGGCGACCGAGGACATCCAGAAGCTGGGCGGCAGCGAGGCGCTCGACGAACCCTACACCACCATTGCGCTGACCAAGATGGTGAAAAAGCGGGCCAGCTGGCTCGTCGTGCTGTTCCTCGGCGAGATGCTGACGGCGACGGCGATGAGTTATTTCGAGGACGAACTCGCCAAGGCCATCGTGCTGTCGTTGTTCATCCCGCTGGTCATCAGTTCGGGCGGCAACGCCGGTTCGCAGGCCGCGACCCTCGTCATCCGCGCACTCGCCCTCGGGGAATTCCGCCTGCGCGATTGGTGGAAGATCATGCGGCGCGAACTGGCGGCGGGCCTGATGCTCGGCCTGATCCTTGGCACCATCGGCTTCCTGCGTATCATCATCTGGTCGCGGTTCTCGCACATCTATGACCCGAGCCCGTTCCGCGTGGCGACCACGGTTGGCGCCGCCCTGGTCGGCATCGTGCTGTGGGGTTCGCTGATGGGCTCGATGCTGCCGCTGCTCCTGAAGAAACTCGGGTTCGATCCCGCGACCTCGAGCGCGCCGTTCGTGGCGACGCTCGTGGACGTGACCGGCCTCATCATCTACTTCACGGTCGCGCTGTTCATCATGCTTTGACCGGGCCAAGCAAAAGGCCGGACAAATCGTCCGGCCTTCGAGTGGATAATCTGCAGGGCGATTATTCGCGGCCGTAGCCGCCACCGCCACCGCGTTCGCCACCGCCGCCACGGTAGCCGCCGCCACCACCACCACGACCGCCGCGGTAACCGCCACCGCCACCACGGCCGCCGTAGCCGCCACGATCACCGCCACCGCCACCAAAACCGCCGGAGCGGGGGGCGCGTTCCTCGCGCGGGCGGGCGATGTTGACCGCCAGGGCGCGGCCTTCCACTTCGTGGCCATGGAACTTCTCGACGCACTTCTGGGCCTCGTCGTCGCTTCCCATGGTGACGAAGGCGAAGCCGCGGGAACGGCCGGTAAACTTGTCGAAGATGATCTCGACGACGCTGACGGTGCCGACCTGACCAAACAGGGCCTCAAGGTCCTGCGCTGTGCTGGCGAAGGGAAGGTTCCCCACGTAGAGCTTGTTGTTGTCTGACATGTGATGATGAGAGCTGATGCTGTCGCCTTACCGCCCGTCCCCGAAACCCGGATTTCAAATCATCACTGAACGCTTTGCTCACCTGATAATTTTCCGTAGCGATAGAATCTAACAAACAACCAACCCAACGCTGCGCAGGCTGGCCGGAGGGGTGTTTTTGGCAAGCGCGTATTAGGCGCCCGCCCCCGCATGGCCGTCGCGGATTGGCTGGGGGATTTGCCCCAGGCTAAAAATATTTCGTGCACGGGAATGGTTCCGCCGTAGCGTGAACCCTCCATGCCCGCCGTCCTTCCATCCGAGCCCGTTGCCGCCAGTGCCCCCGGCAATCGCGCGCTGGTCCGGCGGCTGTTCGGCCTGGCGTGGCGTTACCGGCTGCACTGCCTGCAGGTGCTGGGCATCCAACTGGTCCTGCTCGCGCTCGGCATCGGGGGCCTGAGTTTCACCGGCGTCGGCATCGACTACATTCGCCACCGCGTCGACGGCACGCCGCTCGGGGTCAACGGCCTGCATCTCGTGCTGCCGGAGACCTGGCCGCCGCTCCGGGTGCTCGGCCTGCTCGCGGGGCTGATCCTGCTGCTGGCGCTGGTCCGCGCGGTCCTCAACTACGTTTACGCGGTCTCCGTCAACCGGCTCGTGCAGCAGAAGCTCGTCGTCGACCTGCGCGGCGAGGTCTACGACAAGCTGCAGCGGCTGAGCTTCCGGTTCTACGACGCCAACAACACCGGCTCGATCATCACGCGCGTGACGGGCGACGTGCAGTCCGTGCGCATGTTCGTCGACCAGGTGCTCATCCAGAGCGTGATCATGGTGATCTCGCTCACGGCCTACATCATCTACATGGCGAGCCTGAGCCCCTGGCTCACCGTCGCGTGCCTCGCGACCACGCCCGTGCTCTGGCTGATGTCCGCGGCGTTTTCGCGGAAAATCCAGCCGGCTTACGCGCACAACCGCACGCTGGTGGAGAAGATGGTCCAGGTCCTCGCCGAGAATATCGCCGGCGCCGCGGTGATCAAGGGCTTCGGCCGCGAGGGCGAGGCGCGGGCGAAATTCGACGCGGCCAACCAGGCCTGCTTCGACCAGCAGCAGGACATCTTCTGGCGCGTCAGCCTGTTTTCCCCGGCGGTCGGTTTCCTCACGCGCATCAACATGATGGTGCTGCTCGGCTACGGCGGCTGGCTCGTGGCACACGACCGGCTGCCCCTCGGCACGGGCCTCGTCGTCTTCGCCGGCCTGCTCGAGCAGTTCTCCGGGCAGGTGAACAACGTCGCGACCATCGTGAACAGCGTGCAGCAGTCGCTCATCGGCGCGCGCCGCGTGTTCGAGATCCTCGACGCGCCGGTCGAGGTGCGGAACGCGCCCGACGCCCTCCGCCGGCCGAAACTGAATGGCGCGGTGCGCTTTGAGAATGTTTCCTTCGCCTACGACGGGGCCGCGGCCGTGGTGCGCGATGTCGACCTCGACGTGCAGCCCGGCCAGTGCGTCGCCATCCTCGGCGCGACCGGCGCGGGCAAGAGCGTGCTGATGAGCCTGATCCCGCGCTTTTTCGATCCGACTGCCGGCCGCGTGTTGCTCGACGGCACGGACGTGCGCCGGCTCCACCTGGACGACGTGCGCCGCAATATCGGCATCGTCTTCCAGGAGAGCTTCCTGTTCTCCAACACCATCGCGGCCAACATCGCCTTCGGCCACCCCGCCGCCACCCGCGCGCAGGTTGAGCAGGCCGCGAAGATCGCCGTGGCGCACGACTTCATCACCGCCCTGCCGTCGGGTTACGACACGCTGCTCGGCGAGGGGGCCCAGAGCCTGTCCGGCGGCCAGCGCCAGCGGCTCGCCATCGCGCGCGCGGTGCTGCTCGAGCCGGCCATCATGCTGCTCGACGACCCGACCGCGGCCATCGACAGCGAGACGGAGCACGGGATCTTCGAGGCGCTCGATCGCGCGATCGCCGGTCGCACGACGTTCATCGTGGCCCATCGGCTGAGCACGCTGCGGCGCGCAGACTTCATCATCGTCATGGAGGATGGTCGCATCGTGCAGCGCGGCACGCACGCCGAGTTGATGAAGGTGCCCGGCCCCTACCTGCGCGTGGCCGACCTGCAGCTGGTGGACGCGGGCGAACTCCAGCGGTTGAAGCTGGCGGAGGGTTCCGCATGACGCCCGCCGGCAAGATCCGCGACCTGGGCCTGGTCCGCCGTGTGCGCGACGATGAGGACGAGGAACTGCAGAAACCGCTCGAGTGGGGCCTCATCCGCCGGCTCTTCACCTACACCGCGCCCATCAAGGGCAAGGTCTGGACGCTCGCGGCCCTGACGCTCATCCGCTCGGCGCAGCTCCCGGCGCTGGGGTGGGTTATGTCGCTCATCATCAAGGGGCCCATCACCGGCCGCGACTATGCCGGCATCGCGCTCGGGGTCGCGGGCTACGGCCTGCTCGCCCTGACGACCGACGGGCTTTTCCATTTTCGCCAGCGTTACGCGCTGGAGATTGGCGAGACGGTGGTGAACGGCCTGCGCGCCGACATCTTCGCAAAGACGCTGCGCCAGCCGATGAGCTTCTTCCACCGCATGAAGATCGGCCGTGTCATCGGCCGCGTGACGAGCGACGTGGAGGCGGTGCGCGTGGGCATCCAGGACGTGCTCTTTGTCAGTGTCATCCAGTTTGGCTCGATGCTTTTCTCGGCCGCGGTGATGCTGTGGACCGACTGGGTGCTGTTTCTCGTCGTGCTGGCGATGGCGCCGGTGCTCTGGCTGCTCAACCGGCATTTCCGGCTGAGGCTCAGCCATTACACCCGCGCCTCGCAGGAGAGCTTCAGCCGCGTCACCGCGACGCTCGCCGAGTCGGTCGGCGGCATCCGCGTGACGCAGGGCTTCGTGCGGCAGGAAACTAATGCCGGGCTCTTCCGCAGCCTGCTGGCGGACCACGCCCGCTACAACATCGCGCTGGCGCGCACCTCGGCGATCCTCCAGCCGCTGCTCGAGCTGAACAGCCAGTTCTTCGTCGCCACGCTGCTGATGTTCGGCGGCTGGCGCGTGTTCCACGGCGACCTGACGATGGGCGGCCTCATCACGTTCTTCCTGCTCGCCAATCAGTTCTTCGCGCCGATTTCGGTCATTGGCAACCAATACAACCAGGCCCTCATTGCCATGGCCGGTGCCGAGCGGGTCTTCCGGCTGATCGACGTGCAGCCGGAGTGGCAGGACGATCCCGCCGCCACGGCGCTGCCGGCGCCGCACGGCACCGGGGCGCGCGTGGAGTTCCGCGGTGTGACCTTCGGCTACGACCCGGCCAAGCCGGTGCTGCACGGCATCAGCTTCACCGCCGAGCCCGGACAAACCGTGGCGCTCGTCGGCCACACCGGCAGCGGCAAGAGTTCCATCATCAACCTGGTGGCAAAATTCTACCTGCCGACGCGCGGCGAGGTGCTGATTGACGGCCAGGAAATCCGCTCCATCACCGGCCACTCCCTGCACCGGCAGACCGGGATGGTGCAGCAGCAGAACCTCCTTTTCACCGGGAGCGTGCTCGAAAACATCCGGCTGGCGAAGCCGGATGCAACCGAGGAGGAAGTGCGCGCGGCGGCCCGGCGGCTGGACTGTCTGGATTTGCTTGAGGCACTGCCGCAAGGGTTTGCCACGGAAGTGGGCGAGCGCGGGGCGGGACTTTCCCTCGGCCAGCGGCAGCTCGTCTGCTTCACCCGGGCGATGATCGCCGACCCGCGCATCGTCATCCTCGACGAGGCCACGAGTTCCATCGACGCCATCACGGAGGCGCGGCTGCAGAAGGCGCTGCTCGAACTGCTGCGCGGCCGCACGAGCTTCGTGGTGGCGCACCGGTTGAGCACGATCCGGCACGCCGACCTTGTGCTCGTGCTGGACCAGGGCCGCGTCATCGAACGCGGCACGCACGCCAGCCTGCTCGCCGCGGGCGGGGCCTACGCGGCGCTTTACCGGCAGTTCGTGCAGATGGATGCACCGGCACCCTAGGTGGTCGTCGGCCGGAAAACCGAATCCCTTCATCGGGTGTCAGGGCTGACTACGCGCGCGCGTGAACGGCGCGGTGGAGCATCGGCCGGAAAAGCGGCAAGCCTATTTTTGCCGGGATCGTCCGGATTTCTCCTCTGAGAAAAGTGATTCTCCCTCTAGAAAATCGTTGCATTGGCTCCGAGCGAACCTACAACGAATAGCACTATGGCTAAATCAACTCGTAAACCCAACGCCGCTTTCATGAAGCCGGTTACTCCGGATGCCGCTCTCGCCCCCATCGTGGGTTCGAAGCCGCTTCCCCGCACAGAGCTCACCAAGAAGCTCTGGCAATACATCAAGAAGAACGGTCTCCAAGACACCAAGAACCGCCGCAACATCAACGCCGACGCGGCGCTGAAGGTTGTGTTCGGGGGCAAGGCCCAGGTCAGCATGTTCGACATGACCAAGCTGGTCAGCAAGCACGTCTCCTAAGGCTTCCGCTCTTAGCGAACTTTATCAACCGCCGCGGAGCAATCCGCGGCGGTTTCGTTTTCAGCGCCGCCGATGTCCGCCCCCGACCGTTCCGTCCACACCCGCGCCGTGCTCATGCTCGTGCTCGCGACGCTCCTGTGGGGGGTGAGTTTTCCGCTCGTGAAGGTGATCGCCTTGGCGCACCAGGCCGTGCTGCCGGCGAGCAGCACGTGGTTCATCACCGCCTACACGGTCGCGCCGCGGTTCCTGCTCGGCTCCGCCGTGCTGCTGCTCGTGCTGTGGAAAAAAATCCGGACCTTCACCCGGCTCGAATTGAAGCAGGGCGCGCTGATCGGCCTCGCGATCGGCGGCGGCATGCTGTTCCAGAACGACGGCCTGCAGTTCACCAGCGCCTCGACCTCGGCGTTCCTCACCCAGCTCTACTCGGTCATGATCCCGGTATGGATCGCACTGCGGCTGCGCCGCTGGCCGCCGGGGATCGTGCTGCTCTGCGGCGCGCTCGTGTTCGCCGGCGTCGCGATCCTCGGCCGGTTTGATTTCCGGACGATGCATCTCGGCCGCGGCGAGGCGGAGACGCTTGTCAGCTCGGTGTTCTTCATGATGCAGATTTTCCTGCTTGAACGGAAGGAGTTCGCCGCCAATCGCGCGCTGCCGGTCACGTTGGCGATGTTCGTGACGGAGGCCGTCATTTTCTCCGCGATGGCGCTCGGCACCGCGCCGCACCCGGCGGACGTGCTCGTGCCGTGGGCCTCGGGCCCATGGCTGCTGTTCACCGTGATGCTCACGGTGTTCTGCACGCTCGGGGCGTTCATCCTCATGAACACGTGGCAGCCGAAGATCACCGCCACGGAGGCGGGGCTGATCTACTGCGTGGAACCGGTGTTCACCGCGATCATGGCGCTGTTTCTGCCCGCGATTTTCTCGGCGTGGGGCCACGTGGACTACCCGAACGAGCAGGTCACCTGGCACCTGCTGGCCGGCGGCGGGCTGATCACGGCCGCCAACGTGCTCCTCCAGCTCAAGCCGCTGCGTCAGCCCTGACCAGATCCGCCCGGTCAACCGGACCCGCGGGCTTTAGTATACTATTGGTTGACAAACTACCAACCCGGCCGCTTCCCCGCCTGGCGGACCTGCACCCACTCCCGCAGCAGCAAGACCCGCTCCGCGTCCGGCATGCGGCTCCGGCTGACAAAATACTCGTTCACGGCCTGCCGGTGCACCCCCAGCAGGTGGGCCAGGCGGGCCTTTTCGCCGCGCACCTTCAGGAACGGCAGGATCTCCCTGACGAGTTGGTTCCAGAGTGGCGTGGCAGTCCCGGCGCGGAGCGTGGCGCCCACCTTGCGGCGGGGGCCGCGGAGCGCGCGGGCGGACGCGCGGCCCTTGGTCGTGAGCGCATCGATCAGGTCCTCGAAGGGGCGGAGGCTGTAGGGGGTGGAATCAGGGGCCATGCGGTCAGAAGATGAAACCCGTCCGGTAATGTCAACTAATAGTATACTAAGGCCCGGGGGCTGGAACGGGTGGAGCAAAGCGGCCGGTGCGCAGGAAGGTGCGGACTTGGTCGAGCACGGGCGCGCGCCAGGCGAGCCAGGTGTGGCTGAAGGGCACGGCGAGAAAATCCTTCAGCCCGACGAGCCGCGCGCTCGCGACGGTGACCTTGCCGTCGTTCGGCCCGGGCAGCGACGCCGAGAACAACGGGTTGAGCGAGACGTCGCCGGCAATGATGCCGAGTTCGCCCGCGCCGGCGGGCCACGGGCCCAGCGCCCGGGGCAGTCCGTCGGTGCCGAGTTGCTGGCCGGCCGGACCGTTGACGGTGCGGTAGAGCCAGGTGGGCTTCAGCGCGTCCGCGAGTTCGCTGCCGGCGTTGGGCGGCGCGAGCATGACGACGCGCCCGAGGTTGGGGATGGAATGATCGCGCAGGTAACAGCGCAGCAGGATGCCGCCCATCGAGTGCGTAACAAAGTGCAGCCGGGGCGCCGCCGCCTGCGCCGCCACCAGCGGGGCGAGGTAATCACGCGCCAAGCCCTCGACGGATTTTTCCCGCGAGGGATAGGTGAGGTTGACCACGTGATAGCCGTCCCGCCGCAACGCCTGTTCCATCCGCCACATCGACCAGCGGGTGCGGCCGAGCCCGTGGAGCAGGATGACGGTCTCGCCGGGCGCGGCGTTGAGCGCGAGGGCAGGGGACAGCATGAGCAGCAGGGTGAGGTGCAGACGCGGCACGGGTGGGTCAGGCAGCGCGTTGGCGGATGGAATCCACCGCCCGCCACGTGACGGCGCCAAGGACAATCACGCCACCTAGAAGTGCCAGTTGGCTGGGCTTTTCGCCGATAACGAGCATCACCCAGATGGGATTCAGGATGGGTTCAATCACGGGAATCAACACCGCCTCCAACGCCGTGACGTGCCGAATGGCGCGCGAATACAGCAGGTAGGGAATGCCCAATTGGAACACGCCGAGCACGAGCAGCGCGACAATGCTCCCGTGGTCGGGCCACGGGGCGGACCAGATCCACGGCAGGCCGATGCAGAACCCGATCAGGTTGCCGATGATGACCGGCTCGATGGTCGAGACCGCGCGCTGCTTCCGCAGCAGCACGATCATTGTGGCGAAGGACACGCCGCTCGCGATGGCGAGCAGGATGCCGGCGAGATCGTTGAGCCGGAGGCCGTCGTAGAGAAAAATGGCCATGCCGACGAACGCCGCCGCCATCGTCCACCAGTCGGCGCGCGTCGCGCGTTCCTTGAGCAGCCACGCGCCGAGCAGCGCGACCCAGACCGGCGCGGTGTATTGGAGCAGGATCGCGTTGGCCGCGGTGGTGAGCTTGGTGGCCGCCGCGAACAGCACGGTGCAGCCCGTGTAGGCGAGGGCGGTGGCGAGCTGGAGCGGCGACCACGTGAAGCGCAGCCCGCGGCCGCCGACGGCGAGCAGGAAAACCGCAGCGACGAGCCCGCGCCCGCCACCGACCGCGAACGGCGGCCAGTTGACGGACTTCATCAGCACCCCGCCGAGGCTCCAGCCGAGCGCGGTGATGAGCAGCAGGCCGACGGCTTTGCGGTGCGCGGGGTCAGTCACGGGCCGCAACCCATGCGGGAAAACAACCGTGAGGCAAACCCCGAAACCCCGCGCCGGTGCGACCCGGCCGGTTCAGTATTTGAACGGCTGCTTGTGTGCGGGATTGGCGAGCACGGCTTCCCAGCGGGGAAAGCCGCGCAGCGGGAAGAAATCGATGTCGTAATGCAGGGCGATTACGCTGCTGGTCGCGGCCGCCGGGGTGCCCAGCTGGGATTCGAGCAGGTCGACCGCCTGATCTTTTTCGCCAATCCAGCCGTAGACGATGCCCGCGTTGGCGCGAATGAAGGACTGCATGCGCAAGGGATAATGGGGCAGTTTGGCCAGCAGGCGCTCCACGGAGGCTTTCGCGGCGTCGCGGTCGCCGACCACGGCCTGCGCGTAACTCAGGGTGCTCAGCACCCGGTCGTTCTCCGGGTCGACCACCAGCTTGGACTTGAGCTGCTCGAGCACCGGCCGGACGAGCGCGACGGCCCGGTCGCGCTGGCCAAGAACCACGAGCGCCTCGGCATACTGCATGGTGGAGTCGGCATCGCTGAAATTTATGTCCGTGCCCTGCCGGTCGCTCAGCTCCACGTAAGCCTTGGCGTCACCGATCGCGTGATAATACCAGTTGAACTTCCGGGCGAGGACCTTGGGGTCGAGTTGCTGCGCCGGGGTCAACCCCGCGTAAAGGGCGTCCACTTCCTGCCGGGAACCCCGGGCAAAAAAGGCCACTTCCGCCAGGGAAGCCGCGGCGTCGAATGAATCGGGCTGGAGTTCCACCAGCAGCCGGGCGTTCTGCGCGGCCTGCGCATACTGACGCAGGGTCAGCAGCGCATTGTAGCCCGCCCACAGCACGACCGGATTGCGGGGATCGAGGGCTTGCGCGCGCCGGAGGTAACCCATCGACTCCGCCCAGAGCCGCTCGTTGCCGGCCAGGTTGCCGAGGGAATTGAGGATCTCAACATTGCCGGGGGCCAGTTCCAGGGCCCCCGTGAAAAATTTTCGGGCCGTCACCAGGTCTTCGGTCGCCTCCGCGCCCTGGCCCTGCGCGTGGATGACCGCGGGGTCCTCCGGGGCCAGGCGGAGGGCTTGGGCGAGCGCGCTCTGGCCGGCCAACAGGCGGTTGCGGTCGCCGCCAATGGTGGGGGAGCGGTAGCAGTCAAAGTTTACCCGTGCCATGGTCAGCCAGGCCGGCACGAAATTGGGATCCAGCTGGACGGCGGACTGCAGCAGCTGGTCGAGTTCGGGCAGCGTGGCCCGGGAAATGCCGGACCACAGGATGATCTGGCGGGCCTTGAGATGGTGGTTGTAGGCGTCGACACTGGTGGTGGCGCGGCCGGCGATGATGTTCTTCTGCTGCGGGGTGATCGCGGTCTTGAGCGCGCCGGCGATCTCGGTGGCGAGTTCCTCCTGGATGGCGAAGATGTCGCTGATCTCGCGGTCGTAGGCCTTGGCCCAGACGTGTTCGTCGTTGCCCGCGCGGATGAGCTGGCCGGTGACGCGCACCTTGTTGCCGGCCCGCCGCACGCTGCCCTCCAGCACGTAGGTGACGCCCAGCTCCTGGGCGATCTGACGGATGGTCTTGGTCGTGTTGCGATACTGCATGACCGAGGTGCGCGAGACGACGCGCAGTTCGGAAATGAGCGCGAGATTGGTGAGGATGTCCTCCTGGATGCCGTCGGTGAAGAAGCCGCTGTCCTTCTCCTCACTCATGTTGCTGAAGGGGAGCACCGCGAGGGATTTTTCACTGATGGCGGGGGAGGCCGGCTCCGGCGCCTTGATCACGACGGCGGGCGCGGGGACGGCTGGTGCCGGCTCGGACTTGGCCGCGGGCCGGAACAGCACGAACGCGCCGAGCGCGAGGACCGCGACGCCGAGCAAGGCCGCGGCCCACAGCGGGAAACCGGACTTAGATTGCGCGACGGGGACGGCTGGCGTCGGAGCGGCGAGCCGGGCCCCGGCGGCGGCCTTGCGCGGCGCCTGCAACAGGCGCTTCACCTGTTCGACAAATTGCGGAGTGGGCTCGCCCCCGGGCAGGCGCGTCCACTGCGCCTTCAGGAATTGCTCGGGGACACTGGCGCCGGATTCACTGGTGTCGTCGACGACCACGGGAAAAAGAAACGGCAGGCCCTCGGCCAACAGGTGCGTGCGCTCGACGGCCAGTTTCCATTCCAGCCGGAAGTAACCTTCGCCGCGCTGGTCGCTCTGGCTGGAGATGACCGGCATGAAGAGCGCGCACTCCTTGATCTGGCGGCGGATCTTCTGGTCCCAGGCATCGCCCCCGCGCAGCTCGCTCATGTCGAACCAGACCTCGACCCCGAAGGCGCGCAGGGCGTCGGCGATGTGCCGGGCCGCGTCCGCATCCTCGCGGGCATAGCTGAGAAAAACCGCCTTGGGCAGTGGGTCGGGCATGGTCGGGAGATGGACCAGGCCACGGGCCCGGGTGCCACCTTGTTATGGATGCGTCCCGGGTAGGCGAGTGCATTCTCCCAGAGGCAGATGGCCCGGTTTTGCGGTCCCGCCGGATGCGCTGGCGGCAGGGTTGACCTCGGGCCAAGCTTGGTTGTTATTCAGCAAACATGGCTGACGTCTCGTCCCAATCGAACCTGCCGGGTTTCTCGGAGGCGTTGCAGGCCTGCCTGGTCGAGGACGCGCATGTGCGCACCGATGCGCGCCAGCTGAAAATCCAGTTGGAGGAAGCGCAGGCGGCCGCCACGCAGACGCGGGCGGGCACCGCCTTGCCCGGCCGGCTGCTGGCCGCGCTCGGCCGGGGCCAGGGCGGGCCGACTTCGCCCGAGGCGGCCGCGGAGATCCTCGCCCGCGAGAAAGTGCTCCGGCGCCGGTATCAGGAAAGCGAACTCGTCGCGCAGCATTACACCCGCGAGCTGGACCAGCACCTCCACGGCTATCTGTTCGCCCACGTGCCGGTCTACACGATGCAGAGCCGGGCGCGGCTGCAGCTGGCCCAATGGGCGGGCGTCATCACGGACCTGCAGGCCGACCTGCGCGCCTTGATCGTGGCACTCGGCCAGGCGCGCAACAACGCCGCGGCCGGCTACGACCGGAGCACGCACAAGATTTCCTTCACCGCGCTGGAACTGTTCGACCAGGCCGGGGCCCTGATCACCAACGTCGAGAACCGGATGAAGCGGGCGAATGAAGAAGCCGCCAAACTCGGCGGGCTGCCCGGCGTGACGATGATCCCGCTGCGCGAAACGGTCCACGGCCTGACCAAGCTCGACATGGCGACGATGCAGCTCGACGCCGACCGGCTGGCACGCGAGCTGGAGGATTTCGAGCGGAAGCAGCTGTTCGACCTGCAGGGGCCCGCGGAGCAGGCGGCCGAGGCACACGTGGCGCAGGCGCGCGCCTACCTCGGGCAATACCGCGAGCAGCTCCGTGCGCATTGCGACGGGCAGACCCGGCCGGAGGACACGGCCCGGGAGATGCCGGGCATCCTCGACCGGTTCCGGCGGGGTTGAGCCGGGGCCCTTACTTGCCCGCGGCCGCAAACGCCTCCAGCACCTTGCCGGGCGTGAGCAGCTCGGGCAGCACGACGGGGTCGGGCCTGCCGGGGGCGTAGATCAAATTGAACGGCACGGCGGAACGATTCCAGCGCGCGAGCTCAGCGGTGATCGCCGGATCGCGGTTGGTCCAGTCGCCGCGCAACAGCACGACGTCCTTCCGCTTCAGCTCGGCGAGCACATCGTCGTTGTGGAAGACCGCGGCCTTGTTGGTCTGGCAGGTCGCGCACCAGCGCGCGGTGAAATCCACGTAGACATACTTGCCCGCGGCCTGCGCGGCGGTGATGGCCGCGGGGCTCCACTTCTCCCACGTGACTTGGTAGCTGCCGGCGACGACGACCGGCGCGCTCTTGGGCCAGCCGGTGGCGAGGCCGCCGGCGAGCAGCGCGAGGGCGAATACGCGGCCGAGAAGCTGCCGGGTCGGTTTGCCGTGCGCCTGGCCGAAGCGGCCGTAGATCCACGCGGCCATCGCGACGAGGACGAAGCCGAACGAAATCAGCAGCAGCGCATTGTCATCGTCCTTCGTCTGGCCGGCGAGCACCCAGAGCAGCCAGCCGACGGTCGCGTAGAGCGGGAAGGCCATGAACTGCTTGAACGTCTCCATCCACGCGCCGGGTTTTGGCAGCATCCTGACGGCTTGCGGAAAAATCGAGAGCAGCAGGTAGGGCAGGGCGAGGCCGATGGCGATCGCCGTAAAAATCAGGAACGACTGTCCCGCTGAAAGCGAGAGCGCGGCGCCGAGCGCGGGCGCGAGGAACGGTGCGCTGCACGGCGTGGCGACGAGCGTCGCGAGCGCGCCGGTGAAGAACGAGCCCGCGAAGCCGTCCTTCATCTGCAGGTCGCCGCCGACGCCGGTGGCGGACAGGCCGATCTCGAACAGCCCGCTCATGTTGAGCGCGAAGATGAGGAGGAACACCGCCATGCCGAAGACGAAGGCCGGCGACTGCAGCTGGAAACCCCAGCCGAGCTGCGAGCCGCCTGCGCGCAGCACGAGCAGCGCGCCGGCCAGCGTCCAGAACGACAGCAGCACGCCGAGCGCGAACACGAGGCCGTGTTGCACGATCCGGGCCTTGTCGCTGCCTGACTGGTTGACGAAGCCGAGGATCTTGATGCCGAGCACCGGGAAGACGCAGGGCATCAGGTTGAGGATCATGCCGCCGACGAAGGCGAGAAAGAGGGTGCCCAGCAAACTGCCCGGGGCAGTTGGCGTGGTGGTAGGCGCGATCGTAGGTACGGTCGCGACGGCCTTGCTGTCGCCGAAGGCCACGTCGATCGCGAGGCCGTCGTAGCCCGAGCCGGCCGACCAGCCGTTGGCGGAGGCGAGCACGCCGGTGAGGTGCTTGGTCTTCTGGTCCGCCGCGGCGTCGAGGGGCATCACGAGCACCCAGCCGCCGTTTTTCTGGGTGATGGCTTGCGGCAGCGTGTAATCCACGAAGGCGTCGTCGGAAAAGAAACGCAGCTCGGTGGGCTGGTGCGTCGTGCCGGCCTTGGGCACTAGGCGCAGCGTGGCGCTCTTGCCGTCGTGCGTCGCGGAGACATTCCACCCCGTGCTCGCGTCCGGCAGTTTGGCGCGCGTGTCAGCGACCACCTTCGTCCACTTGGCGTCGGCTGCGGCCGCGGCGGCGACCGGGAGGGAGAGCTCGAGCTTCGCGTCGCCGGGCATGCAGACGTCCATGCACATGAGCCACTCGGCGGTAGCGGCGAGCTTCACGGTTGAACCCGGCGCGAGCGTGGCCGGCGGCTTGATCTCCACCAGGAGCAGGTTGTCCCCGTCGTAACCGTTGCCGACAATCTTGCCGGAGCTGTCCTGCAAGGTGTGCGGCGTGGGCCACTGGATGTTGCCGGCGGTAAAGCCCTCGGGCAGCGTCCACGTCAGCGCCGTCGGGTAGCCGGTGCCCGCGGCGATCCAGTAGCTGTGCCAGTGCGGGTCGTGCCGCAGGCGGAGCGCCACGGTGAACGGCTGGCCCGGCGCGATGGCCGCGGCGTCGGAGACGAGCGAGGCCGTTACGGCGCCCTTTTTTACAGCCGGGGACTCGGCGGCGGAAACAACGATGGGCAGGGCGAGCAGGAGCAGAAAAAGGCGGGGAAGTTTCATCGGGAGGTGAGAGTAGGCGGGGCAGGGGATTATTTCAAATGAGGGCGCTACTAACTATGACGCTTGGGCCGGCGATTCCATGAACAGCTTTGTGGAATAGTAGCGTTCGGCCCGGTCGCACAGGATGGTGACGATCCGCGCCGCGGGACCGAGTTTTTCCGCGGTGTGCAGGGCGGCGCAGACGTTGGCGCCGGAAGAGGTGCCGACCAGCAGGCCGAATTCCCGGGCCAGGCGGCGCGTCATCGCGAGGGCGTCCGCGCTGGCGACCTTCACGCGGCCGTCGATCGGCGCGCCGGCCAGCAGGGGCGGGACAAAGCCGCCGCTGACGCCCTCGATGGAATGGCAGCAGGGCATTTCGCCCGAAAGCATCGCGGCCTCGCTGGGCTCCATCGCGATGACCTGCACGGCGGGGTTGTGCTTCTTCAGGGCGCGGCCGCAGCCCGTCAGCGTGCCGCCGGTGCCGAAGCCGCTGACGAAGGCGTCCACGCGGTGCTCCATCTGCGCGAGGATCTCGGGACCGGTATGCTCCTCGTGGTCCAGCGCGTTGAGGGGATTTTCAAACTGACGGGGCAGGAAATAGCGCGGGTCCGCCGCGGCCATCTCCCGGCTCAGGTCGATGCCGGTTTGGTAGCCGCGGTCGGCCTTGAAGAGCTGCAGGTCCGCGCCGAGGTGCCGCATGAGGTGGCGGCGCTCCACGCTGGCGGTGTCGGACATCAGGATCTTCACCCGGCAGCCCATGGCGGCGCCGACCATTGCGAGGGAGATGCCGGTGTTGCCGCTCGTGCACTCCAGGATGACGGTATCGGGCCGGAGCAGGCCGCGCGCCCGCGCATCCTGCAGGATGGTCAGGGCCAGGCGGTCCTTGATCGAGCCGCTCGGGTTGGTGAACTCGGCCTTGGCGTAGATGGTCCGGCCTTCCGGCCCGAAGTGCAGCGTCAGCAGCGGCGTGCGACCGATGAGGGCGAAAATCTCCGGCACGGGGCCGGTGGAACGGGACGGGGGCATGGGAGACGGATAGAGAAAGGCGATACTGTAGCAGTTTGCAACCGGGCCAACCATAGTCCGAAGGCATCAAGCGACCGGTGGAACGGCCGCTTGATAGGCCCTATGGCCCATTGCGGGGGGCTTGCCCACGGCGGGCCGGTTGTCCACTTATCTCCTATCATGAAATCCCGACTGCTGCTCCTCGCCCTTCTTGCGGGCGCCCTGTGCAACCTGCTGCCAGCCGCCGCTCCGGCTTTCCCCCACGAAGGCAGCGACTTGCCGGCCGATCCCGCCGCGCGCTTCGGCCAGCTCCCGAACGGCGTCCGCTACGTTATCTACCCGAACAAGGAGCCGCAGGGCCGCGCCTCGCTGCGCCTGCTCGTGCTGGCCGGCTCGCTGATGGAAAACGAGGACCAGCGCGGCGTCGCGCACTTCCTCGAGCACATGGCCTTCAACGGCAGCAAGCGCTACGCCCCCGGCACGCTCGTCGAATTCTTCCAGCGCATGGGCATGAGCTTCGGCGGCGACACCAATGCCTCCACCGGTTTCGACCGCACGCAGTATCTGCTCGAGTTGTCGCACACCGACGAGAAGACGCTCACCGAAGGCTTCCAGGTGCTCGGCGACGACGCCGGCGGTCTACTCCTGCTCGATGACGAGATCAACAAGGAGCGCGGCATCATCATGAGCGAGAAGCGCACGCGCGACAACGTCGACTTCCGCACGTTCGTCGCGCAGTTCGAGTTCATGCTGGCCGACAGCCGGCTGCCCAAGCGCATCCCGATCGGCCTGCCCGAGGTCATCGAGCGGGCGCCGCGCGCGCGCTTCACCGAGTTTTGGGACACCTGGTATCGCCCCGAGCGGCTGGTGGTCGTCGCGGTTGGCGACTTCGACCCGACCCTGGTCGAGAAGTTGATCACCGCCGAGTTCACGCCGCTCGCGGCCCGCGCGCCGGCCCAGCCCGACCCCTCGCTCGGCGAGTTGGCCAAGTTTGAAGGCGTCCGCACCTATTTTCACGCCGAGCCCGAGGCGCCCGCGACTGAGGTCAGCATCACGAGCCTCATCCCCTTCCTGAACGAGCCCGACACCGCGGCCAACCGGCTGAAGGAACTCCCGCGCCAGATCGCCACCGCGATGATCAACCGCCGCTTGAGCGAGCTCGCCAAGAAGGAAGGCGCTCCCTTCAGCAGCGCCAGCGTCAGCGTGTCGGATGGGTTCCGCTTCATGCGCCAGGCCGACGTCAGCGTGACCTGCAAGCCCGGGCAGTGGGCCGATGCGCTCGCCGTCGGCGAGCAGGAACTGCGCCGCGCCCTCGAGCACGGGTTCCAGGCCGATGAATTGAAGGAGATCGTGGCCAGCTATTCCAACAGTCTTGACCAGGCCGTGAAGACTGCGGCCACCCGTCGCTCCGGCCCCCTGGCCAACGAGATCGTCGGGGGGATCGTCGACCGCGAGGTCTTCACCCATCCCCTCGCCGAGCGTGCGCTCCTCCAGCCCGCCCTCGACAAGGTCACCGTGGCCGACTGCCTCGCGGCGCTGCGCGCGGCCTTCGCCGCGCCCGGCCGCTTCGTCCTCGTGACCGGCAACCTCGCGCTCCCGGGCGACGCCAACGCGACCATCGCCGCGGCCTACCAAAAATCCCGCGCCACCGCCGTCGCCGCGAGCGCCGCCCGCGCCGAGCTCGCCTGGGGTTACGCCAACTGGGGCCAGCCCGGCCAGGTCGTGAAGCGCGAGCACATTGCCGACCTCGATGTCGAGCTGGTGACGTTTGCCAACGGCGTGAAGCTCAACCTCAAGAAGACCGATTTTGAGGCCGGCCGCATCCGCACCGGCTTCCGCGTCGGCAACGGCGCCATCACCGAACCCGCCGGCCAGCGCGGCCTGACCGGACTCGCCGGCGGTACCTTCGGCGCGGGCGGCCTGGGCCAGCACAGCGTGGACGAGCTCCGCCGCCTGCTCGCCGGCAAGAACGTCGGCGCGCAGTTCGCGCCCGCCCCGGACGCCTTCAGCCTCACCGGCAACACCACGCCGCGCGACCTGCTCCTGCAGCTCCAGCTCGTGGCCGCGCAGCTGACCGACCCCGGCTGGCGCCCCGAGGCGCTGCGCCAGGCGCAGAAGGGCCTCGAGCAGCTGTATCTCGGCTTCGAGCACACGGCCAACGGGCCGATGTCGCTGGAAGTGGCCAACCTGCTCGCGAGCGGCGATCCGCGCTTCGGCCTGCCGGCCAAGGAAGTGATGATGGCCCGCAACCTCGCCGAGGCGAAGGCCTGGCTCGCGCCACAGCTGGCGCGCGGTTCGCTCGAAGTCAGCCTCGTGGGCGAGATCGACCTCGAGGCGGCGATCGACGCCGTGGCGAAGACCCTCGGCGCGCTGCCGCCTCGCGAACCGAAGCCCGCGCTCAACGAACTCAAGAAAGTATCCTTCCCCGCCGCGCCCTTCAACAAGAGCTATCCCATCGCCTCCGAGATCCCCAAGGGCAACGTGGTGGTTTACTGGCCCACGACCGACGGCATGGAGGTGAAGCGTGCGCGCCGGCTGAACCTGCTGGCCAGCGTGCTCAACGACCGCCTCCGCGTGAAGATTCGCGAGGAAATCGGCGGCACCTACAGCCCCAACGCCGGCAGCAATGCCAGCGACACCTTTTCTGGCTACGGTTACCTCCAGGCCGGCTGCGTGGTCGATCCCGCCATGGCGGAAAAGATCACCGACCTGATTGTGGCCATCGGCGACGACCTGGCGACGAAGGGCGTGACGGACGATGAGCTGAACCGCGCCCGGCAGCCTGCGCTGACCGCCGCGAAGGAATCGCTCCGCACCAACGGCTACTGGGGCGGCGCCGTGCTGGCCCGCGCGCAGGAGAAGCCCGAGGTGCTCGACTGGGCCCGCACCCGGCTGCCCGATCTCGAGGCGATCACCGCCGCCGAACTCAGCACGCTCGCCAAGACCTACCTCAGCCGCGAGCACGCGTCGCGCGTCACCATCCTGCCCGCCGCCGCGGCGCTCCCAGCCCCGAAACCCGCCACGCCCTGAGTGGAAATAATTCCGTCTTGGTCCGATGTGGGCGTTCTGCCGGACGGATGACGGATGGCCATTTTGGGCTGGTTTCCGCGTCGGTGTGAGTGTAGCGCCCTGAGGCGCCTGTGAGTCTTCCACCCAACAAGCCCAAGCCGCCCGAGAAGTGGTTTGCCGAGGACGTGCATCCGCACGACTCGTCGCTGCGGGCCTATCTGCGGGGGCGCTTCCCGGCGGTGCGCGACGTCGACGACGTGGTGCAGGAATCCTACCTCCGCATCTGGAAGGCCCGGGCGCTGCACCCGATCGCCTCGGCCAAGGCCTTCCTGTTCAGCATCGCCCGCAACCTCGCCCTCGACACGATCCGGCGCGGCCGGCGCTCGCCCATCGACGGCGTAACAGATTTGGCCGCTTTGTTCGTCATAGATGATAGACCCGACGCCGCGTCGGCCGCCACCCGCCAGCAGGAAATCGAGCTGCTGGTGGATGCCATCGACGCGCTGCCGGCCCGCTGCCGTGAAATTTTCATCCTCCGCAAACTCCAGGGCGTGTCCCAGAAGGACATCGCCGCCCGCCTCGGCCTGTCCGAGCAGACCGTGCAGGTCCAGGCCGCCCGCGGCCTGCGCCGCGTCGCCGAGGATATGCGCCGCCGGCTGAAAACCCCATGAACGCGAAAACTCACGTGACCCAATCCGGCCGCTCGCCGCTGCCCGCGGCCATCGAGACGGCCGCCGCTGACTGGGTGACGCGCGCCGACGCCGGTCTGACCCGGGAGGAGCAGCAGATTTTCCAGGACTGGCTGTCGGGCGACCCGCGGCATGCGGACGCCTTTGACCGGTTCACGGAGGCCTGGTCGGTCTTCGACCGCGTGCAGGAGCGCGGCGCCGCGAGTGTGATCCTCGACCAGCTCGCCGTGCGCACCCGCCAGCGCAAGGCGCGCCGCGTGCAGGCGGGCGTCGCCGCCGGCCTGGCGCTGGCAGCGGGGTTGTTCTATTTCCAATGGCGCGTTGCCGCGCCGGGCCGGGGGTTGCCGACGCAACCGTCCGCTGTCGCCCAGGTCGCGCCAGCCCCCGCCTACGATCCGATCCGCAAGCTGCCCGACGGCTCGATCGTCGAGCTGAATGCCGGCGCCGAGATCGAAGTGCGGTATTCCGCCACGGAGCGCCGGGTGAAGCTGGTGAAGGGCGAGGCGTTTTTCCGGGTGGAGAAGAACAAGGACCGGCCCTTCTATGTTGAGTCCAACGGCGTGGTTGTGCGCGCGGTCGGCACGGCGTTCGCCGTGCAGATGCAGCCGACGGCCGTCGAGGTCGTGGTGAAGGAGGGCGCCGTCGACGTCGGACGGATTTCCGCGACGGGCACTACGGACGGCAACCCGGTCCGCGTGGAAGCTGGCAAGAAGGTGCGCTTCGCCCTGATCCGGCTGCGCCCGGCCATTGCGCGGACGGTCAATGGGCCGGTGCCGGCCGAGGCGGAAGCCTTGTCGCAGCCGCAGGAAATGAACGATGATCAGATGAACGCGCGGCTTGCCTGGCGCCTGCCCCGTCTGGAGTTTGAAGGCATGGCGCTGGCGGAGGCCGTCGCGCTGATGAACCGGCACAACCGCCTGCAATTGCGGATTGAGGGGAAGGGTTTCGGTGAATTCCGCGTTACCGGCAACTACCGGTCCGACAATCCCGAGGGTTTTGTCCGCATGCTGGAGGAGATTGAGGTCGCGACGTCCGTGCGGAACGGCGACGGCGAAATCGTCCTGCGCCCGGCCAAGTGAGGCCGGATCGGTGATGCCTTGCTGGAGGGCTCAGTCGCGGCCCAGCGGGAGCTGGGTCCACCAGGACCGGCCGAAGCAAGCGCCTTCCGCCCGGTCGGAGATTTTCTTGTAACAGATTTTGCCGGCCGGGGCGTCTGAGTAATTGGAACCACACGGCCGGCCGTGCGCCGGCTGCCCACACACCCGTCACCTAGTCACCATGCACACCCACAGCACCCGCCGCGTTTCCCGCGGCTTCCTCGCGATGACCGCCGCCCTTCTCCTGGCCGCCGTCGCTTTTGCCTCGGAACCCACGGCCAAGAAATTCGACGTGCCCGCCGACAAGGCACCGGCCGCAATCAAGGTGTTTTCCCAGCAGGCGGGGGTCGAGGTGCTGTTTCCCACTGACGCCGTCGCCGGCGTCCGGACCAACGCGGCCCAAGGCGAGATGACACCCCGCGCGGCCCTGGAGAAAATGGTGGCGGGGACCGGCCTCGTCGTCGTCCAGGACGAGAAGACAGGCGCGCTCGGCCTGCGCCCCGAACCTGGCCTGGAAAAAAACGCCGATAGCCGTCAGGCAGACGCCCAGACGGCTAAGATGGAGAAGACGGAAACCGGCGCCATCAAGCTCGAGAAATACACGGTGCTCGGCTCCCGCATCCGCCAGACGGAGGCGGAGGGTCCGTCACCGGTCAACACCTACAACCGCGAATACATCGAGGCGACCGGCGCCATGACGCTGGCGGACTTCCTCTCGCGGATTCCTCAGGTCTACTCCGGCATCGCGTCCGGCCGCAGCAGCGCGCCGGATGAGTTCAATCCCGACTTCGGCCAGCGCACGGAGACCACTTCGGCTGCCTTCAACCTCGTGCTGGGTGCTTCCGACGCGCCGATCGCCCAGAGCGGCGTGTCCGGCGTGTCCCTGCGCGGCCTC
This sequence comes from Lacunisphaera sp., assembly GCA_029945445.1. Classification (GTDB taxonomy): domain Bacteria; phylum Verrucomicrobiota; class Verrucomicrobiia; order Opitutales; family Opitutaceae; genus Lacunisphaera. Next base: position 5,384 of record JAQSCO010000057.1, on the reverse strand, counting down.
GGCGCCGGTTCCACGCTCGTGCTCGTCGACGGCCGCCGGGTGGCCAAGTCCGGCAACGGCAACAAGGGGTCCGACACCCGGCAGGGCTTCGTCGACCTGAACACCATCTCGCTCGGCATGATCGACCACATCGAGGTGACGACCGACGGAGCCTCCGCCATCTACGGGGCCGACGCGGTCGCCGGCGTGATCAACATTATCCTCAAGAAGGACTACAACGGCACGGAGCTGAGTGGCGGCTACAAGGCCAGCGAGCACGGCGGCGGCGAGGAGCGCAACGCCACGATCACCGCCGGCTTTATCCGCGGCAAGCTGAGCGGCACGCTTTCCCTCGATTACTTCGGCCGCGAGAACCTGGCCGCCTCGCAACGGGCTTATTCGAAGAATCAGGATCACACCGCCATCCCGCGCGGCATCCTCCTGACCGACGGCTCGACGCTTAACGGCCGCAACTACACCCTCAACTGGGGTTATCCCGCCGTGATCCAGGCTTCCGGCGGCGTGGTGACGGGAACGTTCGATGCCATTCCCGGCATCCGGGTTGTCCTGGTGCCAGCGGGTTCGACGGGCACGCCCGCGATCTCGGCCTTTATCCCGACGACCAATATCGTTGCCCCCGCCAGCGTCACCAACGCTTCCGGCCAGCGCCGGGCGAATACCGCTTCGTTCCTCGATTTGGTGGGGGAGTCGAAGCGCCGGGGCGCCAGCGGCAACCTGCGCTACCGGGTCAGTGACCGGCTCGAGGCCAATGCGAGTTACCGCACCAGCGATACGCGGAGCCTGATCCGCTCGCAACCGGTCACCTCGGTCACCGGTGGCTTTGGTTCGGCGGTGAGCCTGCCGGCGGCCTTCAATCCCTTCAACCAGAACGTCACGGTCGGCATGATCCTGCCCGACTGGGGCTCCACCACCCAGCGCGTGCGCACGCTGGACGACGCCGTGGGCCTGGGCCTGCGGGGCAATGTGGGCAACTGGGAGTGGGACCTGAGCTACTCGTGGCAGGACCAGTCCGTGCGCCAGACCACCCGCAACTTCAACGGGGCCGGCTTCGCCAATCTGCTGATCAATCCGGACCCGGCGCTGCGCTTCAACCCTTTCATCGATTTCTACGCGGCCGGCGCGCCCTCGCAGGCGGCGCAGCTCGAGACCCTGTCGGTCTATCCCGAGCTCTACAGCAAATCCAAGTATGAGAGCGTAGACTTTGACGCCAATGGCGACCTGTTCACCTACAAGGGCGGCACGGTGAAGCTGGCCTTTGGCGGCTCCACTTCCAAATCGAAGGTCTGGAGCCGGACCACCAACTATTCCAGCGCCGTCGTGCCATTGGCCACCTCGACGGTGGTGGAGGGTGGGCAGGATTCCAAGGCCGTGTTCGCCGAGCTTTACCTGCCCGCTTTCGGCAAGGGCAACGCCCGCCCGCTGCTCCAGCGGCTCGATTTTCAACTCGCCGGCCGCTATGAGGAGGACGGTCTGTTCTCCAAGTCCGTGCCGAAATACGGCGTGTCGTGGAGCCCGTTCAAATCCGTCCTGATCCGCGGCAGCTGGGGCCAAGGCTTCCGCGCCCCCAGCACCAACGAATATCTGGTGGTGGCCGCGAACCAGACCCTGACGCTGACGGATCCGCTGCGCAACCCGGCCTCCACGCCCGGCGTCATCGTCACCCGCGGCTCCAGTCCCACGCCGCAGCCGGAGACATCCGACAACACCTTTGTGGGCCTGGTCTATGAGCCCACGTTCGTCAAGGGGCTGAATCTGCAGGTCAATTACTACGAGACGAAGCAGGCCAATGTGCTGCAGATCCTCAGCGCCCAGAACATGATCAACAACGAGGCGCTCTTTCCGACCCGAATCACCCGGCTCGCGCCGACGGCGGCGGACATCGCGCTCAACCAGCCCGGCCAAATCACGGGCGTCAACCAGACCTTCATCAACTTCGGCCGCCTTGTGAACCGGAGCATGGACATCGCGGTGGATTACACGCTGCCTTGGCAGCAAATCGGTCGCTTTCGCCTGAACGTCGCCGCCAGCCACACGCTGGAGGCCTTCCGGCAAGTCATCCCGGGCCAGCCGCCCGTCGTCCTCGAGGAGGATACCGGTTCACCGCCCAAGTGGTCATACAACAGCTCCCTTTTCTGGAACAAGGGATCTTGGACCGCCTCGGCGTTCCTCTGGTATCTCGACGGCTTTAAGACGAACAACGCCGGCAATGCCTTGGTGTCGAACAGCACCTCGGTCACGTATTTCCCGACGCCCTCCGTCAGCAAGCTCGATCTGCGGGTCGGCTACGAGTTCAAGCAGGGCCTCTGGCGCGGCTACGGCAAGAAGCTGCGCGTGAATGTCGGCGTGACCAACGTCTTCGACAAGCAGCCCCCGTTCTCCGATACGCTCTGGGGGTTCAACGCCGGCCTCCACAAGCAGCTCATCCTCGGGCGCGCCTACGAGTTCTCGTTCAATCTGCCGCTGTAGACCATTCCGCAGAAATTGATCCGCTGGCATGCAACCCAATGCGCGCCCGCGGGTCCCTTTGTTTTTTCCCCTATGAAATTTCCCTATCGTCTGCTTGTTCTCACGGTCGTGCTCGGTGCGGCGACGTTCTCGCTCCGCGCCGCGGACGCGCCCGCCACGGTGGCGGCCTCAAGTGCCACCGCCCCGGGCGCCCGCGGGCTGGCCCCGGGTGATGTCGCCCCCGATTTCACCGTGACTGGACCGAAGGGGGAGACGATCAAGCTCTCCGACTTCGCCGGCAAGATCGTCATCGTCGACGTCTCCGCCACGTGGTGCGGGCCCTGCCAGGCGGCCATGCCGAACAACGATCGTATCTACCGCAAATATGCCGACCAAGGCGTCGTGCTCCTCGGCATCACCGCCGACGACAGCCGGGAGGCCTACGACGGCTGGATCAAGCGCAGCGAGGGGAAATACACCTTCCTCATGGCGTTCGATCCCGCCGGCCGCGACGGCTGGAACGAGTCCGTCTTCAACACGAAGTATCATGTGTCCGGCTTCCCGACCATGTTCGTGATCGGCCGCGACGGGAAGATCGTCGAGACGCTCAGCGGCGGCGGCCCCGGCGAGGACTACCGCCTCGAATACGCGCTGGCCCGCGCCGGCGCCAAGGTCGACCTCGCGGCGATTCCGCCTGAGCCGAAGAAGCAGCCCGGCGAGCGGAAGTCCATTCCGATGGTTGGCAAGACTCCCGCGATGCCCGCCGCTACCGCCATGATCGGCATGGGTGCACCCGCGCCCGCCAGCGGCGGCTTTACGCCCGAAAAATTCGGCAGCATCACGCGCGGCGCCGAGGTGCCCGATTTCACTGTCACGGGCAAGGACGGCCAGCCGGTCAAGCTCTCCTCCTTCCGCGGCAAGACGCTGCTCGTGCAGTTCTGCACGGGCAACGGCCCGCAGCCGTGGCTCGCGAAAATCGCCGCCGCCTATCAGGACCAGCCGCTCAACGTGCTCGCTGTGTTCTCCGCCACTGAGCGTGCCGACTTCGACAAGTGGGTCGCCGCCAATCCCCATCCCGGATTCTCGGTCGCGTGGGATCCGGCCGGCAAGGCTTGGGCGGAGAACGCCACCAACACGATCTTCGGTGTCGGCATGTATCCCGCCACCGCCGTTCTCAGCGCTGAGGGCAAGCTCTGGAGCGGCGCCATCGGCATGGGCGACAAAGTCATCGCGATGACTTACTCGATGTTGGCCCGCAATGGCGTCAAGCTCACCCAGGAGCACATGGACGCCCTCGTGGCCGCGGGCGGCGCGATGCCGATGGGCGGCACCCCGGCCCCGGCCGGCGGCACGACCGCGGCGCAGCCAGCCGCCCCGAAGGCGCCATTCAGCGAGAAATACGGCAAGCTCAAGGCCGGCGACGTGCTGCCGGATTTCACCGTGATGACGAACGACGGCAAGGAGGCGAAGTTCTCCGACTTCGCCAAGGGCAAGACCGTGGTGCTCGATTTCTGGGCGACTTGGTGCGGCCCCTGCCAGCAGGCCATGCCGCACTATGAGGAGATGCACCGCAAGTATGCGGCCAAGGGCGTGGTCTTCCTCGGCATCTGCTGTTTCGACACCCGGCCCAACTACGACAAGTGGGTTGAGGCCAGCAAGGGCAAGTATACCTTCACGACGGTGTTCGACCCGGTCGGCAAGCCGGCCGCCGGCGACAAAGAGGCCATGAAAAAGACCATCATGATGCAACTCTCGGGCGGGGCCCTGACGCCGCTGCCTACCACCCTGGTCATCAACGCCGAGGGCAAGCTGGTCGGCAATTACGTCGGCTATGGTCCCGGCACCCACGCCGGGCTGGCCAACCTCCTCATGCTCGCGGGCGTCGAACTCGCCGCGGAGGACAAGCCCAAGGAGTTCTTTCCCGCCGGCTCCACCGCGCGCAAGCCCGCCGAGGCGGCTGGTGGCATGATGGCCGCCGCCACGATCAAGCCGGCGCCCGCGCCTGACAAGCCCGCGCCCGCGCGGCCCGCGACCCTCGCCGCCGGCGCGGTGGCACCCGACTTCGTGATGAAGGACCTGGCCGGCAAGGACGTGAAGCTGTCCGACTTCAAGGGCAAGGTGGTCATCCTCGACTTCTGGGCCACGTGGTGCGGCCCGTGCATCGGCTCGTTTCCGCACACCGCGAAGATCGCCGCGCAATACAAGGACCAGGACGTCGTCGTCCTCGCCTCCTGCACGAGCGACACCCGCGCGGCTTTTGAGAAATGGGTGCCCGCCAACCAGGAAAAATACGCCGCCATCCTCTTCGCCGCCGACCCGAACGAACGCGGCTCCGCCACTTTTGACAAACGCGCCTCTTCCGCCCTCTACGGCGTCGTGGGCATTCCCACGCAGTTCGTGATCGGCCGCGACGGCAAGATCGTCGCCACCATCGTCGGCAACGGCGGGGAGGGCGACCCCCGCACCGAGGGCGCGCTCGCGCTCGCCGGCGTGAAAATCGACGAGGCCCTCGCCACCAGGGGCAAGGCAGCGCTCGTGGCCGCGGCCGAAGAGGCAAAGCAGAGTGCCATCCAGGCCGCGGAGACGGCGAAGAACCCGCCGCCGCCGTTCTTCGAAGGCATGGGCAAGCTGGTGAAGGGACAGCCGCTGCCCTTGGTCGACTTCACCGCGCAGGGTCCCGATGGCCAGCCCGTGAAATTCTCCGACCTCGCCAAGGGCAAGACCGTCGTGCTCAACGTGTGGAACGCGCTCAACGCCTCCGACTTCGTCGCCTTCGAGGAGACGTGGGCCCGCAACTATGCCGGGCAGAACGTGCAGTTCGTTGCGCTCATCTCCTATTGCTCGCGGGAGGACTACGACAAATTCCTCGCGGCCAATGCCGGCAAGTTCTCGTTTCCGGTCATCTTTGATCCGATCGGCCGCTTTGCCTCGCCGGGCAA